>CAWJXM010000005.1:0-211417 GCA_963846635.1 uncultured Alphaproteobacteria bacterium | reverse complement strand
GCACGCCACATATCCCATCGCTTTGCTGTGCCCTCTCGCACCCGGGCGACGGCCTCGAAAGTCCTACGCATCCGCTCGCAACTACACTGCCCGCGAATACAACACATTTTGGTCGACAGGTCCGCGGCAGCGATGTGCCAGCACCTCGATGCCATCGACCGCGGCAATCGCATCACGGTTCGAAGCAATCATCCACTGAGGACAATTCATGCCGATGCTCGTCCTGCTGGCCCTCGTCACCGCGATTGCGCCAGCGGCGCTGCACATGCTGGTGCCGGCGTTGCCAATTCTCGCCGTGGAATTCGAAGCTGCGCCGGGTTCCGTCCAGCTGGTGTTGACATTGTTTCTGGCGGGGATCGCAGTGGGACAGCTGGTCTATGGGCCGGCATCCGATCGCTTCGGCCGGCGCCCGGTGCTGCTCGCCGGGCTTTCGCTGTTTCTTGTCGGCACGGTGCTCTGCGGGTTCGCCTGGTCGCTGCCGGCGCTGATCATTGGCCGCACGCTCGCGGCCATAGGCGGCTGCGCCGGAATGGTACTGGGCCGGGCAATCGTCCGCGATATCTATGACCGCGAACGTTCGGCGAGCGCATTAGCGACGATCATGATGGTGATGAGCCTGGCACCCTCGCTGTCACCTGCCATTGGCGCCTATCTCGTGCAATGGGTCGGGTGGCGCGCCGATTTTGTGCTACTCGGCGCGGTCGGGGCAGTTGTCCTGATTCTGACCTCCGTCCATCTCAAAGAGACGCACACACCCACATCAGTCAACCTTGTGGCCATGATCGGGTCGTTCGTCCTGCTGCTGCAGTCCCCGATCTTTGTCAGCATAGTGTTCGCCACGGCATTTACCAGCGCTTCGTGGTTCACCTTCCTGGCGGTTGCGCCCTATCTGCTTGCCGAACGCCTGCATGAGCCACCGAGCACTTACGGGCTGATGATCCTCTTACCGATGGCCGGATATATTCTCGGCAATGCCAGTGTCATGCGGTTATCGGCATTCCTCGGCAGCACGCGCCTGTTTATTCTCGGGCTCGCGCTGTCGCTCGTCTCGGGGATTATGCTCACGCTCTGGTGCCTCGCCGATTTGACCCCGTGGGCGCTCTTTGTCCCGATGGCAATCAGCTCGATCGGAAATGGTATGAGCCAACCGTCTGGCCTCGCCGCCGGGCTTAGCGTCTATCCGCGGGTCGCGGGCGCCGCCTCGGGGCTGATGGGCTTTACGCAGATGACGATCGCCGCACTCGGAACGTTTCTACTCGGGACGCTGCCGCGAGGAAGCGTGCTCGCGATGGTGGCAGTCGTCGGTACGTCTTTAGCGCTGGCCCTGGGCTGCGGCCTGCTAAGCCTTGCCCTGGCACCAGGACTGAGCCCAGCTCCCGCTGCGCGGTTGCGCCTACCGATAGCAAAAGAACCCTAACTATAATAGCAGGCATCAAAAACGGCCCTGTACCCAACACGTAGGCGCTATTCAGTATGGGATCACCGGCGCTGTACAAATATTGGGGAGCCAATCTCGGCTTGAGGCGCCAGCCATAAGTGAATCGCCGGGCCGGGAAACCGATCGGGCGCACGTTGCCGAGGCTGGACGACAACGGGACCCTGAATTCATTCAGTCACCTCAACTCTTACCGGTCGTATCGATTGACGAGATGCGATTTGGTTGAGATCGGGTCCTCTCTCAAGCCCAGCCAATCGGTTTGACTTCGGCTATGGATCAGGCGCAGCGTTGGCAGCGTGAACTCATGGAGGAGCGCGATGGCAGTCGCCGCGCTTGAAATCAAGACACGACAGCCGCTCGCCGACGGGCGGGTGTTTGGTTCTGCGGGCCCTTATACCCAACTCGACGGAACGATCCATTTCGCGGTCGATCCCGCTCATCCCCTCAATCACTGCATCACCGATATCGATCTGGCCCCGCGCGACAGTGACGGGTTTGTGCATTTCTCCGCGGATATCCGCATCCTGATGCCGGATGACCCTCGGCATGGCAATCATCGCCTGCTTTTCGATGTGCCGAACCGCGGCAATCGCCTGGCATTGGCGACGTTCAACCGTGTTCCGCGACCGATCAACCCCAGCGCGCCGACCGATCCCGGCGACGGTTTCCTGATGCGCCATGGCTATACCGTCGTGTGGTGCGGGTGGCAGCACGACGTGCCGGCAGCAGAGGGGCTTATGCGCATCAAGGTTCCGGAGGCACGGCAGGACGGTCATCCGGTCTCCGGCAGGCTGCTGGTGAGTTTCCAACCGAACGCGCCGAGCCACATGCAGCTTCTGTCCGACCGCGGGCACCGCCCTTATTCATGCAGCAATCTCGACGATCCGAGACGCTGCACTGCTCGTGCGCGACGCCGATAATGCGCCGCCGCGGATGATCCCGCGGCAGGAATGGTCATTCGCCCGGCTGGATGCCGGTCAGGTCGTTCCCGATGCCGACCATGTCCACCTCTCGGGCGGGTTCATGCCAGGCAAGATCTATCACGTGATCTACACGACGACCGGTGCTCCGGTGATTGGATTGGGCTTGCTGACGGCGCGCGATGTTGTTGCCTTTTTGCGTCATGGTCGTGCTGACGACGGCAATCCCTGCGCGGGTGACATTCGGCAGGCCTATGCTTTTGGCGCGTCGCAAAGCGGGCGCTATCTGCGGCAGTTTCTCTACCTCGGCCTCAACGAGGATGAAGAGGAGCGCGTCGTGTTCGACGGCATGCTCGTCCACATCGCCGGCGGTAAGCGCGGCGGCGATTTTAACCAACGCTTTGGACAGCCTTCTGCCTCGCTTCACCCGACGATGAGCAACGCCTTTCCGTTCAACGACAGCACCAGCACTGACCTGGTCACCGAAAAGAGCGACGGCCTGCTCGAGCGACTTTCGGCGCGGCGCCGGGTACCAAAAATCTTCTTCACCAACTCGTCGACCGAATATTGGCGTGGCGATGCCTCGCTGATCCACACCGACGCCGAAGGTACGCGCGACGTTTCGTTGGCCGCCTCGGTGCGCCTTTATCATTTTGCCGGAACCCAGCACTCCGCGGGCACCTTGCCATTGACCGACACCAACCCGCTCGACGGCTCCCGCGGCCAGCAAGCGTTCAATTCGAGTGATTACAATCCCTTGCTGCGGGCCGCATTGATCCGCATGGGAGAGTGGGTCAGCGGTGAGAGAGAGCCGCCGCCGAGCCGGTATCCGCGTCTTATCGACGGAACTGCCGTTACCCCCGAACAGCTCAAGGGCGTCTTCACGGCGATCCCCGAGCGTGAGTTTTCCGGCGCACCCGCCACAGGTCATTCGCCTCGACTTCGGTCCAGAGGCTGAACGTGGGGTGGCGACGATCCTACCGCCGGTCGAGGGGACACCTTACCCGCATTTCGTGCCGGCGGTCGATCGCGATGGTAATGAGGTGAGCGGCATCCGCCTGCCGGATCTGACCGTGCCGCTCGCGAGTTACACGGGCTGGAATCTGCGTCATCCACAGATCGGGGCACCCGACCGATTGATGAGCTTGATGGGATCGACAATCCCGTTCCCGCCGGCGCCCGAAGAACGCGCAATGAGAGGCGATCCTCGTCGATCAGTCGCGGAACGCTATCCGAGCAAGGCAAGCTACCTTGAACAGGTGCGGCAGGATAGTCAGCGCCTGATCGACGAAGGCCACCTGCTTGCGGAAGACCTGGAATATCTCGTCAGCCAGGCGGCATGGCGCTACGAACTACTCGCGGCGGTGCGCGAAGCGGCTGACTAGAAGATCGATATGACGAGAAACATCAACGCGCCGAACGAGATCAGGCTGGTTCACAGCTCCGATGTGCATGTCGACGAAGAGAGGATCGCGGCGGCACATGATGGGGATGGCGCCGCTCGGCTGGCGGCGGTCTTGGCAACGGCGCGAGCGTTGCGAGCGGATATCGTATTGCTGGCGGGCGACACGTTTGAGACCCATCAGTTGAACGCCTCGATGATCGACCGTGTCGGCAAGCTGTTCTCCGATGCCGGCCTACCAATCGTGATTTTGCCTGGCAATCACGATCCCGCTATTCCCGATTCAGTCTATGTGAAAGGAAGATATGCACAGCTCCCGAAGCTGGCGATCCTGGGCGTGAGCCACGACAAGGTGGTGAGGTTCGACACGCTCGACCTGGAGATTTGGGGATATGCGCATCGCGGTTATTTAGATATGCCGCCATTACGCGGTCCATGGCCGCGCTCGACGCGATGGCAGGTCGCGATGGCGCATGGGCATTACGAGCCGCCCGCCACTCGCAACAACCCATTGCGTCCGTCCTGGGTTTTCAGCGATGAGGAGATCATGGCGACCGCGGCGGATTATCTCGCACTCGGGCATTGGGACCGGCCGATGCAGGTCGGCAATGGAGCAGTGCCGGCCTATTACTCGGGCTCGCCAGCATTGGCGCAAACCGTGAATTTGGTGCGTCTGATATCAACAGGTGAGGTCATCGTCAGCCGCGAAACGCTGCAGCGCTGAAGCGACGGTTTCACTGTCGTCCCCACCATTATGAAGGGCATTCTCTCAGTATTACTGCGCTAACGATGATCTCATTGAGACGGATAGGGTCAGCATCAGAACGACCTCGCCACGGCCGAGCCGGAGATCGCGATCTGCGATCCGCACACCATTCTGGTATTTCCGCTCCGAATGGCGAGATGGCACACTTGCAGCTGATCGCTGGGCAGATCCAGGAGATCGAGACGGCGTGTCTGAAACGACTGGAGCAGCAGCCGAAAGAGGGCGCCCACCCGACGGTCCGATTGCTCGCGCAGCTTCGCGGTGTCGGCGTCGAAACGGCAGACATGCTCGCCCATTGTATCTGAACGGGCCTGCCCGGTTCGGTCGCCGGCCGCGCGACGTTGACCAGACAACGGCGGGGTGTATCTGTCTCTCTGCCAGCTACGAGCGTAGTGCCAGGATCATCTCTTCGACATCACGCAGCCGGTCCTTGCCAAAGAAGATCTCGTCCTCGACGAAAAAGGTCGGCAAGCCGAAGGTGCCGCGCTCGACCGACCGGGTCGTATTGTCGAGCAGCTGGGCTTTGACATCGGCGTCCTGGACCAACTGGCCAAAGCGCTCGGCATCAAAACCAGACTCGACCAATGCGGCGTGCAATACCGACGGATCATCGAGCTTTTGGGGCTCCGACCACATGTGGCGGTACATCTCGGCGACGTAGCGCTCGAAAACACCAAGCCTTTGCGCCGCGATGGCGCCGCGCATCAAGGTCAGTGTGTTGACCGGGAAAAACGGGTTGGGCCGGAAGTCTTCGATCCCGTGGCGCCTGATAAAGCGCGCCGTCTCCAGGCGTTCATAGTCGAGCTTGTTTTTTATGGCCGCGAAGGCCTCCGCGGGCGAGCGGTTGCCAGTCAGTTTGAAGACCCCGCCCAGCAACACCGGCACATATTCGAATTTTGCACCGGTACGGCGCTCGATTTTGGGGATCACCAAGTGGGCCAGATAGGCGTTGGGACTGCCGAAATCGAAATGGAATTCGACCTTCATTGGCTCACCATTTCTCGGAAAAAGGGCGGATCTCGCGTTCAAACGACCAGGCGTCGCGCGGTTCCTGATAGATTTGCCAATAGGCCTCGGCGACGGATTGCGGGCGCATCAGTCGGCCGGTCGGCAGGTTGGCGAGCGCCGCCTCTCCTTCGCGCTCCTGGATCCGTTGACGCACCCATTCGGTGTCGACGCCGGCATCGATGACCAGATGGGCGACATGGATGCCCTGCGGACCGAGTTCGCGGGCGGCACTCTGCGCCACTGCCCGCAGTCCGAATTTGGCGCTGGCGAAGGCAGCGTAACCGATCCCGCCGCGCAGACCGGCGGTCGCGCCGGTAAAGAAGATGTTGCCGCGCCCGCGCGGCAACATCAGACGCGCTGCTTCACGCCCGGTCAGGAAGCCCGCATAGCAGGCCAATTCCCACACCTTGCGAAACACCCGCTCGGTCGTCTCCAGGAACGGAAAGCTGACATTGGCGCCGACATTGAAGATGCAGATTTCGAGCGGCGCTGTCGCATCGGCATCCTTCAGGAAGGCCGTGACGTCATCTTCCTTGCGTGCATCGAGCGAGCGGCCGACGACCCGTCCGCCGGCAGCCTCGATGTCCGCGACCAGCGGCGCCAACTTCTCGCCACGCCGTCGGCCGGCGAAGACGAGGAACCCTTCGCTTGCGAATTTCCTGGCAATGGCGGCGCCGATATAGTCGCCGGCGCCGATCACAGCGGCGGTCGCGTTCCGGTGTTCCAATGTAATCTCCGCTCGGCCTCAGAAGGTCTCGACCCACGGCCGCAGCTCAATCTCCATCGACCAGGCACTGCGCGGTTGGCGCAGGACTTCGATGTAGGTCTGCGCGATCGCGTCGGGATCGAGCGTGCTGTCGGGCCGGTCCGCCGGGTCCGGACGGCGCGCGCTGCGCACGCCGCCGTCAATCACGAAATGCGCGACGTGAATACCCTTTGGCCCCAATTCCCGCGCCGTGCTCTGCGCCAGGCCGCGCAATGCGAACTTGCCCATTGCGAAGGCAGCGGAGTGTGGGAAACCCTTGACGCTGGCGCTGGCGCCGGTCAGCAGGATCGCGCCGCGGCCTTTGGGGATCATTCGCCGGGCCGCCTCGCGGATGGTGAGAAAGCCGCCAAAGGCCGAGATCTCGATCGCTTTGCGCACGGCTTCGGGATCGAGCTCGGCGATCGGGCCGTGCGCCCGTGCACTGGCGTTGTACAGCACGACATCCGGCGCCCCGAGGCGCGCGTCGACGGCCTCGAACAGGTGCGCGACCGCTGCGGGGTTGGAGGCGTCGGCGGCGAACCGTTCCGCGCCAGTCTCGGCGGCAAGTGCCGCCAATTTGTCGATATTGCGAGCTGCAAGCCCGATCTTGAGCCCGGCGGCCGCAAGGCCGTGCGCGACCGAGGCGCTGATGCCGGATCCCGCGCCGACGATCAAGGCGGTACGATACGAAAGCTCTGTCATCGTTGTCCCTCCTTTTCGGTTTAATGACCATCGGCGGCCGGCGCCCGCGGCGGTGCGACCTGGCGCAACAGCGGCACCAGCAAGGTGGCGGCGATAAAGGCGATCATGATCGCGCGAAAGGCATCGGCATAGGCCAGGGTCGAAGCTTCGCGATAGGCGAGCAGCCAGAGCCGCTTCAGCGCGGCGAGGTGACCCCCGTCCAGACTGCCCGGAAGTGCCGCGTAGCGCTGCGCCAGGCCGGCGATCAAGCGGTCCATCGGGCCGTTCGCCGGCGTCAGATGCGAGGCGATCATGTTGAAGTGGAAATTGGTTCTGGCGTTGAGGATCGCGCCGCATACGGCAATGCCGACCGCGCCGCCCAGATTGCGCATCATGTTGAACAGGCCGCTGGCGTATTTGAGCCGTTCCGGCGGCAGGCTGCCGAGCCCCAATGTCACCGCCGGTGCCACCGCGAAGACCTGGGGGAAACCGCGGAGGATCTGCGGCACCAGCAGCTCGCCGCCGCTCCAATCGCTGGTGATGTAGCTGAAGGCCCACATCGACACGCCAAACAGGGCGAGGCCGAACATCATCAGCCAGCGCGTGTCGAACTTGCGCGCCAGCAAGATATACACGGGCACCCCGGCGAGCGAAGCCGCACCGGTGGAGAAGATCGCAACCCCGGTCTGCCAGGCGCTAAATCCGCGCACATAGCCGAGAAACAACGGGGTTAAATAAATCGTCGAGAAAATGCCGATGCCAGTCACGAATGACAGAAAGCAGCCGACCGCGAAATTGCGGTTTTTCAGCGCGCGCAGATCGACGACCGGGCGCGCAAAGGTCAGACTCCGAATGACGAACAGCACGCCGGCGATGGCGGCGATCCACGCACAATTCCGGATTGTCCAGTCGTCGAACCAGTTCCAGCGCGAGCCCTCTTCGAGCACGTATTCGAGCGTGCCGAGGGCAACCGCCATCAGCGCGATGCCGAGATAGTCGGCATCTTTCAGCAGCGTCCAATCCGGCTCGTCAATTCTGACGAGCAATGCAGCAAGGATTGTGACGATGATACCCGGTACGAGATTGACGTAGAATAGCCAGTGCCAGTTCAAGGTATCGGTGATCCAGCCGCCGATGACTGGCCCCAGCGTTGGCGCCACGGAGGCGATCGTACCGATCACGGCGGCGGAATAGACCCGGCGCGGCCCCTGAAAAAAATAGAAGGACGAGGTGAACATCGTCGGGATCATCGAGGCGCCGAGCAGGCCCTGCAGTGCCCGGAAGACGATCATGCTTTCGATATTCCAAGCGAGGCCGCACAACAGGCTGGTGACCGTAAAGCCGGCGGCCGAAGCGGCGAACAGCCAGCGCGTCGAGAACACCCGGGTCAGCCAGCCGCTGAGCGGGATGACGATGATCTCGGCGATCAGATAGGCGGTCTGTACCCAGCTGATCTCGTCCTGTGCCGCCGACAGCCCGCCACCAATGTCCTGCAGTGACGAGGCGACGATCTGGATGTCGAGCAGCGCCATAAACCCGCCAAAACACATCACCACAAACGGCAGCAGGCTTTTGAGCCAGGTGGCGTTCGTGGGCATCACTGTCACCTCGCCGTGTGCGGATCTGGCCGCGTGTCGACGCTGACTGTTGTCGAAAGACCGGGCCGCAACGCGCCGAGTTTTGCATCGCCGTCATCGAGGGCGATGCGGACGGGCACGCGCTGCACGATCTTGGTGAAGTTGCCGGTGGCATTCTCCGGCGGGATCACGCTGAACACCGCACCCGTTCCCGGCGCCAGGCTCAGAACATGGCCGTGGAAGACTTTGTCCGGCAGCACGTCGGCGACGACCGTCGCCGGTTGCCCGGGCCGCATATGCGCGAGCTGATCCTCCTTGAAGTTGGCGTCGACCCACAGCCCATGCGCCGGGATGACGCTCAACAGATACGCATCGCTCGCGACATAGGCGCCGACCTGCGCCGCCCGATTGCCGACATAGCCGTCAATCGGCGAGCGGATCTCGGTATAGCCGAGATTGAGCCGGGCGGTTTCGAGATCGGCCTTGGCCTGGGCAACACCGGCGCGGGCTTCGGCGATCTCGGCGTCCAGCACCGTCAGCTGCTGGCGCGCGGCAGTGAGTCCTGCTTGCGCGGATTGGGTCGCGGACTGCGCCTCTTCCTCGGCCGCGGATGTCCGCTCAGCATTTTGCCTTGTGCCATAGCTGGTCAGCGCCAGGTTGCGATAGCGCACCGCGTCTTCCGCGGCGAAGGTGGCTTGGGCAATCTTGGCTTTGAGATTGGCCTCGGCCTGGCGGATCATCGCCTGTTGCAGAACGTATTTCGCTTCGAGGGCAGCGAGCGCGGCCTGCCGCCCGGTCGCGATTGCCTCGGCGTGATCAAGTGCCGCCCGGAAATCGCGCTCGTCGAGACGGATCAGCAATTGACCGGCACGGACATGCTGGTTGTCGGTCACCAGGATCTGCGCGACGAAACCGGCGACATGGGGTGATACCGGGGTAACATTGCCGCCGGCATAGGCGTCGTCGGTGCTTTCGATAAAGCGGCCTGTCGTCCACCAGTAGCGGCCATATCCGACACCGCCGCTCATCAGAGCCAGTGCCACGCCGGCCAGCGCGAGGGTTCTCCGTCCGAATTTCAGCCGGTGTCTGACCGGCGCGGCGGCCGCTACCCGTTCGAGCACGACGGTATCCATGATGGTCTCCATCGCCTGCTCAAGAGTTTGCACGATCGCGACCTAAGGGACCGGCTCGTTGGCCGATTGAACCGATGCGTGCTGCTGGACGACTGGGGCGTGGCGCTGCCGGGTGCGCGCATCGGCGGCGGGTCCAGGCGCCGAACGGAAATCTGGGGCAATGAGCGGACGGCCGCTCTTGCGATCGACCAGCACGGGTTCGGCTTCCTGCTCCCGTCTGGCTATCGACGACGATGACGCTCGGGCCCTCGGGGGCAAAATACTTGTTGCCCCAGGCGAGCAGCGCCCACAGCACCGGCCGGAAGTCGCGACCGGTCTCGGTCAGCACGTATTCGTCGCGCGGCGGCCGCTCGCTGTAGCGGCGACGTTCGAGCAGACCCGCCTCGACCAGCGAATTGAGCCGGCGCGTCAGCATGTTGGGCGCGATGCCGAGGCTCTCCTGGAATTGATCGAACCGGGTCAGACCGTGAAACGCATCGCGCAGAATGAGAATGCTCCACCATTCGCCCACCCGTTCCAGGCTGCGGGCGATTGGGCATTGCATGTTGCCAAAGCTCTTACGCCGCATCGAGCCGCACTCCATCGACTTGCATGTTGCAAGCCATATGGGAATGTGACTTGCGTCATGCAAGCTATTTTTGGCGATTTTAGGCGACGAAGTGTCGGTCCCGAAGGCGCCTGACGCTAGCTCACGATCTCCGCCGAGTGCGAGTGATGGATAAGTCGTATTGGTCGCGACCGGAGATGGACGTTCCCAAGCGGTCACGCTTAGGGAGCAGGGCGGTGGTTCCCGATACGCCGGGAGCGGAGCGGGGATCGATGCGCAGGTTGCTCCCCCGGCCCAACCTAGCGCTCCCATCCCCTCGCAAAGGCAGCAAGCCGTGCCTTTGTCGCCGGGTCATCCTCAGCAAGGCGGTCAGCACACCAACGCGCCGCATACCCTCCGTTTATCCCAGGCACGCGCCGCTCCCGCCGCGACAAGGCCTGCGATGAAATGCTTGCGCTTCATTCGATCACCGGCCGGCATGGCTCCAAGGTATCTGAAGGCGTGCGCGAATCCTCTGGCGCCAGGGAATCACGGCCAGCCTGACGGCTAGCCATTTCTACGTCGCGGCTTCTCCGAGACGGATTTGACCCAGACATCGAGAAGTTCGACATTCCGACGCTGGTCCTTCATGGAGTTGCAAGGCGCCATGCGTGGACCTCGCCAACATTGTGCGCATCGACCTTATGTCAAAGTTGAAACCGCCCGCATCGCGATTGTTTCTGACGGTAAAATAAACACAAAATGGCTCGAATAAGCATCGGCTTGCTCGCGGCAATCTGCACGGTTACAGGCAAGGCGGCTTCACACTGATATCATGGGCGATCCTCACCCGCTTGGCAGCAAAATCGCCTGTTCGACGAGGTTACCTCCGCCGGCGGCCGCGGGTTAGCCGCTGGGTAGCAGCAGTGTTCGCGGTAGCCGCCTTTGTGCTGACGACACCGCTGTCACGAGCCGCGGACCCGCAGCCTTATGTCGTCACTTCTGGACAAAACCGGTAACGACGCGCTCGATCAGGCGTTGCATGATTCGTCAAACCTGGTCAGCCTGCGGAAAACCGCGCCGGCCGGCCCATTCGCCCTGATCGAACGCGCGCGCGAAGATGCCGCCAGGTTTGTGGCGGCGTTGCACAGCTTTGGCTATTACAAAGGCAGCGTTGATATCACGATCGCCGGCCATGGGCTGCAGGACAGCAATCTTCCCGATCTACTGAGCCGTGCACCAGCGAACCCGCCCGTAAAGGTGACGGTCGCGCCAAAGCTAGGCCCGCTCTTTCACATTCGAAAAATCGATATCGAGGGTGCAGTGCCGGCCAAGGTGAGGGCACAGCTTGGTCTCAAACCAGGGGCGCCGGCGCGTGCCGAGGACGTGCTGGCGGCGCAGGTCAGGGAGAAGCGCGTAATCCCATGGGTTTTGACTCAGATTAATGTAACCATTGGTGCTCCGTAGTGTTTAGGCTACCGTGTGATGCTGCGGACGGGAGGCGACTGTGATGAGGCAGGCGTTCTGGACTACCGCTAGCGCTGTTGCACTGATGGCTGGAACATCAAGCTTGGCGCTCGCTCAATATCAGCAGCAACCGGGATACGGTCAACCGGCCTACCAACAACCGGGATGGTACCGGCCTACCAGCAACCGGGATACGGTCAACCGGCCTACCAGCAACCGGGATACGGTCAACCGGCCTACCAACAACCAGGATACGGTCAACCGGCCTACCAGCAACCGAGTTATGGTCAGCCTGGCTATGGGACGCCTAACCAGCCGGGCACCCCGTATCAGCAAGGATATGGCGCCCCGGCCTCTCCGGGCTACAGCACACCCGGGCAAGCGGCCGGGACGGCCGCCGGCGCGGCCTTGGGTGCAGCCGTAGGCAACGCCATTAGCGGTGGAGCAAAAACCGGCGGTACTGCGACGGCTCCCACCTCACAGCCGAGGTAGGCGGCACGTATCCGCGACAGGCGGCTACGGGGCGACGCCCCAGTCAGGTTACGGCGGTTATCCTAGGTAGCGTCGCAACGGGGCCGGGATGCTCAGATCGTCGATCTGGCGCCCCATCTACGCTGTTGTGTCAGGTGGGGTGCGTCGACCCCGCTGATTGTTTTCTTGGCTCTTATCGGATTTCAGGGTGATGGGCTGGGTCACGTGACCAGAGCGGCAATGAGCGCGCTGAGCAGTGCTTTGCCGCGGCGACGCGCATTGTGCACGAACTGAAAGAAGCCAAGATAATCCGGCAGCTTCTCCTGCGAAATGCCCCGGTGCGGACGCAACCACGAGCGCAGCAAAGACCAGAGGCCTTCCATCGTATTGACGTGGACCTCACAAAACCCGTCGCCATCCTCATCACGAGCATACTCGCCCTGCCCGTGACAGACGGTCTTGTGCAGGTAGCCCCAGGCGGGCAGGCGGGCGTAGACATTGTACTCGTCGGTGTAGATGAGGCTGCCTTTCGCGACGGTGGCCTCGATCACCGGCTTGATCGTGGCCCGCTGTACATTGGCCAGCATGCGCAGCAGGACTTGGCCCCCGCGCTGGATCACCCCGAGAATGGGCGGCTTGTCCTTCTCCAGCGTGCCGCGGCCCGGCGCGCCGGCCAGCCGGCGGCGGCGTCCGAGCCGCCCCCTTTGGCGACGGCCGCGGGCTGACCCCCTGCCTTCGCAGGGGCAGGCTCTTGTGCCCAGCCACCACGTAAACCTCATCGATCTCGACTTCCCCTTGCAGCGCCACGGCCGAGGTCTTGACCACCAGACCGTGGCGCAGCTGATCCGTCATGGTCTGCGCATCGGGCCCGCTGAGCTCCAACTCCCGGGCGATCTGCCGGTTGGAGAGGTTCAGGCCCATGAAGTAAAGGCACAGTACCCACACGCGCAGCGGCTGGTGATGGCCGGCCAGCACCGTGCCGGTGAGGTCGTCGAAGCGCCCAGCACACGCCTTGCAGCGGTAGCGCTGCCGGCAGGGCTGCGTCTCGTCACAGCCGTCGCGGATCACTGCCGGGCTTGCACAGAAGGGGCACTGGACACCCTCGGGCCAGCGATGCTGGCGCACCAAGGCGAAGCACTTGGCGTCGTCAATCAGGGCCGGAAGATTGACCAGGTCGGGTCCAGCCATCAGGGTGCGGCCTCCTCGCGCGGATGGGTCAGGGCCAGCTACACCAATTCCTGACCCTATACCAGAAGGGCAGAGGCCGAACCCATCCCAACCTCACCACCCCGGAATCCGATAAGAGCCGTTTTCTTTTGGTCGTGTCATTTTTTGGGCATCAACCAGAGCAGAGGATCGCCATCAATGCATTAGGACGAAGCGGGGAAGGCAACCTGCGAAACGGCCCCAACAATTTGCGCGCGGCAGCGTTCCATAAACATGCGCCGTCTTCGAGATGTTGTCCGAGCGCAACCCAAATCCGGGCCGGCTTTTCCGGAGCTATTTGCACGCCCACCGGCAGCGCTTTGGTTCAGCGGGGTTTTTCCAACATTCCTTCCGGGATGGGCCAGCTTAGGCAAGACAACGGTTTATAGTTGGCTCGACGATCGCGCCCCGACCATCGGCGCAGCAATTGCCTTCTACACGATGTTCTCCCTTGCACCGATGCTCGTGATAGTGATCGCGGTAGCGGGCTTCGTCTTCGGTCGAGAAGCGGCGGAGGGTGCGCTGTTTGGCGATATTGCCAAACTCGTCGGTCCAGACAGCGCGGGAGCGGTTCAGGCGATGCTGAGGAGCGCCAGCAGCACTCGGTCCGGGATCATCGCCACCGTGGTCGGTATTGGCACGTTAATCGCCACCGCTACAGCCGTATTCAGCGAATTACAGGCGGCTCTAAACCTGATCTGGAAAGTCCCCGCGGCCGGGAACCTCGGCGTAACACATTTCCTCAAGTCGCGTTTTCTCAGCCTCTGCGTCATACTCGTGATCGGCTTCTTATTACTGGTTTCTATTATTGCCAGCACGGCATTGATGGCGTTCAGTGACTATATCGATCGAATTCTGCCAAACTTCTCGATCATCCTGTACCTCCTAAACCACGCACTCTCATTTGGTTTCACGACCGTGTTCTTCGCGGTAATTTTTAAGATACTTCCCGATTATCCCGTAGAATGGCAGGACGTTTGGCTCGGCGCCGCGATGACGTCCCTACTCTTTTCGGTCGGTAAACATTTGATCAGCCTATATATCGGAAGCGGTAACATGGCGTCGAGCTATGGCGCCGCAAGCGCACTCATCATAGTCTTTGTATGGGTCTATTACTCGGCTCAGATCTTTCTGCTCGGCGCCGAATTCGCCAAAGCATACGCCGATCATAGGCGGATTAAAGGCTGAGGCATTGCTTGCGGCCGCGTTGGCGCGCCGGAATTTTCCCGAGCGTTTTATCGTTGTCGTTGCAGCAACCATTGGCGGAGAGCATGAACCGCGTTGTTAGTGGGGAGGTAAACAGTGGAACACGATCTTCTGTTGACACGCAAAGATGGTTCTGTCCTGCGTTTTCGTATTTATGGTCGGCCAATACCAAAGGACGGAGACATTATTTCGTTGCCGGTCGATCGTCGGCTGATTAAAGCTCACGTAAAAGTCGCGCCAGAGAGATCCGAATTTGCCCAATCGATTGATGCCGAGGCCGTGGAGATCTGAGACTTGGTCGACCCGTTCTGCCCCCATTTCGGTCATTGCCGGATATCAAGCTAGGGCCTCGGGAGGATGGGCGTGCCCACCAAAGAACAGGCCAAAGCGGACAGGTTGCCAGCCGCGCTAGTTTATGATGACCCAACAAATGCAGCGCCCTCGACAGTCTAGTTTATGATGACCCAACAAATGCAGCGCCCTCGACAGTATTGCAAACCCTCTCGACCGTGGCCCACGCATCCCGGCATGACCATCACTCGACCGTCACGCCAAAGTTTTGTATCGTATATCGCCCCTGACGACAGGTTTCAACCATTCCGTGTATCGAAAAGCGGAAGCCGCGCGAATTGAGGTTGCAGGCGCTAACGACGACGTCGACGAATAAGCAAAGCTTTGGCTTGTAGCGTTCTGGCGGGCGCCATGATTGTCGTTTTGCGAATGATCTCTCTCCACAAGTAATTGCATAGTTGACGGGTAACGCGGATTCACACAGATCCCATGGGGAATTTATCACCCGCTCATAGCAAAATCGCTTGTTCGATGAGGTTGCGCCGGCGGCCGGCTCGGGTCAGCCGCCGGGCAGCAGCGCTGTTTGCAGCAGCGGCCTTTCTGATAACTACACCGCGCTCGCAAGCCGCGGACCCGCAACCCTATGTCGTCAATTTAGAGAAGACCGGTAACGACGCGCTCGATCAGGCGCTGCGTGATTCGTCAAACCTGGTGAGCCTGCGGGAAAGCGCGCCGGCCGGCCCATTCGCCCTGATCGAACGCGCGCGCGAAGATGCCGCCCGTTTTGTGACGGCGTTGCACAGCTTTGGCTATTACAAAGGCAGCGTTGATATCACGATCGCCGGCCATGGGCTGCAGGACAGCAATCTTCCCGATTTACTGAACCGTGCACCGGCGAACCCGCCCGTAAAGGTGACGGTCGCGCCAAAGCTAGGCCCGCTCTTTCACATCCGAAAAATCGATATCGAGGGTGCAGTGCCGGCCAAGGTGAGGGCACAGCTTGGTCTCAAACCAGGTGCGCCGGCGCGTGCCGAGGACGTGCTGATGGCGCAGACGCGCCTGCTCAATGCGCTGCGCGATGCGGGTTACGCACTTGCCAAGGTATCGATACCAACGGTCATCGAGAATCCGGCTGCCAACAGCCTGGACGTAACCTACACGGTCACGACGGGTCCACGGGTCGATTTTGGCAAGATCTCGGTAAAAGGGCTGCACAACGTCAACCAAAATTTTGTCGAAAGACGTTTGCTGATCCATTCCGGCGAACAATTCAGTCCGCAGGCGCTGGAGAAGGCGCGGGCGGATCTCGCCTCGCTCGGGGTTTTTGCGTCGGTACAGGCGACACCCTCGGATAGGCTTGATGCCGAGGGCCGCATCCCGGTCGAGTTCGTCGTCGTCGAGCGACCCGCCCATTCGGTCAGTTTTGCCGCGGCTTATTCGACCGATCTTGGCGCCAATCTGACGGCGAGTTGGTCCGACCGCAATCTGTTCGGCAATGCCGAGCAATTGAACCTGTCGGCAGCCGTGCAGGGCGGCGGCACGGCTCTGCATGGCCCAGCGAACTACGCCAATGCGCAGTTCATCAAACCGGGGTTCCTCGACCGCAACCAATCGTTACAGGCAGACCTGGGTGCGGTGAGGCAGAACTTGCTCGCTTATGATCAGAACGCGGTCAGCGCCGATCTTCTGCTCAAGCGAACATTTCTCACCTATTGGAGTGGCTCGATCGGCATTTCCGGCGAAGCCGAACGCATCGCACAGGAGGGGGTAACACGAAACTACACCCTTATCGGGCTTCCAATGGCCGTCAAATATGACAACACCAACAGCCTGTTGGATCCAACCGACGGCCTGCGCGCGGCAGCGACAGCGACGCCGACCCAATCGATTGGCGGGTCGAACGCCAGCTTTGTGCTGATGCAGCTTTCGGGATCGACCTATCTCAACATGTCGTCCCTATGGAACAACCCCGGGCGCAGCGTCATCGCGTTGCGCGGATTGTTAGGGACTGCCGCCGGCGCGACCCAGTTCGGGCTGCCGCCGGACCAGCGCTTTTATGCGGGCGGCAGCGCCACTGTGCGCGGGTACAAATATCAATCCATCGGTCCGCAATTTCCCGACGGTAACCCGGAAGGCGGGACATCGATCGTTGCCGGCACCATCGAGCTCCGCCAACGCATCTTGTCCGATTACGGATTTGCCGCGTTCGTCGATGGCGGGCAGGTCTCGGCCAGCCGCTCGCCCTTTGTCGGCGGGCTCAAATTCGGAGCCGGCATCGGCGCCCGCTATTACACTTCGTTTGGACCGATCCGTCTCGATGTCGCTGTCCCGCTGACAAGGATCCGCAACGGCGGTACGTTCGAAATCTATCTCGGCATAGGACAGGCCTTCTAATGCGGCGCGCCCTGAGATGGATTGGCTGGAGCCTCGGCATTCTACTTGCGGTACCGGCTGTGCTTATCCTCCTTCTGCTGGTCGGCGCCAACACGCCGCCGGGGCAAGCGCTGATCGCTCGGCTTGCTCCACGATTGACCGGAGGCCTCGTAACGATCGATGGGCTTTCGGGACGGTTTCCCGATCGCCTCCATGCCGCGCAATTAAGCCTGCATGACCAGGACGGCGTCTGGGCAAGGATCGATGATCTCGACCTCGACTGGTCCCCGCTGCGGCTCGCCGCAGGCGACATCGCGATCCACCGGATTGCGGCGACAAAAATCGATGTCCTGCGCCGGCCCAGTTTTGGTGGCAGTTCATCAAGCTATCGATTTGCGATCGATATAGAGGACCTGCATGTCGGCCGGCTGAACATCGCGGCGGCAGTAACCGGAAATGCTGCCGCGTCGCTGGCTCTCGACGGCGCCGCTGCGATCACCGCGACCAAGCAAGGGCGCATCATACTCGCCGCAAATGGGGTCTCCGCTCCTGGTGATTATCAGCTCGATGCAAGCCTCGGTTCTGCGGACCTTCATTTGCGGCTCAGCGGGCAAGAGCCGCCGCACGGATTGCTCTCCGGTCTTGCCGGTCTCCCGGATATCGGCGCGCTGTCGATCAATGGTTCCTTTAATGGACCGCTCTCCGCCATCGGGATAAAGCTGGGAGTGACGGCCGGTGCATTGCGTGGGTCGGCGCACGGCACGGTCGATCTGGAACATCACTCTGCCGATCTTGTTGTTGCAGCGACTGCGCCGGAAATGGTGCCGCGATCGGATCTGTCGTGGCAGTCGGTTGCGTTCAACGCCAAAATCGATGGACCGCTGGTACGGCCCGAGGTATCGGGCAGGCTCGACATCACAGCGCTGAAAGTTGCTGAGGCATCCGTCGCGCGAATTACCGCCGGGGTGCAAGGCAATTCCGGCGCTGCGCAGGTGCAGGCTGCGCTCGCCGGAATCCGCATCCCGGGTTCTCACCCCGACCTGTTGGCCGCGGCCCCGGTTGAGGTTACGGCGAAAATACGACTAGACCACAAAGATCGCCCGATCCGCTTCTCGTTGGCGCATCCTTTGATCACGGCCGAAGGCGAAGCAGTGACCGCCGGCGAGTTGCAAGGCAAGCTCAGGCTCACGCTTCCCAACTTGGCACCGGTGGCAGAACTGGCTGGGCTCGACCTGCAAGGCCATTCGGTTGTGGATTTGACGGCAGCGATGCGGGACGGCACCACTCATCTGGACGCCATTGGCACCGTGGCTGCCATCGGCGGGATGGCCCCGGTGCCCGCGCTGATCGGCGACGCTGCCCATCTTTCGGTATCGGCTGCGGCAGCCGGATCGAATGTGACCATCTCACGGTTTGAAATCGACGGTCGCAAAATCACGGCATCAGCGACGGGCAGCTTGCGCGCCAACATGTTGGCGTTCGATTGGCGGCTTGGTCTACCCGACCTGACGAGCGTACTCCCGACGCTCGCTGGTGCAATCCAGCTGCAAGGGAAGGTAAGCGGGCCGACCAACGATCTCGCTGCCACAGCCGATCTCTCAGGAAGGCTTGGACCGGTCGGCAAGGCTGAGGGCCCGTTCAGCGCGAACGCGCAACTGCGCGGCTTGCCCGGCAAACCTGTTGGTTCGATTACAGCACAGGGCGTGCTGGAGGGATCTCCGCTCGCATTGGCGCTCGCAGCGGTTCGCGCCGACGATGGCGGGCTTCGGGTTACCGTGAAGCACGCCGACTGGAAGAGTGTTCATGCGCAGGGGGCATTTGCCCTGGCAGCCGGGGCGCGCTTTCCGGTGGGGCAGTTCGACCTGCGTATGGCGCGTCTCGACGATCTGCGTGCCCTGGTAGGCGAGCCGATCACCGGGGCGATGACTGCCAATGTGGTCACCGAGGAAACCGACGGGCATCAGCGCGCGAATCTGCGAGTCGTGGGGCGGGATATCGGGCTCGTTGGCGCGGCTTCGACAGGCCGTGCTGAGCTGAGCGCGACGATCGTCGATCCCTTGACCCATCCCGTGCTCAATTCGCGTGTTGTCGCGAGTGGGAAATTGGGCGGCGGTGGCGCCGCTTCGGTGCAGATCGCGCTCGCCGGCCCCGAAGACGCATTCGCGCTCAGAGCGAACGCCGAACTTCGCAATCCGGGAAGCGGCGATATGCGCCTGGTGACAGCCGGGACAGTCAACGCCGTAACTCGCCTGGCCGGAATATCGAGTTTGCAGGCGACCTGGAAGGGCGAAAACCTGCATCTGCTGGCACCGGCCCGCATCGCGTTTGGCAACGGTATTATCCTTGACCGCCTCCGCTTGGGGCTGCGCCAGGGGACGATTGAGGCAAATGGCCGAGTGTCGCCGACGCTCGATGTATCCGTGGCGATGCGCAATCTTCCTGCCGATGTGGCCGCTGTTTTCGCTCCGGGTCTTGCCGCCGACGGCGTTTTGCGCGGCGAGGCGCATTTTACCGGTACGCCGAACCGTCCTGAAGGAAAGGTTCAGTTGGCGGCTGCGGGGCTTCGCCTGCGCAGTAGCCCGGGCCGAGCGCTTCCTGCGGCCAATGTGACCGCATCGGCTGAGGTCGCCGGAACGAGCGCGCGCATCGACGCGCGATTGACCGCCGGGCCATCGGCCAATCTATCCATTAGTGGGCAGCTGGCGACCGCTCCTTCGGCACCGATTGATCTACATGCGGTCGGCGCGCTCGATCTGGCAATGCTCGATCCGTTGCTGACAGCAGGCGGGCGGCGGGTAACAGGGCGGGTATCGCTCGATGCCCGAGTTGGCGGAACCTTGCGCGCGCCGAGTGTAAGCGGGTCGGCCCGATTGGCGGGCGCGGCGATCGACGACTTCGCTCTGGGTATCCACATAACCAACATCACTGGCCTAGCCGAAGCCGCCGGAAGCAATATCAGGCTCACAAGCTTGCAAGGCCGCGCCGGGCCGGGAACACTTGGGGTCAGCGGCTCGGTCGATCTGTCAGGGCGAGGGCTGCCGGTCAATTTCGAAATTACTGCTGCGCAATGCCCGCCCGCTGGCCAGCGATCTTCTGACGGCGGCTCTCAATGCCGATCTGACCTTGCATGGCGAGGCCCTCGGGAAGCTCGCAATCGGCGGCAAGATCGACGTACTACATGCCGAGATTGGCATCCCGAACCGCATGCCGGTCGAGGTGCCGGTCCTCAATGTTCGTGTTGCGGGCGCACCAGCTCCGCCGCCACCGGCGCCGCCACCGGCCATCGGGCTCGACCTGACCGTCGCAGCGCGTCAAATGGTGGTGCGCGGGCGCGGCTTGTTTGCCGAGCTTGCCGGCTCGGTCAGGATCGTAGGCAGCACCGCCGCGCCGCAGCCGCTGGGCAGCTTTCATATGGTCCGCGGCAATCTCAGCATCGCTGGGCAAACCCTGACCTTCGACAAGGGCGAGGTCGGTTTCAATGGCGGCAGCCTGACCGATCCAAGCCTCAATTTTGTCGTCATCAGCACCACCAGCACGATGAGCGCCTCGCTGTTGATCGCCGGCACCGCTAGCAAGCCCAAAATCACGCTGACCAGTACCCCCGAACTGCCCCAGGACGAGGTACTGGCGCAACTGCTGTTTCACCGCAGCAGCGCTTCGCTTGAGCCCGTTCGAGCTTGCCGCAGCGGCGAGCTCGCTCGCTGAGCTCAGCGGTGCGACACCGGGCGGCGGCAATCCGCTTGGCGGGATTCGCCAGCGGCTCGGGTTGGAACAGCTGTCGATCGGCACCGGGGCAAACGGCAGCGCGGCATTGCAGGTCGGCCGCTACGTCTCGCGGCGCGTCTATATTGGTGCGCAACAGGGTGCGGGCAGCAACAGCAGTCAGGCCAGGGTCGAGATCGATATCGCCAAAGGCCTCAAGGTGGTGGGAACTGTCGGCACCGGCGCCAACGCTACCCCGGGCGCGACCCCGGCAGAGTCCGCCGGCACCAGCCTTGGCCTCAAATACCAATTCGATTACTGATCGCGGCAAGGTGAGCCCGCCCAGGTTGGATGAAGGTGCCGATTGCTGTAGATCGCCGTGAGACTGACATGCCGGCGCTCGACGGCTTTGCCGGGCGCGCGCTGATTCTGGGGGCAGCCACACCCGAAGTCCTCGACCGGATCGGTATCAAGCCAACACAGCAACTGGGCTCGGCATGCCGGGCAATCCGCCGGCACTGAGGCCTTGGAGCGCCTCAGAACGTCAGATCCGGTCGTTATAGGCGGCTTCGTCGGCTGCGCATCGGGATCGGCTGCCCACCTCGCCTCGGTGACACTGAGCGCCTCGAATGCCCGCAGGAAATGGGTGTTCTCCTCGGCCGATACCATCCCAATAAAACGACCGAAGCGAAGCCTGGCCTCGAATGCGTCGGCGCCGGCGAGCGCCGCGCCGAGCAGAACCAAGAAACTGTCGAGGAAGCGGTGATCTTGGATCAGATAGCACGCCATCACCGTATCGGGGACGGCTCCGGTGAACAGCTCCGTGACGAAGCGATGCCTCGGGATCATCCGCGGCGTGGCAATCTATCCGTGGGTGGCTTGGCTGCCGGCGAGTGTGATCGTGATATGCCCCATCGTGCTATCGGCCTTGGCGCCATGCCAATGGCGCTCACCGGCCTTGATGTGCACGACGTCACCGACATTGATCTCGCGCTGTTCGCGCTCGGTTGCGACCATGCCGGAGCCCGAGGTGACGATCAACACCTGGTCGCAGTTATGGGTATGCCATCCCGTGGTGCAGCCTTGGCTGAAATTCACCACGCTGCAGTTATAGTTGGCGGACTCTCCGGGCTGAATGATCGTCTGACGCGACCGGGAAACAGGGCCCGTGTACCCTGCGATCGGCTCAGCCCCTTCCATCGGGGCATTCGGGATGTCTTTGAGCGTGGCCACCTTCATGACGATTCTCCTCCTTCGTGTTTGATCGGTCGAACCCAATCTCATGCGAGGCACGAGCGTCTACCTCAGTATTCAAGTTCAGGAAACAAGTGCCGTCCATCTGCGCCGAGAGGCAATGGCTTGGTCCATCGCACCGCAGCTAACGCAAGATCGCTATAGAGGTGGGGAAACGAGAGATCCGTCTCGCGCTGGCTCCCATTTGAGGGCGGGCCCAAGAACCGTCTCATCGACCGCGACCAAAGTGAGCCCATCCTGACCCGCGAAATGCCGGGCGGCGGTTTCTCGAAGCTGAACCGCGGTAGAGAAGTGGATATAGCCATCGTGTCGGTCGATCCCGCAACCCGAGAACGAGCCCTGACGCTCCGCTTCACGCCAGATTGACAAGGGACAGATCTTGTAGATCATTGAGTTATTCAGCTGGTAAATCGATGCAAGATTGATACTAATCGCTGAGGCGACGTGCCCTCAATAATTGATGGGTCCAAGCGTACCGCCGCCCGCAGCGATGGTTTCACCATTGATTGCGACGCTTTTGGGTGAGGCCAGAAAAGCAACCAGGAAAGCGATCTCAGTGGCATCGACGAGACGACCGATGCTTACCGATGCACTGAGCCTCGTCTCCGCAGCCGGATCGATCATCCGCCCGGCGCGCGTCGTCCCGGGGTGGATCGCCACGACATTAATTCCCTTGGGGCCGAGTTCGTCGGCCAGGTTCTTCGTCAGCGAGGAAACCGCCGCATTACGAACCGAGGCGATGTAGTTGCCGGTGCGCCGCGCCGCGCCGCCGCCGATGTTGATGATGCGCCCCCAACCATTCTTGACGAGATGCGGCGTGACGGCCCGCGCCGAACGCAGGTAACCGGCTACTTTGACATTCACGTCGAAAAGCAGATTTGCGCTGGTCACCTGGTCGATCTTCGCTGAAGGAACGGTGCCGCCCGGCGCCGCCGCGTTATTGACGAGAATGTCGATGCCACCCAATTCGCGTACCGCCATCACGACAAGCGCCTCGACCGCGGCGTCGTCCCCCATATCGGTGACAATCGGAACAACCCGGCGACCGGTTGCCTCGGTAATTTCAGCGGCTGTTGCCGCGAGCTGGTCTCGACCCCGCGCCGCAATCACCACCTTCACACCTTCCTCGGCCAATTGCCGCGCGATCGCCTTGCCGATGCCGCGGCTGCCACCTGTCACGATGGCGCGCTTGCCGCTCAATTGCAGATCCACGAGCCCCTCTTCCCGTTGCTGCCCACCATGATCGGGTAGCGTACCCGTCGGACACCGCAAAGCCAACCAAACGGGCGCGGCGAATTGGCTGCCAAAACTTCTTTTGCCTGGGCAACACCGGGATTGGGTTGCCGCCCTCGCCCCGATCGCGGAGGATGGATAAAAACCAACGGGGAAAGATGGCGCGATGAAATACGATCTTCTACTTGCCGGCGGCGAAGTGCTCGATCCCGCCGCGGGGTTCCGGGGAGTGTTGGATATCGGGATTGCCGGCGGCAAGATCGTCGCGGTCGGGCCTTCGCTGCCGACCACGGAAGCACGCCGCACCATCACCGTCAAAAGCCGGCTGGTGACGCCGGGGCTGGTCGACATCCATGCCCATATTTTCGTCAACGCGCATGACATGGCCGGCGACACCGATCGCTTTTGCCGGGCGAGCGGGGTGACCACCTTGTGCGACGCCGGCAGCACCGGCTCGGCGACCTTCGCCGGACTGCGCCAGGTCATCGATCGTGAGGTGCGCACCCGCACCCGTGCCTTTGTCAATCTGTCGGCGATTGGCATCGTCGGCACCTCGCGCGGCGGCGAGTTGTCGCATTTCCCCTATGCCGACCCCGAAGGCTGCGCCCGCACGATCAGTGAAAACCCCGATCTCGCGATCGGCGTCAAACTCCGCTACGGACCCGGGTCTGGTTTGGGAATACAGCCCCGAGCCGGTCAAATTGGCGCGCAAGACCGCAGACATGGCCGGCGGGGTGCCGATGATGATGCACATCACCGACTCGCCGATCCCGCTGCCCGAGTTGCTCGCGCATATGAAGCCGGGCGACATCGTCACGCACTGCTATCACGGCCGGGCGCACGGGATCATGGGTCAGGAGAAGCAGCTGATCCTCAAGGAGGTCGTCGAGGCGCAGCGCCACGGCATCATTTTCGACTGCGCCCATGGCCGAAGCCATTTCAGCTTTCCACTGATCGAGAAAGCGCTCGACCAGGGATTTCTGCCCGACACGATCTCGACCGACCTGACCTTTACCAGCGCCACCAGCGGGCCGGTCTTCGATCTGCCGACGACGATGTCGAAATTGCTGCATTTCGGCATGTCGCTCGACGATGTTGTCGCGCGGTCAACCGCCGCGCCGGCGAAGATCCTCGGCTATGAAGGCACCGTCGGCACGCTGAAGCCCGGCGCCAACGCCGACATCGCCGTGTTCGAACTGCGCGACGGCAACTTCCCGCTGCGCGACAGTGACGGCAACACCATCACCGCCAAGCGCCGGCTGATCGCCCAGCTGACAATCAAGGACGGCCGCGTATGGTATGAACGACCTCCCGAATAACCCGGCGCGTGCCCCGGGGATGAGAGGGCTATCTCCAAGCACACAGGTTCGCCGGCCTCCAATCCGATGTTGAAGCCCGCGAGCACTGCGCTGTTGAGCCGAGCGCCAGCAGCGGCGCCGCTCCCCAATCCTCTGAAAAACCTTCGGGCCTGGATGCTTGTCGCCTTGCCCTATATTTCCTTCTCGGAAACGGCGCCCTCAAGCGCACGCCGTGTCGACAGTCGTCCGTGAAGAACCGGTTTGGCGACGATCGGCTCTATCGAGAGCCGCCGGCGAATGCGGTCGTGTTGGCGGTCGAGACGGCCGTGCCGTAACCTTGCTATCGATCGTATAGGAAGGACCTGTCATGACAAATTCCGTGCCGCGGCTGCTGATCAAGAACGGGACGTTGATTGACGGATCTGGGCGCGACCCGGTCACGAATACGCTCGTTGTCGTCGAGGGAAACAGGATTTCCCATGTCGGCGGTGCCGCTGGCTCAGTTCGGTCTGAGACCCCGGATGACACGGTCATCGAGGCAGCGGGAAAATTCATTCTGCCCGGCTTGATTGATGCCCATTGCCACATCTCGCTGCACCAGGGCGCGTTGCCGGGGGCGAAATATACGTCGAGTGCCGAATTCTGCACCCTGTGGGCGGCACATGCGATCGGCCGCGTATTGTGCGCCGGGGTCACCAGCATCGCCGTGCCGGGCGGCAAATGGTTCACCGATGTGACGGTGCGCGAGGCGGTCGATGGCGGGCTGCTCGAAGGGCCGCGGATGGTCGTTGCCGGCCGAGCCCTCAGCACTTACGGCGGCATCTTCGACCCCGATCCCTACCCCGCCTATGATGGAACGCCGGCCGATGCGGCGGGCGTCTTATGCAACACGCGCGACGAGTTCATCCGCGAGACCCGCAAGCAATGCAAGCGCGGGGTCGACCTGATCAAGATCGCCGATTCCACCTGGGGCGATATCCAGACAGTCGCCGATGACGAGATCGCCGCAGTCGTCGAGGAAGCCCACCGGCACAATGTCAAGGTCGCGATCCACTCGCGCGGCTCGACATCGACCCGCGCCTCCGCCAAGGCGGGCGTCGATCTGATCTACCACGGCGACTGGGCAGACGAGGACGACCTCGACATCATCGCCAAGGCCGGGATGCCGATTGCGCCCGTCTTGACCTCGCCATGGATCGGGGTCGAGCATGGCGCAGCAGGGCGTGGTTTCGATGACCGGGTGCGTGATCGCCTGCGGGCGCAGCTCGACACCTCCTTCCAGATGATCCGCAATGCGCGCGACCGTGGCATCCCGATCCTGAGCGGCAGCGACACCGGCAACGCCTCCGCCTTTGCCCACGGAAAATGGCATGGCAAGGAGGCGGAGTTGTTCGTCAAGGAGATCGGAATGACGCCGATGGAAGCGATCGTCGCCAATACCAGCGGCAATGCCGCCATAGTCAACCTCGCGGGCGAGGTTGGCGTGATCGCTCCGGGCAGGCTCGCCGACATCGTCATTTGGGATAATGATCCGCTCGCCGACATCACCGTTCTGCAACGCCCGACCGAGATTTCGCTGATCATCAAAGATGGTCGGATCGTCGATCACGAAGGTGGCGGTTTCCGCCAGCTGAGCGAAGAGCCGCCGCGTGCCCGGATGTTTTTGGCGGGTTAGCCTTGATGGTGCGTCCTGGGTTGCTCGCTGCGGTCGTGTCCCGGCACCAACTCAGGATCAGGAGGGCAAAAACCGGGACCGCCAGGTAGCTTGGCTTCTCGGTTGACGTTGTCACAGTAACGGGCGGGGCGCAGATATTCTAGCTCAATACGGGACGGCCGGCTCATGGTCCCGGTGTGCTCCGGCCGCTGTGAGCCAGTGCCGCCGCCAGGCGGCTGACCCGGCGACAGCGGGATCGTCTGCGCCGTGGTCTGACCGGCCGCCTCCAAAGCGGGCAGTCCGACGGCAAGAGCCACGGTGGAGAAGAGGACGTTTCTGCGATTGATCGACAGGTGCTGCCTCTCCACTGCGGCGTGGTTCCCCCATTCCGGAGGGCATAGCGCTTCGGCGGACGGCCTCAGAAAGGCTCCGTTATCGGCTTGGTAGATGGCGCCTAATCTGCCTGGATAATTAGATTAAAGACGTTCGGATCCCACGGATCGGGAACCCCTGGGATTCCCAAGAAGCATCGCGAGCTAGGGGAGTTCGCCGTCGTGCCAGCAGACGACCCCGAACTTCCCAGCGTAAGTAGCCTGCGAGAACAGCGCCGTCGCGAGCACTCTGAGACTGCCGCCCTCGATCTTGATTCTCTCCCTCGGAACCGGTACACAATGTAAGGGTTATTTACATTTTCGCAGGACGCTCGCGCCGCTCCTCGATGCCCCTGTCGTAATCCAGATCCACGCCTTTTCGGCAATCGCCGCCTTTGCCGTCGGTGTCGTCCAACTCGCCGCACCCAAGGGCACACTCCCGCACCGCGTCGTTGGCTGGTGGTGGGCGATGCTGATGCTGACGGTCGCGGTGAGTTCGCTCTTTATCCATACCATTCGGATGTGGGGGACTTGGAGCCCGATCCACCTGCTGTCGCTTTTGGTTCTGGTAACACTGCCGTTGGCGATCTGGCATGCCCGCCATCACGACATCCGACAGCACCGTCGGGCGATGTTGATGCTATTCACCGGCGCCCTAGTCATCGCCGGCGGCTTCACCCTGTTGCCGGGCCGCATCATGCATGCGGTCGTGTTTGACCCATGAGCAAACCCTGCGCTGAAGAATAAGCAGCTGTAGCGTTCGCAAGCCTACGTTTTGCGACTGCAATTCACATAAAAGCAAGCACACCCACCGATATGTGAACCATCTCCCGCCCTATCTGTTTCGTTTTTAACCGAGTTGCAGATGAGGCGACGTCATGTGGTGGTGGTGGGTCCTTTGGATTGTTATCATCTGGCTATTGATCAGCAGCTTTGGCTTTTATGGATATCGGCGGTCCTATTATTACAACTCATGGGGTCCGACGGGCGGAATTGGCCTGCTCGTGGTGCTGTTCATCGTCTTTTGGCTGGTCATCATCTTCGCCGGGCCATGGTGGGGCTGGTACGGCTGGTGGTGGTGACCCTGCAAAACGCTCTAACGACCCTGGTGTTCCGCCGTGCTGCCGGATGCCACGGAGTTCAGGTTTGACGGGATAACCAATTCCCGAGGCGGCGGCTGGCCTCGACAATGTCATCGGCCGAGCCGGCAAACGACAGGCGGACCCAGTCGCCGCCGCGGATCGGATCAAAATCGCGACCGGGGGTGATCGCCACCCCGATCTCGGCCAGCAGCCGGCGGCAAAATTCCTCGCTGTCGCGGCTCAATTCCGAAATATCGACATAGATGTAAAATGCGCCGTCCGCCGGTGCGAAATGCGTCAGGCCAGCGGCCCTCAGAGTGCCGATCAACAGGTCACGATTGGCGCGATAACGGACGACATGGCCGTCGAGTTCGGTGCGGCAATCGAAAGCGGCAATCGCTGCGCGCTGAGACAGCGCCGGCGGCGAGATGTAGAAATTCTGCGCCAGGCACTCAACCGAGCGCGACAGATCGGGTGGTGCCAGCATCCAACCCACGCGCCAGCCGGTCATGCTGTAATATTTTGAAAACGAATTGATGACGACCGCGTCACGTCCCCAAGCGCGCGCCGTTGCCGCCTCGTTTTCGTACGTAATGCCATGATAAATCTCGTCCGAGATGAGACGAATGCCTTGGCTAGCGCAATATTCGATGAGTTGCCGCAGGTCGCTTGGACCGATCATCGTGCCGGTCGGATTGGCCGGGCTGGCGACGATCAGGCCATCCAGCGGCCCCGCGGCAGCTAGCAAATCCGCGTCCGGCTGGTAATGCGTATTCTCGCCGACCTCGATCAGCACCGGCTCGATGCCGAGCGCCGTCAGAATGTTGCGATAGGCGGGATACCCCGGCACCGCGAGTGCCACCCTTTCGCCGGCTTCGAACGCGGCGAGAAACGCCAGCTGGAATGCGGCCGACGACCCGGTCGTGACCACGACTTCGGCAGGATCGACTACAACCCCATATTGCGCACGGTAGTGGGCGGCGATTGCTTCGCGTAGTGATCCGATGCCGAGGGCGTCGGTGTAGCCGATGCGATCATTTTCGAGCGCCCGCCGTGCCGCTTCGACGACTTGCTGCGGCGCCGGCGTGCCCGGCTGGCCGACCTCGAGGTGAATAATATCGGCACCAGCCGCTTCGCGCTCTGTTGCGGCGCGCAACACGTCCATCGCGATGAACGGCGGCACCAGCCCGCGGCGGGAAATGCGCAATGTCATTTTTGAACACATCCTCCTGCCGCGCGGCCACGACGCCGACGAGCTTTTGGCAGCGCGGCGCGTTAGCCATGCGAAGAATTGCCATCGCGAAGCGCCATTGGCTATGAGAGGCGCCTCTCCGCTGCCCGAGGAAACAATAACATGCCAGAGACGACACCGCCCCGCCTGATCGGAATGTCGGGCAGCTTGCGGGCTGCCTCCTATTCGAATGCGGTGCTCGCAACCTTGCGCGAGAAGTTCGCCGGCATCGCGGATCTCGTGATCTGGGACCTGGCCCCGATCCCGCTCTACAACCAGGATTTCGAGGGCGAAAAACGGCCGGCCCCGGTCAAGGCAATGCTCGCCGCGATCGCCGAGGCCGATGGTCTCGTCCTGTGCGCCCCGGAGTTCAACCACAGCATCCCCGGGGTATTGAAAAACGCGCTCGATTGGGCGTCGCGCCCGGCCTTCACCTCGGTCATGGCCTACAAGCCGGTGGCAATCATGGCGACCTCGCCCGGCGCGCTGAGCGGCGCCCGCTGCCTCGAACACATCAAGGTGGCGCTCAATTCGATGATGGCGCGGGTGGTGCTGGCGCGCGAATGCATCATCACCTCGGTCGCCGCAAAGATCCGAGAAGGCCGGCTCGTCGACGAGGTCTCGCTCGGCTTTGCCTGTGGCGTCGTCGAGGAGTTGCTACGCGAGATCCGCTTACGGGAGATGGCCAAGAGCATCGTCGATTAGGCCCGGCCATGCCCGGCAACGACACGGTGCTGTGCGCTATCGACGCGCGCGGCGTCGCCGCAGTGACGTTGAACCGGCCGGCGGTCGGCAATGCCTATGACAGCGCGCTGATCGACGGGCTGATCGAGACCTTTGCGCGGCTGTCGCGCGAGCCGGACCTGCGTTGCGCCGTCCTGCGCGGCGCCGGACGGCATTTCCAAGCCGGAGCCGATCTCACTTTTCTGCGGCATCTCGGCACGGTGCCGGCGGCGGACAATCTCGATTTCTCCCGGCGCACGATGGCAGCAATCGATGGGCTGTGCCGGTTTCCGCGGCCGACTGTGGCCATTATCCACGGCGGCTGCTTCGGCGGCGGGGTTGGCATCGCTGCCGCGTGCGATATCGCGATCGCCGCCGAAGACACGGTCTTTGCGATCAGCGAAGTGCGTTGGGGCATCACCGCGGCGCCGATCATCCCGCTGCTCGTCGACCGACTCGGTCCGCGCGCCGCGGGGCGGTTGGCACTGACCGGCGAGCGGTTTGGCGCCGCCGAGGCGCTGCGCATCGGCCTCGTCCACCAAATCCATCCGGCAAGCGCGCTCGAAGCCGCGGCTGCGCGGATCGTCGACAATTTGTTGATGGCAGCGCCGGAAGCGGCGGCGATGACCAAGAGGCTGATCACCGAAGCGGTCGAGACGGCAATGTTATACTTGACAAACCCACGCACCACACCTAGAGTATAAGAACGCGCCGGGAACGTATAACTCGCAAAGGTTGTTGCGATAGTATATGATGCCCTTAGTAGCGGTGTCATCTGAATTCCAGCACTTCGCCTTAGTGTGCTGATTATATTGGAGTTTTTGGGGGAAACTAGCAAAGTCCCCCTCGCCCAAGTCCAACTTGCTCTGCCTCTTTCCATAGCAAAAGAGGTGGAGATTGACGGCATTGGCATGGGCGTCCTGAGCGATGGTACGGCTTATTTGACTGGCCGGGGTCTCGCTCGCATGTGCGGGATAGATCAGAAGGGTATCGTTGACCTGACCGCGCAATGGGATGATCCGTTGCCTCGCGAACTCAAAATTCGCGAAAATCTTCGTCAGCAAGGTTTTGGATCGCAGAAGCCATACCTAGCGATCAACGTTTCGGGCACTACCCATTATGCATTCCCCGATACCGTATGTATGGCGGTATTGGAATATTACGCATTCGACGCCGGCAAAAACGCGAAGCCGCAGGCTCTTAAAAACTATCGACTACTGGCTCGCCGTAGCTTCCGAGATTTTATCTACGCCCAGGTCGGATACAGGGCTGTTCAGTTCTAAAAACTGAGTCTGAAGGGTCACAGATGACAAGGAATTGAACCAGACCAACAAAAAGCGGATTTACAGGCGGAATAGGCTCTAAATTTATAGCGGACAACCGCATAAACGGAGGTTGTCATGCCGAGCCCATTCGATCGATTTCTCGATTTTCTCGATACAATCCCAGATCCGCGGCGCGCCGAGGGCAAACGCTATGAGCAACGTTATGTCCTGTTGTTCTCGATATTGGCGATTGTCACGGGGGCCAACTCATCCCGAGGCATTCGCACGTTTATCGAGGTTCATCGGCCGCGCTTGAACAGAGCCTTTGGTTTACGGTGGAAGAAGCCCCCGGCGCATACATCGATCCGCACTATTTTGAGCGGGCTTGATGCCGGACATGTTGAACGGACCTTTCGTCGTCATGCCGCCGAGCTTAATGCAGTCCATTCTTCAACAGGAGCAGCGCGGGTTCTGGCCTTTGATGGGAAGATACTCAAAGGCAGTTTCGATGCGTTTCATGACAGCAAGGCCCGGCAGGTTTTGAGCGCCTTTGCCACCGATACAGCCCTGGTGCTGGCTCACATCGAAATTGACGAAAAAACCAACGAGATCCCGGCCGGCCAGAAACTGCTGGAAGAGCTTGCTATCGCCGATCACATCGTTACGTGCGATGCCATGCATTGCCAAAAAAAACTTTCGAAGCGGCCAAAGCTGCGAACGCGCACCTGATCGTTCAGCTTAAGGACAACCAGCTGACCTTATGCCGGAAGGTCGAAGCTTTTTGTCGGAGATCTCGGATCCTATCCGGCGTCCAAACGACCGATGCCCAAGCGCGTAACCGTCATGAAACACGTATCGTCGGCGTCTTCGATGCGACTGCCGCGGTGGCCAGAACGGAATGGGCACCCTACGTTGCTGCCATTATCCAGGTCGAGCGCAATGTTCTGACCTTTCAGCCAGCAACGGGCCTTTGGAAAGATCCCGCGAGACCTCGTTCTCTCTCTCCAATCGCCCCATCGATGCCAAACCGGCTGCCGATGCCACTCGTAAACACTGGGGTATCGAAAATGGCCTGCACTACGTCCGCGATGTCACCCTTCGCGAAGATGCCAGCCGTATTCGCACCAATCCTGGTATCTTCGCCAGATTGCGCAGCTTTGCTTACAATATTTTACGTTTTAACCAGCGGGGCACATTCGCCCAGGATCGCTACGCTGCCGCTCTTGGTGGCTTCGACGCTCTCGCTGCTATGCGCCTATGTCAACAGAACTGAACAGCCCTGAGGTCGGATATGACCTTCGCAGTCTGATCCCTGAGGTTTGGCGACAGTTTCATGACCGCGTTTCGCTCGCCTTCGACAGTGTACCGCCCGGCTACTTCAGCATCTTCAAAGAAATAGCCGACATCGTTGTCACTTTGATCAACGGAGGAGCAAAAATTGGAAACGAATTCGTGCCGGATATTAGCGTAGGACAGCATTGGGCTAAATATTGGTGTGATAACAATCTGTATCTCTCCTTTGGAGAGCGGCGTAAATATTCACATAACTATCCAAACTATTTTCCACAAGCGACTTCAAATCCGCAATTCCCATATTGCTATCCAGATGCAGCTCTTGGTGAATTCCGTCAATGGATTCGGGAGATTTACCTTCCCGTCAAGTTTCCTGATTATCTCAAATCGAAAGAAAGTCAAGGCGCGTTGCCTCCTTCCTTTTCTGAGCTTGCGCTTTCTGCGCTAGAGGCCCGGGGGAAACCGAAGGCGCTAGCGAACGCATAACATTTTAGCGCTTCCGTCCAGGTTTGGCTTGCGGTTGCGGCTTCGGTTTTACCGTGGCAATTCGCCTCAGCTTCTCGTCAAACGCGGCTTCGTCCTCGTCGCATTCGAGTTCTCGGGCGGTTTCGACAAAGCGCTGATGCTGGGTTTTCTTATCCGCGTCCGGCTTGTCCATATCGAGAGTCTGTAAAAAGGGCATCGTGAACGATGAGGTGGTTATCGTCTTCGATCTCGTAAACCAGTGTCAGGCTTGGCAAGTCAACAGAGCGGGCTCCTTCGAAGCTATAGGCCCACGTCCTACCGCTCTCCGTAACCGGCTCTCCTAACTCAGGATCGTGTGCGATTGCCCAGGTAGCAGCTTCCCAAGCGTCCATTGCGCGCGACCAACGCTCCAAAGCAGAATCTAGGGAGCGCGTGGCAGCGTCCGCCTCGCGGATTGTACGCACTATGGCAGGCCAAGCTCTTTAGCGCGTCGTCGCGCCCATTCCATTTCCGTATCATTGGGTTGGCGCATTCTCGCGGCGAAGACGGCATGATAAGGGAGTTCCTCTCCCATTTCTGCGATCTCCCATGCGTAGTCATGGGATTCCTGGCTCGCCGAGCCAGCCGTATAATTCTTGTCGATATGTTCGATCCACCAGTCCACAGTTTTTATTTCATCGTCATCGAATATATTAAGATCAACTGGTGCACGCAACGCTTGAAACCGCGTTGAAAGGAAATCGAAATGCCTATCCGCCCAAATCTTGATTGCGCCTTCGCGCTCCAACTCTTCTCTAATCGGCATTATTGGACGAGGAACCGGTCCCCACTTTTCACGTATATAACTGGCACCTGTTATCGGCTTACCGCGCAACATGAATGCGCGAGCATCTGAAAACCAGAGAACCTTGTTCAGCTTAACCGCACCAAAGCCGTCACGTTCGCCCGCACGCCATATAACATAATGGACGAGACGCTTGAACTTCTCGCGATCGAACGCAAACTTTCTGGTCATTCTCTTCCGCTTCCGCACTCCATCAGTTAATCATCCCGCTTCAGGGCGGTTGGCCCGTCTTCAGGACGCCTGTCGATAATATAAGCGCTTTCCGACGATGCCGCGAAGGGCGCGAGTCGTCCGCTCTGTGTCGTCAACTCCGAGTGCGACCCGCTCGTTATAGCGGAAATCGAACTCGCCAAGATATCGCTTTAGATGTTGCTGGCTGACGTGGTGATAGACGCCATAGATGCCGCGCTTGAAAATTGAGAAGTAGCCTTCGATCGTGTTTGTATATGTATGCATCGCCGCGCACGTACTCGCCGATCGAATGGACAACTGTGCGATGGCTGGCGAATTGCTCGCCAACTTCCCAATAAACGCCACTCTCATCTGTTCTGAAATGGGAGTCCTTGGCGATCGCGTCCACGATGATTGGCTTTAGCGTTGAGGCCGTTACTTCTGGTACGTGGTAGCTGCGAACTTTTCCACCGCGCTCAACTAAAGCGAAAACAGGCTCCTTTGGTGGCGGAGCTTTGTAAGCGCGGTTCTTCGCCTTGCCGCCGGTAAAAGTCTCATCCGCCTCGACGAACTTTCCTTCGCCACCGAGTGGGCCAAGCTTGCCTTCACGTATGGCCTCGCGGAGGCGATGGCTCATGAACCACGCCGTTTTCAGCGTCACCCCAAGTGTCCGATGGAGTTGATTGCTGCTGACACCCTTTTTGCTAGAGCACATCAGGAAGGCAGCTTGAAACCAAATATGCAGTGCGACGTGGCTGGATTCAAAAACAGTGTTCTTTCTAACTGTAAACTGCCCCCGGCACTGACCGCACTTCTTTAGGCCAAGGCGAATACGGCCTTTCTTGTCCTTGACGCCCTGCAAATCATAAATGCGACCGATCCCGCCGCAATGCGGACAGATTGGACCATCTGGCCAGACGATGCTTTCGAGCTTCGCGAAGGCAGCGGTTTCATCGTGGAAGTGAGGTTGATTGAGAATGCTTGGCATGGCCTGGGCTCTCGGGTACGGCGAGAAATCTATCCCTTGTGGTTGGGTTTGTCAAGTATAACATTGCCGTCGAGACCCCTGACACGCCGGGTTTCCGGGAGCGCATCGCGATCGAAGCGGCGGCTCGCCGGCGGCTGCCCGAAGCCGGCGAAGGCCTCGCCAGCTTTGCTGAAAAGCGGCGGCCCAATTGGTATCGTCCGGAATAGGGAGTTTCGCTTCGCTCGCGACGATATTGTGGAGCGCAGAGCGCGCAGTATGAACTCGATTGAGTAATTGCCCCAGCCGCTTGTCTTCGAACCCGCTATTTGGGGCTTGATGCGGGCTTTTCGTTGACACAGCGCAACAGCTTCCAATAGCCGAAAAGATTGCTCGGCCGCACTTCGCGGATAGACAGCCGGCTCGCCTGCTGGAAGGCCTCGAACGGAAAATCGGCGTGAAAGCCGATATGCCGGGCGAGATGTGCGAGACGCTTCTCCATAAAGTGCGCCAGCGGGTTGTCGCTGGTGAAATGGTTGACGACGACGATTGTCCCGCCGGGGATGCACACACGGCGCATTTCGGCGGCAAAACGCGCCGGGTCGGGGACGACCGAGGCGACATAAAGCGCTAGGACCGCATCAAATGTATTGTCGGGGAACCCAAGATTCTCGGCATCCATCAGATGGAGGCCCTCGACATGGGCCAGAGCCATGCGCTCGGTGCGGCGCTTGGCCTTTTCCAGCATCTCGGCGGACACATCGATGCCGGTCACTCGCGAATCGGAGCGAAAATGCGGCAATGACAAGCCGGTCCCGACACCGACTTCGAGGATGCGCTGCCCCGGCCGGTCGTTGGCGATGCGCACCGCCTCTTTGCGCCCGGGATGAAAAACCGGGCCGAAAAAGATGTCGTAGGACCCGGAAAACAGCCGGTAGGTACGGATCGTGTCGTGCAGGTCCATCCTCTTGTCCTCGTCAATCGATAGCACAAACGCCAACCGCCGCGGCTGATCGGTTCGAGCCGCGGGGTTTTTGACGCTTTCGTTCAATTACGCCTAGCATGTCGAAAACGTTGCGTCATCATTGGACGAGGCCGAACCGATTTGCGAGGTCGCCGGGTTTGCCGATTCTTCGCCGGTTTTCAGGATTCGTTCCCCAGCGGCCGCACCTAATCTCTTGTGGTTGAGCAGATCGCTCGGCGAATTGCTCGTTGCGGCTGCAGAAACGTTTCTGGTCGGTAACTTCTCGCTACCGCTCGGCTTGCTGCTGAAGCCCGGAGCGTTAGCCTTGATCGATCCGCCTACGCCGGTTGCGGTCGGCGAGATCGGGGTTTGGTTCGCAAGAATTTGCCGCTGTTCTGCGTGTCCGCATGGTAATTCTACTGTGATTATCAAGGTAAAGCTTCATTTAAATAAAGATCCCAGCTAAGCGGAAGAATGGACCGCTGTTTTCAAAAAACCGGTCTACACCCGTTACGTCGACGGGCATGCGAGCATTTCGCGAATGTCGGGCAGATGCTCACGGCCCCAAAACAGCTCTCCATTGATGACGAAACTTGGCACCCCGAAGACGCCGAGCGCCTCGGCATCGCGGCAAATCCGATCGAGCTCTTCATTTCCCTCCTTCGCCACGTAAGCTGGAAAGCCTCGGGCATCGGCGCCGGACTCCCTCAGCACCGCGCCGACCACATCCGAATCCTCGATGTCGAGCTCGCGCTTCCAGAAGCGCTCAAAGGTGAGATCGTTATATCGATGCAGCACCGCGTCCCCCAGTCGTTTGGCGTAGAGCATGCCGCATGCCGCAATCGTCGAGTCCCATATTTTCCAGGTTCCGCGAATGACGAGACCCCGCTTCCGCGCCTGCCGCCGGCAATCCATATAGCTATACCGCACCCGCCGCCATTGATGTGCGTTGCGGTCATTGTCGATTATTCGCCCGCTGTCATCGACCCGAGCGGAACCGAGAAAGCTCGGGATGTCGAGAATGTAAGGCAGCCAGTCGAGCCGAACCGGGCAATCACGCTCGAGCGCGTAAACGAGATCCTTCGCGAGGTAGGCGTAAGGGCTCTTGTAATCGATATAGACGGTGACAATTCGCGGTTCGGTCATCCCGGCATCCTATCGGTTGTCGATGGATATCGAGCACAAGCTTTCCGGCGTTCAAGCATCGCGTTCACTGCACCAGTTGGTCTCTCGGTGGGAGAGCGCCATCTCTAAATGCGTGCTGTTTCCCGCAATCTTCCACGACGAAATTCGATGCGGCAGTTAAGCGCAAGCACTCGGCGTGGATCAAAGGCGAGCAACCCGCGGTCCCGCAATCCCTCTATGACCCGCGTGAAATGTGCAGCGGCCGAGCGTTCGAGGCCCTCGAGCCAATTCTGATCGAGAAACGAGGCGAGGGCCGGTTGACCGAGCCGCGCCTCCCACACGATGCCGAGCAACGACGCCGCTGCTTCGTCCTCATCGCGCGCGAGTGGGGTTAATATCGCTGCTCGCTCGGCGGCTTCCCGGTCGAGCGTATCGGGACCCGGTCCGAGGCCGAAATCGACCAGTTGCCGCCGCTCCCAGGGCGCCAGCACAAAATGAGCAATTTCGTGCAGGATCACGTAGGCCTCGGTCTCGCCATTCAGCGCCGTTCCGTCCCAGTTGAATGGGCACTCGGTTCCCGGCGGACGCACCGCCATGCCGCAATGACGGGCAAAGGCTAGTGCCGTCAGCCGATGTTCCTCAGCTTCGGACCCGGTGGCGCGATCCGGCGCTGTTGCGCGGATTTCCTCAAACAAGCTCAAGGCGCATGGTTCGTGCAACCCAGCCGCAAATCGTTCGAGTACCCCAGCGAGCGCTTCGCGCGGAATTGGTGTCAGGATCATCGGTTCTGCCGCGAAGCCATTTTCGCGGTCAAATTACATGAAGGCCAGCATGAGGCTTGTAGATATGGTCATCCGTTGTAGATTTTGACCATCTCGCCATGCGCCCATTTGACGGCATCCTCGGGCGCCATGCCTTGTACCGCCTTCGTATACATGTCGACGATGATGAATTTTGAGATCGCTTCGGCGGCTGCGCGCCCGGCCGGCCCGGCATAGCCGGCATAGCGCCCGCTCTCCGCCGCGGTGCGGAACGGCGCCATAACCGGGTCGATCTTCCACAGAGGGTCCTGTTCCCACATTTTGGTGCTGCCGACCGAGAAGCCCTGCTGTGACGTAAACCACTGGCTATAAATTGGCTTGGACTGGAACCAGCGCAGGAAGTCCTTGGCCGCCTTCTGATTGGGCGTATAAGCCGGGATGATGTTCGAGAACGGCACGTGATAGCTGAACTGGCCGCCCGGCCCCTTTGGCAGCATCGCGTGGAACATGTCTTTATAAATCGGTGTCCCTTGATCGCTTAGGTAAGTGTCGGGCTTGCTTCGAGCCAACAAGTAGATCGAGGCACCGTTGTTGGTCGAACTGATCGTATTGGCGAGAAAGGCGCGATTATTGCCGGCGTCGTCCCAGGACAAGGCGCCGGCATCATAGCAATCCTTCCAGAACGGAACCGCGAATTTGACCGATTTGAGGGTCTCCTTGCTGTTCAAGGCGACGGTCTTGCCGTCGGCTTCGACCTCCTTGCCGCCCCACGACCACAGATAGGGATACCAGAAGGCCGGACCGTCGCCAAAGGCATGCGCCAGCGTCTGGCCGTAGGGCCGGTCTTTGGCCTTGAGCAATTTGCCGATGGCCCGGTATTCCTCCCAGGTCTGGGGAAACTTGTCGGGGCCGGAACCGGCATCCTTGAACCATGAAATACGATTGACGAGCAAGGCGCCGAGGATCGTGTACGGAACCGCGATCCACTTCGTGCCGTCAAAGGCGACGTCGTGCGCGGTTTGGTAATAGCCATCCTGCGCCTTGCCGATTTCCTCGGCGATATCGCTGACATCGACGGCACTGTCGGCATAGAGCTGAGCCCAGTTATTAACCGCCATCAGGATGTCGGGGCCGGTTTTTGACTGAATCGCCGAGCTGATCCGGGCCTGGACGCCGTCACCGTTGATGGTCTCGACCTGGAGCCTGATGCCGAGCGCCTTCTGGGCTTCATCGGCGATCTTACCGCGCAGCAACTGATCAGACACCGGCACAAAATCGACAAATTTGAGCCAGTGCAATGTCGTGCCCTGGGCAAAGGCCGGCGCTCGCCCTGATGCAAAAATACCCGCGAGACCGCCGCTGCCGGCAGCTACCGCACCCAGGCCAGACAGCCGTAGAAAGCGCCGGCGACTGGTAACGCGCATCACTATTCCTCCCACCAGGACTTTATCGGGCTTCTTTTTGCCAGACGAACTCATAGCTGCAAGAATTGCTGGTCTGGCGGACGTGCGCTGTGCCGGTGCTATCGATTTGGCCGCCGACACCTAAATTGAGCGGCTGGGAGCCGGCGTTGCCGCTGTTGGGCGGTGCGACCAACCCCATCGCCAGCTCGCCCCGCGGCCCGACCGTGCCTCTAAGCTTGTAGCCTGTCGCGTTGGTATATCGCGCTTGCCCGTGCTCGATGTGGAGCGGCCCCGGTCTTCTGTTGGGACATGGGGCTGTCCGGCCGTTCCTGTCTGTATAGGTTGCATTTACGTTGCTGGTGGACACGAGCCGATAAGTGCCATCAAACGTCGATACAGCCGTGGAAATGGGTGGTGTTTGCGCATTCGCGGACGCAAGCACGCCGAAAAACCCACAGATCCAAAGCAACCTAGCTGTCTTTGACATTGGTGCATCCTCCCTTTGTCATCAGATTTCCGCGCTGAATTATTTTTTGCCTTGGTGGCTTGGGCGAACGCAAGTGGTCAACGCAAGCTGGGCCAATAGATGCTTTGTGTTCGCCGGGCTTCTGCTCAGATCACGACTTCGGATATGACGTCGAAAAAGTGCAACCGTTCGGGGTTGATCGCCAGCCGCAGCTTCTCGTGCACGCCAACGCGCACATTCGGCTCGACCGATGCCACCATCGTGGTCTCGCCGACCGCCACGTCGAGGAGGATCTCTGAGCCGAGCTTCTCGACGACCTCGACCGCCGCGTCGAAACCGAGTTCGAGTGGGTCCGCTTCGGAAGCAAGATGCAAGTCTTCGGGCCGGATTCCCATCGTAACCTGCTCCCCGGCGTAGCGGCGCAGCCGTCCCGCGGTTTGGCCGGGCACCCGGATGTGGATGCCTTCATTCTCGGCCCACAGCGCGCCATCGGCCTCGCGCACTCTCATGGTCGCGAAATTCATCGCCGGCGAGCCGAGAAAACCGGCGACAAACCGGTTCGCAGGTTCGTTGTAGAGTTCGAGCGGCTCGCCGACCTGCTGCACGAGACCATCGCGCATGACGACGACACGGTCACCGAGGGTCATCGCCTCGACCTGATCGTGGGTCACGTAAATCGCAGTGGTGCCGAGCCGGTCGTGCAATTTCTTGAGTTCGACGCGCATCTGCACCCGCAATTTGGCGTCAAGATTAGACAACGGCTCGTCGAACAGAAACACCTGCGGGTGGCGCACGATTGCACGGCCGAGGGCGACGCGCTGGCGCTGACCGCCTGAAAGCTGGCGCGGCTTGCGCTGCAACAATTGCTCGATACCGAGGATCTGAGCGGCTTCTTGCACCCGACGGCCGATATCGGCGCGATCGAATTTCCGCATCTTAAGGCCGAACGCCATATTGTCGTAGACGCTCATATGCGGGTAGAGCGCATAATTCTGAAACACCATCGCAATGTCGCGATCCATTGGCGACAAATCGTTGATGACTTTGTCATCGATCAGGATGCGCCCCGATGAAATCGACTCGAGCCCCGCCACCATTCGCAGTGTCGTGGTCTTGCCGCAGCCAGACGGGCCGACCAGTACGATAAATTCCTTGTCGCGAATCGATAGATTTACATCGCGAACCGCATAGACTTCGTCGAAATTCTTATTGAGATTCTGCAGGGCGACTTCAGCCATGGTAGTCTCTTGGGCGGAATGCTAGCCTTTGACCGACCCGGTCACGCTCGCAACATAGTGCTCGACAAAGAACGAATAGACGAAGGCAACGGGGATCGAGCCGAGCAATGCGCCGGCCATCAGTTCGCCCCAATAAAACACGTCGCCGCGGATCAGCTCCGAGGTCACGCCGACCGGCACGGTCTTTTCATCGGGCGAGGACAGGAAGACAAGCGCGTAGATAAATTCGTTCCATGACAAGGTAAAGGCAAAGATCCCAGCCGACAGAATCCCCGGGATCGCGATCGGAAAGATGATAAACAGCATCGCTTTCCAACGCGTCGCACCATCGATGCGGGCGCATTCTTCAAGCTCTTTGGGAATAGACTTGAAATATCCCATCATTAGCCAAGTGCAAAATGGGATCAAGAACGTCGGATAAGTCAGGATCAGGGCCCACGGCGAGTCGCCAAGCCTAAAATTGCGGATAATATCGGCGAGTGGAATAAACAATAGGGTCTGGGGTACCAGATAAGTTATGAATATCCCGGTGCCGAGCGCCCCAGCGAATGGGAATTTCAATCGCGACAGTGCGTATCCGGCCAACAAGCCGCAAAACAGCGAGATGATCGTCGCCGAAAGGGCAATGATCATCGTGTTCAACAGCCAGGTCGTAAACAGGGTTTCGGTTAAAAGATCTTTGATGTGTTCAAGGGTTGGATGCGTCGTCCAGAATGGAGCGTAATTAGGGGCATTCCACGGCCGGTAAAGCTCGTTATCGGGCCGGATCGTGGTGATCACCATCCAATAGAACGGAAACAGCAGCCCGACGATAAAAGCGGTCAGCGGAACGTAAAAGAAAACCCAGCGCCGCCAGGATGCGCCCTCGATCATCGCTTAGTGGGTCTCTGCTTTACGGATATAGAAGAGCTGCACAATGACTACGACCAATAGCACCGGAAACACCGCCAAGGAGATCGTCGCACCCTGGCTCAACAGTCCGGTACCGATACCGATCTGATAGGCATAGGTCGAGAACAGCTGCGTGGCGTTGGCCGGTCCGCCGCCGGTTAGTACATAAACGAGCTGAAAATCGGCAAAGGTCTGGATCACCGAAAACAGCATGACGACCAACGTGACCGGCAACAACAGCGGCCAGGTCACATGGCGAAAGCGCTGCCAAGCCCGTGCGCCGTCAATCGCCGCCGCCTCGTGCAGTTCGGGGCTGATCGTTTGCAGCCCAGCGAGAAGGCTGATCGCAAAGAACGGAACCCCGCGCCAGACATTGACAATGATGACCGAAATCAGTGCCAGATCCGGGTCCCCTAGCCAATTGATGCGGTGATCGATGATACCGAGCCGGAATAGCCCCCAGTTGATTACGCTGAAGGTCGGGTCGAACATCCATTTCCAGGCAAGGGTCGACAGTACCGTCGGAATGATGAACGGCAGCAGGATAAAGGCCCGCGTAAAGGCTTTTCCTTTGAAATTGTTGTTCAGCAGCACCGCCAACCACAGGCCGAGCGCCAGTTTGAAAATGGTGGCGACGGCCGTATAGACGCAGGTGTTCCAGACCGCGACGCGAAAGATATCGTCGTGCCAGACATTGACAAAATTCTGCAGCCCGACGAAATGGCCGGGCACGCCGACCTTGGTGTCGGTCACCGACAGCATGATCCCTTTGATAAAGGGATAGGCGATAAAGAGGCCGAGCAGCACCATTGTTGGCAGCAGCAGCACGATCGCAAGCCAGCGCTCGTCTTCGAGCAACCGGGTGACCGGTCCGCGCCGCGGAGCGCCGGCGTAGCTGCGGGGTGCGGCGATGGTGGTGAAGGTCATCTTCGAGGCCTCCGCAGCGCCAAGGCGCAATCAGGCGTAAACTTTAGTGAGCTCCCCCGTCGCCCATTTGACGGCATCCTCGGGTTTCATCCCTTGGACGGCCTTGGCGTACATATCAACGATAATGTATTTGGTCACGACCTCCGCGGCTGCCTGGTCCGGCGGGCCGGCATAACCGACGAGACGCCCGGCACCGGGCAAGTATTTGAATGGGGTCATAACCGGGTCGGCATTCCACACCGGGTCATTCTCCCACACCTTGGTGGCGCCATCGGTATAGCCCTGCTGCGAGGTGAACCATTGCTCGAAGACCGGCTTCGAGTGGATCCAGAGCAGAAAATCCTTGGCGGCCTTCTGGTTCGGCGAATATCCCATGACCATGTCGGTGAATGGGCCCGGAAGGTTGAAATGCCCGCCGGCGCCGGTCCCGAGCGGCGCATGGGATATGTCGTCCTTCATCGGCGTACCTTTGTCGGTCAGGTACATATCCGGTTTCTTTTTGGCTTCGAGATAGATCGAAGCACCGTTGTTCGTCGCCGATATTGTTCCCGGACAGAAATGCGCGGTTGTTGCTGCTGTCATCCCAGGCCAAGCCGCCCGGATCGCAGCAATCATTCCAGAACGCGACCGCATATTTGACCGATTCGAGGGTTTCCTTGCTGTCGAGTGCCACGGTCTTACCGTCTGCCTCGATCTCCTTGCCGCCCCACGACCACAAAAACGGGTACCAGAAGCCTGGTGCATCGCCAAAGGTGTGGCCGAGCGTCTGCCCGATCGGATGGCCGGCCGCCTTCAATTTTTTCCCGGCGTCGTGCCATTGGTCCCAAGTCACCGGAAATTTCTCGTAGCCGGCTTCGGCCAGCCACGATTTGCGATAGGCGACGAGCCCGCCGCCAACTGCCCACGGCACGCCAACCCATTTGCCTTGATAGGTGGCGACGGTCTTGCAGATATCGTAATAGCCGCCCTGCGCGCCGCCGATCTTCTCGGCGACATCGCTGACATCGGCAAGGCTCTTGGCGTAGAGCTGCACCCAATTGCCGACCGACATGATGATGTCAGGCCCGCTGCCGGACTGAATTGACGAGGTCACCCGCGCCTGAATGTCGTTCGCATTGATTGTCTCAAACTGGATCTTGATGCCGAGCGTCTTCTCTCCGTCGGGCAGGATCTTGTTGCGCAGCAACTGGTCGGAGGCCGGTACGAAATCAGACCAGCGCACCCAATGCAGGCTGGTCGTCTGTCCGTAGGCGGGTGCTCGGCCTGATGCCAAAATACCGGCGAGCCCGCCCGCCGCTGCGGTCGCGGCACCGGCGCCGGAAAGTTGCAAAAGCCTACGCCGGTTGATGCGCACCATCTACGCTCCTCCCAAATTGCAGCCGATTCTGCTTGCAGCCCCATCTTTAGAGGCAACCCCGCCGCGGCACAAGGCGGTTTGGCGCAACGGCTGCGATAACCGAAGATCCGATTACAAGAGCACATTCGCAGAATGATAAGACTGCGGGTTAAAGCATCTTTAAAATGGGCGGCGTTCTGGTTTGGGGCGCTCGGGTATAGCCGGGCAAAGACCGAACCACGTCTCATCTCAGGCCTGCAACGGTCTGAAAACAAAAGGGGCGAGAAGCTGATGAGCCTTCTCGCCCTTGTCCCTCTTGCCGTCGTATCACGCCGCTCGATCGATACCCCAAGATTGAGGTTCGCGCGAGCGATGTCCAGTCGTCAAGTGCAGCTACGCGACTGGCTCAGCGCCGTTGTAAAGACACTGGATCACCGTTGGTGATATCAAGACGCCGTCAGAGACGATGTTGCCGCCGGCGCTTAGGTTGATGTTATTGCCGGTGCCGCCATTAACCGTGTTGCCATTGGTCAGGAACGCCTCGCATACCGAGAAGAAAACCTCGCCAAAATCGGCAATCGCACTCTGCGCACCGTTGACGGTTGGTGCCTCGACAACCCACTCGGCACAATTTCCGACGAGTTTTGTGCCCGAAGGTGCGGTAAAGTTGAACGAGGTCGATGCGCCAGTGGTACGATTGCTGAAATAGGCTGTTGCAGATGTAGCATTTGCCCCGGTCATCGAGCAGATCAGCATCGTGACCATGTCACCGGGATTGACCGCGAGATTGGTTATCTGGACTTCCGGATTTGGATACCATTCCCACCAGGGATAGATATTACGGGTTATCGTGCTGCCGCTCTGGTACACCTCACATTCGATGCCCGCTTGACAAACATCCGGCGTTTGATCGCCGTCGATGCCGACCCAGCTCGCACAGTAATACCATTGGTTTTGGGTCGGGGCGTCGACGTTCGGAACCACCCAATCCCCCTCGACCCATTTGAACGATTGACCCGAGGGCGCATAGACAACGCCGCCCGACCAATTCGTCGATGTTTCGGTCCCGTCCTGAGGCCGCCGCATCCGAGGTCCATGGCGCCGTTCGGAATTGACCCGAAACGTCGGCTCGACGTAGTGAAACTTGCCGTTTAGTTGGCGGAAGACGCGCTTATAGCGTTCGAGGTGATGAGGATCTTCGGGGCGCGTCGGGAAACCATTCTTGACGACGTCCTCCGGACTTGCGGTCAGCGGGTTAAACCCGGGCGGCGGCCGGAATGTCGTAATCTTGATACCACTATCCAAAGTAATAAGGGGCATATGAAGCTCCATCCAGGTGCCTTCTGGCGAAGCATCCTAAGCATGTCGGGTTCAATGTCTCGTCCATTACCAGTCAAAAATTAACCTTACTGGAATTAAGCGGCGGCCAGCTCGCCAAAATAAATGCACCTAGCAACAAAACTGTCACAGAGACAATGCCAAGGTCCAATCCGAAATCAGGTTTCCAAGTTTTAGTCGGGCTGTCGTGAACCGATTGTCCAGGCTCACATATAAAGAGGTGAACCATTTTGGGACCGAGCGATTTGATGCGGCCAGAGGCAGCAATGCGGCCAATGATATTGCCCCCGGCGGCGGGAAACAGCTCGATATTCAGGGTTTTCAGCGGCCGATCATGCAGTGATTTTGAGAGTCATACCTGGGCGCCCTATGCAAGCCGCGGCGCGAGGTTAAGCGGCGGGTTTGTTCCGGCGCGGTGCTCCGAGCTATGGTGTTGCCGCAGACATGCGGGTGAGGTAAAGGCCACCATCGTTAACGGAGGGCTCTACAGCGGAGATTGCGATGAGCGAGGCCAAAGGGATTACCGTCCTCGGCATTTGCGGCAGCTTGCGCAAGGGTTCGTACAATATGGCAGCGCTGCACACCGCGATCGAATTGAAGCCCTCGACGATGACGATCGAGATCGCCGATATCTCCCAATTCCCGCTGTATAATGAAGACGTGCGCGCCCAAGGCTTTCCGCCGCCGGTCGAGACCTTCCGACAGCAGATAAAGGCGGCCGATGCGCTGCTCTTTGCCTGCCCCGAGTATAATTATTCGATGTCGGGAGTGCTGAAGAACGCGATCGACTGGGCCTCGCGCCCGCCCGATCAGCCTTTTGCCGGCAAGCCGGCAGCGATCATTGGAGCCGGAGCCGGAATGGCCGGAACCGCACACGCTCAATCTGATCTGCGCCGCAGCTTTGTCTTTCTCGATATCACTCCGATCAACAAGCCGGAAGTGCTGATTGGTCGGGCCCAGACCAAATTCGACGCCAATGGTCGTTTGATGGACGAGGCGGCGCGCGGATTTATCCGCGATATGCTAGTGGCGCTCGAAAGCTGGACCCGGCAGGTGGGCCGCAAGAGCTGAGCGGCCAAACTAATGCAAATTCGGGAGGAACCCTCATGGATCTCGATTTTACCGGCAAAGTGGCGCTGATCACCGGTGCCGCAAACGGTATCGGTCGCGCAACCGCGCTCGCCTTTGCGAAGAGCGGGGCAAAAGTCGTCGCTGTCGACCGCGATTCGGCGGGCGGCGAAGCCACGACCGGCGTCATTCGGCAGCAAGGCGGCGACGCCCGCTTTGTCGCGGCCGACGTCACCAAATCTGTCGAGGTCCAGAACTATGTAAGAACAGCGCTTGATGCCTATGGCGCGATCGATTGCTTTTTCAATAATGCCGGTGTCGAAGGCAAATGGGCCTACACCGCCGAGTATGACGAAGACATGTTCGATATGGTGATCGGCGTCAATGTCAAGGGCGTATTCCTGGGGCTGCGGCATGTGTTGCCGGTCATGCTGCAGCAAAAACGCGGCGCCATCGTCAACACCGCCTCGGTTGCTGGTCTGGTGGCGACCCCGGGGATGCCGGCCTATGTCGCCTCCAAACACGCAGTGATCGGTCTGACCAAGACTGCCGCCGGCGAGGTCGCGCGCCAAGGTGTGCGCGTCAATGCGGTCTGTCCCGGCCCGGTCGACACGCGGATGATTCATTCGCTCGAAGCTCAGCTAAACCCGGCCGACCCCTCCGCCATTACCCGGCGTTATCAATCGGCGATCCCGCTGGGCCGATACGTGATGCCGGACGAGATCGCCAGCACCGTGCTGTTCCTGTGCTCAGATCTCGCCGCCGCAATCACCGGCGCACAATATGTCGTCGATGGCGGTCGCACCGCTACGGGCGGCGCTGTGACGCAGGGCATGCAACACTGAAGCAATTAAGCGGCCTTGCTGTGGCCGCCCGCTGCGCGCGGTGCTATTGTTTGTGACGCTGCCGCGGCCGCAGCGCCATAAAGGGTGACCATGTCCGAACTGCGTACCCTCGCAATCGATATCGGTGGAACCGGCATCAAGGCCGCATTGCTCGACGAAGCGGGCAATGTGATCAGCGATCGGGAGCGGGTGTCGACGCCGGCCAAGCCGGTTGCCCCCGACATATTGCTGCACGCGCTCGACGAGGTCGTGGCGCGGCTTGGGGCGTTTGACCGCGTGTCGGTCGGCTTTCCCGGTTATGTCCGCGACGGGCGGGTGGTGACGGCGCCCAATCTGGGCACTGAGACTTTGGCCGGCTTCGATCTGCAACAGGCATTGAGTGAGCATTGGAGCAAGCCGGTTCGCGTCCTCAACGACGCCGATGTCCAGGGTTTCGGCGCGATTTCGGGTAAAGGCATCGAGATGATCCTGACCTTGGGGACTGGCGCCGGTACTGCGATCTTTCGCGACGGCGAGGTCATGCCTCATCTCGAACTTGCCCACCACCCAATCAGCGGGAAAAAGACCTATGACCAATATATCGGCAATACCGCCTTAAAGAAGAAAGGCAAGAAGGCGTGGAATAAACGCGTTGCCAAAGCCATCGACATTCTCCGCGTGGTGGTCCGCTTCGACCACCTCTACATCGGCGGCGGAAACGCGAAACATCTGAGTTTCCCGCTGCCGCGTGACGTATCGGTGGTCTCCAATATCGACGGGCTGACCGGTGGCATCGAGCTGTGGCGGGCGATGCCGCCGCACATCGCCGCCGGCACGGGCGCCGTTGGCGAACCTGCCGGGCCGGCCAAGCCCATCACTCAGCCGGCCGGCGAGACCCTTGAGCGACCCTCCGATCATCCGGAAGACAACCAACGCGCGAACGATACGCCCGCTTAGGGCCGGCGAAGCACTTTGGAGAGCGCCTCGATGCGGCAAGCGGCCGCAACCCTGACGGTTATGATCTTGGCGGGTTGCGCGGCAGCGCCGTCGCCGCGGGAGGCCGCGCCGACGCAGCCCACGCCGCAGGCCGTCAGCGGCATCACCGCTCACATTCCGCCCTTTGCCCGCTGGCCCTACGAACGCTTTTCACGTGAAGCAGCAGTCCAGATCGCGCTTGGCGAATGGCGCGCCTTCCGCCAACCGGTGGTCTACCCTAATGTCGAGCTGCCGGAGGACGAAGAGCGCGAGGAAGGATTGTGGCAGCGGGTGGGCGTTTACTGGTGGCTAGGTCTCGACCCAAGCTGGTTTGAAAGCGGCTGGACTGGCATTCATGACCAAAATGGTCAGGTGTTCCCGGCCGGTCGCGACGGGTTCTATGCGTGGTCGGCGGCATTCATTTCCTATGTCATGCGATTGGCCGGCGCCGATGGGAGTTTTCCCTATTCGGAAACCCACTCCGATTACATCAATGCTGCAGCGGCTCACATTCCGGGGGTGGCTCTGCAGCTAGAGCGGATCGAGGCCTATGCGCCGCAGATCGGGGATCTGATTTGCCTGTGGCGCGGGGCCCGTCCAGTCACTTTCGACCAGTTGCCCGCGGGCCGTTTCCCGGGACATTGCGATCTCGTCGTTGGCATCAGACCCGGCCAACTCGCAGTGATCGGCGGCAATGTCGACAATGCTGTCGCGATGAAATATATCCCAGCGACGCTGGATGACCGGCTCGCCGAGCCTAATGGCGTGGTAATCGACCCCGATCACCATTGGTTTGTCGTCGTGAAGGTTCTCTATCAACGCGATGGAACCGCCCCGCCGCTTAACGCGATTTCGGCATTGCCGCCGACCGACAATCGCCTTTCTTACAGCCCGGCGGCGGCTACCTCGCGGCCGCGGCCGGCGCTTATCATGGCTTCCGCCAATCCGGGCTCGCGATCGAGTGCCAATCGATAAAGCATGCTGACCGAGGCGACGATTTCGCCGTCGCGCCCGAGGAGAGCGTCGCCCAGCTCTATGATGCGCAGGTTGGGCCATGCCTGCGGACGCAGTCGGATAATTTGGCCCACGATGTCATGGGCCGGTTTGCTGGGGTAGCTCTGCGCTAACAGCAGGATGGCCGAAGCAGTCGATCGCGACACCCCCGCATGGCAATGGACGAGCAGATGCGTCCCATTCGCCTGCGAGGCAGTGTCCGCCGTTTGAGTTAGTTTGCGACCAAAGGCAAGGAGCAATTCGACATCCCACCGCTCGGGTGCGATCCATCCCGGCATCGGCTCGATCACGTCATGAAAATGCAGCTTGAGTTGCCGTTCGAGATCGAAATTGCGGATCGGCTCGGGTTCGGGCCAGCCTGGATCGAGGATTGACAGCACGTGGGTCACCCCCGGAATGGTTTCCGGTGTGCAATGGCCAGGGAGCTCTTCGAGCCCGCAGATCGTCAGCCTCAATGAGTTCGGTGCCGTGCCCTTCACACCCCCTCCTTATCTCCGCTTGTTCTCCGAATTAGCTTTCCACAAGCTTATGGCAGATTTGTGCTCAACGATCGCATCCATAGAAAAGCCCTTCTCGCTATCGGCATGCGAATTGAGACCGGGTGAGACTGTGAGATCTCTCCTCGGCTGAGCTGCGCCCGCCGTTACGCCGGGCGCCGGTCGGCGCGGGCGGCGAGCCGTGCCTCGATCGCGTCCCAGATGTTTGGCGCAACATCGACGCCGTCAAGCCGAGCGATTTCCTGAATTCCGGTCGGCGAGGTGACATTGATTTCGGTCATCCAGTCGCCGATTACGTCGATACCGACAAAGACCAGCCCTTGCGCGCGCAGGGTCGGCCCGATTGCGGCACAGATTTCGCGTTCGCGCGCGGTCAGCTCGGTCTTCACCGCCTGACCGCCGACATGAAGATTGGCGCGCGCCTCGCCCTCGGGCGGCACCCGTAACACGCCGCCCACCGGTTCACCCTCAACCAGGATGATGCGCTTGTCGCCGCGCCGGACCTCGGGCAGGTAGCGCTGGACCATGACCGGTTCGCGCTGGATCGATTTGTACATTTCAAGGAGTGCGGTCAGGTTTTCGTCGCCTTCCCGCAGCCGGAACACGCCGGCGCCGCCATTGCCGAACAGCGGCTTTAAAACGATATCGCCATGCTCCTTCCAAAAGGAGCGGATTTCGTCGCGATCCCGGGTCAACAGGGTTGGCGGCATCAGCTCTTTGAAGCGCAGCACAAAGAGCTTTTCCGGTGCGTTGCGCACGGCTGCCGGATCATTGACGACAAGCGGACCGTCTTCGGGCAGCAATTCGAGCAAGTGGGTCGCGGTGATATAGGCCATGTCGAATGGCGGATCCTGGCGCATCAACACGACATCGACCCCGGCGAGGTCGAGCAGTTCGAAGGCCCCAAAGCGATGATGATCGCCATGGCGGCGAAACACTTCGAGTGGCCGGCCACGCGCATAGAGCCGACCGTCGCGCAAGGTCAGCGCATCCGGCAAATAATGGAACAGCGCATGGCCGCGCTTCTGCGCTTCGAGAGCAAGCGCGAAAGTCGAGTCCGCATCGATATTGATCGTGTCGATCGGATCCATCTGGATCGCGACGGCGAGACCCATGGCTAAACTCCCAATCCGGCGCCAACCGTAGCCCCGGCGGCCAGCCTCAGTGGCGCTCTAGCTAATTCAACTGCCCGCGCAATTGCTGCAGGATGGCAGCCGCTTGGTGGCGGGCCATGCCGTCGGGGGCACGCATGATATAGTTTTCAAATGCGCTGGCGGCGGCGCGAATATTGCCGAGCTGGCGGTGCAATATTCCAGCTTCGCGCCACAAATCCGCGAGGTCGGGTGCCAACATCAACATCGTCTCGACGACATTTGCCGCGCGCCTAAATCGTTGCTGCTGCAGCAGCCGCGATTTCAAATTGTTTTGCAGGCGCAGCAGGACGTCGCGATCCGAAACCGGGGCGTAATATTCAGGAGAGAGTTCGCTCTCGGCTCCAGCCACCGCTTTCAACAGTTCGCGCAATTCGGCGGCGCCGCAGATTTGGCCGTTATGAAACGGGTCGAGGATCAGCCGGTCTGCCCGCTCCGACAGCCGGATCAAAAAGTGACCTGGAAAAGCGAGCCCGGCAGCCTCCCAGCCCTGGGCGCGCGCGGCGTCGATAAACAAGATGCCGAGCACCACGGGCAGGCCCTTACGACGGTCGATGACCCGCATCAAATTCGCATTCTGCAGATCGTCGTAGGTCAGCTCGTCGCCCGAATATCCGTATTTCAACAGGATGATCTCGTTCAGCGCGTGAGCGTGCGCGGCGAGGTCGCCGATGGCAGCCGGATGATTCGCGACATCGCGGGCGATCAGCTGCAAATGCTCGCGATAGCGAGTGAAATCGACGCGCCGACGATCGAACGACGCCAACACAAGTGCTGCTTCGGCAATCGGCAGCACACGCCCATCCGATGCACCGAGGTCGCGCAAAAAACGGGCGCAACTCTCCGGATCAAGCGTTTCAGGCGGGTCGATCATGGTATTCGTGGCTCTCTGCCGTCAAACGATCGACAATATTTTTTCGCCACCGCGCCTGTCCACCCCGATGCTTCGACAGCTGCTGGGATTACCGGGCTTCGCGGGCAACAGGCTTGATCGAACCGCCCGTCTCGATGCGCGCCACCGCGCCGCGCTCTGCGGCAATGGACGCCGGCGGGATGCAGCGCATAATGAGCGAGCAATATGCGGCAGAGGTCACTTGGAGACTCCGCGGAGGAAAAACAATGAAGGCGGATTACGTCATCGTTGGCGCCGGCTCGGCCGGATGCGTGCTGGCTAACCGGCTAAGCGAGGATCCGCGCAATCGGGTGATCCTGATTGAGGCCGGCGGGCGCGACTGGAACCCGCTGATCCATATCCCTGCCGGCTATATGAAGTTGCTCGATCACCCCACCCTGACCTGGGGCTATAGCGCCGAGCCCGATCCCGGCACCAATGGGCGCGCCATTCCCTATCCACGGGGCCGTGTGCTCGGCGGGTCGAGTTCGATCAACGGCATGATCTATGTCCGCGGTCAGCCCGAGGATTTCGACCATTGGGGGCAGCTCGGCAATCGCGGCTGGTCGTGGGACGATGTACTGCCCTATTTCAAGAAGGCCGAGAGCTGGGAACGTGGCGAGGACGCGTTTCATGGCCATGGCGGGCCATTATTGACCTCACACGCCGCCGACAAGCCGCTGTTGTGTCAAAGCATGATCAAGGCAGGCATCGAGATCGGCCTCGCTTATCATGAGGACGTCAATCATCTCCCGCCGGGTGCCGGTGACAATATCGGCTGGGTGCAGCAGACCCGACGCGGGCGGAGACGGCAGAGTGCGGCGCGGACCTATCTGCGCTCGGCGGCAAAACGGCCCAATTTGCAGTTAATCACGGGTGCCCAGGTGCATCGCGTGGTGGTCGACGGCGTGCGCGCGACCGGCGTCGAATTTCGTCGCGCCGGCGCTGTCGAGCGGGTCGATGCAGCGCGCGAGGTGATCCTGTCGGCGGGTGCCATCGGTTCACCGCATATTCTGCACCTCTCAGGGGTCGGCGATCCCGACCATCTCACGCGCATTGGAGTTCCGGTCCGGCATGCGTTGCCGGGAGTCGGCAAGAATTTTCAGGATCATTACATTGCGCGGGTTGCCTGCTCGGTCACCGGTGCCGGGACGCTCAACGAGAAGGCCCGCGGGCTGCCCTTTGCCGGCGAAGTAATGCGGTATGTGTTTACCGGCAGAGGGATGCTGACCTATGCCTCGTCCTTGGTGTGCGCGTCGGTCAAGGTGCTCGAGGAATCGGCAACGCCCGATGTGCAGTGCTTGTTTTCACCCGGCAGTTTCGCGCCCGGTCCGATACGAAGGCTCGACGACAAGCCTGGCATGACCGTTGGCATGTGGCAGATGCGGCCGCTGTCGCGCGGCTATGTCGAAGCCAAATCGCCCGATCCCACCGTGCAGCCGATGATCAACCCGCGGTATTTTGCCGACGAAACCGACCGCCGCGCTGTGGTCGCCGGGCTCAAGATGGTGCGCCGCCTGTTCGCAGCTCCGGCGATCAAAAAATACGTCATGGCCGAAACCTTACCAGGTGCGGAGGTGCAGACCGACGCCGAATTGCTGGACTACGCCCGGCAATACGGCTCGACGGTGTTTCATGCAAGCTGCAGCTGCAAAATGGGGCACGACCAGATGGCGGTCGTCGACGATCAGCTGCGGGTTCACCGGCTTGAAGGGCTACGGGTCATCGATGCTTCGGTGATGCCGGCGGTGACCTCGACCAACACCAACGCTCCGACGATCATGATCGCAGAAAAGGGTGCAGCGATGATCCTTCACGCCGCGAAGCATTGAGGCCGATCCCTCCATCGGTCAACGGCGAGCGCCCCACACGATGCCGTTCCCCCAACCCCGATTGGCGAGCCCGAGTGCCAGTCTCGCCAGTCTGGTTCTCAAGACTGGATCAGCCGCTGCCACCAGCCTCGACGCGGGTTTTCCGGCTTCTTTGTGACCTCCTGGACGAGCAGCGCCGGCTCCTGTTGCTGGGCCGGTGCCGGTTCGGCCGCGTCGGACACGGATGGGGTCTCCTGGGCGAGCTCTGGATCAGGTCGCGCGTGAACCACCGGCGAATTCTGCTCACTCAGCTGACCGGGCTCTGCAACCTCAGCGTTCACGGGCGCCACACCTTCTGTTGCGGATGAGGTGTCTTGAGCAAGTTCGGGCTCAGCTACGGCGTGAACCGCTGCCGAATTCTGCTCCTCCGGCTGACCGGGCTCTGCAACCCCGGCCGTCGCGGACACCACGCCTTCTGTTGCGGTTGGCAGGGCGCTGTCATCGCCCACTATCTCTGCACCCGGTACAGTATATGGTTGAGTTTCGTGGGAAGCGACGGGTTCGGCCGACAACCCGGGCGGCCGTTCGGCTGCGGAGGATTGCGGCTCGCGAGGTTCCACCGCTGGTGCTGGATGCACGTCAAGTGCGCTCTCGCCGGCCAGCGCCGGTAGGCTCGCGGTTTCGATTTCGGTCGCCGTCAATGCCAGAGCCGGCTCTGGGGCGGGGGCTTCCGCCGATATCCCCTCTTCGGCACTCGGCGCCGCGTCGCGTTCGTCATATCCCAAGCTGCGAACACCCGACCCGTCGCCCTCGATTGGCACGATTTCTATACTATCGGCGGCGGCATGCCCGATTTCGACACCGGACCCCACACTCTCGTCGCGTCGGCCACGCCGTCTCCCGCCGCGACGGCCGCGACGGTGACGCAGGCGCTCACTCTCGCCATCCTCCTCTGCGCCTTCTTGTTCACCCTCCCCTTCCCCTTCGCTCGCCGTTATCGCGACCTGCGGCACCGGAAGCTCCTCGGCTTCTTCATCGCCGCTGGTTGGCGGGACCTGGTTGCGGTCGTCCTCGTGCCGGCGACGACGACGGCGACGGCGACGAGCACGAACTCGTTCCTCATCTCCATCGCGCTCAGGCTGTTCCGCATCTTCGACCTCGCCCATCTCGTCGAGATCCTCATCCGCCTCATCCTCGTCGACATGGAGCGCCTGCGTCAGGGGCGGCGCCACCGTCACAGCGGTTTCACCGGGCTCGATGGCGCGCAGCCTTTCAAGACGGAAGGCGGGCGGGATCAGCGAGTCGTCTCGCGCCACCAGAACATGGATGCCGTAGCGTGCTTCGAGTTGCGCCAACGACTCACGTTTATAATTGAGAATGTAAAGCGCCACGGTTGTCGGCACATAGACGCAAACCTCGGCCGAACGCCGCCTCATCCCCTCCTCTTCGATCGACCGCAAGACGTAAAGTGCCGTCGATTCTGTGGAGCGAATAAAGCCAGTGCCGCCGCAATGGGGACAAGGCTGGGTCGAGGCTTCGGTTAAAGACGATCGCAACCGCTGTCTGGACATTTCCAAGAGCCCGAACGGGCTGATACGCCCGACTTGGATGCGGGCTCGGTCGCTGCGCAACGCCTCCTTGAGGCGCCGCTCGACTGCACCCTGATTGCGGTGTTCCTCCATATCGATGAAGTCGATTACAATCAGGCCGGCCAGGTCGCGCAACCGCAGCTGGCGCGCGATCTCCTCGGCCGCTTCGAGGTTGGTGCGCAGCGCCGTCTCCTCGATATTGCGCTCGCGCGTCGCCCGGCCTGAGTTGACGTCGATCGCGACCAGGGCCTCGGTCTGGTCAATCACAACGTAGCCTCCGGAGCGCAATTGCACCACCGGTGAGTGGATCGCGTCGATCTGACTTTCGACCTGAAAACGATGCAACAGCCCGATCTGCGGATCGCGATAGGGCTGCACCCGTTTGGCATGGCTCGGCATCAGCATCTTCATGAACGCCTTTGCCGTGCGATAGCCCTCTTCACCTTCAACCAGAACCTCGTCGATATCGCGCGTATAGAGGTCGCGTATCGACCGCTTGATCAGATCCCCTTCTTCGTAAATCAGCGCCGGGGCGGTGGAACGCAGCGTCAATTCGCGGATCTCGTTCCATAGCCGCAACAGGTATTCGTAGTCGCGCTTGATTTCGGCTTTCGAGCGCTCGGCGCCGGCGGTGCGGACGATCACCCCCATTCCTTCGGGGATTTCGAGCTCTTCAAGGATTTCTTTTAATCGGCGGCGGTCGGCGAGATTGGTGATTTTGCGCGAAACGCCGCCGCCGCGCGCCGTATTCGGCATCAGCACGCAGTACCGGCCGGCGAGCGAGAGATACGTCGTCAGCGCCGCACCTTTGTTGCCGCGCTCTTCTTTGGTGACCTGGACCAGCATGATCTGCCGACGCCTGATCACCTCCTGGATCTTGTAATGGCGGTGGACGCGGGAGCGTTGGGTTTCGACCTCTTCGAACTCGTCCCCGCCGAGGGTTTCGATAATTTCGGCGTCGCCGTTCTCGCCCTCTAACAGCGCGTCTGCTTGGTTTCCTCGATGCCGGCCGTTTTCGCCATTTTTCAGAGCAGCCGCTTCGCGCACGGGGCTCTCAGCGTCTTCACCATCAGCCGCGACATGCGTCTCGGAGACTTCGCGGTTTTCACGCTCGCCGTCGCTTGGGCGGGGTGTTCCGAAGACATCGTCGCCGCGGGAATCGCCGCCGCCCCAGACGGCAGTTTCCGAGCCCTCGCCACCCCTGTTCTCGCCGCGAGCCGAGGTCGACGCTTCCAAACCTTCGCCACGCTCGTGTTCGCCGGTCTCTGAGGTCTGCGCCTCCGAGCCATCGCGACCGGCGTGCTCATCGCCCGTCGAGATCGCCGCTTCCAAGACTTCGCCGACGCGGCTTTCTTCCACCGCCCAAACCGGCGGCTCAAAGACCTCACTATCCCGATCACGAGCCTCGGCCGGGATCGGTGCCGTGCTGAGACCAGCGTCGCTTTCTTGATGTTGGGTCGGCCCGCGATCTTCTTCTGCGTGAGCGATGAGTTCGCCCGAGGGCGTGCCGCTCGACTGGATAACAAATTCTTCGGATGTGATGACCGCGTCTCTGGCTGAGGTCGCCACCCAGTTCCGGACCGGCGCCGGTTCCGGCTGAGCCGCCTCTAAATCCGCCTCGGCGTGCGGACCGGTCGTCTTCCCTGGGTCCCCCGACGCGGTCGTCTGGAGCCCAGAACTCGCCGCTGGTTCATCGCTTCCGGTCGTCGCGTAGGACGCCTCTACCGCCGTTGCTTCGGCCCCTGGCCCCTCTTCCCCGACCTCGCTCGCAGCTTCATCTTCGCCAGCGGCGTAGCCGGCTTGGTGAAGTCCCTCGTTAGAAGCGTCGTCTCGGCTCGCTTCGGTTTCGACCACCATCACCGGTTCGGGCAATGCGTCTTCGAGCGGAACACCACCCTCATCTGCAATTTCGCCTGCCGCGTCTGACGAAGGTGCTTCCGGATTTTGTAGACCGCTTCCGATTGTCCGTCGATCTGCTACTGGTATCCTGTAGTAATCGGGATGGATCTCACTGAACGCGAGAAAGCCATGCCGATTTCCTCCGTATTCTACGAAGGCGGCCTGTAGGGAAGGCTCAACTCTCGTAACTTTGGCGAGATATATATTTCCTTTTACTTGCTTCTTTGTAGAGGTTTCGAAATCAAATTCTTCGAGACGATTGCCGTTCACTACCACCACCCGCGTCTCTTCGGGATGGGTGGCATCGATGAGCATGCGCTTTGCCATTCGGGTGTAGCTCCGAGGCGCGCGCCGACGCGCGAGATTCGGCGGGCGGCGCGATCCCGTGTGCAAGGAAGCCGCCAACACCTGAATTCGTGCCCTCAGCGTACGATCTTGTATCAGCCATGGTGGGTCTCGTCAGGAACGGCTTCGGTTTCCTACAATCTTCTGCGCCCCACGCGCCAGCCCGGCGCGGCGGCGGCGCCAATAATGCGAGCTTATAGCGCGGCTTCCCGTCCGGCGCGGCGCCCGACGGGGTGGGCGGCGGTTGTCGCAAACCTCAATGTATATAGTGTGCTGCGCCGCGACAATGGCTTAGTCAGGAGCGCCCCGACCCAGCCTCATCGCAAAACTTGCTTGGAAGAATGGCGCTGTCAGCGCATATAGGCGCTGCCGCGCAGGACCGGTCATCGGTTTGCAGCGGCGATTGCCGCAGACCCATCCGCCTTCATCGCTAAGCGCATAAATGATCAAATTCATCAGGTTTTTGTTTGTCTGCGCCGTGATCTTGGCGATCGCCGGCTGTGGGCTAGTGGGCATCACGATTTGGTATTTCGGCCGCGACCTGCCGGACTATTCGCAGCTCGCGCATTACGAGCCGCCGATCATGACCCGGGTTCAGGCTGGCGATGGACGGCTGCTGGCGGAATACGCGACCGAGCGAAGGGTCTTTGTGCCGATCGAGGCAATCCCGAAGCGCATCATTGAGGCCTTTGTGTCCGCCGAGGACAAAAATTTTTATAGCCATCACGGCGTCGATCCGCTGTCCATCCTTCGCGCCGCGATTACCGATGTTGGGCGCCTGCATTCGAGTTGTCGACCGATTGGCGCGTCGACGATCACGCAGCAGGTGGCCAAAAACATGCTGCTGTCGAGTGAGGTTTCGCTCGCTCGCAAGATCAAAGAGGTTCTGCTGGCAATGCGGATCGAGGCCGCAATGCCAAAAGCGCGGATTCTCGAACTCTATTTGAACGAAATCTATCTCGGCTCCGGCGCCTACGGCGTCGCGGCCGCGGCGATGACCTATTTCGACAAGCCGCTTGATGAGCTTACTCTGGGCGAGGCGGCTTTTCTCGGCGGCCTGCCAAAGGCGCCCAATCGCTACAACCCGGTCCACTTTCTCGATGCGGCAACGGCGCGCCGGGATTGGGTGCTCGATCGTATGGCCGAAGACGGATTTGCCACCCGCGAGGCGGCTGACGCGGCCAAGGCGCAGGCGCTCGTCATCCATCACCGCCATGAAACGGATCAGGTCAAGGCGCCTTATTTTGCCGAGGCCGTGCGTCGTGAACTGCTCGCGCGATACGGCGAAAAAGCGCTTTACGGGGCCGGACTGTCGGTGCGCACCAGCCTCGATCCGCGGCTGCAGGCAGCCGCCGACAAGGCGCTGCGCGATGGGCTGATTGCCTATGCCCACGGTCACGAAGGATGGCGCGGCGCGATCGCCCGTATCGATGCCAAAGGCGATTGGGCGGCCCGTCTGGGAGATGTGCCGGTGCCGGCGGTGGCAACCGATGTCGGATGGCGTCTCGCGGTCGTGTTGCGAACGACACCCGGTGAAGCCGCGATCGGCTTTACCGACGGCGACACCGGACACATCCCGTTTGCTCAGATGCGCTGGGCGCGACCGCGCTTTGATAGCGGCCGCCTCGGCCGGTTTCCGCACGGCGTTGGCGACGTCGTCAAGGCCGGTGACGTCGTCATGGTGGCGCCGGTTACGGCTCAGGCTCAGCCGGCAAGCGGCCAAACCGAAGAAATTACGCGCGTTAACGGCAACCCGACTGGTGACCATGAGCAAAACGGAAAGCCGGGGGCAAAGGTCGTGTCCGATCCCGGCACCTTCACCCTGTGCCAAGTGCCGGAAGTATCGGGCGCGCTCGTCGTCATCGATCCTCATACCGGCCGGGTGCTGGCAATCAGTGGCGGGTTCAGCTTTGCGACCAGTCAGTTCGATCGGGCGACGCAGGCCTATCGGCAGACCGGTTCGGCGATCAAGCCATTCGTGTTTCTCACAGCGCTCGAGCATGGCTTCACCCCGTCGACCCGGGTCAGCGATGCGCCGATTTCGCTGCCGCAAGGACCCGGGCTGCCGATGTGGTCGCCGACCAATTACGAGGGCGAGCATTTCCGTGGCATGACCCCGCTGCGCATTGGGCTCGAGCAGTCGATCGATACGCTGACAGTACGCCTCGCGACAATGATCGGCATGGATCCGATCGCCGAACACGATCGAGCGTTTCGGCATCCTCGACCACGTGCCGCATGAATATGCGATTACCCTTGGCGCCGGTTCCACGACACCGCTGCGGCTGACAGCCGCCTATGCGATGATCGTCAATGGCGGTAAGCGCGTCACGCCGAGCCTGATCGACCGTGTGCAAGATCGCCACGGCAAGACGATCTGGCGCGCCGATGACCGTCAGATGCGAGGGCTGCAGCGATGTCGAATGGCAGCAACAGCCGGTTCCGGTCATTCCCGACAACCGCGAGCAAGTGGCCGATCCGGGTTCTGCTTACCAGCTCGTGACGATGATGCAGGGGGTGGTTGAGCGCGGCACCGGGATCGAGGTAAAGGCGGTCGGCAAACCGCTCGCTGGCAAGACTGGCACGACCAACGATTTTCGCGACGCCTGGTTTGAGGGCTTCAGCCCCGACCTCGCCGCCGGCGTTTATGTCGGCTATGACCAGCCGGACAGCCTTGGCAAGGACGAGACCGGGGGTCATGTCGCCGCCCCGATCTTTCGCGATTTCATGATTGCCGCGCTGGAGAACACGCCGGCGATCGATTTCCGCATTCCGCCGGGGCTGCGGCTTTATCGCGTCAGCGCCGCGACCGGATTGCCGGTATCCGGCAGCGAGCCGGCAATTTACGAGGCTTACAAGCCTGGAACTGAGCCTGGCAAAAACCCGCAGCTTTCCGCTCAGGCAGGTTCCGCCGACGAAGCTGCCGGGGCGGAGCCGGCCGCCAAAGATACCGATACCGGTGACAACCAAACCATGGACGCGCCCGCGAACGATGCCACAGCGGGGAGCAGCGAGCCGATCGGAAGCGGCAATGCCGGGCGGACTTCTGATCCTCGATGCTCCGCCGTCTGGCAATGACACGGCCGCGGAGCCGCGGAGCCAGGCCGCAGCTCCGGCCGCAAACAGCGCAACCTTGCCGGCCCGCGGCGCTCCCGCCGGCGGCACCGGCGGCCTATATTAGCGATCAGCAACCACCGAAACCTCTGCACGGAGCAAAGCATGCGCGCCGAGATCGAGGCGGCGGCCGGCGACATCAGAAAGTCGCTGACCCTGCTGAGGAGGCATCTTTGACTGGGATACGGCAAACCGGCGTCTCGCCGAACTGAATAGCGAAGTCGAAAACCCGCGGCTGTGGGAAGACCCCGCCAACGCGCAAAAACTGTTGCGCGAGCGCACGCGGCTCGACCACGCGATCAGCGGCTATCGACGCATCGAGCGCGAGGTCGACGAAGCGCTCGAACTGATCGAATTGGGCGAGGGCGAGGGTGACGCGGCAATCGTCACCGAGGCCGAAGCCGCGCTCGAAAAACTGCGCGCCGAGGCGGCACGGCGCGAACTCGAAAGCCTGCTGTCGGGCGAAGCCGACGGCAACGATTGCTATCTCGAAGTTCATGCCGGGGCGGGCGGAACCGAAGCCCAGGATTGGGCAGAGATGCTGTTGCGCATGTATGTGCGCTGGGCCGATGCCCATGGGTATAAGGTCGAATGGCTCGAGGAAAGCGGCGGCGAGGAGGCCGGGATCAAATCGGCGACGATTCGCATCAACGGCCCCGATGCTTATGGCTGGCTCAAAACGGAGAGCGGCGTTCATCGGCTTGTGCGCATTTCGCCATTCGATTCGAATGATCGCCGCCACACGAGCTTTGCCTCGGTCTGGGTTTACCCGGTTATTGACGACAAGATCGAGGTCGAGATCAACGACAAGGATCTGCGCATCGACACCTATCGCTCGTCGGGTGCTGGTGGTCAGCACGTCAACAAGACCGACAGCGCGGTGCGGATCACGCACATGCCGAGCGGTATCGTTGTGCAGTGCCAGAGCGAGCGCTCGCAGCACCAGAATCGTGCCCATGCCTTTGAAATGCTGCGCGCCCGGCTATACGAGGCCGAATTGCAACGGCGCGAGGCAGTGACCGACGCGATCAACGCGACCAAGACCGATATTGGCTGGGGCCACCAGATCCGTTCCTACGTCCTGCAGCCCTATCAGATGGTCAAAGATCTGCGCACCGGGGTCGAGACTGCGAATACCGGTGCGGTGCTCGACGGCGATCTCGACCGATTTCTCGCCGCCGCCCTCGCTGCGCGTATCGAAGGCTCCGACGCTCTCACCGCCAAGCCCTGAACGCAGCGGTGCCCATTCCGGGCAGCGCTGCTGCTCCAGCACACCGATTTGACGAAGACAAGATCGCCATCGCCGTTCTTGTCTTCGCCCGGAGTGCGATGGCAAACAATCGGCGGAGGGAGGATATCATGACCGACACACGCCCATTCGATCCCGCTCTGTTTCGCGAGGAGGCGATCGATCCCGAGACCGCGAAACTGAATGCGCAAATGATCGAAATGCTGACCGGGCAGCCGGAATGGTGGATCATCGGCGCCCAGGCGATGCGCGCCGCCCGGCGCCGCGGGGAAGGTCCGTTCCCGGCTCCGGTATTTTCGAACCGGGCGCGAACCATGACGATCGCCGGCAAGGACGGCAACGAGATCCCGTTGCGCGTGATCGCGCCGGCACAGTCGCCGCGCGGGATCTATTTGCATCTCCACGGCGGCGGATGGGTGCTTGGCGGCGCCGATATGCAGGATCCGATGCTGGAACGGATCGCCGACAATACCGGGCAGGCAATCGTCGCTCCGGAATACCGGTTGGCCCCGGAATATCCGTATCCGGCGGGTCCTGACGATTGCGAGGCGGCCGCGGCTTGGCTCGTCGAAAACGGCAGGCGAGAGTTCGGCACTGAGGTGTTGACGATCGGCGGCGAGTTGGCGGGCGGCCATCTCGTTGCAGTCACGCTTCTGCGCATGCGCGACCGCCATGGCTTTACCGGGTTTCGCGGCGCTAATATTGTCTATGGCGCTTTTGATCTGAGCCTGACGCCGAGCCAGCGTCTATTCGGCAACACGCGGCTTGTGCTGCGGACGATCGATATGCAGCAGTTCTACAATGCGTTTCTGCCGACTTTTACCGATCGGCGCGATCCCGACATCTCGCCGCTTTATGCTGATCTGAGGAAGCTGTGCCCGGCCTTGTTCACTGTCGGAACCAAGGACGCGCTGTTGGACGACACGTTATTCATGTATGCGCGCTGGGTCGCCGCCGGGAATGAGGCCGAACTGGCGATCTATCCCGGTGGTGCGCATGGCTTTACGCTGTTTCCGAATGCTCTGTCGAAATCAGCGACAACCCGAATGGACGAATTTCTGAACCGGATCCTCGACCGAGTGTAGCGGCTAGCGCGGTGGAGGGGCCGAAGGCCGCCCCTTACTGGACGAAGCGATCGGGGCCCGCCGGTAGACGGGCCCCTGAAACAAAGACCAGCTTACCTGCGCGGCTGCTTACTCCGCGGCCTGCGGCATCTGTTTGAGATCGGTTGAATAGCGCAAATGGACCGGGCTGTTCAGCTCGAACGGGTCCTTCAAACCCAACTCCTTTCCGATCTCGCGCATCGCCGGCATGACTTCCTGGCCCAGTAACCGGATGCAGGTCCGCGCGTCCTCGTTGCTGACGCTGCCGTCATTGCCCCATAGACCATAGATGCTGGGTCGCGTCTCTTCGAGCACGCGGCGCAATTTCGGGATCACCGTCTTCGGCGTACCGTAGATCACGCGGCCGTCGGCGACCTGTTTCTCGAAGGTCGGGCGGCCACGCGGGCTTTCCGCCCGTCCCACCGCGAATTCGACAAATTGCCGGCGATGCTCGGGCGATGAATATCCGGACGGGCTCGACCACACCGGATGCGCCAAACCGGTGAACTCACCCTGCATCCACAGGAACTGGCGCGCGTTTTTTTCCGCTTTTTCTTCGCTGTCCGAGACATGAACCTGCTGCAGATAGCCGCGATTCTCGGGCCCCGCTTCGTAGCCCACCTCGCGCGCGACTTCGTCGTAGACCTTCCAGATATTCTTGGTCGCTTCGATCGAGGTGTTGAGCGCGATGTAGGGATAACGCTGCTTTGCCGCCCAGATGATCGTCTCTTTGCTGAGCACGCCGGGGATCCAGACCCGCGGATAGGGCTTTTGCAGCGGCACCGCCCACGGATTGACGACGCGATGCTGATAATGCGTGCCTTCCCAGCGGAACGGTCCCTCGCGCGTCCACGCCGCGACAACCAGATCGTGCGCCTCTTCGAAGCGCTCGCGGTTGTAGGCGGGGCTGACGCCGTTCGCGAGCTGCTCCTGACCGCCGCCGCGGACAAAGCCCGAGACGAGTCGCCCCTTCGAGATCATGTCGATCATCGCCAGCTCTTCGGCGAGCCGCACCGGGTTTTCGGCCAAGCGGCAGCGGATTGCCGAGCAGCACGATCTTCGCCTTCTTCGTTACCGCAGCGAGGATCGACGGCAAAAATGTTGGCATTTCGCCTGCATGCAGAACGGCGCGTTGTGGTGCTCGTTCAGCATGAAACCTTCGACGCCCATTTCCTCGGCGTAGATGTATTGCTCGAGATATTCGTTATAGAGCCGGCTGCCGGCAACCGGATCGAAATATTTGTTGGAGAACATCAGCGCGGTGGCGCCGAATTCGAGCCCGATGTCGGCCGGGTAGGCGGACATCGGCTGCTCGGTGAAATACATCACATGCATGGCTTCCTCCTGTTCTTTCCGCGATCAGGCCCGATGCGGCCGACGTCGCAAGCTTCAATTTTCGGCGATGAAACCGCCCACCAAGCCCGCCATCACCTCGGGCTGTTCCATCTCGGCAAAATGCCCGGCAGCGCGCACGATTTCGAAGCGCGCTTTGGGCAACGCTGCCGCGTAGAGTTCGCCGGCACTGCGCGGCACGATCTTGTCGTCGTCGCCCCACACGACCAGCGCCGGCGCCTTCACCCCGCCCAACAGATGCGGCAGGGTCTGGCTGTACATGTACGGCTTCCAGGCGATGCGAAAGCACATCTCGCGGCAGATGTCCCATTCGACCAGCTGGTCGGTGGTCACATCGCCATAGACCCGGGCAAACGCTGCCTGATCGTGAAACCCATGGCGGGCATAGTCGATATAGCTGACGATCGCCTGGTCGAAAATGTCGCCTTCGGGCGGCTTCAGCCCCATCGCCCCGACCAGCGCCAGCCGATGCAGCTGAGCCGGCGCCATTGTTGCCATCTCGGCCGCGATCCACCCGCCAAAGCCGAGCCCAACCAGCGAGGGGCGGTCGATCCCAAGATCCGACAGCAGCCATTGGTACATGACGGCAACGTCGCGCACGCTGCGCAGCCATTGCGGCCGCTCCGACTTGCCATAACCGGGATGGTGCGGCACCAGCACATCGAACCGATTTGCCAGCGCATCATAAAAGTCGAGTTGCTCCGGGCTGCCGATATCGTGATGCAATACCAAGACCGGGCGCCCACTGCCGGCGCGCGACAGATGGAGCTTAACTCCGGCCACCTCGACCTGACGCTCGGCCCAATTCATGACTGCCCCTCTTCGATATCGGCTCGAGGCTAGACTAATGCCTCGGCGGAGGGACCCGCAACCAACCGTTTGATCATTCCAGGGTTGCAGAATGCTAAGCTAATAAGATGATAAGTCTGCTTATGAGCTGCGCGGCTGGTCAATTGTCACCAATGGAGAGGCGAAATGCTCGTCGTAACCACCGAGAACGTTCCAGGCTACCGGGTCCGGGAAATCAGGGGGCAGTGCTTTGGCGTGGTCGTGCGCAGCCGCGGCTTTGCTGGCAATCTGATGGCCGGACTGCGCTCGCTGGTTGGCGGGGAGATCCACGAATACACCCAGCTGCTCGAAGAGGCGCGCCGCCATGCAGTCGACCGGCTCGTCGAAAACGCCACGCTGATGGGAGCCAATGCGGTGCTGATGATGCGCTTTGACTCCGCCGAGATCGGCGAGACAATGAGCGAGATCGTCGCCTACGGCACGGCGGCTGTTATCGACCCGATGCCGTGATGAACCGCGGTACCGGCCTCAGGGTGCTGCGCGCCTTTCTGATTGTTGTCGGCGCGTTGTTGCTGACCGGCGGCGCCGTTCTCGGCGCCATCTGTTCCCTTGGGCTGATGTTGCGGCTGGCACTGCCAGGCCTCCTGCTAATCGGCGGCGCTCTGTTCGAGCGGTGGCGCTACAAGCGACTGCAGGAGGATCGCCCCGGCCCCAACTGGGTCGCCACCGACGAGCGGTTTATCGATCCAGAGAGCGGCCGGAATGTCACGGTCTATTGCGATCCCGGCACCGGAGAGCGCCGCTACGTGGCGTCATAACGCGCCACGTTAGGATTGGCAGCTAGTGCTGAGATACAGGCTGATAATTCCCTCAACCGTCGTGGCCGGGTTTAGCCCGGCCCATCCACGAGAACCCGCACAGCGTGCACCGCTCTCTCGTGGATGCCCGGCCCAAAGCCAGGCAAGACGGTCGGATTGGGACGGAGTCATCTGAATACATCTGAGTACTCGATCCGCTATCGCTATCAGCGATGCGACTATGCTGCGTCGTGCGGCGATATGCAGGCTTCAGACCGGGCCGTTGGGCAGGACCAGGACCTTGCCGTCTCGGCCGCCGCGCTGGGCATGGGCGAGCGCCTGTTTGATCTCCTCGATCGGGTAGGTCGCGTCGATCGGCGCCTTGAGCACACCATCACGCAATTTGTTGCCGAGATCGGCATAGATCGCGCGCACCTGCTCGCGGCTGCGCTTGGCGAGGCCGTCGCCGAGCGTAAAGCTCTTGACGGTGACGCCCCTCCCGAGGGCGGCGCGGCTGATGACCGGATCGGCACCGCTCATCGAACCATAGGTGACGACGACCCCGCCATTGGCGACGCAATCGGCGATGCGCTTGCAGGCATCACCCGAGACCGCATCGATCCCGAGCCGGATCGGCGCACCGCCGACCGCCTGCTGTGCCCGCTGCGGCAGGTCGGGCCCATCCTTGAGCACGATGTCGGCGCCGAGTGCCGTCAATTCGTTTGTGACATCGTCACGCCGCACGACATTCAGGGTGCGCACGCCTTTTGCTTTGGCATGCACGATCAGATGGCGTCCGACCGCCGAATTGGCGACATTCTGGATCACCCAGTCGCCGGGCTTCAGGTCGACATGGTCTTCGAGCAGCAGCAGCGCCGTTGCCGGGTTGATGCGCAGCATTGCCGCTTGCTTGATATCGAGCCCCGAGGGCAGCGGGAGCGCGTCCTCGGCGGAGATCCGCCGACGCTGGACCCAGTTCTCGCGCTGCATATTGGCGACGAGATCGCCCGGGCGGATGTCGTTTACCCCCGCACCGACCGTAACGACGCGGCCGACACATTCCGCACCCGGCGTCGCCGGCAGCGGCGGGCGCAGGCGATAGCTGCCACGGCAGAACGAAATGTCTGCGGGATTGATCGGAAAGGCGAGCACGTCAAAGACAATCTCGCCCGGCCCCGGCGCTCCGACATCGAGCACCTCGATGCAATGCGCGACCGCTTCCGGCGCCCCGTAATCGGTAATCTCGACCTTCTTCATCGGCTCCTCCTATGTCGGGCTCGCCAGGCGAATTGTGCTAGAGTGGCGGGCCGTCATGGTCTAGTGAAACTCGGACACGATTATATCGCCGGACCGCGGAGTTCCGCGATACGGAAGCGTGGGTGCGGTTAGTGGCTTGGCGGCAAGCCATCGAAACGGCATGACGGCCGAGCGCGCCTTGACTGTTGGACAACCGCATCGAGGATAGCGGCCACACGCGCCCGGCCGCTATGATCGCGTCGGTGCGGCGTGATCGGCGGAGGGTTCGATGAAGCAATATTGCGATGGCGGTGAGGCGATCCTGGAGGCGTTTCGCAATCTCGGCGTCGACCACATCATCTCGTCTCCGGGGTCCGAATGGTCGCCTCTGTGGGAGGCGCTGGCCCGGCAAAAGGTCAATCAGAAACCCGGCCCCGCCTATACCGATTGCTGGCACGAAACGCTCGCGGTCGACATGGCAATGGGCTACACGCAGGTGACCGGCCGCATGCAGGCGGTCCTGCTGCATGCCGGGGCGGGGTTGCTGCAAGGATCTGCCGGTCTGCATTCGGCGCTGTTGGGCGAAGTGCCGATGGTGGTTTTGTCCGGCGAGTTGATCAGCTTTGGGGAGGATCCGCAGCTTCCGATCGAGCCGCAATGGTACCGCGCCCTCAGCATTATCGGCGGGCCGCAACGCCTCGTCGAACCGGTGACAAAATGGGCGACGCAGGCGGGCAGCGTTCACACACTTTACGAGCACGTCGTGCGCGCCGGCGAAATGGCGCAGCGCACGCCCAAGGGGCCGGTCTATCTGAACGTGCCGCTCGAGGTCATGCTGCAGGAATGGACGCCGCGCGACGGACGGCGCCAGATCCCGGCCGCGCCCGCCACCCGTCCCACGGACAGCGATGTCGAGAAGATCGCGGCGCTGATCATCAATGCAAAAATCCCGATCGTTCTGACCGAGTCCGCCGGCCGCGATCCGACGGCGTTTGCCACTTTGGTCGAACTCGCCGAATTGTTCGGCATGCCGGTCGGCGGCGGCGCCGCGTTTGCGAATTTCCCCAAAGGATCATCCGCTTTTTCTGGGGTCGGCGATCGGCCCCTTGGTTAAGGAGGCCGACCTCGTGCTGCTGGTCGGCGCGAAAGCCCCGTGGTATCCGCCGAGCCGCAAGCCGACAGCGGGTACCGTTGTCGCGATCGATCCAAACCCATTGAAAGGCACGATGGTCTATCAGAGCCAGCAGGCCGACCATTACCTTGAAGGCGATATTGCCGCCGCGCTGCAGCTGCTGGTCGAGGCGGCGAAGGCGGCCGGCATTTCCGCCGACAGATTTGCCGAGCGGCGCCGGCGCTGGCAGGGCGAGCACGAGCGCATGGTTGCGGCACAGCTCGCGGCTCAAGCCAAGGCCAAGGAGGCCGACAAGATCGAGCCGCTGGCGCTCGTCGCCGCATTGCAGGAAGCAATGCCGTCGGATGCGATCTATGTCGAAGAGACGATCACTCATTCGGGAATGCTGCAGCAGCATCTGCCGTGGTCGCAGCCGCGCAGCTTTTTCCGTCCGGGTGGTGGTCTTGGCCAGGGCCTCGGGACGGCACTCGGGGTCAAGCTCGGCGCACCAAACCGGCCGGTTGCCGCACTGGTCGGCGACGGCTCTTTTCTCTACAACCCGGTGGTCCAGGCCTTGGGTGCGTCGCGAGCAAGCAGCCTGCCGATCCTGATCGTCGTCTTCAACAACGGCCAATACCGCGCGATGCAGACAGGCCATCTGCATCACTATCCCGACGGCGTAGCACAGGCGGCCGACATGTGGCACGGGGTCACGATCGAGGGCCCCGATTACGCCGAGCTCGGCAAGCCCTTTGGATTTCACGGCCAGAAGGTCGAAAGGCCGGCGGAACTCCCGGACGCGGTCCGCAATGCGATGCGCGCCGTCAATGACGGCAAGACTGCGATCCTCAATGTTGTGCTGAGCCAGTAACCCTCAGCTGCGCTTGTAAAATGGCCGCCGATTTTCCATAGTTGAGCTTATGGCCGAAGAACCGCCGAACCTGGTTATCGAACATCTTCGCGCTATCCGCGACGAGCTTCGGTACATTCGCGAGGAACAGCGCGAACAGCGCAGCCGGCTTGATTCTATCGAGCGCAGCCTCTCGCACATGACGCGCGAAATAGCGGAGATGAGCCTGCGGCTCGATCGAATGCACGATCGTCTCGATCGCATCGAACGGCGGCTCGATCTCGCCGAAGCGTAATTCCCGCCGCAGCCGGCGTAAGCGGGCGTCCAAGCCGACTGACCGCCTACACTCGCTCATCAGTCTTGGCGATCGCCTTGGGTTAGTGTCATGCCCGATGACGATCCGCCTTACCTCAAGAACCACGCTTTTCCTGTTCAGTTGCAATAATGCCGCGGTGAGCGAGTTCGGCGATACGGCCGTCATCATAACCGAGCTCGCCGAGCACCGCGGTCGTATCGGCCCCAACCCTGCGCGGTGGTGCAAGCGGGTGTGGGATCGTGCCATTGAGCTTGAATGCCGCTCCGGGCACGACGAGATCGCGCCCAAGTTCAGTTGAAAATAATCGATGCATCATCCCACGTGCCGCGGTTTGCGGCTCTGCCACAGCGTCCGGGATTGTGCGCACGCGACCCGCCGGCACCCCAGCGTTCATCAATGCCTGTTCCCAGTCAGCAGCAGTCCTGCTGGCGAAGATCGCCGCAAGCTCGGCCCGGAACTCCACTGCATTGCTCCGCCGCTCGGTCGGATCGGCGTAACGCGGATCAGAGAACAGATCCGGCCGGCCGATAGCGACGCACAAGTCCCGGAACTGGCGTTCGTGATTGGCGGCGAGCGCCAGCAGACCGTCCTTCGTTGCGAAAACGCCTGAAGACGGGCTGTCGCTCGCGGCAATATTGCCGGCGGGCTTCGGGATGACCCCAGCATTGAGGTGGAGCGAAATCACCGCGCTCATCATCGCAAAGGCGCAGTCGCGCATTGCGACGTCGACGCGCTGAAACGCGCCGGTCCGGTCGCGCGCGGCGAGCGCCGCCATCACCGCGAAAGCGGCATAGAGCCCAGTCACGTAATCGATCACGGGCGGGCCGACGCGGAGCGGCGCGCTCTCCGGCGTGCCGGTCACCGACATCAGCCCCGACATCGCTTGGATGACATGATCGTAAGCTGGCCAAGGCGCGAATGGACCGTCCTGCCCGAAGCCGGTAATCGAGGCGAAGACCAGCCGCGGGTTGATAAGGCGCAGCGAAGCCTCGTCGAAGCCCGCTCGGGCGACGACGCCCGGCCGCAGCCCTTCGACGAACACGTCCGCACGGCGCAGTAGGTCGCGCACAATCTCAGCCCCTTCCGGCGTCCGGATGTCGGCTGCGAGCATGCGCTTATCGGCAGCTTGCGACAGAAAAGGGGCGCTAAGGCCCGCATCCCGCAGCACGCCCGGGGGTCCTGCGCGGCGGCCCCCTTCTCCTCCCGGCACTTCCACTTTGATGACCTCGGCGCCGAGAAGCGCCAGCAGATAGGTGCAGTACGGGCCGGCAAGCACATGCGTCAGATCGATGACTTGCACTCCCGACAGCGGTCGGTCGTCCACTTCAGTCCTCCCTGTGAGCCTCTTTGAGCACTACACCTCGGTCTTGCATTTGCTGCGCGCGCCGCGCAACGCTGTTATGGACAGCATCAACCCCATATCGGGCGATCAGGAGAGAAGCCGTGAACGATATCGCACCGTCGCGCTACAAATGGGTTGGAACGCGGCCGATCCGTCCGGATGGCGTGCCGAAAGTGACGGGCCGGGCGATGTATGGCGCCGATCTGGCGATGGCGGGCGCGCTTTATGGCAAGATCATCCGCTCACCCTATGCGCATGCGCGCATCCGCTCGATCGACGCCTCGAAGGCGCTGAAAGTACCCGGGGTCAAGGCGGTCATCACCGGCGCGGATTTCCCCGACCATAAGTTCGAGTATCAGGGACCGGAGCGGGTCCAGCAGAATTTCTGGCACATCACCCGCAATGTCATGGCGCGCGAAAAGGCGCTTTATGAGGGCCATGCCGTTGCCGCCATTGCGGCGATCGACAAGGCGACCGCCGATGAAGCCGCAGCACTGATCGACATCGATTACGAGGTCCTGCCGCACGTCATCGATGTCGACGAGGCGATGGCGCCCGATGCACCTCTGCTGTTCGAAGACATGATCACGCGCGGTGTCGAGCCGGCGCCGACAAAGCCGTCCAATATCGCTAAGCGGCTCGAATTTGCGATCGGCGATCTCTCGAAGGGCTTCGACGAGGCCGATGTGATCGTCGAGAAGGAGTTCAAGACCGCCGCCGTCCACCAGGCTTATATCGAGCCGCATGCCTGTGCCGCTCGCGTCGATCGCCGACGGGCAGGCCGAGATCTGGTCCTCGAGCCAGGGGCATTTCGTCGTTCGCGCATTGACTGCGAAACTGCTCGAAGTGCCGGTCGGCAATCTGCGCGTGATCCCGGCCGAGATCGGCGGCGGCTTTGGCGGCAAGACGATCGTCTATCTCGAACCGGTCGCCGCACTCTTGTCGAAGAAAACGGGGCGGCCGGTCAAGATCGTGATGAGCCGCGATGAGGTGTTCAAGGCCTCGGGACCGACTTCGGGCGCCTCGATGTGGGTCAAGATCGGCGTCAAGAAGGACGGCACGATCACCGCCGCCGATGGCGTGTTCAAATTCCAGGCCGGCGCCTTTCCCGGCTCGCCGGTCATGAATGCCTGCCTGTGCGCCTATGCCCCCTACAACATCCCGAATGCGCGCACGGTCGGCTATGACGTTGTCTGCAACCGGCCCAAGGCTGCCGCCTATCGCGCGCCGGGCTCGCCGATCTCGGCTTTTGCGGTCGAAAGCGTGCTCGACATGTTGGCCAAAAAGATCGGCATGGACCCGTTGCAATTCCGCCTCAAAAACGCGGCACGTCCGGGGACGACGATGATCTATGGGCCAAAGATGGCCCATGGCGGTTATGTCGAGACGCTTGAGGCGCTGATCAGCCATCCGCTTTACAAGGCGCCGCTCGGCCCGAACCAGGGGCGCGGCGTCGCCTCGGGCTACTGGTTCAACGGCGGCGGCGAGTTGAGCGCCAGCGTCCAGGTCAATGAGGATGGCACCGTCATCGTCGCGACCGGCAGCCCCGATATCGGCGGCTCGCGCGCATCGATGGCGCTGATGGCGGCCGAGACCCTCGGGGTCGATTACAGTCAGGTGCGCTCGATCGTCGCCGATACGGCCTCGATCGGCTACACCCATGTGACCGGCGGCTCGCGCGTCACGTTTGCGACAGGCATGGCGGTCGTCGAGGCCAGCAAAAAGATCGTCGACGAATTGCGCCAGCGCGCTGCGGTGATCTGGGATGTCGATGTCGAGGGTGTCGTATGGGAGGATGGCCAGGCCAAGCCGGCCAGCACCAATGTCGGCGATTTCGCGCCATTGTCATTGAAGGAACTGGCCGCCAAAAAGGCGCTGACCGGCGGGCCGATCACCGCCGCCGCTTCGGTCAATGCCGGCGGCATGGCGCCCGGCTTTACGACCCAATTCTGTGATGTCGAGGTCGACCCCGAGACCGGCAAGGTCACGGTATTGCGCTATGTCGCGGCCCAGGATGTCGGCAAGGCGATCCACCCCTCCTATGTCGAGGGCCAGATCCAGGGCGGTGTCACCCAAGGCATCGGCTGGGCGTTGAACGAGGAGTACATCTACGACAAACAGGGCCGGCTCGATAACGCGGGGTTCCTCGACTATCGGGTTCCGGTCGCCTCGGATGTGCCGATGATCGAGGCGATCATGGTCGAGGTGCCGAACCCCGCCCATCCCTACGGGGCCAAAGGGGTCGGCGAGGTCAACATTTGCCCGCCGATGGCGGCAATCGCCAACGCCATCGACAATGCGATCGGCCGGCGGTTGACCGAATTGCCGATGTCGCCGCCCAGGGTGCGCGCCGCCCTCGATGCTCCCGGTGCGGACGATTAGGAGGCAGCATGGCCGAGACGACTGCGCGGGTGGTCTTGTCGAGCGGGTTCAGCCGCCGCTATACCGGCGGCACGCGCGAATTCACCGTTGAAGCGAGAAACCTGCGCGGCGTGATCAAGGCGCTCGACAAGCTCTATCCCGGGCTCGGCCATCACCTCGAAGAGGAAACCACCGTCGCGATCGACGGCGAAATCCATGAGGTCGGCTATCTGCAGCCGCTGCGCCCGGGCAGCGAAGTCTTTTTCATTCCGAAACTCGAAGGCGGTTAATTAAGTGGCAGCTCAGTTTACGGTCGGGCCGAGAGTGGCACGCATCAGCGCTCCGCTCCCGGCTTTCTTTGACTTGATGCTGGATCGGCTCTCGGCAACGGGGTTGGCTGTCAAACAGGGGTGCGAGCCGCTATTGTGGGAAGCGGCGCTCCAATTCGGAATTAAGCTTGGCGCCGATCAGCACGACGACCATCGAAATCCACATCCAGGTCATAAAGCCGAAGATCGCCCCGAGTGAACCATAAGTCTTATTGTAGCTGCCAAAACTAGCAACGTACCACGAGAACAGAGCAGAGACGCCGAGCCAAACCAGCCCCGCGGCGGCGGCACTCCACAGGATCCAGCGCCATTGGGTCGAGCCACGACAGGGGGCATATTTGTAGAGAACCGCAATCGCGCCTCCAACCAATACAAAAATCAGAGGCCAGCGCACGATTTCCAACAATATCGCCGTCACGCTGGCATTCGGAATGAAATTAAGTACCACCGGAACGGCAACGATTATTGCAATAGAAATGAGCCCTAAGACGATTGCACCAGCGGTAAAGGCAAGAGTCGTAGCATAATATTTGGCTAAACTCCGCTGTTCCTTTTCTTCATAGACGGCATTAAGGGCGTCGAAAAGCCCTGTCATGCCCGAATTGGAAAACCACAAACCGACCACAAGGCTGACGGCAAAGCCCAAGCCGAGAGTAGCTCCCTTCTGAGTGGCAAGGCGCGTCAGTTCCCCGTTCAAGACCTCCATTGCGCCGCCTGGGGCCACACCCGAGAGCGTGTTGAGATGGCCGGCAATCGTCGCGGGATTGGCAAACAAACCGTAGACTGAGACAAGCGCGCCGATACCCGGGAACAGCGCCAGGATCGCGTAAAATGTAACCCCAGCAGCAACGAGAAAGATGCGATCTTCCGAGATGCCATTGAACACCGCGAGGAGGATGTCCTTCCACCGCCGCGACGGCGCTACACGGGTGGCTTGCTGACTGGCCAACGCAACCGTTCGTTCTCTCGATGGGCGGCGCGTGTCGGCTCCGATATCCTGTGTGCGCTGATCCATTAATGCTTCCCCCGGTTCGCGCCAGGGCCGGTCCATCCCTAATCGGCGCGCTTGCTTAATGGGAAACCGCGCCTGCGTGCGCCCGGTTCCCGGCGAGCAAAACCGTTTTCACCCTACGCGCGGGTCGGCGATCGAGTCGAGCGGCCAGACAGAAGACCTCGCTGAAAAACACGGATAAAGACGCGCGCAGGGAGGGGCGGTATCGCGATCTTCCGCGCGCGTTGGCATCGGAATTAAAGTGGAAATTTGGGACCTATGTCGCATCGCTCCGCCCTCTCTCCGCTGCCACTGAGCCTCTGTCGCATTGGTGGGGCTCAGTATATGATTAATCCCGTCAAAAGCTCGGAGCAGGACGGACTGCCGGAGCCATGGCCACCACGACAGCCACCCGCCGTCTCGCCGCGATCCTCGCCGCCGATGTGGTGGGCTATTCGCGGCTAATGGGCGCTGATGAGGAAGGCACCCACGAGCGCGTCAAAGCGCATCTGGGCGAACTGGTCGATCCGAAGATCCGCGAGCATCACGGCCGGATCGTCAAGACCACCGGTGACGGCGTGCTGGCGGAATTCGCCAGCGTGGTCGACGCGGTGCGCTGCGCCGGCGAAATTCAGCGCGCGATGGCCGACCGCGAGCCGCATGTGCCCGACGAGCGGCGCATCCGGTTTCGCATCGGCGTCAACCTTGGCGACGTCATCGCCGAGGACAACGACATCTTTGGCGACGGTGTGAATGTTGCGGCGCGGCTGGAGGCGCTCGCCGAGCCTGGCGGGGTCTGCATTTCGCGGACAGTGCGGGACCAGATCCGCGACAAGCTGCCCTATTCGTTCGAGGACAGGGGCGAGCAGCGCGTCAAGAACATCGCTCGGCCGGTACGTGTCTATGCGTTGTGCCCGGAAGCAATCGCTGATCTGCCTGCCTCGGGCGCACGACTTCCGGCGGCGCAGCGAAGACGGCCTCCGGCGATTGTGATGGCAGGGGTCGCGGCAGCCGTCATCGTGCTCGCGGTAATCGCGTGGCGGGTCTGGCCGATACCGATCCTCTCGGGCGCCTCAGTGACTGTTGGGTCTGCCGTACCCTCCGTATTAAAGCCGCTTCTTGCCCCGCGGCTGTCGATCGTCGTATTGCCGTTCACCAATCTCAGCAACGACCCCGATCAGCAATACTTTGCCGACGGCATTACCGAGGATTTGACGACCAATCTGTCGCAACTCCCCGACATGTTCGTAATCTCGCGAAACACTGCGTTCACCTACCGGAACAAGCCGGTCAACACGAAGGACATCGGCCGCGAGCTGGGTGTGCGCTATGTGCTCGAAGGGAGCGTCCAGCGGTCGGGCAGCCGGGTCCGCGTCAATGCCCAACTCATCGACGCTGAAACCGACGCCCATCTGTGGGCGGAGCGGTTCGACCGGGACGCGAGCGATCTGCTCGCTCTGCAAGACGAGATCACGCGCCGGATCGCGGTCGCGTTGAACGTCGAAATCACCACCGCTGAAGCCGCTCGGCCGGCTCAGAGCCCCGATGCGCTGGATTACGTTCTGCGCGGGCGCGCCGCCCTGTATAGACCGGCATCCTCGGAGAATTACGCCGGGGCGATAAACTCGTTCGAGCACGCCTTGGAACTCGATCCGCAATCCGTCGACGCGCAACTCGGGTTGGCGCAAGTTCTGGCGAGTAACGTGATTGACTTCGGAGCGAGCGGGAGTTCAGCCGCCGATGCCATAGACATAAAGCGGGCGGAGGCGCTGGCAAATCGAGCCTTGGCGGCGGCGCCGCGGAGCCCATTCGCCCACTCGGTCAAAGCGCTGGTCCTGCGCGTGCAGCACCGTTGCGCGGACGCCATTTCCGAATATCAGACGGTGCTCGCCCTCGATCACAACGCGTCGAAGGCATTGGCCGATATGGGCAGATGTAGGATTTACATCGGGCCGATAGGGGAGGCCATTCCGCTCCTCGAACAAGCCATCCGCCTCAGCCCCCGCGATCCTGTGATCGCCTACTGGTATTATCGGATTGGAGAAGCCCATCTGCTGCAGTCGCATATCGACGAGGCGATCCTGTGGCTCGAGAAAGCCCGCGGCGCAAATGAGGTGGGATTGACCCGGTTTGGTGGACACCCTGAAGCTTTTGCCAGAGGTGCTGCTGATGCCAAGAACACGCCCACCGTATTCGCCGGAATTTCGCCGCCAGATGGTCGACCTCGTCCGTGCTGGGCGTAATCCTGACGATCTTGCCCACGAGTTTGAGCCGAGCGGCCACTCCATTCGCGCGTGGGTCGCCCAGGCTGACCGAAACGAGGGCCGCCGAGAGGAGGTGGCTCCGGGTCTGACCGCGGCTGAGCGTGATGAGTTGACCCGGCTTCGGCGTGAGAACAAGCAGTTGCGGCTGGAGCGCGATATTCTGTCAAAAGCCGCGGCCTGGTTCGCTCGGGAGACCGGCACGCTGCCGTCGGGCTCTTCCGGTTCATGAGTGCGAACCAGGCCTCTTTCCCGGTTGCCGCAATGGCACGCGTGCTCGGCGTGTCCAAGGCGGGCTATTACGCGTGGCTGCAACGGCCACCGTCCGCCCACGCCACGGCCGACGCGGCCTTGCTGAAGCGCATCAAAACGGTGCATGCCAGTTCGAGGCAGACCTACGGGGCGCCTCGCGTCCATGCCGATCTGCGTGAGGGTGGAGAGAGGCACAGCCGCAAGCGGATCGCCCGTCTGATGCGTGCGGCGGGCCTGGTGGGCGCCAGCCATCGGCACGGCGGCCCGACAACAACCTGGCGGAACAAGGACGACCGGCCGGCGCCCGACCTGGTCGACCGCGACTTCAGCGCCACCAGACCGAACCAGCTGTGGGTTGCCGACATCACTTAGATACTGTCGGCGAATTCAGGCGGCCTGAGCCAGGGCGGCGAAGCGGGTCACGCGTGTCTTGGCGCGCGGCGTTCCGGCCAGCCAATGCACAATGCGCGCGGCGTTCAGCGCGGCGGCGGTACACACCTGTTGCAACCCGGTCTTGGCAAGGCCGATGTAACGGCTTCGGCGCATGCCGAATGCGCGCACGCCCTGTGACAAGGTGCCTTCGACGCCGGCACGCACGTGATAACGTTCCTTCCAGACCGGGTCATCCATCCGTGCCCGCGCCCTGTTCAGCGCCTCGTATTCCGGACGCGGGTGGAAGTAGACGGAGCGGCGCGCCACCTTGGCCGGGGTGCATAAGGCGCGCACGGCGCAGGTGCCACAGTCGGTGCGGCTGAACACCGCGCAAATGCGCGGGGCGCCGGCGTCGTCCAAGCCGCGGCGCCAGGTCACCGATGTCTTGCCCTGCGGGCAGGTGACCTGTTCGCGCTCCCAATCAATCGCAAAGTGGCGCTGCTCATAGGCCTGTTCCGCCGCATTCTGCCGCTTCGCTACTGCCCGGACTGGCCCTTCCAAGGAGACGCCGTGGTCACGTTGGCTGCTCACCAGCAGCGCCGCGTCGACATAGCCTGCGTCCACGAAGTGCTCGGCCGGCAGCAGCCCCTTGTCGGCCAGGCATTTGTGGATGTCTGCCGTGCTCGCCATGTCCGGCTGCATCGCCGGGCAGGTCATGATATGTGTAACCAGGTGTGCGGCATTCTCGTCGCAGGTTTCGGTCACGTGCACCTTGTAGCCCGACCATTCCGTCTGCCGTTTCGTGCTGTAATGCGCCTCCGGATCATAGGGGGATTGCAGCCGCTCGCCCACGGGCGGCAGTTCCGCTCCCGCCCGCCAGCGCGGTGGCCCGTTCCCCTCGCGGGCATAATGGATCCGCCACACATCCCGCAGCGTCCCAACCATCGGCTGCTGGCGCGCCGCGGCCGGTGCATTCGGCACCTCCAAGGCATCCAGCAAGGTGAAGCCGTCCAGCCCGATTTCGATGGCAAGGGCTTCGCGCTCTTCCCGCCGCTTGGGCAGGCGATAATCCTCGATCCGGCGCCCGTAGCGCTTGAACCAGACGGGCTGGGCGATCTGACGCAGCCAGTCCGGCACAATCGCGGCGAGGTCGTCCAAGGTGGCGCGCAACGTCTCGCCAACCAGTTCGAGCAGGTGCAGATCGTGCACCGCAGCCAGGATATGCGTGCTGTCCGTACGCTGCTTGCCCCGCGCCCTGATCAGGCCGCGCGCCTTGAAGCGCTCCAGCATCCTGTCCAGCAACAGATGCTCCGCCTTGCCCGCGACAAGGCGGGCGCGGAACTCCGTCAGCACGCTGAAGTGGAAACCAGGGTCGGTCAGTTCGAGCCCCAACGCATACTTCCAGTCAATCCGACCGCGCACCGCATCGGCGGCTTGCCGGTCACTGAGATGCTCCAGAAACTGAAAGACCGTGACCAGCGCTAAACGCCATGGCGCAAGGCCGGGCTGACCTCGGACGGGATACAGCGTGCGGAAGTCCGCATCCTCGTAAAGGGTGGCGAATTCATCACGCAGCCGCGTTATGACGGTGCCACCGGGAAACGCCGCACGGGCCACTCGCGCGGTCTCGGCCGGGATCTCGCCAATCGGCTCTGGATGCAGGCTCATGGATCACCCCATGCTGAAAAGCCGCCTGAATTCGCCGACAGTATCTCACTTATGTGCCGACGATGGCGGGGTTCCTCTATCTCGCCGTCGTGCTCGACGCCTGGAGCCGCAAGATCGTCGGCTGGGCGATGGCGAACCACCTGCGCACCGAACTGGTGCTGGACGCGATGGAGATGGCGGTTGGCCAACGGCGGCCCAAGGACGTCATCCATCACAGCGACCAGGGCAGCCAGTATACATCGGTGGCATTTGGCAAGCGGTGTAGCGAGGCCGGTGTTCGACCATCGATGGGGTCGGTCGGTGACGCCTACGACAACGCCATGGCCGAGAGCTTTTTCTCCACCCTCGAGGCCGAGCTGCTCAGCCGTCGCCGGTTCGCATCTCAGGCCGAGGCGAAGATGGCCTGCTTTAGCTACATCGAGGGTTGGTATAACCCGGTGCGACTGCATTCGGGTCTGGGATACCGCTCGCCGATAACCTACGAAGCCGAGATGCAGACCACCATGACCACGACCTAACCCGCAAGCCGACTAACCGTCCACTGAAACGGGGCAACCTCAGAGGCGTTACCCTTCGTTCACGCTTACCTCGCGGCCGCCTATGCCCTCAAAGGCGAGGGCGAGCTTGCCCCCGCCGAACTTGCCGAAGCGCGCAAGCTGGTCGGCAAAGGCGCTTGGCAGAGCCTTAGCCGAGTGAGGGCCACCAGGGGCTATGAGACCCCGGCCATCCGTGCGCTCGCTGAAGCAACTCTCATCGCTGGCCTGCGCAAAGCCGGGATGCCGGAGGAGTGAACGCCGCCCGCCTCATCCGGCGCGCGGGTCGGCGATCGGGTCGAGCGGTCAGAGGGTGGCGGACTGGCACATCGGCCATTTTTTACTCGATCACCTCGTCGGCGTGGCCGTGCGTTCACAAAAACTCCTGGCGTCGCGCCTCCACCGGGCGCGGCACTCAATGTCCGGCCAGTTTCGCCACCGCGAACATGGCTCCGACGATCGCGATGATATTTACGACGAGGGTACCGAGGATCAAGCCGAAGACGCGGTTCAGAATATCCGCCTTGATCGCTTCAATCTTCGCCTCCAGGCGCAGCTCGGCTTCGCGGATCTCGGTGCGGAGCTCGGCGATGTCGATTTTGGTGGCGAGATCGGCACCCTCCATCCCTTCCTGTACCGCCGCGACGAGGGCCTCGGCTTGCGGCTCAGTGAAGCCGGCCTCACGCAGTCGTTTCGCGACTTTAAGCGTGTCAATCGCCATCTTGGGCAGCCTGAACCCGGACCCTCATCGGAGGCGCGCTCGGACACGGAGTCAACCGAATGGCCGCGGATTTCCGACGCGAGGCTGACGGGCAGGTGTTCGTCAAGAAGGACACGCATCGGCCAAGAGCGCCTCGCGCGCGAGGCCCAGTGCGGCAACCGCCTGTTCGCGCCTGACGGACGGAAATTGGCGCAGAAACTCGTCGAGAGTGTCGCCACCCTCCAAATAGTCGAATAGTGATTGGATCGGCACTCGAGTGCCGACGAAAACGGCTGCTCCGCCAAGGATGTCGGGATCGCTGTGGACGACTTGGTTTAGTGGCATCATCACGATGGCTCCGCGAATTTCTTAGATATACCCCTTATCAATCCCGGCCAAAGGGTGATCCGCTGCCCGCCAGCCGGGGCGCCGAGCACCAGCCACCTGTGGAGTAGCCATCCTCGCGACCGGCCACAGGGTCAGCGTAGGATGCGCGGGTCGGTGATCGGGTCGAGCGGCCAGATCGGACGGCGCACCTTGGTGAAAAGTTCGGGCGTGTAGTTCACCTGGCACAAGCCCGCCGGTGTCGACGAGGATCACTTCGCGGCCGATCGGTTCGAATGCGGCGCGGAAATGCTGCATCGACTTGACTGCAACCGTCGTATAGCGGGTCGGGTCGATGCCGAGCGAGGTGAACTGACCGAGATCGGTCGCCTGGCCGTTATTGGTGATTACGATGATGTCGATGCCGCCGACGCGGAACACCATCGATGGCCCGTAATTGCGCTCGACGCCACCACCCATCGGCCCATAGGCGATAAACCTGCCATTGGTCAGACAGACGATTTCGCCGTCCAGAGCGTCAACGGTCCGCCGCCCATCCTCGGATCGATCTTGCCGCCCAGTGTCAAAGTGGTTCGGGTGCCGACCCCGGCCCGCATGCCTGCTTGAACAGCTTCTGCATCGCAGATCGCGTGAAACGCTACGCGCTCGACATTGGCATCGACCAAGCCTTTCAGAAACGCCGTCGCATCGCCATACCCGCCGCCGCCCGGATTGTCGGTATAATCGGCGATGACGAGCGGCTTGTCGCCAGGCTTGCCTTCGCGCGCGCGGGCAACTGCCTGCGCGACACTAACGTGTGGACGCTGGTAAAATCGCGCGTGGCCCATGCATGGTCCATGAAGTCTTCTGCGATCCGTTGACCGATCGCGCCGATGCCGCGCATTTGATCGCTCGTGACGGTTACCGAGGGGCCGACATCCTGAATGTTGGCGAGAGCAAACCCGGCGCAGATGCTGACCGCCAGCCCCTCGCGGCGCTGCTCGATCGCGTCGGCCCGAGCCAGCAGCTCGGCCATCGGCGGGCTCTGATGCCGACCCCAATCGAGCCCGTGCAACATCGGCCGCCGCGCGATCACGGTGACTGGCCGGATCTCGCCCCGCATCGCGCGTTCAAGCAATTCCGCGCCCTGCCAAGCGCGCTCATACATGTCGACATGCGGATAGGTGCGGAATGCGATCAACGCATTGGCATTATCCGCCATTTTGCGAGTGACGTTGGCGTGCAGGTCGAGGGTCGCGACGATCGGGATCTGCGGTCCGAGCGTTTGGCGCAGCCGCGCCAGCAACTCGCCCTCGGCATCCTCGTGGCTATCGGTAACCATCGCGCCGTGCAGATGCAACAGCGCGCCGTCGATCGGGGCTTTGACCGCCGCCGCACCGATAATCATACCGCAGATTTCTTCAAAGGCGGCGTCGGCGACGATGCCCGACGGGTTGGGATTGGCGGAGATCGGATGCACGAGGCTCCAGCCATATTTGTCGGCCGCCTCGAATGTCGCGCCAAGCGCTGAGCGGGTGCCACGAAACGCCCCTGGGATCTCGTTTTCGAGATGGAAGTCGCGGCGTCGTATCAACGCCATGTCGGTCCTCACCCGACTAAAGGTGTTGGTTTCATGCATAAAGCGGGCGGTCAGAACGCGGTGCACGGGTCTTCCTCAGCAAAAGGGGCGGCCTTGCGCGCTATAAGGCCGAGGTTTAGCCGGATGACGCAACAGCCGAGCCCCTCTCGGCCATGGGATAATCCGACAGGGGATGAAGGGGGCTGACGATGGGAATGCGTGCTTTAGGGCTCGCGATTTTGGGGATGCTGGCGCTGATCGGGGCGGGGCAGCGAGGCAGCAGCGGCCGATAAGACCTTGCGGGTGACCCCGCATGCCGACCTCAAAGTGCTTGATCCGCATACCAACACCGCGACGATCACATTGATGCATGGGGCGATGATTTACGACACGCTATTCGCGTGGGATTCGAAGATTCGCCCGTATCCGCAAATGGTCGACAGCTTCCAGATTTCGCCGGACCGGCTGGTGCATACCTATACGCTGCGGCCGGGCCTCAAATTTCATGACGGCCAGCCGGTCACGAGCAAAGACGCGGTTGCTTCGATCAAACGGTGGATGGTCCGCAATACCATCGGTCAGGTTCTGGCGAAGTTCGTCGACAAGATCGAGGTAACCGACGACAAGAGCTTTGTCATTCGGCTGAAGGAACCATTCGCCTTTGTCGAATTCGCGCTGGGATCGCTCGACGCCGACATTATGCGCGCCCAGGACGCCGCGACCGATCCGTTCAAAGCGGTGACCACGACGATCGGTTCCGGACCGTTCCGCTTTGTGCGCGGGGAATGGAATCCGGGAGCCAAGGTCGTCTACGAGAAGAACCCCGATTACGTGCCGCGGGCCGAGCCTCCCGACGGCCTTGCCGGCGGCAAAGTGGTCAAGCTCGACCGCGTCGAATGGATTGTGCTGCCCGATCCGTTCACCAAATCGGGAGCCTTGCAGCGCGGCGAGGTCGATATGATCGACCAATTGCCGCAAGATCAGATCCCGATCCTCGAACACGCGTCAGGCATTGTCATTGAGCCGGTGAGTCCAATCGATTCTTACGGCATCATCCGGCCCAACAGCCTTTATCCACCGTTCAACAATCCGAAAGCGCGGCAGGCCTTGGCGCTTATGGTCGATCAGCGCGAATACGCGAGTGCGGCTTTTGGCGATCAGCACTGGTGGCGGCCGTGCTGGTCATTTTTCGTCTGCGGCAGCAGTAACGGGACCGAAGCGGGCTCGGAAAACTATCGTCATCAGGATTTGGCACGCGCCAAGGCGTTGCTCGCCGAAGCGGGCTACAAGGGCGAAAAAATCGTCATGCTGACGACCGAGGAGATCCCCAGCATTTCGGCGCTCGGCGACGTCACCGCCGATAATCTGCGCAAGCTCGGCGTCAATGTCGACATCGCGGTCAGCGACTGGGGCACGATGCTGGCGCGGCGGGCCAAAAAAGATCCGCCCGGGCAAGGCGGCTGGAATTTGTTTCACACCACCGTCGGCGGCACCACGATGTTCTCGCCACTTGCCAATTTCACAATCAATTCGAACTGCGACGGCAAGAATTGGTTCGGCTGGCCGTGCGACACCAAGACCGAAAAATTGCGGACGGCCTATATTCGCGCTGCCGACGAAGGCGAAGGCGCCGACAAGGCGGCGCTTGAAGCGTTGCATCGGCATTTGTGGGAGGCATTACCCGATATCCCGGTCGGCCAATACACCCAGCCTTTTGCTTGGCGCTCTAACGTGACCGGCGTATTGCGCGGTCCTTTGCTGGTATTCTGGAATATCGACAAAAACTGAGGGGGGCACAGCCGCTGTTGCAGGCCGGGCAGGTCACTCGATCGGGATACGGCGCCGGGCCAATTCGGCCTCATTGACACGCAGGCCGAGCCCGGGCTCGTTCGACAAATGAAATAGCCCGTCGACCGGCTTCGGCGGATTGTCGATCACAGCGTGCTGGCGCGACGACGGGTCATTCCATTCGCATGGCTTTGTCATGTGCAACAGGCTCGCGGCCAGATGAAGATTGGCGGTGTGGCCGATTATGGGTTGGGTCTGGTGCGGTACAAGTTCGACGCCGTGCGCCTGCGCCACGGCAGCGCAGCGCATCAGCCCGGTAACGCCGCCCGTCTTGACAATGTCGGGCTGCACCATGCGTACCCCGGCCGCGATCAGATCGGCGAGCCCCGCTAATGTATAGGTCTGCTCGCCGGCCGAGACGGTGATGTCGAGGCGGCGTGCGACCTCTCCCATCGCCTTGATGTGATAATGCTGCACCGGTTCTTCGAACCACCAATAACCGAGTTCTTCGAGCGCCCGGCCGACACGGATGGCGCCGCCGATCGAGTAGCCGTTATTGGCGTCGAAGGCGAGCGGGAAACCATCTCCGACAAGACGCCGAACCGCCCGCGCTTTGGCGATATCACCCGCGATGTCGGCATCGGGTTTGGTGCGGTCGTTGTCAAAGCGGATCTTGACCGCCGCCGGCTGGTCTTTGAGCCGCGCCTCGACGACCCGCAGCACCTCGTCGAGGCTGCGCTCGCCATTGCCGCCGATCGAGGCGTAGAACGGCAAGGCCGTGCGCCACGCTCCGCCCAACAGCTTGTAAATCGGCTGGCCGAGGATCTTGCCCTTGAGGTCCCAGAGGGCGATGTCGATCGCAGCCAACGCACCGGTCAGCGCACCCTCAGGCCCGAGCTTGGCGAATTGATGCAGCATCGTATCGTGCAATACGGCATGATCGAGCGGGTCGTGGCCGATCAGCCCGGGCGCCAGGTTGCGGGCAATGATGCCGAGCGAGGCGAGCCCGCCTTGCATCGGCGACGCCTCGCCAAACCCGGCGAGGCCATTCTCACAATCGACCCGAACCCAGGCGCTGCTCTGCGAGGGCCGCTCGTCAGGCGACCAGCGAATTTGAAAAGCTTCGACCTTGCTGATCTTCACGGCGGATTCTGCTCCTCTCCTGCGGGTTGGCTCACTGTGCAATCCCAGTACCCCTTGCCCGGACTTGTTCCGGGCATCCCCGTCTTGGCGGCCAAGATCACCAAGGCCCAGGAAGACGTAGATGCCCACGGATAAGGCCGTGGGCTGAAGGCCCACTAGCATCCCTTAGAACCCGAGGAAATCCGCCATTCAGCAAACCTCAACACCATCCCATAATATCCTATTTGCGGTGCCTGTAGTATCCTAAAAACACGGTTAAACGGCGATACTGCTGAGGGCTTAGCGTCAGTCGGTAAAAACAGGCCAGACTCGATTAGTAGCGCCGCAGTCACATTCAGCGACAAGCGGAAATGGCCGCCGAAAAGGTTTTGACCCGAAGTTTTTTGCTATGAACGCAAATACATCGGAGCGAGAAAGTGCCATAAAGAGAGTGCGGTGGCACCGACCACACACTAGGTCTTCATCGTGCGAACCATCGCCACAATAGATGGGATCGCCTTCACACACTAACCCTAGATCGTAGTCGCCTTGCTCAGTAAGCTGCAAATGAATTTTCCGCCGCGCGGGCATTATTCCTCTTAAGCCTTTCTGCGCGGACATAGGTGAAGTCACCGAAAACTTCAAGATGACTTGGACAGAAGGATCGAAATCTGATACGAGAGATGTCAATCGTGACAAAGCGACGCAGGCGTGCGCACCAGCCGCACCAGAGGCGACAGCCTTTAGGCATCGTCTCTCCCATGCATCTCCGCTAAGGCACGATATCCTGCCTCCATCGCTTTCGCTCGGGATGTAAAGGTGTACTCCGACCGCTTCAGCCACATGACCGGCTTTTCGTCATCATAGATATACCACCTATATGGCGATGGTTTTGGATCATGGACGTCGACCTTGACTACCAACATGCTCGCCTCCTGCGTTCTTTCCGGGATATAGCACAGAACAAATGGGGATCAAGGCATGGCTGTGATAGACACCCTCAAATTGGCCCGTGCGTTACGCGACAAAGGCGGCTTCACCGAGGACGCAGCAGAAGCCACCGCCGAGGCAATCAACGATGCCTTAGAGGCGGTTTTCAGAATTCCCGAGCGAGCTTGCCTGCAACCAGGAATATGCAGGCGGTCTGGAGCAGGGACTGAACGATGAAGCCGAGCCGGTCGTAGCGCAGCGCGAGGCGCCGGTTTTCGAGCACCCAAGCATTGCTGCGCTCCACCGGCCAGCGCCGCTTGCCGAGCCCTGATCCATGCGGTTGACCGCGCTTGTGGATGTGCGGCTCGGCGCCAAACCGGCGACAGAGGTTGCGATGGGGCTCGGCATCATAGCCTTTGTCCGCAAACACCGTGCGGATCCGGGCCATGACCGCAAAGGCGGCCAGGAACAGGCGCTCGAAGACGAGCGTGTCGTTGACGTTGGCCGCGGTGACGGTGCAGGCCACCGGCACGCCATCCCCGTCGGTTGCGATGTGGTACTTGGTGCCCCGCTTGGCCCGGTCCGTCGGATTGGGGCCGGTGAGGTCGCCACCGCGCTTGGCGCGCACGGAACAGGTGTCGAGGATCAGGTCGGGGTGGCCGCGCAGCATGCCGACCAGCATGGCGTGGACGCGGGCCAGCAGGCCCGTCTCGGCCCAACGCGCCAGGCCGCGGCGCAGGGTCGCGCCACTGGCCTGGTCGACCGTGGCGGTCAGGCTGCGCCACGGCGTGCCCTCGCGCAGGAACCGGCGCAGCGTCGCCACCACTCGGACAGTCTCGGTCGGCGGGTGGCCAGGGCCGCGGCCTGGCGGCCGATCACAAGCGTCGATCACTGTGGCAATGAGGTGCAGAAGTCTGAAATCCAATGTGGCTATCCCTGTCTGGTCTCCAAACTTGGGCAGCCACAGCCTGAGCATCCATCAGTTTAATAGGCATCCCCAGAGTTTCGGGAGAGGGAGGCATTTGAGGAGGAGTTTGATGGCGCGCCGGAGGCCCCGCGTGAACCAGGAAAGCCTTCCGCGGGCGAGCTTGGCAGGCTGATGGTCGGGTCGTTTTTTTCGGCGGGGATTGGATTGTTGACTTGGTCCCACATGCCGGTCGAGACCGCCCAGTAAAGGGCCAAAGACATGACTAAGATCAGCCGGGCGAGGCGATCGGGATATTGGATATGGGTCTGTTCGAGGCCAAACCCGCGCGATTTGAAGTCGGAGAACATCGGCTCGATGCCCCAGCGATCAGCATATCCCAAGGTGGTCAGATATCCCGGCTTGGCTGACATGGCGATGATCCAGGGCTCGGCATGTCCGGGATCGCGAATGATGCCGATGTTGGTCGTAACCCGCTGGCCGGTGAGGGCGACAGCTTCGAAATAGTGGCCGCCGGCCAGAGCGAGGCCGCCGGTCGTGGTTTTTGTTGTGCCCCAGCGGGCGAGGAGATTGCCCTTGAGCCGCAGGCGATAGTCCCACCCGCGATCGTGACACCACCGGATCATCGCGGTGGTTCCGTAGAAGCGGTCAGCGAGCAGCACCACCCCCAGATCGGCAGGCAGCCAGCCGGCGACCACCGCGAGCAACTCTTGTTGCGTGGCGAAGCCGATGGCGCCCGCGGTTTCCTCGACCCGCCAGGCCAGCGGCAGAGCGCGCTCGCCCCAGCGCACGCTCAGCATCAGGATCTGGTGTCGATCGGAGGCCGTGGTCTGGTCGAGGATCAGCGGGATCGGCTCCCCGGTCTCGGCCAGCCGGGCCAGGATCTCGCGGGCGAACGGTTCCATGACCGTATCGCAGCACACCAAGTCATTGGCCAGAAACCGGGAAATCCATTGATATCCCATGTCCCAGCGATCGGAGTCCCGAGGCAGCCCAGCCGCCAGCTCCACCAGATTGGCACTGCGCACATGCAGCATGGTCGCCACCAGAACCGCCAGCTTGTCCCGCTGCGTTTTGCGCTGCTTTGGCAGCCGCTTTGCCAGCTCCGCTTTGATGCCTTCCGTCCAAACCACGATCCCGTTCACTTGTGCCATGGCGCGATCCCACGTCAGAGCAAACACAAAATCGTTGCATCACACCTCGCTTTAACCCGTCAAACCATTCTCGCGAAAACTGATGGATGTTGAGCAGCCACAGCACAGGATCAAAGATTAGGTTAAATCAACCAAAGGTAGTTGTGAAAACCGCTTCTTAGGCCCACAAATGGCCAGTAAAGCCGATCTCGATCAAGCTGTGGAGAGGTTGAGATCAGACATTCGTTTGCTGAACTGGCAATTTGCCGTGACATGGGGGTTGCAGGTCATCACCATCATACCGGGCGCTTGGTTGCTGTTGAAGATCGCCGCAAAAGTTGGGGTTTTGTGATGACCGGCGATAGTGTGAAAAAACCCACCAGCCGCCGCATAAGCCCCAAACTGAGGACGGATGTATTGACGGAGGCTGGTTATCGTTGTGCCGTCCCAACCTGCCGAATGATTCTTGCCCTAGATATTCATCATATCATTCAAGTATCCGAGAATGGCCCAAATGAGTTGAGTAACCTCATAGCCCTTTGTCCTACATGTCATAGGCTATTTCATTTAGGCTATATAGCTAGGGATTCGCTTTACGCATGGAAGGGTATTCTAGTATCGCTGAGCCGTGCATTCGATGTTGACACTGTTGATTACTTATTATTTTTGAGTGTAACACCTCATGGCTGGCATACCGTATCAGGCGACGGAATCCTTAGGTTAGCGCGGCTTATTGTGGCTGGTCTCGCTTCATATCAACCAATGGGGGCAATGGTGGTGGCGAGTGGGGATAGTTATGCGGTCAGGCTTACAGAAAAAGGAAAACAGCTTGTCGATGCTTGGAAAAGTGGGAATCGACATGATGTGGCGATTGCTCTTGGACAGCAGCAAGACAGTCATGTTTAAGAATCCGACCTCCCTCGGGCAGACCGGGCCTCTTGCCGCGTCGCCCGGGCTTGACCCCAATTCACAATCCGCCAATGTCGCTCGGCTGTTTGGGCAAGGGAGGTGCTGTTGGAGGCGCACGAGGCACACGAGATTGCCGAGAAGATTCGCGGTGAAGAAGAGGAGGAAGTGCAGCGCTTCAAAGCGGATGCCAATTTTCGCAAACTTACCGGGATTTATCTTGGCATCGTTGCGATGTTGCTGGCGATCACCACACTCGGCGGCGCCAATGCAACCAAAATAATGCTGAACGCCAATATCCAGGCCTCCGACACATACGGCTTTTATCAGGCGAAATACGCGCGCCAGACCGCCTATCGGCTGGCGGCGGATCAACTCGAAGCGCAGCTCGCGCTGAATCCGGCCGCGCTGGAGACGGACAAGACCAGGATCAGAAACGACATAAAGCACTGGCGGGCGACTGCCGAGCGCTATGAGACCGACCCGCAAAGCGGATCGGGCAAAACAGAGCTGCTCGCGAAGGCCAAGGAGTGGGAAGCCAAACGCGATCGGGCCGCTGAGCGCGACCCGAACTTTGATTACTCCGCGGCGCTGTTCCAGATAGCGATTGTACTGGGCTCGGTCAGCATCGTTGCCGCCTCACGTCCGCTAGTCCGGCTGAGCGGGGTGCTCGCTGTGGCCGCGACGCTGTTGATGATCAATGGCTATTTTCTGCTGGTCCACCTACCCCTGGAGTAATCTGGCTCGTTGCGACTGCCGGCAGCAGGCGGGCAAGGCCGAGGAACTTTTGTGGATCTTGCGGCTGGCCATCGACCCGTACTTCATAATGAACATGCGGACCGGTGCTGCGGCCCGTGGTCCCAACGAGGCCAATCTCGGCGTGTGCCGGAACGGCTTGACCGGGCGTAACAAGGGAGCGGCGGAGGTGGGCATAGAGGGTCACGATGCCAAAGCCGTGATCGATCTCGACCACCCGACCATAATCGCCGAGCCACCCGGCATAGATCACCCTTCCAGGTGCTGTTGCGTAGACCGGCGACGAATAGGGCGCATCCATGTCGATACCGGTGTGAAACGAGAGCCGGTGATTGAACGGGTCGATACGCGGCCCAAACGGGCTGCCGATTTCGTAGCTGGCGAGCGGTGCGGAAATCGGCAGAGTTTTTGCCAGCGCCTCGATTGCTGCGAGCTTTTCGGGGCTCGATCCTTGCGCGCCTGCGCTGTCGGCTCTGGGCGGCGGAACAAATGGGCCGCCTTCGGCATGGCCGGTCCCAAGTTGCGCCATGATCCGGGCGACATCCACCCCGGCCGAGCGGAGCGCGCGTTCAACCGCCGCGACATCCGTTGGCGCGACATTGGCGACCGGTCGCGCCGTATCGGAAGGCTTCGCGGCAGAAGCCTCGGTCGAGAATTGTGTAGCAGCCGAGCCGGCTTCGCCTCCCGGCAGCGGGAGTTGGATTTCTGACAAGCGTCGCCAAATATCTTCCAACTTCTGGTGAATTTGCGCGCGGCTTATTGTGACCTTATCGCGCAAAGCGCCAAATTGCGCGAGCTCCGTTGCCGTCTGTTCAAGATTTTCCTTGTATTGTGCGAGCCGCGCTTCCTCGGCGGTGCGATTGCTCTCGATCTCGAGCAGTTTCTCCTCTTCTGCGGCATGATCGCTTTCGACTTTACTGAGCTGAGCCTTCAAGGCGGTGCTTCGCGACCGTTCCTGTTGCAGCTCCTGCTGTGTTTGCGATTGTGATTGCTGTGCCGCCTCCATGACGGATAGCCGAGCGTGCAAGTTGCTTGCTTCGTCGGCCAGAGTCGCAGCCTCGCTCTTTGCCTGATCTCGATCGCTGATTAAAGCGGAGAGCTGCTGGTGAAGCGCGGCTACGTCTTTTTCGAGATCACTTTTGGCGGCTTCGGCGCGTGCGGCTGCGGTTTCTCTTTTGACAACGAGGTGCTCGTAGCGACTCACCCCCAAATAGGCAAAGGCGGCGGTTCCTACGAGCATTGTAGAAAGCAGCGCAGCCTGCACTCGGGGCGCCAGAATGATGGGACCCGATGACCGGAAACAAATCCGGATTTCGGGGAAGAACATGCTTCCCCCGTTCGAGATTTCGGCGACCATTTCTCCCCCACTGATGCCGAACCGTGGTCGTCCGATGGGCAATCGGACCAGGTACGGCTCCCCTCGGAGCGAGTGCTGACGGCCTATCCCCCCTCATCGGATCGCTCTCCGGTTGGACACGCCATGGCATTGTGCCTGGTCGTCCGGGAGGCACCGCCGGCAACCCGCAAGGGCGGCAAGCTAGCGGCCTAACAAGGGTGTGACAATATCAAATCGTCAATACGCCGTCCTTTTCCAGTGCTGGGCGGAGGTTCAATAAACGAATCTCGGTAGGCAGGCAAATTACATCACGGCCTCAATCGCGTTGGTCCAGCGATTATTCCCCAAAAGAGGAACGTTTTAGAGCGCATCGCGCCGAATCTGGACAGGATGGGCCGGTTATCTGGTCCTAACGATGGTTTCGCCTTAACGTCGAAACACGAATTATTACGGTTCAACTTACGATAGCAGGCTCGGCGATCGGCTCATTCTCGGAGTAGAATCGGCTGCGATAGTAACCGGCGAAAACGCCATTGCGGCGCAACAACTCCGGAAGACTACCCTGTTCGACGACAGTACCGCCTTGCAACACGACGATCTGATCACAGCGCTCTACGGTCGATAGGCGATGGGCGATGATAAAGGTCGTGCGCCCAACCATCAGTCGCTCGATTCCGGCCATCACCAACGCCTCGGTAGCGACGTCCAGCGCCGAAGTCGGTTCGTCGAGAATCAGGATCGGAGCGTCGCGCAATAATGCACGCGCGATCGTGATCCGCTGCTTTTCGCCCTCCGACAGCGACACACCAGCTTCGCCGATAACGGTGTCGTAGCCGTCGGGCAGCAAAGCAATTCGTTCGTGGATATGCGCAAGCCGCGCCGCCCGTTCGATCGCCGCATCATCGGCTCCCGGCCGGCCGTAGGCGATGTTGTCGCGCACCGACAACGGAAAGATCAGCGGCGGCTGCAGCACGAACGCGATCTGGCTGCCGCAACGATTTCAGCGAATACTCGCGAACATCGATACCGTCGATCTCGATCCTGCCTTCACTTGCGTCATAAAAGCGGGGCAACAAGCTTGCCAGGGTCGATTTCCCGGCGCCGGTCGGGCCGACAATCGCGACCTTGGTACCGGCCGGCACCCTCAAATCGATGCCGCGCAGCACGGACGTGCCCAGCCGATAGCAGAAGCCGACACCGCTCAGCCTGACGTCACCGCGAGCCCCCTGCGGCGGAAAGCTTCGCGAGCCGTCAACAAGATCGGGCTCGGCGTCGAGCACTTCGAACACCCGGCGGGTGCCGACCCGAGCACCCGCGATCAGCCCCCAGCTCTGGGTGATTTGATTGATCGGCGCATAAAGCTGGGCGAGATAGGAGATGAACACGATCAGCTGACCAACCGTCAGCGCGCCCGAGATGACTGCCCGCGCGCCGGCATAGACGACGAGTGCGGTGCCGCCGGCAATGACACCGTTAACGGCACCCGAATAAAGGGTCTGCCAGCTATAAAGGCGCAAGGTCGCCCGCAAGCTTTCGCGGCTTGCTCCCATAAACCGGCGATGTTCGTCGTCTTCGCGGGCAAAAGCCTGCACCACTTTGATTGACGACATTGCCCAATGCACCAGCGAATAGACCCGGCTCTCGGTGGTCCGGACGTCACTGGCGATCTCGATGATTTTGCGGTTGAAGCCCGAAATCAGGGCAAACAGGACTGGGACGACGGTCAGCGCCAGCAATGTCAAAGTCGCATCGAGCGGAAACAAAACGATCAGCATGCCAGCGAGCAGAACAATTGCCGACAGTATCGGCAGCAGGCCGTTCATGATCATCGTCTGCACGGCAAAGCTGTCGGCAGTAATGCGATAGAGCAGATCGCCAACCCGCTGACGATCATGAAAGGCCAATGACAATCGCTGCAGGTGGGCATAGAGCGCGCCCCGCAGATCATTGACCATGTTCTGTCCAACCCTGATCGCCGTGTAATTGTGCAGCAGGGTCAAAGCGCCACTGCCCAGATGCACGACGACAAGCCCAATACAGGCGAAGATCAGCAGCAGCTTCGGCGGCGTGCCTTGTAGTGCCGTCAATGCTATAGGCTTCCCCCCTAAAACATTGTCGATGACCACCTGCAGCGGCCAAGGCTTTAACAACTCGAACCCGGCGATCAGAAACACCTGCGCCAAGGCCCAGGCGAGCCGCCAGCGGTGGGGTGCGAGATAGGGCAGGATTTTTTTCAGCATGATCTGGACGGCGCAACGGCCGTTTTCGCCTGAAAGGTTACGCGGTCCGGACTGCTGCGATCGGAGCGGGTCGCTCGGTCTTCGGCGCGACCGGGATCAGCCCCGCGGGCTTGGCAACAGCTTCGATGATGCGGTGCATCAGTTGCGCAAAGCCGGCGAGCTTTGCTCCCATGACCGTCACGTTGACGAGACCGCCCATGCCGAGCGCCCCAGCCGCCACCGGCCAGCCCAGCAGCAGAGCGAGCGCCGTTAACAGCGCGTAGCCGCGCAGCAGGAACAGCGCGGACGACGACAATCGCATCGTGCACCGCACGCGCAGCAGCCGTTTGGCGCCGCCATGATTTTCGGCACAGACCAACACCAGCGCACGACTGCATAGTCCGCGAGCGATGTTGAGATCCCAGCCGCTCCACCCGGTGTCGGGCACGACAAAGTACTTTTGCGGCACCAGGAACTGCATCAACCCGCCGATCAGCACCTCTTTCTCGGTGCCGGTCTCGCTCCAAAAAGCGAGATGAAAGGCGCGCTCGCGCCACGAGATCCGGGCGCGCTGCTCGGTCTCGGCGGGTGCGGCGTGCGGTTGCGCGCGCGTCTCGCGGATGCGCCATTTGAGGCGCTCCCAGCCGCGCAACAGCGGGCCGAGATAGATCAACAACGCCACCAGCGCGCGCGCCTTCGGCCCGCTAAAGCGCTGGTCGATTGGAGCCTTTAATGCCCCGTTGATGCACATTGCCCAGGTGGCGAGTAGCGGTGCGACGAGCAGCAGCCACCACCCTCCGCCAACGAGGCCCGCCAAGGCCAGCACGATTGCGGCGGCGCTCCATTCAAAGGTCAACGGCAAGAACGCGGTCAGCGAGGATGGGGCCTCGTATAAGGTTTGGAAGAGACCCCGGCCAAACACGCCGGAATAGATTACGGGGCGAGAGGACAACAGCAGCGAGGTCGACAAATCGCCATAGATGCGTCCGAGCCATTTGGCTTGCCCAAACAGATTGAAGCGAAACGGGTGCTTCGAATAGACCAGCGCTTCGGCTTTTCCGTAGCCGCGCTGCTGGTTGCAATAGGCTTTGACCGTGTTGCGGCGGAAATGCCAAACGATTGCCGCCGGGCTGAAGCCGATGACATAGCCCGCATCCTGAAAACGCCAGCAGATATCAACATCGTCGCCGGCTGCACGATAGACCGGGTCAAATCCGCCGAGGTCAAGCAATACATCGCGGCGGAAGGCCATGTTGCAGCCGGCAATGTGCTCGGCAACCTCGTCATTCAGCAAGACGTGGGTTGGGCCACCCGGCGCTACCGCCACTGCAGCCGGCACCAGGCTGTCTTCGGGCGGCGGGAAGTTCGGACCGCCACAGGCCGCGACCCCGCTCGCTTCCATCTTGGCGACGAGATAGGTCAGCCAGTCCGGGTCGGCGACGCAATCGCTATCGGTATAAGCGACGATCTCGCCGGTTGCGGCCTCGGCACCGACATTGCGCGCAACACTCAACCCCTTGTTCGGCTGGCTGATGATCCGGCAGTAGGAATAGCGTTCGGCGATTTCGAGCGTACGATCGCGCGAGCCGTCATTGACGACAATAACCTCGTAATCCGGGTAGTTCAGCGCCGCGAGCGAAGCGAGGCAGGCATCCATCGTGCGCTCGGCGTTGTAAGCACATACCACGACCGAGACCCGCGGGTAGCGCGGCAATGGCGGTGGCAACGGACCACAATAGCAATTCCCGACTTCGATAAGCGACGGTTTGGGATGGCGGTCGCTATCGACGAGACCGAACGCCCAATCCTCGATCAGATGACCGCCGGTAAACCATTCGTCGGTCCACGCAAAAACGCAGGTACCGGCAACCCCGGTTTCGAACGCGGTGCGCACCTGCCATGCGAGCACCCGGCACTGGCCTTCTCGGCCTTCGCGCATCGAGTCGACGCCGAACTCAGTCAGCAGAAGTGGTCGATCAATTGTGAGATTGTGCAATCGGGCGACGTAGCGCCGAAACGCCGCCTCCTCATGCAGATAGACGTTAAAACAGACAAAATCGGTAAAATCGACCGTCAGATATTCGGTTGACGGAAAGTTGGCATAGCTGACCAGAGCCTCGGGGTGTTCCGTCCTGACCAAGGCCACGAGTTCGCGCAGAAAGCGGCGGACTCGCTCGGGGCCATGCCAGCGGATAACGTCCGGCGGGATCTCGTTGCCGACGAGGTACGCGAATATTGCCGGGTGACGGCCACAAGCGCGCACGCCGTCGCAGACAGCTTGCTTAATTTGAGTCTGAATCGCAACGCTGTCGAGAAAGGTTACGTGCTGCGGCCACGGCAAGCCGGCCAAAACCTTCAAACCCGCGTCGTGCGCCGCATCTAAAAGCCACGTTGGTGGTACGGTAAAGACGCGGACGGTGTTGATACCGGCCGCGATCATGAGTTCGAAATCTTTTTGGACGATTTTACGCTCAGGAAACTGAGCGCCGTGACTGCCGATCGGAAATGGACCGTAGGTGACGCCCTTGACGAAATGCTTTTCATCGCCGGCGAAGAAAAACTTGCCCTTGACATGGATCGGGCATGTCGGCGCCGACCGCGACGGCAACCGCGCTGGAGCGAATTCGGTGATCTCGTAATCTTCGACCAGGGTCATTTTTTGAACTCCCGGGATGCCACTGCACAGTCATTACCGGCCCAGCAACAGAGGGATGCCGGCTTCATTCCGGACCGCGCCATGGCGATAATTTGAGGTGTAAAGCTCACACTCTTTGCCGGGCATGCCAGGCAAAAGCAGTGCGGATGATCGTCTCGAGGGACGAATGCTGGGCGCGCCAGTCGAGAAGTTCGGCGGCGAGACTGGGATCGGCAACCAGTGCTGCCGGATCTCCAGAGCGCCGCGGCGCATCCCGCACCGGGATTTTACAGCCGCAGACCAGTTCGGCGGTCGCGATCACCTCGCGAACCGAATGGCCGATCCCGGTACCGAGGTTAAGAGCGACCGGCTCGCCTTTTGCCAGCAGTCGCTCGAGTGCCTGCAGATGGGCATCGGCGAGGTCGTCGACATGGATATAGTCGCGGATCGCGGTCCCGTCCGGTGTCGGGTAGTCGGTGCCGTAAACCTCTATCGCCGGACGCCGGCCCAGCGCCGCCTGCAGCACCAGTGGAACGAGATGGGTTTCGGGGTCATGATCTTCGCCGATCTCGCCTTCCCGATCTGCACCCGCGGCATTGAAATAGCGAAGCGACACCCAGCGAAGTCCATAGGCTTCTCCGTACCAGTGCAGGGCGCGCTCGATTGCGAGCTTGGTCTCGCCATAGGGATTGACCGGGCATTGCGGCGCGGTTTCGCAGATCGGCACGATTTCGGGTATGCCGTAGGTCGCGCAGGTCGATGAAAAAACGATATGGCGAACCCCCATCTGCCGGGCTGTTTCGAGCATTGCCAGGGTGCCGGCAAGATTGTTGCGATAATATAGCGCGGGATCGCTGACCGACTCGCCGACATAGGCATAGGCGGCAAAATGTATAATGGCGGCGACTTGATATTGCTCGATCGCAGCACCGAGCCGCGAGTTCTCGGCGATGTCACCTTCGACCAAAGGGCCCCAGCGCACCGCTTCTCGATGGCCGCGGGACAGATTGTCATAGACGATCGGCCGGTAGCCAGCGTGTGCCAATGCCTTACAGGCATGAGATCCGATGTACCCGGCACCGCCCGTTACCAAAATCGATTGCGCCATAGGCGGGTTCAGTCTGTAATCCCTCGATCAGAGCACAACGCGATGTGGCAGCCGGCTCTTCCCGGCAATTTCATTAACGAGGCGCGGCGACTTGCCGCGGCGCAGGCTTTGCGGAATAACCGACCGGCCGCATCGTTCTGGTCGAATTCGCATAAGGGGCGATTGGTATGCGCATCGCAATTGTCGGAACTGGTTATGTCGGATTGGTATCGGGTGCTTGTTTTTCCGAATTCGGGGTCGAGGTCGTTTGCGTCGATCAGGACAAAGCAAAAATCGCTTGCCTTCAACGAGGTGAGATGCCGATTTTTGAGCCGGGCCTCGAAGCTCTGGTCGCACACAATGCCGCGGCCGGACGGATCTCGTTTACAACAGATTTAACGGCGGCGCTTGCCGGGGCGGAAGCAGTCTTTATTGCCGTCGGGACGCCGTCACGCCGCGGCGACGGGCACGCCGATCTCTCCTATGTGTTTGCTGCCGCTAAGGAAATCGGTCACGCGGTGACCGATTACGCGGTGGTCGTAACAAAATCCACAGTGCCAGTCGGCACCGGCCGAGAGGTCGCCGCGATCCTGCGGAGCGCGCGACCGCAGGGCGGGTTCGATGTTGCTTCCAATCCGGAATTTTTGCGCGAAGGCTCGGCAATTGAAGACTTTATGCGTCCCGATCGGGTCGTTATCGGCGCCGACAGCGATCGTGCGCGGGCGGTGCTGCGGACGCTCTACCGGCCGCTTTTTCTGATCGAGACACCGATCGTATTTACTGATATCGAGACGGCGGAACTGATAAAATACGCCGCAAACGCGTTTCTCGCGACCAAGATCACGTTTATCAACGAGATTGCCGATCTGTGTGAAAAAGTTGGTGCGGATGTTCAGCAGGTGGCAAAAGGAATCGGGCTCGACGGTCGCATCGGCTCGAAATTCTTGCATGCCGGACCGGGTTTCGGCGGCTCCTGTTTCCCGAAAGATTGCCAGGCTTTGGTGCGGACCGCGCGGGAAGCGCAGGTACCGCTGTCGATCGTCGAAACCGTGGTACGGGTCAACGATGCTCGCAAATCGCGTATGGCCGACAAAATTATCTCCGCCTGCGGCGGTAGCGTTGCCAGTAAAACCTTGGCCGTGCTGGGGCTGACTTTTAAGCCAAATACCGACGACATGCGCGACAGTCCGAGCCTGTCAATTTTGCCCCGTCTAAGCGCGGCGGGTGCGGCGATCCGCGCATTCGACCCCGAAGGCATCCAAGAGGCAAAGAAACTGCTGCCGAACCTGGTCTACTGCGCAGACGCATATGAGACGATGGACGGCGCCGATGCCCTTGTATTGCTGACCGAATGGAACGCGTTTCGTGCTCTTGACCTCGATCGGGTCCAAAGTCTTCTTGCAACGCCGCTTGTTATCGATCTGCGCAACATCTATCAGCCGGAGGAAATGGTCGCTGCCGGGCTGTCCTATGTCAGCATTGGCCGCACTACGCATACCACCCGACCGCAATTGCGCGCGTTCGCTTGATACCTGTCGCTCGCCCTACTCCACAAAAGGCTAGTCCCATGAGCAGCATCGTCGCAAAGCGCGTCCTTGTCACAGGAGGTGCCGGCTTTCTCGGGTCGCATTTGTGCGAACGCCTGATCGCTCAAGGCAATGATGTGCTGTGCGTCGACAATTACTTTACGGGACGCAAAGACAATGTGGTAAGGCTGCTTGGAAACCCGCATTTCGAGGCAATGCGCCACGACATCACTCATCCGCTATTTGTTGAAGTCGACGAGATTTACAATCTGGCTTGCCCGGCGTCGCCGATTCACTACCAGTTCGATCCGGTCCAGACGACCAAGACCAGCGTCATCGGGGCCATCAATATGCTGGGGCTGGCAAAACGGCTCAAAGCTAAAATATTTCAAGCCTCGACATCGGAAGTTTATGGCGATCCGACGTTGCATCCGCAGCCGGAAAGCTATCGCGGCAACGTCAACCCGATCGGACCGCGGGCCTGCTATGACGAAGGCAAACGTTGTGCCGAAACCCTGTTTTTCGACTATTACCGCCAGCACAACCTAAAAATCCGCGTCGCCCGCATCTTTAATACCTATGGGCCGCGCATGCATCCCAATGACGGCCGCGTCGTCTCCAACTTTATCGTCCAAGCGCTGCGAAACGAACCGATCACACTTTATGGCGACGGGCGCCAGACCCGGGCTTTTTGCTATGTCGACGATCTGATCGAGGGGTTTTTGGCGCTGATGGCCGCGTCCGACGATGTCACCGGGCCCGTGAACCTTGGCAATCCGGTCGAGACCTCGGTCAGCGAGCTCGCCCAATTGATCATTGTGCTGGCCGGCTCGCGCTCGACGACGACTTATCGTCCGCTGCCGGTCGACGACCCGGTCCAGCGCTGCCCTGACATAACTGAGGCGCAGACTGTGCTCGGTTGGCAGCCCCGCACCGCGCTGAAGGACGGCCTCACTCGCACGATCGCTTATTTCGATCAGTTGCTGACCCGTGGAGGCTCAGCCCAAGTCGTAGCCTGAAGCCGGCCCAGATATCGCCAAGCCGACCTTGATCAGATGATCCGGCGCCAGCGCAGCGCGTCGATAATTTGCGCTGCGGCGTCCTCGGGTGGGATCCCAACGGTGACCAACCGTAATTCGGGCGCTTCGGGCGGCTCGTAGGGCGAGTCGATCCCTGTGAAATTCTCGATCCGTCCCGCCCTGGCCTTGGCATAGAGACCTTTCGGATCGCGCCGGATACATTCAGCGATCGGCGTATCGACGAAAATCTCTAAAAAAGCGGTGGGTTCGATCAGTTCCCGGACCATCTCCCGCTCGGCTCGGAACGGTGAGATAAAAGAGCAGATGACAATCAGCCCGGCATCGGTCATCAACTTGGCGACCTCGCCGACACGCCGGATGTTTTCGACCCGGTCGACATCGGTAAAGCCCAGGTCGCGATTGAGGCCGTGACGGACATTGTCGCCGTCGAGCAGCATCGTGTGGCGCCCATCGGCAACCAGCTGCTTTTCGACGAGATTGGCGATTGTCGATTTGCCGGCGCCGGACAACCCGGTCAGCCACAGTACGGCCGGGGCTTGGCCCTTTAACGCGGCGCGCTCCTCGCGGCCGACAGTCAATGCCTGCCAATGAATGTTGCTGGCGCGGCGCAGACCGAAGGCGATCATCCCGGCGCCGGCGGTCTCGTTCGTCAGCCGGTCAATCAGGATAAAGGCCCCGGTGTCGCGGTTATTGGTGTAAGGGTCGAAGGCTACCGGCGCTGCGGTCGAGAGATTGCAGAAGCCGATATCGTTCAAACCGAGGCTCTTATCGGCGAGATGAGCGAGGGTACCGACATCAATGCGATATTTGAGTGCGGTGACCGTGGCCGGCACGGTGCGCGTACCGATCTTCAACAGATATGAGCGGCCGGGGACCATCCGGTGTTCGCTCATCCAGATCACGTGTGCCGCGAATTGATCGACGTATTCGGGAGGGTCGCGCGGATCCGCCAATAGATCGCCGCGCGCAACATCGATCTCCTCGGCCAGCCGCAGCGTGACGGCGTCGCCGGCCTCGGCTCGATCAAGCAAGCCGTCAAAGGTCACGATCTCCCGGACGAGGGTCGAGCGTCCCGAGCCGGCGACCAGGACAGCACCACCGGGTGCGATCGACCCTGAGACCACGGTCCCGGAAAAGCCGCGGAACTCGGCATTGGGTCGATTCACCCATTGTACCGGAAAGCGGAACCCCTGTTGCCCGCCATCGCGCACGATCTCGACCGTTTCCAGATGCTCGAGCAATGTCGGCCCCTGATACCAGGGCATCCGATTCGAATGGCGGGTCACGTTGTCGCCGGCCAGCGCCGAAAGCGGGATCGCGCAGACTGTGGCATCGCCGAGCCGCGCCGCGAATTTCGCAAAACCGGCCGCGATTGCACAAAATTTACCCTCGTCGAAGCAGACGAGGTCCATCTTGTTGACCGCCAGCACGAGCTGGCGGATGCCGAGCAGCGAACAAATAAACGCGTGCCGCTGGGTCTGGGCGACGATGCCGTTGCGCGCGTCGACCAGAATGACGGCGAGATCACAAGTCGAGGCGCCGGTCGCCATGTTGCGCGTGTACTGTTCGTGGCCCGGTGTGTCGGCAACGACAAACGAGCGCGCTGGCGTCGCAAAAAAACGATAGGCAACATCGATGGTGATGCGTTGCTGACGCTCGTCTTCGAGCCCGTCAAGCAGCAGCGAAAAATCGATGTTTCCGCCAGTCGTACCAAACCGCCGCGATTCCCGCTCGAGCGCCTCGAGCTGGTCGTCGAAGATCAGCGCGCAATCGTGCAGCAGCCGGCCGATCAGGGTGGACTTGCCGTCATCGACCGAGCCGCAGGTCAGAAACCGCAACAGGTCACGATCGCTGTGGCGACAGCTCGCCTCGCGCAAAGTGGCCATCAGAAATAGCCTTCGCGCTTTTTGCGTTCCATCGCCGCGTCTTCATCGCTGTCGATGAGCCGGCCCTGGCGCTCGGAACGCCTGGTATCGCGCAATTCGGCTAAGATTTCGCCGCGCGTACTTGCGGTCGAGTTCGATCGCCCCGGTCAGCGGATAGCAGCCGAGTGTGCGAAAGCGGACGAGCCGTGATTGCGGCTTCTCGCCGGGCTGCAATGGCAAGCGGTCGTCATCGACCATGATCCAGGTGCCGCCGCGCTCGACCACTGGCCGAACTGCTGCGAAATATAGTGGCACAATCGGGATGTCCTCGGCGGCGATGTATTCCCAGACATCGTGCTCGGTCCAGTTGGAGAGTGGAAAAACCCGCATCGTTTCACGTTCGCCGAGCCGCGTATTGAACAGCCGCCACAGCTCCGGTCGCTGGTTGCGCGGATCCCAGCTGTGGTTGGCGCCGCGCAGCGAGAAAATCCGCTCCTTGGCCCGGCTCTTTTCCTCGTCGCGCCGCGCCCCGCCAAATGCGGCATCAAAGCCGTAGCGATCGAGCGCCTGCTTCAGTGCTTCGGTCTTCATCACCGCGGTGTGCAAGGCCGAACCCGAGGCGATCGGGTTGATCCCGCGGCGCAGGCCATCTTCGTTGGTATGGACAATCAGCTCGAGTTCGAGCCGGCGCGCGGTCTCGTCGCGAAACGCGATCATTTCGCGAAATTTCCAGCGCGTATCGATATGAAGCAGCGGAAACGGCAGTCGGCCCGGAAAAAACGCCTTGCGCGCCAAGTGCAGCATGACGCTCGAGTCTTTGCCGATCGAGTAGAGCATCACCGGATTGCGAAACTCGGCCGCAACCTCGCGCATGATGCCGATCGCCTCGGCTTCGAGTCGCCGCAGATGCGCCGGCAGCCGGCGCAGCATCGGCGCAGTGTCGGCTAAGACGGACACAGAGCAGCCATCCTCGCAATCAGCCTAAAGGTTACCGATGCATCGCGCTTAGATAGCGATGCCACCGTTGTCAATCACTTAGCAGCCCCAAGCGCTACGCGACCGCAGCCGCGTCCACTTAGTTATGGGCTCACCGGTCGTTGACAGACGGTTAAACCGAGCGCGCCGCTGCGCACCCTCAGTGCAGCTTGGGGGCCTTCAAAAACCGCGTGCGGTCAGCCGACTGGACGCGGACGGTCATATTCCTGCCGTCCCGCGCCACCCGCAGCGGGATTTCACTGCCCGCCGGACCGCCGGCCCACACCCGCCGCCAGAAGCCGGCCAAGCTTGCAACGGTGTCATCGCCGACAGCGAGAATTCGGTCGCCGGGTTGCAACCCGGCGGCACTCGCCGGACCGCGCTCCGCAAGACCGGCGACAACGATGGCGTCCTCGACCTCGGCGGCATAAAGCCCAAGCCAAGGACGTACCGGACGATTCGGTCGGCCATAGGTCAGCATATCGTCGAGAATTGGCGGCAACAGATCGATCGGTACCACCATGTTCACGTCGCGGCGCAATTCGCGGCCGCTCGACGTCGAATGCTGGACGTGCAGCGAGCCGATCCCGATCAGCCGGCCGTCGGAGCCGATCAGCCCCGCACCGCCCCAAAACGGATGCGCGGGCGCGGTAAAAATCGCGCGGTCGAGCACATACTCCCAATAGCCGGCGAATTCTTGACGCGCCACCACGCGCGCTGCAACGGCATGGCGGCGGCCACCCTCGGCGGCCATAATGGCGCGGTCGCCAGCGCCGACGCGCATGCCCACCCCCAATTCCAGCGGCTCGACATTCAGTCTGCCGAGCGCTTGAACGAGTCCAAAGCCCGTCTCCTGGTCATAGGCGAGTACATGGCCCGGCACGGCGCCACCGCTGGCGGTCGTGAGCCAGATCGTTTCGGCCTCGGTGATCAGATAGCCGATTGTCAACACGAGACCATCGCGCCGGATCAGGACGCCGCTTCCGGCGCGTTCGGTCCCGAGCGTGCCGGCGGTGAACCCATCTTCTGGGACCGTCGCCCGTAAACCCAGCACTGCGCTCAGCGCACGGTCGAGATCAAAACTGCAGTCGCTGGGCTTGGGCTGGATCTCGCCGGGGATTTCCCATTCTACGTCTCGCGGCATGGCGGCAACTCGTCAGTGGCACCTGATGCAATCATAACCCGGAAAGGGTGCGCGTAGTTCGTAATGTTGTCAAAGCGACCATAGCTATCGTTTGTCCTCCAGTCGAGCGTACCTCATTCACCCCAACGCGGCCCTATCTTGACAACATCTTGACAACTTTAAGCGTCGCCGTTATGTGAGCAGCACTCTATCGGACTGAGTGCTAACAAATTGGGGTCGAGGAGGGGTTTATGAAATTTCGTCCGCTACATGATCGCGTGGTGATCCGGCGCATCGAAGAGGAAGAAAAGACTAAAGGAGGAATCATCATTCCGGACACGGCGAAGGAAAAGCCGATGGAAGGAGAGGTCGTCGCGGCCGGCCCCGGGGCGCGTAACGAGGAAGGCAAAATCCAGCCGCTCGACGTCAAGGCTGGCGATCGGGTGCTGTTCGGCAAATGGTCTGGCACTGAGGTCAAGCTCGACGGTGAAGAACTGATCATCATGAAAGAATCCGACATTATGGGCGTCATCGCCTGAGGAGAACGCAATCATGGCTGCCAAGGACGTCAAATTTCATTCTGATGCGCGCGATCGGATGTTGCGCGGTGTCGATATTCTAGCAAATGCGGTTAAGGTTACGCTGGGGCCAAAGGGCCGCAATGTCATTCTCGACAAATCGTTTGGCGCGCCGCGCATCACCAAGGACGGGGTGACCGTCGCCAAGGAAATCGAGCTCCCGGACAAATTCGAGAACATGGGCGCCCAGATGGTGCGCGAGGTGGCCTCGAAGACCAGCGAGCAGGCCGGCGACGGCACGACGACAGCGACGATTCTGGCGCAAGCGATTGTGCGCGAGGGTACCAAGGCGGTGGCCGCCGGCATGAACCCGATGGATCTGAAGCGCGGTGTCGACATGGCGGTCGAGGCGGTCGTCGACGACATCAAGAAGCGCTCGAAGAAAATCTCGACCAGTGAAGAAATCGCCCAGGTCGGCACAATCTCGGCCAATGGCGAGCGCGAAGTCGGCGAGATGATCGCCGAGGCGATGCAAAAGGTCGGCAATGAGGGTGTCATCACGGTCGAAGAGGCAAAATCGCTTGAGACCGAGCTCGATGTCGTCGAGGGCATGCAGTTCGACCGCGGCTATATCAGCCCCTACTTCGTGACCAACGCCGAAAAAATGGTCGCGGAACTCGAGAACCCGTACATCCTGCTGCATGAAAAAAAGCTTTCCGGCCTGCAGGCGATGTTGCCATTGCTTGAATCGATCGTGCAATCAGGCAAGCCGCTATTGATCGTCTCCGAGGATGTAGAGGGCGAAGCACTGGCAACACTCGTCGTCAACAAATTGCGCGGTGGGCTCAAGGTCGCGGCGGTCAAGGCACCGGGCTTTGGCGACCGGCGCAAGGCGATGCTCGAAGATATCGCGGTGCTGACCGGCGGCCAGGTCATCAGCGAGGATCTCGGCATCAAGCTCGAAAACGTTACCCTCGACATGCTCGGCCAAGCAAAGCGGGTGCGGATCGAGAAGGAAAACACGACGATCATCGACGGCGCTGGCAAATCCGAAGACATCCAGGGCCGCATCGCCCAGATCCGTCAGCAGATCGAGGAAACCGCCTCCGATTACGACCGCGAGAAACTGCAGGAGCGGCTCGCCAAGCTCGCCGGCGGTGTCGCGGTGATCCGCGTCGGTGGGGCGACCGAAGTCGAGGTCAAGGAAAAGAAGGATCGCGTCGACGACGCAATGCATGCGACCCGCGCTGCAGTCGAAGAGGGCGTCGTCGCCGGTGGTGGAGCGGCTCTGCTTTATGCCGTACGCGCGCTCGACAGCCTGAACCCGGCCAACAACGACCAGAAGGTCGGCATCGACATCGTCAAAAAGGCGCTTCTCTACCCGGCGCGGCAGATTGCCGAAAATTCGGGTACCGACGGTTCGATCGTGGTCGGCAAACTGCTTGACAGCAAGGATCTCAATTACGGCTATGACGCGCAAAAGGGCGAGTTCACCGACATGATCCGGGCCGGCATCATCGATCCGACCAAGGTCGTGCGGCACGCCTTGCAGGATGCGGCATCGGTCGCTGGCCTCTTGATCACGACCGAGGCAATGGTGGCCGAGAAGCCCGAGCCCAAGACCCCGCCGGCAATGCCGCCGGGTGGCGGGATGGGCGGAATGGACTTCTAAATCCGTAAATCCGGCTCCGCCGTTTCGCCAATAGCCAAGCAAGATACCGCCCGTCCGCGCCGAGTGTGCGGACGGGCGTCTTTTTCGGTGCCGCTCAGAGCGTTCAGCTAACGAGGGCTGCGAATTGGCGAGCAAAAGCTGTCGGACCGTATCGCGAGATTGCATCCGCGCGAATTGCGGCTCGATCGTAGCCCGAAGCCCGGCATCGCATCTGCAACAGCGCCTCGCGCAGGGCCGCCGCGTCCTCACAACGAACCAGCAGGCCGTTGCTCGGCCCCACAAGGTGGTCAGGACCGCCGCTGGCGGTGCAGACGACGGGGAGCCCGCAGGCCAGCGCTTCGATAACAACCACGCCAAAGGTCTCGAACCTGCTCGCCAGTACAAGGGCATCGGCGGCTTGCATTTCCGCGCGCACCCGAGCGGAAGACAGCGAGCCGACGAAATCGACCTGTGCCGCGACTCCGAGACTGCGGCTCAATTGCTCGAGGTCCAATAACGACGGCCCGTCGCCGATCAGCCGCAAGCGGACCTCGGGACTGCCGGAAAACGCCTTGGCAAAGGCTTCGAGCAGCAGCGCTTGACCCTTCTCGGGTGACAGTCTCGCAACACACAGAAAAATAAACCCAAGCTCGTTGGCCGGCACCGCGGCCGAGGTCTCGGCAGCGAGAAAAGCTTCGCCGAGAACGTTCGGTAAATACTGCCATGAGGAACCGGGATAATGCTCTTCAAGCAACGCGGCGAGGTGGGGGCTGACCGCAATGCAGCGGTTCGCACGTTTAATGACCCGCTTGATCAGATCACGCTCCCACCAGCGCGGCCGCGCTGGCCCCACGCTATGCTCCGTGAGGATGAAGCGAATGCCATAGCGCCGGTTGAGCGCCAGCGCCAAAACCCCGGCGTTCAAACAGGAATGCGCGTGAACCAGATCGGGTCGACCGTTTTCGGCAATGTACCGTTTAGCCAATTTCATGCCGCAGCCGGTCCAGACCAGCGGGTTGCGGTATGGCAGGCGGGGTAGTGCGGTGAACGCGTCGCGGCGATAGATTGGCACGCCGTCGCATTCGATCGTTATCTCGCGCAGCGGGTGCCGTCGGACATGCCCGGTCCGCAGATCGCGCCAAGTGTAAATGGCGGGGGCCAATATAGCGACCCGATATCCGGCGGCTTTGAGCACCAAGGCCTGATCGCGAAAATAGCCGCCTCCCGAGCCGCGGCCATCCGAATACCAGGACGGAATGACCAGGATATGCTTGGTCAAGCGACCGGCTGCTCCCTGCCTTGCTCAGCTCGATGCTCGGCAAAGACCTTGCTTGCCACCATCATTGATTCGCGGATGATCGGCACCCCGACATAGCCCGAGAGATGCAGCAGCGCTTCGCTCAATTCCTCCTCGGTCCAGCCCTGGCGCAAGGCCATACGCAGATGCAATCCCAGTTCGGGTTCGCGGCCGGTCGCCGCATCCGAAATCACGCAGATCAGTGCCCGGGTTTTGAGGTCGAGGCCGGGCCGCGTCCACAGCGCGCCGAACACGGTCTCGGTCGCCAAGTCGATGAATTTCTTCATGACCGGGTCGCTATAGATCTCGCGCGCCGCATGCTCGACTGCCGCATCACCCATCAGGCGGCGCCGCATCGCGGCACCTTTTTGCTGCAATTCGCTCTCGGCCATCGGCTGTCCTCGGTTCGTTGGAAATGCGTTGGTTCGGCGATATTGCATGCCCCAGGCTGCCGGACAAGCCTGCCGGACAAGCCGCGAGCGAGGCATACTCTCGGGCCCCGCTCGGCGGCGCGTCGGCACTCAACAATGGTGCGGTCTAGGCACCCAAGATTCTCGCCAGATAGCGGGGAAGACGGGCAGGAGCCTCGCTCAAGCCGCAGCGAAATCCGACATAACCATCGGGCCGGATCATATACGCCATGCCGGCCAACCCGTAACGCGCAGCTATCTCGCCGCTGCGATCGATCAGATCGGCACCCGCGACCTCCGGCGGGGTAATGCGGCGAACAGCGATCGAGCGGCGGCCGAGTTCGGACAGGCCCGGCGGCAACACAGAGCCGCCGCCAACCAACAACAACAGTGGCGCTGTTGGGCGAAAAGCTGGTAGAGCCGCTTCGTCACGCCATGCGGGTCGTCAACCTCCGCGTCGGGTGCGCGGTCGCCGGCATGCGGCCCGGGCGCGCCCACCGCGTGATCCTCGACGATTGGGCTGTGGCGGTAGTCGACAGCAATCCCGGATATCGCCTCGGCGAGCTTTTCGACCACCGGCGGGAACCGGGTCGCCAGCGACATCAAGTGATCCCGCAAAAAACGCATGACCGGCCCGTGCAACGACACGAGGCGCGTCGCGCGATCGGTCTGCCGGAGCACCGCCTCGTCGATCGGTCGTCGCTCCGGCTCATAGCTGTCAAGCAATGCCGAGTTCCCGCCCTTGCCGATTACCACACCGAGTTTCCAGGCGAGATTGAAGGCGTCCTGGATTCCCATATTCATGCCCTGGCCACCGACGGGGCTGTGGATATGCGCAGCGTCACCGAGCAGAAACACACGGTTTTGGCGGAAGTGCCGGGCGATCCGGCGATGGATGCGGAATACCGCAGTCCAGCGCGGATCGGCGAGCCGGATCCCGCCGGGGCCACGCTCGTCAACCAATGCTTGACATTGCGCGAGGCTGGGCTCGCCTTGCCAGTCGGCGGGCGAGTTGCCGACGACCAGCCGCCAGCGGTCCGCCGGCAGCGGAAAGAACGCTACCGGGCCGTCGTCGTGCAGCCAGACCTGCGCCCCGTCATGATCGAGCTCGCTTTCCACTTTGACGTCGGCAAGCAGGAAATGCTCCGGGTAGGTGCTGCCCGAAAAGGGGATCGCAAGCTGGTCGCGCACCGCGCTATGTGCGCCATCGCAACCAAGAACCCATTGGGCCTCGATCTCTTCGACCCGATCTCCCTGGCGCAGCCGCGCTGTCACGGCGGAGGCATGCGCGGTCAGGCCGACGAGTTCGGTATTGCGCTCGACAGGCACCCCCAATTGCTGAACATGCTGTTCGAGGATGCGCTCGGTCTCGTCCTGCGGCACGCCCAATATGTAAGGGTAGCGCGTGTCGAGCCCTCGAAACTCGACATGTGCGATGGGCCCGCTGCTCCCGTGGACACTGACGGCTGTGATTCGCTGGCCGGCGCCGAGAAATTCATCGGCGAGCCCCATCAGCTCAAAGGTTTCGAGGGTGCGCGGATGAATCGCGATCGCCCGCGATTCCATGGCGCGGTGGGGCGCCTTGTCGACAAGCCGGCAGGCGACACCGGCGCGCGCAAGTTCGTGCGCCATAACCAATCCAGTCGGCCCCGCGCCGACGATCAGGACAGTATGCAGATCGGCCATGCTCAAACTCCAATTGTTTGACTGACTGGACAATCAATTTTCTCTTAAAACCGATTTCTTCAAGGTGTTGTTCCATGGAAAATATGGCTGTGCCGAAAACCCCGCTCGAAACGGATCAACCCGCAAGCGTAGCAACTCAGGAATTGGCGGCGCGGCGCCGGCGCGATCGTGAAATCCGCGAAAGCGAAATCCTCGAAGCGGCGTTTTCGGAATTTGCCGCCCGCGGCTATGCCGCGACGCGCATGGAAGACGTGGCGCGCCGCGCCGGGGTTGCGAAAGGCCTTCCGAAGCTTTTATTTCGCGAGCAAAGATGCGCTATTCAAAGCGGTGCTGCGCCGGCTGATCCTGCCCGATTGGAATGCGCTCGAGGCCCGGTTCGGACAGTCGGACCATGCAATCGCCGAGCTGCTGCGCGAGTTTGTCGCGCTCATCTATGAGCGGCTGGTTGACAACCCCCGCGCCCACCAATTGCTGCGGCTGTTGATCGCCGAGGGGCCCAGAATGCCCGAGCTGACGGAGTTCTATCATGCCGAAGTCATCGAACGCGCGATTGCGCTTCTGGGCACTCTGCTGGCGCGCGGCGTCGAGCGTGGCGAGATCCGGCCCGGCTCCTACGCCCGCTACCCACAGGTAATCATGGCGCCGGCACTAATGGCGGTGCTGTGGAACCTGCTGTTCGCGACCAGAACACCCGCTCGATCGCGCGGGATTTTTAGAAGCGCACCTCGACCTCGTTCTGAACGGGCTCGCGGCGCCCTGACTGCGACGCACGGCCTGCGCGATGCCTGACGGGATTCGCCCCGTCATCCCTCCGTCGTGTAGGCGCGGCCGGGCGGGTAGGTGTGTGCTGTGGCAGGTCCGGGTTCATGTAGTCCCAGGGCTGGGCGCTTTTGACAAAGATGTGGGCCTCGGGGCGGAATTCGCTCGGATCGTCGAGACTGCCGACCCGCAACCCGATGATGTCGGGCCGTGACGATACGCGGATGAAGAGCGGGCAACCGCATTCCGGACAAAACGCTCGCGTCACCTCGTTGCCGGCATCGCTCCTGCTGACAAAGAGCTTGGGTTCGCCCTTGGTGATGCGAAACCCGACCGCCGGCACCCGCATCGCGGCGATAAAAGCGCTGCCGCTCTGATACTGGCAATCGCGACAATGGCACAGCAGCGAAAACAACGGCTCGCCGGCCAATTCATACCGCACCTTGCCGCACAAGCATCCACCATGTCGCGTATCCGCCATCACGACCCTCCATTGAGCCGGTTCGCCTCCGTTCGGGCGACATCTGACATTTGGCAATGTCGCATAGCATTGTCAGACGGCACACAGATCTTGTAGCTCACCATCTCGCGCCGACGGCACCGGAAAGAAGCCTCACCCGGCCACGCAAAAATCAAATAAGCTCGGGACAAAATACCCGGTTATGGCCATAGGAGACGCCCGGATGCCCGCACCCTACGACAGACACCGCGCCCAGCTCAAAGCGATCCTGCTGGCTTGGGGCATGCCAGAAGACAATGCCGAAACGACGGCAGACATCCTGGGCTGGGCCGATCTGCACGGCGTCGACAGCCATGGTATCTCGATGATCCCGGGCTATGACCGATTGCGCCGCAGTGGCCGCGCCAACATGGCCGCACACCCACGCATCATCAAGGAAACGCCAATTTCGGCCCTGGTCGATGGCGATGGCGGGCTCGGCCATGTGCCGGCGCGCTTTGCGATGCAAGTCGCGATCGACAAGGCCAAGCAGTCGGGCATGGCGATCACCGCGGTCCGCAACTCGGCCCATTTTGGCGCCACCGGGTACTACACGCTGATGGCCGCCAATGAAGGGCTGATCGGCATGGCCTGCACCAGCAATTCCGGCACGCAGGTGGCGCCGACCTTTGGCAAGGAAGCAAAGCTCGGCACTGATCCGTGGTCGTTTGCCGCCCCGACGACCGACGGGCGGCCGTTTCTGCTTGACATGGCAACGACGACGGTAGCCGCGGGCCGCATTCGCAACAAAGCGAATGAGGGATTGCCCTGTCCGCCGGGCTGGGTGCTCGATAAGAACGGGATGCCCAGCACCGACCCGATGGAGGCGCGCGACAAGGGTGGGTTTCTGACCTCGCTCGGCGGTTCGCCGGAAAATTCGAGCTACAAGGGGTATGGGCTCGCGGTCATGGTCAACATTCTCAGCTCCTGCCTGCCGGGAGCGACGCTGATCACCGACCCGATGGCCGGCAAGAAGCCGCAAGGCAACGACATCGGTCATTGCTTTATCGTGATCGACCCCGGGTTGTTTCGCGACCGCGACGAATTCACCGCCGATGTGACCCGCTTCTGCAATGATTTGCGCGCGACGACGCCGATGGACCCGGCGCAGCCGGTCATGGTCGCGGGCGATCCGCAATGGAACTACGCCGAGAAGCGTCGGCGAGAGGGTATTCCGGTCGGTGCCGGTTTGCTGAACCAGATCCGCCAGGTCGCGCAAGCTTGTGCCGCCCCCTGGCTGTTGGATTGAGGAGCTTCGAGATGAGCCAGCCGCATGGCCCGCTGCACGGCGTCAAGGTCGTCGCCTGCTCGACGGCCCAGGCCGGGACCGTACCCTATATGCTGATGGCCGATCTCGGCGCCGAAGTCATCAAGATCGAAGTGCCCGAGGTCGGCGACAATTCCCGCGGGTCGACGGTGTTGCCGGGGCTGCCCAGCACCTATTTCGAGACCAACAATCGCGGCGTCAAAAGCTTCACGCTCAATCTAAAGAGCGCGGAAGGCCGCGAAATCCTGCGCAAGCTCGTCGCCAAGGCCGACATCTTCGGCCAGAATTTCAGGCCCGGCGCCGCCGAGAAAAACGGCTTCGGCTATGAAGAATTGCGGCAGGTCAACCCGCGTCTCGTCTATGTCTCGGTCTCCGGCTACGGACCAAAAGGACCCCACGCCGAACTGCCGGGCACCGACTCGATGGCGCAGGCGCTGGGCGGTATCGCCGAGGCCTATTCGACGCCGGGCCAGCCGCTAAAGACCGGGATCGTCTCGGTCGCCGACGAAACCTGCGCGATCCTCGCTTTTGGCGGGGCGCTCGCCGCATTGACATACGCGCGCAGCACCGGCATCGGCCAAAAGGTCGATTGCTCGTTGCTCGGCGGCCAGATCCGGCTAATGGGCTGGACCCTGACGACGACGATGTGGCGTAATCGCAATCCGGTGACCGGCCAAGCCCGCGTCACCGGCACGCCGGAGCGTCCCGGGCTCAGCGCCAGCTTCAATGACCGCGACGGCAAGCCGCTGGTGTTCCAGCTCAACGGCGCGCGCAAATGGCGCGAGGCGATGGGGGCGCTGGGCTTTTATGAGGCGCTCGAACGGTCGGGCTTTGGCGATCTTGGCGTTGTTGTCACCTCCGATGACCAGCGCGCGAGATTGTTGCACATGCTCGACGAGCTGTTTGCGACCGGGTCGCGCGACGATTGGGTGGCCCGGCTACGAGCGTCCGACATCATCGCGGCGCCGATCAACACATTGCTCGAAGCCTCGAATGATCCCGATGTGTTGGCCAACGGCTATGTGACCGAGGTCGATTACCCCGAATACGGCAAGCGGCTGAAAGTGCATGGTTCGCCATGGCATTTTTCGGAGACGCCGCCCGATATCGGCATCGCCCCGAAACTCGGCGCCGACAATGACGAAATCCTCGCCGATCTCGGCTATACCGCGCAGCAGATCGACGATCTCCGACAGCGCAAGATCATCTGACCCAACGCGCGCGAAGGGCGCTGAAGCCTCCCTCCCACAGGCTCTGAGGAGCGGTCCGGCACAGCCGGGGTGCATCTCGAAGCACGCATGCCGCCTGATTTAGCGCATTCCTTGCCCGGCAAGGGCGATCGTCTCCTTCGCCGGGCTTCGTCCTCTGCGGTGAAAGGATCTTTTTGCCGCGATCCCGCTGCGGAACCTACGCCCGGAAAAACCGGGTCGGGCACCAGGTCTTACCGCCCTTCGCGTTGCCATGCCGCCAGCAGGCCGCTGACGATCAGCACCAGCGCCGCCACTGCCGGTAACAGGGGCATCTCACGGAACCCGGTGACCGTATAGTCGCCGTTGGCGCGAAGCCCGATCCAGTTCCGCCCGGCTGCACTGTCGTCCGCGCCGACACGGCGGATGTCCGGCATCTTGCCCGAGCCGACCCAAAACGTGCCGCCGCCGGTCGCGGCAACCACTGGGGCCAGCTTGTCGGGCGTGGTGCGGACATCGCTAAACTCGATCGGATTGAGCGGCCCGGCGGCGGCGAGTGCCGTCTTGCTGCCGTCGGTCACGCGATAAAGGCCCATCTGAGTGATCGCAATGCGGCCGGTGCTGCGTCCCCCTTGCTCAGGGGTCAGCGCGAGATTGTGGCGGGTGCCGTCGGGCGCCGTCACGACGACCGGGCGATCGTCGGGCTCCAGCGATTGCCTGGTTACGACCAGATGATCGCCGTCGATCGCGGCGCGCAGATCGTTCTCTTCGAGATCCGGCTCCTTCATCAGCCAATAGGCGAGCCGGCGCAGCAACTCGGCTTGCGGGCCGCCGCCCTCAAAGCCGCGCGCCCAGAACCACATCTCGTCCGATAGCAGCTGCGCCACTCGCCCTTTCCCGACCCGATCGAGGACCAGCAGCGGGTCGCCGCGATCGCCGGTCATGACGGTTGTGCCGCGGTGCACTTGCGTATCGATTTGCCTGAACCATCGCCCCCAGCTGGGTTCGCCGCCCGGCGGGCCGGCCTCGGGCAGTCCCTCGGTCACCGGGTGGCGGCGGCCGAGTGCGGTCAGTTGCGGCTTGTAACCCTCCTCGAAGACGTCTCCGGTCGGTTCGGCCGGGAATATCGCGCCAAGCGGAGTGCGCGACAGGCTCATCGGTGCGCCGAAATTGGGACCCGCCGCTTCGAGCAGCGCTCCGCCATTTCGGACATAGCGGACGACGTTTTCGAGATAGGCCTCCGGGATCACGCCGCGCCGGCTATAGCGATCGAAGATGATCAAGTCGAAATCGTCGAGCTTGGTGTCGAACAGCTCGCGGATCGGAAAGGCGATCAGCGACAGCTCGCGGATCGGCGTGCCGTCCTGCTTTTCGGGTGGACGCAAAATCGTGAAATGGACGAGATCGACTGACGGGTCGGATTTGAGCAGATTGCGCCAGACCCGCTCACCGGCATGCGGCTCGCCCGAGATCAGCAGAACCCGCAGACGGTCGCGCACGCCGTTGACGACGACCACGGCACGGTTATTGACGAGTGTCAGTTCGCGCGGCCCGGGTGCGGCCTCGAGCTCAATTACATTGGGCCCGCCGTGGTCGATCTGCACCGGCAGAGTCACGTCCTGCCCGACCGGTACCGTCAGTTCCTGCTGCGCGCCGCCATCCTTGCGCCAGGTCACGCGCGCCTCATCGGTGTCGGTACCGGCCTTCTCGGCGGCGGTCTCGGGCAGATCCTCGACCCGGATCCGCAAATCGAGCCGCTTGCCGACAATGCCAAAACTCGGCGCTTGCGAGACGACAAGACGGCGGTCGCCCTCGTTTGGTTGTCCCGAGAGCAAGACATGCAGTGGCGCCGGAACCGCCTGCCGCAGCGATTTTGCGTCGCCGGTCGGCACGTCGTGAACCTCACCATCGGTGATCATCACGATTTCGGCGAGGCGCTGGCGTGGCACATCCGACATTGCCTGATCGAGCGCCGCAAACAACCGCGTTCCGTCGTCACCCGCGCCGGGCTGCGGCGCGCCGGCGTGGACCACCCTGAGGTCGAGATCGCGCTCCTGCCCGAGCTTGTCCTTCAATGTTGCGAGCGCCTTGGCCGTCGCCTGGCGCCGATTTCCGATGCTCTGACTGGGCGAGTCGTCAACGACGACGATTGCGACATCGCGCTGCGGCACCCGCTGCTCCTCGATCAGCGAGGGATTGACCAGCACGGCGAGCAAAATGGCGATCGCGGCGGCCCGCCATCCGAGCGCCGGTGCCGCGCGCCAGAGCCCGAGCGCCAACAGCAGCAGAGCTGCGGCGCCGAGCAGCGCCAGCGCCCACCATGGCAGCAGCGGCGCGGCGGCAATCGAAAACCCGGTGCTCGTCATTGCCCGAGCCGCTCCAGGATCGCGGGCACGTGGACCTGATCCGATTTGTAATTGCCGGTCAGCACATACATCACCAGGTTGATCCCGAAACGCAGCGCCATCTCGCGCTGCTGCTCACCACCCGGCACACACGCGTAGAGCGGCTGACCGACCCGATCGATCGCCCAGGCGCCGGCCCAGTCATTGGCGCCGACGATGACGCTCGACACCCCGTCATTGACATGATCGTCGACCGGCTCGACCCACAAAGTGCCGACATTCCACCGTCCGGGAAACTCGTGCATCAGGTAAAAAGACTTGGTCAGCACATGATCAGGCGGGACCGGCACCAGCGCCGGGATATTGACCCCCGCGGTCAACCGGCGCAGGCGCTCGGTCGCAATCGCGGCGCCGCCGAACGGCCCGGGCGACTGCTCGTCGCCGTCACGGGTGTCGAACAGGATTGTGCCGCCGGTTTCGAGATAGCGGTTGATGCGTTCAACTGCTTTGGCTGACGGCGGGGCTTGATCGGCGGTCACCGGCCAATAAAGCAGCGGGAAAAAGATCAGCTCGTCGGTTTCGATGTCGACGGCAAGCGGGTCTCCGGTCTCGACCGCGGTTCGCCGGCTCAGAGCATCACCGAGACCGACGAGCCCGGCGCGGCTCTCACGATCGACCTCGTCGTTTCCGGTCTGGACATAGGCGAGGTGCAGCTCCGCGGTGGCGCGCACGACAAACGCGTCATCGGCGCGAGCCGGCGCAGCAATCGCAAAAAAGGCAAGAAGGAGCGCACCGGCAACCTGCGCCGGACGACGCCACAGCAACCCGCGCAGACCATAGGCGATCAGCAGATCGGCGAGCGCCAACAGCAGCGCCGCTGTCAGTACCGGCGCCCGCAGATCAATTTCGCTGCCGCGGCCAAAGGTTGCGCGGTGGACATCGGCAGGCAGGTCCGCGATCGGTGTCAGCTCGGGTATACCGGATGACAGGTTGAGTGCGCGGCGTGCATCCTGCGTGCCGTAAAAGCCTGGTGGATGCTCGGGTGAAACGGTCACGCTCGCGAGGTCCTTGCCGGCGATCGGCCGGGCTGTTGGCGGCGCGCGCTGCAGCCGACCAAACCCGTCGAGGGTTTCGATCGGCGGCAGGCTGGCCTCGCTGGCCGCGGTTACCCCCTGGCTCATCGCCACGATGCGCCGCAGCATGTCAACGAATAGACCGGAAAGCGAGAGATTGGACCAATCGGCGTTCGCCGTCGTGTGCACCAGCACGATCCAGCCGTGCCCGCGCTTTTCCGCGGTCACAAGCGGCGTGCCGTCGGCGAGCCGCGCCCAGATCTTAGAGGCGAGATCGATATCGGGTTCCGCCAGCACTTGGCGGGACACCGTCACATCAGCTGGGATCGACAGCCCGGCGAATGGGCTGTCGGGTGCAAACGGCGCTAGCTTGGCCGGTTGCTCCCACGACATCGCGCCGCCAATCGTGCGCCCGCCGCGGCGCAGCCGAACCGGCATCAGTCTGTCGTCCTCTTCGGTCATGCGCGGGCCGGCAAAGCGCAGCAGCAGACCGCCATTATCAACCCATTTTTCAATCGCAGCGGCTTCGGCCGGCGAGTCCGGGCTCGAATCCGCGAGGATCAGCACCGCGAGTTGACGCTTGAGCAGCTCCGCCGCGTGGCCGCGCCGGATCTCGGTAAACGGCTCGAGCGCACGTTCGAGATAATAGGTTTCGCTGAGTAGCGGCTGTCCGCCGGCATTTCTTGATGCGGCTATCCCAACCGGGCGGCGCCGCCACCGCTCATCGACCAGAAGCACCGTGCCAGCTGATTGCCCGCCCTCGATTTCGATGCGCGCAGCCTGGTTGCGCAATTCGTTTGGCAGAGACAATTGCACCTCCGCGGAGCGCCGGCCAGGCCCGATCGTCACCCCCCGCTGCCCCAGAAAGCGGCCATCCCCGCCGCTCGCCCGCACCTGATAGCGCCTCGGTTTGCCGGTTGGCAGCGACCGCACCACGACCGACAGATCCTTGGCCTCACGGTCGCCGGCAGCGAGTAACACGGGGGCGGCGTTCGAACCGGCGCTCAGATATTGCAAGGTGCCGCGCTCATCGAGGTAAGCAGCGAGGGCTGTCGCATCTCCGGCATCGTCGAGCCCGTCGCTGAGCCAGAGCGCGGCGTTGGCGCCCGGCAAGGAAAGCTTTTGCAGACGTGCGAGAGCCGCCCGGCGATCGACCGGCCACGGTTTCGGCTGCAGTGCCTCGATCGCGGCGCGTGCATCGACAGCGCGGATTGGCGCCAGCGGCGGGGCTGCAGTGCCGTTGCCTGCGGGGGCCGTCGTCACCAGCACCACCTGCCGATCTTCACGCTCCGCTTCGGCCAACAGATCGCCGAGTGCGGCCTGGCGAGCCGCCCAGTCGTTTGCCGCCGCCCAGCCATCATCGACCACCAAGGTCAATGGCCCGGTCCCCGGCAGCTGTGCCTGCGGATTAAGCAATGGATCGGCTGCACCGAGGATTACCAGCGCGGCGATCGCCATGCGCAACAGGATCAGCCATAGTGGTGTGCGCGCCGGCGTCACTTCGCGCGGCACCAGACCCAGCAGCAACCGGATAGCTGGAAACGCGATGCGACGCGGCGCCGGCGGGGTCACCCGCAACAGCCACCAGATAATTGGTAACCCTAACAGCGCGGTCAGCAACCATGGCGAAGCAAAGGCGAGTGAACCAAATGCCAGCATTGTTCAACCTGCTGCGCCGATAGCGAGCGGCACCATTCGTAGAACCCTTTATCGCCGGCGATCGCCGGAAAGCGCCGCGTAGAGCGCCAGTAATGCCATTCCCGGGGCACGGTCGGTCCGGTGGGAGCCAAATGTCCAGCCGAGTTGGCCGGCGAAAGCCGCAAGCCCGGCGCGATGATCGCGGAACCGGTGCGCGTACTCGTCGCGGACTCCCTCGACCCGGCTCACGATGGTCTCGTCGCGCTCTTCGACACCGGCAAAGCGGACGCGGCCGCTGAACGGCAAATCCTCCTCAGCCGGATCGACGATCTGCAGAAGGTGACCTTTGAGCCCGGTACCTGCAAAGCGGGTCAACATGGCACTGGTCTCGTCGAGCGGCGCCAAGAAATCGCCGATCAACACCAATAGCCCGGCGCGCGGCAACGGCTCGAAGGCCGGCAGGCTGTCGGTTCCTCCGGCGCCGCGGGCAAGCATTTCGACGATCCGCGACATCGCAATTGGCCCGCTCATCGGCGGGACACCGCTGCCGAGCAGAGTCAAGCGCTCGCCGCCGCGCACCAGCAAGCTGGCGAGTGCCGCGAGCAGCAATTCGGCACGGGCCCGCTTGGTCGGCCATTCGGCGCCGGCGATGTACTCTGCCGAGGTGTAATTCATCGATGCCGAGGCGTCGCGCCACAGCCAAACGCTCTGCGCCGCCTCCCATTCGGTCTCGCGGATATAAAAGCGCTGTGATTTAGCGCTCTCGCGCCAATCGATCCGGCTCGCCGCGTCGCCTGGCTGGTACTGACGGAACTGCCAGAAGGTTTCGCCCTGACCGACGCGGCGGCGGCCGTGCACACCCTGCGCTACCGTGGCTGCGACCCGTTCCGCCGCGACCAGCAACGGCGGCAACGCTGCGGCCGCCTGCTCGGCCCGCACCCGCAACTCTGCGACGGCTGGGGTGCGCCGCGCCAGCAGCGAGGCCAGCGAACGCGATGACGCGGTATTCAACGAAACGGCGCCGAAATTTGTTCGATGACGTGAGCCACCGTGACCCCCTCGCTGCGGCCGGCGAAACTGACCGCCATGCGATGGCGAAGCACCGGTGCGGCGAGCGCCAAGATATCGTCGATCGACGGGCTGTAACGGCCGTCGATCAGCGCTCGGGCGCGGCAGGCAAGCATCAATCCCTGGCTGGCGCGCGGTCCCGGTCCCCACGAGACAAATCGGGTAATGCCGTTACCGCCGGCCTCGGGACGCCCCGACCGAACCAGCGCCAGAATCGCATCGACCACGCTGTCACCGACCGGGATGCGCCGCACGAGGCGCTGCGCCGCAATCAATTCGGCTGCAGTCATGGCCGGACGCGGCCGGTCTTGGGCGGTGCCGGTGGTGGCGATCAACATCTCACGCTCGGCATCGCGATCGGGATAGTCGACATCGATCTGCATCAGAAAACGGTCGAGCTGCGCCTCGGGCAACGGGTAGGTACCTTCCTGCTCGAGCGGATTTTGGGTTGCCAAAACGTGAAACGGCTGCGGCAGCGGGTGGTATTGGCCGGCAATCGAGACGCGACCCTCCTGCATTGCCTGCAACAATGCGGATTGCGTGCGCGGGCTTGCGCGATTGATCTCGTCGGCCATCAGCAATTGGCAGAATACCGGCCCGGGAATAAAGCGGAACGAGCGCCTGCCGGTCTCGCTCTCCTCGAGAACCTCCGAACCGAGAATGTCGGCCGGCATCAGATCGGGCGTGCATTGGATGCGCTTCTCGTCGAGTCCGAGGATCGTGCCCAAGGTTTCGACGAGCCGGGTCTTGGCGAGCCCGGGAACCCCGATCAGCAGCGCATGGCCGCCGCACAACAGGGTGATCAGTGCTTGCTCGACGACATCGCGCTGACCAAAGATGATTTCCCCGATGCGGGCGCGCACGAGGCTGAGACTGCGGCCGAGCGAATCCACTTCGGCGACGAGATCCGTGGCGGCGGGGTTGACGGTTGCGGCGGGAGACAACAGCTGACGATCCTCTTTCAAATGCTCGGGCAGATGCGAACCTGATGCAAATTCCCGACTCCGGCAATTCCTCGATGATCGGCTCGACGGGCGGGAGCCGTCGGCTGATCGGCTGCGGCAATCTCGACATGCGGATCGCCCGCGACGGCACCTGGTATTATTGCGGCTCCCCGATCGGCCGGCTCCCGCTCGTTAAACTGTTCGCCTCGGTGCTGCGCCGCGAGGCAGATGGCAGCTATTGGCTCGTGACCCCGGCCGAACGCAGCCGCATCGCGGTCGAAGACGCCCCGTTTGTCGCGGTCGAACTCACGGTGCTCGGTCAAGGCCGCGACCAGCAACTGATCTTCCGAACCAATCTGGACGATATTGTGGCTGCAGGGCCGGATCATCCGATACGGGTCGAGACCGCTCTCTCGGGCGAACCGGCTCCCTATATCCTGGTGCGTGGTGCGCTGGAAGCCCGGATCTCACGACCGGTGTTCTATGAACTGGTTGAGTTAGCCGTGGACGAGAAGATCGCAGGGGAGAAGCAATTTGGAGTATGGAGCAGCGGCGCTTTCTTCCACCTGGGCGATCCCGGTGAGGATCGAGAGTGAGACTCCAGCCGGTGCTGCCCCCGAGACAAAGAGGGCATGCACCTGATGCAAGGACAGGGAGGCGAACTCCGTCGGCTGTCGCGCGAATGGGTGATGGAGCGCTTTGCGCAGCTCGGCGCCCCGGGACGACGAGGGTTTGGCGGTGCGGTGGACGCAGCCGAGGCGGCGGCGTTGCGGCAAGCGACCCGCGGCGATCACGACTTAAATCCCGGCATGACCTTGCCCAGCACCGCGCTACGCCCGGCGGCAGTGCTGGTGCCGCTGGTCGATCGCCCCGAGGGCATGTCGGTGCTGCTGACCCAGCGCACCGCGCATTTAACTGCGCATGCCGGGCAGATTGCGTTTCCGGGCGGCAGCGTTGATCCCGAGGATCTTGATGCCGTCGCCGCTGCCTTGCGCGAGACCGAAGAAGAGATCGGGCTCGCGCGCGAACACGTGACCTTGATCGGGCGGCTTGACACCTACGTGACGGGCACCGGGTTTGAGATCACCCCGGTTGTCGGCATCGTTTCGACCCCGTTCACGCTGAGCATCGACCCGTTCGAGGTCGCGGATGTGTTCGAGGTGCCGCTAACCTTCGTTGTTGATCCGGTCAATCATCGCCGCACCGAGCGCATGTTCGAAGAGCGGCGGCGGGTGTTTTTTGTACTGCCTTACGAGAACCGCAACATTTGGGGTGCGACTGCGGGCATGCTGGTCAATCTGGCCGAGGTGCTCGCCGGCTGAAGCTGGCATGATCCGGGTCTTTATCACGATCGTTTTGCCGCTGCTGTTGCCGACTGCACTTTACCTGTTGTGGGTGACGAATTTCGGCGCCCGGCTTGATCGCGGCCGCGTGGCGTGGACAACGGTGCCGTGGATCTGGCTCGCCGGCGCCGGGGCGGTGTTGTTGATCGTCGTGTTGTTTGTGGTCACTGTCGGGTTTGGTACATCGCAGGAAGGCGTCTATATCGCGCCGCATGTTGTAAACGGCCGTATCGTCCCCGGGCATATCGTACCGGAGCCGGCGCGATGACCGAGCCCGGCAAGCGGCCGCGCATCGAGCCGCAGCAATGGATGCTCGAACCGCCGACCCGGGCCGTGCTTGATGCACTGGCCGCGGGCGGGGTTGAGGCGCGCTTTGTCGGCGGCGTTGTGCGCGATGCGCTGCTGGGGCTGCCAATCGGCGAACCGGGGGCGCGAACCGATATTGACCTCGCAACACCGGCGCCACCCGAGCGCGTTGCCGAGCTCTTGCAACAGCGCGGCATCAAGGTTGTGCCAACCGGTCTCGCTCATGGCACCGTGACCGCGATCCCGCCAGCCGAGCCCGGCACGACGCCACGGCATTTCGAGATCACGACGCTGCGTCGCGACGTCGAAACTTTTGGCCGACGCGCTCGGGTTGCGTTCGACGCCGATTGGGCCGCCGATGCAGGGCGGCGCGATTTCACGATCAATGCGATTTTCCTATCGCCCGACGGCACCCTCGACGACCCGACGGGCGGTCTCGGCGATCTCAAGGCGCGGCGCGTGCGCTTTGTCGGCGACCCGGCGACGCGCATCGCCGAGGATGTGCTGCGGATCTTGCGCTACTACCGCTTTGAAGCGCGGTTTGGTACCGGCACGGGCGACCCGCAGGCGCGGGCCGCCTGCCGGGCTGCCGCGCACCTGCTGCCCAAGCTGTCGGCCGAGCGCGTGGCCCAGGAGCTGGTCAGGATTCTCGAAACCGCCGATCCGAGCGCGGCATTGGAGATGATGGCCGAGGATGGCGTCCTCGCCGTGATCCTGCCGGAAGCGCGGCGGCTCGACCGGCTGCGGCGAATGATCGCAATCGAACCCGAGCCCGATCCGCTGCGCCGCCTCGCGGCGCTGATCGCGGTCGATGGACCCGGTGCCCAGGCGGTCGCGGAGAGATTGCGCTTGCCAAATGCTTGGCGCGACCGGTTGCGTGACTTAGCCCCGCCGTGGCCGTTCGACCCGAATGCTGATCCGCCGACACAACGCCGCGCTCTGTATCGTCTCGGCGCGGTACGCTTCCGCGACCTCGCGCTGTTAGCAGCGGCGGAGGGTCTCGTCGGGCCGGAGCGGCTGAACCGAACTGCTCAGGCTCGCCCGCGACTGGACGGTGCCGAATTTCCCGCTGACCGGTCATGATGTCAGGGCGCTTGGCATACCGCCCGGGCCACGCATCGGCGCATTGCTCGATGCCGTCGAGCGCTGGTGGGAGACGGCCGATTTTGTACCCGACCGCAGCCAATGCCTCAATCGCCTCAAACAGTTGCTCACATGTGAGAGTGCGGGGCGCGGCAATTTGGACGAGCCCGATGGATAACGGCCGCCCTGCGCACTAAATCTTAACGGTACTAAATTCCCCTTGGCTTCCCCCGGAGGTATCCGATGTCAGCATCTCGCAGGCCGAGCGCTGCAGCTTTGGGCACGCCCACCGATCTTACCCCCGATGCGGTCACGGCAATCAGCGCCGCACTTAATCCGCTCGTTGCCGATGCATTTGCCCTTTATGTGAAGACAAAGAACTTTCATTGGCATGTGAGCGGCCCGCACTTTCGCGATTATCATCTGCTGCTTGACGACCAGGGCGATCAGATCTTTGAGATGACGGACGAGCTCGCCGAACGCGTGCGCAAGGTCGGCGGCACCACACTCCGTTCGATCGGGCACATCGCCAAACTAAAACGCATCACCGACAACGACTCGGAGCTTGTTGCGGCGCCCGACATGCTGCGAGAATTGATGGAGGATAATAAGGCGTTGACCGTCAGCATGCGCGAGGCTCACGAAGTGGCCGCGAACAATGGGGACGTCGCGACGACGAGCATCCTCGAAAACTTCATCGACGAAACCGAAAAGCGGACCTGGTTTCTGTTTGAGGCGACCCGGCTCAGCAACCAGCCCAGCAATTGAATGAAACTCCGGACGGCGGGTGATTTACCCCGCCGTTCAGCCCCATACTAAATCTGGATAAATGCGAGCAGATCGGCGTTGAACGTGTTCGCTTGGTCTGCGCCAGCCCATGCGGGTGGCCGGAATAGACCTTCAGTGTGGCGTTCGGCACGAGCGATCATGCGCGACGACGCGGTAGCGGTTTTCGCCGAAAAACGGCATCTGCGCGTCCGAGGCGTCGGCCGATGGCGGCGAACCATGGCTGAACATGAGCGGCTGGCCGGCGCCCCAATCCTTGAAGAAAATCCGCGTACCATCCGTGGTCGTGATGACGCTGATGGTATGTCTCCCTTCTGGCTGGACGCCCCCAACGGCTTAGGCGAGGCTTTTCGAGACCATCTCATATGTGTTTTTGCTAGGGTCGGGGTGGGCGCGTGTTTGCCTGCGCCCGTATAGCGCTCAGCCGTCTATTTATTCATAAATCATCTCTAAAATCGGCAAGCCATCTTATCCTGCGGGATAAAAATCTAAGGTTGTCGATTGTAAACCGACAATTCCTGCTTATGTATTAGTCGTAGTATTCGCTCATTTTACACTTCCGCTCCGCGGCCGACTCGATCGGTCCCAGTTGGAAGCTGCTGGCTGGCGCTCGGCACGGGTTGCCGACTATTGCGACGAAAGATAAAACGATGGAACTTATCCTAATAATCGTTCTGCTCTTGGTTCTGTTCGGGGGCGGCTTTGGGTTCTACCGCGGCGGCTATTACCGGCAAGGCGGACCCGCCGGGATCGGCGGCATACTCGGCTTGATCCTCGTCGTCCTCGTGATTGGATGGCTAGTACATGGGCACGTCGGCAGCCTCTCCTTCTAATCCTGAGAAGGCGCGGGTGACGTGTGAATCGGGCGGGGCCGCAGCCGCGGCACCCGTAGCGTTTGAAGGGAGACTTGTTATGGATAAAGATCGCGTTCAAGGATCTGCCAAGCAGGTTATCGGGGCGGTCAAAGAAGTCGCGGGCAGGGTCCTGGGCGACCAGAAGACGGAGGCGGATGGGAAGGCCGAAAAGGCCGCAGGAAAGATCCAGAACGCTGTCGGCGGTCTCAAGGACGCGCTTAAAAAGTAAAAGGATAAAGGCGCTCGTTTTGCCAATTGCGATTGATAAAACAAGCGCCTGCCGATCTCGTGGATTGGCGTACCGCAACGTGGAAACGGATCATGAATAAATCGATCGTTCTCGCCAGTGCAGCGATGATCAGCATCGCACTCCTCTCCGGTGGCGTAGGAGCGCAAGGCACGCCGCAGACGGTGGAACTCGTGAAGGTAGATGTGCAGAAGCTGGCGGCGGGGTATCGCGCGTCCAAGGTCATCGGCAGCAGCGTCGTCAACGATGCCAATGAAACCATCGGCACGATTGATGACCTCCTGGTGAGCCCCGACGGCAAGCAGCCTTACGCCGTGCTGTCGGTCGGCGGCTTTCTGGGCATGGGAAAACGCTTGGTTGTCGTCCCTTATGACACGTTGAAGTTCACCGGCAACAAGGTGACACTACCGGGCGGGACCAAAGACGGGCTCATGATGCTCCCGGAGTTCAAATACGCTACGGGGTGATCGCCGCTGCAGTGGCCGGGCATACACAAAAAGCGAGTTGGAAGCGGTAGGCCAGGGAAAATTCATAGAGGATTAAGGCGTACGACAGGCTTTCCAGTCGACGCGATCAGGCCGACTCGATCACTCTTCGTCAGATTTCGATCTGACGGCCGATTTCCAAGAAGTTGGAGGGCGGAAGATTGAAGAGGTCGACGGCTCGCACCGAGTTGCGAAACAAGAAGGCGAAAAGCAGCGAACGCCACCGCAACAGCCGTCCGGCCGTTTTGTCGGGGACGACCGCGTCGTGTTCGCCGAAGTACACGGCATTGTCGAGGTCGACGGGGCAGCCGAGGTCTTTTGCCACACGCAAAGCCGACGGCAGATCGGGTATTTCGACAAAGCCGTAGTGGACGGTCAAGCGCCAGAACTCTTGAAAGACGCGGACCAGCTCGAGTCGATCTGTAAGATCCACCCGTGGAATCTCCGCGAACCTCACGGTGAGGGCGATCACTGTTTGCGGCAAGGCACCGATTTGAGCTACGTGCCGGATCATCAGCGGCGGGATCCCCTGCGCTATCCGGGTTAGAAAGACGGCGGTGCCCGGCACGCGCGGAATTTTGTTCGCTTGTAGCCGATCGAGGAACTGTTCGGGCGGCTCGGTCATGGCCGCGAGCTTGCGTCTCATGGCTTCGATGCCTGAATGCCATGTGGTCATGACCATGAACACGATCGCGCCGAAGCTGAGCGGGATCCAACCGCCCTCGACGATTTTCAGCAGATTGGCCGCAAAGAAGGCAAAGTCGACCACCAGAAATAGGCCGCTCGTCAGCAACGCAGCCGGCGCCGACCAGCCCCAGCGATCACGCATCACCTTATAGAGCAGTGCGGTTGTCAGCAGCATCGTGGTCGAGACGGCGGTGCCGTAGGCGCCGGCGAGGCGATCGGAGCGGCCGAACCCGACCGTCAGAGCGAGCGTAAACAGCATCATCATCCAGTTCACGAAGGGGACATAAATCTGGCCGTATTCCTGGTCCGAGGTCTGGCGGATGCGCAAGCCGGGGAACCAGCCGAGTTGCATCGCCTGGCGCGTCAGCGAGAACGAGCCGGTAATGATCGCCTGGCTGGCGATGATCGTCGCTATCGTCGCGAGCAGCACGAGTGGAAAAATTGCCCAGCCCGGTGCCAGCTTGAAAAACGGATTGCCGCCGAGGCCCGGGTGCTCGATGAGAAGCGCCGTCTGGCCGGCATAGTTGAGTAGGAGCGCCGGCAGCACGAGCCCATACCAGGTGGTTCGGATCGGATTTCGTCCGATGTGCCCCATATCGGCATAAAGCGCCTCGCCGCCGGTGATCGCCAGGAAGACGCCGCCGAGAACCGCAAAGCCACCCCAGCCGTCCTGCGCCAGAAAGGCGATCGCATGCCGCGGGTCGATCGCGGCGAGCACTCGTGGGTGGTGCAGGATGCCGGCGATGCCGAGCACCGCGATCACGCCGAACCACACTAGCATCAATGGTCCAAACACCTTGCCGATGCGCGCTGTGCCGCGGCCCTGAACGGCAAAAAGGCCGAGCAGCACCGCAACTGCCGCCGGCATGACGTAGGGTTCGAACGCTTTGGTTGCGACATTGACGCCTTCGAGCGCGCTCAGCACCGAGATTGCCGGTGTGATGATGCCGTCGCCATAGATCAGGGCCGCTCCGAACAGGCCCATCATGACGAGCGCGCGGCTGCGGTCGAACGCGGTCGCGCCGGCGAGCGGCATCAGCGCCAAGATCCCGCCTTCGCCATGGTTGTCCGCGCGCATCACGAACAGGCAGTACTTGACGGAAATCGTAATGACGAGCGCCCACAAGATCAGCGAGAGGACGCCGATCGCGGCCTCTGCGCTGAACCGCCCCCCGATGATCTGGATGACTGTCTGCAGGGTGTAGAGCGGGCTCGTCCCGAGGTCGCCATAGACAATACCGAGTGCGGCGAGCGCCGCCGCGGGCGTCGTCCGCCGAGCGACGCGGGATCGCGCGGTGCGTTCCTCTGTGCCAGCGACGACCGACATCGAGTGCACCCCCCTCGGCGACGCCGGCCACCGCCGATTACCGCCTACTCGACCGCGAAAACATCTCCTGCCGGGCGCGTCGTAATATTATGCCAGACTTTTCGAGACCATTTCATAGGTGTTTTTGCTCAACCCCGGAACCGCGAGCACGCGTTCGAGTTCGCGCTGCATCAGCGCCTGGCGCGCCGCATCGTGACGCCGCCAGGCACAGAGCGGCTGCACCAGCCGCGCCGCTGTGGTCGGATTGCTCGGATCGATCGCGATCACCTCATCGGCGAGCAAGGCGTAGCCCGCACCGCTGCCGTCGTGAAAGCGCACCTGATTGCCCTGCGCAAACGCGCCGATAAGCGACCGCACGCGGTTCGGGTTTTTCCGCTCGTAGGCCGGATGCTGGGTTAGCGCCTTGACCCGCGCCGGGGTGTCCGGCAATGACGAGCGCGCCTGCAGGCTGAACCATTTGTCGATGACCAGCGGGTCCTGCGACCAGATCGCGAAGAAATGCGCCAACGCTGCGGCGCGCTCGGGCCGGTCGAGATCGACCAGCACCGCGAGCGCCGCCAACACGTCGGTCATATTGGCGGCGGCGTCAAACTGCGCCTTCGCGAGTACGGTGCCTTTGTCGGGATCAGCTGCGGCGATATAGGCGAGGCTTGCATTGCGCAACGCCCGCCGCCCGATCGAAGCACCATCGATGCGGTATGGGCCAGGGTCCCGCAGCTCCTCGTATATAGCTGCAAATTCACCGGCCAAAGCGCGGCCTATTTCGGCGCGTGCGGTTTCACGCGCGCCGTGGATGGCATCGACATCGACAACCGCCATCTGGTCGGCGAGAAATGACTCGGTCGGCAGGATCAGCGCCTCCGCGGCAAAAGCCGGGTCCGGCCCGGCCTCGGCCAAGGTGTGGCGCATCGCGGCGATCAGATCGGGATCGAGCGGCGCCGGCGCCAAACCGGCTCGCAAGGCCTCGACCCGGTCGAGCAAGGCGCGGGTCGCGACGGTCTGACCCGCCTCCCAGCGGGCAAACGGCTCCGGGTCATGCACCGCGAGAAACTTCAACCGGTCGAGCGGCATGCCCTTCAATTTGACCGGCGCCGAGAAGCCGCGCAGCAGCGAGGGCACCGGCGCTGCGGGCAAGTCAATAAAGCGAAAACGATCGCGCTCCGCGGTAAGCGCCAGCACCCGGGTTCCGGGGTGACTTTCGACCTCGCCGTCAAGGCGGGTCGGCAATTCGCGCCCATCCTCGCCCAAGAGCCCGATCGCGAGCGGGATCAGCATCGGCGCTTTTTCCGGCTGCCCTGGGGTCGGCGGCACCCTTTGCTCGACCTCGAGTTCGTAACTGCCGCTTGCCGCGTCCCAGCGATCGGCAACAGTGATTTCCGGCGTGCCGGCCTGTGAATACCACAGCTTGAAACGAGACAGATCGACGCTGCTCGCATCCTGCATTGCTGCGACGAAATCCTCGATCGTCGCGGCGTGATTGTCGTGCCGCTGGATATAGAGATCCATACCGCGCCGAAACCCGTCCCGGCCGATCAGAGTTCGGATCATCCGGATCACCTCGGCGCCTTTGTTGTAGACCGTCGGCGTATAGAAATTGTCGATCCGGATATAGCTTTCGGGCCGCACCGGATGGGCGAGAGGCCCATCATCCTCGGGGAATTGGATCGCGCGCAAGCTGCGCACTTCGCCAATGCGGCGCACGGCGCGGCTCCCCTGATCGGCGGAAAATTCCTGGTCGCGAAAGACGGTCAGCCCCTCTTTCAGCGACAACTGGAACCAGTCGCGGCAGGTGACCCGGTTCCCGGTCCAATTGTGGAAATATTCGTGGGCGATAACCGTCTCGATATTCTGATAATCGGTGTCGGTTGCAGTCTCGGGCTTGGCCAGCACATAGCGCGTGTTGAAAATGTTGAGACCCTTGTTCTCCATCGCTCCCATATTGAAGTCGCTGACCGCGACGATATTGAATACATCGAGATCGTATTCGAGCCCAAAGGTATCCTCGTCCCAGCGCATCGCCTTTTTCAGCGATTCCATCGCATGCGCGCATTTGTCCTCGTCGCCCCGCCGTACCCAGATTGCCAGCGCGACCTCGCGGCCCGATCGCGTCGTAAACCGGTCGTGCAGCGCAACCAGGTCGCCGGCAACCAGCGCGAACAGATAAGACGGCTTGGGGTGCGGGTCGACCCATGTGGCCCAATGCCGACCCTTGCCGGCATCGCCGGCGCCCGATGGGTTGCCGTTCGACAGCAGCACCGGACAGCGCGCCTTGTCGGCGACGATCGTCGTCGTATAGCGCGCCATCACATCCGGCCGGTCGATGAAATAGGTGATGCGACGAAAGCCTTCGGGCTCGCATTGGGTGCAGAAATTGCCGCCCGACACGTAGAGGCCGGAGAGTGCCGCATTGGCCTGCGGATCGATGCGGGTTTCGATTTCGAGCGCAAACGCGTCGGGAACGCCGTCGATCACGAGCCCGCCTTCCGCGGTCAGCTGGTAGCGGTTGGCGCCGAGCCGCTCGCCATCGAGCGCCACCGATACCAGCTCCAGCGCATCGCCATCGAGCGCCAGCGGTGCCACGGGATCGAGGGATTGCGGGTTGCGCCGGATGGCGAGCCGCGATTTGACCCGCGTCTCGGCATGGTCGAGCTCAAAAGTCAGATCGACCGTGTCGATCAGAAATGCGGGCGGACGGTAATCGGCGAGCCTGATCGGCTGCGGCGTCGCCGTATCGGAGGAAATGTCGAGCATGGCCGGCCAAAGCGCTCCATTTCAGAAGTGGCCAGCCTAGCCTGATGGTGGTCTCCTGGAAATCCCCGATACCAACCCGTTCTGCGATAGCATCACTGGAAGCTGGGGCCCCGAATCGGAAATCAGGGTCCGAATTCCGGGTCTGTTGATAATCCGGATGCGCAGGAGCAAAAAAATCGCCATATAGGCTTTCTAGATTAGCAACCGCGATTGCTCAGCCTTGCGGCGGCTTCTTGCTGCAGATTTGCTGCATATACAGCAAAAGCGAGCAGGCTTGGCGGGGCGGGCGTCACGGGCAATGGCTTAGAGCCGATCCCAATTACTGGGGGTGGGCTGAGAGCCGTTCTCGTGTGCGATGGCGGGGATGGGAGGCCATATGCTGGGGAGCGCAACGACGATGACCCGCGCCGAGGTGCTGGCCCAATACCACCCGATCCGGGCCGGCATCCGGCGCGTACTTCGGGAAGCGACGCAGGCGTGCGGCCGCGCCGACCTGAACCGGGCCGTCAAGCAGGTCGCGCCCTGGGCCGAGGCGGAGGACCTGGAGGACGAGGACACCACCGAGATGCTGGTCGATGTTGCGCTCTTCGAGCCGAACCAGCGCGGCCGGCGCGCCTTCGACCGCTTCCTCGCCGAGCGGGGCGAGCGGCTCGACGAGGCCGATCGTGCCCTGGCCGAGCGCATGGCCGGGGCCTGGTTCTCGCTCTTCCGCGTGACCGGGCGGCACGAGGCGGCCGGGCTCTGGCTGGAGGACCTGCTGGAGGGGGACCGGCGCCTGTGGATCGTGGACGAAGCGCTGGAGGCGTCCGCGCCCGAGGGCGTCATTCTCGGCATGCGCCTGTTCGACGCGGGGCCGTTCCACGCCGGCTTCGGCATCATCGTCGGGCCCGACGAAGAGACCCTCGACTTCTGCCTGAAGGCCAAGGCGCGCGGCGGGCCCTTGCCGTTCCGCCACTCGCTCGCGGCCACGCTCTATGGCGACCGCCTGCGGGCGAGCGCACCGCCCAGCCCCGCTGACCTCGCCCTGTTGCAGACCCTGTTCGAGGCCCTCACCGCGGAGCCGACCACCCTTGCGAAAGTTGGGGCGAAAGAGCGCGGCCGCCGGTCGCCGCATCCGCGCAAACCTTTGCCGCAGCCCAAGAGGTAATTGGGATCGGCTCTTAGCCTTCAGCTTTGGCTTTCCGAGGCGGCCGAGCGGCAGATTGTCGCTAATGCTCGTCCGTGGAGCGACGTCAACGTCCGCGATGTCGAACGGTGCAGAGTTTCGGCGGAGATAGCTCGGTAATTTCGGAGATTGGTGCGATTTGGTGCTGAGAAAGGTCCTGGCGCCGCTGCATCCGGACGGGTTCAAATTCGTCCTCGCGGCGGTCATCACGACGGGTCTGTTATTTTGGGCGGCGAGGCCGGCGGGGTGGGTAGCGCTGATCGCCACTCTGTCGCTGATGTATTTTTTCCGCGACCCATGGCGAGTAACGCCGTTGCGCGAAGGGGTGCTGGTCAGCCCGGCAGACGGCATCGTAACCTCGGTGACGTCGATGCCGCCGCCGCCCGAGCTGATGATGGGCGAGGCCGCAGTCCCCCGGATCAGCATCTTTCTGAGCCTTTTCGATGTGCATGTGACCCGCACACCGATTGGCGGCCGGGTGGTGGCGCTGCGCTACACCAAGGGGCGCTTTCGCAATGCGATCGGGGAGGATGCCAGCCTGCACAATGAGCGGCTGGCGATTCGGCTCGCACCGCGGGAGGGTCCCGAGATCGCCTTTGTCGAAGTCGCCGGTCTCGTCGCCCGCCGGATCGTCTGCGATCTGCGCGAGGGCCAGCGCATCGCCGCGGGTGAGCGCATCGGCATTATCCGTTTCGGCTCGCGAGTCGATGTTTATTGCCCGCGGCCTTATGTAACAATAGTCGTGGCTGGGCAGCGCATGGTCGGCGGTGAGACGATGATCGCCGATCGGTTTGCGCGCGAGCCGGTAAGGCAAGGGAGTGCGCATTGAGCGAATGGCGCGGCGGGAGGCCGAGAAGGCTGAGGATGCACCCGCGACCGCATGCAGCGAGCGCGGGTGCAGCGGCTCTCCGATCTGTCAGTCAATCGCATGGTGCCGAATATTCTGACCCTGCTCGCATTGTGCGCCGGGATGACGGCAATGCGCTTTGCGATGGGCGGGAATTTTGTCGGCGCCGTTTTCGCAATCATTGTCGCTGGCATCTTCGACGGTCTCGACGGGCGCATTGCACGCCTTTTGAAATCAACGTCTATCTTTGGCGCCGAACTTGATAGCCTGTCCGATTTCATCAGCTTTGGCGTGGCCCCGGCGGCGGTGCTCTATCTGTGGACGATGTCGGGGCTGTACGGATTCGGCTGGGCGATCGTGCTGTTCTACGCGGTTTGCTGCGCATTGCGGCTCGCCCGCTTCAACACCGAAGCGGGTGCTCCCCGACCTTCTTATGCCGCACCCTTCTTCACCGGCATACCCGCGCCGGCGGGGGCCGGGCTCGTCATGGTGCCGATGTTCTTGAGCTTCGAGTGGGGCGACTGGCTGTTCCGCTCACCTTATCTGAATGCCGTCACCGTGACCGGCATCGCCCTGCTGATGATCAGCAAGGTGCCGACCGTGTCGCTGAAGCGCATCCGTGTGCCGCACCATCTGGTGGTTCCGACCCTGCTCGGTATCGGCGTGCTCGCGGCATTTGTGACGACCGCGCCATGGCTCACGCTAACCGCGATCGGCATCGTCTATGTCGGCTCGATCCCGCTGACGATCCGGTCTTACTACCGGCTCCGCCGCACCGCCGCCGCAACCCGGCCCGCCGAAGCCGAGAATGGCGCGACACCGGCGCCGGCGACCTATCCATTGGGCCCGGAGGCCCCGCCGGCCGACCAATGGCGTCACTAAGTTGACCGAGAGTGGCGCCGGCGAGTTGCCTCACGGCGAACCGGACCGCTAAGCTGATAAGTGCGAGTTTGTTGGCCGAAAGGCCGTCATCATTGGAGGAGCAGCGACATGCCAGTAAAAGCCGGAGTTATCCGCGCCGGAGCACGTACAACCAGACGAGGTTCCACTGAGACCTTCACCGGGGTCGTGTTTCAAGATCCGGTCATCACCGCCGAGGCGCCATCGCGGCTTGGCGGTTCGGTCGTGACGTTCACGCCGGGCGCCCGTACCGCGTGGCACTCCCATCCGGTTGGGCAGACGCTCTTCTGTTTGTCCGGCGTTGGTCGCATCTGCTTCAAAGGCGAGAAGCCGCAAGTGCTGAACCCGGGCGATACCGTCAACATCCCGCCGGATACGCTGCATTGGCACGGTGCGGCGCCCGATCGGCTGTTCTCGCATTTGGCGCTGTCGGAAGCTGGCGAGCAGGGCCAAGGCACCTCCTGGGGCCCGCATGTCACCGACGCCGAGTATAGCGAGCCTGCAACCACCTGATCTGCGGGCCCGTCCAAAAGATTTCCTCTTCTCTATCGGCCGGGCGGTGTTGTCGCCCGGCTGTTGCTGCGAGCCCGGCCAAGACGCATTGCTCTGCGCGTGTCTTATCAGTAGCGGGCGAGCCGCCGGATTAGACGCCGCAGCTCATCTCGTGCATCACCGTCACGCCCGATCCCGAAGCACGATCAGCTTTTAGCAATCTGTACAAAAGACGCACCGGTGAACCCTCCCTGAGCTCGTAAGTTACTCTTTCGAACGGTCGCGACGCGCTCGCGACTTTGACCAAGTGCGCGTATTGGGAAGGTCAGAAGAGCGGCATGCCCAAGATCGAAAAAGTCGTGGTCCTCGCACTCGAGAACCGCTCATTCGACAGCACGCTTGGCCGGCTCTACCCGAAAAGCGCAGCCTTTGACGGGTTGGATGGAACCGAAAGCAATCCGTGGCACAAAGCGGACGGTTCCGTTGAAGAGATCAGGGTATGGAACAGCCCGAAACTGACGGCTCACGCGGCCTCGATCCCGGCTCAGGATCCGGGCGAATGGTTCAGCGACATCAGCGAGCAGATTTTCGGTCGCGGCGCTCCGCCCGGTTCACCCGCGAGAATGAACGGCTTTGTCGATAATTTTATGGCCCAGCCGGAAGAGAACGGCCCGCGCGACCCCCATGCCCCCATGCACTATTTTCTTCCGGCGCAGGTGCCGGTCATTAGTGAACTCGCCAAAGCCTTTGGCGTGTCGGATCGCTGGCATGCTTCCGCACCCTGCGAGACTTGGCCCAACCGGTACTTTATGCATTGCGGCACGGCCGGCGGGCGCATCAACAACCGACGCCCCTACTTTCCCTACTTGCCGGCTTCGATGCCGACGATTTTCCGGCGGCTTGAAACGCGAGGACACGACTGGAGAATATATTTCCACGACCTGCCGCAATCGGCGGCGCTCGTCAATTTGTGGAGCAGGATCCCGACCCATTTCTGCCTGTTCGACGATGAATTCGAGCGTCATGCCCGCTCCGGCCGGCTCCCGACTTACAGCTTTATCGAGCCGCGCTATTTTCCCAGCCGGCGACACCAAACCGTTCCCAACGACCAGCATCCTCCGCACAACATGGTATACGGCGAGCAACTGATCAGCGCCGTATATAACGCGGTACGCAACGCGCCGACTTGGCCGCGCACCTTGCTTATCATCGTTTATGACGAGCATGGCGGCTGCTTTGACCATGTGCCGCCGCCCGCCGCTGTCCCGCCGGGCGGGCCCTATCCCGAAGGCTTTGCCTTCGACCGCTACGGCATTCGGGTTCCGGCCGTCATCATTTCACCTTACGTGGCGCCGGGGAGCGTGATCCGGCCGCCACCCGGACCCAATGGCGAGGAGGGATTTCCATTCGACCACTGCTCGATCCAATCGACATTGCACCGGCTTTTTGATCTCGGTCCGCCGCTGACGCCCCGTGTCGCGGCCGCACCCGATCTGCTCTGCGCACTGACTTTGTCCGAACCCGAAAACAACGGACCGGAGCACCTGAAACCCTCGGAGATGTTGCCGACGATCGCGGAAGTCGAGGCACTTCACCGCCGGCGGCGCAACCGTCACCAGCGGTCCTTCTATCACCCGATGCTGGGGCTGCCCGCTGTAGCGGCCAGGATCACAGGGCATGTTCGCGGGTTAAGAACGAGAGCGGCGATAAGAGGCCGGAGGCGACGCTAATCGTGGTATTTCAATCCCTGGTGCGGCGGAGATGTCGCCAAACGTACCAGGCAATAGCCAGCCCGACAAACGCTATGACGAGCCAGTCAAAGCGTTCAAAGATGACGTGCAGTCGGGGATCGGTGTTCCACTTTTGGCCGAGCTTATAGCCGATATAAGCCAGCGCAAAACACCACGGCCACGAGCCGATAAATGTATAGATCTGAAATTTGAGCTGAGGCAGGCGGGCGATGCCGGCAGGCAACGCGATAAAAGTGCGGATGACCGGCAACAACCGCCCGACCAGAACCGCAATCCCGCCGTAATGCGCGAAAAATCGGTCGGCTGCGGCGAGATCACTGCGGCTGATCAGGATGTAGGGACCCCAGCGCTCGACGAGCGGCCGCCCGCCATAACGTCCGATCGCGTAGGCAATTGTCGAACCGAGGTTACAGCCGAGTGCACCCGCGGTAGCGACGAGGAAAAGATTGAAGCGCCCCGTGTAAACAAGATAGCCCGAAAACGGCATGATGATTTCCGACGGGATCGGAATACAGGCGGACTCGATCGCCATCAGCGCCACGATGCCGAGATAGCCGGCGCCAGAAATCGTCGCGACGATAAAGCCGGCAACCGTCGCTGCGATGTTGAGAGGCATCCGCGCGCTATTAATGGTTTACAACGAAAACGAGGCGGCCCGCCCCTCGGATGGGCCGTCTCACGTCGCCTCAGTATTCAAACGGAGCAAAAGCTGCAATGTTCAGCGTTCGGCGATCGGCGGCAGGCCCTGATCGCGCCGGACTTCGTTTATGATTTGCAAGACGCGCTCGCGATAGGGACGGTATTGCACGCCAAATTCCTCTACCAGGCGGCGGTTATCGATCAGGTAATTGCCCGAGATCTCTTTACCGCCAGTCTCCTTGTCAAAGCTGATCTTGGCGTCAGGCAGGTATTCGCGGACGATATCGGCGATTTCGCCGAGGCTAATGGCAACCCCGCCGGTGTTGTATATCCAGTGCTTGGGCGGTCTGACATAATCACGCGCGCGAAAATCTCGGCCACCTCGTCGACATGGATCGGGCAGCGCATCGCGTCCTTGAACGGAAACGAGATCGGCTCGCCGCGCGCCGGGAAGGTGATGATTTTGACGTGATCGACCGAACCGACAATCTTGTCATTACCCGTCACATTGGCAGGACGGATCGCGGTGATGTCGAGCCCATGTTTCTCGCGGTAATCCTGCGCCTGCCATTCGTTAAAGATTTTGTGCATCGCGTATTGCACATGGCCGTGGCGGAAATCGTCTTCGTTGACGGTGTGGTCGCCATAGAAATGCTGCTCTCCGCTAACCGCGAGCGAACTCGCATAGGCGACGCGTCTGACCTCGCACAACCGTGCCGCTTCAAAGCAATTGTCCATGCCCAGGATATTGAGCTTGAACGCGACCCGTGGCGGATATTCGCTGCCAAGGAAATAGGCAAGGTTGACCACGCGCTCGGGCTTGGCTGCGACCATTGTCGCCATGATATCGTCGAATTGGCTGACATCGCCGCGCACCACGCGCACTTGTTTGCCAAAACCCTCGTAATTGGCAGTCGCCGGATTGATGTCCATGCAGACGATTTCCTCGCCCCGCTGCGCCAGCAGTGGTACGAGACGGCGCCCGATAAAACCGGTGCCGCCGATCACGAGTATCGACATCGCTGTTCCTCCCCTGAAATGGCCATAGCCACGTTAGCCGCCGGCCGCTTGTTCGGCAAGTCGCCGGCTTTCATGCAAGTCGCCGGCTTTCATACAGCCTATATCCGCTCTAAGCTCGTCCGAGCCGATGAGGCGAGGAGGCTTCTCGCAATGGGCGCGGTCATCTTTGCCAATTGCGCGATACTTGACGGTACCCGCCAGGAGCGTCGCGAGGACCATCATGTCCTCGTCGAGGATGGGCTGATCCGCGAAGTCTCGGATCGGCCGATCCAAAGCAGTGCTGCCGAAACCTTCGATCTCGGCGGGCACACATTGATGCCGGGGCTGATCGATGCGCATGTTCACGTGATCGCTGTCGATCAGGTGCTGGCGCGGCTGGCGGAGCAGCCGGTTAGCCTTGTGATCTTGCAGGCGGCGCGTGTGCTCGAAGGCATATTGCAGCGCGGCTTTACGACGATCCGCGATGCTGGCGGTGCGGATGGCGGTCTGGCGCAAGCGGTCGAAGACGGCTTGGTGCGGGGCCCGCGGATTTTTCCGTCGGGGCAGGCGCTGAGCCAGACCGGCGGACATGGTGATCTGCGGCCGCGCACGCGCTCGGTCTCGGTCGTTGCCTGCGCCTGCTGCGAGGGCGGAGCCGGGCTCGCCCGCATCGCTGATGGGGTCGCCGAATGCCGCCGTGCGGCGCGTGACGAGCTGCGCAAAGGCGCGACCCAGATCAAGATCATGGCCTCCGGCGGTGTCGCCTCGCCCTATGACCCGGTATGGAACCTGCAATATAGCGAAGCCGAGGTGCGTGCGATCGTCGAGGAGGCGCAGGCTTGGCACACCTATGTGATGGCGCATGCCTATACGCCCGAGGCGATCCGCCGCTCAATCGATTTTGGGGTGCGCTCAATCGAGCACGGCAATCTGATCGACCGTCCGACCGCCGAGCATGTCGCCGGCGCCGGCGCCTTTGTCGTGCCGACGCTCGTCACCTTTGACGCGCTGCACCGCTTTGGCCGTGAGCTTGGGTTTCCCGAGGCGAGCCTTGCCAAGCTTGGCGATGTCCGCGAGGCTGGATTGCGCTCATTGGGTATATTGCAAGCCGCAGGGGTCAGGATCGGCTTCGGCACTGACCTCCTGGGGGCGATGCACCGCCATCAGTCGCGCGAGTTCGTAATCCGGGCCGAAGCGATGGCGCCATTCGAGGTCATCCGCTCGGCAACGAGCGTCAACGCCGAACTGCTAAATCGCTCCGGCGAGATCGGCGTCGTCGCTCCCGGAGCATGTGCAGACCTCATCGCGGTCGACGGCAATCCGCTTGCCGACATTTCCCTGCTCGATGGACAAGGTGAGCATCTGACCCATATCATGAAGGCCGGCGTCTTCTACAAGCAGGCGTCTTGAGTTTACTGGCTACATCTTGGATCCCGCAGCGGGAACCTGTTCGAGCCGGTTCGTGTTGTCCGATCTCGGGTATCGGAGATCAGCCGCGCCGCTGTCGTATGGTTCGAGAGGGACCTGCGACGTCGATGCGGCTCTTCGGGTGCTCCATTCGGCGCGATTAAGAGCTCATCGGTTCGATACGCCTTGCGGCGGTAGTTGGGTCAGGGCCGAGCGCAGAGGAGATCAGATGCCCGAAGTTAGCCTGCTCCTCAACCTGCTTTGGATCGTGTTTGGTGGTTTATGGATGGCGATCGCTTGGCTTATCGCGGCGGTCATCATGGCGATCACGATTATCGGCCTGCCATGGACCCGCGCCGCGTTCAATATTGCCCTCTACACGCTGATGCCCTTTGGCAAGGCTGCCGTCTCGCGCGCCGCCTATACTGGCCATGAAGACATCGGCACCGGCGCGCTCGGCACCGTCGGCAACATCATCTGGTTCATCTTTGCCGGGTGGTGGCTGGCGCTCGGGCATGTCATCTTCGCAGTAGGTCTCGCCATAACCATCATCGGCCTGCCATTTGCCTGGGCCCATCTGAAACTCGCGGGCTTGGCGCTGTGGCCGATCGGCAAGATGATCGTGCCGGCCGAGTAGGCCAGGCTGGCCTCGGTCACAATCTATTTTGTCGAAGTCTTGCATTCACCGAGAGGGCCGGCGAATTTCTCGGAGCACGTGGGGTGACCCGGTTCCTGGGTCGTCATATCGCCTATTGAGGCAGCTCAGATGAGCGAATTGCATGCCGATTACGTTATTGTCGGTGCCGGGTCGGCCGGCTGCGTGGTCGCCGCCCGGCTCAGCGAGGACGGCGCGCGGGTGGTACTGCTCGAAGCTGGACCTCGCGACTGGCATCCGATGATCCATATCCCGGCCGGCGCGTTGCACCTGCGCGCCAACCCGCTGGTCAATTGGAACTACTATACCGAGCCCGAGCCGGAAATCGGCAATCGATCGCTGCACTGGCCGCGTGGCCGGGTGCTGGGCGGGACCAGCTCGATCAACGGTATGCTTTATGTGCGCGGCAATCCGGCGGATTACGACGGCTGGGCGCAGATGGGGTGCCGCGGCTGGAGCTACGCAGATGTCCTGCCGTTTTTTAAGAAATCCGAAAATCATGCATACGGTGATCCGGAATATCGCGGCAAGGGCGGGCCGCTCCCGGTCGAGGAGTATCGCACGATACTCCCGCTAACCCATCGCTTTGTCGAAGCAGCACAGCAGGCCGGGTTCGAGCTGACTGCGGATTACAATGGCGCCGTGCAAGAGGGGGTCGGCTACTCGCAGATGACGCGCGGCGGCCGGTTTCGCGGCTCGACCGCGCAGACCTTTCTCGCCGAGGCTCGGCGGCGCAAAAATCTACGGGTGATTACCAAGGCTGTCGCTACCGATCTTGGTTTCGATGGCCGCCGCTGTAGCGGCGTCGCGTATCGCCGAAACGGTCAGGTCGAGCATGTAACCCGCCGCGCGTGAAGTGATCTTGTGCGGTGGTACGGTGAATTCTCCGCATCTGCTGCAGGTATCGGGGATTGGTCCGGCGTCCTATCTGCGATCGATCGGCGTCCCGGTCGTGCTCGATCTGCCCGGCGTTGGCGGCAATCTTTCGGATCATTTCGCCGCCCGCGTGTCGCATCGGGTTAAAGGCGAGATCTCGGTAAACCAGCTCGCGCGCGGGCCAAAGCTGGCGGGGGAAATCGTGCGCTACGCCGCGACGGGACGCGGCGCACTGACCTTTGGCGTCACGACCGCGATGGTATTCTGCCGGAGCCGCGAGGGGCTGGCCAGCCCTGATCTCCAATTGTTGTTCACCCCGGGGAGTTACGACCCGAGCGGCTATGGCCGGCTCGAACGAGAGCCGGGGATGACGATCGCGGTCTGCCTGGCGCGGCCGGACAGCCGCGGCACGATCATGGCGCGCTCGGCTGATCCGCTCGAACGGCCGGCTATTCGTCCGAACTACCTGTCGACATCCAGCGATATTGGTGTGCTGCTTGCCGGGATTGGCCAGGCGCGGCGGATCTTTGCCGCCCCCGCCCTCAACCGGTACAGCGCGGCCGAAATGATGCCAGGCGCCGACCGACAAACGGAACAGCAGCTGAACGATTTCCTGCATCGCGACGGTACCAACCTGCACCATCCGGTCGGCACTTGCCGAATGGGCGAGGACCCGATGGCGGTCGTCGACTCTCGGCTCCGGGTTCATGGGATCGCCGGGCTACGAGTAATCGACGCCTCGATCATGCCGGCTGTAACCACGGGTAACACAAACGCCCCGACCATCATGATCGGCGAGAAGGGGGCGGCGTTGATCCGCGAGGACGCCCGCGCTGCCTAACGGCAGAAACCGGCGCGTAAACTCACAATCCATTTCTTGCCGACCGCAAAATTCAGCAGCGAACTGGGCGGCCTACGCCCTTGCGGGCGAGGGGAATTCCATTATATTGCGGTAACCACATAAGTCCGCGACTGCGGGCTGGTTTGCAAGGTGGGCGCGAAGCCCACTTTTTTGCATTAGCGCTAACTGGCTCGGGAAAGAGGTCCCGTTTTTGGTCGATACCAATGCCATCGCAAAAATGATCGAGCCATCGCTGACGGCGATGGGCTACCGTGTTGTGCGAGTGGTGTTCACCAGCGGTCGCGGCGCGACATTGCAAATAATGGCCGAGCGCTGCGATGAGGCGGCGCTCACCCTGGATGACTGTGCGCTGATCAGCCACTCGGTTTCGGCATTGCTCGACGTCGCCGGCTCGATCCCTGGCGCTTACACACTCGAAATCAGCTCGCCCGGGATCGACCGACCACTTGTCCGTGCCGAGGATTACGACCGGTTCAGCGGATTTGAAGCCAGGATCGAGCTGAGTGCGCCAGTGGCGGGACGGAAGCGGTTTCGCGGACGCCTGCTCGGCACCGCCGAGGGTGACATCCGTCTTGCTACCGAAGCTGGCGAGATGCGATTACCGCTCGCAGCGGTTGCGCGCGCAAAGCTTATCATCACCGACGACCTGATCAACGCTGCGCCGCGTACGCATTGATGAAATTGAAGCAAGACCTTCGGAACGCCTAATGGAAAGCACCGTCACCTATGCCCGCCCAGAGCTGCTGCAGGTTGCCGATACGGTAGCCCGCGACAAAGGCATCGATCGCGACGAGGTGATCGAGGCAATGGAGCAGGCAATTCAAAAGGCTGGCCGTTCGAAATACGGGCAGGAATATGACATCCGCGCGGAGATTGACCGGCGCAATGGCGAAATTCGGCTGTTGCGGTTCCGCGAAGTCGCCGATCCAATTGAAAATGAGGCCACCCAAATCTCGCTCGCCGATGCCCAGCGGCTCAACCCAGAAGCCGAGATCGGCGACTTCATTACCGATCCGCTGCCACCGATCGATTTTGGCCGGATTGCTGCGCAGACCGCAAAGCAGGTGATTGTTCAAAAGGTTCGCGATGCGGAGCGCCAGCGGCAATATCTCGAATTCAAAGACCGGGTAGGAGAGATCGTCAACGGCCTCGTCAAGCGGGTCGAATTTGGCAACGTTGTCGTCGACCTTGGCCGAGCCGAGGCCATCGCGCGCCGCGACGAGTTATTGCCACGCGAGAGTTTTCGCCAGGGCGAGCGGGTACGTGCCTATATTTATGATGTGCGCCAGGAGCCGCGCGGACCGCAGATCTTCCTGTCGCGCGCGCATCCGCAATTCATGGCCAAATTATTCGCCCAAGAAGTGCCGGAAATCTATGACGGCATCATCGAGATCAAGGCTGTGGCGCGCGACCCCGGCAGCCGTGCAAAAATCGCAGTTATCTCCCGCGACAGCGGTATCGATCCGGTCGGCGCTTGCGTCGGCATGCGCGGCAGCCGCGTGCAGGCGGTGGTCGGCGAGTTGCAGGGCGAAAAGATCGATATCGTGCCGTGGGCATCGGATCCGGCGACGTTTGTCGTCAACGCGCTGGCGCCAGCCGAAGTCACCAAGGTCGTCATGGACGAGGAGCAGCGCCGGGTCGAGGTTGTTGTGCCCGATGATCAGCTCAGCTTGGCGATCGGACGGCGCGGCCAAAATGTCCGACTCGCCTCCCAGCTCACCGGCTGGGATATCGACATCCTGACTGAAGCCGAGGAATCCGAGCGGCGGACCGAGGAATTCCGCAGCCGCAGTAGGATGTTTATCGATGCGCTCGATATCGACGAAGTCATTGCCCATTTGCTGGTGACCGAGGGCTTCACCTCGCTCGAAGAGGTGGCCTATGTAGCCACCGAAGACCTCGCGGATATCGAAGGCTTTGACGCTGACATCGCCCAAGAACTACAGGCGCGGGCACGCAACGCCCTAGAGCGCCGCGACCTCGAATATGAGGAGCGTCGGGTGGTGCTCGGTGTCGGCGATGATCTGGCGGCGCTTGCGGGGCTCACCCCAGGCATGCTTGTCGCCCTCGGGGAGAAGGGCATAAAAACGCTGGACGATTTCGCCGATCTTGCTGCCGACGAACTGATGGAATTGCTTGCCGCTTCGGACAAGAGTGGTCCGGCGCTCGATCCTGAAACCGCCAACGCGCTGATTATGCAGGCGCGCGCGCATTGGTTCGAGAATGACGGCATGCCTGCTGCAACCTCCGGCAAGGAGTAGGCGCAACGATCGGCAGTGACACTGGCATCCCTTCAACAGAGACCAGAGCCGGCAAAATTGGGCCGCAGCGCCGCTGCTTGGTAACCGGCGAAAGTAGCGACCGTTCCCTACTATTGCGGTTTGTCATCGGACCTGATGACGTGGTTGTGCCCGATATCGCCACACGGTTGCCGGGACGGGGCTGGTGGTTGTCGGCGCGGCGGGAAATAGTGGAGCGGGCGGTCGCGAAGCGCTGTTTTTCGCGCGCCGCCCGCCGGACGGTGACAACCCCGGTGGGGCTCGCCGATCGAATCGAAGCGTTGCTGGCGCAGCGTTGCGTTGATGCAATCGGGCTTGCTCGGCGCGCAGGACTGGCGGTTTGCGGTTTCGAGCGTGTCAATGACGCGGTGCGCAATAGCAAGGCCGCAATATTGCTCGCGGCGCTGGATGGCGCAGAGGGTGGACGCCGCAAGCTTGCGGGGCTTGGGCATGGTTTGCCTTTGATATGCGCGCTTACGGCAGCCGAGATCGGTGCGGCCTTTGGCCGCGATCATGTGGTAAACGCATCGCTTGGCCCGGGTCCGCTCGGCCGCCGGCTTATTGCTGATGCGCAGAAACTGGTTGGCTTTCGCGCCAACGCGGTGGTCGAGCGAGCGGCAGCCCACTGATGGGCCGCTAGGACAGAATGACGGTATTGGAGCGCGATGAGCGACGCAACTGAACAAGAGCAGAAGCGGCCCCTGACACTGGCTCGCCCTGGTGGCCGGCTGGAGCTGCGCAAGGGTGTGGAAACCGGACAGGTGCGCCAGAGCTTTTCGCATGGCCGCTCCAAGACCGTGACCGTCGAGGTGCGCAAGAAACGGGCGATCGGGCCCGGTTCGGCCGAACCGGGCAAGCCCGAAGCTGCACCGTCGGTCGCGCGTGAAGCGGCGCCTGCGACGCGCGCACCGGCGTCCGAGCCGACACGCCGGCCGGTTGTCATCCCACGCACCCTAACCGCGGAAGAGCGGGCGGGCCGGGTACGCGCGCTGCAGGACGCGAAAAAAGCGGATGACGAGGCGCGCCGCCGCGCGGAAATCGCCGAAGCCGACCGCCGCCGCCAAGAGGCGGAGCGCGCCGAGGAAGAAGCGCGTCGCCGCGCCGAGGAAGAAGCGCGCCTCAAGGCTGAGGAGGAAGAGGCTCGCCGCAAGGCTGCCGAGGAAGCGCGTAAGCGTGCTGAAGAGGAGGAGCAACGGCGCAAGGAAGAGGAGTTGAGGCGCGAGGTTGCCGAGCGGGCCGGTAAAGCGGCGGCGGCAAAGGTTGCAGCGCTTGCAGCGGCGGGCAAAGTCGCCGCGCCGGAAGCGGAGGAAGAAGAGCCTGCGGCGACGTCACGACGCGGCGCGCGACCGGAGGTGAAGAAGCCGGTGGCTCCGGCGCGCCGCGACGATATGCGGCGGCGAGCAGGAAAGCTTACGGTCACGCGCGCGCTTTCGGGTGACGAAGGCGAGCGGATGCGCAGCCTCGCCTCAGTGCGGCGGGCGCGCGAACGCGAGCGCCTACGGCTGCATCAGCACGAGCAGGAAGCGACCAAAGTGGTGCGTGACGTGATCGTGCCCGAAACGATCACCGTGCAGGAACTGTCAAACCGCATGGCCGAGCGCGGCGCTGACGTGATCAAGGCGCTGATGCGCATGGGGGTGATGGCCACCATCAACCAAGCAATCGACGCCGATACGGCAGAGCTTGTCGTGAGCGAATTCGGCCACCGGCTACGGCGCGTCTCGGAGGCAGATGTCGAGGTTGGGCTGCGCGGTGAGGAGGATGTCGAGGAAGCGCTCGAGGCGCGCGCGCCAGTCGTCACAATCATGGGTCATGTCGATCACGGGAAAACGTCACTCTTGGATGCGCTGCGTGAGACCGACGTTGCGGCTGGCGAAGCAGGTGGGATCACCCAGCACATAGGCGCCTACCAAGTAACACTGAAAGGCGGCAAGCAGATCACCTTTATCGACACGCCTGGTCACCAAGCGTTTACTGCTATGCGGGCGCGCGGCGCCAATGTCACCGATATTGTCGTGCTGGTGGTCGCCGCCGATGATGGAATCATGGAGCAGACGGTCGAAGCGATCCGTCATGCCAAAGCGGCGCAGGCGCCGATTATTGTTGCCATCAATAAAATCGACAGACCTGACGCGCGACCCGAGCGGGTGCGCCAAGAGCTGCTGCAGCACGATCTCGTCGTCGAGGAAATGGGCGGCGAGATTCTCGACGTCGAGGTCTCCGCGCTGAAGAAAACCAACCTCGACCGGCTCGAAGAGGCGATCCTCTTACAGGCTGAATTGCTCGATCTGAAGGCTAATCCAAACCGATCGGCCGAAGGCGTGGTGCTCGAAGCAAAACTCGAGCGGGGACGTGGTCCAGTCGCTACGGTCCTGATCCAGCGTGGCACCTTGCGCGTAGGCGACATCTTTGTCTCCGGCAGCGAGTGGGGCCGTGTGCGCGCGCTGGTCGACAACCGGGGCGAGAACAAGATTGCGGCCGGTCCGTCGATGCCGATCGAAGTTCTCGGCCTCAATGGCATGCCGCTCGCGGGCGATGATTTCGTCGTCGCCGAGAGCGAGAGCCGCGCTCGCGATATCGCCGATTTTCGTCAGCGGCGTCGGCGCGATGCCGCTGCAGCGGTTGGCGGACGCGGAACGCTCGAGCAAATGTTCTCGCAAATCGCCGCCGGCACGGCGGAGGAACTCCCCGTCGTCGTCAAATCGGATGTTCAAGGGTCGCTTGAAGCGATCATCGGTTCGCTCGACAAGATTTCGACAAACGAAGTATCGATCCGGGTGCTGCATTCAGCTGTTGGCGGGATCACCGAAAGTGACGTGATCCTGGCGAAAGCGTCGAATGCGGTAATCATCGGTTTCAATGTCCGCGCCAATCCACAGGCGCGCGATCTGGCGCGACGCGACGGCGTCGAGATCCGGTATTACTCGATCATCTACAATCTGATCGACGATATGCGCGCTGCACTTTCGGGATTGCTGGCGCCCACATTGCGCGAACGCCTGCTTGGGAACGCGTCCATCCGCGAAGTGTTCAACATCACTCGCGTTGGCAAGGTGGCGGGTTGCCTGGTCACCGAGGGAGTTGTACGCCGTGGTGCAAAGGTCCGGCTATTGCGCGACAACGTCGTCATCCACGAGGGATCCCTGAAAACATTAAAGCGCTTCAAGGACGAGGTTCGCGAGGTCCGTGAAGGCTATGAATGCGGCATGGCCTTCGAAAACTATCAGGATATCCAGAGCGGCGACGTCATCGAATGCTTCGAGATCGAAGAAGTGGCCCGGTCATTGTAGGGGACGGGGCGCAATGAATGGTTAAGGCCACAAGTTTCGACAGTAGCGGTGGGGCGGGCAGCCGTGCACCTTCCGAAAAAGGAGCGGGTGGTCGAGAGGCCAGCCAACGCCAGCGGCGCGTCGCGGAGGAGCTGCGGCATGTTTTAACGCGGATCTTGGCGAGCGGCGAATGTCGCGATCCCGTATTGCGCAACGCAAACATTACCGTGACCGAAGTCCGCATGAGCCCTGATCTGCGCAATGCTACGGCTTATGTCATGCCGTTGGGCGGGGCCAATGCCCGCGAAATCGTCACGGCGCTGACGCGTAGTGCCGGGTTCCTGCGGGGCCAAGCGACCCGTCAGCTGACCCTGCGTTTCGCCCCTAATCTGGTATTTGAGCTGGACCAAACCTTCGATCAGGCAGACCGCATCGCGGCTTTGCTGGCGCGGCCGGAGGTCGAGCGCGACCTCCTGCCTCACTCATCCAAAGATAAGGTCCGCGATGCCGGATGAGTGCCGAGCGAGCGGATGGCTCGTTGTCGACAAACCGGAGGGCCTCAGCTCGCATCGCGTCGTCGACAACATCCGGCGTGCCATCGGAACGAAAGCCGGTCATGCGGGCACTCTTGATCCGTTGGCGAGCGGGGTCCTACCCGTCGCTATCGGCGAGGCGACAAAGACCATCGCCTATGCCATGGATGGGCGAAAGCGTTATCGTTTCCGGATCCAGTGGGGCGTTGCCCGCACGACCGATGACAGCGAAGGTGAAATTGTCAGCGAGAGCGAGGTGCGGCCGAACCGAGCAGAAATCGAGGCGATCCTGCCGCGCTTCACGGGCAGGGTCATGCAAACACCGCCCACCTACTCGGCGTTGAAGATCGCGGGCCGCCGAGCCTACGCCCTGGCCCGCGCTGGCCGACCCCCATCCTTGCCGCCGCGGCAAGTCGAGATTTTCGACTTGCAGCTGGTTGGCATATCCGGGCCGGATTACGCCGATTTCGCGGCCGAGGTCGGCAAGGGCACCTACATCCGCGCACTCGCCCGCGACCTTGCCGCCGGCCTCGGCACTCTCGGTCACGTCACGGCTTTGCGACGCTTGTCGGTTGGTTCGTTCACCGAAGCCGATGCAATTCGGCTGGAATCGATCAACAATCCGCAACATATGTCGCATGTTTTCGGGAGTCTGCTGCCGATCGAAACCTCGCTCGCGGGCGTCCCGGCTGTGACATTGGCGAGGGCTGAGGCTGAGCGGTTGCGTTACGGACAGCGGGTTGCGATAGACCAGGCGGTTGAGCAGGTACCGTCTGACGGGCTCGGCCCAGGGATGGTTGTCAGCGTCTGGCACGATCATGCGCTGGTTGCCTTGGCGGTGGTCGAGGACGGCAGGCTTAGGCCAATACGTGTAATCAATGGGTGATGAGGATCGATCGATGTCGATCACAGCCGAGCGCAAACAGGCGCTCATTTCCGAATATGCTACCAAACCCGCCGATACCGGCTCGCCGGAGGTTCAAGTCGCGATCTTGAGCGAGCGGATCCGTAACCTCACCGATCACTTGGGAACCCATAAGAAGGACTTCCACTCGCGGCGTGGGTTGCTGGTCATGGTCGGTCAGCGCCGCCGCCTGCTGGATTACCTCAAGCGCTCAAATCAGAGCCGTTATGAGGCTTTGATCGGACGCCTGGGACTGCGTCGGTGACTCGGTCATATGAGGCAGCCGGCACGCAGGAAACACGAGGCCGATAATTTTTGCCTCCCGTTCGGATGGGCGAGGCCGCGCAATGAACGCAACCTGCGTCGCTAGCAACAGAAGTGTTATGGGCGCAGCACAAGCCGACGCGAAGACGCTCGGCTTGGCGGTTTTTTCAAAAGGATGCTGAAGAATGTTCCATGTTTATCGTAAGGAGCTGACCTGGGGAGGGCGCCGCTTGGTGCTCGAAACCGGAAAGCTCGCGCGCCAGGCTGACGGCGCAGTTCTCGCCACTTATGGCGAGACCACCGTGCTGTGCACCGCCGTTGCCATGAAAAATGTCAAACCGGGTCAAGACTTTTTTCCGTTGACTGTCAATTACCAGGAAAAGACCTTTGCAGCCGGCAAGATTCCTGGTGGTTTTTTCAAACGCGAGGGCCGGCCGTCGGAAAGGGAAACCTTGGTCTCTCGGCTTATCGACCGACCGCTGCGGCCGCTATTCGTACCGGGCTTTCGTAACGAAACACAAGTCATCTGCACGGTTCTCAGTCACGACCTGGAAAATGATCCCGATATCATCTCGATGATTGGCGCGTCAGCGGCGCTGACGATCTCGGGTATTCCGTTTCTTGGGCCGATCGGCGGCGCCCGGGTAGCCTATATCGACGGTAAATATGTCCTAAACCCGACCCTCGCCGAACTGCCGCGATCTGAGCTCGATCTCGTCGTGGCCGGCACTGCCGACGGCGTGCTGATGGTCGAGTCGGAGGCGCGCGAGCTTTCCGAAGACCTGATGTTGGGTGCTGTAACATTTGGACATCGCGAATTCCAGCCGGTGATCCAGGCGATCATCGATCTGGCCGAAACTTGCGCGCGCGAACCGTGGGACCTACCGCCGCCGTCACCGGAACACGACGAAATTGAAGCGCGGTTGCGCGAGACAATTGGCCCTCTGATCGAGGCCGCTTATCGCGAGCACGGCAAACAGGACCGCAGCAACCGTCTTGATGCCGCCAAGGCACAAGCGAGCGAGTTATTTGCCGACGAAGAGCAACGCGCTCTCGCCTTGAAGATTTTCAAGGACCTGGAGAAAGAGATTGTGCGCGGCGCGATTGTGCGCGGCAGCAACCGCATTGATGGCCGCAACGCGCGCGCGATCAGGCCCATCGCAGCGGAGGTCGGCATTCTGCCGCGGGCCCACGGCTCGGCATTGTTCACCCGCGGCGAGACCCAGGCCTTGGCGGTGGCGACGCTCGGAACCGGCCAGGACGAGCAGGTGATCGACGCCTTGGAAGGCGAATACCGCGAAAACTTCATGCTGCACTATAACTTCCCGCCTTATTCGACCGGCGAGGCCGGGAGGATTGGATCTCCCGGTAGGCGCGAGATCGGTCACGGCAAGCTTGCTTGGCGGGCAATTCATCCGTTATTGCCGTCGAAGGAGAGCTTCCCTTACACGATCCGCGTCGTTTCCGAGATCACCGAGTTCAAACGGCTCCTCGTCTATGGCCTCGGTATGTGGCGCCTCGCTGGCGCTGATGGATGCGGGGGTGCCGCTGCCGCGGCCGGTCGCCGGTATCGCCATGGGACTGATCAAAGAGCCCGATGGTTTCGTCGTGCTTTCCGACATTCTTGGCGACGAGGACCATTTAGGCGATATGGACTTCAAGGTCGCGGGCACCGAAAAAGGTGTTACCGCGCTGCAGATGGACATCAAGATCACCTCGGTCACCGAGGAAATTATGCGCGTAGCGCTGTCCCAGGCGCGCGAGGGGCGCGTTCACATTCTCGGCGAGATGGCGAAAGCGTTGACTGGGGCCCGGGGCGAGGTCAGCGACAATGCTCCGCGGATTACCACCCTCACGATACCGAAGGAGAAGATCCGCGACGTCATCGGTTCTGGCGGCAAGGTCATTCGCGAGATCACCGAAACCACCGGCGCGAAGGTCGATATCGACGACGATGGCACCATCAAGGTGGCAGCCTCGGACGGCAATGCCGCTCAGGCCGCGATCGATTGGATTCGCGGTATCGTCGCCGAGCCGGAACTGGGGGCGATTTACAATGGCAAGGTTGTGAAAACGGTTGATTTCGGGGCCTTCGTCAATTTCCTCGGGTCGCGTGACGGGCTCGTTCACATCAGTGAACTGGCTCCGCACCGCGTTGGCAAGGTCGGGGACGTGGTCAAGATCGGCGACAACGTCAAGGTCAAGGTGCTGGGCTTCGACGACCGCGGCAAGGTCAAACTTAGCATGCGCCAAGTCGATCAGCAGACTGGCGAAGATTTGGGCAACAAACGCGTGGAGCCAGCCCGGGCGCCGGAAGTGGCCAAGGTAGGAGCCTGAGGCAACGATACTGATCCCGCGCCCACGGGGAAGCCTCGGCAGTTTGCAACGCCGCCTCCCGATGCACATTTCGGATAGCGCTGTTACCGGTCTGACCGGCCTCGACCTGCCGCCGGTGATCGGACATCGGGGTGCGGCCGGGATGGCCCCGGAGAACACCCTTGCGGCGCTCCGTCGAGCTCATGCTCTCGGATGTCGGTGGGTCGAGTTCGACGTGCGTTTGACCCGCGACGGCGAGCTGATCCTGTTGCACGATGACCGGCTCGAACGCACCACCAACGGCTGCGGGATCGCACGGGCGCTATCTTTATCGGCAATTCGCCGATTTGACGCAGGAAGTTGGTTCGATCCCGCCTTTGCCGAGGAACGGGTACCGAGCCTCGCGCAGGCAATCGCAGTATTGTCGGAACTCGGGCTTGGCGCCAATGTCGAGTTGAAGCCCGACCAGGGGGATGCGATCGAAACCGGGACCGTCGCCGCCGATGCTCTTACGCGATTGTGGCCGACACATTTGCCGGCACCGCTGATCTCAAGCTTTGTTCCCGATGCCCTCGAAGCCGCGCGGCAACGGGCGCCGGCGATCGCCCGGGGCTTGCTGTTACGCAGTGATACCGGCAAGCGCTGGCGCTGCGCCGACGCTTTGGGCTGTGCCACAGTGAATGTCGATCATCGGCGCCTGCACCCAGCGGTCGTCGCCGAGATGCGAAAGGCGGGATACTCGGTGCTCGCCTATACCGTCAATGACGAGGTGCGAGCCCGCGAACTGTTTGAATGGGGGGTTTCCTCGGTCTTCTCCGATGTTCCGCAGATGATATTTCGCCAGCTGCCGGTGGGTCCATCGCGGCCCGAAAAGCCTCCGCTGCTGCGCCTGCGGTCATAGCGCGACGGGAAACCTGGCCGTGAGAGCGTTGAACCCACTTGTGATCTCGGGCCGCGAGGTGTTGCCGCTGATCGAGGGCGGCAAAGGCATCTCGGTTTCGAACGGCGAAAGCTCGGGCGCATGGGCGGCCGCTGGCGCTGTAGGCACGTTCTCTGGGGTCAACGCCGACAGCTACAACGAAGACGGCGAACTGATACCGCAGCTCTATCACGGCCGCACCCGTCGCGAGCGGCATGAAGAGCTTGTCGCCTACGCCATTGCCGGGGGCATTCAGCAGGCCCGCGTCGCCCACGAGCGGGGCAACGGTGAGGGCCGCATCCACATGAATGTGCTGTGGGAGATGGCTGCCGCCGAGCGGGTACTGCATGGCGTGCTTGCAGGTGCCAAAGGGCTGATCCACGGCGTCACCTGCGGCGCCGGCATGCCGTACAAGATTGCCGAGATCTGTGCCCGTTACGGCGTCTATTACTACCCGATCGTGTCCTCGGCGCGGGCATTCCGTGCGCTCTGGAAGCGTGCCTACTACAAATTCCGCGACTGGCTCGGGGGCGTCGTCTATGAAGATCCCTGGCTTGCCGGCGGTCACAATGGTCTCTCCAACAGTGAGAATCCACTCCAGCCGGAGCCGCCGTACCCGCGAGTGCGCGAGCTGCGCACGATGATGGTTGATTTCGGCCTCTCCTCGATGCCGATCTTTATGGCGGGGGGGTTATGGTATTTGCGGGAATGGACCGAGTGGATCGAGAACCCCGAGCTTGGGCCGATCGCCTTTCAGTTCGGGACGAGACCGCTGGTGACCCAGGAAAGCCCGATTTCCGAGGCCTGGAAACGCAAGCTGCTGACCCTCGGTGAGGGCGACGTTTATCTAAACCGTTTTAGCCCGACCGGCTTTTACTCTTCAGCGGTGCGTAACGCATTTCTGGATGAGTTGCAGGAGCGCTCGGCGCGTCAGGTGGCTTATTCTGTCGAGCCGGTTGGCGAGCACGTTGCCGAGTTCCGCGTTGGCGCCCGCAATCGTATCGTCTTTTTGACGCCGCATGACCGCAACTCCGCAGAAAAATGGGTTGCAGCGGGATATTCGGAGGCGCTGCGCACGCCGGACTCGACCCTGATATTCGTGAGCCCGCAGAAAGCCCTGGAGATCCGCACCGATCAAATCAACTGCATGGGCTGCCTCAGCGCCTGCCAGTTCTCCAACTGGGCACAAAACGAGACCGGCTCGACCGGCAAGAAGGCTGACCCGCGCAGCTTCTGCATCCAGAAGACGCTGCAAGCGATCCGCCACTCGGAAGATGTCGAGCAGCAGCTGATGTTTGCCGGGCACAACGCCTACCGTTTTGCGTCGGATCCGTTTTATGCCAACGGATACGTTCCGACCGTGCGAGAACTGGTCGAGCGGCTACAAACCGGCGATTGAGTCTCCCCAATTCCATTACCGCAAGACCATCAGTTCTAGCCGAGCTGCTTATGCGCGGTGCTCGCGGGAGGCCACGCTCCATCGCTCCCGACGGCAGCATTTTTTGACGACGGGCCGGAACAGATATCGCGCTCACCACTTGACACCCGGCCTTCGTAGTATAAAATCATTCCAAGGTGTAGGCGGGGCCTGCATCCCATAACATTCGGCGAACCCCGGTGCCGGCGCCGTTCAAAGCCGGTGATCCGGAGGACCACGGAATTGGGGAGAGCGGACGAGAGAATGCGAACCCCTCAGCAGACCCACAGATAATTTGGCGGCCGCAAATGGGCGCAATGGCTCCCGTTGCGTTGCTAAATGCGTGGTCTACAGTACCGGACAAGGACGGCAATCAGCGAGGAGCTGACGCCGAGACGATCGACACCAAGGAGGAGGGCGCAAGATGGCTTATCAGGACGACATCGCGTTAATGTCGCACCTTATGCGGCGTGCCGGGTTTGGTGCGACTCGCGACGAACTCGAAGCGCGGGTGGCCAAAGGCTATGAGGCGACCGTCGAGGAACTATTGCATCCCGAGACCCAGCCGGCGGTCGACGCCTATACGTTGCTGCGGTACCAGCCGGCCTCGCTGCTGCCGGGCGGCCAGCCGCCGATGGGCAACGTCAACTGGATGTACTATCTGGTGAACACCCAGCGGCCGCTCGAAGAGAAGATGGCGCTGTTCTGGCACCACGTCTTTGCGACCGGCAATTCCAAGGTCGACAATTACGACCAGCTGTTGGAGCAGATCAATCTGTTCCGCGAAAACGGCATGGGGAATTACCGGGATCTGCTGCTGAAGGTCGCAAAGAACCCGACCATGATCTTCTGGCTCGACAACCAGCAGAATCACGGTACGGCGGTCAACGAGAATTGGGGGCGTGAACTCCTCGAACTGTTCAGCCTCGGCGCCGGCAACTACACCGAGAAGGACGTGCGCGAATGCTCGCGGGCTTTCACCGGCTGGACCTTCGAGACCAAGATCCCGCGTGCTCCTTATGGCCGGTTCCCCTGGAAGTTCGAATATCGCCCCGAAGATCACGATGATGGCGAAAAAGAATTCCTGGGTCACAAGGGCCGCTTCAACGGCGAAGACATCATCGACATCGTTGTACAGCAGCCGGCTTGCGGCAAGTTCATCTGCCGGCACTTGTACAATTTCTTTGTTGCCGACGAGCCGCAAGTGCCGGCTTGGCCGATCGAACCGCCGCGCGACCAAAAGGCGGTCGACACGCTGGTTGGTGCGTTCCGCAACTCGAAGTTCGACATGCGCTCGGTGCTGCGGGTGCTGTTCAATTCCGACTTCTTCAAGAACGCGCGCTTCCAGCACATGAAGTCCCCAGCCGAGGTTGTGGTCAGCACCTTGCGGCTGGTCGGCGGTCACGAACTCCCGGCTCCGGGGATCGGCAACCTTTCAATGCAGCCGACCTATATGGGCCAGGATCTGTTGAACCCGCCTTCGGTCGAGGGTTGGCACACCGGCAAGGAGTGGATCAATAGCGGCTCGCTGATGGCCCGCATCAATTTCGTCGCGGAGAAAGTCGGCGACACCTCGCTACCCGGCGTCCGTGCGATCATTAACCGCGTCAAGCAGCACGGTTCGCTCAGCCCCGAACAGCTCGTCGACCACTGCCTCGACCAACTCGGGCCGGTCGAAGTCGGCTCCGATACCAAGCAAGAGCTGCTTGGTCAGGCCAAGGAATGGGGCCAGATCGCTTGGGACAGTGACGCAAACTCAAAAACCGCGGATCAGCGGGTTGCGCAAATGCTGCAGCTGATTGCGGCCACAAGAGAGTATCAATTCGGTTAATATTGGAACACTGACCAGACGAGGAGGAAGTTGCAATGGCAGCAACACAGGACGTAAAGAAGGACCCGGTCATCGTCGTACTGCAGTTGACCGGCGGTAACGACTATCTGAACACGGTGATCCCGTACAATAACCCGCTCTACCGGGACAACCGGAAGGCGGTCGGGATTCCCGACAATCAGATCATGCACCTCGATAAGGACTACGGCATCCCGCACTACATGGCGCCGATCAAGCAGTTCTGGGATGACGGCAAGCTTGCGATCCTGCACGGCGTCGGCTGGAAGGAGTCGCCGCGGTCGCATTTCCGTGCCATGGACATCTGGCACACCTGCGAGCCGATCAAGGTCGGCACCGAGGGCTGGCTCGGCCGTGTCGCGCGCGAATTCGACCCGAAGAAAGAGAATGTCGTGACCACGGTCAGCTTCGGGCCGAGTCTGCCGCGGGCCTTGGCGGTGCCGGGCGTGCCGGTAGCGTGCGTTGGCGGGCCTCTCGAGAATTACGGTTTTCTGCCGACGATCCAGGGCGAGCAGCGCAAGCAAATCCTCGAGCGCTTTGCGGCGATGTACAAACCCGCGATCGGCGCCGGCGCGGTCATGGACTACATGGCCGACACCGGCATTGATTCGTTGAAGGGCGAGGACATTCTTAAGGTCGCGCCGCAGAAATACTCGTCGACGGTGCAATACCCAAACACGCCGATCGCCCGCAAGCTCAAGGGCATCGCGCAGACGCATCTGGCCGATGTGGGCAGCCGCATCTTCTATTGCGACCACAGCACCTTCGACACGCATGCCGGCCAAAACCCGGGCCACGGCGTTTTGTGGACCGCGGTGACCGAGGGTATCGACGCCTTCATGAAGGATCTGCGCGAGCACGACCACGCCGACAATGTGATCCTGCTGATGTTCTCGGAGTTCGGCCGTCGCGTCCGCGACAATGGCTCGGGAACCGATCACGGCGCCGGCGGCGTCGCCTTTGTCCTCGGCGAGAAGGTCAAGGGCGGCCATTACGGCGAGATGCCGTCGCTGAAGCCCGAGCATCTGGTTCAGGGCGACCTCAACCCGAACATGGACTTCCGCAGCGTCTACTCGACGATCCTCGACAAGTGGCTGAAGCTCAACCCGGCGCCGATCGTCAACGGCACCTTTGAGCAGCCGGCGTTCCTGAACTAGCTCTCGATTCAGGGTCAGTTCTCGGAACCAACTACCTCCTTTCCGCAGCGAAACTGCGGGAAGGAGGTCTCCACCGGCCAAGTCAGGGACGTAAAGCAGATCAAAGAGGAGGAGCGCTATGCCGCTCACAACGGTTGCGGAAGGACGAGTTTTCGATTGGAGCCATGCTGTCGGGCGCAACGCAGCCCGGGGCCCGGGCTTCAACTACGTCCAGACGATGTGCCTCGGCAAGAACCATACTCTCTACGCTACCAACCGCGGCAACGAGAACAATTTCGGGATGCACGTCAATAAGGTGCAGCTCGGCGAACCCGGCGAAGAAGAGCACATCGCCGACTTCTGCGATTTCGGGGAAGGCGACGGGAAGTGTACATGGCCCTTTGGCGTGGCGGTCGACAACAACGACCATGTCTACGTGTCCGATGACTGGCAAAACACGATCTCGGTGTTTGACAGCAGCGGCAATTTCCTGCGCAAGTGGGGCAAGACCGGTAGCGGAGACGGCGAGTTGATGCGCCCGGCGGGTCTCGCGGTCGAGAAGAACGGCAATATCATTGTGGTCGACAGCGGCAACAATCGGCTGCAGGTCTTCACCCCGGACGGCAAGTTCGTCGGCAAATGCGGCGGTCCGGGCAACGGCGATGGTCAGTTCAACCAGCCTTGGGGGATCACCCTCGACAAAGACGGAAATATCTACGTCGCCGACTGGAAGAACCATCGCATTCAGAAATTGTCCCCCGAGGGCAAATTTCTGATGAAGTTCGGCCAATACGGCGCGGTTGAGCCGACCGAAGGCGCCTATGAAGTGACGATGTTCGGACCGTACGTCACCCTCGGCGAAGAGACTAAGGGCTATCCGAAGCCGGGACTGCTCAATCATCCGACCGATGTCGCGGTCGACACCGACGGCGATATCTATGTCAGCGATTGGGGCAACCACCGCGTCTCGGTGTTCGATTCAGAGGGCAGGCCGATCTGCAACCTGATCGGCGACGCACAGGTCCTCTCGAAATGGGGTCAGCAGACCGTCGACGCCAATCCCGATATGGCAAAGGCGCGGCGCCGGGTGAAGAGCCTCGAACCGCAATGGCGTCTCTGCTTCCCGACTGCGGTCGAATTTGATCCTGAGTCGGATCAGATCATCGTCGCCGACAGCCAGCGCAATCGGCTCCAGATCTATAAGAAGGTTCGCGACTACAGCGACTTCCAGGCCAACCTGTAATTCGCAATACCAAACAGTCGCCGCGCTCGCAGCGGCGACACACCAAATCGCCGGGTCAGCCCTCGGAGGTTCGAGGGCTGATCGCGCGAACCGGTGAGAGCGGGATCCGGTCCCGGATACGCTTGCTAGCTAAGTTGCGAGACAATCTGTGAAAGGAGTTGTTTATTTCAACAGCGTGTGTTGCTATATTTGTGATATGAATAAGGCGCTTCCATCTTCCTCCGCGTTACAGCGCCTGCGTGCGGTCGGGCTGCGGCCGACGCGCCAGCGGCTTGCACTAGCACGCCTTCTTCTTGAAAGCGGTGATCGGCACGTTACCGCCGAGCATTTGCATGGCGAGGCGATGGCCGCGGGCATCAAAGTCTCTCTCGCGACCGTGTACAATACCCTACACCAATTTACCGAGGCCGGGCTGCTGCGCGAGGCGATGGTCGAGCCTGGGCGATCGTATTTTGATACGAATACCGACGACCATCATCATTTCTTCTGCGAGACGACCGGCGAATTGCGCGATATTCCGGCCCACCATCTGTCGGTGAGCGGCCTGCCAACTCCGCCGGCGGGCACCGAAATCAGCCGCGTCGATATCATCGTCCGCGTCCGCTCGGACGGCGGCTGAAAAACTTTTGCTCAGGTGATCTCGATCGCCCCGACGTTTGCGTGAAGCCCTGCTCAGCGTTGCCTTTTAGCTTCTGAAAAGGCAAAACGTTGTCTGGGCTGGGCGTGTGCGTTCGGGTTATGCGACGACCGCTATAGGCCGGACGCGAGTTTATGTGCCTGCATCGAGTATAGTGGAGCGGGACGGTCGTAAGCTTCCGATGCAACCGAGAGTCCCAACGCGATGAGTAGCGAAGATCGGATACAAACCGAGATCGCGCGGTTTGAGCAAGCGTTACGGGATGCGCGTCAATTATTTGGTGACGACCATCCGGAGGTCCTGACCGCGATGCTCAATCTAGCCGAAGCCTTGTGGGCTCAGGGCCGGCTGATCGCGGCGCGAAAGCTCGAGGAAGCAGTTGTCGCCGGGCGCCGCCACGTACTCGGCCCGGATGACCCCGACACCTTAAAGGCGATCGGCAAGCTGGCGGTGACGATCGCGGCTCAGGGCGAACTGGACAAGGCGCGAGAATTGCAGGAAGAAGTTGTCACGGGGATGCAAGCGCTCTATGGCGAAACCGGGCGCGATACGTTGCGAGCCATCAATAATCTGGCCGGAACCGTTGCGGCGCAGGGTGACGTTGCCGGCGCGCGCATCGCGCTGCAACGGGTGATCGCGATCACTACACGGGAATATGGCGAGCGAGATCCCGACTGCATCACGGCGATGGGTAATCTCGCCGGCATTCTATGGCAGGACGGTGACTGGGACGAGGCCTATGAGCTGCAGCGAGAGATCGTCGACTTGCATCGCCAGGTTCACGGCAATGATGCTCAGGCGACGCTGATGGCAGCTGCGATCCTCGAAACGATGGAGCGCCGCGCCCCGGGTTAAGCTGAGCCCGTGTCAGGACCTAGGTGGTGGGCTTTGCGGATCAACCGGCGGAGGTGGCGACACGGCGCTCAGCTGTTGCGCCGAAGACCGGATCACCGAGACGCCGATCGAAGTCCCGAGCATCCCGCTCGTGCCGTATCCTTAAGCGGGCAAGCTGCAGCCATGGTTGCAGCAGGGTTCGCCAATTCTGCGCTGGGCCGGCGGCAGATGCAGGATCGTGCCACTGTCGAGCAGCGAGCCATTAATCTCGCCATGCTGCCCCCGACACGGGCTGGGTTATTAGAGACCGCCGGCTGGTCTGGGGAGGGAATGTCACCAGCAAGGGCGGCACCCGCTGACAGTGGTCCAACAGCATGCTGCTCACCAACACAACAGCCGATCTTGCTGGCCTCATTCGCTTATTCTTCTTTCTTATGATCAATGCAGTACCGCGTCATATTGACTTGAGCCGGAGAACGCTGCACCCCGCGGCCGTTCCAAGTTCCGAACCCGTGATCGAAGGGGCGAAAGCGATGCCGCTATCCGGCCTGTCGAGAAGACGCGCGAAACGATGCGGCATGCCGGTGGTTTCCAGATATGATGGCGCCTCAATGGTTGACCGCTAAAAAGGATCGGCTTCATGACAATTTACACGCTGATGCCGCTTCACAAATGCCTTGGCCTCGCGATCATCGGCGTCGATCTGAGTGAGCCGATCGACGCTGAGACCAGCGAAAATCTGTCGCGCCTTTTGGCTGAGCATTTGGTACTGGTCTTCCCCGAGCAATACCTAACCCCGGACCGATATTTGGCCGCTGCGCGAGCCTTCGGCCAGCCGATGCGCCAGCACTCCGAGCAAGACCAAGTGTCCGGCTATCCTGACATTGGGCTTGTCCGGGGCACTACCGGGCCCGATTTGGTCGAGACTTGGCATACCGAGCACACCAGCCGCGAACGCCCGCCGGCAGCGACGCTCCTCTATGGTGTCGAGATCTCACCATCGGGAGGGGACATCAGCATCGCCGATATGCGCGCGGCTTATTGGACATTGCCGGAGGAAGAGCGCCGCCGTCTCGAAACCTTGCGCACACTCAACGGAGCTGATCCTAATAGCAACGATCTCGAAAAATACGACGCGCCGGTCGCCCATCCTATGGTGCGTACGCACCCCGTTAGTCGCGAACGCTCGGTCTACTTCCACTCGACCCAAACCTTGTATATCGAGGGCATGACACCGCAGGCGAGCCAAGAGTATCTTGCCGATCTGGTGGAGCGCGTGATCCAGCCGGAGATCGTCTATCGCCATAGCTGGGTCAAGGGCGATGTACTGGTCATTGATCAACGCGCCACGCTGCACTGCGCCCATAACGATTACAATCACGACGAGACTCGCCTATTGTGGCGTATCAATATCGAGGGGGACCGCCCGACCTTGGTGTGAGTTTGGAGCGTCGATTGCGTCGGATTGCAGGTTCGACGCGGATTTCGTGAGATGCACAAAGACCGTGGCGGCGCGGTCGGTTACCTGGTTCCCAAGAGTTATGGTTACGCATGATAGTTATCATCGACAGTAATGATTTAGCGGGGTTTTGCGCGCGTCAGCAAACCGCCGATTTTATTGCGATTGATACGGAATTCATGCGCGAGCGCACCTACTGGCCAATCCTCTGTCTGGTCCAGGTTGCTGGTCCACAGGAAGCGGCAGCAATCGACACCCTCGCGCCAGGGATTGATCTTGCGCCCCTAATGGAGCTGCTCGCGAACAATCATACGCTCAAGGTGTTTCATGCAGCGCGCCAGGACGTCGAAATCTTTGTCAATCTGACCGGCGCCGTGCCGGAGCCATTATTCGACACTCAGATCGCCGCTATGGTCTGTGGATTTGGCGACGCCGTCAGTTATGAAACATTGGTCGGAAAACTCGCGCGGGCGCCGCTCGACAAGTCCTCGCGCTTTACCGACTGGTCGCATCGGCCATTGAGCGAGCGGCAGATCCGCTACGCACTCGATGACGTCGTCCACTTGCGGACAGTCTACGAAAAGCTCCAGCAAAAATTGGCGGAGAACCGGCGGACGACCTGGTTCGCCGAGGAAATGGCGGCACTGGTCGATCCGGCCCTGTATCGCAGCGATCCTTTTGAGGCGTGGCGCCGATTTCGCCTCCGCGGTCAGGTCGACCAGCGATTTTTTGGCGTTCTGCGCGAAGTCGCCGCTTGGCGAGAGACCGCCGCGCAACAGCGCAACCTCCCGCGCGGCCGTATCATCAAGGACGAGGCCGTGCTTGAAATCGCCTCCCACCTTCCGCGCACGCTCGAAGCGTTGGCGCGCACCCGCAGCCTCGGCAAGGGGATGGCGGAAGGCAAGCTGGGCGTCGAGATTCTCGATGCGGTTCACCACGGGCTGGCCGCCGCGAGTGCGCTAGCCCCGCCTATACCGGCACGCGCCGATACCCCGGCGGGACTGGGTCCGACAGTTGAATTGTTGCGTGTGTTGTTAAAGTATCGCTGCGAGGAGCATCAGGTTGCGCAAAAGTTGCTCGCCTCGAGCGACGATTTGGATGCGATCGCTGCCGACGACCACGCCGATGTACCTGCACTATCGGGCTGGCGTTATGAAATATTCGGAAAGGACGCAATTGCTCTGAAACATGGGCGGTTGGCACTGACGGTGCGCAACAATCGCATCGGGTTGGTCGAACCAGCGGCCCAGTAAAAGCTCGGAGGAGATTAATCTCCGGCGAGACGGCGCGGCTCACGGGGCCGGACGACGGCGGTCGCGCCAAGGGCGCGCGCAACACCATCGAGCCGCCGTTGCATCGTCTCTCCGACAAAAAGGCTATTTCCTGAAGGCACTTCGAAGATGAGTTTGCCGCGTTCGCGGCCGAGCCACGTGTCCGACAGCAGTTCGATGCGTCCGCCGGTCAAGGCAAAGGCGAGACGCAGAGCACCCCCAAGGGCACGCACTTCTCCGGCCGCTCCAGCGTCGAGTAGCGCCGAAATCGGCTCACGGATTGGGTCGTCGGCGGCTCCACCATAGCGGGTGTGCAGTACAGACGCGACAAATACCCGCTCGGCGTGGCCGATGGCGGCCAGAGGCAGCCGTAAGCTGCGGGTAAACGCCTCCTGGGCGCGATAATCCGGGTGCTCCATCCACGCGATATCGCCAAGCCAACAGGCCGCACGGTGAAGTCGACGGGCCCGCTCCGGCAAATTCGGAAACAGCGGTTCGGTCCACCTCAAAAGGCGATCGCCATCCGGTACAAAGCGGCTTGCGGCCCACGCGATCGCGGTGCAGGCGGCGATCAGCGGGTCAGGATCCGTTTGCTTTGGCACCGCGAGGCTGGAGGCATAGCCCTCGCGTAAACCGTAAGCAGAGAAGATGATTTGCTTGGGCGCGATCGCGGTGATCAACCGACGCAGTATCAGCGCCGCTAATGGCACCATCTCGAGCCGCTTGCGTGAGATTGTCGTGATGCGTTCGAGCGACTTGCGCGATAGGCGCCCAATGATGTCAAAGAAGGTCTCGGCTTCGCCTCGGATAATCGTATAACCGTGCACGATGTGGAGCGGATAGTGGGCGTGCTCCATATGCAAGCGGGCAATAGCGCGCGCTGCGCCGCCGACCAGGTACAGGTTCCCTTCACGTCCTGTCTCCGCGATCGGGGCCGTTGCCAGGGTGCGGTCGACCGCTTCGGAAATCGCTCGCGGACTGTCGCCGAGTTCGGCTAGCCGCAGCGGACCGAGAGGCAACGAAACTCCACGCCCGATCCGGGCTGCGTTGTCAACCATTTCGGAGCTCTGGGCTCTGACACGGACCAGTTCGACGCTACCACCGCCCATATCGCCGACGATCCCATCAGCCTCTGGTATGCCGGCGAGCACGCCCATGGCGGATAACCGCGCCTCCTCAGGGCCATCAACGACCGCGACAGGCACCTCGCATTCTCGCGTGACCTTATCCGCAAAGGCTTGGCCGTCATCGGCATCGCGAATCGCGGCGGTTGCCAGGACCGCCAAATGGTCGGCGCGGATCGAACGCGCCAGCGCTACAAAGCGCTGCAGGTTGACAAATGCCAGTGCCGTCCCCTCGCGGTTCAAGCGACCCGTCGTCGACAGCCCGCGCGCAAGCCCGCACATGACCTTCTCATTGAGCAGCGGGAACAGGGCGGAACCGTGCCGCTTGAAAACCACGAGCCGCAAAGAATTGGAGCCAAGATCGATGATGCCGATGCGATCCGAGGGGGGAAGCGATCGCCGCTCGGACATTGGGACCTCAGCTGACGACAAGCAAAGGCTGGGTCCGACGCGGCGCCCTTCCGCGCCCAGAGAGGCTTGGATTTGTCATGAAATATGTATGGGCTGAAAACGGCTCTTCCTCGGCCGGTACCCGATGGTAGCTTCCATCCGCCGATAGGCTCCAGCTCTGTAACGTATCCCGCAGATTTGCCACCATGATCTCGTCCAGCACTTGACGATGTACGGTTGGATTTTCGATGGGCACCAGGGCTTCAACGCGACCATCAAAATTGCGCGGCATCCAATCGGCGGAGCTTATAAAAACTTTTGCGCGATCAGACGGCAGTTTGTTGCCATTGCCGAAGCAGACGATGCGACCATGCTCAAGGAAGCGGCCGATAATGCTCTTGACGTGAATATTTTCCGAGAGGCCCGGCACACCGGGACGCAAGCAGCAAATGCCGCGCACGACGAGATCAATGCTGACCCCTGCCTGCGAGGCCCGGTACAGTAGGTCTATAATGGCGGGATCGACCAGCGAGTTCAATTTGGCCCAGATTTGGGCCGGCTCGCCGTTCTCGGCATTGGCGATTTCGGCCTCGATCAGTTCGAAGAGCCCGGCGCGCAGATTGATCGGCGCGATCCAGATTTTTTCGAGGCCCGCCGGGGTAGCGTAGCCGGTCATGAAGTTGAACAGGCGCGCCGCATCCCGACACAGCGCCGGATCGCAGGTGAAAAACGACAGATCAGTATAAACCTTAGCGGTGTAGGGGTGATAATTTCCGGTGCCGTAATGCACATAGGAGCAGAGTTGGCCGCCTTCGCGACGGACGACAAGTGATACCTTCGCGTGGGTTTTCAGCTTCAAGAAACCATAGACCACCTGGACCCCGGCGCGCTCGAGATCGCGCGCCCAGCGAATATTGGCCTCTTCGTCGAAGCGGGCTTTGAGCTCTATCATTGCCGTGACCGACTTCCCCGCCTCGGCAGCCTCGGCCAGCGCCCGCACGATCGGGCTGTCATCGCTGGTGCGATAGAGCGTCTGCTTGATGGCGGCGACCGCCGGATCGCGCGCCGCCTGTCTTAAAAACTGAACGACGACGTCAAAACTCTCGTATGGGTGATGGACGATGATGTCTTTCTGCCGAATCGCGGCAAAGCAATCCCCGCCAAAGTCGCGGATGCGCTCGGGAAAACGCGCGTTATAGGGCGTGAACACGAGATCCGGGCGCTCATCGATGATCAGTTGTTCGGTGTCGTTGAGCCCCAAAAGACCGTCGGTCGCAAACACGTCGGCAGGTGCCGCGTCGAGCTTTTCCATCAGGAAGCGGCGCAAATCCTGCGGCATTGTCGCATCGACGGCGAGCAGGATGACATGGCCGCGCCGGCGCCGCTTGAGCGCCGTTTCGAAATGACGAACCAGGTCCTCAGCCTCTTCCTCGATCTCCACCTCACTGTCGCGCAGCACCCGGAACACCCCTTGCGCGACAACTGCGAAACCGGGAAACAGGTGATCCAGAAACAGGGCGATCATCTGTTCAATGGGTAGAAACCGAACGGGATCGCCGGGCAAACGGATAAAGCGGCGAACCGAGGAAGGGATCAGCGTAAGCGCTTGCAAGCGCTCACCGTCACTGACCCGTTCCAACTCGAGCACCAAGCCGAACCCTCGGTTCGCGATGAATGGGAACGGATGAGCCGGGTCGATCGCCAGCGGCGTCAGCACCGGAAAGACCTCCGCCATGAAATAATCCTGGAGCCATGCGCGGTCGCCCGGCATTAGCGCATCGGGATCGATCACCGAGACGCCGGCCGCATTGAGCAGCCGACGGAGTGCCAGCCAAGTGACCTGCTGATCGGCCATCAGCTTGCCGGTGCGCTGGCGGATGGCGTCAAGCTGCTGGGCCGGCGTGAGCCCGTCCTGACTCGGCGTTTTGATGCCGGCGAGATATTGGCCCTTGAGACCAGCGACCCGCACCATGAAGAATTCATCGAGGTTGTTTGCCGAGATCGACAAAAAGCGCAGGCGTTCAAGCAATGGATGGCGCTGATTGTCGGCTTCGGCGAGCACACGCTCATTGAAGTCGAGCCAGGACAGCTCTCGATTGATGAACCGAGCGGTGGAACGAGAATCGACCGGATTGATTTCGAGGGGCCGTGCGCTGGTGCTCACGCCGATCTCCCATAAAGCAGAATGGAGTCGTGTTTTCCGCCACGACCCTATAGCAGGTAATATCGGCCTGTCATGCACCTGGAGCAATGCGCCGACAATTGAACCAGGTCGGGAGGAATTCCAATGCATAAGCTGCACCTGCTGCGCCATGCGAAATCGAGCAGGAAGGACGATGTCGCAGATCACCAGCGACACCTGAACAAGCGCGGTCGGGAAGCGGCACGGCTCATCGGCGAGCACCTGGTCGGTGCCATCGGCAATATAGGTCTTGTCTTGTGCTCGAGCGCCGTGCGCACTCGCGAGACCCTCGAGCTTGTGATCGCTCGATTTCAGAGGCGGCCGCCCTGCTGGATCGAGGATGGTCTTTATCTTGCCGACTGCGACAAGCTGATCGAGCGCCTGGCCCAGGTCGACGAAAGCGTTTTTAATGTCTTACTGATCGGACATAATCCAGGACTGCATCAGCTTTCTCTCGCTTTGGCCGAGCCCCACTCTCCGTCTTTCCCGGTCCTCGCAAACGGCAAGTTTCCGACGCTGGCCTGCGCCAGCTTTGAAATCAGCACTCGATGGTCGGCGATCGGCGAGGTACGGTATCGCCTCATTGATTACGTGACCCCAGCATCGCTGTCGCGGGATGCGAATTGATCGGAACGCTCAGCGAGAACCTCATTTGCCAGTCGAATCGTGATCGCTCCCTGCCGACGCAACGCCGCCCCATCGAGAGCCGCCGCGATCTCGTGGGCGGTGGCGAGCGATCGTTCCATATGGCTGACGAGATAAGCGATAACTTCGGCGCCGACCCGGACCTGCCGGTCGGCGAAATGTTTCAGCAAAACCGCACCCAACAGAGAATCGTCAGGTTGGTGGATTCCGACCGCCGGCACGGCTCGGAGCCGAGAGCCGAGATCAGGAAGGGCTATACGCCAATCAGCCGGCGCCTGCTGGGAGGTCAACAGCAGGTTGCCGGCAAGTTCCACACACGCATTGATTAGATGCAGCAGAACTGCTTCTGCGGCATCGTCAGCATCGTCGACAGCCATGTTGGCGCCGCGTCCACAGATCATGTGTTCGACATGTGCGTGGTCGAGTAACCGGCCCGGGACCAGGATCGCGGCTGCGCGCTCTCGCCACAAATGCGCGAGGTGAGTTTTGCCCGCCCCAGTCGCGCCATACAGCAACGAGATTGGCGAGGGCCATTCGGGCCAACGATCAATCCAGCCCAGCGCGGCGGCATTGGCTGCGGAGACAAAAAAGTCGCCGCGACCCAAAGCTTCTCGCTTTGGGAGGTCAAAGGTCAGCTGCTTCATCCATCGCTCTTAAGCCCTCGGTCGCCGGCGACAGAAAGCAAGGTAACACTGAATACGGCAAGACTTCACAAGGTTTGCTCGGAGCGGGAGAGGATGCGCGCCCATCGCCAAATATACGAAAGCCCAGACAGCACCGTTGTCGCGATCACCGCGTAGCTCAAAATGTCACCGATGTTGTCCCAGTCCGCAGAAAGACCCAGCTTTGCGAGAACAAAAGCGACTAGTACTAACTGGAGTCCGGTGTTTATCTTGCTGATATAGAGTGGGTCATAGTGCTTCGGTACCGCAAAGGCTTGAATTAATAGAAACCCGCCGACGATCATGACATCGCGGAAGACAACGAGAATAACCAGCGAAGGCCACAGTTGGTTGGCCAAGCCGAGAGTCACATAGACACTGACAAGAAGCGCTTTGTCGGCAATGGGGTCCAACAGGGCGCCGAGCCGTGTACGCCGGTCAAAATGCTTTGCGATAAAGCCGTCCAGCGCGTCCGAAATGCCTGCGACGACAAATATCCAAAACGCGGTGCCATAGCGATGGCCGAGAATGAGCCAAATTGCCAAAGGCACCAAAAGCAAGCGCCCCAACGATATCAAATTGGGTAGGCTGAGGCCGACACCTTCATCAGGTGCATCTGGGGGTAGCTGCCGCATCACCGCGCAGAAGCTTGCTCAGTCCGAACTGCCGGCGCCGGCCGGCAATAAGCGCCAATCGGGGTCAGCACCATCGAGATCGAGGTTGGCCTGTGCGAGATTGGATTTCAGCTGGTCGGGCTTCCCAACGAACTTGATAACAATCCTGGCTTCATGCCGGTTCAGCGAGAGCAAGTCGACTGCGCGGATGCCCGGCACCGCATTCAGCCTTCGCTGCAATTCGATCCAATCTGCCAGAGTGCTGATCGGAACGGTGGCGGAGAGGCTGGCCTCCTTATCGCTCATGGAAGGCCTCGGGTGCTCGACTTCGCCAATCGCCATGCCGACAGCTCGCTTGAAGAAATCGGTATCGCTCTCGCCTGGCTGAGCATCGATGCTGTCGGAGCCGCTATCGGTCAGCTGCCCGAGGCGATAGCGTCTGACGCTAATATCAAGCCCGGCCAGCCGGCCGCCCTGCTGTCGTGTGCTTGCGACGGCGACCAGCGCTTCATCGGCGCCGTTGCGCTGGGCAATGTCGGTCAGCGCCTGCGGATCGCCCGAGCGCGCCTGTTCCGCGTCGATCGCGGTCAGATCACCAACCCCGCCCAAGGGCAGCGTTAGTTTAGTGGGCCCCCCGGGCATCGGAACCTGGCCCCACGCGTCGCGCCAAGGGTTCGGATCATCCCAGAGTACGAGCTGCTCGCCATCGCGATACACCGGCACGACGACGACAGGTCTGTTCGGAGTCTCGGAAAAAGCGATGCTCGCCGTTCGCAACAATTGCCGTATCTTCTCGGGGCGGAAGTGAAACGTGTAATCGGCAAGATATCGCACCGTCGACATCTTCTCGTGCGCCACCTCAAAGCTCGCGACCATATCGGTGATTTTCTGGTCGTCCAGTTTTGGTAATTTGGAGAGATCGGCTGAGCCGCTGAGCCGCTGAACAACATCGTCAAGTGCACGGCGCTGCCCGTCGTTGCGAGCAATCGTGCGCGCCGCCGCGGCGCTGTCGGCGGTGGCATCGACCTTGACCGTTGCCGAGTACGGATCTTGTTGGTCATCGGCGCGGGCCGGCGCCAAGGCGAGCACCGCCATTACCAAGAGCAACCCCGCCGCAGCAAATTGGCGGCCGCATCGGCTCCCAGGGATAGCGGACACGAGCGGCAAGGTCATTGCATACCGCCTTCGATTACATATTCTCGGCACATGCGCGATAATCTCGGTCATAGCGCAGTTTTGCCGAGGACGCCATTGTCCCCCCGGCAGCACTCGGTGTCAGGGGACCGAAGCTAACCGGCAAATGGCGATGCGCTTGGCTGTGCTGATATCGGGGCGCGGATCGAATTTGCAGGCGCTGATCGAGGCTTGCGCCGACCCCGGCTACCCGGCCGAGATCGGGGTTGTGATAAGCAATCGGGCCGATGCGCCGGGTTTGATGCGCGCGGTTGCGGCCCATATCCCGACCGCCGTCATCGCGCATCGCGACCGCGGCGAATTTGCTGCAGAGGCCGATACGCGGTTGCGGGCCGAGGGGGTTGAACTCGTCTGCCTTGCCGGTTTTATGCGGCTGCTCGACACCGATTTTGTCGAGGCTTGGCGCGATCGTATGGTCAACATCCATCCCTCCCTGCTCCCCGCGTTTCGCGGGCTCCATGCACAGCGTCAGGCGCTCGCAGCAGGTGTGCGTTTTACGGGCTGCACCGTGCATTTCGTGCGCCCCGAGGTCGATACCGGCCCGATCATTGCCCAGGCGGTCGTGCCGGTTCTCCCCGGAGATGACGAGGCAAAGCTGTCGGCGCGCATCCTCGCCGCCGAGCACCGGCTCTACCCGTTCGCTGTGCGGCTCGTCGCCGCGGGCCGCACGCGGATCGTCGACGGCCGGGTCGAGATTGACGGGTGGCAGGCCCCGGATTTCGTGAAGCTCAATCCTTGCGAACCCGATTCGCTTGTCAGCAGGCACGGTTAGGATATACCTGAACGCCACAATCCAGTCACAAGAGACATGGCATGGCGGCGACCACCACCACAACAGATCCCTTTTTGGCAGAACATTATCGGACCTGGGTGGGCTTCACCCGGCTGATCCGGTATGTCCTCGTTTCGCTGATCGTCATATTGGCCCTGCTGAGCTATTTCCTGCTGTGATGGCGAGATCATGAGGCTGTTCGATCTCTCGGGCAAAACCGCGATCGTTACCGGTTCGAGCCGCGGCATTGGCCGAGCGATTGCCGAGGCCTTCGCCGAAGCCGGCGGACGGGTTGTCATATCCGCGCGCAATACCGGGCCGTGCGAGGAGACGGCCGCGGCGATTCGGGCTGCCGGCGGAGAAGCGATTTCAGTGCCGGCGCGGATTTCGGACAAGGCGCAGCTCGAAAACCTCGTCGCCAAGACGCGCGAGGCCTGGGCGCGCGTCGACATTCTTGTGTGCAACGCCGCCGTCAATCCGCATTATGGGTCGCTCGAAAAACTGACCGACGAGGTCTTCGAGCGGATGATGATCAATAACGTGCTGAGCAACCTTTGGCTGTCGCGGATGGTGGCGCCGGATATGCGCGAGCAGCGCGATGGTGCGATCATTTTTATCACTTCGACCGCCGCGCTGCGCTCGACGACGATGCTCGGCATGTACGGGGTCACGAAGAGCGCCGATTACGCACTTTGCCGCAATCTGGCCGCCGAATGGGGCCCCGATAATGTGCGCGTCAACTGCATCGCCCCAAGCGTGGTAACGACCCAATTCGCCCGTGTCCTCTACGAAGATCCGGCACGACGGGCGGCTCGCGAAGCTGGAACCTTGCTGAAGCGCTTGGCCGAGCCCGAAGACATCGCCGGCGTGGCATTGATGCTGGCCTCGCGCGCCGGCGCTTACATCACGGGGCAGACCATCGTGGTCGATGGCGGGACGACGATCGCACCGTCGTGAACCCGGCCTCAGGGCTGGAGGGCGTCGCTCGAATCGCGTCCGACTACCCGCTCCTCGGCAATCGACCCGTCGCCGTTGTCGATTTTGACCTTCGCCGGCTGATCGGCGCGCGCCAACCGCATCGCCTCGGCGATTGCCTGCTCACGATCATCAAAGTTGCCCCGTGAGCGGTCCTCTCCCTCTTTTGTGACCGTCCATTCTTCACCCTCCGGCTGAACCCGGTAAACGTGGTGCCCCGGCATCGTCGCGCTATCCCACAGTGTTGAGCCCTCGGTCGGCCAACACGACGTCGTTTTTAGACGTTCCGTTATTCCGGCCGTGCAATTACTGCGCTGCCGCTCGCAGGTGAGCGGGATCGCGACGCCAGCGCAAGACCGGCTTGCGGGCGGCGGCGGTCTCGTCGAGGCGACGCCGCGGGGCGAGGCTCGGAGCCGAGTGGAAGCGGGCCATGTCGACGGCGCGGGCCGCCGCGGCGAGGCTCTTCACGACTGCAGCGAACTCGTCGAGGCTCGCCTTGCTCTCGGTCTCGGTCGGCTCGATCAGCATCGCACCATGCACGATCAGCGGAAAATACATCGTCATCGGGTGATAGCCTTCGTCGATCAGCGCCTTGGCGAAATCGAGCGTGGTGATGCCGCTATCCTTTAGAAAACGGTCGTCGAACAGCACTTCGTGCATACACGGTCCGGGAAAGGACAGGCTGAGATCGCGCTCGAGCAAGACGCGCAGATAATTGGCATTGAGCACCGCGTCCTCGGCGACCTGACGCAGACCGTCGGCACCGTGGCTCAGCATGTAGGCGAGCGCGCGCACGAACATGCCCATTTGGCCGTGGAACCCCTTTAGCCGCCCGATCGCTGTCTCGGCCGCTCCGGCTTTATGTTCGACCAGCTCCAGACCATGCTCGCCGAGCACCAGCCAAGGAAGCGGCGCGTAAGGCGCAAGACTCGCCGCCAACATCACCGGTCCGCTGCCCGGGCCGCCGCCGCCATGCGGGGTTGAAAAGGTTTTGTGCAGATTGAGGTGCATGCAGTCGATGCCGAGATCGGCCGGCCGCACCCGCCCGACGATCGCGTTGAAATTGGCGCCGTCGCAGTAAAAGAAGGCGCCGGCGCGATGCACCGCCGCGGCGATTTCGACAATTTCGTTTTCGAACAAGCCGCAGGTATTGGGGTTGGTCAGCATCAGCGCCGCAACATCGGGGCCGAGCTTGCGTTCAAGGGCGGAGCGATCGACACGGCCCTGCGCATTGGCGGGCACCGGATCGACTGCATAGCCGCAGGCTGCGGCGGTTGCCGGGTTGGTGCCGTGCGCCGATTCCGGCACCAACACCCGCCGGCGCGGATCGCCACGTACTTCGAGCGCGGCGCGGATCGTCATGATACCGCACAGCTCGCCATGCGCGCCGGCCCCCGGCGACAGCGCGACGGCCGGCATGCCGGTCAATGTCTTCAGCCATCGCGAGAGCATGTCGATCAGTTCGAGGGCGCCGCGAACCGTCGAAACCGGCTGCAGCGGATGGATATCCGCAAGGCCGGGAAGCCGCGCCAACTTTTCGTTGAGGCGCGGATTATGCTTCATCGTGCACGAACCGAGCGGGTAAAGCCCGCTGTCGATCGCGTAATTTTTCTGCGACAGCCGGGTGAAATGACGGATCACCTGCGGCTCGCTGAGGCTCGGCAGACCGACCGGACCACGGCGTTCGAGCTTGCCAAGGCGCGCGCAAAAGGCTGGCGGCTCGGGCAAATCGACGCCGCAGCGCCCCGGCGCATCTTGCTCGAAAATCAGCTTTTCTTCGATTTGCAATGCGCGGTTGCCGCTAAAGGTCTCTCCCGTCGGCGCAGTCGCGGGCGTATGGAGGCTCAACGCTTGGCTCCAATCATTCACGGCAGCACCTCGCGCAACGCTTGTTCGAAACGGTCCATATCGTCTTCGGTTACGGTTTCCGTCGCAGCTACCAGAAGCAGATCGGCGAGTTCCGGCCGATCCGGATAAAGCCGGCTGATCGGGATGCCGCCGAGCACGCCTTTTTGCGCCAGCGCCTCGACAACCGGTGCCGCGGGGCACGGCAGCCTCACGGTAAATTCATTGAAAAAGCTGTGATTGACGAGCTGGACCGCCGGCAAACGCTCGATCCGTTCGGCGAGCCGAACCGCAGCCGCATGATTGAGCCGGGCAAGCCGGGCGAGCCCGCTCTCTCCGAGCAGCGCCAGATGGATCGTGAAGGCGAGAGCGCACAGCCCGGAATTGGTGCAAATATTGCTGGTCGCGCGTTCACGGCGGATGTGCTGCTCGCGCGTCGACAGGGTCAATACCCAGCCGCGCCGGCCTTCGGCATCGACTGTTTCGCCGACAAGCCGGCCCGGCATCTGGCGCACGAATTTATCGCGGCTCGCGAAAAGCCCGAGATAGGGCCCGCCGAAATTGAGAGCGTTGCCGAGCGACTGGCCCTCGGCGGCAACAATATCGGCGCCCATCTCGCCAGGCGGCTTCACCGCACCCAGTGATAGAATTTCGGTGACCACCACGACCAGCAGCGCGCCCTTATCGTGGCATACACGCGCCAGGTCCGACCAATCGCACAACTCGCCCCAGAAATCGGGACTCTGCACGACGACGCACGAAATTGTACCGTCGATAAGCTGCTCGAGAGCCTCGTCCTTTCCCGGATGCGGAGCTGTCGCGACAAGCTCAAAGCCGACAAAATCAGCATACGTCGCGCAAACGTCGCGGTAATGGGGATGCAGCCCGCCCGACAACACGGCTCGTTTGCGGCCGGTCACGCGGTTTGCCATCATGACCGCCTCGGCGCAGGCAGTCGCGCCGTCATAAAGCGAGGCATTGGCGACCTCCATGCCGGTCAACAGCGCGACCTGCGTCTGGAACTCGAATAGATATTGCAGCGTCCCTTGCGAGATCTCCGGCTGATAGGGCGTGTAGGAGGTCAGGAATTCGCCGCGCTGGATCAGATGGTCCACCGCCGCCGGAACATGATGGCGATAGGCCCCGCCGCCGATAAAGAAGGGCACTGACCCGGCGGCAATATTGCGTTCCGCCATGCGGCCGATCGCGCGTTCGACCTCGATCTCGCCTTGCGCCAGCGGCAGGTCGAGGAGCCCGTCGAGCCGGGCCGCTGCCGGCACTTCAGCAAAGAGCGCATCGATGGACGGGACACCGATCGTCTTCAGCATTGCGGCGCGATCGGCTTCGGTCAGCGGCAGATACCGCATCTAGTGAAGCTCCTCAACAAAGTATTGATAGGCAGCCTCGTCCATCAGCTGATCGAGCTGTTTCGGGTCGGCGAGGCGGAGTTTCAGAAACCAGCCCTCGCCCATCGGGTCCGAATTGACTTTGGCCGGGTCAGCGGCGAGGGCGTCGTTGACTTCGGCCACCTCGCCCGAGACGGGGGCGTAGACGTCGCTTGCCGCCTTGACCGATTCGACGACCGCAGCCTCCTTGCCCTGTTCGACGTGCCGGCCGATTTCCGGCAATTCGACATAGACCACATCGCCAAGTTGCGATTGCGCGTAATCGGTGATCCCGATCACCGCGAGATCTCCGTCTAGCCGAACCCATTCGTGGTCTTTGGTAAAGCGCGGTGCTGTCATCGGCGTGTTCCTCCTGCGGGCTCGGTCGTATTGATTTCTCCGGCCCGCGGCGGCTGGTTGGGATGCGCGCGGTGATACCGGTGCGGGACAAAGGGCAGCTGCACGACATGGGCGGGACGCGCGGTGCCGCGCACCGCGAATGTCAAGGCCGTGCCCTCGGCAGCAGAAGCGATATCGACATAGCCCATCGCCACCGGCGCCTCGAGTGATGGGCCAAATCCGCCGCTCGTCACGCGGCCAATCTCGGCGCCCCCGAGATCGAGAATCGGTGTCCCTTCGCGCGCCGGCGCCCGCCCGTCGGGACGGATGCCGACGCGCTTGCGCGCCGGGCCATCCGCCAGCTGCCGAAGAATGATCGAGGCTCCCGGAAAATCGCCGTCCTCGCGGCGCCGTTTGCCAATCGTCCAGGCAAGATCGGCCTCGATCGGGGTCGTCGTCTCGTCGATGTCATGACCGTATAGGCACAGCCCGGCTTCGAGGCGCAGCGAATCGCGGGCGCCGAGCCCGACCGGCTTGACCTCGGGCTCGGCCAGCAGCCGCTCGGCGAGCGCCTGCGCTCCCGCGGCAGGCAGCGAAATCTCAAACCCGTCCTCGCCGGTATAGCCCGAGCGGGTAACGAGACATCTTTGCCCGTCGAGCGTGATCTCGGCCGCAGACATGAAGCGCATCTGCGCAATCCCCGCGGCGAGGCGCTCGAGGACCCTGGCTGCTGCCGGCCCCTGCAAAGCGAGCAATGCGCGGTCATCGAGCCGGTCGATCCTCACGGTCGAGCCGAGCTGGGCCTGGAGATGAGCGAAATCTCTATCCTTGGTCGCGGCGTTGACGACGACGAACAGGCGGTCGCCGAGCCTTGTTGTCATCAGATCGTCGAGGATGCCGCCCGCCTCGTTCAGCAACAGCGTGTAACGCATCCGCTGCAGGGCCGAGACCGCGAATGTCGCCGGGTACCAATCTTTCGAGAGCGGCCGCAGGGTCGGCTCCGGCGAGAAATGCCTGGCCCATATGGGAAACATCGAAGAGGCCGGCCTGGGCGCGGGTATGCAGATGCTCGGCGAAGATGCCGGTCGGGTACTGCACCGGCATCTCGTAGCCGGCGAACGGCACCATGCGCGCGCCGAGCGATTGATGGAGCGGGTAAAGCGGTGTCCGCCGCAGCGGCAGAGCATCTTGGGCCGGCACCCTGGCACCTCGCGACAGAGAGCGGACGCAATTGCGTCCCCGATGCCCCCTCTGTCGTGGACCCTGAGAGATTCACCCGCTCCCCTTTTGCACCTCCCCGCTGCGGGGGCTTTTTTCCTCCCCCGCGAGCGGGGGAGGCAGGTGGGGGAACCGGGCTTACTCCTTCGGTGAGCGGCGGGGCGAACCCCGAAGCTGCTTTCCAGAGCGCCCTTCCGCCCGCGGTCCTTTTGCCTGAGAGTTTCCGGGGCGGTTGCTCCTTCGGCGCCGCACCCTCACTCAAGTCAGGGGGCGCAGCCTCTCCCGCGGGCGTGCGATCAGCACCCTTCATGTAGCACCGCGCGCCAGCAAAAGCCAGCCGGTTCCAGGCTATCCCGCAGGGCTATCGCATTTGCATTTTGCCGAACTGGGCGAGGAGGCGGGTTAGGAAGGTGTCGTCCAAAGCGGCGCGCATGCGCTTTCCCTTTATGGACCCCTTGGAGCCTTCGAGTTTGGCAAGGTTTAGAGCAAGGCGCCGCAGCAGGGCGATATTTTGCGGGCTGTGATCCTTGCGGTTCCTGGCTTGGTCTTCGTTCATGATCACGTCGAGGACCCAATGCAGACCGTTTTCCACCCCCCAATGGGCACGTGCCACCGCGCCGAAGTGCTCAGCGCTTAGAGGGGTGCTCAGCAGATAGTAGGCGGTCTCGGTCGTGATCTTGGCGCTGACCTCGCGGGTCCGGAGCACGCGGCCAATGGCAGCCAGCCCGGGCCAGGCATGTCGCTCTTGCAGCCAGGCGATGTCCGTCGAGACCAGACTGGTTCGGGTCTCGATGCGGCCGTGATCGCCATCGACCGTGGTATGGCCAATCTCGGCGGCGCGGGCGGGATCGTCGAAGAAGCAGCGGACATCGTCGTGCAGGCTGCCCTGGTTACCCTTCAGTGCGAGCACATAATCGCCACCCTGCTCGATCACTTTGGCGGCTATGGCGCGCTGACAGTTGAGCGCGTCGGCGGTGACGATGCAGCCCTTGAGCGACAGCAGCGCCAGCAATTTCGGCACCGCTGTGATCTCGTTGGACTTGTCGTCGACCTTCACCTGACCAAGCAGCAGGCGCTGCTCAGCGGACCAGGCATGGACCATATGCAGCGGCGACTTGCCCGTGATGCGATCAAACGAGCGCCGCAACGTCTTGCCGTCGACGGCCACCACGCCCCGCAGGCTCTCGGCGAAACGCTGCATGAAGCGGGTGAAGCAGGTCTCGAACGGCTTCGGATCGAGCAGGCGGAACACGCGGCTGAAGGTGTCATGGCTGGGAGTGCCATGACACAGGCGCAGAAATTGGCGCAGGTATGGTGCTTTGATCTTCCCAAACAGCGCCATGTCCGAGCAATCCTCGCCGCCAGACAGCAGAGCGCAGAGCGCGATCAGCAACAGTTCATGTAGATCGTGGCGGGCATTGTTCTGTCGTGGGTCCACGATTTCGGCAAAGCAAGCGACGAATTCTCCCATAGGGCGGCCTCAGCGCTGGATCGAATACCGAGACTCCAGCTATATCCCCTCCGCCGCAACGCCCGCGTTCAAGCGCCAGCGCCATATGCGATAGCCCTGGGCTATCCCGCCTCGAATCTCCGACGTCGGGTGGAAAACCTAGCTTCTGAGGTGCGCTATTCGGATGACGCCTTGGCGCCGTAAGCGGACATTACCAGACCCCTTCGGGTGGTCAGACAGTAGTATCTGTGGGAGAAGTATGTCCTTTCACGGTGCTGTACGAATAACGCCCGTACCACCTCAGACGGCTTCCGCTATCCGTGGATCGCCGCATTAACCTTCTCGGCGGCGGCGCTCATTGCACTCTTTGCCGATTTCGCTCCGGTGACCACTTCGTTGACCCCGATCATGAAGGCGTCCTGGATGGATCTCGATTGCGGATGGAAAAGGATCGCCTTGCAGCGGTCGACATCGGCATTTTGCAAGTTGGTCAGCGCCGCGGCGGCGGCTTGCGCGCCGAACGCCTTCTTGAAACCCTCGCTCGACCAAGCCGACACGCGTGTGGTCGCCAGCCCGGCCGCGGCGGTCTGCAGCGAGGTCGGCTTGCTTGTCGCCCACAGCAGGAACAAGAAAGCTGCCCGCTTGTTCCGCGACTTGGCATTGATGCACGCCTGCCAATGCGACATAAAGGGGACGGCGGCGCGACCCTCGAGATGGGGAAAGGCAGCAAAGGCAGCCTGCTTGGCGATGCGGCTCTTCGCCGGATCGGAAATGTCCCTGGCAAGGACGCTGCTGTCGATTGCCATTGCCGTCCTGCCCTGAGCGAAGTCGTTCAACACCTGGTACCATTCGTAGCTGCCAACGCCGACAGGCCCAGCTTGGCTCAGCGTCTCTCCATACATTGCGACGGCCGCGATCGCCTCGGGGCTTGCGAAAGCGGCCTTGTTGTCCTTGACCATGGCCCCGCCATAAGAGAACACGAAGCTCATGGCCGCCGGGGACGAATTGCCGCCGGCCTGGGCCCGCATGGCGATTCCCGACATGTCATTGGTCTTGACCGCCTTGGCGGTGGCCAGCAACTGGTCGAAAGTCTGGGGAACCGGCAGGTTCTTGGCTGCCAGCGCATCGCTGTTGATGAACAAGGTCACCGCCTCGGAGGTAATCGGGAAGGCGTAGCGTTCGCCGTCCGACCACAAGGGAAAGGCTCGGGCGGTCTTTAGAAGGTCGCTCTCGTCATACCAAGCGAGATCTGTCAGCGACCTGTCGGAATAATAGGCGTTCAGCGGCTCGAGCCATCCCGCCGAGATGCCCTGGCCATAAGTCAGGAACATGAAAGTGTCGGGTGTCATGCTGCCGCTGGCAAGCTTGACCGGCAGGGCCCCCAGAAACTCGGTTTCCAATCGGAAGTCGGTGACGACGCTGATACCGGTGAGCTTGGTGAATTGCGGCAAGAGCGGGGTGATCGCGCTCGACCAGGGATGGATCGCGCCCGCGAGCGAGATCGTCTGGCCTGCGAATTGTTTCCAGTCGATCGCCGCCTTGGTATAGGTCGCTGCGGCGTCTTCCGCAAAGCTCCATCGTGGCAGCATGCCCGACAAAGCTGCTCCGGCAGCGCCCAATCCTTTGACGACGCTGCGCCGGCTCGCCGGCACTTGCCCCTTCAGCGACTTTTCCCCTGGCGGCATGTCGGTGTTCCTACCTTGTGGGCAGTCATTCGCAACACGGGCCTAGCGGGTGTGTAGCGTCCCATTCTGGCCCTCGCGAGACGATTGACGGGCTCCGAAGACGCAACCTGCGCGCTTGAGGATGTCGGGTCCCGTCTCGCCTATGCGGAATGGTCCATCTGGCCTATCATTCTATCAGTGCCCTGGCGTCCGCACCAGACGAGGTGCCGGTCACGCGCGCATCGAAGAGCCAAGGCCAATGTCACTCGCCGCTCGACGCCTGCCCTCGCGGTGGTTTGCTCGCCCGCTGATCCTGGCGGTCGCGCTGCTCCTGACGCTGCTTGCTGCGAGCGGGTTTCTCGGGCTCCGATATTGGCACGAGCGGCAAGCGGCAAGTCTTGCGGTCGAGCATAGCCGCCAAGTGCTCGATACGCTCGATCGGCTGCGGGCGAACGTCGCCGATCTGGAGGCCGAAAGGCGCGGGTATCTACTAACCCTCGACCCGGCCTATCTCAAGCCCTACGGCGTCTCCGACGAAAGCGTGCGACGGGAGGGTGCGGCGCTCCAAAGTCTCGTGGTGGACGATCCGTTGCAGAGCCTTCGTGCCGCACATCTGATGCTGACTGTTTCCGCAACGTCGCGCGAGATGGACGACATCGTCAAGACGGCCCGCACCTCCGGACTGGATGCGACGCTGGCGATAAACCGCAGCATGGACGAGATCCGATCGCAAATCGACCAGATGGTGGACCACGAGCGCTTTCTGCTTGTGGGTTGGGAGACGCGCGCCGACGCACTCGAACAAAACAAGACATGGCTCATCGGTGCGGCAGTCATCATTGTCACCGTCTTAGCGGGAGCGGCGTTGGCGCTTGCGCGGCTCGAAGCGAGACGGCGGCGGAAAGCAACCGAAGAGAACGTTCACCTGCAGAGCGATCTTGAGGATCGCGAAAAGAAGATCCGGCACCTGTTCGACGCCAACATCATCGGGATCATCATCTGGGATCTCGAAGGTCGCATTCTTGAAGCGAATGACGCGTTTCTCCGCATGGTGGGATACGACCGAGAGGATCTCACCTCGGGTCGCCTGCGTTGGACGAGCCTGACGCCGTCCGAATGGCGCGACCGTGACGCACGGACCGTGGCGGAGCTGGAACTGATCGGGACTGTCCAACCATTCGAGAAGGAGTACGCCAGGAAGGAGGCAGCCGCGTGCCCGTGTTGATCGGCGGGACGATGTTCGAAGAAGGTAGAAATCAAGGTGTTTCTTTCGTCCTCGATTTGACCGAGCGCAAGCGAGCGGAAGCCGAAGCCCGCGAAAGCGAGCGGCGCTACCGCGAGATGCAGACGGAGCTGGCGCACGCCAACCGCGTCGCCACCATGGGGCAGCTCACCGCCTCGATCGCCCACGAAGTGAACCAGCCGATCGCCGCGGCGCTCACCAACGCCCACGCAGCGCTACGCTGGCTGGGTGCGCGACCGCCGGATCTGGAGGAGGTGCGGCAGGCGCTCGCTCGTATCGCCAGGGACGTCAATCGAGCCGGCGACGTCATCGGCCGCACCCGTGACCTCGTCAAAAAAGCGCCGCCCCGGACAAACAGTATGGACATGAACGAGGCGGTCCGCGAGGTGACTGAGCTGATCCGTGGCGAAGCGGTGAAGAACGGCGTCTTACTTCAGATGGAACTCGGGAGGGGTTTGCCGCTCATCAAAGGCGATCGCGTGCAATTGCAGCAGGTCGTCCTAAACCTCATTATCAATGCCGTACAAGCTATGGGCGGGGTCGCGGACGGGACGCGAGAGGTGCTCATCACCACCGCTCAAGCCGAGCCGAACGGCGTGTTGGTCGCTGTCAAGGATTCGGGGCCGGGCTTGGCCCCGGCAAGTCTCGAGCGCCTCTTCGAGGCCTTCTACACGACCAAGCCCGGCGGCTTGGGTATATGGGCCTATCGATCTGCCGTTCGATCCTCGAAGCTCATGAGGGGCGATTGTGGGTGACGGACAACCCGCCCCGGGGCGCCGTCTTTCAGTTCACCTTGCCTCTAGAACGGGCCGAGGCCGTTCCCACCGAGCACCCCGGCCCAATGCCGGCGGAATGCGGTTAAAGGACCGGGCACGAGGCCGTTCTCGGTTACGGCAGATCCCTGCTGTGTGGCCTTTTGCGCAGAACGTCGGCTTCGGGGCAATATCCGCCAATCCTGCCGCCAGGAGGTCGGATGGGGCGATGGGTCGAAAGCTGTCGCGCACGCCGAGAGGCTTGTCAGTTCGCATCACCCGTTTTCGGCCAGCACAATGCCGGCGAAGTGGAGCAGGTGCGGATGCTGATGCGGCCTAGGTTGGGATTGGTGAACATCGCGCGGAGGGCGCGGCGACCGAGGGCGCCTTGCGCGGCAAGGCCGGTGCTAAGGCGGCGTTTCACAGTGAGCTCGCCTCGATGCGCTGCTTTTTTTGCCGGACCCGGCTTTCAGCGAAATCGGCACATTTTCAGCTTATTGCGGCTGAAGCAGTTGTGCCTACCTACTCGCGATGAGGATATCCAGCGGGGTGCGCGGAAAGAATTTCCCGTGAATTCCTGGTTTGGGATTCTAATTCCCGTTTATGGTACCTCGAATTCCCGGTTATGTTGCCGACAATTTCGCATAATGCATTGATTTTGCTTAGATTATTTGTCGCGCGCGACGAATTTTCCCGGTAAACTCCCGGCTCCACGGGTATTTGGGTAGCGTCCGGTTCGTGCTTCGGTCGGCTCGCGTGCCTCGTCTTCGATTACAGCGTGAGCTGGACGTGGAAGGCGAAGACCCAAATGTTCGGATGTATCGATGTCGCGCCGGGCGAATATCGTATTGGGCGCCGGCCGGAAAAATAGCGAAGGTGTCAGCTGAAAGGCGTAATTGAGTTCGACCAGCTGTTCGCTGGTCTGAATCGGCGCGCCCCACTTCTCCTCCTAAAACTGGATTCAACCAGAGGTGTTATGGCGACAGCTGGCACCCTTGCAATGTCGGACCCCCCACAATAGCGTGGTCGGTCTGGGCTTGCCCGGCATATGATCTGGAATTGTCGCATGGCGGGAACCGATCATCGACTTGAGCGCGTTTCGACCCCGGCCCTGGCGCACACTCTGACAAAGCCGGTGATCGTCGTAGTGTATGGGGGTTTCCGGATCCGGCAAGAGCACGGTCGCAGCCCTGCTCGCCGGCGCCCTGGGCTGCCATTTCCAGGAAGGCGACGATTTGCACCCGCGCGAGAATGTCGAGAAGATGCGCGGCGGGACGCCGCTGACCGATGCGGACCGTCTACCCTGGCTCCGCAAGATCGCCGAGGAAATCGACGGCTGGCGTGCGCGGGGCGAATGCGGCGTGCTGACCTGCTCGGCGCTGAAGCGATCCTACCGGGACATCATTATCGGCGACCGCCACGACGTGGTCCTGATCTACCTCAAAGGATCGTACGATATGATCCACCGGCGCATGGCCGCGCGGCACGAGCACTTCATGCCCATTGCCTTGCTCGAGAGCCAGTTCGCGATATTGGAGGAGCCCACGCCGGACGAGGACCCGATCATCATCGATATCGGCGGCAAACCGGCCGAGATCGCCCAGAAGATCGTGCGTCAGCTCGAGGCCCATCAGCGTAAGACCGACGGGCCGACACCGCTCGGCTGCGTGCCACCTTGAGCCCGACGAGCGCGAGCGGGAAATCCAACGGGTTTTTTGAGGGCGACAGGATGGCTGACGCCCCTATCGCCTTCTTTAAAACCCTGGTTTACTGGGCGGCTGCGGCTAATCGATGCTCGCCAGTGGCGGGTTGATGCGCGCGCAGGAAGGTGCGGATGTGGCGCACCGCAAGCGGAATCTTGTCTTTAGTATCCTTCCACGGATAGAGGCTCACTTGCGCGTTCGGCGCGAGCAGCGCGCTCTCCGTGGCGACGGCATAGGGGTGCGCCGGCACGTCGTCGGGCAGGACCAGGATCGGTGTGCGGCAGTTGCGCACAAAATCGCGCGTCACAGTGAACACGAAATCGGCATTGGCGCGGTACATCTTGTTCAGAAAGGCACCGACCATTTCCATCGTGATGTCGGGTCGGCGCTCGCACAGTGCCGGGCCCCAGCCCTTGATGTTGTTCTGATAGAAGAGGTCGGGAATCTCGGGGCGAAAGCCGCTCGGCTGGGCCAGCACCGCCGCGACAATGCGATCGGGAGCCCGCTTCAACATGTTCCAGATGAAGGGGCCACCGATGCAGAAGCCCAGCACCATGAACTCCCGGATACCGAGGTGGTCCATCACGCCGAGCTGGTCGTCGGTGTACGCGTCCCACGGCCGGTCGATCTCGAGCGGGCCCGTGGACTCGCCGCCATTGGCGTTGCGCAGATCCGCCGCGATGACGCGATATTCGCCTTTGAACTCTTCCATCGGGTTAAAGGGATGGTTCGCGAGCCCCGCGACCGTGGAATTCAGCCCGCCACCGGGGATGACCAGCAGCGGAAAGCCGGAACCGACCTCTTCGTAATGGATGCGGACGTCACCTCTTTGATAGAACGGCATGACAGTTTCTCCTTGCGTAGGATGGGTTGAGCAACGCGAAACCCATCGAATACCAGGGGTCCAATCTGGTGGGTTTCGCCACGCTCAACCCACCCTACGTACTTTGTACCGGAGCGGCAGAGCTGGTCCTGTCGCCCGTGTCGTATTGATCCCCTCGTTTTATTGGGCGGCGGCAGCCATCGTCGGGATATGCGCCTTCAGGAAGGTGCGCACCCGATTGATGGTCCGTTCCTTCAGCTCCGCCGGCTCGCGCCACGGAAAAACGGTGATCTCGGCATTGGGCGCCAGCGACGCCACATCGATCGAGGTCTGGAGCGGATGCGACGGCGTGTCGTCGGGCAGCACCAGGATCGGCGTCCGGCAGCTGCGGATGAAATCGCGTGGCACGCTGAAGAGGAAATCCGGCTGCACGCGCCACAAGCTGTGGAAATACTTTTCGATCGTGTCCATCGGCACGTCGGGCCGGCGGGTACGGAACTCGGCCAGCCAATTGTCGTGGCTGTGCCGGTACATGACGTCCGGATCTTCCGGCCGGTGCCCGACCGTCTGGCAGAACACCGCGGCGACGACGCGATCGGGCGCCCGCTGCAGCAGCTTGCCGGCAAAGCAGCCGCCGATGCAGTAGCCCATGTAAAAGAATTCGCGGATGCCGAGGTGGTCCATCAGCCCGAGCTGGTCGTCGGCGAACGCGTCCCACGCGTTCTCAACCGGGACCGGACCGGACGATTCACCACCATTGGCGTTGCGCTGGTCCATCGTGATGCAGCGGAAATCGTTCTTGAATTCTTCCATCGCGTTGATCACCGCGGTCGGCCAATTGCTGACCCGCGAGTTCAGGCCCCCGCCGGGAGTGACCAGCAGTGGGAAGCCGGTGCCAACCTCCTCGTAGCGGATGCGGACGTCGCCTTTTTGATAGAACGGCATGGCGGTTTCTCCTTCCCCAGGGTGGTCATTTGTACACGCGTCCTGACCGGCCGCGTGCGTGTCTATGGTTTTAAGCCCAAACCCGCAGAATTTCCGCAAGCTTTTCAGGTGAGCACCTCACGTCCATGCCGCGCCGAGAGATCAGACCTCGCCGCCGATGCGACATCAGCTTTGGATTGTCGGAACGGCATGCAACCGACTGATTGCATGGACCTGCTGCTCAGGTGTGGTCTGCAACCGCATCCATCATAGTAAACATGCTGACGATCGGGACCTCATTTAATCCCTTCACTTGTGTTACTCTACGTTTTATGAATACTATTCGTTTCAGCAACGAAGCTGGGGAGCCTAAAGCTTAGGAGACTTGACATGTCGGTCTACTCAGAAACCGCTGATGGGGGTGCATCCAGTGCTAGATTAAGTTTACCCTGGATCATTGGCGCCTCTTCGGTCGGCACGCTGATCGAATGGTATGACTTCTACCTCTATGGCGTGCTAGCACTGTTTTTCAGCAAGCATTTCTTTTCACCAAGCCTGAACGCGACGGTCGCCTTTATTGCGAGCCTCTTTGTCTTCTGGACCGGCTTTTTGGTACGTCCATTCGGAGCGATTCTCTTTGGACATCTCGGGGACCTGATTGGCCGCAAATTCACCTTCATGCTGACCCTGGGCTTGATGGGAGCCGCGACCTTCCTTGTCGGTTTGCTGCCGGGCTATGCCGTGATCGGAGCACTTGCACCAATCCTGCTGGTAACGATGCGCGTATTGCAGGGCCTCGCGCTGGGCGGCGAGTATGGTGGTGCCGCGACCTACATTGCCGAGCATGCGCCCGACGGCAGACGCGGCTTTTACACGAGCTGGATACAGACCACGGCGACCTTGGGGATTGTCTTTGCCCTGCTTGTGATCCTGATCTGTCGACTGGCGATGGGCGACAAGACGTTCGGCGATTGGGGTTGGCGTATTCCATTTCTGCTCTCGGCGATCCTTGTCGTGCTGTCCGGCTATATCAGGCTCAGGCTTGAGGAATCCCCGCTATTCGCGCGCCTCAAACAACAAGGCGGGGCCTCGCCCAATCCCGCCGCCGAGAGTTTTCTGAGCGGAGGCAGGAACTGGAAGCTGATGTTGTTGGCGCTGTTCGGCGCCACAGCACCCGAAGGTGTCGTGTGGTACACGAGCCAGTTCTACGCGCTGTTCTATTTGACCACGGTTCTGAAGGTCAATTATGTGACCGTGTACATTATTATGATGATTGCACTGACCGTGGGCGCTCCGTTCTTTGTCGCCTTTGGCGCCCTGTCCGACAGAATTGGTCGCCGCAACATCATGGTCTGCGGGTTTGTCCTTGCGGTAATCAGCTATTGGCCGGTCTTTACCTGGCTCGGCACGTTCAAAGCCAATCCGGTCATCCTCGCCATTCTGATATTCTACATGGTCATTTTGGTGACGATGGTATACGGCCCGATCGCCGCGTTTCTGGTCGAGCTGTTTCCAGCACGCATCCGTTACACCTCGATGTCGCTGCCTTATCACGTCGGCAACGGGGTTTTCGGGGGGCTCGTCCCGGCTGCGGGAGCTTCGATCGCTGCGATCACCGGCATACCCTTGGCCGCCCTGTTCTACCCGATGGCGATTGCCGCAATTGGCGTCGTCGTCAGCCTCGGATTTTTGCGTGAGCCCACTCATCGGATCCGAATCTGGGATGAGGTCGGCGGTGGTGCTCCGCCTCTGGTTGCTGATCAGATTTAGTGTGTTGGCGCGGTGTCGGGGTCAAATCTGCCCGGTTTGGTGCGCCGCGCCGATATTCGCGGATCAGGATTTTGCCGGTCTCAGCGAGCGGAGTTTGTCATGTTCCGGCGAATGCCGGATTGCTTGAACGGTTGATTGGGTGAAGCAGAGCCTAAAAATTGAACTTATCGGTGACCCGATGTGTTCGCTGACGCGATATCCCATGCTTGAAAGGGGGCCTCAAATGAAATTTACGATTATTCCAGCCGCTTTTGCGTTGGCTCTGGCCGGCGGTTGGCTGGCAACACCGGCTCACGCAGCGGGCTGCGTAAAAGGCGCGGTGGTCGGTGGGCTTGCCGGCCACGTGGCCGGTCACCACGGCGCTCTCGGCGCTGGCGCGGGGTGCGCTATCGGGCACCATGAAGCCAACAAGAATGCCAAAGCAACAACAGCCCAGCCGGCGCAAGGCTCAACCTCCGGCAGTCAAGCCAATACGAACTCAGGTCGCTAACCCACCCTTGCTGTTGCAAATCGAGGAGGGCTGCCGTTGGTTTCGGCGGCCCTCCTCATGCCGAGGTTGAGCGAGGCAATCTCAATCAATTTGCCACGCGAGCTGCGGGGGCGGACTTTCAAAGGAAGGTTCCCCAGGCAACCATTTGTTGCCCGATTTGCGCAGCGGCGCCATTTCGTTGGGAAATTCGTAATCAATCGACCACTCATAGCAGCGGATCTGTTCTATCGCGGGATAGGCGGCTTCGATCGCCTTGACAGCCTCGGACAGCGACTCGAAATCGCCGGTATATTGAAGCCGACTGTTCCAGACCCCCTTGTATGCTCTGCTCAGTCTGCCAAACTCCGGCGCGTCGGTTTCCGGAACACGATCAATATAGGCGGTGATCTCGACATTTGGTGTCGCCGATGCGCTCAACTCATTGCGGGTAATTTCGACCCGGTAGGTCAGATAGGCCATATCTTCCGTCCACCTATCGACTGAGTATCCACCAACCCTCTGATTACAGCGCCGGCCGTCCTGCCTCTCGTTGGCGAGCTGTGCCATGGTGTCGAGCTGTGCACCACAAGCGGGAGGAACGGGGCGGATCAGGCTTGCGCTCGCGACCAGTTGTAGATCCGCTGGAGTGTTTCACCCATAAGCGCGGCGCGATCGCTGTCGGACAGGCGATCGGTGATGCGAAATGCCTCGACTCCTTGCTCGTAGGTCAACAGCCCGATCGCTCGGGTCCAGTCAGTCCCCCACATGCAGCGATCAAAGCCGAACGCGTCAAAAACCCGGCCGAGCGGATCCCAGATGTCATTATAAGGGAAGGGTTGGTGCGACAAGGTGCAGGCGCCGCTGATTTTCACGGCGACATTATCGTGAGCCGCCAGAGCCAGCAGCTTTGGCAGGTCCGCAAAGGGCGCCGCGGGGGGCGGCGGCTCATGTGGTTGAGCCAGGCCAAGATGGTCGATCACCAGCTGCGTATTTGGGTTTCGCGCCGCCAGCTGCCCCGCCTGATCCAGGCGTCCGGTACAGGCGAGGTTCACCGGAAGCGAGTGCTGCGCTGCCGTGGCGAGGACGCGGTTGATGTCGGGGTCGGCAGGGTCAGTCGAAACATTGTCTCTCAAAAAGACGCGAATGCCGATCGTGCCCTTAGTGCCAGCCCAAGCGGCGATCGTCTCGACCACTGCGGGGTCGGTAGGATCGACCGGTTTCACCAATCTGAACCGGGTAGGATGCGCAGCATAAACGTCCAGGGCATAGCTGGCGTCGTAGCGATACATGCTAAAGGGTGAAACCAATATCGCGCCATCAACCCTGACCGCGTCCATCGCGGCGACCATCTGATCGCCGGTAACCTCAGCCGGGCCGTAGAGAGTGCCAACCCATGGGCGGCCCGGGTGGTTGCGTTCGTAGGCGTGAACTTGAGCATCGAATGTCGGCATGGCGGCCGCTCCCTTAAGGAACCGATGTTATTCCAGCAACCGGCAGATATTTAGCTGGCCAACCTCCCGCACGCGAGTATGCGTAAGAGCGCATCCTCATCTTGCTCGCGCTAGCGGTATCTGACCATCGGTTTTGAGGAAGCGCCCGGTTCCGAATAGCTGGGATAGCGACCCTATACGTTTTTCCGTCGCACCCGGATTGACCGACCCGAGCATGCCCAAAAACCGGATAGCTTGCCCCATACTGAGCTTGCGTTTGCGCTCCGCGTCCATTGCCCAGTCTCGCATCAGCGAGACCGACCTCAGGAAATGGCTCGCTGCGTGCGATTAGTCGGGCGCGATATCTGCACTTTGCACTTTGCGTTTTGCGTTTGCCTTTGATCGGCTGGTCGTTGCGCAGCCTCGCTCAGGCCCGTTTCCTTCGCAAGATTAGAGCGCTGGGATAGTGCTCCGAGGCGAGCCGCATAGCGCGCGATGATTGCAGCCGAGCAGCGGCAAGGCGCGGCGAATGTGCCTTAGCAGAGGCTGGCGAGCTCGAGGCTGGCGAGCGCGCAGAGGGCCATTGTTTTGGCCAGCGCGCGAGCGGTAGCGGGACCTCCCGACACGCAGACCAAAAAGCACCCACCTCAACCAGGACCGCTTTGCCTGGGGGTAAACGAACAGCTGTTCCAGCCGCTCGAACCGCAGACGAGCCTCGCGTGCCCGGTAATCGATCTCGACGCGCGGCACGCTGTTGCTCCAGGGGTTTGCTTTGGGCATGGCGCTCTCCATTTGCGCGCCCGCTCCAGACCGGGGTCGGGACGCAGACAGAGATTTACCGCGCCTGGCCCCGAAGTGATGTGAGCCGGCTCACATCTCGCGATCAATCTTGCCAGCCATCAGCCTTACCTATGTTGTGATCGGGCGCTCTCCCTCCTGTGAGGAAGCACCGGTATTGGAGGCTAGGTCAGCCGAAACGGGAACAGCCGCCAGGCTCTCATCGTTAGGCGTTTGCGTTCGTCACGGGACGACGCCGGCGATTTCTGCCGGGAGATATTGGAGAGGAAATGAGGTTGAAAACGCGATCGCTCGCGACCGGCGTCATCGGCGCCGGGATGATATTGGCGTTGGCAAGCTGCACCAATCCTTACGATCCCGGGCAGCGCGCGGTAGGCGGAGGTTTGATCGGGGCGGGCGCTGGTGCAGCGTTGGGCGGTGCGGTTGGCGGCGGAACCGGTGCGGCAATCGGCGCCGCAACCGGCGGTGCTGTCGGTGCTGTGACCGGCGCTGCTACCACCCCTCCGCCACCGGGCTATTACCCGCCGCCTCCGCCGCCACCTCGTTATTGATGCAAAACGCGCCCGACAGCAGCAAAGCTGCTGGGCGCAACCTCGCCAAGAGGGCTTTCGCTGACGAGGATCAGCCGGGCGGTGCCGATTTGATCAGATCGGCAATCTGCCGCACCGCCGCCCGTTGTGCAGCTGGCGAGCCGGCCGCGGCCGGGGCGGAAGCTTCGATCAGCCGGGGTGCATGCGGCTGTACCAGCGGTAGGTGTGGGGTCGCCGTCGAATTGGTCCCGGCACCAAATGGCGACCCGGGTGGGCAGGCATTGCCCGATTTGCTGACCGACACCTGTGGCGCCCCGTTGCCCGAATAGGAATAGATCATCCGCTCGCTGCATGTGCCAGCGCCCGAACTGGTCGAGGTCACCACAACACCAGAGACCTGCCCGGATGCACCCGCCGGCAGCGACGCCATTGCGGTTTCGATCGCCGAGTTGGGGCCGACGACCCAGATCGGCGCATCCGCCAAGGCTTCCGCCTGGGCAATCAGCTGCGCTGCCGCACGTTCCTGCTCGGCGGCGAAGCGATAGAACTCGGATGGCGTCGGGGTCACGACATCAAACCCCTGCGCTGTCCACAGCTGCGGGTTGGCGGTGATCACATCGCCGGGACCGGGCAGCATAACGAGAATGGCGGCGGGCGCTCCGGGACCGATGGCATAGACCCGCGCGCCGCCGAGATCGGCGGGTGCGGGCGTCGTCACTGGCGGCGCATAAACCTGCGATACATAAGGCTGCGGCGGCGCATAGGCCTGGGGCGCGTAGGTTTGGGCGGCGCATAGGCCTGCGGCGCCCGCCGGCGCCGGCACTGCAGCCGATGACCAGCGGCAACATCGCAAGAGCGCCGCAGAGGGTTACGGCTCGCTGCTTCCACATCGATACGTCTCCTCTGGAGGTCGGTTACCGGCTCGATAAATCGCCCCGGATTTGGGCGATTTCTTGGCCGGCTTCGCTCGAGCGCTCCGCCTCACCCTCAACACCTCGTCGTGCTGGACAGCCGCGCTCTTCGGCAGCACTTGGTCCCGCTCGACCGCGTCTGACGTCCTCAAAGACCATGTAAGATCGGCATCCATGAGCCGGCCGCGCGCTCGAATTTTATGGAGTAATCCCGGAAACCCGCCGGATCGGGTTGCCCGCGTGCTCGGCATGGAGCCACGCCGTTTCAGCCGCGCACTCCACAAGATCAAGGCGGCCGGCGATCTTTCCGGAGCGGATCGTGTCGGTCATATATAGCGATGGATCGGTCACCGACGGGCAGGGCGAGCCGCTTGGCAATCTCCACGACGAAGACTGAGACTGCCGCAGATCACAAAGCGTTTGTTACACTGCGCTTTGCCGGCGACGATCTCGACCCCGATGAAATCTCCGCGGTCCTGCCGGTCAAACCCACCCGGGCGCATCGCAAGGGCGAGGAATTCTTTGCCGGGCCCCGCGCCGGCACTCTGCGCGGCCGCACCGGAATCTGGTTTCTCGCCAGCGACAAACTCGTGCCCAGCGACGATCTTCAGGATCACTTGGCCTTCGTGCAGAAGCTGATTTCTCCGACGCCAGTCGGTATCAATCGGATGGCCAAACTTCGTGATATCTTGGAGCGCACGCATTCCGCCGCCCACGTCACCTGCTTCTGGCGCGGCGAGCCCGGCGAACCTGCCCCGCAAATTCCAGCAGGATTCAAGGACGCCATTAAGCCAATGGCTGCAGACCTCGAAACCGATTTCGCGGTAGGCAAACGCTCGTAGGGTGGTGTGTGGACGGCCCCTTGGGTGCAAGGGGTCAGACAAGGGAATTTTGCTGCGGTGCGGTTGCGGTCGTGTGTCCGGCCTGTTTGTCGCGGCAGCTGCCGCTGGCCCAGATGGGTTCCGCGATCCACTCCCAAACGGAAGAGCGACCTTGCTGGCCGCCACCCTACACGGGTTTTGTGGATCGTCGGACCGACCGATCAGCATCTTTTCCCTCGAGCCCTGCCCCCGCGGCAGACAAGCGATCAGGCCGGCGCCGGCGCTGGCCGGTAGGCCTCCCCGCTTGTCATCATGGCCCACACGATGCGGGCCATTTTGTTGGCCCAAGCCACGGCGGCGAGCTTGCGCGGCTTGCGGCCCAGCAGGTTCAGCAGCCATGGCGAGGCGGCTGGCCGACCCGGCCTGGCATGCTGGATGACCGCCGTCGCGCCCAGCACCAGCAGCTGCCGCAGCCGCTCGTTGCCGGCCCGGCTGATGCCGCCCAGGCGCTGCTTGCCGGCGGTCGAGCACTCCCGCGGCACCAGCCCGAGCCAGGCGCTGAAATGGCGCGCCGAGGCAAACTGCGTCGGGTCGACCCGCAGCGTAAAACTCAGCGCCGCGATCGGCCCGATCCCCGGGATCGCGGCCAGCCGCCGACTCACCGGGTTGGCCCTGTGCTGCTGCATCAGCGTGGTATCGATCGCCCGCAGCCGCGTCTCGATGCGCTCGGCTTCGCGGCCGAGCAGCGCGATCGCCTGCTTCGCCGCCGCCGGCACCGCCGCCTCATCGGCCGCGGCGATCTCGGTCTGCAGCTCGGCCAGGCCCTTCCCGCCGAGCGGTGCCACGACCCCCATCTCGGCGGCATGGCCGCGCATCGCATTGACGAGCTGGGTGCGCTGCCGCACCAGCAGCTCGCGAACCGACAACAGCATGGCCGCGGCCTGCTGCGCGGCCGACTTGACCGGCACGCTGCCGATCGACGGCTGGGTGGCGGCCACGCTGATCGCCTCGGCATCGTTGCGGTCGTTCTTGCCGCGCTTGACAAACGGTTTGACATATTGCGGCGGGATCAGCCGCACGCGGTGGCCCAGCGCCAGCAGGGTACGGCCCCAGTGATGCGACCCGCCGCACGCTTCCAGCACCACCTCGACCGGCGGCAGCCGTTCAAAGAACCTCAGCAGCTCACGCCGCCGCAGATTGCGCCGCAATACCGCTCGGCCGCTGGCGTCAACCCCATGCAGCGTAAACACCGACTTGGACGTATCGATGGCAATGCGCGTAATCTCGGTCATGGACGGTCTCCAGTTCGGATTTTCGACGACCGAACTTTGGCACCAGATGCCGCGGGGCCGTCCACCCCAACGGCTGAGCAACGGGAAGCCCACCACCAACGCCCACCTGAAGGGTCGATGGGTTTCGCTTCGTCTCAACCCATCCTACTCGCTAACTCGCGGTGCATTTTCATTGCGCTTTCGTTCTAGCCCAATCAAAGGTAGCGTACGCGTAGCATTTCTGCCCCTGTGCAATGGCAACCGCTCCGACCTTCGACGAGTTGATGTGGCCCGCTCTACAAGCGCTCAAAGCTATGGGAGGCTCGGGCACGAACGAAGAACTTCTCAACAAGATTATCGAACTCGAACGGATTCCACAGGAAGTTCAGGTCATTGAGCATACCGACCACCGCCAGTCGAAGTTAAATTACAATCTGGCTTGGGCCAAAACCTACCTGAAGAAGGTCGGCGCGATTGACAACAGCCGGCGCGGCGTTTGGTCAATAACCAAAGAGGGCGAGGGTTTGACGGAGGCGGAGGTAAGTCTTGTGCCGGTGCGGGTCCGCAAGCAACTAGCGGAAGACCGGTTCAGTAAGGGCGCCGTAGATCGCCTGGACGACATTGAACCGCTCGTGCCTGCGCAGGATGTTGAAGCTCAGGAGCCACGATGGAAGGAGCGACTTCTTGAGGTTCTGCGCAGCCTGCAGCCTGCAGCATTTGAGAGGTTGGCCCAGCGCATTTTGCGCGAGGCAGGATTTGTAAGGGTAGAGGTTACTGGCCGGAGCGGAGACGGCGGGATCGACGGGATTGGGGTTCTTCGCGTTAATTTGCTATCATTTCACGTTCTTTTCCAATGCAAGAAATACCAGTCGACGGTTGGCGCCAGCGCTATTCGAGATTTTCGCGGGGCCATGGTCGGGCGCAGCGACAAGGGGGTCATACTTACGACGGGCACATTCACACCCGACGCCAAACGCGAGGCGACGCGCGATGGAGCGCCCGCAATAGACCTCATCGACGGTGACCAGCTGTGCGACCTCCTAAAAGATCTCAAGTTGGGTGTTCGCACCGAGATGGTCGAGCAGGTGACCATAGAACCAAACTGGTTTTCCGACCTCTGAACCCGCGGATTGTAGTTCCCCCGAGACTTACCTCACCCCAGTTCAGCGATCCGGGGCAACACCTCCTTCGAGAACAGGGTCAGGTTGGCGACCGTCTCTTCGTGGCTGATCAAGCCGCCTTGCCCCATCATCAATAGGTGACCAAAACCGCCGACATGATGGAAAAATGCCATCAGCTGATCGAACACGTCGTCGGGGGTGCCGGCAAAGCAGAGCCCGGCATCGATCGCCTCATCGACCGACATCGTGCGCGGATTGATCGGCCGGCCGTCCTTGGTCTGGACCCGCGTCGCGCGCGCCGCCATCGCGCCGCCGCTCTTCAGCATCTGTGCCGCTGCTTGCGGCGCGACATAGCCGGGCGGGTTGGCGAATTGCGGTGCGACAATGCCCGAGGTGCGGCTGTAATCGAGGATTTGGTCGGCCCGGCGCCGGCCTTCCTCGCGGCTTTGTCCGACCCCGATCAGCGCCATGTAAGCCAGCCGATCAGGCGTTGGTTCGCGTCCCACCTCGCGCGCCTTTGTGCGATAAGCCTCGAAAATCGCCGGGGTGCGGACCCAGCCGGTATTGAGGACGCCGATCACCATGCCGCGCGCCGCCGCCTCGATGGCGCTTCCCGTGCTTCCGACCGGCGTCCACACCGGCGGATGCGGCTGCTGATAAGGGCGCGGCCAGACATTGACGGAGCGGTACTGGAAATGCGTGCCCTCCCAGCTGAACGGACCGTCATGAGTGGTCATCGCCTTCAGGATCAGATCATGCGCCTCCCAAAACCGCTCGCTGAGTTCGGCGGGGTTAGTGTTCGCCGGCGCGATCTCGAACGGCACGCCTTTGACAAAGCCCATTTCGAGCCGACCGCGCGAGATCACGTCGATGATCGAATATTCCTCGGCGACGCGGATCGGGTCGTTGCGGTTGCCGATCGGCATACCGAGCGCCAACAAGCGCACCTTTTTTGTTTCGCGCGCGAGGATCGCCATCGAGATTGTGCACACTGAATTGGCACAGGTGGCAGTCGCGTGGTGCTCGTTTGTCATGATGTTGATGCCGAGCGCGTCGCACAGTGCCCATTCGTCGAGATAGCGGTGATAGAGATCGGCGCCGAGCTTCGGGTCGAAGAGCCGGCTCGGAATCACGACACGGTACGAATCCTTCAGATGTGGCCACGCCGGGTAATAGGCCATTTCGCTGAAATGCCAGACCTTCATCGCCTCACCTCCGGGGCTGCGAATTGTTGGACGGTATCGGCGACCGCATCTGGGCATTCGATTTGCGGATAATGCCCGGCTTGCGGGATACGCCGAAACTTGGCGTTGGGCAGTGTGCCGCATAGCTGTTCGCCGTATGCCGGCGCGACGATCCCGTCATTCTCGCCCCACAGCACCAGGGTCGGTATCCGCACCCGATGCAGCCATTGCTTGAGCCCGGGGTTGTGCATGTAGGGCCGCCAACCATAAAGGGCCATTGCCTGGCGGTCGCAGGCGATCGCCATCGCCTCGTCGTCGCTCAAGGTGCTGTAATCCGGCACAAAGCGTGCCGGATCGCAGAAGGTCAGCCGCCGCACCTCGTCTTCGGGCAGGGCGTAAATATCGACGATGTCGCGCTCTTCGCGCCCGCCGAATTTGACCCCCAGCGGGTCGATCAGCGCCAGCGTATTGATTTTCGCGACTGATCGCACCGCCATTTCGAGCGCGACCCAGCCGCCAAAAGACGAGCCGACAACGACGGCGCCATCGCGCTGAGCGTCGAGCCAATCGAGATAGAGATAGGCGAGGTCATGGACCGTGCGGAACCCGTCCGGCCGCCGGGAGTGGCCAAAACCCGGATGGCGTGGTGCAGTGACCTGCCAATGGCGGGCGAGGATTTCGAGAAATCGGGCGTTTTGAGCGACATAGTCGCCGCCATGCAGGAACAACAGCGGCGGACCTGCGCCGGCTATCGAGCCGTCGAGCACGTAGTTTCCGATTTCGATCCCCGCCATTTCTTTCCTCCCGCAGTCGAGATGCTGCCAGGCTGCTACGCTTTCGCAGTATCGCGATCATCGCGGCTGTGGTCCACCCGCGGCTGACGCAATCCTCCGGCGCTGTTTGTGCGTAAAAGCAAGGTCCTTCTGACCGGAGGGCTCCGCTGCCGCGTGAATGCCACCCCTTCACTTCGGCAGTTTGCGGCGCTCGCACGCTGACCCGGAGCTATGTTCGAAAGCCGGCGAAGAGGGTTGCATGGAAATCGTCGCAGCCCGCCAATCGGCAATGCTATGTTTCAGCTAGTGGGTGTTAGCGACAGCATCCCGGCCGCGAAAGGAGAAGAAGATGGCGTCGATCGACCTCGATTTCGCCCCCGCCGAGACGACGTGCAGCCCCGACTATGTCGAGCGGGCGCGCGCCCTGGCACCGTTGCTGCAAGAGGCGGCCGACGAGATCGAAGAGCAGCGTCAACTGCCGCCGCGTGTTGTTGAGGCGCTGATCGAGGGTGGGTTTTTCAAATTGCTGATCCCGCGCTCGCTCGGCGGAGCCGAGCTGCACCCGCTGACCTATGTCCAGGTGCTCGAAGAGATCGGCAAGGCCGAACCCAGCACGGCGTGGTCTTTGGGGCAGAATTCGGGCTGCTCGATGTCGGCCCCCTATCTCGACTCGGCGATCGCCCGCGAGATTTTTGGGCCACAGCAGGGTATCCTCGCCTGGGGACCCGATCTGCCCGGAGGCGGCCGCGGGGTCGCGGTCGAGGGCGGCATTCGCGTCACCGGGCGCTGGGGTTTTGCCACCGGCAGCCGGCACGCGACCTGGCTCGGCGCGCATGTTCCGATTTTCGAGGAGGACGGCACGGCGCGGATGAACCCGAACGGCCGGCCCTATGTCCGCACCGTGCTGTTTCCGAAATCGCGCGCCAAGATCATCGACAACTGGCAAGTTATCGGGCTGCGCGGCACCGGCAGCGACAGCTATGCGGTCGAGGATTTATTTGTCCCGCAGCAATACACCTGTTCGCGCGACAACCCGGCCGAGCGGCGCGAAAAAGGCACGCTCTATAAATTCACCAGCGGCATGATCTATGCGATGGGGTTTTCGAATGTGTCGCTGGGTATCGCCCGCGGCGCGCTCGAAGCCTTTATCGAACTGGCGCGCGACAAGATCCCGCGCGGCGCGCGCAACCCATTGCGTAACAACAATGTGATCCAATCGCAGGTGGCGCAATGCGAGGCGCGGTTACGCTCGTGCCGCGCTTTTCTCCACGAGACGATCGAGCAGATGTGGGACGAGGCCGAGCGGAACGGCGATTTCCGCCCCGATCAAATGGCAACCTTGCGGCTCGCCTCGACCTGGGCGATCCAGCAATCGCGCGAGGTCGTGGCACAAATATATAGCGCCGCCGGTGCCACCGCGATCTTCAACGAGAATCCGTTCGAGCGCCGGTTCCGCGATATGCATGCCGGCAGCCAGCAGGGTCAGGGCCGCCCGATCCATTTCGAGACTGTGGGCCAGATCCTGCTCGGGCTACCGCCGGAAGGTCGCATGTTTCGATAACGCGAAGCGGCGCACTGGCCATAATCGAGCTCCGCCGGCGCGCCTCGCCAAAAAATGCGTAAGGCGTCTTCTGGAAAATCGGCTCACGCCCTGTGCGGCGGATACGCTGATCTGATATTTTTCCGAGATTACATGCTCGAAGCACAGTGTTTGCAAATTTTCGAGTATCGTTTCGCCGCCCTTGCTCCACGCTTTGATGTGATGAATATGAAGTTCGACGCTCGGTATTAAGCGCCGACTTCTACCGCACCCCCGACAATGAAGCGGTCGCGCTGAAGTACCTTCCAGCGAAGTCGCAATGAAGTTGATCGACGGCCAGTGGAATGTTCTCCATCTTCGCTGTCGTGTACAAATGGGCGCTTCAATACCTGCCGTATCGGTGTACTCAATGAACGCTTTTAATGCGGCAACCCATGATCGAATGCGTTGGCCTGCAGATGCGCATCGACGTTTATACGGGCCTTGCGAAATTGACCGATGGCGCTTTGGCTAATTCACTTCTCTACGCGGTTTGACGACCATAGTGCTGCCATAGGGTCAGAATATTTTCGAACAGGCGTTCGTCTGAAAGGTATACTTCATTCGAGAGTGTGAGGCCTGCCGCAAGCAAAGCGTTGTTCCATGATTGCCGAAGCGCCGCGATATATTCCTGACGTCGTATTGGCCATGCTGCTTGTATTGAGGCCCTGCTGACGGTCGTTGCATTAAGCGTGTCGGCCACGTTTTTGAGCGTCGGCAAGGATTTCCGTGTCACTCACAGGCTGACCTGAAACGCGGGTTAACTGAAATACGAATTGTAGTCGTTCGGAGGTCGACATTGCTGTTGGGACGAGTCATCGCGCAAAAAAGAGTTCGGAGAAAATCTACATCTTGTGGTTGTTGCGGTCACGTGCCCTTCGGCGCAAGTCGCATGAATGCACCATTACGGAAGCGTTTTTGAAGTGCTCGGAAAGTCAGTCGCTTGATCTTTCACTCTTCAGGACCGGCCCGCGCGTCAACGTGATCTGCCGCAGCCAAACCGGGCGGCTGAAGATGTTGTGTCGGCTGCTGCCTCCGCATAAAGCCGTCAAAGTGGCATAAGCCGATTTTGGGAATTCAGGCCGGCGATTTTCAATTACTTTGGAATGGCTTGTAGCGAGCGGACGGCAGCGGCGGCGCTGTCCTCTGGACGCGTGTTGAAGGCGATAACGGCGGCCGGCGCGGCTCTATGCACTGCGTTGATCACGGCCTCAAAAATCGACAGGCTGCGAGGCGGCAGGCGAATGCCGGCGCCGATCACCACGCAGTCGTAAGCTTGGGCAGTGAGCCTCTGCTCTACCTCCGGTCCGGCTGTTTCATCGGGCTGAATCAGGCACAAATCCGCGTCCCACCCGCGTTCGGCCATCAGCTTCATCGCCAGCGCGATCCCGGCATGGATTTTCTCGGCGGTCACGCCAAGCGGCAGCGCAGGGTCACCGAAATCCACGGTTTCCGGTTGCTGACCTACGAACAAAACACACGTCATCTGACCCTCCTTCGCTGCGTAGTGAAAAGGCAGCCGGCGAGCAGCGGCTAGCCCGGAACGGCGCCGTCGAGGCGCTCGGCGACGGCCTTAATGGAGCCGTCTTGCTCGGCTCAGCCCGAACTTACACCGAAAATTACACCGACATCGCTGATCTTGGCGGACCCTAAACTGGACCAGCCGCTGAGCCTCCAGCTGCAGGTTGGGTAGCTTTCCGCTTCCGGCGGGAAAGCGGAGCAGGCCGCCGATATTTAAATCTTTCTTCACTTAGCCTCGTCACAACGTCTTCGCGTTCGCAAGAGCCGATGTTTGAACCTGGTCCGTGCCTCCATTGGGACGCGAAAAGGACGATGCCTTTGGACTAATGCCGCGAAATTTTCGATCCAAGGACATAAAGCGGTCATGCTTTGCGTTGACGGTGCATAGAACAGAATACGCGGAGGGACAGATGGACAGTCGGTTTGATTGCTGCCGCTATAGAGCGAGCCTTGACGATCTTCTCGCCGATGATGTGATGGAGCCGGTATTGCGCAGCGCCGGACTCGATCAGCGTGGGCTGCGCGAGATGATGATGGAAACTGCGCGCCGCATCGAGGATCGCGAGCAGCACCAGGTGAGTAGCGAGGCCGGCGAATAGCTAAACGGCGAGGATCGGAAATTCGAGCCGGACAATCAGCCCAGGGTGATTTTCGGCAAGCGTCACGGTTCCGTGATGGCGATACGCAACCGCGCGCACGAGGCTGAGCCCGAGGCCGTTCCCAGGCGTGCTGCGGCTAGGTTCGAGGCGGACGAAGCGGTCGAAAACCATCTCGCGATCGGCTGCGGGAATACCCGGCCCGTGATCAGCCACCTCGATCACCGCCTTTTCGCTGCGGAAGACCCGAATCTGTATCTCGCCGCCGTCGGCATATTTGAGAGCATTGTCGAGGAGATTGGCCAGCGCCTGCGAGAGTAAATGGCGGTCGCCGCGGATCTTGACCTGCGGTTCCGTCGTCAAAGTAACAGAAAACCCTTTTTCCTCCGCGACTGGTTCATAGAATTCCACCACCGAGTGCGCCACCTCCGCGAGATCGAGCGGCTCGGCGAGGTCGCGTCCGGCCCCAGCTTCGGCTTCGGCAATCCTCAATAGCGCGTTGAAGGTTGCGAGCAGACGGTCCGCTTCCTCAATCGCCGCGCGAATCGCCTCGCGCTGGGCATCGGCGTCGACCGGACCGAGCAACGCAAGTTCGAGCCGCGCGCGCAATCGTGACAGTGGCGTTTTTAGATCATGGGCGACGTCGTCGGTGACCTCCCGCATGACCGTCATCAATCGCTCGATCTGATCAAGCATCCGATTGAGGTTCGCGGCGAGCAGATCGAACTCGTCGCTGGTGCCATCGAGCGGGATCCGATCGGATAGGTTGCCGGCCATGACCCGCTCGCTGGTGCGGTTGACCAGTTCGACCCGGCGCAACAGGTTGCGTCCCATCGCAGCACCGCCGAGGAGACCCATACCGAGCGCTACCAGCCCGGACCACATCAAAGTCAGCTTCACGCGATCGCGGAATGCCGCGGCGTCGCTGATGTCATGGCCAACCAGCAGGCGATAGCCCTCGGGCATGATGATCCGGCTGCCGCGCGCGGGATGCGCCACGACGCGGCCGTTCAGCCTGACATCCACCGCGAATGACAGCCAGCCGCTGCGTGCCGGCACCCCCAACGGCCAGCCCGAAATATTGCCGGCAAGCGGCCGCCCGTCAGGGGCGGTGACCAGGTACAGCATCCCGTCGCCGGTGTCGCCTGCGCTCCGTGCGGCGATGATCTGAACCAGTCCGCTTAGACCGCGCTGGTCGTATTGCTCGGCGAGCCCGGTAATCTCGGCATCGAGGGTCGCTTCGGTTTGGCGCTCGACAAAATCGGCGCTGGTCCAATAAACAAAAAACAAGACGCCGAGCACGGACGCCGCGAATACGAGGAAATAGAACGCCGCCAGGCGAAAGGCATGGGTCCGCACCAGACGCCGCTGTTGCTCGAAAAAGCGGCGCGGCCAGGGCAATGATCGCGGCGCCGGCGGAACGAGCCTCTCGCTGAGCATCACGGTTGCGGCACCGCTACTAGTGCTGAGACGCAGACCGAGAATTCCCTCGATCGTCGTCGCCGGGCCCGGCCCGGCCATCCACGAGCCGCGGTACGCATCTTGCCCGTTTCTCGTGGATGCCCGGCCCAAGGCCGGGCAAGACGATCAGACTGGACGGAATCATCTGAATGCATCTGAGCACTAGTCCGGCGCCCGCAGACAGTAGCCGGCGCCGCGCACGGTATGCAGCAACGTTCGCTCGAAATTCTTGTCGATCTTCTGGCGCAATCGGCTCACATGCACATCAATAACATTGGTTTGGGGATCGAAATGATAGTCCCAGACATGCTCGAGCAGCATCGTGCGGGTAACCACTTGACCCGAGTTGCGCATCAGATATTCGAGCAAGCGAAATTCGCGCGGCAGCAGGTCGATCGTTTTGCCGCCGCGCCGGACTGTGCGGGTCAATAGGTCGAGTTCGAGATCCGCGACGCGCAACGTTGTTGTCGCGGCGCCGCGGCACCGCGTCGCAGCAATGCTTCGATCCGCGCCAGCAATTCACTGAATGCAAAGGGCTTGACGAGATAATCGTCGCCGCCGGCGCGCAGCCCTTTGACGCGATCGTCGACGCTGCCAAGGGCACTCAAGATCAACGCTGGCGTGCGAATCTCGGCAGCGCGCAATGCGCCTAATAGCGCAAGGCCATCGATCCCAGGCAGCATGCGGTCAAGCACGATCGCGTCATAGCCGCCCGCACTCGCCATAAACAATCCTTCGCGGCCATCGCCGGCGCGATCGACCGTGTAGCCGCTCTCCGATAAGCCTTTCTGTAGATAGGAGGCGGTTTCGTGATCGTCCTCGACGACAAGGAGCTTCATCGGATCCGTTCAACATTCAGCACGGGTGCTGGCAACGCAAGCGTCGGCAATCATTGTGTCCGTGCACCCCAACAGCAAGCGTAAGGTAATCCGGGCTCGATCCGCCGACATGCGACCTATCATACGATCAGGTAACGCAAATCGTGTATCTATCGCGACCAACTCGACCGACAAGGGGTACACGTTGCCCTCGCGATGGGCGTGTTTGCCAAAAAGCGTGTTTGCAAAAAGGGCTGTACTCAGCGGACTTCCCTTCGGAAGCACTTCCAGGGCAGCAGCCGGAAACTTCGACGTCTGTTGTAGTGTTGCATCACCTGTAGGGTGAATCGCACATGCAAAGCGAACATGAACAACTTGAACCGGCTGCGGCCGAGGCCGTCGCATTTGATCCTGCACTACGGTCAAGGTTTTACGATCAGCGATCTGGCCGGGTTGTTCGGTACCGGTGGCGAAGGCTTTTATTATCGTCAGACCCGTTTTCTGTCGAAGATGCGGTTCACCATCGCAGGCAAAGAGCCACAAAATGTCTGCGCGGTCGCCGTAAATAGCCGTTCTTCTATTGCCTACTATCTCGCGCCGACGCCGGCGGGCAGGCAAGCCGATCCGCAGCCGGACCGGGAGGGCAGCGAGGGCGAGGTCGTCAAAAAAGGGATCATTATCCAGATCAATCGATCACTTGGCGAGGCTCTGAGCCACGACATTTATGTGACCAACCATGCTCTGGCTCCGACCAGCGTCGTACTGCGCTGGGATCTCGATGGCGATTTCGCTGACCGTACCGAGGCTGAACAGGGCGAACGCCAGCAAAATGCACCAATCGAGCGAAGCTGGCGATTATGCGGCGATGGTGCGGTGCTCGAGTTGCGCTATTGTCATCCACAACTGCGGCACGCGACCGCGATCCGCTTTTCCGGCTCAGGTGCCTTGATTGAGGAAGGTGGCACGGTTTCGTGCTTGCTGCAGCTTTCGCCACAACAGCCGATAAGCTTCCGCATCGAGATCGTTCCGATCTTTTGCGGTAAGCCCGTGGCACTCAGTCGCGAGATCGATGCCTTCGATGACGCGCTAATCCGGAACACCTTTACCGACAGCCTGCAGCTGACCGCGACCAACGCAAAAGTACAGTGCGCGTGGGATCGCGCCGTTTCGGACCTCTCCTCGCTGGCACTCCGCGAAGGCGAGAACGACGAGCGGCTGACGCCGGCGGGGGGCATCCCGGAATATGTCGCGCTATTCGGCCGCGACTTGTTGATGACAGCGTTTCAGGCGAGCTTTCTGGCACCGGCGATGTTCCATGGCACGCTGCACCTGATCGCCAAATGGAACGCCGACAAATACGACGAGCGTTTCGACGAAGAGCCGGGACGCGTTATCCACCAGCATCAGCTGGCGCCACTGGCGCTTCTGCAAAAAAATCCGTTCCTGCATTATTACGGCGACTACTCGGCACCCGGATTGTTCCTGATCGACATGGCTTGGCACTTGGCGCTGACCGGCGACAAAGAATTCTTTTTGTCAAGGCGCGACAAGATGCTGGCGACGCTCGAATGGATGGACCGCGACGGTGATCGCGACCATGACGGGATTTATGAATACGCGACCCGCGCCGGTTCCTGGGGCGAGAAAAACCAGGGATGGAAGGATTCCAACGACGCGATCTTGTACGAAGACGGGCGAATGGTCGAAGACCCGATCGCTGTGGTCGAGATCCAAGGTTGCTTTTACGCGGCAAAGCAGATGCTGGGGCTCGCCTTTGCTTCGATCGGCGACGATCGCCGGGCCGAGTGCTTGCTTGCGGAGGCAAAGAAATTAAAACAGCTATTCAACCAGGCGTTCTGGCTGCCCGAAGAGCAATTTCTGGCGCTCGCTCTCGATCCGGCGAAAAAGGCCCGTCAAAACGATCGCCTCCGATCCCGGGCAATGTCTTGCCTACGGGATTATCGATGACGGCAAGGCCAAGGCCGTCGCCGATCGTCTGATGATGCCTGACATGTTCAGCGGCTGGGGAATCCGCACGCTTTCGGCCCATCATCCGGCATTCAACCCATTTGCCTATCATCTCGGGTCGGTGTGGCCCGCGTCGAACGCGCTGATCGGGTTTGGGTTCAAGCGTCACGGCTTCAATACCCACCTGCACCGCTTGGCTGAGGCGATGTTCGATGCCAGCAAGCTGTTCGACTATGACCGCCTGCCCGAGGTTTTTGGCGGCCAGCCGCGCGACCGGCAGCATCCGCATCCCGGCATCTATCCAGGCGCCAATTCGCCGCAAGCCTGGTCGGCCGGGGCCGTCATTCTATTCGTAAAGTCTATGCTCGGTCTGATCCCGTTGGCGCCGCGCGCGACGCTGATCATCGATCCTGATTTGCCCGAATGGTTGCCGGAATTGAGCCTCAGCAATATCCAGGTTGGTCATGCGCGGCTTGGGCTTCACTTCAGGCGAGACCGATCGGGCTATACCGAGCACGAGATTACCGATCAGCACGGCGAGCTGCGGGTCTATCGCTCGAGCACAAAGGCCAGCGCTGGTGCAGACCGCTTCGCGCAGTTGCTGCGCGAGGCCCTCTGCGCGTAAGGCCGCGCCACGCAATCAGTCGCCATCGCGCGAAGGCATTAATCTTTGCGCTTGACCGCAAGGGGTTTAGCGCCATCTATAGCGTACCAATTCGGTACGAATTAACCTCCGGAACTGCGCCGCGCGATGATCATTCTAAGCAAGCTTGCCGATTATGGCGTGATTATCGCCACCCATCTGGCGGCCAATCCCGCCCGCCAACTCACCGCTGCGGCGGTTGCCGACGAAGTTCGGCTGCCGCGGGCGACTGTGGCCAAGATATTGAAGGCGCTGGCCCATGCCGGCTTGGTCGCCGCAACGCGAGGCGCGGCAGGGGGCTATCGTTTGGCGCGCGACGCGCGGTCGATCACGGTAGCCGAAGTGGTTGCCGCAATCGATGGCGATATCGGACTGACACAATGCTCGGTCCATGTCGCTGAATGCACGCGTACCGATTACTGCCCGACCCGGCCGCATTGGACCGCGATCAATCGCGCGGTCGAGCAAGCTCTGTCGGCGGTGTCGCTCGATGCGATGCTGACACCGGCCCACTTTGCGCCGCGCCGCGCCGCTGCGACCGCCCACTCCGCTGCAAACTGATCGCAAGAAGAATTTCATGGCTGCTTCGATCGATACCCTCGATACCGTCCGCGCGCTGTCGCAGGAGGGCTACAAATACGGCTTTGTCACCGATATCGAAGCCGATGAGGCGCCGCCTGGCCTCAGCGAAGAGACGATCCGCTTCATTTCGGCGAAAAAGGAAGAGCCGGAATGGCTGCTAGAATGGCGGCTCTCGGCTTTTCGCGCTTGGCAGAAGATGACACCGCCAAATTGGGCAAAGCTGAACTTGGCGCCGATCGATTATCAGGCCGCCTCCTATTATTCGGCGCCGAAAAAGAACACCGGCCCGAAATCGCTGGACGAAGTCGATCCCGAGCTGTTGCGCACTTACGAAAAGCTCGGCATCCCGCTGCGCGAGCGCGAGGCCTTGGCCGGGGTCGCCGTCGATGCGGTGTTCGACAGCATCTCGGTGGCGACGACGTTCAAGGAGCAGCTCGGCGAACTCGGCATCATCTTCTGCTCGTTTGGCGAGGCGGTGCGCGAGCATCCCGATCTGGTTCGCAAATACCTTGGCACCGTGGTGCCGCAGAACGATAATTTTTTCGCGGCGCTCAATTCGGCGGTATTTAGCGATGGTTCCTTCGCCTATGTCCCGCCGGGCGTGCGCTGTCCGATGGAGCTGTCGACCTATTTCCGCATCAATGCCGCCAAGACCGGGCAGTTCGAACGGACCCTGCTGATCGCCGACAAGGGCAGCTATGTCAGTTATCTCGAAGGCTGCACCGCGCCACAACGCGACGAAAACCAATTGCACGCGGCGGTCGTCGAGCTGATCGCGCATCAGGATGCGCAAATCAAATATTCGACCGTGCAGAACTGGTATCCGGGCGACGCCGAAGGCAAAGGCGGCATCTACAATTTCGTGACCAAACGCGGCGCCTGCCGCGGCGACCGTGCCAAGATTTCGTGGACGCAGGTCGAGACCGGCTCGGCGATCACCTGGAAATATCCGAGCTGCGTGCTCGAAGGCGATCACTCGGTCGGCGAATTCTATTCGGTCGCGATCACTAATAACCGGCAGCAGGCCGATACCGGGACCAAGATGATCCATATCGGCAAGGACACCCGCTCGACGATCGTCTCCAAGGGGATCTCGGCCGGGCGCGGCCAGAACACCTATCGCGGATTGGTGCGGGTGCAGCCGCGGGCGGTTGGGCGCGCGCAATCACACGCAGTGCGACTCGTTGCTGATCGGCGACCGCTGCGGCGCGCATACGGTGCCCTATATCGAGATCCGCAACCCGACGGCGCGGGTCGAGCACGAGGCCACGACCTCCAAGATCAGCGACGATCAGCTGTTCTATTGCCGCCAACGCGGCCTCTCGGCCGAAGATGCGGTGTCGCTGATCGTCAACGGCTTCTGCAAGGAGGTGCTTGAAGGAATTGCCGATGGAGTTTGCGGTCGAGGCGCAAAAGCTGCTAGCCGTCAGCCTCGAAGGCAGCGTCGGATAACCATGCGATGAGCGAGGAAACCGTAACCCTTGAGCTGTTGGGCGCGCGGTTGATGGGGCTGACTGCCGACGTGCGCGATCTGCAGCAACGCGTCGGTAGTTTGGAGACACGGTTTTCGGCACTCGAACGACGGTTCAGCGCGTTAGAGAACCGTTTTTCCGGACTAGAAGCGCGTATGGATGCCATCGAAGAACGGATGGGACGGCTAGAGGAGCGGATGTCCCGGATGTTGGCGCTGATCGTGCGGATCGCCGAGCGGCAGGGCGTGCGCGAGTGAGGAGTCCCTACTGCGAGGTGCGCATCGCGAAGTCCTCCGCCTTCGTTACTACGCTTTGCGGTTATGGCAGGAATTGGTCGAAGCTGAGTGCGCAGTCCGACCGTAGAACAGAAATCAAATCTGACGATGCTCGAAATCATCAATCTGCGCGCGAGGCTCGCGCTAACTCTCGTCATACCGGCGAAGGCCGGTATCCATGTCGGCCGTGGGTCCCGGCCTGCGCCGGGATGACGAGGCGTGAGGAACGGTCCAAACCTGAAATGAATCCTATGCTGACAATCACCAATTTGCATGCGCGCCTTGAAGATGGGCGCGAGATCCTCAAAGGGATCGATCTCACGGTCGCGGCCGGCGAGGTGCACGCGATCATGGGGCCGAACGGCTCCGGCAAAAGCACGCTTGCGGCGGTGCTCGCGGGGCGTGAGGGTTACGAGGTATCCGCCGGCACGGCTACCTATCAGGGCCGCGATCTGCTGGCGATGCCGGCCGACGAGCGGGCCCGCGAGGGGCTGTTTCTCGCCTTTCAGTACCCGGTCGAGATCCCCGGCGTAAACAACATGTATTTTCTGCGCACTGCGCTGAACGCGCAGCGCCGCCATCGCGGCGAAGCCGAACTGGATGCCGGGCAGTTTTTGCGCACGGTCAGGGCCAAGCTCAAAGAGCTTGATATTCCCGAGGACTTGCTGCAGCGCGCGGTCAATGTCGGGTTTTCCGGCGGCGAAAAGAAGCGCAACGAGATCTTTCAGATGGCAATGCTGGAGCCGCGCCTCGCGATCCTCGACGAGACTGATAGCGGCCTCGATATCGATGCGTTGCGCGTCGTCGCCAATGGCGTCAACCGCCAGCGCACACCCGATCGCGCGATCGTGATGATCACCCATTATCAGCGGCTGTTGAATTACGTCGAGCCCGATCGGGTGCATGTATTGCAGGGCGGACGGATCGTCGAATCCGGCGACAAGACGCTCGCGGCCGAACTCGAACGCCGCGGCTACAGCGCCTTTGGCGATGCGGCGTGAGCCCTCTTGAAGGTCCGCAAATGAGCGCCGTCATCGATTTCCCGGTCAAAACCGAGACTCGGCCTTATCTCGATGCCGCGCGCGGAAGTGTTGGCGAGCCCGATTGGCTGGCGCAGCATCGCCGCCGCGCGCTCACCCGTTTTGCCGAACAGGGTTTTCCGAGCCGGCGCGGCGAAGCTTGGCGCTATCTCGATCTGCGCGCGCTCGAAGCAAAGCCCTTGCCATCGGCCAAGCCGGGGCTCCCCGTATCGCGGGTGAGCCTCGGCGATATCGGCTTTCCGGGTCGGACGCATCGGCTGGTGCTGGTGGACGGACGATTTGCTCCCGAGCTGTCGGCGATGAGCGAGTTGCCTGCGGGCGTCTGGTTCGGGTCAACGCAGGCAGCAATCGAGGCCCGCCCCGATCTCGTCGAGGCCGCGGTCGAAGCTCTTTCGTATGAGCATGATCAGCCCTTTGCCGCGCTCAACGCGGCATCATTCAGCGACGGCTTTGTCCTCGACATCGCACCCGGTGTAGCGTTGCAGGAACCAATCGAGATCATGCACCTCGCCTCGGGCGAAGTCGCGGCGTCATTCCATACCCGCAACCTGGTGAGGCTCGGAGCGGACAGCCTGGTCCGGCTGATCGAGATATTCACCGGTACCGGACGCTATTGGCGCAACGACGTCGTCGCCCTGCGGCTCGCCGATCGGGCGGCGCTCGATCGCGTGGTGCTGGTCGAGGAAGCCGCGGATGCGCTGCATCTCGCGATATTCGATGCGGTGCTCGGCCGCGCCGCGCGGCTCACGAGCTTTGCCCTGCTGCTCGGCGGCGACACGGTTCGCCACGAAGCGGTCGTGCATAGTGCAGGCGAGGGAGCCTTTTGCGGGCTTTACGGGGCGTTCCTTGCCTCGCGTCATCAACAGGCCAATATCGTTACGACCGTCGATCACTTGGCGGAACGCGGCGAGACCCGCGAGGTCTTTAAAGGGGTCGCAGCCGGCCGCGCCCACGGCGCCTTCCAGGGGCGCATCACGGTGCGCCCGGGTGCGCAAAAAGTCGATGCGCATATATTGAGCCGCAATCTGCTGCTCGGCCGACGGGCGGCGATCGACACCAAACCCGAACTCGAAATCTTCGCGGACGACGTCAAATGCAGCCATGGCGCTGCGGTCGGCGATCTCGACGAGGCGGCGCTGTTTTATCTGCTGGCCCGCGGTATCCCGCGTGACCAAGCGCGGCGGATATTGATCGAGGCGTTTATTCGCGAGGCGGTCGAAATCGTCGAGGACCCGGCGCTGCGCGAGCGTCTGCTGGCCCGACTCGCCCGCCGCCTCGCGGTCTTGGAGGAATAGGAATGACAACGGCAAGCGCGCCGGCGATCGAGCGCGGCAGCGAGCGACTGCCGGGCGGTTTCGATCCGCGCCGATTGCGGCGGCAATTTCCGATATTCGACAACAATCCCGATCTCGTCTTTCTCGATTCGGGAGCGAGTGCGCAAAAACCGGCTTCGGTCATCGACCGGGTCGCCGATTACTACCGTACCGACTACGCCAATGTGCATCGCGGCGTTTATCGGCTGAGCGCGCGCTCGACCGAATTGTTCGAAGAAGCGCGGGCCAAGGTGCAGCGCTTTTTGAACGCCGCCGATCCGCGTGAGATCGTGTTTGTTCGCGGCGCCACCGAGGCGATCAATCTCGTGGCGCAGAGTTGGGGCTGGGCGTTTCTGAAGCCCGGCGACGAGGTCGTGATCAGCGAACTCGAACACCATTCCAACATCGTGCCGTGGCAATTATTGCGCGATCGCCTCGGCATTCGCCTTGTCGTGACGCCGATCGACGCAACCGGCGGACTCGATCTTGCCGCCTTTGCCGCAAATCTGTCGTCGCGCACGCGGCTTGTCGCGATCACCCACATCGCCAACGCGACCGGCAGCCTGGTGCCGGTCGAGACCGTGGTCGAGCTCAGCCACCGCGCCGGGGCCCGAGTGCTGATCGACGGCTGTCAGGCCGCCCCCCGCCTGGCGGTCGATGTGCAGGCGCTGGACTGCGATTTCTATACGTTTTCCGGGCACAAGACTTACGGCCCGACCGGGATCGGCGTGCTGTGGGGCCGCTATGACTTGCTCGCAGCGATGCCGCCGTGGCAAGGCGGCGGCGACATGATCGTCAACGTCACCTTTGAAAAAACCGATTTCCAGGACCCGCCGCATCGCTTCGAGGCCGGCACCCCTGATATTTCCGGAGCGATCGGGCTCGCCGCGGCGCTCGACTTCATCGAGGAGCTGGGGCGCGAGAATATCCTCGAACATGAAGAGGCATTGACCGGCTACGGCGTCGATCAGTTGTCCCGCATTCCGGGACTGCAATTGCTTGGTGCCGGGCAGCGCCGGCTCGGCATCCTGTCATTCGATCTCGAAGGCATCCATCCGCACGATCTGGCGACCGTGCTCGACCGACATCATGTCGCGGTGCGCGCCGGGCATCATTGCGCGCAACCGCTGCTCGACAAACTCGGCGTCGGCGCCACGACCCGCGCTTCGCTCGGCGTCTACAACGACGAGCGCGATATCGATGCGCTGGTCGATGCCATCGAGGCTGCAAGGGAAATGTTTCGATGATCGATCTGCGCGAACTTTACCAGGATATCATCCTCGACCACGGACGCCACCCGCGCAATTTCCGCACGATCGAGCATCCGACGCACACCGCCAAAGGCCACAACCCGCTGTGCGGTGATCGGGTCACGGTGTACTTGACGATGGACGGCGACCGGATAACCGATGTCGCATTTCAAGGACGGGGCTGTGCGATCTCGACCGCGGCCGCTTCGCTGATGACCGAGGTCCTGAAGGGCAAAACCGAGGAGCAGGCGCGCGAACTCTTCGCCCACTTTCATGCGCGTGTCACGGGCGGCGCGGAGACCCCGCTCTCCGAGCCATTGACCGAAGAGATGGAGCGCCTTGAACCATTGACCGGCGTCAAGGCTTATCCCGCCCGTGTCAAATGCGCGACCTTGTCATGGCATGCGCTTGAAGCGGCACTGAAGGACGACGGCGCCACGGTAAAGACGGAGTAGCAGCATGACCGAGCGCGACGTGTTCGATTTCGATCAAGAAATAGCGGCTTCGGACGCTGGCGCAAGAGGTCGAGCGCCCGGAGGGCGATGACGACCCGGCCTTGATGGGGCCGGTGCTCGAAGCGCTGAAGACCGTGCGCGACCCGGAAATCCCGATGGACCTCGTCGAACTCGGCCTGATCTACGAGCTGATGGTCAAAAAGGGCGGGGTGGTCTTTGTCGAGATGACGTTGACGACCCCGGCCTGTCCGGTCGCGGCCAGCATGCCGGGCGAAGTCGAAACCGCGATCCGCGCCGTGCCCGGCATCAGCGATGTGCGGGTCAAGCTGGTCTGGACCCCGCCCTGGACCCCCGAGCGGATGAGCGAGGAGGCTCGGCTCGAACTCGGGATGCTGTGAGGCTTCCGGTCGGTTATCGGCCGAGCGGCTCGGTCCAATCTCCGATCGCGGTTTGCACGAATTGGCTGGCCGATTGCGCCAAATTCAGGCATTCGGATGCCAACGCGATCAGCCCGGCCAATATCCCCAATCGAAACAGGCGCAGCATCATGGCGGCACCTCAATCCCATTCGCAATCCCTGGATTGCGGCAAACCAAGATAATTTTATCTGATTGTTCGTCAACGACGATAAGCTCTATTATCTGCAGCATTATTTGATAATTTTAGATTAATACTTACGATTGGAAGACGGAGTTTGCATCGATCACCGCGGCGCGGCGATAAAGGGTATCCCTCGGCGCATCCCCCCACGCCGTTTGCAAGCGGTGCGAACGAAACATTTGGTTCCCGCAGTCGCGAGATTGCTTTCGTCGCTTCACTCCTAACAAGAAACAGCAGGAGAAACATTGGGCTCTATTGCTTACGAGCATTTCAGATGATCCGTTGCGGCACATCTTCGCCTTCCCGGCGCAGGCCGGGACCCATTTCCGCCATGGGCACCGGCTTTCGCCGGTGTGACGGGATTTTTGATGCCGGCATTGCTCCGCTGCCCCGACAGTTTCATCAAGGGCGGGTCGGATGGCCGGCTCTGCCGGCCGTTCCGGGGAAGCAATCTCGGCGGACGGCGCCACGACCTAAGGATGAGTTGGCCGGGCTACGGCGTCGGCAGCATTGCTCGACTGGCGCAGATTTGATCTTTAAGGTGCCGTCAGTATTCGGCTGACCGAGGGCTTTTCGCGTGCTCGCCAATATCCCAGCGACGCAGACCGTCATCGAAATCAAAGAGCCGGGCGGACCCGAGGTGCTGGTGCCGGCGACCCGCCCGGTGCCGGAGCCGAAATCGGGTGAGGTGTTGATCCGCATCGCCGCCGCCGGGGTCAACCGCGCCGATTGCCTGCAGCGCATGGGGCGCTATCCGATGCCGCCCGGCGCCCCCGACATCCCCGGTCTCGAATGCTCGGGCACGATCGTCAAGCTCGGCGAAGGCGTGACGCAATGGCGCGAGGGCGATCAGGTCTGCGCCCTGTTGATCGGCGACGGCTATGGCGAATACGCCGCCGCCCCGGCCGTGCAATGCCTGCCGGTGCCCGATGGCGTCAGCCTGATCGATGCCGGAGGCCTGCCCGAAACCTTCTGCACGGTATGGACCAACGTCTTTGACCGGATCCATCTCGCGGCCGGCGAGGTGTTCCTGCAGCAGGGCGGATCGAGCGGCATCGGCATGACCGCGATCCAGCTCGCCAAGGCGTTTGGCGCGACCGTGCTGACGACCGCCGGCTCGGACGAGAAATGCCGCGCCTGCCGTGAATACGGCGCCGATCTCGCGATCAACTACCGCACCCAGGATTTCGTGCAGGCGGCGAAGGAATTCACCCATGGCCGCGGCGTCGATGCGATCTTCGACATGGTCGGCGGCGACTACATCCCGCGCGAACTCGACCTGTTGGCGCCGGAGGGGCGGCTGTGCTTTGTCGCGTTGATGCACGGGACCAGGGTCGAAGCCGATTTCGGGCTGATCCAGCGCAAGCACCTGACCGTCACCGGCTCGACCTTGCGCCCGCGGCCGATCGAACAAAAGGCAGCGATTATCGCCGCCCTCAGGGAAAAGGTCTGGCCATTGTTCAAGGCGGGGAAACTGCGCCCCTTCACCTACAGGCAATTCCCGCTGACGCAAGCCGCCGAAGCGCATCGGCTGATGGAATTGAGCCAACATATCGGCAAGATCCTGCTCGTGACCTGATCTCGGCGCGTCTCAGGGCAACAAGTTGGGTTTCACACCGGATGAGTTGGTCCACTCATAAGGGAGAGCGCCCGACCCTGCGTCATGGCGGTATCCCGGAATGCAGAGCGTTTTTAGCGCGGCGGCGCGGCGCACGATCTCTCGGGAGAGGACCGAAAGTGTAAGCGTCCGGTCTGAACCGGCGTACGGCGTGTGGTCGGGCAGAGCGCGCTGAGGGAAGCTGGGGTCCTTCTGGACTGTCCAGAAGGAGTTCTTGGAGTGGATGGCGAGGTCGTTGTTGCGCGCCGCCGGCAGTGGACGCCGGAGGAGAAAGTGGCGCTGATGGCTGAAGTGGATGCCGAGGGTGGACGGGTTTCGGTGGTTGCCCGCCGGCACGGGATCTCGGATAGCCTGCTGTATAACTGGCGATCGGCAAGAAAGGCGGCCGCGTTGGCGCGGACCGCGGCGCCGACGCCGGTGGGTTTTGTCCAGCTCGGCGTCGTCGCCGATGCGTCAGGCCCGAGTTCGCCGGTGCCAATGACGGCCAGTGCAGAATGTCGGCGGGGGACCGGCCTGGCCTTGGCGGAGCGTGCCGGAGTAATCGAGATTGATCTGCCAGACGGGGTCCGGGTGCGCGTCGATGGCAGCGTCAACGAGAAGGCGCTGCGACGGGTATTGTCGGCGGTGCGGGGGCTGGGATGATCGGGCTGGCGCCGGGGACAAAGGTTTTTCTTGCCTGCCAGCCGATCGATTTGCGCGCTGGATTCGATGGCTTGGCGGCGAAGGTGCAGCAGATCATTGGCGCCGATCCGTTCAGTGGCCACGTCTTCATCTTTCGCAGCAAACGGGGCCATTATTTGAAAGGCCTGTATTGGGACGGCAGCGGCCTGTGCCTGTTCG
>CAWJXM010000004.1:0-224250 GCA_963846635.1 uncultured Alphaproteobacteria bacterium | reverse complement strand
TCACCTGGGTAGCGCCAGATCGGTCGCGACAGCCGCGGGTTTGGTGAGCGAGATGGCGCTTGACGCGGTCACAGGCGACTTGCTTCGCTGCGCCTGTGACACAAGCCGTCGACCTGTCCAAGCTGAGCGTTGCGGAGAAGGACGCGCTGATCCTGTCGCTGTTGCCGCTGGTGGGGCAGTTGGAGACGGCACTGGCGCGGATCGCCGTGTTGGAAGCAGGCAACGCCGAGTTGACGGCACGCAACGCCGAGTTGCAGGCGCGGCTGGCCCGGCTGGCCCGGCTGGAGCGGCCGACCAAGACGCCGGACAATTCCTCGCTGCCGCCATCCAAGGGACAGAAATCCGACGGACCCGCGCCCGGCGCCAAGCCGCCGCGCAAAGGCCGCCCCGGTGTCGCCCGCCTGCTGGAGCCCAATCCCGATCGCATCATCGATGCCAGGCTCGACGCCTGTCCGCACTGCGCGGCCGAATGGGCCGACGCGGCGCAGTCGCCGCAGCAGGTCTATGACCGCATCGAGATGCCGCCGATCAGGCCGGATGTCACCCGGGTGCGGCTGTTCGGCGGGCGCTGCGTCTGCTGCGGTGCGCGCGCCGTCGCGGTCGCGCCGGCGGGACTGGAACCCGGCTCGCCGTTCGGCACATCGGTCGAGGCGCTGGTGGTCTATCTGCACTATGCCCACGCCATCGGGCTGGAGCGGCTGCGCGGCCTGCTCGGCGAGATCTTTGGCCTGTCGATCAGCGAGGGTGCCCTGTGCAACATCCTCGCCCGCGCCACCGCGCCCCTGGCCGCCGCGGCCGAGGCGATCGCAGCCCGGGTCACCGCCGCCGAGGTGGTCGCCAGTGACGAAACCTCGGTGCGGGTGATGAAGAAAACGCAGTGGGAATGGGTGTTCGTGACCACCTTCGCGGTGCTGCACATCATCCGCCCCAGCCGTGGCGCCGAGGTGGTGCGGGCGCTGTTCGGCAGCATCCGGCCGCGCGTGTGGGTGTCCGACAGCCTGGGCAGCCAGCGCGGCCATGCCGATCTGTGGCAGATGTGCCTGGCGCATCTGCTGCGCGATGCGCAGTACGCCATTGACTGCGGCGACGCGGGCTTCGCGCTCGCGCTGAAATGGCTGCTGCTGCGCGCGATTGCCATCGGGCGACGACGCGAGGCGCTGCGCGACGGCACGCTTGCCCAGTATCGCGCCGATCTGGACCGCAGGCTCGACCGCGTGCTGGCGCTGCCGCGCTACGGGCCGGTGGCCGAGAAACTGCGCCGCCGCATCGCCCGCGACCGCGCGCATCTGTTCATCTTCGTCACCGACCGTGCCGTGCCGGCCACCAACAACTGCTCCGAGCGCGCGCTGCGCCCAAGCGTGATCTTCCGTAAAGTGACCAATGGCTTCCGCTCCGAATGGGGCGCCCAGACCTACGCCGCATTCCGCTCCGTCGTCAGCACCGCCAAGGCCAACCGCCGCTCCATCCTCGACGACCTACGCAGCGTGCTCGCAGCCCCACTATCCAGCATCGGCCTCGAACAGCCGGGGTGAGCAATTGCGTTAGCTCCATATACTCGTGTCGCTCATGGATTAATCGCAAGACATTACGGTACCCCGCGATTTCAGCTTCCGAGCGATTTCCCTCTCGCGGGTTCTCGTTTCGGTGAATGAGAAGCTCAATTGCCGTTCGTGGTAAGGTCACTCCTTCGAGGCGGTTTGATAACTCGGTGCTTTCGATGATCGCAACCTGACGCAAATTTTCGAGAACGTCCGGTGCACGTTCTTTAAATAAGTCCTGCTTGCCCTTGCCTTCACCAATGGCGCGGATTGCCGAAACGATCTCATGCGTCAACCGCAAATTATCGATGATAGCGGGGGCGAACGAACTCACTAGTGCGCAGTCCTAGAAAAGAGCAGTTTCAGCTGACATATAGGCACTCTCCCAACAAGATTGAGTTAAGAACTTCGTCCTCGCCCGCGGCTATCGCCAAGTAATCGCCGCTACCGTAGGGCGATACCGTCGCTGCTGGACGCCCTCGCCGGGAGGGCGGTGGGAACAGGGACACGATTGCCGTTCGGCGAGATGGGTGGAACCGAGGCCTAGCACTACAGTTGCATTTTCTTTTTAAGATGCGAGGTGCGTGCGGCGGCTTGATGGGCCCTTCGCCAGAGCGACCAGGCGATGATGTGAGCGGGCTGGATGTGCTGCTGGTTCAGCCGCACGGCCACTCGGCGGATCTCCTGCACCGACCAGCGGATCAAGGCCACGGTCCCATCGGTGCCGGCCTCGCACCGGCCTGGGTCGGGCGGATGGCACGGTCTCTGGCTGCTCGGCAGTCATTGTCTCGGCATTCAGGCGATGGCGGATTGCCGCCAGCATGGCAAAGGCCAGCATGACCAGCGAGACGTGCCGGTGCCAGCCGTTCCAAGAGCGGGTCTCATTATGGTCAAGTCCCAATTCATTCTTCGCCGTCTCAAATCCATCCTCGACGGCCCAACGATGGCCCTCGACCCACACCAGCGTCTCAATCGAGGTGCCAGTGGGGCACCAGGTGGTGAAAAAGGCCATCTCGCCATCGGCAAGGTCACGCCGGATCAGCAAGCCCCGCGTCCATAACCCAGACCTGTCCTCGCCATACTCATTTGCCTCGAGGTCAGCCAGCGCCAGGTAGGCCCAATCGTGCAGACGCGGACCTTTCGTGCCCTCGCCCGCCGACAGACGTTGCCAGGCCGACGCCTTGAGGGTCGCGGCGATCTCGGCCGCCGTGCCCCTGATCGGCGGTGTACGGCCCCAGGAGTTGAACATCTGGTCAGAGGCTACGCCCAGCACGTAGCCTTTGCCGGCGCGCCGCAGCGCCATCTCGATCTCGCCGACCCCATAGACCGTATCCGCTGCAACCCAGGCAAACGGCACCTCTGCGGCGATCGCTCGCTCGATCATCCGCCGCGCCAGAGTGGGCTTGGTGGCGAAGCCGATCTCGCTCGGCACATGCGCCGCCGTTCGACGCTTCGCATCCTTCGCCCAGGCCTGCGGCAGATATAGCGCCCGATCGATGAAGGCGTGGCCGTGGCGGGAGACGTAGGCGGCGAACACGCCAATCTGGCAATTGGTGATCTTGCCCGCTGAGCCGGTGTACTGCCGCGCCACCCCGACCGAGGCTTTGCCCTGTTTCAAGAACCCAGTTTCATCCACCACCAGCACCGCGTCCGGATCGGCCAGGGGCTCCAGCACATACTCACGCACAATATCCCGCAGCGCCTCCGCGTCCCAATGCCCGCGCCCGAGGATCGCCTGCTGACGCCACGGACCGGGATCGCCCGCCGCTTCGGCCCGCATCCAACCGGTCTTGCGCCGCTCATCACTCAACAGGACATCCAGGAACCGACCCGCCGAGGCGGCCACTCGCTCCTGGGTGAACAACGGCCGCATCCGCGCCTTCACCTCACGCAACGACGAAGCCCACAACTCCAACGTCGTCTCGATCCCCGCATACGCCATCCATCTCCCTCCGAATAATCCGAAGGTGAGATCGGGAGGCTTGAAGAAAATGCAACTGTAGTGCTAGGCTGCGGCGGTTATTGTTCCGCAGCGGATGTGCTGGTCAATCGAGCCCGCTCGCAGGCGGCCAACGCGACGGGATTGGCGCTTGACATCGGGTGCGGCAGCGCCGATCGCGTCGCGGACGATGCGGTCGAGGTGGCGCCACACCCCATCCAGCGCTCTAGCGATCGTTGCGGCGTCGCGCAAGGTGGGTTCGATCAGTTCGGGCCGGGTATCCAGGATCAATTGCGTGACCGCGAGCGCTTCGGCCGCATGGTGTTCTTCGACCTCGTTTGTGAAACACTCGGCAAAGTAGGGCTGCTGACCGAATTCCGGAAAATGCACCGAAAGAGCCTCGGCAAGGGCGCGCATCCAATCGGCCGACAGGGTTTCGATCACGCACCAGGGTCCCAGCGAGCTGGCGTAGAGTTTGGCAGCCAAACCAACAAAACGGGCGGTTTCGGCTTCGAGATGCCGGCACAGCTCGGCGGGCTCGCCGAACGCCTCATCATCGAGCAGAAAGTCCGCGCCGATGCTGCCAAACGCTCGGGTCAATTGATAATGGTGGGTGTCGCCGCCGGCGAGACCATCATCATCGATGAAAATCTGTAGCTTGCGCCGGCGCAGCGCCGGACTGTCGAGATGAGGAAGGTAATAAACGGCGGCCCGGGTGGCATGCATCGCGGCCTGGTAGTTCAAATGTATCCTGCCGAGGAATAGCGGGTCCCTCGCGACCGTCGATGGTGCGGCGGCAAGGCGCCTGAAGAACGGCATGCGCGATGGCCGATGACGTATGAGCAGCATAGCCATCGCCTTGGCAAAGTTGGTCTCTCCCAAGGGGAATGATCGAGCGGCATCGAGGTTCAAATCCATCGGTCTGTTGGCGAATTTCATAGCAATACCTCGACATTGAAACAGGGATCGTGCACCGGGTTGCTGCGCGGTTTCGCGTCCGCCTCAAAGTCGAGGCTAGAAAATAGATGTTAAGTAAACATAAAGGGGAAATGACGATCCTCATCGCATTCTTTTAAAATGAGGAGTGCGTGTTGCCCCAAAGCGTGACGCTCGGTACCTCTTCGCAGAGTGAAATCGGCATCCACAACCGCGAAAGCGACGGGTCTCACAAAAAGTCCACCGCTGTTCGCAGCGCGGTATTCAAAAGATTGACGGTCAGCTGGATGACGCTGTTTATCATTGGTGCAGATTTATTCGCAATTTCCCCGCTTTTGCCGGCTATAGCAACGGACTTCAAAATTTCGCCGGGGCTCTCAGGGTCGGCGGTGACCCTGTTTTCGCTCTCCTACATGATCAGCGCGCCTTTCCTCGGTCACCACGCCGACAAAATCGGCCGCCGACGAGTGCTCGTGCTTTGCCTGGTCGGCTTTGCGGCCGCAAATTTGCTAACCGCCCTTTCGACGAGCTTCGCCTGTTTACTCGCGATGCGATTGGCCGCGGGGGCGGCTGCGGCCGGCATCTCGCCGGTGATCTACGCCCTTGTCAGTGGTTGTGCATCGGCGCGCCGGCGCGCGACGCATTTGGGCATCGCCGTTTCGGGGTTGCTGGTGTCATTGTCGGTCGCGGCACCCGGCGCCGCTTTGGCTGGTGCGCGGCTCGGATGGCAGAGCGTTTTTGTCGTACTCGCAGCCGCAAGCCTAGTCCTGGCCTGGGTCAATCGCCGTATTTGGCCGCGGGACCTCGACCATAGCGATCCTGCGAGCAATGGTGCTGGGGTGCGGATCTCGGCGGCCGTCATCCGCCTGATCCCGACAGTGATATGGAGTACAGCTCTTTACGCCATGTTCACCTATCTCGGAACGGGCCTGACCGCCTCGGGTCATACGGTCGACGAGATCGCCGAGGTGATCCTGTTCTATGGCATTGGGGCGGTTGGCGGAGCTTTACTGGGAGGCCGATTTGCCGATCGGTTTGGTGCCAGGCTGACCACCACGGCAGGGTTCGTGGGACTTGGCTGCTGCCTAATGTTGGCCCGGCTTGCGCTACACCGCGGACTGCCGTTCATCGACGCCGCCTTCCTTCTTGTTTCTTTCGCGGCCCAGCTGTTTTTCCCTGCTCAGCAGGCCGGGCTCGCAAGAGATTTCTCCGGTTCAAAAACGACAATCCTGGCGTGGAACAATACTGCCTTTTTTTGGGGATCTCGTTGGGTTCCTTGATCGGCGGCCAAATCGTCGCTTTTGCCGATTTCGGTGCCGAATTGGCGATCTCAGCAATCCTCGCAACCATCGGGTGTGCGATCAATCTTGCCGTTACCGCTGATTTTGCGCGCTGTGACACCGAGGCGCCGGAGCCAATCGGTGTCAGGCGGCAACCGCCTCTATGAGGCACGAAGCCAACGGCAAGGTCACCGTCACTGTGGTGCCCTTCGCGAGCTCGCTTTCGATTGCGAGAGTGCCGCCATGCAGCTCAAGAACCGATTTGGCGAACGGCAACCCGAGCCCCGCGCCTTGATACTTGCCATCGAGTGCCGAATCGAGGCGGTGGAACGGCAGAACCACCATCGGAATATCCTCGGCGCGCATGCCGATCCCAGTATCGCTAATGCGGATCCGAAGCATTCCCGGTTCGATCGCTCCCGCCACCACGACGCGCCCACCCGCCGGGGTGAACTTGATGGCGTTACCGATCAGATTGGTAAATGCTTGTTTGAGCTTGACCGGATCGCCCTCGATTTCCGGCCAAGAAGGCAGATCGGCGTCGACCGCAATTTCAATCCCGGCCTTTTCGGCGGACGGACGCAGCATGATCAGGCTCTCGGCAAGAATGGCGCCGGGATGAGTAGGCACCCGATCAATCTCAAGCTTCCCGGCCTCCACCTTGGCGAGATCGAGCATTTCTTCGACCAGCTTGAGCAGGTGCATGCCGCTCTCATGGACGTAATGGGCGTATTCCTTGTAGCAGTTGCCCATCGGCCCTAAAATCTCCTGGTCCATCATTTCCGAAAAGCCGAGAATGGCATTCAGTGGGGTGCGCAGCTCGTGGCTCATATTGGCAAGAAACATCGACTTCGCCCGGTCGGCGCTGGCCAGCTCAATCGTCCGCTCTTCGACCCGAGCTTCGAGGGTTGCGTTGAGTTCCCGCAAATCGGCCTCGGCGCGTTTTTGGGCAAGGTGTCGGGTTTCCAGTGCATCGGCCATCGAATTGAACGTGGTCCCCAGATGACCGATCTCCGACCGCCGGTCGCGTACAAGGACGCGAGCGGCGTAATTGCCGGTTTCCCACTGCGTAGCGACAGCGAGCAAATCCTTGACCGGCTCGATTATAAAGCGCCGCGCCCCGACAATTGCGGCCGCAGTTGCGGCTAAGAAACCCGCGAGGATCAAGCCGACGCCGCGCCGGGTCGCACGATCGATCGACGCAAACGCTTCGGCTTTCGATTGCCCCGCACTCAAAAAGAAATCATACGGCGGCAGTTGGGCCGGGAGATAACCGAAAATTCGCGTCACCCCGTCGACGCCCTTTGCCTCTTCCCACCCTGCCTTATCGCCGTCCATGATCGCTTCATGGCTTTTGCGCATGTTCTTGCCGACCAGCAGCTCTGGATGGGGCAGCCTGGCAATAATATTGCCCTCTCGGTCGGCAATAAGGATCGAGGAGGTTGGCGCCAGCCCCCGTTCCTGGAGATGCTGCGAAAGCCAGTTGAGATCGAGCCCGACGAACACGACGCCGGCGACATGACCGTTTTCCCCGTCGAATTTCAAGGCGAAGTGGATCATCCGATCGCCGCTCGCCGGATCCTGCCAATAATTTCCGACAGCAAGCTCTCGTTTGCGCAAAGCCCGCTTGAAAAAAGGCTGGTTTGCAACGGATGAATAGGCGAGGGATTTGCTGGTACAAAAGATGTCTCCATTGAGATCAGCCGCCGCCAGAAGCGAATAATTCGGATATTTGGTTTTTAAATGGGAGAATAATGCACTGCAGGCGTCGCCTCGCTGCAATCTCACCGCATCGACCTGCGTCAGTGCGAGCAACAGCTGGCGCGCGCCTTCGCGAAGCTCTCCCATTTCTTCGCCGAATTGCTTGGTGATTTGCACAACGCGTTGACGAATATCGTCCTCGCGTGCTTTTCTCAAATCGTATTCGTTGTAGGCCATAATCGCGAGAGCCGGTAGAACGGCGATCAGCACTAAGCTGAACGCACGATACGTCAAACTTGAGCTCCCAAGGCGCGATTTTATCGCAAATCGATGCTTTGAGGGCTTAGTGTCTGGTGCCCGATGCTCTGGTGCATTGGTAATCATGGCCCTCACCGACCCTTTCACCGCAAGGCCGAACGGGTCACTCGACAAAGAACATTTAGGACGAGATCTGATAACATGAGCTTAATTTGTGCAAAGAGTATCTAGGCTCTAGCTGCGAGAGTGCTCGCTTGCAAAGTAGGTTTGCGTCATATTTGTGTTGTAGCCGGGTCAGATAATATCGGTTGGAGGCTCATCGCCAAGAGGCGGTCTTTTTCTGATCGTCCATAACCCGTATCGCAGACTAAAGGTGATCAACGAAAGCTGCGGCTAAGGAGCCTCCATAAGGTCTACCGAGGTGTATTAAAATCTTCCAAATCTGCATAGCCGACGCGGACGCGCGCTTCTACGCTCTCAACGAGCGCGTGAGTTGCGCCAACCAACGAATGCCGACAGGAGACACCGCGATGACGCAGCGCGAGGCCAGCTTTGTCGAGGCCGGCGAAACGCGACCCGATTATCGGTAGCAACCATGCGAATAGAGCAATCTCTTGATCGTCACACCGTGGGCATCGGACGGCGATATTGCGGAGCACGCATCATAATCCGATATCACCGCTTTCGCGCTTGCTCGCCATTGCGGTATTGCTGTTCATGCCGGTATTGGCAAGTGCCATGACCCCCGCTGCGCCGTCGTCCTAATACTATTCCCTATTCTCCCTGAGAATGGAGTAGGACCGTCCCAACACGAATGGAAAGGGCCAGAATGCGGCATACCCGCAGAGTGATGATCACCGCGCTCACGAGCCTCCTGATCACCGTTGCGGCGATCGGGACCGAGGTGAGTGCGGCCTGTGCGCAGCAATATCCGGCGCTGGGCGGGCCGGTGGTCACGCCGCCACCGGTCTTGACCGCGCCACCACCACTCGCGCCGCCGCCATCGCCCCCGCCATCCTCGTTGCTCAGCGGGTTACAGCTGATCGCCTATCCCTATCTGTGGCTGGCGGGTCTCAATATGGCGATCACGACACCGCTGGCGCGCGCCCCGCAGGTCAATGTCAGTATCGGCGCCGGTGAGATCCTCGGCGACCTCAACAACGTGCCGTTTATGGGCGCCGCCGAATTGCGCGATGGGCTGTTCGGCGTCTTGGCCGACGCAATGCATCTGCCGCTCGGCGTCCCTCTCACCACCCGAAATATCTTTTACTCGGGCGGCCAAACCGGGGTGGTAACCAGCATCGTCACCGGGGATTTTCTCTACCGAGTGCTCGACCAGCCGGTTCAGACGATCGACGGCGGCCTTGGCTTTCGCTTTTGGGATGTGTCGGCCGACACGATCCTGAATGGAAGGCTGCTGCCGACGATAAGTGTCAGCGATTCGGGCAGCTGGGCCGATCCGCTGATCGCCGCCCGCTACCACCGCGATTTCGGCAACGGGTTCGGGCTGACCGCCTATGGCGATGTCGGCGGGTTTGGCGTCGCGGCACACGCTGATTGGCAGATCGTTGGCACCCTCGACTATGCGTTGAAGTCGTGGCTAGACGTGCACCTCGGTTATCGCAGCCTCAACGTTAACTACTCGGCGAAGGAAAGGCCTATCGGCTTTGACGTGCACCTGAAAGGCCCGATCGTCGGCGCCACTCTCCGCTTTTGATGTTGGGCGGCAACTATGACCGTTAGCCTGTTTGCTGACGAGCTACGCGCGCTTCCAACTCCCCGCAATGGCGAACGCACGGCTCGCCATGCGCGGTAATGGTCAGGCGATGGTCAATTGCTATGCTCTGAGAACAAGGCGGAGTAGAACGCAGCCACTGAAATTGGCTGCCGAGGAGCGTTCGGCTGAAACGCTTTTCGGCGGGCGAGCCACGCTTATCGGCAAAATTTCCCGGGAGCCGAGACTGCGGGTCAGGCTTCGCGGCAACGCCGCAGCGATGATTCCGCGCTCTCCCGGGGTCAGCTCCTTGGAGCGTGTTTGCCGAGGATACGCTGCAAGGTGCGGCGGTGCATCTTGAGCCGGCGCGCGGTTTCCGAGACATTGCGGTCGCACAGCTCGAACACCCGCTGGATGTGCTCCCAGCGCACCCGGTCGGCTGACATCGGGTCTTCCGGCGGCTCGGGGATAGCGTCCTCCTGGGCGAGCAGAGCGCGCTCGACGGCGTCGGCATCGGCCGGCTTGGGCAGGTAATCGATGGCCCCGGCTTTGACCGCGGCGACCGCGGTGGCGATGTTGCCATAGCCGGTCAGCATGACGATACGGGCCGCCGGCCGCGTCTTGCGCAGCGCGGTAACGACGTCGAGCCCGCGTCCGTCGCCGAGCCGCATATCGACAACCGCAAAGGCCGGCGGGCGCTCGCTCGCCGCGGCAATCCCGGCCGCGACACTATCGGCGGTCGTGACGACAAAGCCGCGTCTTTCCATCGCCCGCGCAAGGCGTTGGCACAGCGGCGCATCGTCGTCAACGATCAACAGGGTACGCTCAGCCTCCGGAAGGCCGCGCAGGGCGTCGGAGGGTCCCTCGCCGGCGGGGCGGATGGGTCGGTCAATCGCGTTCATCAGGCTTGCCTCTCGCCCAGCCCGCCATCTTCTGAGGGGCTAGCGCAGCTCGCGCGCCAGCGCCGCCGGGCGGACCTTGTCCACCGCTTCGAGATTGGCACGATTCCATGAAATCGCAACCTGCGCGCCGCCTTCTTGGCGATTCTCGAAGGTCACCCGCGCCCCGCTGCGCTCCAACAGGCTCTGGGCGATGAAGATGCCGAGCCCCATGTGGTTTGCGGCACCGGTTCGCGTCGACAGATACGGCTCCCCAAGCCGGCTCAACAGATGCAACATAAAGCCGGGGCCATCATCGACGATCTCGACCCTGACCCGCCGCGTGTCCCAAAACGTGGTCACTGCGACCTCGCGGCGGGCGAATTGCACCGCGTTCTGGATCAGGTTGTTGAGACCGTGGATGATTTCGGGGCTGCGGCGGACCTGCGGCTCGTCGTCTTCAGACGAGCCGGTCGCGGCAAAGATCAGCGCGATGCCGCGGTCGTGATAGGGGGCGCCGGCCGCTTCGACCAGCGCCGAGATCGACAGCCGCGCATAAGGCGAGCCGCCATCTTCTTCCGGCCGCTGCGACAGGCCGGCGAGGATGCGGCTGCAGCGTTCGGATTGGCTCAGCAATAGCGCTGCGTCCTCGGCATATGGGCTGTTCGCCGGCAATTCGCGGACCAGCTCCTTGGCGACCACGGCGATCGTTGCGAGCGGGCTACCGAGTTCGTGCGCCGCGGCAGCGGCTAGCGCGCCGACCGCGGAGACCTGCTGCTCCCGCGCCAAAGCAAGCTGCGTCGCCGCCACCGCATCGCGCAGTCGGCGGGCGTCTTGCGCCACGCTCCAAGTATAAAGGGCGATGAAGACCGTCGCCAGCACCAGCGCTGCCCAGGCCCCGATCACGATCTCCGGCGGAAAACCAAGCGGCCCGCTGCGCCCCGGGAGCGGGAAATGCCATAGCGCCAGCACGCTGATCGCGGCGATGGCGAGGGCCGACACGCCGATCACAAAGCGTCGCGACAGGATCGTCGCCGCGACCGTGACCGGGGCCAGAAACAGGATCGAGAACGGGTTCTCGAGCCCCCCCGTCAGATAGAGCAGGACCGCCAGCTGCAGTATGTCGTAACCGAGACACATCGCGGCATAGCCCTCGCTGAGCTCGCGCGCGACCTGGCGGTGGACGATAAGCACGACATTGAGCAATGCCGAGGCGGCGACCACCACAAGGGCCGCGATTAGCGGCAACTGAAACCCGAGCCCGAAATGGACGGTCAGCACAGCCAGAGCCTGGCCCGCGACCGCCACCCAGCGGATCGGCACCAGGGTGCGCAAACTGATGCGGCCCGATTTGGGATCGGGATTGCTGATTGCGGCGATGCTGATATCGGTCACGACAAAAACTCGTCAGAATTGCCCGCGCGACCTGCACGCGCCATGGGCGTGTGGCAACGACCGCTGGGACACTGGCTGGTCGAATGCGCTCTCGTTCGCCATATAGGGGCGATGCTCGCCCCCGCTATAGAAGTCAAGGACCTGGTCAAACGCTACCCCACTGCGACAGCGGTCGACGGGGTCAGCTTTACCGTTGCCCGCGGTGTGATCACGGCGCTGCTCGGCGGCAATGGTGCCGGCAAGACGACAACCTTGTCGATCCTGCTCGGCCTGTTGTTGCCGACATCCGGCAGCGTGCAGGTGCTCGGGGAGGATATTGTGCGTCATCGCTACCGTGTATTGCCGCGGATGAATTTCTCGTCGCCCTTTGTCGACCTGCCGCATCGGCTGACAGTGCGCCAAAACCTGTTGATCTATGCCCGGCTCTATGCGCTGCGCAGCCGCCGCGAGCGGATTGCAGCCCTCGCCGAGGATTTGCAGATCGGCGCTTTTCTCGATCGGCCGGCCGGCAAATTGTCGGCGGGCCAGAAGACCCGGGTGGCGCTCGCCAAGGCGTTGTTGAACGAACCGGAGCTGTTGTTGCTTGACGAACCGACCGCATCCCTCGACCCCGATACCGGGGATTGGGTGCGCAGCTATCTCGAAGCCTGGCAGGCGCGCACCGGGGCGACGATCCTGATGGCGTCGCACAATATGGCCGAGGTCGAGCGCATGTGCTCGAATGTTCTGATGATGAAAACCGGAAAGATCGTCGATCGCGGCAGCCCGCAGGCGCTGATCGCGCGCTATGGCCGCACCAATCTCGAAGAGGTCTTTTTGCATATCGTTCGCACGCGCGAGCCGGAACTGGAGCCGTGGTCGTGAGTCGCGCGCATTCTATTGGAGCGGGCGGATCGCTCGGCCGGATCTGGGCGATGTTGTTGCGTTATCTCTACCTGTTGCGCAGTTCGTGGCCGCGCGCCCTCGAACTGCTCTATTGGCCGACTCTGCAGATGCTGATCTGGGGGTTCATGAGCCAGTTTCTCTACGTCAACAGCAATTATGTGTTTCGCGCCTTTGGCGTTCTGCTGGCGGCCGTGATGCTGTGGGACGTGCTGTTCCGCGGACAACTTGGCCTGTCGATCTCGTTCCTCGAGGAGATGTGGGCGCGCAATCTCGGGCACTTGTTTGTAACCCCATTGCGTCCGTTTGAATGGGTTCTGGCGCTCCTGTCGATGAGCCTGATCCGGGTATTGATCGGGGTCATTCCGGCGGCGCTGTTGGCAATCGCGCTCTACCACTATTCGATCTTTTCGCTGGGGCTGCCGCTGATCGCCTTTTTCGCCGTGCTGCTGGCGATGGGCTGGGCGCTCGGATTGGCGATCTGCGGCCTGATCCTGCGGCACGGTATGGGGGCGGAGAGTCTCGCTTGGCTTGCCGTGTTCACACTGTCACCGATCAGCGCAGTCTATTACCCAGTTTCGATCCTGCCCCATTGGCTGCAGCATGTGTCCTGGGCATTACCCTCGACCTATGTGTTTGAGGGCATGCGCGCGCTGTTGTTTCAAAAAGTGTTCCGCGCCGACTATTTGTCGACCGCGGGCGCGCTCGATCTCGTGTTGCTGGTGATGGGCGCCTCAGCATTTTTCTTGGCATTGCGCGATGCCCGCCAGCGCGGAGCGCTCTTGCAGATGGGTGAGTGAACCGCGCTTCTGACACGCGACGCCAACCCGGCTCTCGCGCGCGGGTCGCGGGATGCGCTAGCCTCGGTCCTCGTCCCACCTGGGAGGAGGAAGAGATGAGCGCGCTAACCGATTATCAGAACAAATACCAGAGCGCCCGATTGGAGCGCCGCAACGGCATTCTGCAGGTCACCTTGCACACCGAAGGACAATCGTTGCGCTGGGGATTTCTGCCGCATGGTGAGTTGCCCGAATTGTTTCACGACATCGGCGCCGATCGCGACAACCGGGTGGTAATTCTGACCGGGACTGGGGCCGAGTTTTCCGGGCCGCGCGCCACGCCCGGAACCTCGTCCTTTCCGTCGCGGCCGTCGATCGAGCGCATTGATCGCATCCATTGGGAAGGTCGGCACCTGTTGATGAACCTCCTCAATATCGAGGTGCCGGTGATCAGCGCGATCAATGGCCCGGCTTGGCGCCACTCCGAAATTCCGCTGTTGTGCGATATCGTGCTCGCCGCCGAAACGGCACAATTCCAGGACTCGGCGCATTTCATGTCCGATGTGGTGCCGGGCGATGGCATGCATATCGTCTACCCGATGCTATTGGGCATCAACCGCGGCAGGTATTTCCTGATGACCGGTCAGACGCTCGATGCGGCCGAAGCGCACCGCCTTGGGATCGTCGCGGAGGTGTTGGCGCCCGACAAGCTGATGACACGCGCCTGGGAGCTCGCCGAGGACTTGACAAAGAAGCCCACTCTGCTGCTGCGCTACACCCGGCTGCTGTTCACCGAGTACCTGCGCCGCCAAATGCACGAACTGCTCGGTTATGGGCTTGCGATGGAAAGCCTCGCCCTCTTTGAAAAGCCGGAAGCGCCGGCCGGCGGGCATTAGCTGGAGCGTAATACTGTCCTTCGTTTTGCCCACCGTTTGACACAACCGGCGAACCGGGTGTTAGCTCAACCCCAGCGCGGACGAAGGAACAGGAGACGAGAATGGCCGGGGCTCTCGACGGGATCAGGGTGCTCGAACTGGCGCGGTATCAGGCCGGCCCGCGCGGCGGCATGATCCTGTCCGACCTCGGCGCCGAGGTCATCAAGATCGAGAAACTGGGCGGCGAGGAAACCCGGCAATCGCCGCCCTTGGTGCGCGGCCAGAGTGTCTATTTCTCGGTCTATAATCGCGGCAAAAAGAGCCTTTGCCTCGATCTGCGCGATCCGCGGGGCAAGGAGATTTTTGCCGAACTGGTCAAGACCGCCGACATCGTGCTGCAGAATTTCCGCCCCGGCGTCATGGACAAGATGGGCTTTGGCTATGACCGGCTGCGGGAATTGAAGCCCGACATCATCCTGGGTTCGGTCTCGGGCTTTGGCCAATATGGCCCTTATCGTGATCGCCCCGCTTTCGATCCGTTGGGCCAAGCAATGAGCGGGCTGATGCACCTGACAGGGACGCCGATTGGACGCCCGCTCGGAACCGCCTCGTCGATCGTCGACCGCTATACCTCGCTGCATGCGACAATCGGCATGCTGGCGGCGCTGCATCATCGCGACCGCACCGGCGAAGGCCAGATCGTCGATGTTTGCCTGATGGACTCGGCGCTGACCATGGTCGAGATCCCGACCTCGTATTATCTCGCGACCGGTGAGGAAGGCGGCGAAGGCGGGCGCCCGCCCTATCAGGCCAAAGACGGGTATGTCGTGATCTCAGCCTCGGGGCGCGAGATGGGCTCGCGGCTGATGCGGATCGCCACCGGCGACCCCGACGCGGTCGCCAATACGGGTGCGTTTACCGGGCGCATGAGCCTCGACGACTCGCCGCGCAAAAAGGTCGAGACCTGGTGCCTGGCCCACACCGTCGATGAGATTGTTTCGGCGCTGGTCGCGGCCGACATTCCGGTGGCGCCGGTCAAGACCATCCCGCAGGTCGCGCAAGACCCGCATCTGTGGGAGCGCGAGATGCTGGTCAAGATGGAAGACCCGGTCGCGGGGGAAATGTACCTGCCCGGGGCAACGATCAAGATGTCGCGAACGCCGGGCCGAGTCGGCCCGGTACCGACGCCGGGCCAGCACACCGACGAGCTGCTCTCCGGCATCCTTGGCTATGACGGCGCGCGGCTCGCGGAGCTGCGCCAGGCGCAAGTCATCGCCTGATCGCGATCATTGCCGTCGACCCCGAGCGAAGTTGATCCCGATTGTTAGAATCAGTCGATAGGGGCCCGCTGGCACATTTCTGACCGGTCATGTTCCGCAAGATCCTGATTGCCAACCGCGGTGAGATCGCCTGCCGCGTGATCCGCACCGCGCGGCATATGGGGATAGCGACGGTCGCGGTCTATTCCGAGGCCGATCGCGAGGCGGCGCATGTGCGTCTCGCCGATCAGGCGATCGCGATTGGCCCCGCCCCCTCGGTCGAGAGCTATCTGCGCATCGATCGGATCGTCGAAGCCTGCCTGGCGAGCGGCGCCGAGGCGGTGCATCCCGGCTATGGCTTTCTTTCGGAACGGGCGGATTTCGCGGCGGCGCTTGCCGAGGCCGGCATCGTCTTTGTCGGACCGGGGCCGGACGCGATCGCGGCGATGGGCGACAAAATTGAATCGAAAAAGTTGGCGAGCAGGGCCGGGGTGTCGACGGTGCCGGGCTATCTCGACATCGTGCCCGATGCCGAAGCAGCAGTCAGCATCGCGCGCGACATCGGCTACCCGGTCATGATTAAGGCCTCGGCCGGTGGCGGCGGCAAAGGCATGCGTATCGCCGCCAATGACGGCGATGTGCGCGACGGTTTTCACAGTGCCGCGAGCGAAGCCAAATCGAGCTTTGCCGACGACCGCATCTTTATCGAGAAATACATCGAGGAGCCGCGGCACATCGAAATCCAGGTGCTTGGCGACGCGCACGGCAACATCGTCTATCTCGGCGAGCGCGAATGCTCGATCCAGCGCCGCCACCAAAAGGTCATTGAGGAGGCGCCAAGCCCGTTTCTCGACGCCACGACCCGGGCCGCGATGGGTCGGCAGGCGGTCGCGTTGGCGCGCGCCGTCGATTACCGCTCGGCCGGAACGGTCGAGTTCATCGTCGATCGGCGGCGCAATTTCTACTTCCTCGAAATGAACACGCGGCTGCAGGTCGAGCATCCTGTGACCGAACTTGTCACCGGGCTCGATCTGGTCGAGCTGATGCTGCGCGTCGCGGCCGGCGAAAAATTGCCGTTCGGCCAGAATGATATACGCCTCGACGGCTGGGCGATCGAGGCGCGCATCTATGCCGAGGACCCGACGCGCGGCTTTCTGCCGTCGACCGGCCGGCTCGTGCGCTATCTGCCGCCGGCGGGGGAAGGGGTGCGGATCGACGACGGCGTCTATGAAGGTGCGGAGATCAGCATCTATTACGATCCGATGATCGCAAAGCTCATCGTGCACGGCGCCGATCGCGATGCTGCCGTCGAGCGGCTGTGTGATGCGCTCGACCGGTTTTACATCGCCGGCCCCCAGCACAATGTCGCCTTTCTGGCGGCGATCGCCGCCAGCGAGCGGTTTCGCGGCGGCGCCCTGTCGACCGATTTCATCGCCGATGAATTCCCGGCGGGGCTCCTGCCGCCCGCCGGATTTGTCCCGGCCGATCGGATCATATTGATCGCCGCCGCGCTCGCCGGCCGGCGCATTCGCGAGCGCGAGGCAGCAATCGACGGCTGGCTTCCCGGCCTGCGTGGCGCGAGCCCCGCGGACTGGACGATCCTGCTCGGTGGCAAGATGCACGCAGTCGCAGTGCATAGCAGCGGAGCGGCCTATGAGGTCGAGATCCGTGGCGAGCGATTAGCGGTCGCGACCGATTGGCAGCCGGGTCAGGTGTTGTTGCGGATCATTGGTGAGGGCGCAACCGCAACCGTGCAGATCGAGCGGCTTTCGGCGGCGGCGTTTCGTCTGGTCCATCGCGGGGTCGTGCGGCGTGTCCAGGTGCTGTCGCCGCGCGCCGCCGAGCTATTGGCGCTGATGCCCGAGAAAAAACCGCCTGATACCTCGCGGCTATTGTTGTCGCCGATGCCGGGCTTGCTGTCGTCGATCGCTGTAGCCCCTGGGCAGGAGGTCAAGGCCGGCGAAGCGCTCGCCACGGTCGAGGCGATGAAAATGGAGAACGTGCTGCGCGCCGAGCGCGACGGCCGCATTGCCACGATCCGCGCCAAGCCCGGCGACAGCCTCGCCGTCGACGAGATCATCCTCGAATTCGAATAATCTCGGCCAACGGCGGATCACAATATGTGAACTGCTGGTAGCCTTCGCTCGCGTCGCTTTTGAATTTCGAAAATCAGACCCGTTGAAGCGTCTGAACGAAGGCGTTCACCTCGGGCTGCGCCCAAGCGTCGCCGTGGTACCAGAAATCTAAGAGTGCGTCTTTGTTGCGCGCCACCCAGGCGATGACTTGCGGCGACATCTGGCGCAAGACGCGGATCGGCAGGCTGTTGGCGAGGACGGTAAGGTTGTCTTCTATCGATACCGAGAAGCTCGGCTGCGAGCGTCCGGGCTGCAGGAAATACTTGACGCGCGGTTCATGCCCACCCATCGCCGTCGAGATGAATATCGTGCCGGGCACGCCGGTCTGGGCGATCGTCAGGTTCGCCATCTCGACGACCTCGTCATCGACGAGCTCTTCGGCGAGCAACCTGTCCGCTGGGACCTGCCGGATTTCTTTCGTCATCATGGCTTAATCTCGCACCTCGGACTCGACCGTTCTTCGCCTCCGAGGTCCGTCACCTTTCTGGCTCGCGCTCCTCAAGGCGCTTGTCATCCACCGATTTTTCGGCGCGCCGGCGTTCCTGGGCGTCTTTTGTGCGCGCCGTCTTGCTGCGGCCAAAGCGGACACGGTTTTCGGCCGCTCGCTGCTCGGCTTCGGCCCGCTCGCGCTGTTTGCGGTATTTGTTCAGATTGACGATCATGGCCTCAGCCGCTGCTCGTTGCAGGAGGCTTCATACCCGAAGCCCGTTCGATCTTAAATAGTGCACCCGATCATGCCTCCGATCGGCGGCATAAGAGCTGGGCAGCTCCTTTGGCAGCCCCTGCAATCGCGACGGAGGGGCACCCGCCGATCACCGCTGGCAACCGGTCAGGCAAACGCGGCGGCCGTCTCCGGTTCGAGCGCGAACAGCAACAGCGACCGGCCGGTCACCCCATAGACCTCGCCGAAGGCGAAGGTCTCGAGGGGCGCATCTTCGGCAAGATTGGTGTCGAACAGCAACGACCAGCTGGAGCCGCCGGCGGTTTCCGGCAAAGTGAATTCGACCAGGTCGTGATAGGCGTTCAAAACCATCAGCAGGGTCGCGTCCCCGCCGCGGCGGCGGATGCCGGTCGGCTGGGCACGCCCGTCCATCAGCATGCCAAAGCACTCTGTCGTCGGATCAGTCCAATTCTCGGGTTTCATCTCGGCGCCCGTGGCGTTGATCCAGGTCACGTCCTTGACGCCGAGTTCCTCGTTGTAAGTGCCGGTCAAAAACCGCCTGCGGCGGAGGATCGGGTATTTGTGGCGCAGCGCGGTCAGGTTTTGCACAAAGCGGATCAGCGATTGGCTCTCTTCGGCGATATCCCAATCGACCCAGCTGATCTCATTGTCCTGGCAATAGGCGTTGTTGTTGCCGTTTTGGGTGCGGCCAAATTCATCGCCGGCGGTGAGCATCGGCGTCCCTTGCGACAACAATAGGGTGCCGAGAATATTGCGCATCTGGCGGGCGCGCAGAGCATTTACCTCGGGGTCGTCGGTCGGGCCCTCGGCGCCGCAATTCCATGATCGGTTGTCGGAAGTGCCGTCACGGTTGTCTTCGCCATTCGGCTCATTGTGCTTGTCGTTGTAGGAGACGAGATCGTTGAGCGTAAAGCCATCATGCGCCGTGACGAAATTGACCGAGGCCCAGGGTTTGCGGCCACGATGGTTGAACAGGTCGCCTGACGCGCACAGCCTCGGGGCGAGTGCGCTCGCCGGGGCGGCACTGCGCCAGTAATCGCGCACCGTGTCGCGAAACTTGTCGTTCCACTCGGCCCATCCCGGTGGAAAGCCGCCGACCTGATAACCGCCTGGCCCACAATCCCAGGGCTCGGCAATCAATTTGACGCTGCGCAATTCGGGATCCTGGCAGCATGCTTTTAAGAACCCGCTTTGGTGGTCAAAACCGTTGATTTCGCGCGCCAGGATGGTGCCGAGATCAAAGCGGAAGCCATCGACATGGGTCTCGCCCGCCCAATAGCGCAGGCTGTCGCAGACCATCTGGATGACCCGCATATGGTTCAGATTCAATGTGTTTCCGGTGCCGGTGTCGTTGATGTAGTAGCGCGGCTGATCCGGCAGCAGCCGGTAGTAAGAGGCGTTGTCGATGCCCTTAAACGACAAGGTCGGGCCGCGCTCATTGCCTTCGGCAGTATGATTGTACACCACGTCGAGAATGACTTCGAGCCCCGCATCATGCAGGCGCGCCACCATCTCCTTGAACTCGCGCAAGGTCTGTTCGCGCTCATGCGCATAACGCGGATCCGGTGCAAAGAAACCGATCGAGTTGTAGCCCCAATAATTGATCAGGCCTTTATCGAGCGACAGGCTGTCATTGATGAAAGTGTGGATCGGCAGCAATTCGACCGAGGTTACGCCGAGCGATCTGATGTATTCGATGACCTCGTCCGACAAACCCTTATAGGTGCCGCGCCATTCCTTTGGCAGTTTCGGGTGCAGTTTGGTATAGCCGCGCAGGTGCATCTCGTAGATGACGGTGTGCTCCCAAGCGACGGCGCACCGGGACGGTTCGCCCTTCCAATCGAAATTCGGGTCGACGACGACGCATTTTGGCATGAACGGGGCGCTATCGCGCTCGTCAAAGGTTGTGTCATCGCCCGATTCGAGCTGATAGCCGAAGACTGCCGGATCCCATTCGAGATCGCCGAAATGCCCGCGCGCGTAAGGATCGAGCACCAGCTTGTTGGGATTAAAGCGGTGTCCGTTAGCGGGCTCGTAAGGACCATGGACGCGGTAGCCATAAATCGAGCCGGGACCGACATCGGGAACATACCCGTGCCAGATCTCGTCGGTGAATTCCGGAAGCTCGATCCGTGCGGCTTCCTGTTCGCCATCTTCGTCGAACAGGCAAAGCTCGACCTTGGTCGCATTTGCCGAGAACAGCGCAAAGTTGACGCCATTTCCGTCCCAGGTTGCGCCCAACGGGTGTGGCAGGCCCTCCCGAACCTTGCCCTTAAAATCATCAATCATTCGCTTCCTTTGGAATTGACCGGTCAGGACGTACCGGGCGATTCGCTAACATCGTCGATGACGTCCTGGTTCATACCGGCATGCCGCCAACTCTAAGCATTTGTTTGCCGCAACCGTGGCTTGCGCTACAAGCCTGTGCGTATGGTCAGTGCTCTTCTGCGCGCGCTGTTCGCGCTGGCGACGCCGCCGCTATGGCGCATCATGGGGATAGGTCTCGCGCTTTCGGCGTCGACATTTGCGCTATTGTGGCTGGCTGTTGCGGCAGTGCTTTATCGCACCGCCTTTTTCGCGTGGCGGCCGCTCGACTGGCTGGTTGATGCGTTGGGCGGGGTCACGATTTTAGCCCTGAGTTGGCTTTTGTTCCCGGCAGTCGCAACGCTCTTCCTCGGATTTTTTGTCGATCAGGTCGCGGCGGCTGTCGAGGCGGCCGATTATCCCGGCAAAGGGCCAGCACGACACCAGCCCTGGGGCGAAGCCGCAGGGGCGGCCTTACGGCTGGGTATGGTTACGCTCGCGCTCAATCTCCTGGCCCTGCCGCTCTATCTATTGGTTCCGGGAATAAATTGCGTTCTCTTTCTAACGCTGAACGGATATCTTTTTGGCAGGGGGTATTTCGAAACGGTGGCTTTGCGGCGGCTCGACTCTGCGGGGGCGGAGCGTGTGCGTCGGCGGTTTGCCGGACGTCTTTTTCTCGGCGGGATCGTGATCGCTGGTCTGTTTGCAATCCCGCTCGTCAACCTTGTCGCGCCGGTCATCGCCACCGCTTTTATGGTCCATGTCTTTGAAGCGTTGCCGGGGGGCGCGCCACACTCAGGGGTTCGCTCCGCGGTCTAGGTCTCCTGCAACCAAAATCCGAGCGGGTTCCGACCATGTTCAGCCGCAAGCGAAGCGAAACAGAGGATCGTCAAATGGCAGAGTCGTCCGACGATTTAGGCATTCCAATGAAGCCTGCCCGACCGGTCGTTGCCCCGACCGCGACGACCCCGATCCGGCCGCCGATGATGCCGCCGCGGACGCCCGATATGGCGCGGCCGGCGGATCCGCCGCGCCCTGTCGATGCCCCGCGCTCTGCCAATTCGCCACACCTCGGTGATGGGCTGCGCCGCCCGAACGAGTTCGCCCAACCGGCGCGACCGAATGGGGAAGCGCGCCGGCTCAGTGTCGGTCCGGAGATCACCCTGTCGGGTGAGATCAACTGTTGTGACAAGCTGTTCATCGAGGGCAGTGTCGAGGCGAATTTAAACAATTGCCGTGAGGTCGAGATCGCCGAAACCGGCCTCTTCAAGGGCTCGGCTTCGATCGACGAAGCCGAGGTCCGCGGCCGTTTCGAGGGCAACCTCGTCGTCCGCAAGCGACTCTTGATCAAGGCCACCGGGCGGGTCTCGGGAACGATCCGTTACGGTCAGATCGAGATCGAATGCGGCGGCCAGATTTCAGGCGACGTCCAAGCCCAGCCCGCCGGGGATGCCGGCGAGGCTATGGCAGACGTGATGCCCGTCCGCGTCGCGAGCTAATCTTTGGCGAGCTAGTCTTTGGCGCCGGCGCCTTTCGGCGTCGGCGTTGCACAGCCTCGGGAGCGGGGTCGGTGAGTGGTTCGGGCTCGGGTGTTGAGGCGCGAGCCGCAACCAGCTCCGCGGGTCCGGTTTTGGCTTGGTAATGGCACAAATCGGCGACGACACAGATCGGGCAGTCCGGTTTGCGTGCCTTGCAAACGTAGCGGCCGTGCAGGATCAGCCAATGATGAGCATGGCTTTTGTACCGGGGCGGCGTGCGTTTTTCGAGCGCCAGTTCGACCTCGAGCGGCGTCTTGCCAGGTGCTAGCCCGGTACGATTGCCGACCCGGAAGATGTGGGTATCGACGGCGATGGTCGGCTCGCCAAACGCGACATTGAGCACGACATTTGCCGTTTTGCGCCCGACCCCGGGCAGGGCCTCGAGCGCAGCGCGGTCGCGCGGCACTTGGCCATTGTGCTGTTCGACCAGAATGCGGCTCAACGCGATGATGTTTTTCGCCTTGGTTCGGAACAGGCCGATCGTGCGGATCAGCTCGATCAGCCGATCTTCGCCAAGCGCCAGCATCTTCTCCGGCGTGTCGGCGAGCGCGAATAATGCCGGCGTGGCCTTGTTGACACCGACATCGGTCGCCTGCGCCGACAGCACGACAGCGATCAGCAACGTGAACGGGTTGATGAATTCGAGCTCGGTCTGCGGGATCGGCCGGGTCTCGGCCAACCGCCGATAAAATTCTTCGATCTCGCGTTTCGACATCAGTTGCATCGGCCACCAATGTAAGGGCGCCCTGCGCCGCCGGCAAAGGGCACGGATGGATCAGCGGGAGGCGCTTTACGCAACGCGGTTCGGGCCGTACTGTTTATCGAGCGATGGTCTCAACTCCAGCAGATGCGCCTCCGTCGCCGCTCGACCCGCCATTCTTCGAGCGGGTATTGTTGCCGCATCGCAGCCTGCCGCTGCGCGGATTTCAGCTGTTGATGCTGATTGTTGGTCTGATCAGCTTCGCCGTTGGAATAGCATTTGTGTCGATCGGCGCTTGGCCCGTCACCGGTTTTTTCGGGCTCGATGTAGCACTCGTTTACGTCGCGTTTCGCATCAGCTATCGCAGAGCGCGGCTGCGCGAAATCCTGCGGCTTGCCGGCGACGCCTTTACGGTCGAACGCATCAGCGTGTACGGCAATCGTCGCGTCTGGCGCTTCCAGCCGTTCTGGCTGAGGGTCGTGCTCGAAGAGCGTGACGCCGATTCGAACCGGCTCTTTGTCGCCTCACACGGGCGCTTTCTCGCGATCGGCGATTTTCTTGCACCGGCGGTCCGGCGCGAGCTCGCCGGCACTATCCGCGATGCGCTGATGCGCTGGCGTGCCGCAATCGGGCCGGAGCGGACGGACTGACCAATGCTGCGGCTTGGCGCAGGTTTAAAGACCCAGAACTTCCTTGAGGCCATAGAGTCCGGCCGGACGGCCCACCACCCAGCGCGCCGCTCGCACCGCGCCCTTTGCATAGATCGCACGTGTCGTCGCGCGATGAATCAGTTCCAGGCGCTCGCCAGCGCCGGCAAAGATCACGTAATGATCGCCGGTAACATCGCCGCCGCGTAGCGCGGCAAAGCCGATATCGCCTGTCCGTCGCGGCCCGGTGATCCCGTCACGGGCGCGCTGCTCAACCTCTTCAAGCACGACCTCGCGGCCCGCCGCGGCGGCCTGCCCGAGCGCCAATGCGGTGCCCGAGGGCGCATCGATCTTGCCGCGATGATGCATTTCCATGATCTCGATGTCCCAATCGGGTCCAAGCCGGCGTGCAACCTCCTCGACGACGCTTAGCATCACATTGATGCCAAGGCTCATGTTGGGCGCCCACACGATCGGGACGCCGCTTGCCGCCTCACGCACGACATCGCCCTGTTGGGGCGAAAGCCCGGTCGTGCCGATGACCATTGGCTTGCCGAGCTTGGCAGCAAGTGCGGCGTGCTCGGCGGTCGCCGCCGGCGAGGTGAATTCGAGCACGACATCGCTGTCGCGCATCAGCTTATCAACGGTCTCGCCGATCGGGATGCCGATCCGTCCGAGACCGGCGATTTCACCGATATCCTGGTTGACGTAACCGCTGCCCGGCGCCTCACTGCCGCCCGCGATCGTGCACTCCTTGGTGGCCGCGATTTCGGCGACCAGCATCCGGCCCATGCGGCCGCCACAGCCGACGACGCCAATCTTGGTCTTGGCCATGCGTTACCTCCCGCATTTTAACGTCGAACGGTTACCGATTGCCCGGCAAAACACAAGTGCCGGGTTTGCCTGGCTGTCAGCGCGACCGCGTCCTGTTGTCGAGATCGATCTCACCCATGCGGCGGGCTTCGTATCGGGCGCGGCTTGCGCGAATTTCAGCCAGGACCTGATCTAGGTTGGCGCGGGTCAGCACCACGCCAAAGCGGCCGCCCTTGCCAAACGTCGTTCGCAGCATCTCATCGCCGATTGACGATTTGTAATGGCCGGCTTCCCAGTACCAGTGCATCACGGTATGACGGTCGCCGGGCGGCGGGACCGGTTCCGAAGTGATCCGGTTATAGCCGGAGAAATCGAAAAGACGGATTTGGTCCGGAGCCTCAGCCGTTTTTGCCGCCGCGACCAGGTTCACGATTGCTCGTTTCCAGGCTTCGAAGGCCGGCCATAACCCGACCTCGCGGAGCATATCGAGGTAGTCTGTGTGGTAAGGATGGATAAATAGAATGAGGTTAATTTTGTGCTCTCGCGTTAGGTCGATGATCTCCTGCAAATAGCGGAATTCACGATACGCCATAGGATGCGCAAAATCGGGTGCGGTGTAGTGCGGATATTGCGCGCGATATGTCGCATTTTTTTGTGCGAAAAGCTCATAGTAGCCTTGGCGTGTGGCGAATACGCGATAATCATTCATCGGGTCGAACCCGAGGGGCGTAATCGTCTCGGTGGTTTGTGGGTCTTGATCGAACAGTGTCGCCACGCTGTCGACCACTGCATCAATTGACAAGGTCGTGGCAAGCCGGTCACGCCAGATCTGCAGCCACCGTTCCGGGTTAGGCTTGCCGTCGCGATCGATAAGCAGTCGCCGGTCCTCTGCTCGGCTCACCGGTTCCGGCGCCAACTCGGGGGTAGGTTTTTGCAAAAAATCGAGAATGTCGAGACCGACGATGACGGTTTTCGGGATATGCACGGCAATCGCGTCGCGCAGCATGTCGATCGCAGCACGAAGATCCCGCCCGGGCTCCGCTGCATTGAAGACCGGCCGGGCTGAACTCGGCCAGACTTTGCTCTCGGGATCGAAGCCGACTTCAACCCGCGAATTGCCGAGGAGCAGAGTGTCGGGACGGACGCGTTCGAGCTGGTAGGTGATCGCGATGTTGAGGTGATCGTAAATTTGCGGCTTTAGCGCGGTCCATCCGGGTATCGGCGGTGTGCCATACATGCGGTATGGATCGACGGCAACGGTCAAGCCGATCGTCAGGCCAATCAGAGCCACCAATGAAGCACCGAACCATGTGAAAAATTGAGACGCATTGAGCGTCTTCGGCGGGGAACGGCGGTAAAGCCCGGGCAATACGGTTGCGTGGATGCTGGTGCAGCCGCCCGGTCGCCCCGTTGTACTTGGTTTGGCGGCCCGGCTGAGCCCGCTTGAGCGGCCGTCACCGGACATTCCGGCTCCCCTAATCGGGGTCGATCGTGTGACGATAGTCGATGCGCAGGGCCGGGTTTTGATCCGCCTTGCGCAGAAAACAATTGCCGACCACCAATACGTCGATCTCGCTTCCCATAAAGCAGCGAAATGCATCCTCTGGGGTGCACACGATCGGCTCCCCGCGCACGTTGAAGCTGGTATTCACGAGCACCGGACAGCCGGTCAGCTCCTTGAAGCGGCTGATCAGCGCGTGATAGCGCGGGTTGGTCTCGCGATGCACGGTCTGGATTCGGGCGGAGTAATCGACGTGGGTCACCGCCGGAATGTCCGAGCGCGGCACGTTGAGCTTGTCGATGCCAAACAGCCGGCGCTCGGCTTCGCTCATCGCCCGCCGCCGGCGCTCGATGACTTCGGCAACAACCAGCATGTACGGGCTGTCATCATCCAATTCGAACCAGTCGGCGACATCCTCGCGCAGCACTGATGGGGCGAATGGCCGAAAGCTCTCGCGATATTTGACTTTGAGGTTCAGGGTGCGCTGCATCGACGGGCTGCGCGCATCGGCGAGGATCGAACGGGCACCCAATGCGCGTGGACCGAACTCCATACGGCCTTGAAACCAGCCAACGGCTTTTTCTTCAGCAAGAGCACGCGCGGTGCAATCGATGACCCCGGCTTCGGACAATTCAGTGAAATCTGCACCGGCCGCCCTTAGCCGCTGCCTGATCTCTTCGTCGCCAAAGGCGGGCCCGAGATAGCTGCCGGACATCGCGTCGATCTGGTTCGACGCATGGCGCGTGCCACCCTGTTCGAGGTGATAGGCGGCGAGCGCCGCCCCGAGAGAACCGCCCGCATCCCCGGCTGCCGGCTGCACCCACAGCCTGTCGAATTTACCATCGCGGAGAACCTTGCCGTTGGCGACGCAATTGAGCGCGACTCCGCCGGCGAGACACAGATTGCGGGCGCCGGTTTCGGCCGCCAAAGACCGCGTCAGCCGCAAAATGACCTCCTCGGTGACGATTTGGATCGAGGCGGCAAGATCCATATGCACTTGGGCGAGCCATTCGTCGGGTTTGCGCACCGGCACGCCGAACAGCTCGGCAAAGCGGTCGTTCGTCATTCGTAAACCGGTGCAGTAGTCGAAATACTCCTGATTGAGACGAAAACTGCCATCCTTTTTCAAATCAATTAAATTATCCAGAATGGTCTGCGCAAAACGCGGCTCGCCATAAGGAGCGAACCCCATTACCTTGTACTCGCCGGAATTGACCCGAAAGCCGGTAAAGTAGGTGAACGCTGAATAAAACAAACCCAGCGAGTGCGGGAATTGGATCTCTTTCAGCATCGTGATCCGATTGTCGGCGCCGAGAGCAACCGAGGTTGTGGCCCACTCCCCGACCCCGTCCATCGTCAGGATCACCGCTTGTCGAAAGGCGACGGAAAGAAAGCTGAAGCTGCGTGGCTCAAATGGTGTTCGGAAAACAATAATCGGTTTCGCCAATCGATTTCCGGCGCTGCCGCCTTCAACCGGTTTACCAACGAACGTTTCTGAAACAGCTTGTCGGTGAGCCAGATCGGCATCGCCTCGCAGAACGAGCGGAAGCCACGCGGCGCAAATGCCAAATAGGTTTCAAGCAATCGCTGAAACTTAAGCGCGGGCTTATCATAAAATGCGACGTAATCGATGTCGCCGGGCGCAGCACCGGCTTCCGCCAGACAATAGGCGATCGCATTCGTCGGATAGCTGTCGTCGTATTTCTTTCTGGTAAAGCGTTCCTCCTGGGCTGCGGCGACGATTCGGCCATCTTCAACCAGCGCCGCCGCGCTGTCGTGGTAAAATGCAGAAATACCGAGAATGCGCATTTGATACCTTGCGTCAGGCCGCTCGGATCACCGTGTTCAGGCGTTCGCCTGAGAATTGCCGAATCACCCAGTAACTGGCCTTTTGGGGTTGCCGGCGCAGCTGCAACCGGTCCCGGCCAGCAACCCGCAAGATGATCGCAAGCGGGGTCACTACTCCGAAAAATAGCAGCGCCATGGCGATGGAAGTAAATATTTGCGCGGCCTGCAGCCGTCGTACGCAGCCCGTAAGCTCGGCTTCGCCGTTTACGCCGGTACGCAAATCAGCCTCGGTCCCGGTTCATATGAGCCAGCAACGCTCAATCCTCGCCGATGCTAGAACTGCCAGTAGAGAAACTCACTAACGCGAGTAATCGAAATCGTTCCAAAAAAAGCAAGCGCCGCGGTGGCCATCACCCATACCGGTGTGGGGTGCCACTCTCGCCACCGTTTCGGTTGCGTCGGCTGGCCCGCCTCCAAGCGGCGCGTATCGGGCATATCCAGAACCGGCTCATAAGCGTGCAACAACTGCTGCGTATTCGGTGCCAAAAAGGCGAGCCCCAACAGCGCAACGACCCATAGAACGCCTTTTACGAACTGATCGCCGGATGTTTCGATAAATGTGATGCCGAATCTGTTGAGCAGTCCTTGCACTGGATGAAAGACGAAGGCGAGGCCGGCCGGGAGAGCAAAACCGTTGAGCCCGGCCATCCCCTTCAACAGCGTGGCCGCACTGGTGAGATTTGGCGCGCGGAAGAACACCCAGGCAACAACGACCGCCACGAACGTCAATACCCAGCCAAAAGCGGCTCCGGCGCGCGACTGGCGAAATTTGGTGAGACCCGCGCTCTTTTCCGCCACTGCCACCCAGGCGTGGTTGATCATCAAGTAAACGCCGTGCAAGCCGCCCCACAGAACAAAAGTCCAACTCGCCCCATGCCATAAACCGCCGAGCAGCATCGTGATCATCAGATTGACATAGCGCCGCCCCGGTCCGCGCCGGTTGCCGCCAAGGCCGAAATAGAGATAGTCCCGCAAAAAGCGCGACAGTGTTATGTGCCACCGTCGCCAGAATTCGATAATGCTGGTCGATTTATACGGCGAAAAGAAATTCATCGGGAATTTAATGCCAAAGCAGCGCGCCGCGCCGATTGCCATATCGGAATAACCTGAGAAGTCGAAATAAAGCTGGCACGTATAAGCCAGTGCGCCGGTCCAGGCGGCAAAGAAATCGACGCGCGAACCGCTTGCCGCGGTATGAAATGCCGAACTTGCATAGGGGGCAATGCCATCGGCGAGCACGGTTTTTTTGACCAGGCCGAAAAAGAAGATCGTCAAACCGATCATCAAGTCAGGCCCGGCGCGAGACCGGACCGCGGATCGCGTCAGTTGCGGATCGATCTCGCGAAACCGCAGGATCGGCCCGGCGACCACCCGCGGGAAAAACGACACGAACAAGGCATAGCGCAGCAAGTCCGAGGGCACGCTCTGTCCGCGCCGCACATCGGTCAGAAAACTGATTTGCTCGAAGGTAAAAAACGAAATCCCCAGCGGCAGCACAATTGCGCTGAGTGTCGTATGAGTCCCGAATAAAACATCGAGATTGTGAGTGAAGAATCCCGCGTATTTAAAGATTCCGATGACCGCTAGATTGGCGGTAACACCAAAGCTCAGCAGCGCCGTCGCTTTACGCTGATGCTGGTATACAACAGACGCCGCTATCGCCGTTCCGATTGCGTAATTGATTAGGATCGAGCCGAGCAGCAGACTCAGAAAACGTACGTCCCACCAAGCATAAAAAACGAGCGATGCGGTGAGCAATATGAATTGCTGTACTCGTTCGCCAAAGCCGCCGGCGAGCCGATGCAATGCGAGCGTCAGCGGAAAAAACGCGAATAAATACTGAAACGAGTTGAACAGCACTCGACCAGTCCCACCAGACTACGACTACGGCTGCGGCAGGAACGAGCGCGAAAGTACTTCGTCGAGGGTGAACGGGCATTTTGCGAGAAACCCGCTTTCCGGCAGCCCGGTCTCATCGGCGGCATCTTCACACGCCTCACGGTAGGCTTGCGCGAGCACGTGGGCGCCGAATGGACGAAGGCTCGGTGACTCTCGCAACAGCTTTTCGATTTGCCGACGCTGCTCGCGCATGGTCGCCGACCAACTCCTTGATCTCTGATCAGGCTGCATTTGCCATTTCAACAGGTGTGTGAGGAGGACGGTCAATCGGCTTTCCAACTCCCGCCGGTCGCGGCGCCCCATGCTCTCAATCTCCTCGGCGAGATTGACGGCGTCGATCGCGGATAATTCGCCGGCGCGCAGCAGGCGTCCCTGCTCGACAGTCCAGGCGTAGAAATCTTGTTCGTAATCGACCGCGTTTTGGCCCACCGCCAAATCCTCATCCTATGACCCTAATCGTAGCATATCCGTGCGCGGGACGGTTTCCCCTGCGATGCTGCCCGAGGCTGGGTCCCCTTCGTGAAACGCGCCGGGCTGCCCCGCAATTAGTAGAAGATTGTTAATCGCCTATTGCGTCGGTTGGGCCGCGAGATACCGCTCGACGAGCGGTCCCCAAATCACAGAGCCGCCCGCCCCGAAAAACAGCCGGTGGCCGTCGCTGCCAAAAGCCGGGAGCTGGTAAAGCTCGGCCTTGCCACCATTACTGGTATAGGCGGTGTAAAGGGTGGTTACGATCTGGGGCGCGAAGAAGCTGTCGTTCTGCGTATAGATCCACAGCATCCGCGTCGTCGCGGTGCGCGCCAGCCGTCCAGCAGCTGCCGCCAACAGATCCGGACGGCAATTGTTGTTCGGCCTATGCCCATAATGTCCGCCGCGGCCGCCGGCCATATTGATAAAAGCGGTCACCCGTGGGTGCGGCACGGCATTGTAGGCAATCACCCCCCAGCCTCCGGCAGATTGTCCGACCACCACGACCCCTTGCGGCCGTGCATAAGGCAGCGTGGCTGCATAATCGATGGTCGCGGCCAAGTCCCGCGCGGTTTCGAGCCCCGCGCGAACATAATCGGCCTCGCCGCAGGAATCGAAACCCTCGGCCCAAGAGCCTCCGGTCGCTCCGTAGCCGCGGCGCATCGCCGAAATGACGACAAAGCCGCGCTTCAGGAACCACTGCGCCGCCTCGCTATCGCACGAAACTGGGTTCATTCGTGGCCTTTGGTCAGCTGACGGCGGGGAGCCGTGCGCGATTACCACCACCCGCGCCGGGGCCTCGCCGAGTGGTCGACACACCCGCCCATACAACAGGAATCTGTACCCGGAAATGCCGAGCGGGATCCAAATAGTCTGGGTGCGCCAGATCCCCTCCGGCGCGCCAACGGGGCCCGCTATCCGCTGCGCGTCGGCAGCCGGGACAGCCACCAACATCAGCAAAAGGATTAACCAGAACCGCATTATTCCCTTTGTGCGGCTTGAGGCTCCGCCGGCAATTGTAGCACTGTGCCGGCAACGCCACACAGAGACAGTATTGGAGCGGTCATATGAAAATCGGCTTCATCGGGCTCGGCATCATGGGCCATCCCATGGCCCTCAACCTGATCAAGGGCGGGCACGAGCTGTTCGTCTTTGGCAAACGCCGGCTGCCGGCAGAGGTACGCGAAGCGGGCGCCACGGTATGCGACACGATAAAGGAAATCGCCGAGCGTTCCGAGATCGTCATCCTGATGGTGCCCGATACTCCCGACGTGAAGAGCGTGCTGTTCGATCCGGGCGGCGTGGCCGAGGGGCTGTCACCGGGAAAGATCGTCGTCGATATGAGCTCGATCTCGCCGCTCGAAACAAAGGAATTCGCCGCGGCAATCAACGAGAAGGGCTGCCAATATCTCGACGCGCCGGTCTCAGGCGGCGAGGTCGGCGCGCGCGCGGCGTCGTTGACGATCATGGTTGGCGGCCCGGAAGACGCCTTCGCCAAGGTCAAGCCGATCTTCGAATTGATGGGCAAGAACATCACCCTCGTCGGCGGCAACGGCGATGGTCAGACCACCAAGGTCGCGAACCAGATCATCGTCGCATTGACGATCGAGGCGGTCGGCGAGGCATTGCTGTTCGCGTCACGCGCCGGGGCCGACCCAGCCAAGGTGCGACAGGCGCTGATGGGCGGTTTCGCATCGTCGCGCATTCTGGAAGTCCATGGCGAGCGCATGATCAAGCGCAGCTTCGAGCCGGGTTTCCGCATCGAATTGCATCAGAAAGATCTGAACCTCGCGCTGCAGGGCGCCCGCACCCTGAGCCTGTCATTGCCCAACACCGCGACGACGCAGGAATTGTTTAACGCAGCCGCCGCCCTCGGCGGCAAAGGTTGGGATCATTCGGGGCTCGTTCGCGTGCTCGAACATCTCGCCCAGCACGAGGTCGCGAAAGGCTAACCTCTCGCCGCGAGTGGACCGGGAGCGGCCGGCGCAGGGCTACATCGGCTGCTCCCGCCCGATCAAATGCTAGCTGCGGCCGTAGCTGTCTTCGAAGCGAACGATGTCGTCCTCGCCGAGATAGCTGCCGGACTGTACCTCGATCAGGTGGAGGGGGATTTTGCCCGGGTTCTCGAGCCGGTGCATCGTGCCGAGCGGGATATAAGTCGACTGGTCTTCGGTCAGCATCATTTCCTCGTCGCCGCGGCGTATGCGCGCGGTGCCCTGGACGACGATCCAATGTTCGGCGCGATGATGATGCATCTGCAATGACAGCTGTCCGCCGGGTTTGACCGTGATGTGCTTGACTTGCACCCGATGCCCGTTGTGCAGCGAGCGATATGTACCCCACGGGCGATGCACGGTCGGAAGGGCATCGGCCTCCTCGCGACCCTCCGTGGCGAGCCGCGCCACGAGCCGGCGCACCTCCTGCGAGCGGTTGCGCGGCGCCAGCATGACCGCATCAGCGGTGGCGACAACGACGAGATCCTCGATCCCGATCGCGGCGACAAGCCCTGTCTCCGACCGCAAATAGCAATTGCGCGCGTCCTCGGCGACGACATTGCCGATCAGCGCATTGCCGGCCGCGTCCTTATCGGTCATCTCCCACAGCGCGTCCCACGATCCGATATCGCTCCAGCCCATGCCGACCGGCACCACCGCCGCTCGCGAGGTATGCTCCATGACCGCGTAATCGATCGAGTTGGCTGGGCAGGCTTCAAACGCTGCCCTGTCGAGACGGATAAAGTCGTCGTCGCGGCGTGCCGCGGCTAACGCCTGGCGGCACGCGTCGACAATGTCGGGCCGTATCCGCTCGAGTTCGTCGAGAAACAGCGCCACCGGGAACAAAAACATGCCGCCGTTCCAGAAGTGCTCGCCGGAAGCGACAAAGTGTTCGGCCAAGACCGAGCCTGGCTTTTCGACGAATTCGGCAACGCGGAAAACACCGGCGATGCCGTCAACCGGCGCGCCGCGGCGGATATAGCCATAGCCTGTTTCCGGACGTTCCGGAGTAATCCCAAAGGTTACCAGCGCCCCGGCGCGAGCAGCGGCGGCGGCCCGCTCGACCGCTTCGGCAAAGGCCGCTTCGTCAGCGATAATGTGATCGGAAGGCAGCAGCAGCATCAGCGCATCGGGTTCGCTCTCGGCCAGCATCATTGCCGCCACACACGCCGCCGGCGCGGTGTTGCGGCCGACCGGTTCGAGTAACAGCGCCTGTGACGGCGCCCTGATCTCGCGCAGCTGTTCGGCCACGATGAACCGGTGCTCCTCATTGGCCACGAGCAGCGGCCGGGCAAATCGGCTGGCATCGGCGACCCGGCGGACCGTCTGCTGCAGCAAGCTGTCCTCCCCTAGTAGCCGCAGCAATTGCTTGGGATAGAGCGTGCGTGACATCGGCCACAAGCGCGTGCCCGACCCGCCGGACAATATGACCGGATAAAGCATGCCCATTCCCCTTTTCCCTCGCGGTGATGGCGATAAAAGATGTCGCTAACCTACTCGATTTACAGCAAATCCGAAACGGCGCATTGCACGATCGAGGCCGGCAAATAGGGTTGACAGCGCTGCATCGTAGCTCTGCGCAGAAGGGCCTAGGTCGCCGGTTGAAAACGACCCTAAAGTTTCTCGGGTCATTGTGTTTCCGTCACCCGGGTCCAACCTGACTGGAGGTTCGCGTTATGCAGTACCGGCGAATATCGGCCGATTGCCATCTCGATATGATCTGGTTGCCGCCTGATCTGTTCACCTCGAACGCGTCGAGCAAGCTCAGAGACCAGATGCCCTATGTCGCCAAGCAGCCGGACGGCACCGAGCGCTGGGTCGACAATAACGGCGCCGATTTCGGCAAGCCGGGCGGTGTCGGCGCCGTGGGCTCGGAGTACGTTCCGGGCAAGCAATTACGCGTCGACAAGATGGCCGAAGCCGGGCTCTATGACGATTACACCAAGAAGGGGCACCGCCGGCCCGGCGATCCGCATCTGCGGGTCAAGGAACTTGATCGCGATGGCGTCGACGCCGAGGTCATTTATGGCATTCTTGCCGCCTGCGGAAAGATGAAGGATCGCGAAGCGGCAAACGAGATGCTGCGCATCTACAACGACTTCATGCACAATTTCTGCAGCTATCATCCCGATCGCGAGATCGGTCTCGCTTGCCTGCCCTATAGCGATATCGATGCCGCGGCAGCCGAGGTTCGCCGGGTTGCCAAGCTCGGCATGAAGGGCGTCGAGCTCAGCTGCTCGTGGCATATGACGCCAATGTGGCACCCGATGTGGGATACACTGTGGGAAGCCGTCAACGAAACGCAGCTGCCGCTCCATTTCCACACTTTCCCGGCGACCGACCCGGAACTGCGCAAGTCGCTCGAGCCGACGATCGCGCGGCGGATGACCTATAGCGGGCTGTGCCGGTTCCAGATGACCCTGGCGACGATCCTGACCGATTTGATGGGTGCCGCGGTGTTCGAGCGCTTCCCGAACATTCGTGTCGTCTTTGGCGAGAGCGGTATCGGCTGGATCCCGTATGTCATCGACCGCATGGATTTCGAGTTCCAGGACCAATACCAGGACCTCAAGCTCAAAATGCTGCCGAGCGAATATTGGCGGCGCCAGTGTCGGGCGACGTTCCAGTACGATCGGGTTGGCACCAAGCTGATCGAAGAGATGGGTGTCGAAACCCTGATGTGGGGTTCGGATTATCCGCATCCCGACGGGGTGTGGCCGGAATCGCAAAAGTATATCGAGGACCAGTTCAGCCATTTGCCGGCCGAAGTGACCTACAAGATGACCTGCGAGAATGCCGGTAAATTCTACGGGCTGATCAACTGATCAAACCAGAACACGCGGCAACAACCGCGGAACCCAAATTAACGTGGACTAGGGGCGGCTTCGGCCGCCCTTTTTGATGACCCGGTTACCGGTTCAGCCCCGCAACCAGCACGCGAGAGGGCGCGCGCGGAAATGGCAACGCCAGCCCTGAACTCGATCCCGAGATAATAGATGAGCCCGGCATGGCTGAGCGGTTCCAGCGCGGCCTACAACAGGTACTCAACACCCCGCCGAAGCCAGCCCGAAGCCGAAGGAGCGGCCAGCGTCAAAGGGGTGCGTTCACAAAGGCAAGTCGTGGAGCTAGCCGGGCCTTCGAGCAGGAAGAGGCTCACGCGGATCAATGACAACTGGAATAGCGTCTTGAGGCGGCGATCCGGGGAAAAGATATCGTCCCCTCACCACCCATCAGTTCCCCGCGATGATGGGGTTGACGAATTGAAACCGGGTATGAGGCAACGATTTCGCGTTCGTTCTGAGGTGGGATCGCGCCGTGGCCCAGGTGAACGGGATCGTCGTCTGGGCAGAAGCCCGGCTGCCATTATTTCGAGGCTGTCGCCCTCACCGGCAAGCGTGTCACCACCAACATCGGCATCATTCGCGATCCCGGACACGCCGAGCCCTGGATCATCGCCATGTCGGCCAAGCCGGGATATCTCACCACCCTGGGGTACACCGCGCGCTGGGGCATCGCGCCCATGGTTTCTGACTTCAAATCGCGGGGGGTCGGCCTCGAACAGACCCATCTGCGCTATCCCGACCGTCGTCTCGCCTCCTGAGCTTGTCGAAGGGCTGATCCTGGTCATGTCCTTGGCCCTCTATTGGGCGGTCTCGACCGACATGGGGGATCAAGCCAACCACCCAATCCCGGCACCCAATCCCGGCCGAAAAAAACGACCGGATCGTCAGCCTGCCAAACGCGCCCGCGGAAGGCTCTCCTGGTTCACGCGGGGCCTCCGGCGCGCCATCAAACTCCTCCTCGAATGCCTCCCACTCCCGAAGCTATGGGAGTGCCTACTAAACTGATGGATGCTCAGTATCGTCCCACAAGCCACCAAAAGCCGAATACCGATCCCGTCGTTGTCGTTATTACTGCGATAAATTCAGATGCTTCTAAGCCTCGGCCCCGCCAAACTCTGGTTGCTAATTGCAGAAGGCTCATCACAATCAAGAACCATACCCAAATTCTGGTAATCTTATAAGAGCGGCGCGCATATCGCTTTCTCTCGTTTATGTCTTGCGCAAGAGAACGGTTAACTAATAATTCTCTTTGCTTCTCCTGCTCCGATTTAAAGATATTTTGGCGCTCATCCTCGCCGGTCGGATTGGGCGAGAGAGGCTCTTCGCCGGCTATATAGGGAGGCGGATTCCCCGGCGGCTCACCGGACACAACTCAAAGCTCTTGGAGCCGTTTGGGCTCTACCTCTCGGAAATAGTCCTTAATAAGATCATCTGGGATGGGGAATTGGCGGCACTCGATATTTGCGATCTTCCGCTATGGTACGCCAAGGAGTGCCTGTCGCATGCGTCAAATCCGACAGTCGAACCCCGGAGAAACCTCCATATCGAGCCCAGCCCAATCAACTAACGCGAACGCTTCTTCGTCATCATCATCGATATTTGGAGGACTTTCATTAAGAATATCCCGCTGCGGAAGACGAATTGGATGATCGCCAAATCCTTTTAGGGCACGATACATGCTAGAAAATACTGGCCCATAGCGCCACACTTGTGGAGCTTCGTTTACTATGGCTGTATCATGGTACGCTAACCACCACCCATGCGCGAGGTACACGAGCTTTTGTAATTTCATATGGTCAATACCATCCACATAACCAAAAGAGGTTATGAAGGAATTGGCTATCGCAAGCGGTCGATATGGTCGGGGCATGCGGTCCCTCGGCCAAACTCCAGTTTCAGTGAACCTGCTTACTTGGTGTCGATACGATTGGTCAACAAGGTTCTGTAAATATGAAAACTAGCTGTTCAGCTTTACGATAAGCTCGATCTGGAGGCGGCTCAGGTGGATTGGGCGGCTTAGTACTACAGCTGGAGTTCCGAATAGATCGAGCCGCTCCGCACCATTGCGATCATCGGAGCCAAATTTTTAACTTCACTGATCCACCGCGTGCCGTCAACTTCGCTCGGAACACCTGGTCCTCGACCAAAAGCTTTCTATCTTTGCAGTATGGAAACCTGAGAATGAACCCCAGCTGTAGTATTAGGCTGTTCTGGCTTGGCCACGAGTCCGCCAATAGGTATGGCGCCTGCCTTCTGCGAGATCACGCGCATCGTGTGGAGCACATCATCAGCCCCCGGCGCGACCGCGGCCGGCTGGTCGACCCTTCACTGCTCCTCCTACCCTGTGATGACATTGTATCTTTTACCGATTTTTCGGGTGTCCTAAGCGCTGGGCGGAGATCCCGTAGCAGGCCCGGATCACGCGAGGGATGCGCCTGGCTTGGCGCCTTGCTTATTCTCGTGATGCCGGCATGATGGCGGCAACCTTCGTTGCGCGAGACGATGCCATGCTCTCCAGGCCCGCGCCAATCGTGACTGCCGACAGCATCACCCGCATCGGCCCCGAAGCCAAGGGGGCGGTCGTCGTCAACGGCTCGCATGGCGGTGTCTATGCCGCCTATCTCGCGGCGAAGCTCGGCGTTGCGGCAGCCATCTTTAATGATGCCGGGATCGGACGCGACAGCGCCGGCATCGCCGGGCTCGATTACCTGGCGCAGCTCGGCATACCGGCCGCCGCGGTTGGTGCCACGACCGCGCACATCGGCGACGGCGCCGACATGATGGCGCGAGGCGACATTACCCACGCAAACCCTCTTGCTACCGCTCTCGGCTGCTGTGCCGGCATTTCCTGCCGTGAGGCCGCCGCTGCTCTGGCGCAAGCGGCAGTGCGCGAATTAGAACCGCCGCCGGCGCTCGAGTCGTCTTTTCTGCTGATCGCCGAGCCGCCGCCGGTATGGGCGCTCGACTCGGCTTCGGCGGTCGGCGCCGAGCATGTCGGCACCATTGTCGTGACCGGATCGCATGGCGGATTGCTGGGCGGGCGGCCGGAGACCGCGCTTAAATACGATGCACTCGCGGCTCTGTTTAACGATGCCGGGATCGGCATCGATGAAGCAGGCGTCACCCGCCTTCCGGCGCTCGACACGCGCGGCATCGCCGCGGCCACGGTATCGGCAGCAAGTGCCCGCATCGGCGATGCGCGCTCGACCTATGAGGATGGTATCTTGTCCCGCGTCAATTCATGCGCCGCGGCACTCGGCGCAGCACCGGGCGATCAGCGCCCGTGAGTTTGTCGCCATTGTCCGCCGCGCCGCCGCCGACCGGGAGAAGCACGCATGAGCGAAGCCAACCGCGCCAGCAACCGCCCCTCGGGCCGCATGAATGGCGGCCGCGCAATGGCTGAGATGTTGCGGCTCGCCGAGGTCGGGCCGATGTTCGGCATGGGCGGGTTCCAGCTATTGCCGTTCTACGATGCGCTTGGGCCAGCTCGGCATGCGGCATTTCCTGATCAACGACGAGCGTTGCGGCGCTTTCGCCGCCGAAGCCTATGCGCGCGTCACCAACCGGCCGGGGGTCTGCGACGGCACCCTCGGGCCCGGAGCCACCAATCTGGTCACCGGCTTGATCGAGGCGCTGAACGCCGGAACGCCGATTGTGGCCTTTGCCGGCGACACCAACCGAACTCATTCCTGGAAGAACATGACCCAGGAATGCCGCCAAGTCGAAATCCTGCGGCCGGCGGTCAAGGAGCTGATCCGGGTCGAGCAGACGAGCCGCGTTCCCGAACTCCTGCGTCGCGCCTTCGCGGTGGCGACCTCGGGCCGGCCGGGCCCGGTCCTGCTCGATGTGCCTGAGGATGTCTGCCACGGCGAGCATGATTTCGCCGCCGAGGATTTTGCGATCGACCCGACGACATTGAGTGCACCGGCCCGGCGCATCCGGCCGGACCGCGCGGATATCGGTCGGGCCGCGGCGTTAATCGCGCGCGCCAAGCGGCCGCTGATCCTGGTCGGCGGCGGCATCCATCTCTCGGCCGGCTACGAGGCTCTGCGGGCACTCGCCGAGGCGCAGTCGATCCCGGTTGCGCACACGATGAGCGGCAAGGGCGGGATCGCCTGCACGCACCCGCTCTCGGTCGGGCTGTTTGGCCGCTATTCGCGGATCGCAAACGAGCTGATCGAAGCATCCGATTGTCTCCTCGTCGTCGGCTGCAAGCTCGGCGAGATCGCCACCAAGCGCTATGCGCTACCCGCACCGTCAATTCCGCTTGTGCATCTCGAAATCCTTGCCGAGGAGATCGGCCGCTGCTTTCCGGCGGATGTGGCGCTGTGGGGCGACGCCCGGGCCGGGCTCGAAGATTTGGCCGAGGCGCTCGCCGATGACGCGCGGCAAGCCCGAGCGACACGCGCCGATTATGTCGCCGAAATCCCGAAACGAATGGCCGCGTGGCGAGATGAGGCCGCACCGCGGCTCGATTCAGACGAACGGCCGATCCACATGGCGCGGCTCTGCCGCGAACTGAACCGGGCCTTGCCGGAAGACAGCATCCTCGTTGCCGATGGCGGGTTTGCCGGCCATTGGACCGGGCTCCTCTACGATACCAAGACCGCCGGGCGGCATTTCATCCCGGATCGCGGTTTGGCCTCGATCGGTTATGGACTGCCCGGCGGGATCGGGGCGGCGCTGGCGGCACCCGGAACGCCGGTTGTCGCGATCACCGGCGATGGCGGCTTCAACATGATGTTGGGCGAACTCGAAACCGCCCGCCGCGCCGGGGTCGGGCTGACCATCGTCGTCGTCAATAACGCCGCCTCGGGTTATGTGAAGGCGTTGCAGCACGCGATGTTCCGCGGCCGCTACCAATCCTCGGATCTTGTCGAAATGGATTACGCGGCAATCGCGCGCGCGATGGGGTGCAATGGCATTCGCGTCGAGGACCCGGACCAGCTGTCCGCAGCGCTGGCATCCGGGCTCGGCGAGCGCACCCGGCCGACCGTGCTCGACGTGATCGTCACCCGCGATCCCGCGCGCATGCTCCCCGCCGTGGACAACCGCACCGTCGAGATCCGCCAGGGTGACCGGGTGGCGTGATTTGATTTAGCGGGGTTGCCACCGCTTCATGTGCACAAAGCGCGCGGCGGCTCCGTTACTGCCACCCGCCCTTTTGGCGCCGGCGCGCGAGGTCCGCGAACAAAGCTTTGATAGTGGCGCGGTCGACGCCATCGCTTTTCATCATTGCCTGGACCAGCGGGTCCCTGACCAATTCGCCGAGCGTCAGATTGCGGCAGCCAACCGCGATGTCGCTATCCCTGTTCATGTCCATCGTCCGAGCATCCCCGATTATTCGGATAACGGGTAGGTATGCTCGGCAGCAGCATTCTCAATCTCGGAGCTCTCGGCGGTACCGCGCCGCACGAGCGCGGCAGAACTATCCCGCGTTTTCCCGATATGTTCGGGTCGGACAATGCCACAGCAGCATCCGCTCACTCGGCTCGGCAAAAATTCCTGAACCGGGGTAGGACTAGCTTACACTTGGCAGTGGGGCAGCGTGAGGCACGCGGGCAATCGGCGCCGTCGCAGCCGTGAGCCAATCGGCCGTATCCGGGTCGACGAGCGGGGTCAGGGTCTCGCGCACGCGAGCGTGATAAGCGTCGAGCCATTCGATCTCCTCATCGTCGAGCAAGGACGGCTCGATCAGATTGCGGTCGATCGGTGCCAGGGTCAGCGTTTCGAAGCCCATTATTTCGCGCTCACCGCCACCCTCGACCGGCTGCACCAGGACCAGATTTTCGATGCGGATGCCGTAGGCGCCGGTTTTGTAATAGCCGGGTTCGTTCGAGACGATCATGCCGGGCAACAATGGCTGGGCGTTCGGCGCTTTTGAGATCCGTTGCGGCCCCTCATGCACACCGAGATAGCTGCCGACGCCATGTCCGGTCCCGTGGTCGTAATCGAGCCCGACCTGCCACAACCCGCGCCGCGCGAATGCGTCGAGCTGCGTTCCGGTCGTCCCCTTTGGGAAGCGCGCGAGCGCCAGCGCGATATGGCCCTTCAGCACGCGGGTGAAGCGGTCGCGCATTTCTTGCGTCGGCTCGCCGATGGCCATCGTGCGTGTCACATCGGTCGTGCCGTCGAGATATTGCGCGCCCGAATCCAGCAGGTAGAGCGTGCCGCGTTCGAGCCGCTTTTCGGTTTCCGGCATCGCCCGGTAGTGGACGATGGCGCCGTTGGACCCAGCACCCGAGATCGTCGCGAAACTCAAATCGCGAAAATACTCGCCCTGGCGACGCAAGGCTTCGAGCCGATCGCTGGCGCCAATCTCGGACAGGCCGCCTTTCGGCGCCTCGCGTGCGAGCCAGGCGAGAAACCGGGTCAAGGCCGCGCCGTCGCGGCGGTGGGCGGCCCGGGTACCGTCGATCTCGACGGCGTTTTTGCATGCCTTTGGCAAGATGCACGGGTCGGCGGCGCGGTGAATCCTGGCGCCCGCTTTGCCGAGCCGGTCAAAAATCCAGGCGGAGGCGCTCGCCGGGTCGGCCTGCACTCTCTTGCCCTCGGCGGCAAGCGCGTCGAGCGCCGGGCCCAGTTGCTCAGGCGGCAAGACGGTCACCGCATTGCCGAAATGGCGGTCGAGACCGGGCGCCAATTTACGCGGGTCGATAAACAGGGTAACGCTGCCATCATTGCGCAAGATCGCGAACGACAGCGGTAGCGGCGTGTGCGGCACATCGCCGCCGCGAATGTTCAGGAGCCACGCGATCAATTCGGGCATCGTCAATACCGCAGCAGCAACCCCTTGCTCGACGAGGCCGCGAGCGAGCCGCTCGCGTTTTGATTGGGCACTCTCGCCGGCAAATTCGTCCGGGTGCGGCACAACCGGTGCCAGAGGGGCTGCAGGCTGGTCGAGCCAGACCCGATCGAGCGGGTTGTCGTCAACCGCACGCAGGCTGGCGCCGGCCTTTTCGGCAGCCGCGAAAAAGCGCTCCACCTCCTGTGGCGTGTGCAGCCACGGGTCATAGCCGAGGATGTTGCCGGGCTTTAGGACGCTGCCGAGCCAGACCGCCGGCGGCTCGTCGATCAGATGATGGATTTCAAACAAATCGCCATCGACCTGCTGCGCCGCCTGCAACGTATAGCGGCCGTCAACGAACAGCGCCGCGCATTCGCGCAGCACGATCGCGAGCCCGGCCGAGCCGGTAAAGCCAGTCAGCCAGGCGAGGCGCTGACCGCGGGGCGGCACATACTCGCCCTGATGCTCGTCCGAGCGCGGCACGACAAAGCCGTCGAGGCCTCGATCGGCCAATTCGCGACGCAGCCGCGCGACGCGCTCGGCGCGCGAAAGGCGGGCGAAATCCATTGGCGAAAGACCGTCGCGATAGGCCGATGCCAGCTCTGCCTGCCGCTGTTCGAGCGCTTTGGCCAATGCCCGGGGGACCGGATCGGCGACGAGACGGTGCCAGTCGGAGCCGATTGCGGGCGGCGCCCCGAGCACGCCACGGATCAGCGCGTCGACATCTTGCGGGCTATAGCTGGAGCCCGCTTCGCGCAATAGCTGCGCCAGCGCGCTCTTGTCTGCGATCGGTCGGCTCGTGCTCATTCCGTGCTGCTCCTCCTATGCGGTCGCGCAGCTGATCAGAATCTTGTGATCGCTGAATTGCAAACTCGTTGCCTGGCCGAAGCAGCTGGCAAATCCTATATATGTTGCAGTGCAGCAAAAGTAACGCGCGAGGTGTGCGCAATGTCCATTCTCAACCTGCTGATCTCGGCTGGCCGAGCCTTTGCCGAGCGCGGTCGCCGGCAGCGCGCCTATCAAGAATTGATCGCGCTCGATGACCACGCCCTCGCCGATATCGGCATCCACCGGTCCCAGATCTGCGCTCTCCTGGAGAGCGCGGAGCTGGGAAAATCGGCGCCCGCACCAGCCGCGGAGGCGGCGAATTTTTGGTCGGCACAGATCCGCCTGATCAGTTCTTCGAACCGGCCCGACCTTTAGATGGGAGCAGCCGGCCTGATAACCATTCACCGCCCGGGGCCGGCGCTCAGTACCAGCGTCGACCAGTCCGTCGATGACGATCCGCCGCTCCAGCACCAAGCCGAGGCTGCGATGCGGCGACAGAACGATCGGCTCCTGCCTCGCCAACAAGCCCGACAATACCGCATGCCCGCCAGGCGCCAGATAGCGGGCGAGATCGGCGGCCATCACCGCGAGCGGCCGCGCCAGGATGTTGGCCAGGATCAGATCATAGCCCCGGCGCGGCAGCAGACGGCCTCGATAACCGGAAGCCCGCTCGATCCGCACCAGCTTCGCGACACGATTGCGCGCGACATTGTGCCGGGCGACCGCGACCGAGCCTGCGTCGATGTCGCTGGCGCGCACCGGGCGGTGCAGCAATTTCGCGGCGGCTATTGCGAGAATGCCGGTGCCGGTGCCGATGTCGAGCGGATGGCGGATCGGACGGCGCCGCGCCAATATTTCGAGTGCCGCAAGGCACCCGCGCGTCGAAGGATGTTCGCCGGTGCCAAACGCGGTCGCAGCGTCGAGCGCGATGCCAATCGCCCCCGCCGGGACCCCGCCCTGATGATGCGAGCCGTAGACAAAGAAGCGGCCGATCCGCAATGGCGGGAAAGCGAGCTGGTTTTCACCGAGCCAGTCGCGATCCGCCAAATTCTCTTCCACGATATCGATCAAGGTGCCGCCGGCAGCCGCGGCAGCAAGCGCCAGCCGCGCTGACAATTCGGGGGTCAGCACCGGAGCTTGCGGATAGGCGTCGATACGCCATTCGTTTGGCGTCGTCTCGAACGCCGAAATCGCTTGGATGGCCTGGTCCAGCAGCGCCAGCACAGCCTCCGCCGCCTCGGCGCCGCATACCCGCGCTACGACATGGCGAGCGCCGGCGCTCACGATCGGCGGGTCAGCATGGGATGAAGTCGCTGGATCGACGCTTCCCTTCGCTCGCCTTGGCGGTGAAAGGCTGATTTCTTGACCCAGCCTTGCGACCATTTGGTTCCCGACCGACCCCGGTCACACGTCTTCAGGTACGTAATCGGGACCGATGAAATTGTCGAACTTTGTCGTGTCAGCCTCGAAATGCAGCCTGACCGTGCCGATCGGTCCGTGCCGCTGCTTGGCGATGAGGATTTCAGCTGTGCCGTAGACTTCGTTGTAGCGGTTCTGCCAGCGTTCATAGCGGTCGTTGTATTTGTCGTCGGTTTCATCCGGCCGGCGCAGTGGCTGTCCCCGCGATAGATAGTATTCCTCGCGAAAGATGAACATGACGACATCTGCATCCTGCTCGATCGAACCCGATTCGCGCAGATCCGCGAGCATTGGCCGCTTATCCTCGCGGGCCTCGACTGCGCGGGACAATTGCGATAAGGCCAAGACCGGGACATTCAGCTCCTTGGCGAGCGCTTTCAGCCCGCGGGTGATGTCGGAAATTTCCTGCACGCGGTTTTCGAGCGACTTGACCTGTACCGAGGGCCGCAATAGCTGCAGGTAATCGACGACGATCAGCCCGAGCCTTTGCTGGCGCAACAGCCGCCGTGCTCGCGTCCGCAACGCCGAGATGCTGAGCGCCGGGGTGTCGTCGATGAATAATTTAAGCGTCTGCAGTTGGTGGCTCGCCTGCATAAACCGGTCGAAATCTTCACGGCTGACATCGCCGCGGCGGATGCGGTCGGAGCTGACCCCCGATACCTCAGCCAGGATTCGCGTCGCGAGCTGCTCAGCCGACATTTCCAGAGAAAAAAAGCCAACAACGGCGCCGTCTTCGGCAAAGGGGCGGCCATCCGGACCGATAGCGGCCTTGTAAGCGCGCACAGCGTTGAACGCGATGTTGGTCGCGAATGCGGTTTTGCCCATCGACGGCCGCCCGGCGAGAATAATCAGATCCGACGGGTGCAGACCGCCGAGTTTTCGATCGAGATCGATAAATCCGGTGGCGACGCCAACGGTCTTGCCGCTTTTTTTGAAAGCCGCCTCGGCACTGTCGATCGCACTCGTCATTGCCGCCGAGAAGGGACGAAAGCCGCCTTCGCTCTGTCCGAAGGTGGCAAGGTCGAACAGCCTTTTCTCAGCGCGTTCGATCTGTAGCAGCGCGGGATCGTCGAGATCCTGACGAAAGGCGTCGTTGACGACGTCCTCGCCAAGAACGATAAGCTGGCGGCGCAGCGCCAGGTCGTGAATATGCCGGCCGTAATCCTCGGCATTGATGATCGTCACCGCCGCGCCGGCCAGCAGCACCAAATATTGCGCGCCCCCAATCTCAGCGAGCGCGCCATCCTGGTCGAACAGGTTCTTCAGGGTGACCGGGTTGGCAATTTGGCCGCGCTCGATCAACTTACTGATCGCAGCATAAATACGGGCATGAACCGCATTGCCGAAATGCTCCGGCAGCAGAAATTCGGAGACCCGCGAATAGGCCGCGTTGCTGATCAGCAACGCCCCCAACAGCGCCTGCTCGGCGTCGTTGTTGTAGGGCGGGGTGCGAATGAGTTCGAGGTCGGTCTCGCGCAATGGCACGATCCGGGTAGCCATCATTGTCTCCATCATGCTGAGGCTATCACCGAATACATGCAGAGATCTCGGACAGAACCATCCCCAGGCTGTGGAACCCGGGGATGGTTAGGCGGCACGCTCGGTTGCGGCGCTATGCTCGCGCTCCCAGTCGATCATGTAATCGCGCGTGAGCGGCACCGCGTCGAGCGCCTTTGCGAGCTGCATCTGAAACACCATCAGCCCGCCATGCCGAAACCCCACTTCCGAGCCGACGAGGTACATTTCCCACATTCGGCAGAAGCGTTCGTCGTAAATTGCCTTGATGCGCTCGCGGTTCTGTTCGAAGCGCCGCCGCCAGGCGCGTAAGGTCCGGGCATAATGCAGGCGCAGGATCTCGATGTCGGTGATCCACAGCCGCTGGCGCTCGACGATCGGCACCACCTCAGACAACGCCGGCACATAGCCGCCCGGGAAGATGTATTTTCTGATCCAGGGGCTTGTCGTACCCGGTCCGTCCATGCGGCCGATCGAGTGCAGCAACGCGATCCCGTCGGGTGCGAGCAGCGACTTCACCCGAGTGAAGAACGCGGGATAATGGTTGATGCCGACATGCTCGAACATGCCGACTGATACGATTCGGTCGTACTTGCCTGTCTCCTCGCGGTAATCCCGCAGGTGAAAGCGCACCCGGTCGACGAGCCCGGCGGCCGCGGCGCGTCGCGTCGCCTTCTTATGCTGCTCGATCGACAGCGTCAGACCGGTCACATCGGCGCCGCACTCGCCCGCGAGATAAAGCGCCAGCCCCCCCCAACCCGAGCCGATATCGAGCACTTTGTGCCCCGGCCGGATCAGCAGCTTTGAGGCGATGTGCCGCTTTTTATCGAGTTGCGCCTGATCGAGATTGTCGTTCTCGTCATGAAAATAGGCGCAGGAATATTGGCGGTCGCGATCGAGGAACAGCTCGTAAAGCTGATCCGACAGATCATAGTGATGCGCCACGTTGCGGCGGGCGCGGCTGTGCGGGTTGTACTGATGGAGGCGGTGCAGCAGCCGATAGGATCCGTTCAGCACTCGCGACAACACCCCGTCGGGCATCGCCTCGATATTGAGCTGCAACAAGTCGATCACATCGTAGAGGCTGCCCTCTTCAAGCGTCAGGGTTCCGTCGACAAAGGCTTCCGGCAGGTAGAGCCGTGGCCGCGTGACAAGCTTACGATGCAACGCCGTGTCATGGAGACGGATGGCGGCATTCGGGCCCGGAGTTCCGGCGAACTCATGGATCTTGCCGACGGCATCGACCAGGCGCAGTCGGCCCGTGGTGATGATTTGCTCGAAAAGGCGCGCCAGCAGCATCGGCAAGGCACCAAACCGGGAGTCCTGCCGTCAATATATTCGCCTCGCCAAGTGCTTACCATTACCCGAATTGCTATCGCGCACCTGCCTCGGCGGTTGCGGCGGGGGCCGGCGCGGCGCGCTGCTCCTCGAACTCTTCCTCGTCCGCTTCGGCGAGCCGCTGCGGATCAATCCCGCGCGCCTGCAGCGCCGCTTCTTCGGCCGATTGGGCGACATTGGCGGTAACCATGACCGACACTTCCGGATGCAACACGATACGCACCGGGTGCATGCCGAGAGTCTTGATCGGCCGTTCGAGCACCACCTGGTGCTTTTCGATCGTGAAGCCCGCTTCGGTGACCGCCTCGGCGATGTCTCGGGCCGAGACCGAGCCATAAAGCTGGCCGCTTTCGCCAGCCTGACGCACGAGAACGACCGTCAGTCCTTCGAGCGTGGCGGCGATTTCTGTCGCCTCGGACTTGCGCTGCAGGTTGGTGGCTTCGAGTTGGGCGCGCTGGGTTTCGAAATAGGCCAAATTTTCCTTGGTCGCGCGCAGGGCTTTTTTCTGCGGCAGCAGGTAGTTGCGAGCAAAACCCGGCTTCACCTTAACGAGTTGGCCCATCTGGCCGAGCTTCTCGACGCGCTCGAGCAGGATCAGTTCAATCATCGATTTTCACTCCGTTTGTCTGGGCGGGGGCAAATCGGCGCCGCAAGCCGAGCGGTGCGTCGAGCATTCCCAAAACTGCAATGATCAGTAACGGCCAGCCGAACAAACCGGCCAACACGTAAAACAGGATCAGCGCGATCTGCGGGCGCGGCAGTCGGCGGACCGCCGTATGCAGCACTGCCAAGCCTGCGAGGCAAAACGGAACCGTCAATATGATCAGTAGATTGATTCCCAGGAACCGCGCGGTACCTCCCAATAACGCCAGCGCTGCGGCAAGGGCCAGCAATGCCGACAACCAAAACGGCAAAGCGAGGGCTGCAAGATCGGGGGACGGCCGCCACGCTTTGCCGAACCGCGCCAACACCCCTTGCGCCAAAACGCCATTGCTCGCCGTCATCGCCATCCAGGAAGCGGCGACGGCCCCCGGCATGACCAGCGCCAGCGTCTTTGTCAACGCTTCGCCGCTCGATCCGCTCTCGATGCCAAGACGCTGGATCGCCTCTCCAAGCCTGTCGCTTAGAAACGTTTCGATACCGGTGGGGCCGCCGAGAACGAGAATGATAGCGCCAAGCATGATGAGACCAAGCCCGGTCAGCCATGCGCTCAAGAGTCCCGCCGGATACCACTCGGTCGTTCCGTCCGGCGCTTGGCGAGCCAGCAATGCTTGCCGGACCAGCACTACGACCGGTGCGGCATAGAGTGCTGCGAATCCCTCCGTAGCGGTGACTCCGCCAGCTGCGAACAGAATGGCCGAGGCGACGACACCGGCTGAGGCGGCCGCCCCAACGCCAAACCATAGACCCGCGGCAAAAAGTGGCAGTTGTGCCAGATAGGCAAGGATCAGCGCGCCGGGCGAACCCGTCAGTATCGATAGATATAAGCTGGCGCCGATGGCACCCAGCAACGCACCGGCGCCGAGGCTTCCAAGCCGATCCATGAGGAACCCATCCGGTCAGGGCCGGAACCGCCGACCCGCTATTTGACCATGTACGGCAACAGACCGAGAAAGCGCGCCCGCTTGATTGCCTGGGCAAGCTCGCGCTGCCGTTTGGTTGATACCGCGGTGATGCGGCTCGGGACGATTTTGCCGCGTTCGGAGATGAAGCGCTGCAGCAGCCTTACATCCTTGTAATCGATTTTGGGCGCGTTCGGGCCGGAGAATGGACAAGATTTGCGGCGCCGAAAGAACGGCCGCCGTGCCGCACCGCCGCGACCCTGAGCGCCGGGTGCCGGGGTTTCCATTTAGGGCTCCACTGTTTCGGGGATTGCCGGCTCGGCGACGCGATCAACGCGTTCGCCACCGTCACGTCCATCGCCATATCGGTCCCGATCCCGATCCCGATCCCGTCGCCACGCCGCCCGCGGTCCTCGCGGCTGCCGCGGTTTTGCATAACGGCCGACGGCCCCTCCTCATGCGCCGCGACCCGGATTGTCAGATAGCGCAACACATCCTCGTTGATGCGCATCGTGCGCTCGAGTTCGGCAATCGCGGGCGCTGGTGCATCCACGTTCATCAACACGTAATGGCCTTTGCGATTCTTGCGCATGCGGTAGGCGAGGTTGCGCAGCCCCCAATATTCGCGCTTCTTGACCTCGCCGCCATTATCGGCGACCAACTGCACAAAGCCGTCGGTAAGGGCGTCGACCTGGGCGCCAGAGATGTCCTGTCGTGCGATAAATACGTTTTCGTAAAGCGGCATATCGGCCCACATCCCTTTCGGATCAGAAAGCCCGGAGCGCGCGCGGCGACCGAGCCAAAGCCGGCTCTCTGCCGGCAAGGGTAAAACGCGGACTATACAGAAGCCCCACGCCGGGACAAGATAGTGATGCCGCGTCGGGGGACAAATACGGCTTTTGAGAGTTTATCGGGGGGACATGAGTGCAATGCTTCGAGCGTTTGTATTTCCGGGTCAGGGATCGCAAAGCGTCGGCATGGGCCGCGGTCTCGCCGAAGGTTTTCCAGCCGCCCGACGGCTATTCGAAGAGGTCGATGAGGCGTTGTCGCAGCGGCTGTCGCGGCTGATGTTCGACGGGCCGGAAAGCGAGCTGACCTTGACCGAAAATGCCCAGCCGGCGCTGCTGGCGGCGAGCCTCGCGGTGGTCCGCGTGCTCGAAGCCGAGAGCGGGTTTGACATCGGTCAGCACATTGCTTTTGTCGCCGGGCACTCGCTCGGCGAGTATTCGGCTCTGGCGGCGGCGCGGGCGCTCGCGGTCGGCGACGCGGCGCGGCTCTTGCGCTTGCGCGGGCAGGCGATGCAGCAGGCTGTGCCGGTCGGCGAAGGTGCGATGGCCGCTCTGATTGGGCTTGATGTTGACGCCGCGCGGATCGTTGCAGCCCAGGCCACACGCGCCGGTATCGATCATGACGAGGTCTGCGCGGTGGCAAACGACAACGCGGCGGGCCAAGCCGTCGTCAGCGGCCACCGCAGCGCCGTCGCACGCGCGATCACGATCGCCCGAGCGCATGGCGCGCGGCGTTCAGTCATGCTGCCGGTCAGCGCCCCGTTTCATTCGCCATTATTGGCCCCGGCTGCGGATGCGATGGCCGCGGCTCTAAGCAAGGTTGCGTTGCGCCGCCCAATCGTGCCGCTGGTCGCCAATGTGACGGCGCGTCCGGTCGACGACCCCGCCGAAATCGAAGCACTTTTGATCCAGCAGGTCACGGGAATGGTGCGCTGGCGCGAGAGCGTGCTGTTTCTCGCCGCCGCCGGCGTCGGGGAAATCGTTGAGATCGGCGTTGGCCGCGTGCTCGCCGGCCTCGCCAAGCGGATCGCACCCGATATTCCTGCCCGATCGGTCGGAAGTCCGGCGGACATCGCGGCGCTTGGCGGCATGATGTGACCCGGCCTGCGGTCCAGCGGACACAAACCGCCATCGCGCGGGTAAATCGCGACCGTATTGGCGACCATCGACATTCGCAATGTTTGATTTGTCGGGTCAGACAGCGCTGGTAACCGGCGCCTCGGGCGGGATTGGCGGGGCAATCGCCCGCGCTCTGCACGAGCAGGGAGCGACGCTGATGCTGGCGGGAACCCGACGTTCGGCGCTGACGGCTTTGGCCGATGAACTGGGCGTCCGCGCCCATATAGGGGTTGCCGATCTCGCCGAACCCGATGCCGCCGAACGCCTCGTCAAGGACGCCGAGGCCGGCATGGGGCGGCTCGACATTCTTGTCAACAACGCCGGAGTTGCGCGCGACGCTCTCGCTTTGCGCATGAAGGATGCGGATTGGCAGGCGGTTCTCGATCTGGATTTAACCGCCGCCTTTCGGCTCACCCGCGCGGCGCTGCGTGGTATGCTGCGGCGGCGCCACGGCCGCATCATTGGTGTAAGCTCGATCGTGGCGTTCACCGGCAACCCCGGCCAGGCGAACTATGCGGCGGCAAAAGCCGCGATGATCGGCATGTCGAAATCGATCGCAGCCGAGGTTGCGAATCGTGGCATCACTATCAATTGCGTCGCACCGGGCTTTATCGAAACTGCGATGACCGCACAATTGGGCGAGGAGCAACGTGCGCAACTCGGCACCGCGATTCCTGCGGGCCGCTTTGGCACCCCCGCCGACGTCGCCGCAGCAATCGTCTATCTGGCGAGCGCTGAGGCAGCCTACGTCACCGGACAGACCTTGCACGTCAACGGCGGCATGGCCATGCTATAGGATCAGCCGGTGGTGATGGATCTGAGGCGAATTGGCACCGCCGAAAAAATCGTGATATGTCACTGACGCCTTGACGCGGCCCCCAACGACGACACTATGACGGCGGATGGCGCCCCGGATTTGCGTATCGGAACCAATTTACGCCAGCCACTGAGGGGAACTACGGATGAGCGATGTCGCCGAGCGGGTCAAAAAGATTGTCGTCGAGCATTTGGGCGTGGACGAATCGAAGGTGACCGAAAACGCCAGCTTCATCGATGATCTCGGCGCTGACAGTCTCGACACGGTTGAGCTGGTCATGGCCTTCGAAGAAGAGTTTGGTTGCGAGATCCCTGATGACGCCGCGGAGAAGATCGTAACGGTCAAGGATGCAGTTAACTTTATCGAGACGCACAGCTGAGCCGCCGGACCGCTCGCCCATTGATGTACTGGGCTGCAAGCGCGGCGATTGCGAATGCCGCTGTTGGCGAGAAGTGAGTAGGCGATGCGGCGCGTCGTCGTAACTGGTATGGGGCTGGTGACGCCATTGGGCATCGGTCTCGAACACAATTGGCAGCGCCTGCTGTCTGGAGCTTCCGGGGTCAGCGCGATCGAATCATTCGACGTTTCCGACCTGCCTGCCCGCATCGCGGCGCAGGTGCCGCGCGGCGACACGGCCTATGGACTTTTCAAAGCTGACGATTGGGTACCGCCCAAAGATCAGCGCAAGATGGACGGTTTCATCGTGTTCGCGCTCGCGGCCGCCGCTCAGGCGGTCGAGGATGCCGGGTGGTTGCCGGCGGAGGCTGAGGCGCGCGAGCGTACCGGCGTTATGATCGGCTCCGGGATTGGCGGTCTGTCAGGGATCACCGAAGGAGCGTTGACGATTCACGAGCGCGGCCCGCGCCGGCTGTCGCCGTTCTTTATTCCCGCCAATCTGATCAACCTGGCCTCCGGGCATGTTTCGATCCGCTATGGCTTCAGCGGACCGAATCACGCCGTAGTCACGGCCTGTTCGAGCGGTGCGCACGCGATCGGCGATGCCGCTCGCCTGATCATGCTTGATGATGCAGACGTTATGGTCTGCGGCGGTACCGAAGCCGCGATTTGTCGGTTGGGCCTTGCCGGGTTTGCCGCGGCCCGGGCATTATCGACCGGGTTCAACGACGACCCCACGCGCGCCTCGCGGCCTTGGGATCAGGCGCGCGACGGCTTTGTCATGGGCGAGGGCGCCGGCATTCTGGTGCTCGAGGAATTGGAGCATGCCAAACGGCGCGACGCGAAAATCTATGCCGAGGTTATCGGCTATGGGATGTCAGGCGACGCACATCACCTGACAGCACCTGCCGAGGACGGAAACGGCGCGTTTCGCTCGATGCGGAACGCCCTTAACCGCGCTCGCATCCCGCCGGAGGCCATCGACTATATCAATGCGCACGGCACCTCAACGCCGCTCGGCGATGAGATCGAACTGGGCGCCGTCAAGCGGTTATTCGGCCGCCACTCTTACGAATTGTCGATGTCGTCGACAAAATCGGCGATCGGTCATCTGTTGGGTGCCGCGGGCAGCGTCGAGGCGATCTTTTCAATCCTCGCGCTTCGCGACGGTATCGTCCCGCCGACCTTGAACCTCGAAAACCCGTCGCCGTCCTGCGACATCGATCTGGTTCCGAGGCAGGCCAAACAGCGCCGAGTAAATTGCGTGCTCACCAACTCCTTTGGTTTTGGCGGCACCAACGCCTCTCTGGTCTTTGCCGGTCCACCGTAATACGTCGCACGCGTTAGTCATGCCGGGCAGTGCTAAGCGATGAAAGGCCCACTGCGCCTGATTGGCTGGGCATGTTTAGCGGTGGGAACGGTTCTGGCGCTGGCGAGCGCGGCCGGCTGGTGGCTTTATCATGAGGCGACCGGCGCGGGCCCGCTGAGGGAAGTCCGCACCGTTGTGATCCCGCCGCGCACCGGCTTGGCCGGCGTAGCCCGCTTATTGGCAAGCGAGGGGGTGGTCCGCCACGCGCTGCCGTTTGAGATCGGCGCTATGCTGTCGGACCGTGTTTCGAGCTTGCAGGCCGGTGAATACGAGTTTCCGGCTGGGACCAGTCCGCTTCAAGCCGCCGAGATCATCGCCAGCGGCAAGACCGTCAGGCACAAGCTGACCGTCCCCGAGGGGCTGACAACCGCGGAAATCATGGCTCTGGTCAAGACGGCGCCGGCACTTGCGGGCAATATCGGCGCACCGCCGCCGGAGGGCAGCCTGATGCCCGACACTTATATTTATCGCTGGGGCGAGCAGCGCCGCGAGCTGATCGAGCGCATGGAGCGCGAGATGGCGCATACGCTTGCGGCAGTGTGGGACAAGCGGGGGGCGGATCTGCCTCTCGCCAACCCCCAACAATTGGTGACCCTCGCGTCACTGGTTGAAAGAGAGGCCAAGCATGCCGATGAGCGCGCCGAGATCGCGGCGGTGTTCATCAATCGCCTCCGCCTCGGCATGCGTCTCGAATGCGACCCGACCGTGATCTACGCGCTGAGCGATGACGGTACGAAAAAGGTCGACCGGCCACTGACCCGTGCCGATCTACAGACCCCATCGCCTTACAACACCTATTTCGAAAAAGGGCTGCCGCCCGGCCCGATCGACAATCCGGGACTAGCGTCGCTTCGCGCCGCAGCACACCCGGCACAGACTGACGATCTTTATTTCGTCGCGGACGGCAATGGCGGGCACGTTTTCGCCAAGACCCTCGCCGAACACAACCGCAATGTCGAGCAATATCGGCGCAACGCGCTCGTTGAGCCGGATCCGCCTGCCGGTGCAGGGCGCTGACATTTGCCGGCGACGCCCGGCATTGTTTGACGGACGTTGTTTGATGAGATAACAGCCCGTCCTATCGCCCGAAACAAACACGAAAAGGGGTCGGTGAGGTGGATTTGGCGAGCATGACGGGGTTCGCGCGGGCGCAGGGCGAGGCGCACGGCATCTCCTGGGTCTGGGAGATCAAGAGCGTAAACGGCCGCGGCCTCGACCTGCGCTTGCGCCTCAGCCCCGGTTTCGATGCACTGGAGCAGGGATTACGCGCTGCGTTGGCGCAACGCTTCCGCCGCGGCAGTTTTTCAGCAAATCTGAGCGTCACGCACACCGCCGCGCCCGAACTGCGGGTCAACCGCGCGGCGCTGGCACAGGTGATGGCACTGATTGCGGAGCTGACCGGCGAGATCGATGCCGCTCCGCCGCGGCTCGACGGTCTATTGGCGCTGCGTGGCGTCATCGAAACCGTCGACCATGAAGACGAGGCGGTGGCCAAAGCGCGCCACACCGAAATTCGGCGAAGCTGGGCCGAGGCGCTCGATCGGCTGGCGGCGGCGCGGGTCGAAGAAGGCGCGCGCGTCGCGGCATTGCTTCGTGCTCAGCTCAGCGAAATGGCTGCCCTCACGGCCAGGGCCGGGGACTGTGCCGCGTCCCAACCGATCGCGATCCATGAGCGCTTGTTGAAGGCGTTGGCGGATTTGATCGGCGCCGGCGCACCACCATTGCCGGAGGAGCGCTTGGCCCAGGAGGTGGCGCTGCTCGCCGCCCGCGCCGACATTCGCGAGGAAATCGAGCGGCTGCGCGCCCATATCGAGCAGGCGGGCGATCTCATCGATAGCGGCGAGGCGGTTGGCCGCCGCCTCGATTTCCTGTGCCAGGAGTTGAACCGGGAAGCCAACACGGTGTGCTCGAAATCGGCTGACATCGAGCTGACCCGCCTGGGGCTCGGGTTGAAAGCGGTGATCGAGCAGTTTCGCGAGCAGGTGCAGAACATCGAATGAGTGCTGTGCGGATGCCGGGTCATCGAGAAACAGGCAATGCGCGGCGATTGCCTCACCCGCGCGAAGGAGCGGCGCGCCACGCGCTGTAGGCGGCAAGAATCATAGCCGTCACCGTCTTCAAGTCATTATACTTGGTATTGATCGTCAGATCGAAATTGAGCGGATCGGTCGGGTTGACGCCATAGAGGGCGCGATACCGCTTCTGCTCGCTCGCAAACCTGCGGTCGATGCTGCGCAGCGCTTCCTCGACGGATGTCGCGTCCTCGCTCTGCCGTCCTTCCCGCTGCACGCTGGAGAAAATGCGTTCGGCGGCCGTGTCCGGATCGAGCACAAGAAACACCTTGAACGAACCCGGCATCCAGCGCCATGCCATGCGCGAATCGATAACGAGCCTGTCTTCGGCGGCGTACATCGCCTGCAGCAGATTATCGACCTTGAGATCGATGTCGCGCTGTACTTCCGCCGAAATATTCATCGCTTCAATCGACTCGCCGCGCTCCGCCGCCAGTTGCCGAAACAGATCGCCCGAGGAAAAGTGGCGAAACCGGAGCGCCGAGGCGAGCGCCTTCGCGGTCGAGGATTTGCCTGATCCGGGGGATCCCGCGACGGTGATGATTTCCTTTTTCATCGGCCGATCCTCTCGGAGCGGGCCGTGGGGGTCAATGCGGTTGAGCTGCGGCGCCGGCCTCGCCTGTGTACGAAGGGGCGCGCGATGCGCGACGCCCCTCTCCTCTGCGCCGGTCAATAGGGCGAATTGCCTCCGTCGAGGTCGAGCCCGGGCAGGATCTGCGTCCCTTGTTGTTGCACTGCCGCCAGCTTGCTCGGGTCGAGGCCTAGCGCCACGAGGATCGTCGGCGCGATCTGCGCCGTCTCCACCGGGCTGGTCATCGTCGAGGGCAAAATCCACGGGTTGGACACGAGCATGATCACGTTTGTGTCGTCGTGTGAGAAGCCGCCGTGCTCGGCAAGTTTCTTGGTGCTTCCGGAGTAGGTGACCCCGATATTGGGCTGAACAATGATGTCAGGTGTCCGCGGATCGCCGTTTGGTGGCAGGCCCGGCGGGTTGAACATCTGGGCAATCCCCGGTCCGGAGAAAATCTCGCCAATCCCGGCAATGTTGTTGGTGGCTGGTGACTGACTTTCCAGCATCGCCACGGCATTCGCGGTTTGCGACGAATCCGACAACCAGAGCAGCGAGATATCGTCTTCGGTCGGTCCAATTCCGGAAGGGTTTGCGGGGGATTCGGAATAGGGAAGCAGGTTCTGCAGGATCGTCGCCGGTGATGTTGTTATCGGGTCGTTTGGCACGGTCGAGAGGCCGAGATATCGGGCCGAGTTGATCGGGCTCTGGCCATGCTTGGCCGAAATGACAATCAAGGTCGAATTGTAAAGCCCGCGCGCCTTGAGTTCGGAGATCATTCTTCCAATGGAGGTGTCGGCGAACTCGATCTCACTCAGCAGCGCCGGCGTCGGCGTCCCTTCATTGTCCAGATAACCGCCGGTCATCCCGACGGATTTTTCGATCAGCTTCTGACCGACGCTGACCATCTGAAAATTCATGCCGAAGACGTTCGGCACCGGCCGCGAAAATGCGCCGCTGTGATCCTTGCCGTCGATCTCGTTCAGGATCGCCTGCACCTTCAAGCTGTCATAGCATTGGATGTTTTGGAAGCTGTCGGTCCAGGCGTTACTGCTGGATACAGCTGTCTGATCCGGCAACGGATTGCAGCTCAAGATATTGACTTGCGGCAGGTTGACCGGGATCGAGTTGATTTCCGGCGAGTAGTAATCGTCGACATTGGTCCCGTTGCCGGGGCCCGACACCGCCGAATAGGACGGGTGCTTGTCCGACCAGGCGGTATAGCCACCGGCGGCGTGAATCACGCCAAAAATCGTATTGGTGCGCACAAAATTCCACGGATAGACCGGCGCACAGCCCGTAAACGGGTCGCGGTCGAGCTTGCTCGGGTCGATCGACGCGATCCCGCCATCGGCGCTGTTGGGCGCGCCGCCGTTGAGAAGGGTCTTGTCGATATCGATGCCCTCGTCAAATTCCGTGGTCGATCCGTTCGGCACCCCGGGCGTGCAAGTCCCCGCGGCAACGCCGTTGCCGGTCGTCGTTGCCGGCGGAGCGAGCACGCGGTCATAGGCGACGTCATAGAAAGCGCCGACGGTACGCGGCGAGCCGCCGGTCACCAGCGCCATCAGGCCGGGGAACGAATTGGACGGCTTTGAGGTCGAGGTCTCGAGGTAATTCACTCCGCTCTGTGCGAGTTGGGCCAGATTCGGACAATACGGATTGCCGCCATTGACCCCGCTGACGCCTTGCGAACAGTTGATGAAATCGACCGCGTGCATGCCGTCGATGCTGATCAGCAGCACATGCTTGATGCCGTGGCTTCCGCCATAGCCAAAAGCGGCGTCGGCGCGGCCCGCAAGGCCCGCCACAGCCGCCAGCAACCCCGCACCCAGCGCCGCGCTTCGCCATAACCTGGGCATTCATCTGCTCCGTTTAGGTCAAAAACGCCGCGATCCTATGCAACTTCGATGACGCTTTTCTGACGAAGCAACTCGCTTCGAGCGTTTGAAGGTGGGGTGATTACCTGATCTCGACCCGATAAAAACAGGGGAAACAGGCGATGCGGAGGCGGGGCGGCTGGTTTAGCTGCGGTGGTGCCGGCTATGCTTGTTCGAGGGCGCGGGCGAGAGCGCAGAATTCGGCGATGGTGAGTTCCTCGGCGCGGGCGGTCGGCGGCACCCCGGCGCGCGCCAACAAATCTTCGGGCGGAATGCCGAGGACAGCAAGGCTCGACCGCAGCATCTTGCGGCGCTGCCCAAAAGCGGCGGCGGTGACGCGTTCGAGCGCCGGTTTTGTGGCGGGGGCGAGCGGTGCCGCCCGCGGCAAAATCGAAACCACCGTTGACGTGACCTTTGGCGGCGGGACGAAAGCGCGCGCCGGCACGTCGAACAGGATGCGGGGCTCGGCAAGCCACTGGGTGATCACCGACAGCCGGCCATAGGGTTTGCTGCGCGGCGCTGCGGTGAGCCGCAAGGCGACCTCGCGCTGAAACATCAAGGTCAGGCTTTCGAACGCCGCGATCTGATCGAGCCAGCCGAGCAACAGCGCAGTGGCGATGTTGTAGGGCAGATTGGCAACGATCTTGCGCGGTGCCGTAGTCAACGCGACAAGATCAAGCTCGAGCGCGTCGCCGGCGACGATCTCAAGCCGTCCCGCATACGCCTTGGCGAGTTCGCCGAGCGCGGCGAGGCAGCGCGGGTCGCGCTCGATTGCGAAAACGCGACCGGCACCCTCGGCCAAGAGCGCGCGGGTCAGCCCACCCGGGCCGGCGCCGACCTCGATGACGTCGATCCCAGCCAGCGACCCGCCGGCGCGCGCGATGCGCCGCGTCAGGTTCAAGTCAAACAGAAAATTCTGGCCGAGCCGGCGCTGCGCCGCGATGCCGTGCCGGGCGATGACCTCGCGCAGCGGCGGCAGCGAGGCCGCGGCCGACGCGGGCCGTGGGGTCAGGCGTGGGCCTCGGCTCGCGCTCGGCGAGTGGCAGCCATTTCAGCGGCGAGTCGCAATGCAGCGATCAGGCTGTCGGCGCGAGCAATGCCCTGGCCGGCGATACCAAAGGCGGTGCCGTGATCGGGCGAGGTGCGCACAAACGGCAGCCCCAATGTGACGTTGACGCCGCCGTGGAAATCGATCGTCTTGATCGGGATCAGCGCCTGGTCGTGATACATGCACAAAGCGGCGTCATAAGATTGCCGCGCCTGCGCGTGGAACATCGTATCGGCGGCGAGCGGACCGCGTGCATCGATGCCTTCGCTGCGCAATGTAGCAATCGCCGGCTCGATAATGTCGATTTCCTCGCGACCAAGCCCGCCGGCCTCGCCCGCATGCGGGTTGAGACCGGCAATTGCCAGCACCGGCGCGGTTATGCCGAAATCGGTGCGCAGCGCCGCGGCGGTGATCCGGCCCGTCGTGACGATGGCATCAAGGGTTAGACTGTCGACCGCCCGGCGCAGCGGCAGATGGATCGTCACCGGCACCACGCGCAGCTCAGGACAGACCAGCATCATGACCGGGGTGAGGCCGCCGCCGGCGAGTTCGGCAAGGTATTCGGTGTGGCCGGGATGATGAAACCCGGCGCGGTATAGGCTGTCCTTGTGGATCGGATTGGTCACGATCGCCGCTGCATCTCCATCCCGCACATCGGCAACCGCGGCATCGATCGACGCAATAATCGCCGGCGCGTCGGTAGGATCGGGGTGTCCCGGTCGCCCGCCTGGGCTGCGGCCGAGCGGCACCACCGGCAGTGCGGTGGCGAAAAGCTCTGCGGCCTCGCCGGGCGCATCGATCGCCCTGACCGGCACCGGCCAGTCGAGTTGCATTGCCAGTGCGGCCAAGCGCTCGGGATCGTCTCTCAGATAGAACACCGGCAGCCCCTCGGCCCGCGCGAGCCACGCCTTCAAGGCGATTTCGCCGCCGATCCCCGCGGGCTCACCCATGGTCACCGCGAGCGGCAACGGCATGGCGCTATACCCTAACATCGACAAAGGCGGCGCGCCGCAAATCGCGCAGATAGCGCTGGGCCTGCATATCGAGGCGCGCCCGCATCAGGCTCTCGGCGACATCATCGCGCGTCGGCACAACGGCTTTGGGCTGGGTCTTGCTGCACACCATGATGACCCCGACCCCGTTCTTTTGCAGAATTGGTTGTGACGGCTGTCCAATCCCAAGCCCTATCACCATGCTGCGCATCGCGGGCGCGATCTGCTCGAGCCGCAAATCGCCCTGGCTCGACAGCTGCGGGGCTTCGGTCCGACCGATACGCATCATGTCGTCGCAATTCTTGGCCTCGTTTCTGACGGCTTGCGCCTGACCGAGCGCGGCGCGGCGCGCTGCTTCGCTAGCGTCCGGGGCCAGCGGAAAGACAACCTGTACGACATGCAGCATCGTGTCCTCCTCGCTGGGGACACCACCCACGCCGCGCCGTTCGAGAACCAGCAACAGGTAATAGCCGCCAGGCGCCCGGATCGGCGGGGACAGCTCCCCGGGCTTCATATCGGTCACCGCTTTGGCCAAAGGCGGGCTCAGCTCATCGGGATGCACCCATCCCATATCGCCGCCGACCCCCGCCGTGGCCGAATGAGAAAACTGCCGCGCGACATTCGAAAACCGCGCACCCTGCTTCATCTCTGCGATTAGCCGCTCGGCGAGCGCGCGCGTTTCATCGTCCTGCTGCGGATTATCAATCGGAAGGAAGATTTCGGCGACCCGGGCCTCCGGCGTACTTTCATTTTGCTTGAGGCGCTTCAGCGCGGCATCGATTTCTTCGTCGGAAACCGGATTGGTATCTGCCGCCATCTGTCGGATGAGCTTGGCCCATACAATCGACGCCGTAACCTGGCTGACAAGGGCGCTGCGCTCAATGCCGTTTGATTTGAGCACCTCGTAAAGCTGATCGGGCTTCAGATTGTTTTGCTGCGCTATGGAGGTGATCGCCTTGTCGACCTCCTGCTCGGTGGCAGTGATATTTTTGCGCTTGGCCTCCTCGACCTCGAGCTTTTCATCGACAAGGGTACGCAGGACCTGGGCCCTGATGCGATTGCGGGCTTCAGGCGAATCGGGGATGGCGGTCGACAGCGTGACCATGCGGATGCGCGAATTAAGATCGGCGACCGAGATCACATCGTCGTTAACAACCGCCGCGATCCGCATTTCCGGGTAGGTCTGCGGCACCTGCTGTTGCCCCGGCTGGTGATGCAAGAGCGCAGGCGCGGCAGTGCTCGACTGCAACACCCGCGGCGAGGCCGCGAACGCCGTCCCGAAAGTGGCCGGCACGCCGGCCACAAGGATTAGCAGAATCAGGAAGCAGCGGATTACCGTCATTGACAACCACCCAACATGGACGGCGCATCTCACCCTATATCTTCTTTGCCACAGATGTCGCCGCAACGCATCGCCAAACGCTATCCTCAGTCCTAAAGAGTGATCACCCGGCGGGTCACTGCGTCCCTCCGAGTGTAGCCACCGTTCCGCCGAATTCGCCGATGTTTTTGAACACGACGCTGAATAGCACCGAGTATCCGGGGACGACTGCACCATTCCGAATTCCGGACTGGGTAATACCGCCGACAAAGGCCATGCATTCATCCTGATAGATCGCCGATAGGTTCGCGTAAAGACTGTTGTTGCTCGCCTGGGGCGTCACCACGCCATTGATGATATTCGAACTCGCGGTCAGATTAAGGGTCTCGGTGCCCTGCAAAGACCAATAACGGGTAAGTCTTGCGGTCGCGGAGAAGGTGAGCTGCTCCTGCTTGCCATAGATGACCGACTGCCCGGTGGTAGAATTCACGACTACATCGCTCGCGGATTGCGCCGGGATCAGGATGTAAGTGGCGCTCAGCCTCAGATTCGACGGTCCGGCGCTGACCGAGGCTTCCTGCTCGTTAAAGGCCAGCGTGGTGGCGCCGAGGCGGAAACGGTAAATCAGGTCGAGATAGGAGCTGGGCTCCAGTATGACGCGGCCGACGACATCGGACAGGCGATTGTAAGCGCCCGATCCGGGGGTCAAAAAGCTGTTGACCTCCGCGCGATAGCTCTGCCCGACCAGCACGCGATAGCTCCCGCCGCTATTGTCGTAAAGGCCGAGCTTGAGCCCGTAATCGACGCGCTGGCCGGTATCGAGAAGGTCGTACCCGGCGAGGCGGTCGGGAAGAAACAGCATCGATGCGTCATAGTTGAACGAGAGGCTGTCTTCGTTGGGAATCTTGTGCTGGTTGCCGCCATTTGGTGCGGCATAGACACCCACGATCGGCTCGATGACCGGGGTCAGCGCGCCGGGGTGGACCAGCGGGTAGCTCCATGTCAGCCCCACCTGCGGAAAGACCCGGCCGGTCACGAAATCGAGAGCGATGGGCTTGGCGGGCGGAGCGCCGTCGATCGGAAAGTAATACGAAGGGAGATCGGGATTCGACAGCTGACTTAGATCGTTGACCCAGTAACCGTCGCCTCGCATGCTCGCCGTCAGTGTGTATTGCCCGCCAATGCCGTCGCGAAAGGTGTTCTCGTACTCAGACCCGAGCGAGATTCGGCGATCCTGGGTGCCCTGTTGGCGCACGATATCGAGCAGGTTGGCGTTGAGGTTCCAGCGCCCGCCAAGCGCATCGGGCTCGCTCTGCCAGTTGCGGTTAATGACCGGCAGCACGATCGGCTGGGTCGCAGCCTTGAGGCCGGAAACCAGGGGCTGAAACGCGTAGGCGTTCACATCGGTCGACGAGCGCAGTCCAAAGCCTTCGATATAGCCGCGGCTGATTTCGGCGTTGAGCGGCGGGTTGCCGAAACCGAATTGCAGCAGATAGCTCTGATCGGACACGCGCTGCAGATTGAGACCGGTGCGCCAATCCGGCGTGACGTCGAATATGCTGGTCTCATTGATGTTGCCGCGGAGCTGGCCTCCGCCCACTCCCGGAGTGGTGGGGTTGCTGTAATTGATGCTGCCAAAGGCATCGAGTGCGCCGTTCCCGAATTGCTGCCGATATTCGGTTTCGAAAACGGGTCCCGCCTTGCTGGTAATGCGCGGCGAAAAGGTGATGTCCTTGTCCGGGCCGAGCACCAAATAGTAAGGCAGTGTGAAGTTGGCCCCGACCGAGCTGGAGCCTCCGATCACTGGAGCGAGAAATCCGCTCGCGCGCTTCACCGAGGGGTCGGGCATCGACAGATAGGGAAAATAGAAAACCGGCCAGCCGTCGATCTGCATCGTGACGTCGCGCATCTCGAGCAGCTTGAACTCCCGGTCATCGTCGATCTGGCGAGCGACGAATTGCCAAGCCGGCGGTGCGCTCGGATCGTTCTTGCACAGATCGCACGGCGAATAGACGGCCCGCGACAGCTCGATCCGATTTTTGTTGGTTATGCGCGCGGCGTTTGCGGCCAGCCGCGACCGGTCGGTCAGCAGCATCCGCACGCTCTCCGCAAATCCGTCGCCGAGGGCGTTGCGCAGCTCGAGGTAGTCGGCAAACAGGATCTCGCCCGTCGGTTGCGACAAGCTGACATGCCCCGAGGCCGTCACCGTATCGGTGCGCTGGTTGTAGGTCACCGTATCGGCGAGCAGTACGGCGCCGTTTTGCGACAATTCGACATTGCCGCGCGCGATCGTCAGCCCCAGGTCGTTGTTGTGCTCGATTTCGTCGGCGCGGAGCACGATCGGCGCATTTGGATTCCGCTGCGCCGATCGCACCGAGCCGAACTGGGCGGCGGCCGGCAGGTTGATCAGGAGGGCCGCACACATTCCCAACAACGCCGCGGCAAGCCGCGAGCACGGACCGATTATCATTTTCCGCTGCCGGCGAACGAGCCCCGGCCCCCCGACCATTACCCGTCTTCCAGATGCAGCAGCGTAGAGGCGCCAAAGATCAGGCTTACCCCGGTCGGCGTCCAAGCGGCGAGGGCCACTGGAACCTTCGCGGATATGCCGAGGGCAAAAACCAAGTTTGATACGACAAACAGAACGAACCCGCTCGCCACACCGCCCACGACCATCAACGTGGTGCCACCGCGCCGTTGCATCCGCAGGCTGAAGATCGCCGCAATCAACACCATCGAGCACAACAGGAATGGCCGCGCGAGCAGGACGTCGTAATGGAGCCGATGACGTTGTGCCGGAAAGCCGGATCGCTCCAGAAGTTCGATGAAGCCCGGCAGGTCCCAGAACGACATCGTCTCAGGCGAAGCAAAGCTCTGTTCGATCTTGCGCGGCGTCAGCTGCGTCGGCAACTGCCAGCGCTCAAAGGCTTCGGCCGGCTTATCGGGATGCCACCACACCCCGTCCTCGATTAGCCAGCTGCCGTTTTCGAGCCGCGCCGTGCGGGCATCGATTCGCGAGGTGAAGCGGGTGTGGTTATCGAAAAAGAAGATCGAAACGTTGTTGATCACCATATCGCGAGACGCGAATTTGCCACCGTGCATGATGATCTGGTTACCCGCTGTGTCGCTCTGCCGAAGCCAAAAGCCCGCACTTGACAACAATGTGTCGGCCGAGCTCCCGCCCAGGATACGCGCATCAAGTTTTTCATAGGCAGCCGCCGCAACAGAAGCGATCGGATTGAAGATCGTCACTGCGACAATCCCGATCATCAGCGCGACCAATACCGCCGGCGTCAAAAATTGCCAGACCGAGACACCAGCCGCCCGTACGATTACAAGCTCGTTATTGCGCGTAAGCCGCCAAAACGCGAACATCGTTCCAAACAATACGGCAAAGGGCAGCACTTCCTGCGCGGTCTGAGGCGATTGCAGCGCCGCCATCTCGAACAGCAGCTCCAATGTCGCCTGTATTTTGGTTCCACCGCGGCGAATGAGCTCGATGTAATCGGCCAGAAACGTGATTAGCGCCATCACCCCGAAGACGCCGCAGAACCAAACAAAAAAATGGCGAGCAATGTAGCCGGACAGAGTTTTTCCGAGATGCACGCCGGGCTCCTTGCGAGCCGGAACCGCGAATCAGCTCGCACGGGCCGTGGCGTGAACCGGCCAGCGCACGCCAAGGCGAATCCCGCGATGCATCAGGATCATCACGCCAATCACAAACGGAAATAGGTCAGCTACATACATCAGCGGAATTGCCTGTTGGAATCGGGCTGCGAGATCGTTGACGCCGAGGCTCGAGATCTGAAAGAGAAAGGCCGCGCCGATCGCCACCATAACGCGTTTGGCCTGGCCCCGCCGGCTGAATTCGCCGGGGAGCAGACAGGCGAGCGGGATGATCGAAAAACTGAGTACCGAAAGCGGGATCAACAATCGTTGATGCGCCTCCATGATAAAGCTTCGCCGGATCACCTGGTCGTGGGTCGACGGAAACATCAGCTCGCCGAGGAATCGCTCCTCGGCCCCGCGAAACCGCACGACCGGCGCGTCTTGCAGGCTGCCGAGGTCGAGCGTGTAGCGTTCGAAGGTCAGGACCGAAAGCTTGCGGGATTGCGGGTCGAATTGCTGCCGGCTGCCGTTCACCATGACGATCCGCGAACCGGCCGGTGTGTCGACAAAAGCGGCCCGCTCGGCAAGGATTGTGACCGGTTTCAGCGGATCGCGGTTGTCGTTGATCAGCAACCCTACAGCATCGCCATTGGCATCACGATTGCGGATATAGAGCGTGAGCTTGTCCGAAACCGTTGTGAATGTTCCTTCCTGGATCAGGCTTGAGACAAACCGGTTGCGGATTTCAAATTGCAGATCCTTGAAGGCTTGGCTCGTCACCGGAAGGAAATAGAGCGAGAAGCTCATCAAAATGGCAAAGGCGATTGCAGCAAGAATCAGGACCGGCCGGGCCAGCCGCATCGGACCCAATCCCGCCGCCCGCATCACGATGATCTCGCTTTCGCTGGTCAGTCGATTAAATGTCATCAGCACCGCGATAAACAGGCCGATCGGCAGCACGATGTCGATAAACCGCGGCAAAATCAGCACCGCCAGGTAAAGGAACAGATCGAGCGACAGCCCGCGATTGACGATCAGATCAATCAGCGGAAGTGACTGGGCGAGCCAAACTGCAGCGCTCAATGCGGCGGTAACGAAGATCATGATGCCGAAGCATTGTCTTAAGATGTAGCGGGTGAGGCCGGTCATCGACCGCGGATCATAGAGCGGGCGGCCGGCGGCCGGCCAGAGGCATGCGTGCCCGCGTGACCGGCCAACAGAGGTGACGGTTCGCCGCCACCCACGCGGGTGAAAAATTCGTTTGCCTCGAGCCGGTCGGCGATAATTTGTGCTGTCAATCAGTCTCCCGGCGGAAGAGATCCAGCTGAAAACGCCCTTAAAGTTCGGAGTCTCGGCGCGACGCGCGCTCTATGAAATCGAATCGCCGATCCCCGCCGGCGCCGCTCGCGCTCGCCCTATCCGGGCCGGTATCGGTCCCGGATGGCGGATTGCCTCGCCGGTCCTTGCGCTGGCACTCCTGACGATGTTGCGGCTGGCGCTCGCCGCAGCACTGCCGCTGGCGCCCGACGAGGCTTATTATTGGGTGTGGTCGCGCGCCTTGGCGCCCGGGTATATCGACCATCCCCCGATGATCGCGCTGTGGATCCGGGCCGGGACATGGGCTGTCGGTGACACCGCGCTCGGGATCCGCCTTCTCGGACCGCTTTCTGCGGCGCTTGGTTCGTTCCTGCTGTGGGATGCCGCGGAACGCTTGCTGCCCGGCCGCAGCGCCGGGATCATCGCGGCGTCGCTGCTGAATGCGACACTCGCGGTCGGTGTCGGCGCGATCATCGTCACCCCCGATTCGCCGCTATTGCTGTTTTGGACACTCTGTCTGTGGGCGATGGCGCGCATCATCGCCGGCGGTTCGAGTGCCTGGTGGCTCGCGGTGGGTCTGTTCGCCGGGCTCGCCATTGCGAGCAAGTACACCGCCGCCCTACCCGTTCTCGGTCTCGGGCTGTGGCTGGTGCTGGCGGGACGAGTGTGGATACGCCGCGGCGAGCCCTATGCCGCCGCCGCCGTGGCGCTGCTCACGCTGATACCGGTGTTGTGGTGGAATGCCGGTCATGACTGGGTCAGTTTTTTGCGGCAAGGGAGCCGCGGCCGCCGACTGGTCACCGCAGCGGGCACCACAATATCTGCTCGAACTCTTCGCCGGCCAGATCGCTATCGCCACGCCACTCATTTTCTTGTTCTTTATCGCGGGAACAGCCCGCGCCGCGCGACGGGCTTGGCGATACCGCGATCCGGCGTGCAGCCTCCTCGCACTTCTCGGGATCGTGCCGGCGCTGATGTTTCTTGAGCATGCGATCGGCGATCGGGTTCAGCCGAATTGGCCGGCCGTCTGCTATCCGGCCGCCGCCGTTGCGGCAGCGGGCCTTAGCGGCCGGATCTGGCAGCGTTTGCGCCTGCCGGCGATTGCGCTCGGCCTCGTGATGACCGGTGCGGTCTATGCGCAGGCGATCTTTGCGCCGCTGCCGCTGCCGGCCAAACGCGATCCGATCGCCTTGCAGCTGGATGGTTGGCCTGGTCTTGCCGCAGCGGTCGAAACGGCGCGTCGCGGCACCGGTGCCAGCTTTGTCGCAGCAGACAATTACGGTGTCGCCGCCGAATTAGCCCGCGCGCTGCCGCCAGACGTGCCGGTTGTCGCGATCGGCCCACGCTGGGCCAGCTTCGACCTGCCGGCGCCCAAGGTTGACGGCATAAAGGGCATTCTGGTCGTGCCCGAGGACCATGCGACGCCGATCTGGCCGGCGGCCGAGCAGATCGGGACAGCGGACCGGAAGAAAAACGGCGTCGTCATCCAATCCTATAAGCTCTATCTCGCCACACCAGACCATGCGACGAGTGCCGTCCTTTTGCCCCGCCCGGCGATCGATCCATGGTCGCTGACCCCGAGTTCGCGTTTCGGGTAGACGTAGAGCAACGGATAGTGCCGCCGCGGCAGCAGGCGCCGGCGTGCTATTGATGAACCCGCTCTGGCGCTCATCGGCACGGCCAAATATATGTAATGCAAATGTAGCCGCCTGCCGCGGGCCACTCCTCTCCGCGCGCGGCGATCGTTCGAGGTGATTGTGATGAAAATTCGCTTTGCTGAGCCGGAATTGCCCCGCTCCGGCGCTGTCATTGCCGGTATCTGGGAAGACCGCGTGCCGAGCGCCGCGGTGCGCCGGCTCGACGAGGCAACAGACGGGGCGATCACCCGGGCGCTCGCCGGTGCGGCGCGCTTCAATGGCAAAAAAGGCGAATTGCTGCCGATTGTCGCGCCCGCCCGGCTGCCGCTGAGCCGCATCGTTCTGGCCGGTCTCGGCAAGCCCGAGCAGGCGAATGTACGGATCTTTGAAGAGCTGGGCGGGGCGGTCGCCGCTCATCTGAACGGCGCCGGCGAGAGCGAGGTAACGATTGCCGTCGACCGGGCGGAAGGGGTGCCGGCCGCCGCCGCGGATGCAGCCGCCGCGGTCGCCTTTGGGGCGCAGCTGCGCTCCTATCGCTTCGACCGCTACAAAACCAGAGAGAAGCCTGAAAAAAAGCCCTCTTTGGCGCAGCTGACGATCATGACCGATGCCCCAGGCGAAGCACAGCGGGCTTACAACCCGCTCGAAAAGGCGGTCGCGGCGATCGGTTTTACCCGCGATCTCGTGTCTGAGCCGGGCAATGTGATTTATCCCGAGACCCTGGCGGCCGAGGCTCGCACGCTCGAACAGTTCGGCGTCGAGGTCGAAGTGCTCGACGAGCCGGCAATGCGCGAATTGGGCATGGGAGCGCTGCTTGGCGTCGCCCAGGGCAGCGCCCGCCCGCCGCGGCTCGTTGTCATGCAATGGCGCGGCGCCGGAGCCGGCGATCAGCAAGCAGCACCGCTCGCCTTTATCGGCAAGGGGGTGACCTTTGATACCGGCGGCATCTCGATCAAGCCGGCCGCCGGCATGGGCGAGATGAAATGGGACATGGCCGGCTCGGCCGTGGTGATCGGCCTGATGCGGCTGTTGGCGGCACGCAAAGCCAAGGTCAACGCGGTCGGGGTCGTCGGTCTCGTCGAGAACATGCCGTCCGGCACGGCACAGCGGCCCGGCGATATCGTGACCTCGATGTCGGGTCAGACGATCGAGGTGTTGAATACCGATGCCGAAGGCCGCCTCGTTCTGGCGGATGCGATGTGGTACTGCCAGGATCGGTTCAAGCCGCAATTCATGATCGATCTTGCGACCTTGACCGGCGCCATCGTCGTCGCACTCGGCCATCATCATGCCGGGCTCTATGCCAATGACGAGCAATTCGCCGCTCGCCTGATCGAAGCCGGCAAGGCGGTTGGCGAGGACGTGTGGCGCATGCCGCTCGCCGAGGCCTATGACCGCGACATCGACAGCGATGCGGCCGACGTCAAGAATATCGGCGGCGGCCGGGCCGCGGGCAGCATCACCGCGGCGCAATTTCTGCAGCGCTTTGTCAACAATTTGCCGTGGGCCCATCTCGACATCGCCGGCATGGCGTGGTCGAGCAAGGATGCGCCGACCGTGCCCAAGGGGGCGACGGCGTTTGGCGTGCGGCTGCTCGATCGCTTTGTCGCCACTTATTACGAGAAGGGAGTAGGCCATTCCGACAGGGGTGGGTTTTTATCATCTGCTGTCGACGCCGCTCGAACGAGCCTTGCCAAAGCTGCTCGAGCGGGCGCGGGAGCAGGGCTTTGTGATTGTCGTGCGCGCCGGTTCGGCCGAGCGGGTGGCGCAGCTCGACGCCTTGTTGTGGATCTATGACCAGGCGAGCTTTTTGCCGCACGGTTCGGCGCGCGACGGCAATGCCGCAGCGCAGCCGATCTGGTTGACCGACCGCGACGAAAACCCGAACCGGGCGACGATGCTGGTGCTGCTCGACGGGGTCGAGGCCGGCGATTTATCATCGTTTTCGCGCTGCGCCGACATCTTCGACGGCAATGACGAAAGCGCCGTTGCGGCGGCGCGCGAGCGCTGGCGCCGCATCCGCGAGGCCGGGCACGAGCTGACCTATTGGCAGCAGACCGCCGCCGGCTGGGAACGCCGCACCTGACCGCCCCGATCCCAAAGCTCGCGTAGATTCGCTCGGCAACTGCTCCAGCCGCAAAGCCTGGTCACACCGCCCCGTGGCAGGATAGCTCTTCAGCTGAAGCCTTGCTTTTTCACTATTGCCGGCGATCAGCTGCAAGGACCGGGCGGGGACTGCGGTCGACCGCAGTCGGCAGTTTGCGATCAGGCGGGGCCATCAAAGTAAACGTCATCGAAACAGATTGGCACCCCGTCATCACCCATAACGCAAAATGAAGGAGCCGCCGACGCCTTCTCGGTTATCGTGAACACTAACAGAAACGCGAGTGCGAAAACAAATTTTACCATTGGAAAACCCCAGCGAGCACAAATAGCAACGCTGCATAATTCGCTTTTGATTATCAATCTTACGTCGATACTCAGTCATACGCCCGCCGAATAAACGTCATTTCGCTCGCCATGCTCACTTCTCTTGGCGAGAACGTATCGCATATGGCCGTCAGTCGCAGACCCCGCGCGATGGCGGCGTGGCGGGATCAGCCCAATGCTACTCGGCCTGCGGGCGCATCCCGGCCGAGGGAACAGCTCGTCCGGGTCTTAGCGGCTGATTTGGGTATCGTTACTGTCCGCTGTTCGATGAGACCGATTGATTAGATGCGGTAAAAGAAGTGATATGCGTACGCCAGATGTTGATGTTGCCGCCGTCTCCGATATATTCGTTTGCGGACCAGAACACGTCCTCTTTGTCATCGGTCAAGTCGAGTACCGTCGTGCTATAATCGCCGATCCGGAAATTGGCGGAGAAAAAGCCGCCGCCGGGAGCGGCCACCACCGGGACGAGTTTGCCGAACCGGTCTAGCGTGGCAATCCACATCGTCAAGTATTCGCTCTTCGAGGACTCCATCCAAGTGAGACCCAGATTGCCCTGGCTGTCCTCATCCACCGACGGCATCTGCACGGCCACCCCGTTGCCGGGATCGATGAGACGTTCCGAGAGCAGGGTGGGTGTACCGCGCGACACGTCGATCTGGTAGATCCGTCCTTTGGGATAGAGAAACCCGTCTGTTGCGGTAGCGGAGGCCATTGCCGTTACCAGCTGCCCGTTGTGAAACTGGACTTGTGTGGTGGTTGTGTTCGGGAAAGTCGTAATCGTGCCCCCGGGCTGATCGGCTCTACTGGCGTTTCGATACGCGGTCACGGGCAGCGATGTGTAGGTGAAGTTCGGCGAGTTGCTGAGATAATTGGTCATCTGCGTGACGCGGATGGTCGTGCCGCTGACATCATTGCCGTCTGTCGAGACGAACCACTCCACACCGGCGGGCGCATGCCGGTCCCCACCTGCCCCGTCGCCGTTCTGCGCCATGTGCATTTGCGCCGGCGGCATCGCCCGAAACTGAAACTCCGGATGCGAGACGAAATAGGTCAGGGTCCCCAATAAGGCGGCTTGCTTGTCGATCGTGGCGATCGTCGCAGCGGTGCCGCCGCCGGGGCCGAAGTTGTTGTAAGAGATGAAAATCGCATCCTTGTTGAAACCGGGCTTCGGGTAATCCGGGAAGCCGAGGTTTGCGAGGTGGTAGGTCGGCAGAAAGCCATCGAGCGGGTTACCGTCAAGCGACACCGCCAGGAACAGCCCGCTGTCGTTGCTGTCGAAGGCCGAAACGTACCAGCGGTCCGCGGTGTCGTCGTACACCACGTAGACATCACCGCCCGAGGACGCCCCGAAAAATGTTGCCAGAGGTTCGTCGAGCAGAAGTGCCCCCGAGGCCTTGTCAAATACGCGGATTTGCACGTTGACCGTCTCGACCACAAAGCCGTTGCCGACCGCGGCATTGGTGTCGGGTGGCAAGCAGCCGCAATTCGAACCGAGAAAACTGATCCCGTCGAAGCTTTGACGAATGATCTGTGTCCCGTCGCCGGGCGGGGGCTTCGCAAGCTCGAAACCCGGTGTCGGGTCGGCCAATGGCACGCTGTCGGCCGGCACCGGGGCTGTCGGCGACGGCGCGGCTTCCTGTGCAAATAGCCTCGTGGCGGTGAACACGAGCCCGCATAACACTGCGAAGCCAGTGACTCTCAGCCTTTGTGTGGTTTTCATACCGAGCCTCCCAAAGCGGTTCTGTTCTGGTTCACGCGTATCAATCGCGGCTTTCTAACGCTGCTATTAAGGTTACCGGCATGTAGAGTTATAAAAACCGCTGCTGATCTTCTTATGCTGTTTATGCTGTGCTCCTTGCTGTCGGGTTGAATGCGCCTGTCAGTTGCATAATTGTGGCGGAAGCTAAATCAATCAGCTAGCAACACTGTTAGGTCAATACATGTTTGACGTGATTTTGACGTCATTGACCCTACTTCTGGAGGAATCAGACAGCCGAAATTGACCGGCTCGTCGAGCTTCGCCCGTGCTCTGACAGAACTGTTGTGCCGACGGATCAGCAACGCGGTGTTATCATCATACCAACATCATTGACGAAACTTTGATGCACGACCGCCGGCCCCACACCAACCCGCGCACGATCGACGGCCTCGCCACGATCCGCGGCCTGCTCGACGCCAGGTAATGACGACCGGCCGGACTGTGACGATGGCGACGCTGGCAGCGGGGAATGCGGGGGGTACGAGCGAGCTGGCGCGCCGGCTGCAGAGCGGCCGCTTTACGATCACCGCCGAGCTGGTGCCGCCGGTGTCGAGCGACGCGCAAGAGGTCGTCAAGCGCGCGGCACCGCTCAAGGGTCTGGCGACCGCGGTCAACGTAACCGACGGCGCCGGAGCCAGAGCCCACCTTTCGAGTCTCGCCGCCGCTCGCATCCTGATCGAGAACGGTGTCGAGCCGATCCTGCAGATGACCTGCCGCGACCGCAATCGCCTGGCATTGCAATCCGATCTGCTGGGTGCCTTGGCGTTCGGCATTCGCAATCTGTTAGTCATCACCGGGGATGACCCCAAAGCCGGCGATCAGCCCGACGCAAAACCGGTCTTCGATCTCGATTCGACAGGGTTGCTGGCGCTGGCACACCGGCTCTCGCACGAGCGCCGGCTCGCCTCCGGCGCGCTTGTCAGCGGACCGACCGCACTTTTCCTCGGCGCCGCCGCCTTGCCATTCGACCCGCCGGCCGGGTGGTTCCCGAAGGATCTCGTCGCCAAGGCCGATGCCGGCGCCCGGTTTCTGCAGACCCAATTCTGCATGGATTTGGGCGTCGTGCGGCGCTGGACCCAGCGATTGGATGAGCTGGGATTATCGGGCCGGCTGAAGGTGCTGATCGGGATCGCACCCTTGGCCTCGGCGCGCTCGGCGCGTTGGATGCGCGAGCGGCTCTACGGCACGATCATCCCCGACACCCTGATCGAGCGCCTCGACCACGCCGCCGACCCGCGCCGCGAAGGCATCAAGATCTGCGCCGAGCTGTTGGACGAATTGGCAACGATCCCCGGCATCGCCGGCGCCCATATCATGGCGCCAGCCAACCCCGACAGCGATCCCCGAGGCCATCGCCGCCTTCACCGCCCAATAGCGAGCTTCCCTCCATCCCTGCCGTCCCGGCGCAGGCGCGCGTGAAGAAATCGGATCGCACGGGCATTGTCATTCCCGGATGCCCGTCAAGACAGGCCCGCACCCCGCGGCGCGACCTTGCGTTGAATTGGAGTTAGCAGGAGTTTACCTTACAGCAACTATTTTCCTGTCTCTGTCAGAGAGCTATGTTCGAGCAAGCTTTCAAAAACATCGATGACGTGCTCTGGAAAGAAGCCGGTTGCACGACCGAGCTGGACTATACCGAGCAGACCTCGTGGTTGTTGTTCCTCAAATACCTCGACGGTCTGGAGCAAGACAAAGCTATGGAGGCGGCACTCGACGGCAAGAAATACGCCTTCAGTCTCGATGAAGCCTATCGTTGGGAAAGTTGGGCGGCGCCGAAGGGCAAGGATGGCAAGCTCGACCACAACAAAGCGAAGACCGGCGACGATCTGCGCGACTTCGTCGATCAAAGGCTGTTCCCCTACCTGCACAGGTTTACGCAAAAGGCCAGCGGGCCGAACACGATCGAATACAAGATCGGGCAAATCTTTGGCGAGATCAGAAACAAAATCTCCAGCGGCTACAACCTCCGCGAGATCATCGACCATATCGATGAATTGCGCTTTCGCTCGCAGAGCGAAAAGCACGAGCTGTCGGCCCTTTACGAAGAAAAGATCAAGCGCATGGGCAACGCCGGGCGCAATGGTGGGGAGTATTACACCCCACGCCCGCTGATCCGCGCGATTGTGCAGGTCGTCCAGCCCAAGATCGGCGAACGCATCTATGACGCGGCCTGCGGCTCGGCTGGCTTTCTGTGCGAATCGTTCGATTACCTGAAATCGCAAGGCAACCTGACCACCAAAGACCTCGCGACGTTGCAGACCCGCACCTTCTACGGCAAGGAGAAGAAGTCGCTCGCCTATGTCATCGCGATCATGAACATGATCCTGCACGGCATCGAGGCGCCCAACATCGTCCACACCAACAGCCTGACCGAAAACCTCGCCGACGTTCAGGAGAAAGACCGCTTTGACATCGTGCTCGCCAATCCGCCGTTCGGCGGCAAGGAGCGCCGCGAGGTCCAGCAGAATTTTCCAATCCGTACCGGCGAAACCGCGTTCCTGTTTCTGCAGCACTTTATCCGGATGCTCAAAGCCGGCGGGCGCGGTGGCATCGTGATCAAGAACACCTTCCTGTCAAACACCGACAACGCCTCGGTCAGTTTGCGCAAATTGCTCTTGGAAAGCTGTAACCTGCACACCGTACTCGACCTTCCCGGCGGCACATTTCAGGGCGCCGGCGTCAAGACCGTCGTGCTGTTCTTCGAAAAGGGTGCCCCGACGCGCAACATCTGGTTCTACCAGCTCGACCCCGGCCGCAATCTCGGCAAAACCAACCCGCTCAACGACGCCGACCTCGCTGAATTCGTCAGGCTGCAACAGACCTTCGTCCAATCGCCGAAGAGCTGGAGCATCGACGCCGCGGGCATCGACAAGACCACCTTTGACCTCTCGGTAAAGAACCCAAACGGTGGCGAGGAACTCTCGCACCGAAGTCCGGAGGAAATCATCGCCGAAATCGCCGCGTTGGACACCGAGAGCGCAGAGGTGCTAGAAAATATCAAGGCGCTGCTATGAAGAAGGGGTGGCAACGAAAACAAATCGGCGATTTGTGCGACGTCGTCGCGGGTCAATCACCCGAAAGCAAATTCTACAACGCCGAAGGTGACGGGATGCCGTTCTACCAAGGGAAGAAGGATTTCGGCGAAAAATTTATTGAGGCACCGACAACCTGGACAACTCAGTCACGAAGATTGCCAAAGAGGGCGATATCCTCATGTCCGTGCGTGCTCCGGTCGGGCCGGTGAATTTCGCTACCGGGAAAGTCTGCATTGGACGAGGATTGGCCACCATACGCAGCGGCGCTGCGTTGAACCGAGATTTTCTGTTTTATCAACTACTATATTTGGAACCGGAAATTGCAGGAAGGGAAGGGGCAGTCTTCGCCTCAATCAACAAATCAGAAATCGGAGCATTGCTCATTGCATTTGCACCGCTCCCCGAGCAGCGGCGGATCGTCGGCATCCTCGACGAAGCGTTTGCGGGTATCGCCACCGCCAAAGCCAACGCCGAAAAGAACCTCCAAAACGCCCGCGCCCTCTTCAGCGCGGCGTTTCTTGGACTTGTTTCCCGGGAAGAGCAGGCGGGCTGGTCGAAGGCGACAGTCGCAGAAATTGCTGCACCGAAGAAGGGTTCAATACGGACCGGGCCATTCGGAAGCCAGTTATTGCATAGCGAGTTCGTCGATGAAGGCATCGCCGTGCTGGGCATCGACAATGCCGTCGCGAACGAGTTCCGTTGGGCAAAGAGTCGCTTCGTCACGCCGGAAAAATACCGGCTGCTTGAGCGCTATCGGGTGCATCCGGGTGACGTGTTGATCACGATTATGGGCACCTGCGGCCGTTGCTCCATCGTGCCCGATGACATCCCGATAGCGATCAACACCAAGCATCTATGTTGCATAACTCTCGACAGTAGCAAATGTATTCCGGGCTATCTCCACGCATATTTTCTTTATCACCCTCTGGCACAAGAGTTTTTGGCTGAGCGTGCGAAGGGCGCGATCATGGCTGGATTAAATATGGGGATCATAGAAGAATTACCGGTTTTGTTACCGCCTTTAAAGAAGCAGGCAGAACTTGTTAGCGCGATTGGGTTGCTGAGAGCCTGTTTGAGTGATTTAGGCAGCTGTTTCATGGCTTGGCATCGGATTGATCAGGGCTTCGACGCCAGACAGGACGGCGACGAAGGCCAGGCGTCCAGCGGAGACATCAAGGCGACCGGCGCGGTCGCGCAGTAAGCCATTCCAGTGGGCCAGCCAGCCGAAAGAGCGCTCCACCACCCACCGCCGGGGGACGACGACAAAGCCCTTGGCCGCCGGGTCGCGTTCGACGACGTGGTGGCGCATGCCGTGCAGGTTCGACCAGGCGTGGCAGCGCTCGGCCGTGAAGGCGCCGTCATAGACCGCTTCCCGCAGGCTGGGCCATGCCGCCTTGCCGCGGTCCAACGCGGGGAGGGTGTCGCGATCCTGCACCGAGGCCGGCACCACGGCGACTGCCAGCCAGTGCCCGGCCGCTTCCACCAGGGCCACACGCTTACGACCCCACACGCCCTTGCCGGCATCGTATCCCCGCGGCCCGCGCACGCCAATGCACGTGACCGCCTGCGTATCGATGATGCCCAACCGGGGCCTCGCACGCCGGCCTGCTGCCCGGCGACGCAGACAGGCGATCCCCCGCATCAGCGCATCAATCAAGCCAGCCTCCAGCCAACGCCGGAACCAGCCATAGACGGTGCGCCACGGGGGGAAGCCGCCGGGCAGCGCCCGCCACGGGCCACCCACCCGCAAGTGCCAAGCCAGTGCCGCCACAATCCAGCGCAACGGGGTGCGCCGCGGCGAGCGCGGGGGATCCGCTCGCTCCAGCCAGCGCGCTATCTCGCCCACTGCACTCACTCTCACCATGTCTTTCAGGCGCGCCTCATGCCGCGCCCGATGCGCCTCGGTCCACATCCACTCCCTCACCTCCCGCCCTGCCAGGCGGACCAGTGTGATCCTTAGGAGTACAGATGGGATCGGGGCGCAAAAGCGCATTCAAACAGGCTCTGAGACAAGAAACGCAGCACCTCGAAGCCGTCTACGACCGCAAGCTCGATGCGTTCGACGCACTCAAAAAATCGCTGCTGCACCAAGCCTTCACCGGTCAGCTTTAGAGGAACGGATCGACGGTGATTTACGCTATGTCGGTAGAATCCCGTCGTTCCCGCGCAAGCGGGAACCCAGAGACACAGCGCGAGGCGGTTGCCCTGGGCCGCCGCTTTCGCGGGGGCGACGATGAACAGCCGGGGGGCGACGAGGGAGGGTGCAGCAGGCCGGCATCGCAACTTCGCACCAGCATCCGTCGTTCCCGCGCAAGCGGGAACCCAGAGATACAGCGCGAGGCGGTTGCCCTGGGTCCCCGCTTTCGCAGGGACGACGATGAAAAAAAAGCATACCAACACTTCATGTTTCTAGTCAGGCATCAGAAACCGCGCGATGAACGAAGCCGAGACCAGAGCCGAGCATATCGATCCCGCATTGGCGGCGGCGGGGTGGGGTGTCGTCGAAGGCAGCCGTGTGCGGCGCGAATATCCGATCACCTTGGGCCGCATCGAGGGCCACGGCCGCCGCAGCAAGGCGCTCATCGCTGATTACGTCTTGATCCACCGCAACCACAAGCTCGCAATCGTCGAGGCCAAGGCCTGGGACGAAGACGTTGGCGAGGGCGTGGCGCAGGCCAAGAACTACGCCGGCAAGCTCGCCATTCGCCACAGCTATTCGACAAATGGACGCAGCATTTACGGCATCGATATGCAGACCGGCGCCGAAGGCGCGGTGCCGCACTTCCCCACACCGGACGAGCTGTGGAGCCTGACCTTTGCCGAGGCGAATGCGTGGCGCGACCGCTTTGCCGCCGTGCCGTTTCCAGACAAGAGCGGCACTTGGCTAATCCGTTACTATCAGGAGATCGCGATCGACCGCGTGCTCGAAAAGATCGCTGGTAACGCGAAGCGCATATTGCTGACGCTTGCCACCGGAACCGGCAAGACCTCAATTGCCTTCCAGATCTCCTGGAAGCTGTTTCAGGCGCGCTGGAACCTGAGCGGCGAACCCTCGCGCCGTCCGCGCATTCTCTTCCTCGCCGATCGCAACAATCTTGCCAGTCAGGCTTTTCGGGATTTCACGTCCTTCGCGGCCTTTGAGGATAACGCGCTAAAGCGCGTCGAACCGGACGAAATCCGCAAAGCGGGCCAGGTACCGACCAACGCCAGCCTGTTTTTCACGATCTTTCAAACGTTTATGAGCGGCCCACCAAAGGACGGTCAGCCTTCGCCCTATTTTGGCGAGTATCCGCCCGATTTCTTCGATTTCGTCGTTATCGACGAATGCCATCGCGGCGGCGCCAATGACGAGAGCAATTGGCGCGGCATTCTCGATTACTTTGCTCCGGCGGTGCAGCTCGGCCTGACCGCCACGCCTAAGCGTACCGAAAATATCGACACCTACGCCTATTTCGGCGAGCCGGTCTATATCTACTCGCTAAAAGAGGGCATCAACGACGGCTTCCTGACCCCGTTCAAGGTCAAGCAGATTTCGACGACTTTGGACGATTATGTCTACACGCCCGACGACACGCTGATCGAGGGCGAGATCGAGACCGGCCGTCGCTATACCGAGCGCGACTTCAACAAGATTATCGAAATCAAGGAACGCGAAGCCCACCGCGTCAGGCTGTTCATGGAGCAGATTAACCAGAACGAAAAGACGATCGTATTCTGCGCCACCCAAATTCACGCGCTGGCGGTGCGCGACCTGATCAACCAGATGAAGACCAGCAAGGACCCGAATTATTGCCAGCGCGTCGCGGCCGATGATGGCGGCCTCGGCGAGCAGTATCTGCGCGACTTTCAGGACAACGAAAAGACTATCCCGACGGTTCTGACCACGTCGCAAAAGCTCTCGACCGGGGTTGATGCGCGCAACATCCGCAATATCATGTTGATGCGCCCGATCAATTCTATGATCGAGTTCAAGCAGATCATCGGCCGCGGCACGCGGCTTTATGAGGGCAAGGACTATTTCACGATCTACGACTTCGTGAAGGCACATCATCATTTTAGCGACCCGGAATGGGATGGGGAGCCGATCGACCCCGAGCCGAAGGAACCCGAGCCGGTTTTGCGACCAACCGGTGTGTCCGAGCCACCGGGGTCAGGATTTGAACCGCGCCCGCGTCCGCAGAAGATCAAAGTTAAACTCGCCGACGGCAAGGCGCGCATGATCCAGCACATGATGGCGACGAGTTTCTGGCATCCCGACGGCACACCGATGTCGGCCCAGCAGTTCTTGGAAATGCTGTTCGGCACATTGCCCGAGTTTTTCAAGGACGAGGCCGAACTGCGCGCGCTGTGGAGCGCACCCGATACCCGCGCCAAGCTCCTAGAAGGCTTGGCCGAAAAAGGGTTCGGCAAAGACCAAATGGCGGAAATGCAGCGGGTCATCGACGCCGAAAACAGCGATCTTTTCGATGTATTGGCGCATGTCGCTTATGCGCTGCCGCCGCTTACCCGCGAGGAACGCGCCGCGAAGGCGAAAGTCGAGATCGGCACCCACTTCACCAGCAAGCAGCAGGTCTTTCTCGATTTCGTGCTGTCGCATTATGTGCGGGTCGGCGTCGAAGAATTAGAGCGCGAGAAGCTGCGCCCGTTGCTATTGCTCAAATACCACAATGCGATCGCCGACGCCGTTGCCGACCTCGGCAAACCCGAGGAGATCGGGAACGTCTTCAGCGGCTTCCAAAAATATCTCTATCAGGAGGCCGCATAACTTCGCGCTCTCCCTCGCATTGACAGTCCTCCCTCGGCCGAAACGACCTGCAAGGGTGACGTAATCTCGCCGCGCTCCGTTGGTAGGGTGCTAGCGATCAAAGCGGGCGTAGGGCGCGGATGCAATCCGCCGTTTGCGTCGATGTGTCGTACCTTATGACGGCGAAGTTTATTGGCTCGATCGGCATTGCTGTTGAACGGCGGAGGCCGCCCCAGCCGGCGGATTGCATCTGCCCTATGCTCTGATCCTCGGCTACAGACGGCTTTACCGCTGGCGCCTCTGACGCGGCCGTCGCCTGCTAACCGCATTTGCAGTGCAACTGGACAGAGCCAAGGCGCCTCGCTACATCGTAGTCTCCGAGAGCGAGGAGTGTTTCATGGCCGTCGAGACGGTTGTACGCGCCCGCGTCGACGCGCAGGTCAGGAAAGAGGCTGCCAAGGTCCTCGCCGGTATGGGTCTTTCCGTTTCCGACGCGATCCGGCTGCTACTGGTCCGGGTCGCGGCCGACAAGACGCTGCCTTTTGAGGTCAGGGTGCCAAACGCGGAGACGCGGGCGGCTATGACGGAGCTCGAAGAAGGGGCGGGCGCGTCGTTCGACAGCGTGGCCGATTTGATGTCCGACCTGAATGCGGAGAATTGAGCGCGCCACCGCATTCAAGCGCGACTACCGCAGAGCCAAGGCGACCTCTCGTTACCATAACCTCGACGAACGGTTGACCGCGGTGCTGGAGCTTTTGGTCGATGACCGCCCGTTACCCCAGTGGAACCGCGACCATGCCTTGTCCGGGAATTGGTCAAGCTATCGAGATTGCCATCTCTGGCCCGATCTCCTGCTGATCTATGCCAAGCCCTCGCCTGATGTCCTTCGCCTCGTCAGGCTCGGTGCGCACAGCGATCTTTTCGAGTAGGTCGACCGATGCGCGCCCGGCGCTTAGCGGCGTAGGGCGGATGCAATCCGCTGCTTTCGTCGGTGTGTGGTACCTTATGACGGCGAAGTTTATTGGCTCGATCGGCATTGCTGTTGAACGGTGGAGGCCGCCCCAGCCGGCGGATTGCATCCGCCCGACGCTCCGATCCTCGGCTACAGACGGCTTTAGTGTCCGTCCGGAAACATGATTCGCAGCTTCAAAGCTTACCGTCACCCCCACGAAAGCGGGGGGCCAGGGCAAGCGCCGGAGCGCTGGGATCCTGGATTCCCGCTTGCGCGGGAATGACGAACAACTTAATGAAATCCATCGAATTGTTTCCGGACGGACACTTACCGCTGGCGCCTCTTGACATTGGCATCGTCGGGTGAAAGCCGATTCATCATGTGGTTGCCATAATCGCATGGTAGTTGCGTCGATGCCGGCGTCTGCGGTCGCAGGAGATTTATTTCGATGGGAATTGGCGAGACCTGATCTCGACCTGATAAAACAGGTAAAACAGGCGGTGACGTCCCGGAAATTCTGTTCGAATCCCGGCGATTGCAAGCGGTTGCGGGGCGGCGGTGACAATGTCGGCTGGTATTTTCTCTGCAGAAACAGGAGGTGAGCAGGGTTCGCCGCGGCGTTGGAAAAGCAAGCGGGAGCCATTATATGAAGCGCCGGTACACGCGAAGCGTGCGAAGTTGTTGGCGGGTCTCAATTCGGGAATAGATCATAGCTCGGCTCAGGATGTACTCCAAATTCTCACTAACGCTCAGACGCATTCAGATGCTTCAGACGCAATAAAGTCGTCTTGCCCGGCTTTGGGCCGGGCATCCACGGGAAACCGGCAAAACTTGTGCCGTGGCTCGTGGATGGCCGGGCCGAGCCCGGCCACGACGGTCCGGGGAGATGGCTGTTGGGGTCTGAGCACTCGGTCGCTTGTCATTCCCGCGAAAGCGGGAATCCAGGCGGCCAAGGCCGCGGCAGTTGCCCCCCGTTCGTGCCAGGGGCAGGCCTGGGCCCCGGCTTTCCCCACGGGACAAGCGCGTGGGCTGAAGGCGCACAAGGCGACGAATAGTCCAAAGGAATAGTCCAAAGAGCGTGCGGACGACACTTCTGATCGGAAAATTGAAGCGGATTGATGAGCAGTCTTAGCGATGAAATAGCGCGCCGGCGGACGTTTGCGATCATCTCGCATCCGGACGCCGGCAAGACCACCCTGACCGAGAAACTGCTGCTGTTTGGCGGGGCGATTCAGCTCGCGGGCGAGGTCAAGGCGCGCGGCGACCGGCGGCGCGCCCGCTCCGACTGGATGGCGATCGAGCGCGAGCGCGGCATTTCGGTCAGTGCCGCGGTCATGACCTTCGAGTATGACGGCTTGACCTTCAACCTGCTCGACACGCCGGGCCACCAGGATTTCAGCGAGGATACCTATCGCACGCTGACCGCGGTCGACAGTGCGGTCATGGTGCTCGACGCCGCCAAGGGCATCGAGGAGCAGACCCGCAAACTGTTCGAGGTGTGCCGGCTGCGCGATGTGCCGATCGTGACCTTTATCAACAAGCTCGACCGCGAGAGCCGCGACCCGTTCGACCTGTTGGACGAGATCGAGCAATCGCTCGCGCTCGATGTGACCCCGGCATCCTGGCCGATCGGCATGGGCCGCGATTTTCTCGGCACCTGGGATCTGTTCAACGACGCGCTGCTGCTGTTCGAGCGTGGCGCTCATAACCATGTCACGGAGCCGGTCAGGTGCCGCGGGCTCGACGATCCCGAACTGACACGGCGGCTGCCGGCGGCGGCACTGACGCAATTGCGCGAGGAGGTCGAGATGGCGCGCGGATTGTGCCCGCCCTTCGACGCCGAGGCGTTTCGCGCCGGCCATCAGACCCCGGTCTATTTTGGCAGCGCGCTGAACAATTTTGGGGTGCGCGAGTTATTGCACGGGATCGAGGCGCTGGCGCCGCCGCCGCGACCGCAACCGGCGCAAGGCCCCGACGGGCCGCGCTCGATTGAGCCCGAGGAGCCGGAGGTCGCGGGTTTCGTCTTCAAGGTGCAGGCCAATATCGACCCGCAGCATCGTGACCGTATCGCCTTTGTGCGGCTCGCCTCGGGCCGCTTTGCCCGCGGCATGAAGCTCAAAAACATGCGGACCGGGCGGGTCATGTCGGTGCAGGCGCCGGTGTTTTTTCTGGCGCGCGAGCGAAATCTCGCCGAGGAGGCGTGGCCCGGCGACATCATCGGCATCCCGAACCATGGCAGCCTGCGGATCGGCGACACGCTGACCCAGGGTGGCGAGATCCGGGTGACCGGCATTCCGAGCTTTGCCCCCGAGATTTTGCGCCGGGTGCGGGTCGATGATCCGATGAAATCAAAGCATCTGCGCCACGCGCTCGGGCAATTGGCGGAGGAGGGCGTGACCCGCGTGTTCAAGCCCGCTACCGGCGGGGATTGGATTATCGGCGTGGTCGGCGCCTTGCAGCTCGATGTGTTGACCGCACGGCTCGAAGCCGAATATGGGCTCGCCACACGGCTCGATGGCGCCCCCTATCAGGCGGCGCGCTGGCTCGATACCGACGATCCGGCCGAAATTGAGCGCTTTCGCCGGCAGAACCCGTCGGCAAGTGCCGAGGACCATGACGGTGTTCCGGTTTTTCTCGCGCGCAACGCCTGGGATCTGCGCACGACATTCGAAGAATGGCCGAACATCCGGTTCACGGAGACCCGCGAGCAGAATTAACGGCTCGCCCTGTTGCGGGTCAGACCGGCGCCGCGACCCTCTCGGTCACGGTTTCGAGCTGGCCCACGGTCTCGCGGCCAAACAGCAGCGGGATAAAGGCGCCGATCGTGACCATGACGAGCATCGTGCCGAAGAAGATCAGTGGCGACCCGGTATGTGGCTCCATCAGGAAGGGTGCGATCACCCCGGAAAAGATGCGCCCGACCGACTCGCCAAAGATATGCCCGCGGCCGCGCAACGCGGTCGGGAACTGCTCGGCGAGGTAGACCCGGAAGGCGGTCGCGGTGGAGAGCGCGGTGAAGCCGGTCATCAACGCGCCGGTGACCATGACGATTGTCGCGTATTGACCGGCGCGGTGCGCCATCATCATCAGCAGAATGCCGGGGAGCGCGCCGAACATCGCATAGAAAATCGTCCAGCGCCGGCCGATGATCTCCATCAGAAAACCGGTAAAGCCCTTTCCCGGGATGCTTGCGGCAAAGACCAGCGAAGTGACGCCAAAGCTCAAACCGACCGCCGCGCCCTGATCGACCAAGGCCTTTGGCAGCAGCACCGAGATCAGAAAAAACGCCGTGCCGCAGAACACGTAGCTGGAAATGCCAATGGCCGTCCAGCGCAGTTGGCCGCGCCCGAACAACGCCCGATAGGGCGGGAGCCGTTCGCGCACACCTTGGACAACATTGCCGAGTGCTGCGGGGGTGAGTTCCGGGACTCGCCCGCCGGCCCGCCGAATGATCCGGTTGACGGTGTCGACCGCCGCTGCGGTCTGGCCGCGGCGCAGATACCAACGCGGGCTTTCCGGGATCAGGAAATAGATCAGGGCCGGCACGATAAAAAAGGCGAGCCCGCCGGGCAGGGCCATCATCCGAAAGGCATTGGCATTGCCAGCGAAGAGACCGGCAACAAAGGGCAGCACCGTAAACGAGGCGGCCAGCGACATTTCGTAGGTGGCGCCAAAGGTGCGCCGGTGCTGGGCCGGCATCAATTCGGCGGCGATCGGGAACGGCGCCGAGACCGCAAAACCGCCGCCGAGCCCGGTCAACAGCCGCAGCGCGATCAGCTGGTCGCCGGTCTGCACGAGCGGGATCAGCAAGGTGCAAAAGGTGATCGCGCCGACGCCGATCAGCATGTGATCCTCGGCTACAGACGGCTTTAGTGTCCGTCCGAAAACATGACTCGCAGCTTCAAAGCTTACCGTCACCCCGCGAAAGCGGGGGGCCAGGGCAAGCGCCGGAGCGCTGGGATCCTGGATTCCCGCTTGCGCAGGAATGACGAACAACTTAATGAAATCCATCGAATTGTTTCCGGACGGACACTTACCGCTGGCGCCTCTTGACATTGGCATCGTCGGGTGAAAGCCAATTCATCATGTGGTTGCCATAATCGCATGGTAGTTGCGTCGATGCCGGCGTCTGCGGTCGGAGGAGATTTATTTCGATGGGAATTGGCGAGACCTGATCTCGACCTGATAAAACAGGTAAAACAGGCGGTGACGTCCCGGAAATTCTGTTCGAATCCCGGCGATTGCAAGCGGTTGCGGGGCGGCGGTGACAATGTCGGCTGGTATTTTCTCTGCAGAAACAGGAGGTGAGCAGGGTTCGCCGCGGCGTTGGAAAAGCGAGCGGGAGCCATTATATGAAGCGCCGGTACACGCGAAGCGTGCGAAGTTGTTGGCGGGTCTCAATTCGGGAATAGATCATAGCTCGGCTCAGGATGTACTCCAAATTCTCACTAACGCTCAGACGCATTCAGACGCAATAGAGTCGTCTTGCCCGGTTTTGGGCCGGGCATCCATGGGAAACCGGCAAAACTTGTGCCGTGGCTCGTAGATGGCCGGGCCGAGCCCGGCCACGACGGTCCGGGGAGATGGCTGTTGGGGTCTGAGCACTCGGTCGCTTGTCATTCCCGCGAAAGCGGGAATCCAGAGCGGAAGGCTATCGCGGTTACCCTGGGCCCCGGCTTTCCCCACGGGACAAGCGCGTGGGCTGAAGGCGCACAAGGCGACGAATAGTCCAAAGGAATAGTCCAAAGAACGTGCGGACGACACTTCTGACCGGAACATTGAAGCGGATTAATGACGAGTCTTAGCGATGAAATAGCGCGGCGGCGGACGTTTGCGATCATCTCGCATCCGGACGCCGGCAAGACCACCCTGACCGAGAAATTGCTGCTGTTTGGCGGGGCGATTCAGCTCGCGGGCGAGGTCAAGGCCCGCGGCGACCGGCGGCGCGCCCGCTCCGACTGGATGGCGATCGAGCGCGAGCGCGGCATTTCGGTCAGTGCCGCGGTCATGACCTTCGAGTATGACGGGTTGACCTTCAACCTGCTCGACACGCCGGGCCACCAGGATTTCAGCGAGGATACCTATCGCACGCTGACCGCGGTCGACAGTGCGGTCATGGTGCTCGACGCCGCCAAGGGCATCGAGGAGCAGACCCGCAAACTGTTTGAGGTGTGCCGGCTGCGCGATGTGCCGATCGTGACCTTTATCAACAAGCTCGATCGCGAGAGCCGCGACCCGTTCGATCTGTTGGACGAGATCGAGCAATCGCTCGCGCTCGATGTGACCCCGGCCTCGTGGCCGATCGGCATGGGTCGCGACTTTCTCGGCACCTGGGATCTGTTCAACGACGCGCTGCTGCTGTTCGAGCGCGGCGCCCACAACCATGTCACGGAGCCGGTCAGGTGCCGCGGGCTCGACGATCCCGAACTGGCGCGGCGGCTTCCGGCGGCGGCACTGACGCAATTGCGCGAAGAGGTCGAGATGGCGCGCGGATTGTGCCCGCCCTTCGACGCAGAGGCGTTTCGCGCCGGCCATCAGACCCCGGTCTATTTTGGCAGCGCATTGAACAATTTCGGGGTGCGCGAGTTATTGCACGGGATCGCGGCATTGGCGCCGCCGCCGCGACCGCAACCGGCGCAAGGCCCCGATGGGCCGCGCTCGATTGAGCCCGAGAAGCCGGAGGTCGCGGGTTTCGTGTTCAAGGTGCAGGCCAATATCGACCCGCAGCATCGCGACCGCATCGCCTTTGTGCGGCTCGCCTCGGGGCGTTTTACCCGCGGCATGAAGCTCAAAAACATGCGCACCGGGCGGGTCATGTCGGTGCAGGCGCCGGTGTTTTTTCTGGCGCGCGAGCGCAACCTCGCCGAGGAGGCGTGGCCCGGCGACATCATCGGCATCCCGAACCATGGCAGCCTGCGGATCGGCGACACGCTGACCCAGGGTGGCGAGATCCGGGTGACCGGCATTCCGAGCTTTGCCCCCGAGATTTTGCGCCGGGTGCGGGTCGATGATCCGATGAAATCAAAGCATCTGCGCCACGCGCTCGAGCAATTGGCGGAGGAGGGCGTGACCCGCGTGTTCAAGCCCGCTACCGGCGGGGATTGGATTATCGGCGTGGTCGGCGCCTTGCAGCTCGATGTATTGACCGCACGGCTCGAAGCCGAATATGGGCTCGCCACACGGCTCGATGGCGCCCCCTATCAGGCGGCGCGCTGGCTCGATACCGACGATCCGGCCGAACTCGAGCGCTTTCGCCGGCAGAACCCGTCGGCAAGTGCCGAGGACCATGACGGTGTTCCGGTTTTTCTCGCGCGCAACGCCTGGGATCTGCGCACCACAATCGAGGAATGGCCGCACATCCGGTTCACGGAGACCCGCGAGCAGAATTAGCGGTGAGTTCTGTTGCGGGTCAGACCGGCGCCGCGACCCTCTCGGTCACGGTTTCGAGCTGGCCCACGGTCTCGCGGCCAAACAGCAGCGGGATAAAGGCGCCGACCGTGACCATGACGAGCATCGTGCCGAAAAAAATCACTGGCGACCCGGTGTGCGGCACCATCAGAAACGGTGCGATCACCCCGGAAAAGATCCGCCCGACCGACTCGCCAAAGATGTGCCCACGGCCGCGCAATGCGGTCGGGAACTGTTCGGAGAGGTAGACCCGGAAGGCGGTCGCGGTGGAAAGCGCGGTAAAACCGGTCATCAATGCGCCGGCGACCATGACGATCGTCGCATATTGACCGGCGCGATGCGCCATCATCATCATTAGAATGCCCGGAATCGCGCCGAACATCGCATAGAAAATCGTCCAGCGCCGCCCGATGATCTCCATCAGAAAGCCGGTAAAGCCTTTTCCGGGGATGCTCGCGGCAAACACCAGCGAACTGACGCCAAAGCTCAAACTGACCGCCGCACCCTGATCGTTGAGCGCCTTCGGCAGCAGCACCGAGATCAGAAAAAACGCCGTGCCGCAGAACACGTAACTGGAAATGCCGATAGCCGTCCAGCGCAGTTGGCCGCGAGCGAGCAACGCCCGGTAGGGGGGAAGCCGTTCGTGCAGGCCCGGGACACTGTCACCGAGCGCTGCGACGGTGAGCTCTGGCACGCGCCCGCCGGCCCGCCGAATAATCTGGTTGACGGTGTCGACCGCCTCGGCAGTCCGGCCGCGGCGCAGATACCAGCGCGAGCTTTCCGGGATCAGGAAATAGATCAGGGCCGGCACAACAAAAAACGCGAGGCCGCCAGGCAATGCCATGATCCGGAAGGCGTTGGGATTGCCGGCGAAGACAAAACCGACAAAGGGAAGCACGGTAAACGAGGAGGCGAGCGACATCTCGTAGATGGCGCCAAAGGTGCGCCGGTGCTGTGCCGGCATCAATTCGGCGGCGATCGGGAACGGCGCCGAGACCGCAAAGCCGCCGCCAAGGCCGGTCAACAGCCGCAGCACGATCAGCTGCTCGCCATTTTGCACCAGCGGGATCAGCAATGTGAAAAAGGTGATCGCACCGACGCCGATCAGCATGATCGTCTTGCGGCTGAAATGGTCCGAGATCGTCGATGCGATGAAACCACCGACGCAGATCATCAGCGTCGACGCGACGGCGAGAAAGCGGACGTCGCCGGGGCTCAGATGCAGCGGCTTCTTGGCGAGCACCAGCAGCGAGCCGGTCATGACCAGGTCATAGCCGTCGATAAAGCCGACAAGACCCAAAACCCCGAGGATCATCAGGTGATAGGGGCTGAACGGGATGCTGTCGAGCTTGCGTCCGAGCACATGGCCGGCCGTCGTCGCGGACCGGGTGAGGGGAAGAGTTTCTGCCAACGCGACCTCCCAGATTGGTCGAACCCGTACCGACATCGTCCGTCGCCCGGCACTGGCCGATGTTTCGGTTCTTATTTCTGTATTGCGGAATTGTAGCGTACCGCCCTCGCGCTTGCGTCATGCCTACCTCGATCGGTTACTCGCCGGCTCAGGCAACCGGTCGAGAATTTCGGTCAGGCGGGGTTCAGGCCAGCGCCGGCATGGTTTCGGTGACGGTCTCGAGTTGGCCCACGGTCTCGCGGCCGAACGCCAGCGGGATGAAGGCGCCGATCGCCACCACCACGAAAATCGTGCCGAAGAAGATCGTCGGCGAGCCGGTGTGCGGTATCATCAGAAACGGCGCCAGAACGGCGGCGAAGATCCGGCCGGTCGACTCGCCGAAAATGTGCCCGCGAGCGCGCAGCGCCGTCGGGAACTGCTCGGAGAGATACATGCGGATGGCGGTGAAGGAGGACAGCACGGTAAAACCGGTGATCAGCCCTCCCGCGACCATCACCACCGTCGCGTGTTGTCCTGCCCGGTGCGCCATGAACATCAGGAATATTCCGGGAAGCGAGCCGAGGAGCGCATAGGTGATCGTCCACCGCCGCCCGATGATCTCCATCAGAAACCCGGTGAAGCCCTTCCCCGGGATGCTTGCGAAATACACCAGCGAAGCCACCCCGAAGCCCAGACTGACCGCCGCGCCTTGCTCGATCAGCGCCTTTGGCAGCAGGGTGTTAATCAGATTAAAGGCGGTGCCGGCGCAGACGCCGCTCAGAACGCCGACCGTGGTCCAGCGCAGCTGGCCTTTGGCGAACAATGCCCAATAGGGCGGCAGCTGCTCGCGGGCAGCTTCCCGGTGGTCGCCGAGCGCCGCCACCGTCAGCGGCGGCACGCGGTCGCCGGACCGCCTGATGATCCGGTTGACGATGTCGACCGCTGCCTGAGGGCGGCCCCTGCGCAAATGCCAGCGCGGGCTTTCGGGAAGTACCAGATAGACCAGCACCGGCACGACGAACAGCGCCAGCCCGCCCGGCAGTGCCAGGAGGCGAAAGGCGTACGGGTTAGCGGCGAGAAGGGTCGCGATGAACAGCACCGCGGTGAAGGAGGTCGCCAGCGCCATCTCATAGACCGCGCTGTAGGTGCGGCGGTGCTGCGCCGGCATCAGCTCGGCGGCGATCGGAAACGCCACCGTGACGACACCGCCGGCGCCAAGGCCGGTCAAGAGACGCACAATGATCAGCTGCTCGGCAGTTTGCACGAACGGGATCAACAGCGTCAAAAGCGTCGTCGCGACCACCCCGATCAGCATGACGGTCTTGCGGCTGACGTGGTCGGCTATCGCCGAGAACGCGAAGCCGCTGACGCACAGCATCAAGGCGGGGCCGCTGGCCAGCCATTTTTGGTCGGCCTCGGTCAGATGCAGCGGCGCCTTGGCCAGCACCAGCAGCTGGTTGGTCATCGACAGATCGTAGCCCTCGATAAAGCCGACGAGGGCAAGCACGGCTATGATCAATACTTGGTAGCCGCTGAACGGAATGCTGTCGAGCTTGCGCCCGAGCACATGGCTCGCGACGTTCACCGTCGAGCGGATCGGACTTACCGCAACCATTGCACTCTCCCGGCTTGGTCGAGCCGGTAGGCCAAGCACGAGCACTAAACGGGCGAGGCCGCCGCTTTGGTCTTACTGCGAATGAATAATCGGGTGGCTCATTATGTACGAACTGACGCCCCGCTCGTTTCGACACCCATGCCCGCCTCCGGGCCGACGTGTTGCTCCTGTTCCAGTGTGGTGGCGGGTGGTTGTTCCGCCCGCTTTTTTGGCCGGCCGAGCCCTCAGGCGAGAGCCGGCACGGTTTCGGTCACCGCTTCGAGCTGGCCTACGGTTTCCTTGCCGAACAACACCGGGATAAGGGCGCCGGCGGCGACCACGGCGAGGATCGTACCGAAGAAGATCATCGCCGAACCGGTGTGCGGCGCCATCAGAAACGGCACGAGGCCACCGGCGAAGAGCCGGCCAAACGACTCGCCGAAGATGTGCCCGCGGCCGCGCAGCGCGGTCGGAAATTGCTCCGACAGGTAGACGCGTGTCGCGGTGAAGGCCGACAGGACGGTGAAGCCGGTGATCAATCCGCCCGTGACCATAACGACTGTCGCATATTGTCCCGGCCCGGTGCGCCAGCAGCATCAAACAGATCCCGGGAAGCGATCCGGCGAGGGCATAGAAAATCGTCCAGCGCCGCCCGATGATTTCCATCAGAAAGCCGGTAAACGCCTTGCCAGGGATGCTGGCGAAATACACCATCGAGGTCAGGCCGAAAGCGGCCGCCGGCAGGAGCGCGCGCTGATCGACAAGCGCCTTTGGCAGCAGCACCGAAATCAGAAAGAAGGCGGTGCCGGCGCAGATGCCGCTCAGGATGCCGACCGTGGTCCAGCGCAGCTGGCCGCGGGCGAACAACGCCCAATAGGGCGGCAGCGGCTCGCGGCCAGTCGGCGTCGCATCGCCGAGCGCCTCCACCGTCAGTGGCGGCACGCGGTTGCCGGACCGCCTGATCATCTGGTTAACGATGTCGACCGCCATCTGCGCGTTGGCCCCTGCGCAATTGCCAGCGCGGGCTTTCGGGAAGCACGAAATAGATGATCACCGGCATGACGGTCAGCGCTAGCCCGCCCGGCAATGCCAAAAACCGAAAGGCGTTGGCGTTGCCGGCGAGCAGGCCGGCGATAAACGGCACCACGGTAAAGGAGGAGGCCAGCGCCATCTCGTAGACCGCGCTGTAGGTGCGCCGGTGTCTGCGCCGGCATCAATTCGGCGGCGAACGGAAACGCCGCCGAAACGACGCCGCCGGCGCCAAGGCCGGTCAACAGACGCAGGATGACCAGCTGCTCGGCATTTTGCACCAGCGGGATCAGCAGGGTGAAGAAGGTCGTCAAGACGACGCCGATCAGCATGATGCTCTTGCGGCTCAGATGGTCGGATACCGCCGAGAACGCGAAGCCGCCGAGGCACAGCATGAAGGTCGGGCCGGACGCGAGCCAGCGAATGTCGGTCTCTGTCAGGTGCAACGGCGCCTTGGCCAGCACCAGCAGCGAACCGGTCATCACCAGATCGTAGCCCTCGATAAAGCCGACGAGGGCGAGCACGGCGATGATCAATATGTGGTAGCCGCTGAACGGGATGCTGTCGAGTTTGCGTCCGAGCTCATGGCTGGCTGACGTAGCGGATCGCGCGAGTGGTCTGGCCTCTGCCATGCTGTCTCTCTGTTTTTTTACGGCGCAGCGACGCATATCTGCGTCAAAAGTATGATAGCCATGCAGAAGTCGCGGCGCAAAATTTTTTATGGCTGGCGGAATCCGAATCGGACAGCTCGTGACGAAGCCACGTCGAGATGGTTATCTCGCCGCCGCCTACGACAGCTCAGGGAAGAAGGTCGATGCCGCGCATCAGGCCGCGGAGGCAACTCTGTCCTCGCTCTACCGTGCGGGGCGCGCTTAAAGTCTGCGGCTAATTATCCTGCGCGCTTACGCAACAAGAATTCGCGACCGGCTTTGACCATCGGGACGCCATCATAGGCGATGATGTCGGCGGTTGCGTAAGTCTCGCTCCACAGCTCGGGAAGATAGGAGCCGGTTCCGATCACATCCAGCGGTGCGTTGGCGACCGCCATCATCCGGCATTTAGCGGGACCGAAGCCGGAGCTACCGACGATTTTGACGGCCGCAAGACCGGCTTGGTCGAGCATCTGACGCAGGTGCCAGATCGCCGCCGCCGACACCCCAGTCCCGACCAGATAGCGCAACTCCTCTTCGGTGCGATAGCCGCGGATCGATTGTGGTGCATGCCGCTCCAATACATCATAGGAGCGCGCCGGATCGAGCCCCTCGCAGTAGCGACCGCCGGGCGTATCGATGCGGACCGACAGCCGGCCGGCGGCGGCAAGCTCGGGAAAGCGGCGGCCGACGGCTATGGCGTCCGTAGTTTCACGCCCGAAATAATCGATCAGCACGGTCAGCGGCTCGTCGGGAAAGGTCTCGCGGAACATTTCGGCGGCGCGCACTGTGGAGCCGGCATAGCCGATCAGCGCATGCGGCATCGTGCCAGCGCCTTTTTTCTGACCGAAGTAATGCGCGGTCGCATCGGCGGCGCAGCCGACAAAGCCAACCGCACCCGCCTCGCGCTGCGCGGTCGCCGAGCCGACCGAGGCGGCGTAAGCCATCATTTCCGCCATCTCGGCTCCGGCACAGTGGCGCGCATCCATCGCGAGAAACGCCACTTTTGGCAATTCGGTACACATCGCATAAGCGTTGTAGGCGGCAACGCAGGCAGGTCCGAGCTTTTGCAGCAGCACCGTCTCGAGATCGACGAGCTGCGCAAGCGAACCGGTTACATATAGGATTGGTTCGCCGGCGCCGACCAGCGCCCCCTCGGGATAGGCGAGTTCGATCTCGAAGCTGGTTGCTCGCTCGGCGGCAATCTTCTCGAGAAAGCCGATCGCGAGCCGCGGCGTCGACACCACCGGCCGGCGGAGGAAGATGGCGTAAGTCGCTTGGCGATCGCCGAAACGCTCGACGATCGCCTTGCTTTTCAGGAAATAGCTGTCGGTTTGCGCGGCGAGCGAGGGCGGGCCGTCAACAGCCACTGCCGATCCCTCACAAGGCAGCCACTAACCGGGGCCGGCTCGGAGCGCCATTGCCCCGGCGGGCGCGCTTCAACGCGTCGGCGATCTCGAAGGCGAGTTCGAGTGCCTGGCTGGCGTTGAGCCGGGGATCGCAATGGGTCAGATAGCGATCGGCAAGCGAAGCCTCGCTGATCGCCTGGGCGCCGCCGATGCATTCGGTGACGTTCTGCCCGGTCAGCTCGAAATGCACTCCACCGGCATAGCTGCCTTCGGCGGCATGGATTGCAAAGGCGCCGTGCACCTCGTCGAGGATGCAGTCGAAGCGGCGGGTCTTGAAGCCATTCGACGAGGTGATCGTGTTGCCGTGCATCGGGTCGATGCACCACACCACCTCGCGCCCCTCACGACGCACGGCGCGGATCAGCCGCGGCAACCGCGCTTCGACCTTGTCTGCCCCCATGCGGGTGATCAGGGTCAAGCGCCCCGGCTTGTTTTGCGGGTTGAGCCGATCGATCAAGCGCAACAGATCGTCGGGCTCGAGGGTCGGACCGCATTTCATGCCGACCGGGTTCTTGATGCCGCGCAAAAACTCGGCATGGGCGCCATCGACCTGGCGAGTGCGGTCACCGAGCCAGACCAAATGCGCCGAGCAGTCGTACCAGTCGCCGGTGGTCGAGTCGATGCGGGTCAGCGCCTCCTCGTAGGACAAAAACAGCGCCTCGTGGGAGGTATAGAACTCGGTCTCGCGGATCTGCGGCGTCGCTTCCGAGGTCAGCCCACAGGCCTCCATAAAGTCGAGCGTCTCGGTCAGCCGATCGGCGAGCTCCCGATAGCGCTCCCCCTGCGGCGAGTCGGCGACGAAATCCTGGTTCCAGGCATGCACCCGGTGCAGATCGGCATAGCCGCCCTGGGCGAAAGCGCGCAACAGATTGAGGGTTGCGGCCGACTGGCTGTAGGCCTGGATCATCCGTTGCGGGTTGGGCTCGCGCGCCGCCTCGTCGAAATCGAGGCTGTTGATGATGTCGCCGCGGTACGAGGGCAGCGTCGTGTCGTCGCGGGTCTCGGTCTCCGAGGACCGCGGTTTGGCGAACTGACCCGCGAGCCGGCCGAGCTTGACGACCGGGCAGCCGGCGCCAAAGGTCAAGACCACGGCCATCTGCAACAGCACCTTGAACATGTCGCGGATGTTGTTGGGGTGGAATTCGGCAAAGCTTTCGGCGCAGTCGCCGCCTTGCAGCAGGAACGCCTTGCCGGCGGCGACCTGCGCCAGGCGCTCTTCGAGCCGCCGCGCCTCGCCGGCAAAGACCAAGGGCGGAAAGCGCCGCAGGGTTTCCTCGACCCGGGTGAGTGCGGCTTCATCAGGGTAGCCCGGCACCTGCCGGATCGGCAGGCCGCGCCAGCTGTCCGGCGACCAATTTTTGCTCATGTCAGGACATCCTTGGCGCGATTTCGTCGCGCATTGGGGGCCGATCTCGTCATGCATCACCTCCGATGTTGGAGGCCGCTGCACCGTCGGCGACATTCGGGTCTGAAGAGAGCCAGAAACGCGAAGCCGCCTCGGATGCGGGCGGCTTCGGGAAAAACGCGATTTTGCGATCCTAGGCCGCCATCATGTACCGGCGGTACCAAAATCGCGGTGCAAAACGAGCCAAACACTTGGCGCCCTGGGTCATAACCATACCCTAGCGCCGGTAGGAAACCGACGCAACAGATTTCACATAGCCAAGGGTTGGATGGAGCAGGCGCTGAAGACGCTCACACGTGTTACCCTCAGCTAAGCTCTACCGGCGGGTGATTGTAGGAATTCAGCGGCGAATAGCCTCACCGGCAACGGTAAAATTGCCAGAATGCCGCGCTATCGATCATGCGTTGTGGCCGGGGGCTTTCGCCCCGCAAAAATAGATTTTGCTATAGATCCGCTGCAATAGCAGCAAAGCCCATTGTTCTCTCGCCGGCTATGCAAGTGGAAGCCGGACGCGAATACGGGGTATAGTTGCAGTAGCGGTACGGAGCAGGCAGATGCACCTCTTCAAGGAACAGGCAGTGCGGGATTACGCAGCCGCGGCCAAAGCGATCCCGATCATTGATTATGGACCCTATTTCGCCGGCGAGAAGGGCGCACTCGAGGCCCTCGCCGCCGAGCTCACGCACGCCTGCGAAAATATCGGGTTCTTTTACGCTTTGAACCACGGTGTGCCCGAGACGTTGATCGATCGCGCCTTTGCCGCCTCGCGCTGGTTCTTCGCTCTGCCTCTCGAGCAGAAACTCGCGCTCAGCCTTAACCAGAACAACATCGGTTACCTGCCGCTTAACGCCTCGGTGCAGGGCGCCTCGACCGTACATAAAGCGACCAAGCCCAATCAGAACGAGAGCTTTTTCATCAGCCATGACCGCGGTCCCGATCATCCGGATGTGATCGCCGGCAAGCCGTTGCGCGGCCAAAATCAATGGCCGGCGGATATGCCGGGGCTGCGCGGCGACATGATGGCGTATTTCGACGCCCTGGGAGCAATGTGTCAGCGGATGTTGCCGCCGTTTGCCGTGGCACTCGGCATGCCGCCCGATTTCTTCGGCCCGTATTTCGCCGATGAGGCGCACGCGAACTTGCGTTTTTTGCACTATCCGCCGCAGCAGACGACCGAAGACAATGTCTTTGGCCAGGGCCCGCATACCGACAATAGTTTCATGACCGCTTTAGCCCGCACCGACGTGCCGGGGTTGGCGGTGCGGCTGCCCTCGGGGGAGTGGTTTCCGCCGCCGGTCATTCCGGGGACGTTTCTGATCAATCTCGGCAACATTATGCGGCGCTGGTCGAACAACCGCTTTTTATCGACGCCGCACGGCGTCCTAAACGACAGCGGCACCGATCGTTATTCGATTGCTTATTTCCACAGCCCGAACCCCGATCGAGTTATCGAGTGCCTGCCGAGCTGCATGTCGGCCGATAATCCGCCGCAATATCCCCCGGCGGTCTACCGCGAGCTGATCCTCGAATTCTATCGCGCCAATTATTTTCACCAGAAGGGCCACAAATCTGACGCGGCGCGGTTCGCGGCCGCCAATTAACGATGTCGGTCAAGCTCCGCGCCTTCACTTGCGGCACCGTTACCGGCGAGTTTGGCCGGCTGATGGAAGGTGGCGAGGGCGACATCACCGTGCCAATCCCGGTGTTCCTGATCGAGCATCCGAAAGGCCGCGCCTTGTTCGACACCGGGCTGCACCCCGACTGCCAGCACGATCCCCTCGGTCGATTGGGCGAACGCCTTGCGAAGCTTTTCCGGATCGGCTTCAACCCGGGCGAGGAGGTCAGCGCGCGGCTCGAGGCCATCGACTGCGACCCCGCTAAGATCGACTTCGTCATTAGCTCGCATTTCCATTTCGACCATGTCGGCGGCAACGCGCTCATTCCTAACGCGACGCTGGTAGTGCAGCGCCGCGAATGGGATGCCGGCATGGCGCCCGACACCGCTGCCAGGCACGGCTATAACCCGAGCGATTTCGACCTCGGCCACAAGGTTCGCCTAGTCGATGGCGAGCACGACGTGTTCGGCGACGGCTCGGTTGTCTGCCTGCCGACGCATGGCCACACGCCGGGCCATCAGTCGTTGCGCGTACGGCTTGACGGCGGCGACGTCGTGCTCACGGCCGATGCCTGCTATTTCTGCCGGACGCTGCGCGAACGCCGCCTGCCGCGCTACGTGCATGATCGCGAAGCGATGCTGGCCTCGCTCGACCGGCTCGCAGCGCTCGAAAAAGCCGGCGCGCGCCTCTTCTTCGGTCACGACCCCGAATTCTGGCAAAGCGTGCCGCAAGCCCCAATTCCGATAACATGATGCTGCCGCGCGCAATCCTGTTCGACCTTGACGACACGATCCTCGTCGCCTTTGGCCCGGCGCAGTCGCAATGGCAGCGGGTGCTCGGCGCCTACACCGAGCATCTGGCGCCGCTGACCCCGGCCGCGGCGATTGCGGCTATTATGGAGAGTTCGCGCGAATTGTGGGCCGATCCGGCGGGCCACAAGCATTGGCGCCACCGCATCGGCGAAGCACGACGGCGGATTGTCTCCGACGCTTTTGACGCGCTGGCCGCCGAGGGCCACACGATTCCCGAGCGGCAGTTATGCGACGAGATCGCTGACCGCTACAACGCATTGCATGACGCCGAATTGCGTTGCTTTCCGGGCGCGCACGACACCCTTGACCGGCTTAAGGAGCTGGGGGTGCGGCTGGCGCTGATCACCAATGGCGCGGCCGCGCCGCAGCGCGCCAAGGTGGTTCGCTTCGCGCTCGAGCATCGCTTTGACCATATCCAGATCGAGGGTGAGCACGGATTTGGCAAACCCGAAGAGCGTGCCTACACCCATGCGATGGAGGCATTAGGCGTCGCCGCACGGGAGACCTGGATGGTCGGCGACAATCTCGAATGGGAGGTCGTTGCTCCGCAGCGGCTCGGTATCTACGCGATTTGGCATGATGGCTACGGCGTCGGCCTGCCGCCCGATTCTCCGGTTCGCCCGGATCGCATCATCCGCCGGCTCTCCGAACTCCTGCCGTAAAACGACTTCGCCCGGCGGCGGTCTTGGTCTCAACAAACGGGCGGTCGCGGGACGCTGGGTTCAGAGTGCAGCGATCGCCTGGACTTCGATCAGCAGCGCTTCCTGCACGAGCCGGTCGACGATCAGCAATGTGTTGGGCGGATAAGCTCCATTCGCAAACAGGCGCGGAAATTCGCGGCTGCGATAAATCATGAACTTGCCGATGTCTTGCGAATGCACGAGATAGGTCGTGAACTGCACAACATTCCCCCACCCCGCACCAACGGACTCGAGAGCAGCCGCGAGATTGGCGAAGGTTTGTGCGCATTGCGCATCGAAATCATCCGCCCCAACGACATTTCCCGCCTTGTCGACCGCGACCTGGCCAGCGATAAAGACGAATTCTGCCGCCTTGACCCGGGCGATATGCGAATACGGCCCGAGCGGTTTGCCGAGCTGCTGTGGATTGGAGATTACGATTTCTGCCGCCATTGCTGATCCATAAATGCTCGGATTATTGGATGCGGCGCAGGCCGAGATCAGCGAGACAACCGTCCATCGGCCCATTTTCGACGGTTGATTTGACTTTGTCCTGGCAAGCGGCGATCAAGGCCGCGAATTCCGCCTTGCTCGGCGGCTTGCCCGCCGGTGTCTGCCAGTCCGTCATCGCCGATGGCCCGCTTGCCGTAGTGGTCGTCGCTGCCGCACATGCCCCGAGCGCCAACAGAACAACCGTGGCGATCCCCCGCATTCCGCACCCTTGTGTTTTTCCCCTGTGACAAAAATTAGCCTTTTATCGCACCCCGCGCCACCGTTTTCGTCCCAGCCAGAAGTTGCCGTTAAGGTCAAGTATGGTGCGTGTGAAAGCTTTGCGCCGTGAAGCCATTACGACCGCGATTACCGCCAGTCGTTATTCCGGCTCGGTGAATTCCAATTTTTCGGAGAGGCCGTAGCCTTCCGCCAATTGCTGCAGTTTGTACCAGGTCGCGTCCTCGACCTCGATACCGTTTTGGCTGCGCTCCTGCTGGCGGCGGTACTCGATTTCGCCCGGATAGAGCACGCCGCTGCTGCCTTCGGCAGGCGGAGTCGCTTTCAGATAGGCGATGAACTCGCCGACATCTTTTTTGAATTCGGCCAATGGCCGGAACGCAGTGACGTTAAACACCGCCATAAAGCAGCCGTCATTGTGACGTCCGGTCGGCTCGACGCCAAACCCAAGTCCGGTCAGAAGCCCGCACAAAATTTCGACCATGACGGCAAGCCCGGTGCCCTTATAGCCGCCTTCCGGGCCGCCGAGCGGCAGCAACGCGCCGCCCTGGCGCAACTGGCGCGGATCGTTGGTTGGCCGCCCGTCGCTGCCGATGACCCAGCCATCGGGGACCGGCTCGTTGCGGGCAACAGCGAGCGCGATCTTGCCGGCCGCCGCCGCCGACGTCGCCATGTCGAGATAGAGCGGCCCGGCGAGATCGGACGGGATCGCGATCGAAATCGGGTTGGTTCCGAGCCGCGCCTCGCGCCCGCCAAAGGGCGCGACCGCTTTGGGCGAGCGGCCGGAATCGGCAGTGCACAGACCGATCATGCCGGCCGCCGCCGCCATCTGCGTATAGCTCGACAGTCGGCCGATATGACCTTGGCGAAAGACGGTCGCGGCGGCGACATTGGCGGTCCGCGCCTTGTCGATGGTCAGCCGCATCGCCCGCTCATTGGCGACATAGCCGAACCCCCAATGCCCGTCGACAACGGTGGTCGTCGGCGATTCCTGGACAATCGTCCACGGCGCGCCCGGAACGATGTGCCCGGCCTTGATCCGCTCGATATAGGTCGGGATCTGGATCACCCCATGCGAATCATGGCCGACGAGGTTGGCGCCGACGATGTGGCGCGTGACGAGCTCGGCCTCGGCGCGCGGCGTTCCCGCCGCCTCGAACAAGGCCTGGCCGATTTCGATTAGCCGCTCAGCAGGAATTCTCGGCATGATTTTCTCCCGGTTCTGCTGTTCCAAGGCGATCCGCCCCTCACCCTCCTCCCCGGACTTGATCCGGGGATCCGCGGGTCCCTCCCTCTCCCCGCACGCGGGGAGAGGGCCGGGTGAGGGGCCGTTGTGAGCTTAGACTCGCCCAACGCCGTATGCGGCGGGATCGACCTCGATCCCGTAAAAGCGCTGCGGGTTATTAAAAAAGATTTTTTGCTTCAGGTCCTCGGGCAAATCGTTGCGATCGGCCAAGGTCGCGACCGCATAGGGAAACTGCCCATCCCAATGCGGATAGTCGGAGGCGAACAGGATGTTATCGGCCGGAAAGAACTCCGGCACGTAACGCAAGGTTTTCTCTTCCGGCTCGCAAGACACGAAAACCCGGCCGCAACTCATATATTCGGATGGTTTCGCCTTGAGGAGCGGGGCATCGAACGGGCGATATTCGTATTCCTCGTCCATATGCTCCATCCAGAACGGCACCCATCCGATGCCGGCTTCGAGAAAAGCGACGCGCAGCTCCTGGTACTTTTCGAGGAGCCCGCTATAGATCACCGCGGTGCAGGCGATCAGCTGCTCGGGCGCATGCGACAAGGTGTGGACCTGCAGAAAATTGTCGAAATGGCACAGCGGGTCCATCGTGTCGCTGCCCGAAGCATGAAACCCGACCGCGACACCCTGGCGCGCGCATTCCTCGTAGAACGGCCAGAAATCGCGATGCGCGACATTGCGGCTGCGGTCGTAGGTGTTGACCATGACACCGACCGCGCCGAGCTTTGAGATGGCCCGTTCCATCTCGTCGATCGCCGCCCGGATATCGACATGCAATGGCACGATCGCCACCCCTTTGAGGCGGTTGCGGTCGACGGCGCACCAGTCGTAAAGCCAGTCATTATAGGCGCGGCACAAGGCGATCGCGTAATCGCGCTCACGCACTTTGGTCAGGTTTAGCCCGCCGGTCGGGTAGATGATCTGCAGATCGATCCCCTCGCGGTCATTGTCGGCGAGGTTCTGCTGGGGTGAGGTCGGGCGCTTGCCGGCGAGCTTGCCGTTTTGGGTGCGGTCGAAATTGTCGCTCGGGTAGATCGTGGCGCGTTGCCGGTATTGCTGCGGCAGCCGCTCGCGATAAACCGGCTCGTAATCGACGGCGTGGCCATCAGCGTCGATGATCACCATACCGTTGCGCATCGCACCAACCTCTCTTCAGGGGAACCGATGTCTCGCGACGGTAACACAGCCCTGCGCCGGGAGGTATTGCCCCGTGGCCCTGGGCAAATTCCCGTGGAAGCGGGAAACAACCGGGAAATTTATTGACTGGAAGCAATTATTCTGAGGCTATTCAATGGGTTGCTTCAAATGAAAAGTGCAGGAACCGGGAATTTGTTTTATCGAACCAGGAATTCATTTCGCCTAATCGGGAAATCGGCATGCCATGCGCATCGACCCGCGGGCCTGACCGCACCCTATGGGGAGATGCCGAGCATCGAGAGCAGACTATGCCCATTGGCGCCAAGCCATACGGCGAGCGCCGCGAGGCGCGGCACCAGCTTTTCGGCGTGGTCGCCGAAATCGTCGGCCGCCTTGACATATTTGACCACGCGCTCGAGAGCACCACCAACCTCCTCCTTATCGGGCTCGGGTTTGCCGGATGCGGCGGTTTATCCCGCCGCGATCCCGAACTCCTGTTCCGTCTGTTTGATCAGGTCAAAGATCAGGCATCACCGCCGCGCTGCTTCAAACATATTTCCAGCACCCGCTCACGTGCACCGACGCCGGAAAGTATAGTGCGACTATGGCAATTGCATGTTTGTCGGCCCCGAATATCCCTCGCAAAATCCATGTCACCGTTTTTTCAGGCCGGCCCGCAGCTGGCATTTGCACGTTGGGCTTACATCAAAAAGTCGCGCAACCTTTTTTATGGAAAATCGGGGACTTTTGCGAGAGCAACCCGGCGCGACGTTCTACCATGAATTAAACCACAGATCCGGGTTAGACGATGAAAGACCTTGGCCTAAATCTCTGAGGCAGTTGCGTATTCCGATAATGCTGTATGGTAAATAAAAGGTAAGGTTGACAGTGTTAAACACTTACTAAAGAGTACGTGTGCCCTATCACCAATGAGGAAGGCGGCTGTGAAGCGGCTCTATCTTATCAGTTTATTAGCAAGCCTCTGGTTTACACCCACAGTAGTGAAAGCAACACCAGTAACTTATGATTTTACAGTTACGTCCTGCGCTCTGAGTGCGACCGGCATCCTAGGCTCTCCTTGCCCGGCAGCTCCGGGGAGCCCCTTTGGAGTCGGTGGGACATTTGCAACGTTAACAGTACAAAACGTTCCGGAGAGCAATTCTTTTACCTACACTTCCTTCCCTCCGCCCCCTATTATTACGGGAAACACAGATTTTTCCCTAAATATATTGGCGGAGCCTTGGATATTAGATCCAACCGCGGGCACAATAAGTTGTCCTTTTCAAGGAATATGCGAGTGGCAGGTTGACTATAGTGCTACCCAGGACAGCCTTTTCATTAATATTCAATTCGGATCTGGTGACAATAGCCTTAGACTGAATAATGTGATGGCAAATATCTTTCCGGAGCCTGGCTGCTTCGTATTCAACGAGGCGTGCCTGATCACTGGCTATTGGTCTGTTGTATCGGCACCGGAACCGTCCACCTTAATGATTTTACCATTGCCTCTCGCGCTTGTCGGTCTTCTGCTTTGGCGACGTAGGGCAGAACGCTATCGCTAAGTACTGCGCGGGGTAGAAATGGCACAGGTGACATTTTGATCGGTCGCCTACACAGTCATGTCAAAGTCGCATAATCCTATATTCTGGAAAAGGCTTATTGCTTTGCTTCCGGTGAGATCAGCATGTTGTAGGTGAGCGGTGGGTGGCCGGCGGCAATGCCGAGCAGTGATCGGAACCCGGCATGACGGGTTCGGCGGCGGTTGAAGCGGAACACGAACTCGTCGAGATAGGATTGCAGATGACGGCGGCGCAGGCCGTGGTAGACGCCCAGGGCCCAGACTTTGAGGTTGGCGAAGATGCGGTGGATCCAGGGCAGGACGACATGGGCGGCGATCTTGCCGATGACATGCGGATCGTGCGCGACGCCGGGGGCGCCGGGGTAAGCCGACCATCCGTCGGTCGTGGCGGTGGTCCCCGGCGCGAGGTTGTCGGCAATAAAGGGATGCAGGCTGGCGGCCGCGTAGTCGGGCACCGCGGCGAGACGGATGCGGCCAGGACCGCCATCCTCGACCTCGACCGCGCCGACGACGAGGATCTTGCCCTGGTGACTGCGCCCACCGCCGCCGCTCACGGGATCATGCTGGCTGCGGCACGCGATCGCGGTTTCGTCGACCTCGACCAAGCCGGCCAACGGGCTGCGGTCCGGGGCGACCATGCTGCTGCGCAGCTTGGCGCAGAGCAGCCATGCCGACTTGTACGAGCCGAGGGCGAGCTGGCGTTGCAGTTGCAGCGCCGAGATGCCGTTGGAATGGGTCGCCATCAGATAGGCCGCCCAAAACCAGATGGTCAGCGGCAGCTTGGATTGATGCATGATGGTGCCGGCGGTCACCGAGGTCTGCCGGCGGCATTGAGCGCATTCCCAGGTCCACGGCTTGGTGTGCAATTCCCAGGCCCTGCCATTGCCGCAGCCGGGGCAGACAAAGCCATTGGGCCAGCGCACCGCGAACAGGTATCCGACGCACGCCGCCTCATCCGGGAAGCGCTGCTGAAACTCGATCAAGGAGCCGGGAAGCGCGGTCACACCAGCCTCGCGAACATGTGTTCGATGTTTGTTCTTGACACCGATCCGCAGTCCCCACCACAACTAATTGAACCGCCGGACGCAGAGGGATAAGCCCTTTCTGGAAAACCCGCCAAAGGCGTTGTCAAGTCGCTGTTGCCGCCGATAAGATGAAACATGGCGGGGGGCGGTTTTGGACTTCGCGCGCGGCTCGACCTGGCGCGGCGCTAGACTTGATCGGCGGCGCAATTGCTTGAGGGCTGCACCCGCAAAATATGGGTTAGGCACGGCGGCGGGTTTTGGCCGTGCCGCCCGTTGGCCGGGAGCGCTATCAAAATCACCCGTGGCCGGGAGTGGTGCGATTGGCGAGAAAAGCTTTGCGCAATGCAGTTCCGCACTTCGCGGGGGTGGCTTTGCCGTCGACAAAACTGCGGAACGGGAGCCGCTGGAATAGCTAGTGTTTTTGCTTAGGCTGATTGTGTGGCGGCGCTACGGTAATCGATAAGGAGATGGTATTCCCCGCATATGGATTTCCACTCCAGTCGGCATCATTGTGCGCTGGGCAAAGATCAGCATTCTTTATAGTTGGAGTTTCCCACTCAAACATCCAACAAAACTCTGTCCACCTCGGTTTTCTAAAAACGTCGGTATACATTATAGTCCCAAATGCGACTACAAATTTACGTTTGTGTTCAAGTGCATCAGCATCAGTGTGGGAAATTACGACACTTTTGCTGCCTAACTTATATTCTTGCGCTGGTATTTCTACTACACTGCTCGCATCGGGACGGCCCGGTATCGAGGCAAAGGGCGGTAATTGGCCGGGTGGCGAAGCTGGGATTATGAGTAGATTCCAACTGGGATGCACCATGGCGGCTGGTGTAATGCCAAAAATTTTCTCCGATGGGTTAACGATGAAAGTAAATGACCCATCTGAATTCTTCTCTAAATCGGCGTCACCAGAGCCGACATACACATAGGCACGAAGCTGTCGTTCGGCTGCATCTCTGCTGTCGTTGACTAAATCCTTGGTCGCCAACCACAACCCCAAAGTCGAAAAGGCGAGTATAAAAGTAAAAATTAGAAGTAGTATATTTAATTTGTCAGCGCGAGAGAGTGACGAAAACCATCTCATAGGACGCTCCCGCACGCTCAGGGTAATAAATATCGTGACGCCGTACGCGACAAGTAGGAATGTGATTGATGCATCTAGTGAATACATCAGTCCGTTAGTCGTGAAATCGTGCTGACGCTTACGCCGTAGCTTTTGGCGAGGTCGCGCGTCGGCTCGCCTTTGGCGAGGCGTTGCCGCGCCTCCTTGATCTGGTGCGGGGTGAGTTTCGGCTTACGCCCCATCCTGACGCCCTTGGCGCGGGCAATCTGTCGGCCTTCGTGGGTGCGCTTGATGATCCGCAAGCGTTCGTCCTCGGCCATTGCAGACATCATCGCCATGAAACCACGCCCCATAGGGGTGGTAAGGTCGATATAGCTGCGGTCGAGCACCTTGATCGCGGCTCCGGCGTCGATCGCCGCTTTGATGATCTGCAAACCGTCCCACATCGAGCGCGTGGCGCGATCCCATTCGGCAATCACAAGCTCGTCGCCGGTGTCGAGGTCATCGAGGGCGCGGGCAAGTTCGGGGCGTCCGGCCATGCTTTTGCCGGATGCCTTGTCGGAATAGATCACCGCGCATCCGAGGGGTTTTAGCGCCTTCGTCTGCCGCGCGAGGTCTTGCTGCTGGGTGCTGACTCGCGCGTAGCCGATCAGGCGTTTTTCGGGTTTCGTTTCGCGACTTATTTATGACGAAGCTAAGCGCCTGATTTTCCGGGAGCAAGAAGCTTCGTCATAATTCTTGGGTAATGCAGCAGCTCCGCGCGGCGGCGAATGGTTCGAAGCCCTCTCCCACCGCCAAAAAAGTTACCGGTTGCAGGCTGTCCTTCGAAAGAGGGGTAGCCGTTCGCTTTTAAGTAGCCGTTCGCTTTTAATAAGCGGGGAGGACTCCCCACCAATGATCAAGCATTTTTTGGCGGGGCGGTAACCCCGCCGGAGGGGTTGGTGATCGCGTCCCTGGCTCAGGAGAGTTGCGCTGTGCTCGGCGCGGTCGAGGACCGCACCCGACCGGCAGCGCGGCTTGGAAAGGAATGATAGACTTCCGTGCCGAGACGGGATTGCGGAGGGAGCGATGCTCCAGAGTTTTGAAGGCAGCTGTCATTGCGGGCGGGTGCGGTTTCGCGTCCGCGCCGACCTCGCGGACTTGCTCGAATGCAATTGTTCGGTGTGCACGAAGAAAGGCATCCTGCATCTGATCGTGCCACCGGAAGATTTCGAGCTGGTGCAGGGCGGCGACGAGCTCGCAACCTATCAATTCAACACCAACACCGCGCGACACACCTTTTGCCGGCATTGCGGCATGCATCCGTTTTACGTACCGCGCTCGGATCCGGACAAGATCAGCGTCAATGCCCGTTGTCTCGACGGCGTCGACCCGGCGGCGTTACGGCCGACGAAGTTTTTCGACGGCCGCAATTGGGAGATGGCGCAAGCCGTCCGCCGGGCCGCCGAGAGCCAATGATCCGCTTGGCGAGCGGGCTGATGCCGCGATCCCAACTTCTTTTTTCGGGTAACCAGCCGCTGCTTTCAGCCCGCACCTAGCGATCCAGAATAGCCAAATCGCGAGACGAGACCGCCCGTCACTCCCGCGCAAGCGGGAATCCAGGGCAGCGTCCGAAGCATTTGCGCCCTAGCCGCCCGCTTTCGCGGGCATGACGAGAAAACCGAGAGCACATAGGCTGACTTTGTAACGCGGTACCCGCTACCCGAACCATTGCGCGATGTGGGCGTAGAGGGCGCGCATCGCGGTTGCTTCGGCGCCTTCGGGGCGGCCGGGGCGGCTTTGCGGGTTCCACGCCATCACATCGAGATGCGCCCAAGGGATGCCGGGATCGACGAATTCCTGCAGATAGAGGGCCGCGGTGATGGCCCCGGCATGCGGCGATTCCGACACGTTGTTGAGGTCGGCTACTTTGCTGTCGATCATCTTGCGATAGGGCCGCCACAACGGCATCCGCCACATCGGGTCTTCCTCGGTCGCGGCGGCGTCGAGCAGGGCCGCAGCAAGCGCGTCATCGTTGCAGAACAGCGCCGCCAATTCGGGGCCGAGTGCCACCCGCGCCGCCCCGGTCAAGGTCGCCATATCGATCAGCAATTGCGGCTTTTCGGTCGAAGCCTCGGCCAAGGCGTCGCACAGAATGAGCCGGCCCTCGGCATCGGTATTGCCGATTTCGACGGTCAGCCCCTTGCGGGTGCGCACGATGTCGAGCGGGCGCATCGCGTTGCCCGACACCGAATTCTCGACGCAGGGCAACAGCACGCGCAGCCGTACCGGCAGCTTCGCGTCCATGATCGCCTGGGCGAGGCCGAGCATGATCGCCGCACCCGCCATGTCCTTTTTCATCAGCCGCATGCCCGAGGCGGTCTTGAGGTCGAGACCGCCGGTATCGAAGCACACGCCCTTGCCGACAAGCGTTACTTTGGGCGCCGCCGGGTCGCCCCAGACGATATCGACCAGTCGTGGCGGTCGCGTGCTGGCGCGGCCGACGGCGTGGATCGTCGGATAATTCTCGGCGAGCAGCGCGTCGCCGACGATGACGCGATGACAGGCGCCGGCTTCCTCGGCGACGCTGATCGCCGCCTGCGCCAATTCCTCGGGGCCGAGATCGCCGGCCGGGGTGTTGGCGAGGTCGCGCGCGAGGAATACCGCGCGCGCGAGCCGTTCGACTTGGCCGCGATCGGCACCCTCCGGCCACACCAGCGCCGCGCCACTCGCCGGCTTGGCGTGATAGCGGGTGAAGGCGTAGGTGGCGAGCGCCCAGCCGAGTGCGAGGCGGGTCGGGTCGCCACCCTCCGGCACGCAATCGAGCCGATAGCTTCCTTCGGGCAACGCATCCGGCAATCCGGCGAGCGACCACATTGTCGAGCGCGCCTCGGCCCCCTCGCCGAGCCCGAGCAGCACCCGGCCGAGCCGGCCGTCATTGCCCGGCACGAGCGCGAATTTGCCGGCTTCGGCGGTAAAACCGGTGGTCTTACCCAGTTGCGGTGCTCTTCCGGCGCCGTTTCAAGCCAGACCGACAGCCGATCCTTGGTCAGAGGGGTGATCGGAACAGCGCCGCTGGAATGCTCGATCAGTGAAAACGCCATCGCTCGTCTCGCAAACGTTGTCGCTCGACAGAATGGGGCCGCAGAGTGGTTGAAAAGACGGCCAAATGATCTGTAGGGATTTACCGGCGTTGGGCAGCTGTTTTGTTGTGCGTTTTTCGTCACACCGCCCCCATCCTCTCTTCCTTCGCAAGCGGGAGGGTTAGGGAGGCGGGAGTCCAGGGACCTCCGGCACCGGCTGTGGCCCTAATTCCCCTTTCAAGACTTTCAGGAAATTGGCTGGAGCGAGGCTTTGCGTGCTTCGAGACGCACCCTTCGGGTGCTCCTCAGCATGAGGGAAGCCTCTGATGACATTAAAGAAAACTCCTCATCCTGAGGAAGCTGCGAAGCAGCTGTCTCGAAGGACGCATCGCGTTAATCCAGCCGATCGTCAATTTCCTGACCGCTACTTTCGCGGGAATGATGACTAAGGCGCTTACGCCGGGGCTGGGATCGCGCGCTGGTTGTACATGATCTTGCGCATCCGCTCGCGCTCCTCGGGTGTCAAGGTCGCCGGGTCGATGCGCAGATTGTTGCCGGTTTCCATGCCGCGCATGACCGCCGGGCGCTTGCCGACCTCCTCGAACCAGCGCTTGAAGTACTTGAATTCGTTGATATCCTGACCCTGGGCTTCCCAGTTCACGGTCCACGGATACGAGATCATATCGGCGATCGTGTATTCGTCGCCGGCGAGATAGCGGCGGTCGTAGAGCCGGTTGTTCATGACCCCGTAAAGGCGGTTGGCTTCGTCAGTGAAGCGGCGGATTGCATAGGAGAGGTCACCCGCTTCAGGACCGGCGCGGCGGAAGTGACCGCATTCGCCAAGCTTTGGCCCCTGATTGGCCATCTGCCAGATCACCCACTGCGTCACTTCGTACTTGCCGCGAAGATCCTGCGGGAAAAAGCGGCCTTCCTTCTCGGCCAAATACATCATGATGGCGCCCAATTCGAAGATCGCGATCGGAGCCCCGCCGCCCTTCGGATCGTGGTCGACCAGCACCGGCATGCGGTGGTTCGGGTTGATCTTGAGGAATTCGGGCTTGAATTGGTCGCCGCGGCCGATGTTGCACGGCACGAGATTGTATTTGAGCCCCAACTCCTCGAGCAGAATGGTGACTTTCTTGCCGTTTGGCGTCGGCCAAAAATGCAGGTCGAGCATCGTATCTCCTCTCTCTTTGATTGAAGCCGTGTTGAAGGGTTGAAACTGGATGGTGCCGCCCCGCGATCGGTCTGCAACATAGCGGCTCGCACTCACCCTGTCATCGCAACCTGCTTCCGGCCTGGGGTTGCGCCGCGTCGCGGGTCTCGCAAGACTGGCGCGGGTCCATGGAAAACCGCAAGCGATGGCGTTGCTTCTGCTGGGATGTGTCGGGCTGATCTGGGGCATTTCGTACCCGATCACGGCGGTGGCGTTGGGCGGGTTCGACGTCTTGACCTTGCGCTCGTTGATCCAATCGCTCGGAGCCGGCGCGATGTTGATACAGATCGTCGCGCTGCGCCGGGACCTTGTCGTCGAGCGCGAAGCCTGGCCGGATCTGGTCATCGCCGCGCTGCTGAACATGACACTGCTGCCGATCAGCTTTACGATCGGGGTCTATCTGCTGGGACCCGGCCGCACTTCGGTGCTGGTTTATACGATGCCGATCTGGGCGAGCTTGTTTGCACGGATCGTGCTCGGCGAGCGGCTGACGACCACGCGGGGTGTTGCACTCGTTCTCGGCGCCGGCGCCGTTGCGGCGCTGATGTCTCAAAATCTGCCGGAGCTGCGCAACGCGCCGCTCGGCGCTGCGGTGACTTTGCTCGCGGCGATGTCCTATGGCCTCGGCACGGTGTGGTTGAAGCGGCGGATATGGCGGGCGGATGCCGCGGTCATTGTGTTCTGGCAATTGGTGATTGGCACTCTACCGATCCTGGTGATCTGGTTTGTGCTGCGCTATCCGCCCGATTTGGCCCAGGCGGGCGCCAAGCAGTGGCTGGCGGCGTTGTTTCTCGGCGCAGTCGGGAACGGATTTGCGTATTTCGCGTGGTTCCGCGTGATAGCACTGCTACCGGCCGGCGCTGCCGGAATCGGGACGCTGATCACGCCCTGTATTGCCGTCCTGTCGAGCGTGTGGCTTGCCGGCGAGATCCTGCATCCGCACGACATTGTGGCGATCGCGATGATCGGTGCCGCACTGTTGCTGGTCATTGTCGAGCAGTTGCGGCTGCGGCGCCGGCCGGCTGCGTTCGCCCGCCCGCGCCCGCAGAGCGGCGCTCTATAAGTCGGTTTCGGTGGATTGGCCCGGGAACAAGGTGGCGCGGCTCCATTCCGACCAATCGCCGGGAACCGGATTGTTGGGGTCGCGGTCGTGGCGCCAGCAGATGGTCTCGGCGTTGGGCGCTACGACCTTGTGGCTCTGGCCCTTGGCCATCACGAAATCTTTGGTCGCGACATAGCCGTTGGACCGCTCACTGCAATCTTCGCTCTTGGTGATCACCGCCTGAACATTGACCCGGTCCCAGGTCGGGTTGTCGAGGATCAAGGTGGCGGAATGATCCGACCCCGACGAGCAGGCTGAAATGATCAGCAGCGCCAAGATCAACGCCGGATAACGCATCATTTTCCCCTCCCCAAGCGGGCAGCAAATAGAAGCGATCATCGCCGCTGTGCAAGGCGGAATCGCCGGTCGGTGCGGTTGCATTTAGCTTGCGCTGCGCCGCGACCGACGAGCCTTTGCAAGCATTGATCAGCCTCGATCGGCCGGCTACGGTGGCCGGCACCGACGCTTGCTGAGCCAAGCCGATGCGCTCAGCCGATCGACACGGGAGATGCTGAAATGCCGGACGACGCCCGCAGACCCAGGTTCGACAAGTCGCGCCTGCCGAGCCGACATGTCACGATCGGCCCCGAGCGGGCGCCGCACCGCGCGTTTCTCTATTCGATGGGGCTCACTGACGAGCAGATCGCGCAACCCTTGGTCGGCGTTGCGACGACCTGGAACGAATCGGCACCCTGCAACATCGCGCTGTCGCGTCAGGCGCAGGCGGCAAAAAAAGGGGTCGCAGCCGCGGGCGGCACGCCGCGCGAATTCACAACAATCACGGTGACCGACGGCATAGCGATGGGTCATGAGGGGATGAAATCTTCGCTGGTCAGCCGCGAAGTCATTGCCGATTTAGTCGAATTGTCGATGCGCGGCCATTGCTATGACGCGCTGGTCGGGTTCGCGGGCTGCGATAAATCACTACCCGGGCTGATGATGGCGATGCTGCGGCTCAACGTGCCGTCGGTCTTTATGTATGGCGGCTCGATCCTGCCCGGGCGCTTCAAGGGCAAGGACGTGACGATCGGCGACGTGTTCGAGGCGGTTGGCTCGCACAGCATTGGCAAATTGTCCGACGAAGAACTGCACGAACTCGAATGTGCCGCCTGTCCCTCGGCCGGGTCATGCGGCGGTCTGTTCACCGCCAACACGATGGCCTGTGTCTCGGAGGCGATTGGGCTGGCTTTGCCCGGTTCGGCCGGCGCTCCGGCGCCTTACGACTCGCGCGATGCCTATGCCGAAGCGTCGGGTGAGGCAGTCATGACCTTGTTGCGCGACAACATCCGGCCGCGCGACATCGTCACCAGGGAGGCGATCGAGAATGCGGCAATGATTGTCGCCGCCGCCGGCGGTTCGACCAATGGCGGGCTCCACATCCCAGCGATCGCCAATGAGGCCGGCATCGATTTCGACCTGTTCACCTTTGGCGAGATCTGCAAAAAGACGCCCTACATCGCCAGCATGACGCCGGGCGGCCGCTATGTGATGAAGGATTTACACGATATCGGCGGTGTGCCGGTCCTGATGAAGGCGCTGCTCGACGGCGGCTATCTGCACGGCGACTGCTTGACTGTCACGGGCAAGACCGTCGCGGAGAATCTGGCGAGTGTACGCGTTCCAAGCGGGCAGGACATCGTACGGCCGACTTCGGACCCGTATGCGCCGACCGGCGGCCTCGTCGTATTGCGCGGCAATCTGGCGCCGCAAGGAGCGATCGTCAAAGTCGCCGGCATGTCCACCCTGCGCTTTACCGGCCCGGCGCGCTGCTTCGAGCGCGAGGAGGATGCGTTCGAAGCCGTCGATAAGCGCCGGTATAATGAAGGCGACGTGATTGTGATCCGCTATGAGGGGCCGCGCGGCGGACCCGGAATGCGCGAGATGCTGTCGACGACCGCTGCCCTCTACGGTCAGGGCATGGGCGACAAGGTGGCCTTATTGACCGATGGGCGGTTTTCGGGTGCCACGCACGGCTTTTGCATCGGCCATGTCGGGCCGGAGGCCGCGGTCGGCGGGCCGATCGGACTGATCCGCGATGGCGATCTGATCACGATCGATGCCGTCGCCGGCACGCTCGACGTCGCGCTCGGCGAGGCCGACTTCGCCGCGCGCCGGCGCGGATGGACCGCGCGCCGCAACGGCTACCAGTCGGGCACACTATGGAAATATGCGCAGACAGTCGGCGACGCCGAGAAGGGTGCGGTCACCCATCCCGGCGCCCGCGCTGAAACCCATACCTACGCCGACCTTTAGGTCAAGCGGACCGTTGCGCCGGGCGCGCAAACCGCCCGGCCTCGGGCACTCCCTCCATATTCGCAGGGCGGTCTGCCAATCGCACCCTGGATTTGCTTTGGCGTAGCCGTCTTCGTCCCCCCCCGAGCGGGCACGGCTGCGCCAATCAGACGCCTTTGGCGCGCTCAGAATTGACAGCGATAGGATAGGCGAGGTCACGTCAGAGGCGTCGCTAATCGGTAACTATAAAAGGGACCAATTCAGCGCAGTATAAAGGGATCAATCCCCATATACAGCCGCGCTCGATTAACGGCTAACAGGAGAATGATATGGCCCGTTTCAGCAAAGCCAAACTTTACTTTCTTATCGGTTTATTTCTTATATGTATGTGTGGGTTGATGCTCCAGATAATAGAAACTCGTATTTTGTCGGTTATTTCATGGTATCACCTTGCATTTCTCTCGATCAGTATGGCGATGTTCGGAATGACAGCAGGATCCCTTTTTGTATATTTTAATGAACGGTGGTTCACTGCCGAGCGGCTATTCGAAAATATGGTGTGGATCTGCAGCGCCTTTGCGATTGCTGTCGCGGTTTCAGCACTCCTCCTGATCTCGACCGTATTGTTTATTGGTGGGATGGCGGAATTGCTCATGATGGCGCTATTCTGGCTCAAGCTGATCGTCATTCTAGCGGTGCCTTACTTCTTCGCGGGAATGGCCATATCGCTTGCCCTGACCCGAAGCCCTTGGCCCGTCCCTCTGGTCTATGGTGTAGACCTCATCGGGGCGGCGACCGGCTGCCTTGTTGTTCTCGCCGTGCTCACATTCATCGATACCGTTTCTGCGTTGTTTTTAGTTGGCACTGTGGGGGCTTTGGCTGCCATTGCGTTTTTATCGGCCCGCCGTGTATCGGGCTCTCTCGGTACGCCGTCCCTATCAGTGGCCCGGCTCAAAATCTTGGCTCGGCCCGCGATCCTAGCTACAGCCTTGGCCTTGTTCGCATTGGGCAATGCTGCAATCCAGCCGTACGGGCTCAAGCTCTCGGTGGTAAAGAATGGGCTTGAGTTTATGGTACCGGGCGCCCAAGGAACCAACGTGTCGGAATTCGTACGCTGGAATTCGTTCTCCCGCATCAATGTAGGTCCAAGCAGCAGCGGCGCGCCATCGATGTGGGGGCCATCCTCGGAAACGCCCCCTTCCATTATCGACCAGCGGTGGATGGCGATCGACGGCTCGGCCGGCACGGCGATATACCGGTTTGACGGCGATTTTGCGAAGCTCGGATTCTTGCGATACGATGTGACCAATCTGGTCTATTCCATTCGCCACTCAGGCCGTGCCGCCGTAATCGGCGTGGGCGGCGGCCGAGACTTGCTCTCCGCTTATCTGTTCGGATTCCGCGATATAACTGGCGTAGAACTAAACCCGATTTTTATCGATCTGCTTTCAGGAGTATTTCGGTCATACAACCATTTGGCCGATCTTAAGGGAATACGGTTTTTCGTGGACGAAGCGCGCAGCTGGTTTGCGAGATCGGCTGACCACTTCGACAGTATTGAGATGAGCCTGGTCGATACCTGGGCCGCCACTGGAGCGGGCGCGTTCTCGCTGTCCGAAAATGGTCTTTACACGCTCGATGGTTGGCGCACGTTCTTTGATCATCTGACGCCGTCGGGTGCGTTCACTGTCTCCCGGTGGTATTCACCCAGCAATATCAACGAGACTGGGCGGATGCTGAGTCTTTGCGATGGGAACCCTGATGGACGAGCATATCGCCAATCCGCGCGACCACATTTTCTTGGCGGCCGTCGATAACCTGGCGACCTTGATCATCGCCAGAGCGCCGTTTACGCCAGCGGAACTCGCGACCTTGACTGATACAGCCCACAAACTCCGGTTCACGATCCTCGTTAGTCCGCAATCACCGATCAGATCGCCGATTTTGTCGCAGATCATAGCCGCGACCACACCCCAAGAGCTCGATCAAGCAGTTGCGAACTACCCTTTCGATTTATCAGCGCCGACAGATGACCGGCCCTTCTTCTTCAACCAACTCCGCATCACCCGCCCTGCGTCCTGGCTCGCCATCCCAGAACTCGGCGTGCGCCGCGGCAATTTAGTGGCAACGCTAACACTCATTATGGTAATCATGCTTTCGACAATCTTGGTGCTGCTTACCACTATTGTTCCTTCGCTACCCTCGATCCGCAGAGTAACGCCTCGCATTGCTATGCTTGGCTCGATCTACTTCGTCCTGATCGGTCTTGGATTCATGTTCGTCGAGATCGGCCTCATTCAGCGGATTTCCATCTATCTGGGCCACCCAGTCTACGGAATGGCTATCGGGCTCTTCGGAATTATAGTATCGACTGGCCTCGGCAGCTTGTGTTCGTCTCGCTTTTCGTTGTTGACTGGCGTGCGCTTCCAATTTTGGGTCGGCGCACTCGGGCTTTACCTAATTTTACTGCCTTATTGGTTCCCTTTGCTGGTCGATCGGTTTGCGGCAGGTGGCATTCTCGTCCGCGCCGTGGTTTCGCTCATGGCAATTGTCCCTTCCGGCGTGCTGATGGGTTTTGGATTCCCCACGGGAATGGAAATCGTAAATGCCATTGACTCCCGTCCGACACCTTGGTTCTGGGCAGTCAACGGTGCGGCCGGCGTTCTTGCAGCGGGGATCGCGGTACTTATCAGCATCTACGCCACGATTAGCACGACGCTTTGGTGCGGAGCAGCGTGTTATCTACTGCTCGCACCAATTGCGGTTAACCTCGCGCGACTGCGCCGCGATGAGCCCGATGTCATGGCCGCATCGACGGCATCCGGAAAAATCTGATTATTACCACGCCACCGGACGGTACATCCGTGAATTGCCAATCCAGATCGAGCATCTGCTGTAGACCTCTTAAGCCGGTCTCTGGGATCTCATCGGTGAGCCGTAATTGGTGAGCGGCGGCTTATTTACCCTTGCTGACCCTTCTCGATCCCGAAATCATGCCGGCTCGCAACACCTTTGTTGCGGGCTCGCCAACTGAAGATGCTCATGCCAATCAAACCGGCGCCCAGCAAAACCACTGAGGTCGGTTCCGGCACCGCGCTATATTTCGGGTTCCGGCAATGCTTCATATCGCAGCGTACCGCCCGCTTCTCCGCCAATCAGGATTGATGGTTCAGGAAAGGCGTTGCCCGCAAGGATTTCTCCGACAGTGCCATCCCCTGCATCATAGAGAGCGAAGCCATAATTGAGCGCGGCGCCTCCGACTTGGAAGGCGATGCCGTCCGCATCAATCGGAATTGCAGAGCCAATGTTGAATACCGTATCTTCGTCGACAAAAGCGCACCCACAAGAGAATAGGCCGACATCGTAACAGCCGATGGCGCCCGGGATACAATCCGAGGCATGGGTTGCGACCAGCGGTGTCGGTGCAGCATCGGGATTTATATAACTCATTGGCAAGGCCCCGATCAGCCCGCCCCCGGATATTATCCCAAATCCGCTGACCGCCTGGCCCCCTTCAACATCGAGCAATGCGGACGCGAAAACCGAGCCATTATGGTATTGTAGATAGACGGGAGTGGCCGTCGCCGGGGCTGCGAGGAAAAGCAGGCACGCGGATAGGATTACAACGACATTCAGTGCGCGCATTGGGTGGGCTCCCAGCTGGGATCGCTCGCGCAGAGCCATATTGCCAGCTTCCATCCAGACCCAAATCAAGAGCCTGAGACATTTGCCGGCAGAGATTTCGGAGCACAGCTCTATTGAGCAGCAGTCGGCGGAACTGATAGAAGATCCGGTCGATCACCCGCAAATCCTCCACCACGATTTCCGCCTGGCCCTGCATTTCCTGCTGATAGCGAAGATGCTGGCCAAAGGTCGTCAAAAGCCCGTCCGGCAGAGCAACTTCCACCGCATAGTGCGCCCCCAGCGGCACCGGTGATATCTCGGCGACACGCCCCTTCAACAACCCGAATTGTTCACCCGGATAGTTGTCGAGCCGAATGAACACAGACTGCCCGACCTGCACCGAGCCCGCGCGGCTGATCGGCAGGGCGACTTTTCCGATCGGTGCTCCTGCTTTAGCTGGCACAATTGCCAGCACCTCATCTCCGGCGCGAACGAATTGGCTATCAGTCCAGAAATGGGCAAGGCTTACCTTGCCGCTGATTGGCGCGCGCAGCAGATATGTGCGCTCCCATAACGCCAGTTTCCCGGTTAGTGTCTTCACTGCCTCCTGCAATGCGACCAGAAGATCCTGTCTTTGCTGTCGATCACGAACCGTCAGTTCGGTCAGGGTCTGATCGATCCGGGCGAGGTCGAGCCGGTTATTGTCGAGTTCGACCAGGTTGGCTTGCAGTGCACGCTTGGCTTCCATGACCGCGCGCTCCCGGTCGTCGAGGATCTGCAGCGACACATCCTGCTGTCTTGCCAGATCGCGGGCTCGTGCGTACCCTCTCTCGGCGACGGGTATTTCTTGCGCCAGCAGAGTTTGTTGCCGCTGAAGATTTTCGATTTTGTCTTGCAAAGGTGCCCTTTGCGTCCGCAATGAGCGGATCTGCACGCCGATAGGGTCAGCGGTCACGTGCCATGAGTAGGCGGCATGGGCCCGTGCCACCGCGGCGTAATCACCCTCCAACTCGCCAAGCGGCAATTTCGCCAAAGCAGCAATCGCGTCCGCCGACGGACTCTGATCGCCTTGCCATTTTTGGAGTAGCGCCTCCAGGTCGGTTACCGCCTGAGGATCAGCGGAGGTGTGAATTCGCGCCAGTACAGTGCCGCTTTTGACCGCGTCACCGTCGCGGACGGTCAAATTCTCAAGATGACCGCTTGCTTGCGCGACGACGGTCGCCGGCGGCAATGGGGTGGTCACGACGACGCCGGCCGTCACCACATCGGGGTAATGGATCAGCCACGCGAGCCCCACCAGGAAGCCGACGACCCCGACCATAATTGTGGCGCCCCAACGTGCCAGCCAGCGCGGCGGCACACCGAGGATCTGCACGACAGGCTCACTGTGCAGAATGATCTCAGCGATACGGTCACGTGGCGGAGGCTTTTCGACCGCGAACTCCGGCAGCGCCTCTGCTGCCAGCTCAGGCGCGAGACTCAATGTCCAAACGCCTCTCCTATTTCCTGACTGCGACCATTGATCCTGTTGTGCAGGCCATTCCAGACCATTCTTTGTCGGCTAGTCCATGCCCAGCTCCAGCTGGTTGCGCACCAACTGGAAATAGGCGCCGCGCCGTCGAGTGAGGTCGTCGTGTGTGCCTTGCTCAACCATGCGGCCATGGTCGAGAACAATGATCTGATCGGCGTTTCGCACCGTGCTGAGCCGGTGAGCGATCACCAATACGGTTCGACCGCGGCAAAACTCAGTCAAATTCTCCATGATCTCGCGCTCATTGCTGGCGTCGAGCGCACTGGTCGCTTCATCGAAGAAGAGGAAGTCGGGATTCTTGTAAACTGCTCGGGCGATCAGTATGCGCTGACTTTGGCCGCCGCTGAGGGTGATCCCGGCCGAGCCGACCCGCGTGTTGTAGCCAAGCGGCAACTCTTCAATGAATTTTTCGAGATTGGCGACACGTACTGCGCGCTGTAGCCGCACGCGGTTAACGACGCGGTCGGCGTCGGATTCGGTAATGTTGCGCGCGATCGTGTCGGCGAAGATATAGCCGTTCTGCATCACGGCACCGCACCTCTCGCGCCAGATGCGGGGACTGATATCCTGCAAATTCACGCCGCCGACGCGGATTGTGCCCGTATTGGGGCGGTAAAATTGCAGCAGGAGCTTGAGCAGGGTGGTCTTGCCGGAGCCGGACGGTCCGACGATTGCCGTCACCTTTCCTTCCGGAATCGTCAGGTTCAAGCCCTGCAACACTGGTCTGCCCGAGACGCCGCCGTAGTCGAACGACAGATCGCCGGAAATCGTGATTGTGCGGTCTTCCGGCAAAACCATCAGCGCACCTCCTCCGCAACTGTCTTCCTCGCTAGGGCGCGAGTGAATTTCAGCCAGCCGATCGAGACTGATGCGTGCGTCTTGCAGCGTCTGGGCGAAGGTTAAGAAATTGCTTATTGGCGCATTAAGCTGGCCGATGATGTACTGGACCGATAGCATCATGCCAATCGTCAACTCGCCACCAATTACTGCCTTGGCGGCGACGAAAGTGATCAGGATGTTTTTGAGTTCGTTGATGAACCCGCCGCCGGTGGTTTGCCATTGGGTGAGCGTCATTCCCTTGACGGCGATGTGGAAGAGCCGCGCCTGAATCGCCTCCCACTCCCAGCGACGCCGCCGCTCGGAATTGTTCAGTTTGATCTCTTGCATCCCCTGGATCAGTTGGATCATGCTGCTTTGATTACCGGACGCCTCATCAAAGCGGCGGTATTCCAGAGCCGCGCGGCGCCGCATGAACAGCCTGACCCAGAGTGCGTAGAGCACCGTTCCAATCGAAAATAAGAGACAGATGAATGGGCTATAAAAGGCCAGCACCGCGCCAAACACGACCAGATTGACCGCGGAGAACAGCACCGGCAGTGTCGTGCCGGTCAGCAATGCTTCAATTCGGCGGTGATCCTGCACCCGCTGCAATAGATCGCCGGTGGTCTTGGTATCAAAAAACCCGATCGGCAAATGCATCAATTTAAACAGAAACGTAGAAATAATCTTGATGTTTACCCGCGAACCGATATGCAGCAACAGCCAGCCTCGGACGATATCGACCGTCGTCTGCGATCCGAACAATGCAAGCTGGGCCAGAAGCAGCAAATATACGAATCCCAAATTCTGAAACCGGATGCCATGGTCGACCATTGCTTGCGTCAAAAAAGGCAGCACCAGCTGCACCACGCTGCCAACGAGCAAGCACAGAAAAAGTTGGACGAATAAACCTCGGTGCACCCGAAAATAGGGCAATAGCAGAGCGCAAGCCGTGGCGTTCGATTTTCGGCTGCTCCGGCGCCGCAAAAAATTCCTCGGTCGGTTCCAGCAACAATAGCAGTCCGGTCCCGTCCTGCTGACGCTGGCTCTGCCAGCCCCGCAGAAATTCCTCGCGGGAATAGGTCAGCAGACCGAAACCCGGATCTGCGATATAGACCCGATCCCGCTTGATCTGATAGACAACGACAAAATGGCGTTGGCGCCAATGCGCGATCGCCGGCAACGGCACCTCATCGCGCAGTGTCTCGAACGTGACTTCCACTGCGAGGGCGCTCATGCCGATCGCTTCCGCGGCATCCGAGATGCCCGCAAGAGAAACGCCCTCGCGCGTGATGGCGCATTTGTCTCGCATAAATTCGGGATCAAAGCTGCGGCCATAATACCTGGCGATCATGCGCAGGCAGGTAGGACCGCAATCCATCAGGTCCATCTGCTGAAGGGCAGGGAACTTCTTCATCGATCATGACGCCATCTGGTGTTCGATCTGCCACGGGCCGCCGTTGCGGTCCACGAAGCAGGCGTAGTCAAAAGTATAGGGCTGATTGTCGTAGGCAAAATCACGAACCAACGCGCCGTAGCGCGCATGGAAATATTGGTATTCCTCGCTGAAAGCTTTGCGGCAACGACGTCCCGCTAGGGTGTACGCATTGGCCAAGTCTAAACGGGTCAGATCGAATTCAAATTTCCTCAATACGAGCCCGAGGCGACCAAGAACCTCGTGCGACTGACGCTCCTGCAATACTGCAGCGTCGTAGATCTTGGTCAATACCCGGCAAATCATCGTATAGGTAAACTGCGCATGAAAAGCCGCATTGATCGACCGCAGATCGGCGGCATCGCCGCACAATGCCTGCATCGGGGTCTCGGGATCGATCGCGATAACGCGCATCGGCTCATGCGAGAAGGCATTGAAGATCACATGCGCAGCCTGATGCGCCACGTCTTCCAACAGTGCTATTTCATCATCGTTTTCGGCGACATTGCAAAAGATCGCGCCATGTGCCGATTTGGCGGCAAACGAATTGGGAGCGGCAGCACGATACAATACGATTGTTCGTATGAACGCGGTAATCTCAGCCCAGACGGCTGGGCAATGGGTTTGAATCAGTGCCAATGCCACCAATAGATAAGAGAGACGTTCCCGCGGCACCTGCAATGCCTCGGCATCGGCTAAGCTGCCGTGCAGCTGATCGAAAAATCGATAATATAGCGGATGTATATCGTCGTGAGCTCGATCCGCGTGCCGGGTACGATCAGAGGCGCATGCAAGCGAAACGGCACGGTCTCGTTTCCGGCAAAGCAACGGTATCGGGCACCATCGCCGTCTCGCCCAAAATTCAGGACGGTACGCGGCAATACGGTCTTAATGTCGCCAAATGGAGCTAGGCTGGCATAGCCGGTGCCATCAGTCCGAACCTGGACCGTTGTCGGTCGCCGGCTGGGCGGCATCAAGCCATACAATATCTGCGGTAATTCAATGTATGGTGCTGGAGCGGTAAAATATGCAAATAACAATGGGTGAAGAAATTGCGAGTCCTCGGAAAATTCCAGCCGTCGAACAGGGACTCATCTTTTTGGTAAATCAAGCGCCGGATCGTATCAGCAAGACGCCGCTGGCCTAGAGAGGCACCCCGCTTGCGCCAAGTCTCAAAATGGTTGCCCACGAATGACGCCTCCTCGGTCGCTTCGATCGCCGAGCGCGAAATCCAGGATATTCGCGCGGGTTCGCGTACCCAGGTAAAGGAAGGGACGGCACGGCCGCCCCTTCCGCATGGTTCAGTGTTAGGCGGCGACGGTGCCGGGATGACAACCGGAGAGCGCACCACCAGTAATCGCCCGGACCTGATCCTTCACGACAACGGCCGCGCTTGCTTTGAAGCTGTCGAGGGACAAACGACGGGTCTGCTTGTTCTTCATAACTTCTCTCCTCCTAATGCCTACTCTGGAAGGTTTTCGGCATCCCCTATCGTTCCGGTGAGCTGTTCTGCTGTACGAAACGATGTCATGAACCTAGATGAAGCATTGCGGGCCAGCTGTGATCTAGTTCACACTGACGCTTTTTGGGCGAGTAATGGAGCAGTAATACCGAGATTATATCAAATACTGATCGAAAGATTTTATTAAGAAGTGTTTATTTAGTGGGGATAATGTTTGCTGCGTGAGTTCCCCATGCAGCAAACCAAGTTCAAGGTACTTCAAGAAGGCCGCCGATCGGCCATTCTCACCGAGACCCTACGCTTATATCGGGCTCATCGTAGCCAGCCGATTGGCTATTAGCGGGCTCGGTGACAGCGGCGGCCGAGTATATCCCTTGCCTTTCGCGCGCGGTTCTCTGCTCCCAGTTTGGGCAGACGTGGACCCGCACAGAGCCCTAAATGAACGAATAGCATATGTCTGATGAAATTACCGCATGAATATTGCGCAGCAGATGCGTTTTAAGCGAAATTGTTGCTGCAATGGAAGGTAAGGCGTAGCATCGGCAGCGCAGCTAACGAAGGCTGAAAAAGGGCGGTTAAGGTCCCGGCAGGAAGCGGCCCCGTGGCGATGCCTCGGAGCCCCATGTGGATCGGGGCGATCAGGAGAAACGACCATCATGGCATATGATCTGCTTATCAAAAATGGGCGCGTTGTCGACGGTTCGGGCGAGCAGTCGTTTATGGCGGATGTGGCAGTGCAAGGCGGAAGGATCGTCGGTGTCGGCAAATCCAACGGCGCCGCCGCCAAGCGCACCATCGACGCCGCGGGGCGCGTCGTCGCGCCGGGGTTCATCGATCATCACAACCACTTTGATTGCCAGGCGGTGTGGGATCCGTTGTGCAATTCGAGCGTGCAGAACGGCCATACCATGATCATCCTGGGCATGTGCGGCCAGGTCATCGCCCCGGTGCGGCCGGGCGACGGCGAGTGGTACCTGGAGTTTTTCTCCGAGGCGGAGGCGATCCCGCTCAGCGCGATCAAGGCGGGCGTCGACGTCACCTGGGAGTCGATCGCCCAGTACTTTGAGGCCCTCGGCCGGAAGCGCGGCGTCAACGTCGGCGCCCTGATCGGCCATTCCGGCATTCGCCGCTATGTGATGGGCGAGGCGGCCGCGACGCAAGCCGCGGCGACGCCGGAAGAGCTCGCCACCATGCAACGGCTGGTCCGCGAAGGGATGCGGGCTGGCGCGCTCGGGTTCAGCACCGCTCCGGCGCGTCGGCGCGACCCGGCCGGGGCCGCCAGCGAGGAGGAGCGCTATGCGCTCGCCGGTGTGCTGGCAGAGCTGGGCACGGGCATGATCCAGGTCAGCGGTGGCGCGCCCGGTGGCACCAAAGCGTCGCACATGCTCGCCCGCGAGCTCTCGGCCCGGACGGGCCGCCCGGCGGTTTACAACCTGCTCTCGCAGTCGATCGAAAAACCCGAGGAGCATAAGGAACACCTGCAGTGGCTGGCTAACTCGTTCAAGTCGGGGGCTCGGGCGTATGGCTCCTGCACTCCCTGCTTTCAGGGGCCGATCTTCGACCTCCGGCTCGGGCTCGACGTCCCGCAGGACGAGGATTTGACCAACCCGAATGGCATCTTCCACGGCATGTCGACCTGGGACGATGTCATGTCCCGGCCGTATCGGGAGCGGATGGCCGCCTTCCGCGACCCGGAAACCCGCAAGGCGCTTTCCGCCGAGGCGGTCGAGGGCACCGTCGCCCAGGCCGCGCCGATGACCGACCGGCGGGGGCAGGCTCGCGGCTATTTCAACCGGCGCTGGGACCTCGTGCAGGTCTTTTTGGCCACCAAGGAGAAGAACCAAGCGCTGCAGGGCAAGAGCGTCGAGCAAATCGCCAAGGAGCAGGGCAAGAGCACGATCGATGCCTTCCTCGACCTGTCCGTGGAGGAGGAATTGCAGACCCTGTTCCAGGTCGTCGAGCGCGGCACCGATCCGAAGGCGCAGAAGGAGATCCTCGGTTCGCCCTTTAGCGTGATCGGGACCAGCGACGGCGGCGCGCGCCCGCATTCGCATGACCGCGATGACTACAGCACCACTCTGCTGGGTCACTGGGTGCGCGAGGAGCAGATCATGTCCCTCGAAGAGGCGGTCTACCGGCTGACCGGTAAAACGGCCTTGCAGCACGATCTCGCCGACTATGGCTTCATCGCCCCGGGGAAGGTGGCCGACATCACCATCTTCGACCCCGACACCATCGCGTCCAAGCCGCGCGAGCTGGTGTATGACCTTCCGGATGGCGGAGCGCGCGTGAATGCGGGCGCCATCGGGATCGATCATGTGATCGTCAATGGCGTGGGGCTGATGGAAAACGGCGAGCATACCGGAGCCTTCCCCGGTCAGATCGTCCGAGGAGCGGCCTACCAGGGCGCGTAGGCCTAGCGCAGCGTACGCTCAGCCTTTGGCGCTCTCCCCCACCCCTCCCCCGCAAGCGGGGGAGGGTCAGGGAGGGGGGCCAGCAGGGGCAGGGACCACAGAGCGCCGCGGCGCTGGAGTGGCGCTACAGCATCGATTTTATGTCGGCGGAGAAGGTCGGGAACCCGTAGATAAAGTCGCGGATCTCGCTCGCTGTAATCCTGTGCTTCATCGCCAGTCCGAAGAAGTTGATCAGCTCTTCGCCGGCATGCCCGACCAAATGGGCACCGACGAGCTGGTCGGTTTTCGCATCGATTAAAATCTTGGCCCACGCCGCATTTTCTGCGTAAGTGCGGCCGGACAGCCACTCGTGCATGTCGTTGATCGCGACACGCACTTCGATCCCCTTCTCTTGTGCGGCAGCTTGCGTCAGGCCGACGCTCGCGAGCGCCGGCACCGTAAACACGCAGGACGGGATGCTGGTGTAATCGGGCGTATGCGTTGGCCCATCGACAATATTGCGGCCCACGATCCGCCCTTGGTAGGTTGCGAGCGGCGACAGCTGCGGCGTCGAGCCGACGGCGTCACCGCAGACATAAACCGCCGGATTCGAGATCGAACGCAAATGCGCATCGAGCGCGATGCGTCCACGCTCCGCCTCGACCCTACCGGCGGTCACGTCCAGGCCGTCGAGATCGGGCACTCGCCCCGCGCCGTTGACGACGCGCTCGGCCTCGACCGCGCGCTCCGACCCGCTTTCCGAATAGACGACGCGGAGCCGTTCCGCCGGCGCGCTCGATCCGGTGAATCTCGACCCCGGTATGGATCGCAACCCCGATGCGCTCGGTCTCGCGGCGCAGGTGCTCGACCGCGTCGGCATCCATGTTGGTAAGCAACTGCGGCAGCACTTCGAGGATCGTGACCTTGGCGCCCGCGCGGGCATAGACGTGGCTGAACTCCATCGCAATCACGCCGCCGCCGATAAAGACGACGCTCTCCGGCAGTCGGCGCTCGCTCAACACATCATCGGACGTGATCATCAGCTTGGCACCCGGAAATGGCAGCCGGCGCGGCGTCGAGCCGGTGGCGATCACGATGTGCTTGGCCTCCAGGGTCTCGCCGCCGACCGCGACCGCGTTCGGGCCGACGAAACCGCCCAGGTCGCGGATCACTTCGACGCCGCGCCGGTCCATTAGACCTTCCAATGATGCCGGAATGCCGGCGATCATCGCCTTTTCTCGATCAATCAGCGCACCCCAGTCGATGGCAGGTTTGCCGACCGCGATCTTATGGGCCTTGGCGCGCTCGATCTCATCAAGCGCGTGGGCAGCCGCCACCAGCACTTTTTTCGGCATGCAGCCGCGATTGGGGCAGGTCCCGCCGAGCAGATCCGGCTCGAGCAAAGCAACCTTGAGACCCGCCTCCCGTGTCGCCACGGTGACCCCGATGCCAGCATTTCCGCCACCGAGGATCACGACGTCAAAGCTGCGCGTAGGCATTGCCTTGTCCTCCCTGAAAGATCGCCGGTGCAGAATGGCAGGTGCAGGGGTCACGGGCTAGTGCACCCACCGGTGGGTCGGTGGCCTTCGCTTCGGATGACGCGGATTGCCATCGCTTCGCGCCGGACCGTACACTGCCTCCGGCAAGGCCCCGGCAGACTGATCCGGGACATCTTCGATACACAATAGGAGGAACGCTATGGCCGAGGGGACAAAGCGGATCGAACAACTGGCGCCGGAGCTGGACCGGATCATCGAAATATCGCAACCGATCCAGGAACTGGCCGACGGTTTTGGCGGGCCGCAGGGTCCGGCCGAGGGGCCGCTATGGTGGCACGAAGGCGGCTATCTCGTGTTTAGCGACATCCACAACAACCGCCGCATGAAATACGAGCCCGGCAAGGGCGTGTCGTTGCTGTTGGAGCCGACCAACCGGGCCAATGGGTTGACCCGCGATCTGCAGGGGCGGCTCGTCGCCTGCGAGCATGACTCGCGGCGCGTCACCCGCCAGGAGCATGACGGCAGCATCACGGTCATCGCCAACAGCTTTCAGGGTCGTCAGCTGAACCGGCCCAATGATGTCGTCGTCAAATCCGACGGCTGCATCTATTTCACCGATCCGTGGACCCATCCCGCCGCGGCCCAGCAATGGGATCTGACCTTTTCCGGCGTCTACCGCGTGACTCCCGATCTTGGCCAGCTAACCTTGCTGATTGATGATTTCATCGTGCCCAACGGGCTCGCCTTTTCGCCCGATGAAAGTGTGCTCTATATCAACGACTTGCGCCGCGGTCACATCCGGGCCTTTGACGTGGCGCCGAACGGCACGCTCGCCAAGAATACCGACCAGGTCTTTGTCGATCTGCGCGGCGAGGAACCCGGCGTTCCCGATGGGATGAAGGTCGATGTCGAGGGCAATGTCTATTGCGGCGGCGCCGGCGGGCTATGGATCATGGACCCCAAGGGCAAAAAGCTCGGTCGCGTCGTGCACGGCGCGCCGGCCACGACCAATCTCGCCTTTGGCGGCGCCGACTGGAGAACCCTCTATTTCACCAGCCGCAATCACCTGGGCGCCGTCAACGTCAAGATCTCCGGCATTCCCGTCCCGGTCGGCAAAGGATAAGCCGATCGATAGCAGAAGCGTCATTGCGACCCGCGGGCTCGGCCCGCGGGAAAGCATTCTCAGCTGACGCCAGCCGCTAATCTCGAAACTGCTTCGTCGCGCCTCGCTCCTCGCAGTGACCCCGCAGAATTCATCGGCTACGCCAGCTGGCGCAGTGGTCTTGATCGGAAGCGGGACACCTCGACGACCACATAGCGGCCTATCATCCTGGCACCGAGCTTTCGGATCGCCGTTTCGAGTGCGGACCATTTGAGGTGCCTTTGCTCAGGAGCAATCCGTACAAGTATTATTCCGTGAGCCCGCTGCCGCGAGCGGAACACAAGTTCGCCGAAATCCTTGTCCTCGGTCAGCAGCAGGCGGTCTTCTTGACTTGCCCGCTGCAACACCTCCGCATCGATAGCTCCAGCACCCAATTCAGCGACGTACAGCACGTCGTGTTCGGCCGCACGCAAGCGGCGCACGAGGCTGGCGTCGACGCATTCATCCGCGAGCCAGCGCATATCGCCGGATCAGTGGTAAACGACTTCCTCGTCGGCGAGATAGTCAGCTGCGAACGATTGCGCCGCGCGAATATCCTCTGATGTAAGCCGCGGATGATCGGCGATGATTTCGGCTGGAGCCATACCGGCGCCAAGCTTGCGCAAGATCATTTCCACCGGGATGCGGGTGCCGCGAATAACAGGCTTCCCCCCCATGATCTCGGGATTGATTTCGATCCGCTCGTGCGTCATCGGCGGAAGGTCAGGCGCAGGCGGCAACGGCACGGCGCGCCATCACGCCGACGAGATGAGCACGATATTCGGCTGACGCGTGAATGTCGGAGTTGAGGCCGTTATCCGGAATCGTGATGTCCTTGATCGCGTCGGGCGTGAACGACTTTGCCAGCGCTGCTTCCATCTCGGGAACGCGGAACACGGATGGTCCGGCGCCGGTGACTGCGACGCGCACCCCGCCCGCGGTCCGCGCGACAAACACCCCGACGATCGCATAACGCGAGGCCGGGTTGCGGAATTTCTGGTAATTTGCCGCCTGCGGCTTTGGAAAGCGCACCGAGGTCACGATTTCATCCGGTTCGAGTGCCGTCTCGAACATGCCGGTAAAGAAACTCTCGGCTGGGATCTCGCGCTTTGTCGTATGCACTGTGGCGCCGAGAGCCACGAGTGCGGCCGGATAATCGGCAGCCGGATCGTTGTTCGCAATCGAGCCGCCGATCGTGCCGCGATTGCGCACCGCCGGGTCGCCGATCATCCCGGCCATCGCTGCCAAAGCGGGGAGCCCCTGCTTGACAACCGGCGAACTGTGCACCTCGGCGTGACGTGTCATCGCCCCGATGACGATCGCGTCGCCGGCATCGGTGATGCCGCGCAAGGATGGGATCGCGGCGAGGTCGACGAGATCGGATGGTTTGGCGAGGCGCTGCTTCAAGGTCGGGATCAGGGTCATGCCGCCGGCGACGAGTTTCGCCTCCTCATTGGCGCCGAGCAGATTGGCGATCTCTTCGAGAGTCGTCGGTTTGTGGTAGTTGAACTCGTACATCGGTGCTCTCTCGCGTTATTCGTCATTCCCGCAAACGCGGGAATCCAGGGCCGCCGGTAGGGCGCTTGCCCTTGGACCCCCGCTTTCGCGGGGGTGACGATGATAAGTGGGACAGGAGTTCATCGGGCTGATCGAGACGCTAATCCGCGGCAAGCGGGTGGCGGTGCTGTTGGATCACGCGCCACAGCCGCTCGGGGGTCGCTGGCATATCGATATGTCTGACATCGAGCGGCTTCAGCGCATCGACAATCGCATTGGTCAATGCCGCCGGCGCGCCGATCGCTCCGGCCTCGCCGCAACCTTTGACGCCGAGCGGGTTATGGGTGCACGGCGTGACATTGGTTGACAGCGAAAACCGGGGAAAATCCGCCGCCCGCGGCATCGCATAATCATTATAAGAGCCGGTCAATAGCTGGCCGGTCTGTTTGTCATAGACGCATCCCTCGAGCAGAGCTTGGCCGATCCCTTGCGCCAGCCCACCATGCACCTGTCCCGCCACAATCATCGGGTTGATGATGCGTCCGAAATCGTCGGAAGCAGTGAAGTTGATGATCGTGACATCCCCGGTCTCGGGGTCGATCTCGACCTCGGCAATATGGGCGCCGGATGGGTAGGTAAAGTTTTTCGGGTCGTAGAACGCGGTTTCGTCGAGCCCCGGCTCCAGATCCTCGGGATAGTTGTGCGGCACGTAGGCGGTCAATGCCACTTCGCCAAAGCTCTTTGAGCGGTCGGTGCCGGCGACGGTAAACTTGCCGTCGGCAAATTCCACATCGGCCTCGGCTGCTTCGAGCAAATGGGCGGCGATCTTGCGGCCCTTGGCGATCACCTTGTCCATCGCCTGGACGATTGCCGAGCCGCCGACCGCCAGCGAGCGCGAGCCATAGGTCCCCATGCCGTAGGGGATCTTGGCGGTGTCGCCATGCACGATCTCAATGCTTTCGATCGGGATGCCGAGCCGGTCGGCGACAAGTTGCGAAAACGTCGTCTCGTGGCCTTGGCCGTGGGAATGCGAGCCGGTCAGGATCGATACGCTGCCGGTCGGATGCACCCGCACCGCGGCACTTTCGTAAAGCCCGGCGCGCGCACCAAGCGAGCCGACAACCGCCGACGGGGCGATGCCGCACGCCTCGATATAGGTGGCGATGCCGATGCCGCGCAGTTTGCCGCGCGCCATGGCCTCGCGCCGGCGGTTCTCAAAGCCGGCATAATCCGCCGCCTTCAGCGCCAGTTCCAGGGTCGTTTGGTAATCGCCGCTGTCGTATTGCAGCGCGACCGGCGTTTGGTAAGGAAACGCGTCGGCGGGAATAAAATTGCGGCGGCGCAATTCGGCGGGATCGATACCGAGCTCGTCAGCAGCGAGGTCGACGATCCGTTCGAGCAGAAATGTCGCCTCCGGCCGGCCGGCGCCGCGATAAGCATCGACCGGAACGGTGTGGGTGAACACCGCCTTGGTTTCGACATAGATCGCCGGGGTCATGTATGTCCCGGCGAGCAGTGTGCCGTAGAGATAGGTCGGAATGCAGGGCGCAAAGGTCGAGAGATAAGCGCCCATATTGGCGATCGTCGAGACCTTGAGCGCGAGAAACTTGGCTTGCGCATCGAGCGCCAGCTCGACATGGGTGATGTGGTCGCGGCCATGCGCATCGGACATAAAGCTTTCCGAGCGCTCCGCGGTCCACTTGACAGGCCGCTTCAGCTTGCCCGCGGCCCAGGTCACGATCGCCTCTTCGGCGTAGTGGTAGATCTTTGACCCAAACCCGCCGCCGACATCGGGGGCCACAACGCGCAGTTTTGCTTCCGAGATGTGCAGCACAAAGGCGCCCATCAACAACCGGATGACGTGCGGGTTCTGGCTCGTCGTATAGAGCGTGTATTCACCGGTGGCGCGGTCGAATTCACCGATCGCGGCGCGTGGCTCCATCGCGTTCGGCACCAGCCGATTATTGAGGAGATCGAGCTTGACGATCCGCGTCGCCTTGCCAAAGGCTGCCTCGACCGCAGCGAGATTGCCGAGGCTCCAGTCGTAGCAAAGATTGCCCGGCACATCGGCAAAGACCTGAGGCGCACCTGGCTTCAGGGCCTCTCCCGAGTCGACGACCGCCGGCTCCTCGACCCAATCGATCTCGATCTGATCAGCCGCCTCGCGCGCCTGTGCCAAGCTTTCGGCAATCACGACCGCGACCGGGTCGCCGACATGCCTCACCCGATCGGTTGCCAGCGGCGGGTGGGGCGGCTCGGCCATCGGCGAGCCGTCTTTCGAATGGACCTGCCAGCCACAGGGTAATCCGCCGACACCATCGGCTGCCATGTCTTTGCCGGTAAATACCGCGGCCACTCCGGGTGCCTGCCCCGTAGCGGTGGTGTCGATGCTGGAAATCCGGGCGTGTGCGTGCGGGCTGCGCAGGATGTACGCGTAAAGCTGGTTTGGGCGGTTGATGTCGTCGGTGTAGGTTCCCTGTCCGGTCAGAAACCGGTAATCCTCACGCCGCCGGACCGGCGTTCCGACCGTGGTCATCGAATTTACTCCGCCGCCGCCCCATGCTCCCTCGCCGGGGGCGCCTCGCCGCGCATCACTGCCGCGCCTTCGGCAATCGCCAAGACGATATTGTGGTAACCGGTGCAGCGGCAGAGGTTGCCTTCGAGGTATTCGCGGATCTCGCGTTCGGTCGGGTTCGGGTTGTTTTTGACGAGGTCGAGCGCGCTCATCACCATGCCCGGGGTGCAAAAACCGCATTGCAGTGCGTGATTGTTGCGAAACGCCTCCTGCATCGGGTGCAAGGTCTCGCCGGTCGCGACCCCTTCGATTGTCAGCACCGAGCGGCCTTCGGCCTGCAACGCCAGCAATGTGCAGGATTTGACTGCTTCACCATCGACATGAACGACGCAGGCCCCGCACTGACTGGTATCACAGCCGACATGCGTGCCGGTCAGCCCAAGCTGCTCACGCAATAGCTGAACCAACAGCGTACGACCTTCGACGGTCGCCGACACCGGCTTGCCGTTCACGGTGAGGCTCACCGTCTTTTGCATCGAAACCTCCCTCGACTGCGCAGCATGGAGCCGTCCCCCGACGGCCGCAACGCGGTGGAGTTTCGTGCCCCCCGCCGCTCCGGTCAAGGCGTTCTCAAACGCCTAGTGGGTCCCATCTTTCCGGGTGAAATAATACAGCATCCCGGCGACGATCGCGGTCAGGCCGGTCACCCACACGGCGGGCGACAAGCGGCGCGACGGGGTTTCTGCTTCCCGCGATGGGGATTCTGCCTCCGAGGATAATGGCGCTTGCGCTACCTCCTCGGGAAGGCCCGGCGGTTGCGGTGCCGTTGGCGGAATCACTTGGGTTTCCGAGATGCCTGCCGTGGCCGGTGTCGCCGGTGCTGCGGCCGTCCCGCTCGCGGGTGCCGGTGTCGCCGGTGCTGCAGCGGTCTCGCCCGCGGCCACACCGCTTTCTTCCGCCGACGGCGAGATCGCCGCGACAAAGTTGCCAAAGAAATCGTCTGCCATCTTGCGCGAGGTGGCGTCAATCAGCCGCGAGCCGATCTGCGCCAACTTGCCACCAACATGCGCCTGCACCTCGTAGCGCAAGCGGGTGGCATCGTCGCTCTCCTCGTCGAGATTGACCTTGGCGCTGCCCTTGGCAAAGCCGGCGACGCCGCCGCTGCCTTCACCCGAGATCGTATAGCCCTTTGGCGGGTCGAGATCGGTCAGGTTCACCTTGCCGCCAAAGGTGGCTCTGACCGGCCCGACTTTGGCGACCACCTTGGCGGTGAATTCCGTATCTGTGACCTTTTCGATGGTTTGACAGCCAGGGATCGCTCGTTTCAAGGTTTCCGGATCGTTGAGCGCTTGCCAAACCCGTTCGCGCGGCGCCGGAATGCGAAATTCGCCTGTCATTTCCATCGCTATATTCCTTTCCTGCGTAGGCCAAGTGTGCGGTCCGCCTGTGCCGATTGCAACCGTCACGCTTGACAATGGGGCGCGAGGCGATCTTTCAATTGTTTCGTCGTTAGCTCGCATGCCGCATGAGCCGCTCGCTCGTCGCGGTGCCGACCCGATGCTCAACTCGCTTACACTTGGGCGAGCGAGAGCGGGGCGTCGGCAAAGGCCGGCATGATCTCCTCAGCAAAGGTGCGAAGTCCAGCGATAGACGCGCCGGGGGCGGCGAACAGCACGTTTTCAACCCCGCCCGCTTCAAGCTTTTTGAGCCGCGCGATGATCTCTTCCGGAGTGCCGAGCAATGGCGCGTCATCGAGCACAAACGAGTCTTCGTCATCCTTGATGTGGGCATAACGCTCGGCCCCGGGACCGCGCGCGAGATCGCCGATGTTCTTCAGGACCTGCCTGCGGGTCGCGATCGCCCGCCGCCGTTCCTCCTCATTATGGACGATCTGCAAACCGCGGGTGACGCCGACCGACATCGGGTCCCACCGGCGTCCGACGCGCTCACATTCGGCACGGAACGTGGCTACCCGATCGATGATCAGATCGGTTGGTGCGATTTGGTCGAGCAGCAGATTGTATCCTTCGCGCGCCGCCCGCCGGATCGACTCGGCGCTGCCGGCCCCCAGCCAGAACGGTGGATGCGGCTGCTGGAGCGGGCTTGGCTCGACGACAACATTGTCGAAATGCCAGCGCTTGCCATGATGCGAGAACCGGCCGGGTGAGGTCCAGGCCTTTCGGATCACCGCCATCGCTTCGTCAAAGCGTTCGGTCGCTTCTTCCGGCGGGATGCAAAAGCCCGAGAATTCGTAGCTGCGGTAGCCCTTGCCGACACCGAAATCGAGGCGGCCATTCGACAACAGGTCGAGTGTCGCGGCCTGCTCGGCGACCAGAAGCGGATTATGCCACGGCAACACGACGACCGCGGTGCCGAGGCGGATGCGTTCGGTGCGCGCCGCCAGATACGCCAACAAGCTCATTGACGCCGATACTTGGCCAAAGCCGGTGAAATGGTGTTCAACCAAAAACACGCTCGAAAACCCGAGCTTCTCGGCTTCGACAACATAATTAACAAAGTCGTGATAGGCATAACTGTCGCCGGCCGGCCCGCCCTTGGCACGCGCTCCACCGAACAGCCCGAACTTCATGCTCGCCCTCCGTGCTGCAGCCCCTTGCGCTATTCGAGGACGGAGCTCGTTCCGCCACAAGCATCGGGGCACGGCGATCTATATATGCGCACTGTCACACGCCTGGGCGAAATATGCCGCGATTGGACCAGCTACAATCCAATTGCGGCCGCACCTACTTTGTCTGTTCGCCGGTTCGGAGAAACGGTGGGCTTATGAATTTAATGCATGTCACCTATTAGCACATATGCCCGGCGCAGATCAGCCATGCCCTAGCCGGCCTACAAAGGTCAAGGCCCCTGCACTATTTTTGCAATGCAATAAAGTTGAGTGGGTGCCGCGATGCCGGAATTCTTCGAGCAAGAGAGTGAGCCTGGGTTCCTTCAACACTATTTGGGCGGTTGGCGCGTGATTGCCTCGGCTTGGGTCGTGGCAATTATCGTCGTCTTAGCCTTTGGTGGTATGCAGGCCTTCGCCTCTCGTCATGTGACGTCAGCGCGTCAGCCGAGTTGGCAGCAGCAAAGCTTTGTTGGCGCGGTAATACCCCGCCATGACCCGAGCTGCGGCGGTCCAGGCGATGTTACGGCCTCAACCCCGAACTGCCGGGTTGTGGGTGACATTTTGGAGCGCGCCGAAGCCCAGACCGAAGCAGACGCAACCTACGGTTATTGATCCGAAGCTGATGGTGCCAGGCGCGGGCGGCTCTCATATTTCGCTACCGCCGCGAGCTGGGTCGTCACTTGCTCTGCCGAAACCATAATCGTTTGCGCGTGGCCGGCTTGGTCCGTAAAGGTGATCGAGAAGCCACGCCGGTTATCACTTAATTCGCCCATCGGAATTTTCGCCGCGAACTCCTCGGCATAATCACAGTTCTCGTTGCCGTCGCAGGCAATCTTCAAGCGGCTTATCGGGATAAATTTGAGCACCGTGCCATGGTCGTCATGAGCGGCATCCCAATCGCGCTTTACATCGTAACTAGCGACGACATAAAGCTGGTGCGCAGTCTCGCCGGTCTGGCGATCGATAAAGCTGCGCAGGCGGGAATAGTTGGTGCCGGGGGTCCCGAGATAAGGCGGATCGTCCTGGGCCTCAGGGCCGATCAGCGCAACGAAGCGCTGTGAGAGATCCTCGCGGACGGCAACCGTTGAGCGGCTTTCCGGATTCCCCGGGCTAGGCGGCGCCAGCGGCGCGCAGGCTGCGAGTTGCAGCCCGCAAAGCGCAACGGCCATCGCGCCGCGGCGCGGGCTGATCATTCGGGGTCGGTGAGAGCGGTGGTGTCTTGGCCGAGCGTCGGCGCAGGTTTCGCAAAAGGCGGACGCACGCCGTCAAATGACAGGGGCAAGCCGACTAAGGAGAGCGGGGCTTCGATTGCGCCGTTTGGATATAGCTGTTGAATGATTCCGAGCGCCGCCGTTTGCGAATCGCTGACCACCTGATCGACGGTTTGGATCGGTCCGTTTGGAATGCCGGCAGCATCGAGCCGCTCCTGCCATACGGCAATCGGCTGCGCCGCGAATATGTCGTCTAGGATCCCGATCAGTGCCGCACGGTTGACGACCCGATCCTTATTGCTGCGGAACCGCAAGTCTTCCGCAAGCTCGGGCCGCGCAATTACGGCGCATAGGCGCCGGAACAGATTGTCGTTGCCGGCCGCCACCATCAGATATCCGTCGGCGGCTGCAAAGGCTTGATAGGGGACGATCATCTCGACCCCCGAGCCTTGCCGCGTCGGGATCTTGCGATCGACGAGATAAGCCGCGATTGGGATCGTCATCCAGGCGAGCGCGCTCTCGTAAAGCGAAGTATCGATCACTCCGCCACGGCCGGTCTGGCGCCGCTCTGCCAAAGCCGCGAGAATGCCGATCACGGCCCACATGCCGGTCGCAAGATCGACAATCGAGACGCCGACCCGCACCGGCGGGCGTCCGTCCTCGCCCATCAGGCTCATCAACCCGCCATAGGCCTGCATCAGCGGATCGTAGCCGGGACGCTCGCGCATCGGTCCGACGGCGCCGAACGCCCCAAGATTGCAATAGACAAGGCGAGGCTTTGCTTTGAGCAACGCCTCGGCCGACAGCCCAAAGCGGTCGAGCGCACCGAATTTCAGATTGTGGACCAGCACATCGGCGCGATCGATGATCAACCCCTTTAATTTCGCGACCTGGTCGGGGTCGGCGAGGTCGACCGTAATGCCCTTTTTGGCGCGGTTGACGGCTTGAAAACAAGTCGCTGCACCGGCAGCAAAGGGCGGCCCCCAGCCGCGCGCGGCATCCCCGGTGCGCGGGTTTTCGACCTTGATCACTTCGGCGCCGAGTTCGCCCAGGATCATTCCGGCATAAGGCGCTGCGATGCTGTGACCGATTTCGATCACAACAAGACCGGAGAGCGGGGTCGTGCTCGACATCGAAACTCCTGCTGCGAGTAAGACGCGACGAGGTTGGCTCGGAGGGTGATCAAAGCAGCGCCGACGTGTCTGCGCAACAGCCAATGAGCAACGGTCAGCAGCCTTGCCGTGGTTAATTTCTCGGCAAATGCCTACTCGCCGCTCAGTCTCGTGCCAAGTCAAAAAAGCAGGCGGAGCGGCGTGCGACCTCGCCTCGCCGCCGTATCCGGGGTCAGAACTCCATGTCGAGCTCTTCGAATTCGTCCGGCTCGACCGAGGCTGCCGCACACCAGGTCATCATGTCGGGCCAGGTCATGATGCGTTCGCAATATGCGGCACAATCACGGTCGAGTCTTACGTCATAGGTCAGAAAACGCGTTACGACCGGCGCATACATCGCGTCGGCCATGCTCAATTCACCAAACAGATAGGGCCCATGATGCTCGGCAAAGCATTCGTGCCAGATCGTCATGATCCGGTCGATATCAGCCTGGGCTCCCGACCAAATCTTGAACCCGGGGCGGTGGGCCCTGAGGTTCATTGGCAGTGCCGAGCGCAGATTGGAAAAGCCTGAATGCATCTCGCCGCAGATCGAGCGGCAGCGCGTGCGCGCGGCAAGCGTCTTTGGCATCAGGCCGGCCTCTGGTCTGACCTCGTTAAGGTATTCGGCGATCGCCAACGTGTCCCAGACACGGATGCCCTGATGCATCAGACACGGAACCAGGATCGACGGCGACAACAGCAAGAGTTCGGCGCGGTTTGTCGGGTCATCGACCGGTACGATCTGTTCGACAAAATCGAGCCCCGCCATCCGGCACAATAGCCAGCCGCGCAACGACCAAGATGAGTAGTTCTTGCTGCTGATCGTCAAGACAGCCTCGGTCATCTCGATGGTCCTTTGTTGGCGCATCCGCAAAACACTGGTCGATCGGCTAGACCGCAGTGATCCAGATCAAGTTTTCGCAAGCCGCGGGCCAATCGGTGCAGATCGGGCCATCGATGAGGCCCGCCAATCGTTGAAAGGCGGTTTGGTGCCATTACCGGGCCCCCTCCATCAAGCTGGCCATGCAGCCGGTCTAATAATCCCTCAAGAAACGCGATAAAGCGAGGCTCGGGACCGTTTGCGCAGCAGGGTGCCGGCATTGTGTACGGGTCGGAGCGCTTGACCCGGAGCTGCCGGTTGAGCAGCCTACAGGGCCGGCGGCCTGCCGCTAAGTCATCAGGGAGAATTTGATCGATGAGCGACACAATCCGGCCATTCGCGCGACCGCGGGAGGGCAGCCAGCCGCCTTATCTGCACCCCGATTACACCGGCACCGTCAAGCGCGCGCCAAAGCACCCGCCGATCCACCTAGAGCACACCTTGACCGAGGTCACCGGCCCGGTTTTCGCCGGCGGTTGGGCCGGTGCGGATGCCGCCGATCTGACCCAAGGGCATGGCGGGCCGCCGCTCGGCGAGCGAATCATCGTCTCCGGCCGCGTGCTCGACGAGGATGCGCGGCCGGTTCCGGGGACGCTCGTCGAGTTATGGCAGTGCAACGCCGCCGGCCGTTATCGCCACCCGGTCGATCAGCACGACGCCCCGCTCGATCCCAATTTTGACGGTGTCGGGCAGGTCCTGACCGATGAGCGCGGCGAATACCGCTTTCTGACGATCAAGCCCGGCGCCTATCCGTGGCGCAACACCTACAATGCCTGGCGCCCGGCGCACATCCACTTTGGGATCTTTGGCTCTGCCTTTACCACCCGGCTGATCACGCAGATGTATTTCCCGGGCGACCCGCTGCTGGCCTTGGACGCGATCTATCTCGGCACTGCCGATGAGAGGGCGCGCCAGCGCTTAATCGCCGCTTACGACCCGAACCTCAGCGAGGCGGAATGGGCCCTCGGTTATCGGTTCGACATCGTGTTGCGCGGGCGCGAGGCGACGCCGATGGAGAATGCCTGACATGACGGACAAGCTGATTGCGACCCCGTCACAGACCGTCGGGCCGTTTTTTCATATCGGGCTTGACCGGCCGGACTGGGCCGACCTCACCGCCGGCCACCCGCAAGGCGAGCGCATCGTCGTCGAAGGGCGGGTCATCGATGGCGATGGTGCGCCGGTCCCCGATGCCTGCCTTGAATTGTGGCAGGCTAACGCCGCCGGGCGTTACGCCCATCCCGATGACACCCGCACCGATACGCCGCTCGATCCGAATTTTCGCGGCTTCGGTCGGGTTTCGACCGATGCCGACGGCAATTTTCGCTTTACCACGATCCGGCCGGGGCCGGTTCCCGGACGCGGCAACAGCTTGCAGGCGCCTCATATCGCAGTGGCGTTGTTCGCGCGAGGCTTGCTAAAGCAGCTTTATACCCGCGTCTATTTTGCCGGCGAGCCGCTGAACGAGACCGATCCGGTGCTGTCGACGATCGCTGATCCGATGCGCCGTCAAACCCTGATTGCCACCCGCTCCGGGGATGCGGAGCCGGCAACCTGGCGGCTCGACATTGTTATGCAAGGCGACAACGAGACGGTATTCTTCGATATTTGAGCGCTTGGCCCGATTACAACTCGGTCGCGCGGACAAAGCACATGATGCCGCGTTGCGGCGTCCAGCACACGATTGCATGGCCGGTTGGGTTGTCGGTGCGCTGTAAAATCTTGTCCGGCGGCACCGCAACCCACTTGCCGCCGACCATCGCCTCATAATGGTCGGATTTGATCCGATATTCGGTCGGGCGGCAATCGGCGAGAGCGCAACACGACATCCCGGTACCCGGCTGAAGCAAGCCGCGAAACCATGGCGCCAACGCCGGATCGGCGTTTGGCGGCGGCGCAGCGGCGGCGGACGCCGCCAGCAATAGCGTCAGGGCAGAGCCGATCGCTCGCGTTCGGCGCGTTCTAACGGCTAACGCAAACGCGCCTGCCACCGTGGGCAGCGGGTTCCTATCAAGCATCTCCCAACCTTAACCCAGTTCGTCAACCAGCAATAGGATTCGGCCATAAGGACGATCTTGAGCTGTAGAATGTTATAATTCTACAAACACAGCGCTCTTATTTTATTCCTAATGACGCAAACTGATGTAGAATATGAGGGTCGCTCTGGTTAAGGGAGCATCGAATATGCCCTCATACGACATTGCATCCTCAAGCCCATCAACCGATGTGGCATCTACTTGGAGACCGAAGCTAGTCTCTCTCCGTGAACCGGGAGACATATCGGCAAAGGCGCAGGCAGTGGTCGCCAACGCCGATATCATCTTCTGTGAGGAAGAGGCTTACGGCGGCATCCTTGCGCTTGTCAGCTCCGGTGCGCTTGTCGAGGCCGTCTCAGTTACGGGCGATCGGACCTGGTCGAGAGCGTTCTCTGTCGCGCGGGCACGCAAGCTCGCCGCCGACGGTTGGCGTGTCGTATGGGTGGCCGCGGCAGAGGCGGATGATTTACCGGAATTCGAGTGCGCTGACGACATTGCCGATGTCGGTGTCGCAGATCCTGCCGCTCCCTCTGGGCGTGCGCCGCACCCGCTGGCAACCCCGTTCAACGGCCTCGCAGGCTGAAGCGACCGTCCAAAGTCCAGGACCGGATCGGATAGCAATGCTATCGCCGCCACTCACGGCGTGACTTGACCAGGAGCGCTGCGCCTCCAGCGGTGGATTAGAAGTCGACCAGAATCTCCATGTGTCAGTGTACCCGGTGCCGCGCCTCTTCCGCGATCCGATCCACAGCTTGGACAGCCGCCTTAGCGAGCTCCATCGGAATGTGCGGCTTAACCTTTGTGAGCTCGTTTGCGCGTTCTTCTATCGACGCTCCTATCGAGCGCTCGCCAATAAAATACGCCGTTGCTAAGCGCTCTAGGTAGGTGACATCTCTACTGCCAAGCTTTTCCGCAACAAATGAAATTTGGTCTTGATATCTTTCTAATGTTTTTGAATAAAGTCGCTGTATATAGCTGCTTTGCTCTGTCAGCACAATTCTGGCCCATACGGCTACTGCGGCTGAAGTGCTATAACTTCATCAGCACGTAGGCCGGTTAGTTCATCCCTTAGGTCAAAAGAAAATGGACCATGTTTGTATAAGATAAATTCCAGACCCAATGGAACCTTCGTTAGTTCTTGAAGCAGATATGTTCCTTTCTGCAGATGCGTTTCTCCACACCAGCTTCCGTTTTCTCGTAACTCTCGTACTAGCTGTACGAGGATGGCGCCCCTCTTTAGCCTATCCATTCCTCTCCCCCTCTTCCCCAAGTTTAATAATATCATTTTTGGCGTTGTTAAGCCATTTCTTCGCTTCGCCGAGAATAGTTCGGTCTGCGAACACATAGTCAATCGACACTACAGGTACCTTGTTGAGGGTCTCGGAGATAGCGAGCGACGACACAATGCTGCCGTCCCGCATGCGAACAGGGAAATCGGGCGACCCACTCCTCTGCGGATATCGGTCGTGGCGAAACGGCGCGGAGCCGAATTTTGCAACCAAGGCCTCAAATATCGCCTTGCCTGCCTCTGGATTAATTCGTACATCATTGGGGTTCCGCTCGTAGACCACCTTATAATGTTCTCGCCTAATAATTCTCCGAGCATGTTCGCGGCCAAGTCGATCTCCGCAAAACGCGGCGTCAAGCAGGGCCGAATTGACCTCATTATCGGTCAATGCTAAGTGCCGCGAGAGCTCCGTCGAAAACCTACTATCCGGCAACCATTCTTTTAGAAAGTCCATGAGATGTATGTCATAAACGCGCCGGATTTGGTGCAGATATACCTGCGAATACATGAAATAACGAGCCAGCATTAATGCTTCGGCAGATTGAATTCCTCCCTGTTCAACACCAAGCCCTACCTCCTCAGAGTTGCCGCTGTCGCCGGATAAAGGAGGTTGGAGGATCCGAAGCGTATCGATGAGGCGGTAATGGTCGAATTTACCGTAGGCCACGCCTGTATGGTGGGAATCTCGCAAAAGATAATCCATGCGGTCGACCCCGAACGCGTCTCCAACGATAATTTCAGATAATATTGTTTCCCAATCAGAGAACTTAAGATCCTTCGCCTTTTTTGGGCCAACTGCCAATTTGGCTACGTCGTCAGGACGCAGCGGAGGTGTAATGCTATTCCAGATCGAATTCATCTCCGGGCTACTTATTATTTCGCGCGTCAGCCTCTCGTGGTCCCATCCTTCAGGGAGCAATTCCTTCTCAGCTGCATGTGAAAAAGGAAGATGGCCAACATCGTGGCAAAGAGCAGCCATTCTCAGCACCCTTCGCCAATAGCTTAGTGCGCTATCATTTTTCAGATCTGGAAGGATCTCCCTGATGTGATCAGTTACAGAGATTCCTAACTAAAGATACATAAGAAGGCGGAAACGAGGGCGGCGAAGTTTTGTGGGTTGTCGTGGAAGTGGTGATAAATCCGCAGGGAGAGATCGACCATTTCCTCGACTTTGGAAACGACTTTGGTTTTGCGGCGAAAACGAGCGAGGAAATGGCGGATGTTGCTGTTGTCCTGCTCGATGGAAAAGGTCAGGTCTTTGCCCGTGAAGAGTTGATCTTCGGGGATAAGGCGATGGAAGCCTTCCCAATCGTCGGCGAGAAAAGTTTTGCCTTCAAGGCCGACTTTGTCGATGAGCCTCTGGCAGGTTTTGTCATCACGGCCACCAAGCACCCAGGCGATGGTTCGGCGAGCGACAGGGTCGTACGCGCGCCAAACCCAGAGCTTGCAAGTCTTTTTTTAAGAAAGTGCCACATCTCGTCGAGCGTGATGATGACCGTCTCGGCTTCCCGGGAGGGTTCGGGAAGCTGACGGGCCGCATTCCGAACCCAGTTGAGCACGGCGACATCGCTGACCCCGAGAATACGGGCAATGCTGCAAAAACTCATGTTGCCCATCGCATAAAGCATCAACGCCAGCGCCTTCATCGCCGGCGGCTTGCCGCGTAACGGCGTGTCCGTGAAATTGCACCCGCAGCCCTTGCATTGATAGCGTTGCAGGCCCCGAACAGTCCCTCTTTTGACGTAATCCGTTCCCTGACAGCGTTTGCAGATAATCCCGGCCATAGCTCCCCCTTTCTACGGCGAACCACGTCTTTCCGCATCCGCAATCCTTAAATGTATCTTAAATTAGGATTCTCCAGTTACATTGCTGGTTATAATATCGAACACTCGGCCTGCAAGCTCCATTACTCCGAGCGAATGCTCAAACCGCTTGTGTGTGGCACCTGGATATACAAGATAGGTCAGCGCAAGCTGATGGATATGGCGTAGCCGCTGGAAGGGCCGTGAGTTGAGAACCTCACGTTCGTGACTGTCTAGAGCGGTTTTTGAATCAGTGTGACGGAATGAAGTGGGAATGCCACCGTTTTTCTCAGCAGGATCGAGAGGTCGGTGGAGGTTCTCATGCCGCTTCCCTATTCGGCGGATCTGCGTGAGCGGGTGCTGGTGGCCTATGAACACGGTGAGGGTACGGCGGCAGCGCTGGCGCGGCGGTTTCGGGTGGCGCTCAATACGGTGAAGAATTGGGTGCGGGCGGTCGCGACGGAGGGGCGGCGGGTCGCCAAACCGCTGGGCCGCGGTCCGGCACCGCGCTTGGGCATGGCGGAATGCGAGGTGCTGCGCCAATTGGTGGCGGCCGACAACGATGCGACTTTGGCCGAATACGGCGCGCGGCTGGCGGCGCAGACCGGGATCCACGTCAGCCGGCCAGTGCTCTCGGTCACCCTCAAGCGCTTGGGCTTGCCGCGCAAAAAAAGACGCTCCGGGCGAGCGAGCAGGCGCGTGCCGATGTCGTTGCCGAACGCGCCGCCTTTGCCGAGCAGGTCAAGAGCATCGCGCCCGAGAACCTCGTCTTTCTCGACGAGACCGGCGTCAGCACCAAGCTGACGCGGCTTTATGCGCGCGCGCCGCGCGGCCAGCGCGCCTGCGGCAGCGCGCCCGGTCATTGGCGCCGCCTCACTGTGCTCGGCGCACTCGCGCTCGGCGGTTTGGTCGCCGTCATGACTGTTGCTGTCGCCACCGATTGGCCCGTGTTTCAGGCCTTTCTGCAACAGGTCCTGATCCCCGCTCTGCGCCGGCACAAGCCGGGAGCCACCATCGTGATGGACCACCTCGCCGCCCATCGCATCCCTCAGGCACGTATCCTGCTGGAGGGCGCCGGCTTCACGCTGCTGCCCTTGCCGCGCTACTCCCCCGACCTGTCACCGATCGAGCCGTGCTGGTCCAAGCTCAAGACGCTGCTGCGCGCCGCCGAGCCGCGCTCGATCGCCGCTATCAACGAGCAAATCGGTCCGGCCCTCGATACCATCACCCTCCAGGATGCCAGGGGCTGGTTCCGCCATTGCGGATATCACCCGTCAAACTGACCCAGAAACCGCTCTAATCGTACGAAAACGTGGATCGGATCGCGAATTTCGTGGATATCGCTGCTTTTCATGCCGACGGGATCCGTTCAAGGGTACCGATTGAGAAGGATCTCACTTCCTACCCTAACCAGGTTAATCGTTCCTTCAGCTCCTTGCCTGACCGCCATCCGCCCGCGCGGAGAAGCGCGGAGTCGTGTGTTCATAATTTGTTCTTACTTGAGGCGCGAACTTCAGTCAACGAGGACGAATGCAGACCATGTTTTATCCTCCCCGCAACAAGTGGAGCACCTGGTCGAGCTGATCCAGGCTCTGGTAATAGATCGTCAGCGCGCCGCCACGGGTTTTTGGTTCAAGCCGCACGCGGAGCCCGAGCCGGCTGCTGAGATCGCGCTCCAAGGCCAAAGTATCCGCGTCGCGTAGCGGTCGGTGCGGCTTTTCCGCCCGTCGCGCCCGCTGCTGCACCAGGCGCTCGGTCGCGCGGACATTAAGACCACGGCGCACGACCTCGTCGGCCAGTGTCGTCGGATTGGCTGCGCCGAGCAACGCGCGCGCGTGCCCTGCGGACAGCTCGCCTTCTTCGAGACGATGCCGGACGGGCGCCGGCAATGACAGCAAGCGCAATGTATTCGTGACATGGCTGCGGCTTTTGCCGACGGATTCGGCGAGGCTTGCCTGAGTGCGACCAAATTCGCTGACCAACCTCTTATACGCCTCCGCCTCTTCGAGCGCAGACAGATCCTCACGCTGCAGATTCTCGACCAGAGCGATTTCCAGCGCTTCGTGATCTGCGAGGGCACGGACGAGGACCGGCACCTCGTGGATGCCCACGCGTTGCGCTGCTCGCCAGCGCCGCTCTCCGGCAACGAGTTCAAAGGCCGCCTCGTCATCGGCAACAGGTCGCACCAATAGCGGTGCCAACACGCCTTTTTCGCGGATTGACTGGGCGAGGGCATTGAGTTCGGCCTCATCGAAACGGCGGCGCGGCTGCAGAGCGCTCGGCCGGATCATTTCGATCGGGACGCGGCGCTGGCTTGCGGTATCGAATTCGACCGCCCCCTCGTTCTCCCCAAACAGCGCCGCCAAGCCGCGGCCCAGCGGACGCCGTCGCGCGACGCGTTCGCTCATTTCGGTCGTACACCTGTATGGGTGCGGCGCAACATCTCGCCGGCGAGCTGGATATAGGCTTGCGCCCCGGCACAGCGGTGGTCGTAGATCAGCACCGGCTTGCCGTATGACGGCGCTTCGGAGACCCGGACATTGCGCGGAATTATCGTCTCGAAGACCTTGGCGCCGAGATGGTCGCGCACATCGAGTGCTACCGACTCGCTAAGATTGTTGCGGCCGTCATACATCGTCAGCACGACGCCCTCGAGTTCGAGCCGCGGGTTCAGCGCACGTTGCACCCGTTCGATCGTCCGCATCAGCTGGCTTAGTCCTTCGAGCGCGTAAAATTCACATTGCAGCGGCACCAGCACCGCATCAGCGGCGACCAACGCGTTGATCGTCAGCAGATTGAGTGATGGCGGGCAATCGATCAGCACCTCGTCCCAGTCGCCAACCCGGCTGCGGATCGCCCCACTCAACAAGAATTCGCGGCGCTCGCGGTTTATGAATTCGAATTCGGCACCTGCAAGATCGGGGGAAGCGGGTACGAGCGACAGGCCCGGCACCGCGGTCGCCAATACCATGTCGGCGAGTTCGGCCTCACCCAGCATCAGCTCGTAGCTGGTCAGCCGGCGCTGCTCGCGTTCGATGCCGAGCCCAGTGCTGGCATTGCCTTGCGGGTCAAGATCAACGACCAGCGTCGGACGGCCGGCGGCAGCCAACGCCGTTGCCAGATTGATCGCGGTTGTGGTCTTGCCGACCCCGCCTTTCTGGTTCGCAACCGCAACGATGCGCGCCCGCCTTGTCGGGGCACGCGCTTCCGGATGAGCCTCACTCCCCGTGAGGCTCACGAACGATCTCGCTCAAATGCAGAACGACCCCCCGCGGATCGGCGATGCTGGCCTGCATCGACACCGCCATTGTCCAGCGTTTTCGCGCGACGGTCAATTCCTGCTCTGCCCGCTCCCCTTTCGGGAACAGGCAGATCGTGGCCGGAGCGATGAACGGCCAAGCCAGATCAAGGAGTTGGTCGAGCGGGGCGAGCGCGCGGGCGGTGATAACATCGACCGCATGCCGCGGCACGGCGGCGATGCGGCACGGGCGAATCGCGACGTTTGCCTCGCTGATCCGCGCCGCCTCGCGCAGAAAAGCGGCTTTGCGCGAATCTGCTTCGACCAGTTCGACGCCGCGCGCGCCAAGGATCGCCAGCACCAGCCCGGGAAAGCCCGCACCGCTGCCGAGATCGATCAGGCTTCGTGCGTTATCGGGAACGAGCGGGAGCAATTGCGCCGAATCGAGCATATGGCGGCGCCACAGATCGGCGAGCGTGTCGCGGCCGACAAGGTTGATGCGCGCCGACCAGCGGGTCAGCAACTCGACATAGGCTTCGAGTCGCGCCAATGTTTCACGTGAAACCGGAACGATCTCGGCAAAACCGTGCGCATCCAGCGACTCAGGCTGCACAGCGCCTCGTCCTCACTCGCCCTGCACTTCGCTCGGGATCCTCTCCCGCACTGCGGGAGAGGGTGACCAGGCACGCAAGGACTGGGTGGGTGAGCGTATCCCTGTCGAAGGGCGGCGCTCGACATGTTTCAGCAAGGCGACGAGGGCCGCCGGCGTCACCCCGGAAATGCGGGCGGCGGCGCCCAAGGTCGCGGGCCGAGCGGCGGCGAGCTTGTCACAGATTTCGCACGACAGGCTGCCGACCGCCGCGTAATCGAGATCGGCCGGCAACAACAGCGCTTCATCGCGGCGAAACGCGGCGATATCGCGCTGCTGGCGCTCAAGATAGCCGGCATAGCGCGCATCGATCTCGACCTGCTCGGCGATTTCGGGTGCCAATGCGCCGAGTTCCGGCCAGATCGCGGCGAGGCGCGCCAGCTCGATGCCGGGAAAGGCGAGAAGTTCGGCCGCCCTGCGGGAAACGCCGTCCTCGTTGACGACAATGCCGTGGCGCTGCAACGCCGGCGGCGTCATCCGCAGGCCGGCAAGCTGCTGGCGGGCCGCGGCTAATGCGTGCATCTTGGCCGTAAAGCGCGCGGCTCTCCCGGGTCCGACGCAGCCGAGGCGCAGCCCGATCGGGGTCAATCGTTGATCGGCATTGTCGGCGCGCAGAACCAGCCGGTATTCGGCGCGCGAGGTGAACATGCGATAAGGCTCGCTCGTGCCGCGCGTCACCAGATCATCGATCAGCACGCCGATATAGGCGTCGGCGCGGTCGAGCACCAATGGCTCAGCACCCGATGCGGCAAGGGCCGCATTGAGGCCCGCGACAAGACCCTGCGCCGCCGCCTCCTCATAGCCGGTGGTGCCATTGATCTGACCCGCGAAATAGAGCCGAGGAATGCGGCGGGTTTCGAGGCTTGGAAACAGTTCCCGCGGGTCGACAAAATCGTATTCGATCGCATAGCCGGGTCGCCGCATGGCGGCATGTTCGAGACCCGGAATCGTGCGCAGCATGGCCTCTTGCACGTCGCGCGGCAGCGAGGTCGAGATGCCGTTTGGATAGACCGTGTCGTCGTCGAGCCCCTCCGGCTCCAAGAAGATCTGATGCCGCTCGCGGTCGGCAAAGCGCACCACCTTGTCCTCGATCGAGGGGCAATAGCGCGGTCCGATGCCGGTGATGTCGCCGGAATACATCGGCGAGCGATGCAGATTGGCGCGGATCACGGCATGCGTAGCCGCGGTCGTCGTTGTTATGTGACAGCCGATCTGCGGCGTCGTGATCCGATCGGTAACGAACGAAAATGGCGGCGGCGGGTCGTCACCCGGCTGCAGGTCGAGCCCAGCCCAGTCAATCGTGGCGCCGTCGAGGCGCGGCGGGGTTCCGGTCTTGAGCCGTCCGAGCGCGAAACCGGCGCGCGCAAGGGTCTGCGCCAGTCCCCGCGACGGCGCCTCGCCAACCCGACCAGCCGGGATTTTCTGCTCGCCGATATGGATGAGCCCGTTCAAAAAAGTCCCGGTCGTCAAAACGACATACCCGGCGGCAATCTGCTCGCCGTTTCCCAATATGACGCCGGCGGCGTGACCTGCTTGGTCGAGCAGCAGGTCTTCGGCGGCGCCCTCGAGTATCTCAAGGTTCGGCGTTTCGGCCAATAGATCGGCAATGGCGCGGCGGTAGAGCTTGCGGTCGGCCTGAGCGCGCGGCCCACGCACCGCTGGCCCCTTGCTGCGGTTGAGGATACGGAACTGAATACCGGCGCGGTCGATCGCGCGACCCATAATACCATCGAGCGCATCGATCTCGCGGACGAGATGCCCTTTGCCAAGCCCGCCGATCGCCGGATTGCACGACATCTCGCCGATCGTGGCACGCTTGTGGGTCAATAACAGGGTGCGGGCGCCGATTCGCGAGGCGGCTGCGGCCGCCTCGCATCCGGCATGCCCACCGCCGACCACGATTACATCGTATTTTCCGATGGTCTTGCTCATGGCGGCGGAATTTATGAGGGCGCCCGCACGGAGTCGAGGTTTCACGTGAAACCCGTTGACAGGGCCGGCCGTTCTAACTTTGTTAGTACAGGATCGAGGGAATCGAGATGCGGGCGGCGCTGCGCAAACTGGGCAATTCGTCGGGGGTCATCATCCCGAAATCAATGCTGGCTGAAATCGGGATCGACGTCGGAGATGCGGTCGATATCACCCTGGAGGACGGCCGCGTCGTCATTGCCCCGGTGCGGCGGCAGCCGCGGGCCGGTTGGGCCGAGGCGTCGCGAGACATCGCTGCCGCCGAAGATGACGAGCTCGTCTGGCCGGAATTCTCCAATGCCGAGGATGACGGTCTCGTGTGGTGAGGGGGCCGCCTAGCCCTACAGTTGCATTCTTCGTTTCAGATGTGCGCGTTGTGCGGCGGCCTGATGGGCCCGTCGCCACGCCGACCAGGCGATGATATGGGCCGGCTCAATGCGCCGTTGCGCGAGCCGGGTGGCGATGCGGCGAATTTCTTGCACTGACCAGCGGATCAAGGCTTTGGCTTCGCCTGCGCATCGTTGGCGGCGGATTTTTTTCCGGACCGCGGTTGGCGCGATGACGGATCGTCGCCAGCATGGCGAATGCCAGCATCACCAGCGAGACGTGGCGGTGCCAGCCATGCCAGGATCTGGTCTCGTTATGATCGAGGCCGAGTTCGCTCTTCGCCGTCTCAAAGGCATCCGCGACCGCCCAGCGATGCCCCTCGACGGCGACCAAGGTCTCGATCGCGGTTCCGGCCGGGCACCAGGTCGAGAAATACGCCAGATCGCCGTCCGCGATATTGCGCCGGATCAGCAGGCCGCGGGTCCACAGACCGCTGCCATGACAATCAAACTCTGCCGCTTCGCGGTCGGCCAGTTTGAGATACGCCCAGTCATACAGCCGTGGCCCCTTGCTCCCCTCGCCGGCGGACAGCCGCCGCCAGGCCGATGGCGCGAGCCCCTGCGCAATCGCCGCGGCGGTTCCGCTGACCGGCGGCTTGCCGATCCAGGCGTGGAACTGGTGGTCTGCGCTCACCCCGAGCACATAGCCCTTGCTCGCGCGCCGCAACGCCATCTCGATCTCGCCGACCCCGTAGACGGTGTCGCCCACCACCCAGCGGAACGGCACCGGTGCCGTCATCGCCCGCTCGATCATGCGCACGGCCAGCCGCGGCTTGGTGGCAAAGCCAACCTCCGGCGGCACCTGCGCCGTGGCCAGCCGGGTGGGATTGCTGGTCCACTCCCGCGGCAAATAGAGCGCCCGGTCGATGAAGGCATGGCCGTGGCGCGAGACGTAGGCGGCAAACACCCCGATCTGGCAGTTGGTGATCTTGCCGGCTGAGCCGGTATACTGGCGGGCGACACCGCAAGAGGCATGGCCCTTCTTCAAAAATCCAGTTTCATCCAAAACCAGTACCGCGTCCGGATCGGCCAGTGTCTCCAGCGCATACTCACGCACAATATCGCGCAGCGCATCGGCATCCCATCGACCGCGGCCAAGGATGGCCTGCTGGCGCCATGGCCCGGGATCACCCGCTGCCTCGGCGCGCATCCAGCCGGTCTTGCGCGGTTCTGATCCCAGCAACCCATCCAGAAAGAAGCCCGCTGATGCCGCCACTCGCGCCTGCGTGAACAGAGGCCGCATCCGCGCTTTCACCTCCCGCAACGATGACGCCCATAATTCCAGCATCGTCTCGATCGATACGCCACTCATCTACACACTCCCGACCACGGGAGATAGGCAGGGGTCAATCAGAATGCAACTGTAGGGCTAGGGTCGTTCGCGGCGAGGTTTGGCTCGCTGCGCTCGATCCTACGATGGGCAGTGAAATCCAGAAGACGCGGCCATGTCTCATCGTATCTCCGGCCGAGATGCACGACTATCTCCGGACGGTAACGGTAGCGCCGCTGACCACCGGCAGCCGACCGGCGCCTTATCGCATACCGGTCGAATTTGAGGGTAAGGTCGGTTTGATCCTGCTCGATCAGATCCGAACGCTGGACAAGCAACGGCTGGTGCATCGCCTCGGCACTGTCGCGCCGCGTACGCTCAGCCTCACCCTTGCGGGTTTGCGCGAAGCTTTCGAGGAGTAATCGCCGCTTCCGCTCTCGGATGTGGCGCCCCCAAGTGCCCAGCCCGCGATCGCCGGATTGCACGACATCTCGCCGATCGTGGCACGCTTGTAGGTCAATAATCCTAATTCCGGCAGTTGGAGCCGAATAGCTTAGCCTTACGGGGTGTCAGTTCGACTTTAGCGTGCAGGATCAGGCCGCCTGTAGGCGCCGTGGCGGGTCGAGTTGGCGGCCTTTGAGATACTTGGCAAGGGCATGACTGAGGATGCGGTACCATCGATCGAGATCGGTCAACTGCTCCGCAGTTTCGCGCAGGGTGGCGAAGAAGGCGGCGATACGGGTGAGCGCCCGGCGCGCCCGATCCCGCTCACCGTGAGAGCTGGTGATTGTCACAGTGGCGCGGCCGGCATGGTTGGTCTGTCGACCAATCGCTTGCAGCAGCAGCGGCCGACTGGTGATCGCCTCGCGATGATGGTCAGGATCGGCCAGACGCACAAAGAGGTTCCACCAGTTGAAGATGAGGGCGACAATGCGTGCCATGATCCGGCAGCGCGCCAAGTCGTGGGTCGTAAATCCACCCCAGCCCCAGTGGTTCTTTAACTCGTCGAAGCTGTTCTCACAATCTCCCCGGTCCCGGTAAAGCTGCCCAATGGTCACAACCTCGGCCTCCAGCGAGGTCACCAGAACAGCATATTCCCAGGCTTCCTGGCGCGCCGCGTCGATCTCGACAAAGCCGAGCGCCAGTTGCCCATCCGCCTGCGGCTGGGTGATCATCACCCCGGCCAGACGGCGGCGGAGCAGGACCACGCGGCGTTGCCGGCTCCAACCCATCAGGCGGATCTCGCCATGCTTGCCTTGCCAGGCGGCCCCGGCATCGTGCCAATCATCATCCCGCATCGCCCGCTCGATACCCGTTTCACCCGCTTGGTCAGGCGCAACTTGAACAGATAGGCTTGGCCGCGGCGCTCCGCTTCGCTGATCACACCCTCGTTGCCCCAATCCCGATCACCGCGCAGCAGCCAGGGAGCGCATTGCGGCCCCAGCCGATCCAACAGCGTCCATAGTCCCGGCGCCGAGTGCTTCGCCGCGTGCTGGTTGCCGGCTTGAACCTCGACCTCCAAGACCAGCCGCAGATTGGCCAACATGTAGCTGTGATAAGTATGCGACGGCCGCCCCGGCTTCTTCGGGTTGTAACCGACGACCGCTCCTTCCTGATGGCCGTAGAGCGGTTTCACCGTCGTGTCGACATCAAGAATCAGGGTTCGCGCAACAGAGGGCGAGTGCAATAGTCGAGCTGTTCCTGCAGCCAGGCTCGCCCGGCTTCCGTCTCGATCTTGCTCAGGGCCCGACGCACTGCGTCCTCGCTGACCACCTTGGCCATCCCGAGCCGTGGTGGAGTGACCGGGTCGCAGCGCCGCGTCGTGATGTGGGCATAGCGCCGATGCCCGGCCAGCACCGACAACATCACTGTCCCCAGTATGTCCCGCTTCGACGGCGCGTTCGGGCTCGTCAGCGACAGCGGGCACCCCGCAACCCAGCCGTCGAACAACCCGCCTTGCTTCAGATACTCAATGAAAAACGGCAGCTGGCCAAGCGGGGTCATCGCTGCCCGCTCGCCCGCCTCCCACTCCATGTGGATCCGGCCGGCAAACGTGTCGGCGATCACCGACCGCTCCTTGCCGTACTCCACTGATGGTTGCTCACCCGCTGGGTGCCTCGCGGCGACCGCTCGACCCGTGCTCATCCCATTGCGTCTGCACGGATTTGCCGATTTTGCCAACTACCAACTGCCGGAAATAGGATAATAGGGTGCGGGCGCCGATTTGCGGCGCGGCTGCGGCCGCTTCGCATCCTGTATGCCCACCGCCCATCACGACGACGTCGCAACGGTCCGAAAACTCGCTTATGGCCGCGGAATGTATGAACCCGCCCGGCCACTGTCGAGGTTTCACGTGAAACGCTAGGCGGTCGATCGCTGCCGAGCGGAGGCCTCGGCGGCTGTAAGCCCCTTTATTGCGTCGCGGCGGTGATCGCGGCGCGCAGGATCTCCGGGATGCGGTCGATCGTTGCTTCGGGCGTCATCAGCGGTGGGGCGACGCAGATCGTGTCGCCGATCGCCGGATCGGTGCTGCCGACGCGCAGTCGCGGCAACAGCCCACGGTTTAGCGCCTCGCGCGTTATCCGCGCGACGAGACCGGTTGCCGGCGCTTTGGTATCGCGATCCTTGACCAGTTCGACGCCACACATCATGCCAAGCCCCCGGACATCGCCGACCGCGGGCAAATCGCGAAGGGTTTCGAGTTCCCGCCAACAGCCGCTCGCCCATCGCCGCGGCGCGCTCGACGAGCCCCTCTTGCTCGATGATCTCGACATTGCGCAGACCCACCGCACAGCATACCGGATGACCCGAATACGTCGCGGCATGCATGAATTTGCGGTCGGCGGGAGCGCTCTGGATTGCGTCATGCACGCGCTTTGACGCAATCACGCCTCCCAACGGCAAATAGCCGCTCGTGACGCCCTTGGCAAAAGAGACAAGATCGGGCTCGACTCCCCAATGACCGAGCGCGAACCATCTTCCGGTGCGGCCAAAACCGGTAATGACCTCGTCGGCGATCAGCAACACATCGTGACGATCGCAGATCTCGCGCAGCTTCGGAAAATACGAGGGCGGCGGTACGATGACCCCGCCGGCGCCCATGACCGGCTCGGTGATGACCGCGGCGACGCTGTCAGGGCCCTCGGCGAGGATCGCTTTTTCGACCGCCTCGGCCGCTCCTAGCCCCACTTCTTCGTTGCCGGCCCAGCGGTAGGCATAGGGCGCAACAACCTGGAGAAACCCCGGCACCAGCGGACCGAACATCTTATGATAGGCCGCCATGCCGGTGGCGCTCATCGCCGCCATCGTCACCCCATGATAGGCGTGGATGCGCGAAATGATCTTGGTCTTATTGGGCTTGTCTTTGACCTTCCAATAATAGCGGGCGAATTTGAACGCGGATTCGTTCGAACTCAGCACCTGCCGTTGTGAAATAGACGGCCGCCGAATTCTTATACGCATGGCGGACGATCATTTCGCTCAGTCGCACCGCCGGCTCGTTGGTGGCGCCGATATAGGCCGAAGCAAAGGCGATGCGGCGCATTTGTCCGGCCGCAGCATCGGCGAGCTCGCCCCTGCCGTGACCGATGTTGACATTCCATAAGCCGGAGAGGCTATCGATATATTCGCGACCATTCGCATCATACAGCATCGCACCTTTGCCCTCGGTCACGACCAGCGGTTCTTTGTGGTCGTCTGGATGGTGCAGCGGATGCAGCAGATAGCGGCGATCGATCTCGAGGAGTTGTGTGGTGCCGTCCATGCTTTGCTCCTACAACGCTGCCTGTAAACGGCAGCCTAATCGTCGGCGCCGGCAAACGACAACCTCGCCGTTAGCCGCGCCCCAAACGGATCGTCTTAAATCCGCAATGTTGTGATCCGGATCCGTAATCCTCAGCCGTCACTTTGCGGGCCGGTGCTCCCGCCACAGGTGGAAGACCGCCTATCAAACGCGATCGCAAGATAAAAGATCACGGATCAAAAAAGCCTTTGCGTTGGCCGGCAATTTAGCCGCAAGGCCGCGCGGCTGAAGGTGAACCGGCTGAGGCCTTCCCAGGTCTGCTCGGTGATTTCCGCTTGCTTAATTGCGCATATCGGGGCAAGCATGCGCTCGCCTTTCAATAACCCGGTCGTCTGGGGACGACCGGCAGACCTTCCGGAGGAAACGTGAGCCGACCCCGCGCTGCCGATGATTTTGCGACGATTGCCGCCCGTCTTGCGGAACTGCGCCGCGAGCGCGAAATGGCGGCCCGACAAGACGCCTCAGGTGCCGGCGCTCCCGGCGGAGACGGCCCTAAAATGCCGAGGAATGTGGACGGGCGGTCCCGACCGGACAAGGGCGAACTGCCCGGCTTGGGTGTCGGCCGCCGCTATTTGCCAGCGCGACAGCGCTAGAATTGCCGGACGCATCGGCGGCTTTGTAAAGCGATCTCGGCGGTTCGCTATATCAGCTAGATCAGCTAGATCAGCCTGATAGATAGGGCGCCGAGATTTTGAAGTCCAGCTGCCGGTAATCTGAGGTGCACGCAGCGCCCTCCGCTGGGATCGCCGTCGGCGTGTTCTTGCGGCCGATCGGACAGGCTCACCAGGGCGCCGATACGCTCGGTGACTGCCTGTTGCACCGCGTCGGGTTTGAGATTTGCAAATATGGCGATGTCTTCCAGGCAATGTCTTCCAGGCAATGTCTTCCAGGCAATGTCTTCCAGGCAATGTCTTCCAGGCAATGCCGCAGGATCTCGCGAAACCGATACGGGCCCTTGTGGCGGCCACGTGCGCGCCTTGGCTCAAATTGACCGCCTCAATGATGTCCAATATCAAAGGCGCTTTTGGTCGCGAGCATTTCTTTAACCCGTTGGACAAATCGCTGGGGAAGAAAGGGCTTCTTTAAGTAAGCTTGCCCGGCTCCGTCAAACTCGGCCATGCGCGCCGAACTCCTCGTCATCAACAGCGTCTGCGCACCCAACCTCGTCACCCGCCGGATCAACCCCGCACTTGATCCATCGGCTACGACCACATCTGTCGCCAGCATATCGGGCGTGATCTGCTGCAAGATGCGAGTCGCCTCAGCGATCGTGGCAACCGCGATCGCGCGATGTCCCGCTTGCTCGATTAAGTGGATCAGGTGCTGACGGAACACGGCTTCACTATCAACGATCAGAATGTATGCCATAGGTCACAATAACCGCCGACACTGTGCCGCGACCGCGCTTGTGCTAGAGACACAAAAATGACACTATTGAGTTATGAAAATACCGTTGCGTGTCGGGTGGTTATACTACTGTAGAAAATCGTTGGTATATCGGCCGTTGGGTTACTCAAATGTGATAGTCTTGAGCGGCGGCGTCTGGGGCGGTGGCCCGGGGCCATTGCTGGTTTGACTTTTGAGACCTGGCGTTCCGTGGACCGAAGTGACGTGGCCAAATCGTCTGCGGTTCCCGCCAAGCGAGGACTTGTCGAGGAAGTGAATTCGGGCATAAGCGGGCAATGCGGTCAACCGCGTCACCGCACTCACCATGGCTATTAGCAGCGGTCGACGGCGACGCGAGCTATCCCAGGCTAGCGGAGCCTACCGCCGCTAGCAGAGAATAACCGGTGCGAAATGCAGCAAATACCGAGCCGCCAAATGCCTGTTGTCCGGCCCGATCGATTTTTTGACTGTGATTGTGACGGGGGCTTGACGAGAAACATGGTTAAGAGGGTTCTGCAGCGCAGGAGAACCCGATGGCTAACGACCCCGTATCAACCCGCACCCCGAGCTTTTATAGGCGCTCGGCACCACCCAATGTCTGCTTGTCAGAACCGGCGCTGTCGCCGGCAGCATCGGGGGTTACGATTATATTTTCCTCCTTGGGGCTTTGGGCCGCGATCTGGTGGGCGGTGGCTTCGTTGCGTTCTGCCCTGCCATGGTAGCCTTGATCGATGCACGCTCGCGATCGGCCAACCCGATGTTCAATAGCGAGCGTGGGGGCGAGTTCCCGCCCCGCGGCAGATCAAGTCCGGCAATACGAGAACGGGCTCAGCCAGGCAATCAATCCCATTTCGAGGAAAATCCGGAGTGGTCGTTATCGGAACGGCACTCTTCCGGGCATTACCGCGCGGTGGCGGCCCGCGCCCGCCGGCTCCAAACCGAGGTGACCACGCCAAGACTGAAGCAATATCTGGCTGACATGATCGCTCGCAGCGAACAACTGGCCGGTGAGATGGATGACGTCCAGAAGCCCAACGCCCTCGTAATGGGACCAGGAAGCGCTCGCGTGCGGCCGGGCCGTCGATAACAGCTTGGAAGCACACCGAGCGCATTATCGAGGATCACGGCCTCACCCGGCCGATTGGCATGGGCTATGCGCAACCGAGTATTTCGCCGTGCTTTAAAAGGAGTGAGCGACCAGCCGAGGGCCGCTCGATCGGGGCCGATCGGGCGGTCGCGCGAGCATGCTTGGCCCGCTGCTCCATGTGGGCAGCGCTCAATGTAATTGGATCGATCGATGGTCAGAGGAAGTCAAGTCGATGCCAAGCGCCATCGACGCCAAATTCAATAGATCCGTCGGTGCGAACGGCTTCCTTAGGTAGAAATACCCCGCCTTCTTCACTCGCTCAAATATATCAAGATGACCGGAGGTGATAATTACCGGCACATTCTTGTCAGAGGCAATTTGCGCTGCCTCGAGACCGACGCCCCCTACCAGCTGGTAATCGAGGATAACTAGGTCAGGTCGGACCTGGCGCAGAAATTGCTCAGCGCTTGTCTTGGAGCGAATGGCAAAGCACCGGTTGCCGCCGCGCGCGAATACCTCACAAAGCAGTCTCGCCAAAGCATCGTCGTCTTCGACGATCACGATGTAAGGCTGCTTTGCCTTATCATCTTGTAGCCCAGAATGCGGGCTGCAACCTGGAGTCACGTTGTCATCTCCTTGATCCATATAATCATTTATGCCGAATTGGCGTCATCGTTGCGTCCAAAATATTCCTAAATTGCGTCATTTTTGATAGGCCCACAATCAAAGAGGGCAGACCATAGGGTAGGTCGAGCAAAATAACTTATTATTCTCGTGATTATAGAACGTTTGAGATCATTCGACCACAGCAGAAGCCGATCATCATCACAATGGCTAGTCATCGGTAGCATCCGCCAGCCCTGAGTTGCCGGTCCTCCCCGCCCGCATCGCCATGTCTTGCCAGACGCGTAGCGCCGGCACTGTCAACGGCGGTACTAGTTGTGCCTCGAACGGCGGAAGGTGAAGCGATGGCGGTGCAGGCGATTGGGCAGGCGGTTCGGCGCGAGGAAGACTGGCGCCTGTTGCGCGGCAAAGGGCGCTTTGTCGATGATGCCGGAGAGCCAGGCGATGCGCGCGGCTATGTGCTGCGCTCGCCGCACGCGCACGCGCTAATCCGTGCGATCGATGTGGTGAAGGCCAAAACAGCCCCCGGTGTGCTTGCGGTGCTGACCGGCGAAGATTTGCGCCGGCGTGGGCTCGGCACCCTGACACCGGGGGTCCGGCGCCGGCGCAGCAACGGCGCACCCGCGTTTGTCTGTCCGCAGCCGCTGCTCGCCCGCGAGCGGGTCCGCTATGTCGGCGACCCGGTGGCGTTCATCGTCGCTGATACCCTGAACCAGGCGAAAGATGCGGCCGAGCTTATCGAGATCGATTATGAGCCGTTGCCGGCGGTCGTTACCGCTGCGGCAGCACTCGCCCCCGGTGCGCCCCCGGTATGGGAGGACAATCCCGGAAACGAGGCCTTTTTTCACGAGATCGGTGACCCGGCCGCAGTCGAGGCTGCCTTTGCGCGGGCTGAGCGTATTGTCCGCGATGAAATTCACATCAATCGGGTTACTGCGAATTCGATGGAGCCGCGCGGCTGCATCGCCGAATATGATCCCGATCAAGGCCGCTACACGATCCGCTGCACAATTCAGTCGGTGCACGCAACGCGCGCCGCGCTTGCCGATCAGATTTTTCGACTGCCGCAGCATCGGTTTCGCGTCGTCTGCGACAATATGGGCGGCGGCTTTGGCATGAAGGGCGGCTGCTATCCGGAATACGCGCTGGCCTTGTGGGCAGCGGAGATCACGGGGCGGCGCGTGCGTTGGATTGCCGAGCGCAGCGAAGGGCTGGCAAGCGACGAGCAGGGTCGCGGCAGCGTGGTCGCGACCGAATTGGCGCTCGACAAGGACGGCCGGTTTCTCGGTTTGCGCGCGCAATGGCAGGCGGCAATCGGCGCCTATTACTCGACCGATCGGCCAACCATTCCCCTGACAATAGGGCTCGGCTGCCTGGTCAACACCTATCGCATCCCGGCGGTCTACGCCCGCGTCCTCGCCGCACTGACCAATACGATGTCGATTGCACCTTACCGCGGCGGCAGCCGGCCCGAGCCGATCTATGTGACCGAGACCATCATCGATAAGGCGGCGCGCGAATTCGGGATTGAGCCCGTCGAATTGCGCCGCCGCAATACGATCCCGGCAAACGCCATGCCGTTTACGACCGCGTTGCAGCAGACCTATGATTCGGGTGATTTCGTTAAGAACCTGGACGATTGCTTGACGCTTTCTTGCTACCGTGAACGGGCGTCACGGCGCGAGGCTGCAAAAAGGCGAGGCAAATTATTGGGCGTTGGGGTGGCGACAGCCGTCGCCGCCACCGGCGGGCGCGACTATGAGCACGCCGAAATCCGTTTCGACCCCTCAGGCGGGGTCGTCCTGATGACCGGCAGCATGGATCACGGGCAAGGTCACGGCACGACGTTCAAGCAAGTTCTCTCGGAAAGGCTCGGGATCGATGCCGAGTTGATCTGCTACCGCTATGGCGACAGCGATCTGGTAACGATGGGGATCGGCACCTTTGGCTCGCGTTCGGCACAGCTCGCCGGCTCGGCAATCATTGTCGCCGCGGATCGGCTGATTGAGAAGGGACGCCGCATTGCCGGTCATATGATGGAGGCCGCGACCGGTGACATCGTGTTCGAGAATGGCCGGTTCACAATCGCCGGCACCGACCGCTCGGTCGGCCTCGCCGAGGTGGCGCATCGAGCGTTCGACGCAGGATTTTTGCCAAACGACATCGAACCGGGCTTTACCGAACGGGCGAATTGGGGCCCGGCCGGCTCGGCAACCTTTCCGAGCGGCACGCATCTTTGCGAGGTGGAGATCGATGAAGAGACAGGGGTTGTCAATTTGACCCGCTACACGGCGGTTGACGATGTCGGCCGCGTCCTCAACCCGCTACTGTGCGAAGGCCAGATCCATGGCGGCATCGCTCAAGGCGTTGGGCAAGCATTGCTCGAGGATTTGGTTTACGATCCCGATAACGGCCAGTTGCTGACCGGCTCGTTTCAGGATTATGCGATGCCGCGCGCCGATGATTTCTGCGGCTTCGCGCTGGCCAACAACCCGACCCTGACTGGCCGCAACCCGCTCGGCGTCAAGGGTGTCGGCGAGGCCGGCACGTTGGGCGCCATTCCGGCTGTCGTCAGCGCGGTGAACGACGCGCTTGCTCAAATCGGCGCCCCCGCAATTGCGCCGCCCGCGAGCCCTGAACGAGTGTGGCGGGCAATTTGCGCAGCACGGGCGCGGAGCACTACAAGCTTGGCTTAGATAGGAACACGCTGGGGGAAGTTGCTGATGAAAACCAGCGGGTCGCCGCTGCCGGGCTGGGCTGCAGTCTCGATCAGCCGGTCATTGCAGGTGCTGGCGGTCGTTGCCCTTCTGCTAATCGCTGGCGGTACCACTCACCGGCTCCTTGCGAGCCGTGCATTGATCATGTCCGATACTGAGCGGCAGATGTCACGGCTTGACATGGTGTTCGCCGAGCAGACCGGGCGTGCGGTCGAAACCATCGATCTTGTCCTGCTTAGCGCGATTCGGATGTTGCAAGAAGGGGACGCACCCCGCTCGGCGGCGACTGCCAATTTTCAACAAAGACTGGCGCGGCGCATCGCGGGGGTACGGCAGGTCAGCGAAATCGCCATCGCCGATGCAACCGGGCAAGTGCTGTATTCGTCGCGCCCCGGAGCCCTGAGACAACTGGCGCCGGCGGCACGCGCAGTGATTGCGGCGCAGGCAGCAAGCCCCCACCCCAATCCCGGACTGCAATTCAGCAAGCCGTTTCGAGACCCCAGCAGGAAATGGACGGCGCTTATGCTACGGCCAATCTTGAGTTCCGACGGCAAATATGAGGGGGCAGCCCTCGCTTTTTTGAACCTCTCCTATTTCGAGGATTTCTATCGCGCAGTCGAACTGAGCGAAGCCGGCGCGATCATGCTGTTCTTGCGCGATGGCACCGTGCTAGCCCGCTACCCTCATAACGATGTCCTTGTCGGGGAGAGCTATGCCGAGTTGCCGCCGTTCAAGGAGATCTTGGTGCACGGCATGGCCGGCACCATCGTCATGGACAGCCCGATCGACGGCGCGCGCCGGATCTTAGCGATCCGCGCTTTGAAAGCATTCCCGCTGGCGGTGAGTGTCTCGGTCACACAGGACAGGGTGCTGGCATTTTGGCGACGGCAGGTTTGGATATTTTCTCTGATAGCTTTCGGCGCATCGGCGGTCATTGTCTCCTTATTGCTCGCCTTGGCGCGACGGTCGCGCGAGGTTGACGTGTTGCTGGTCGAATACCGGGCTGCCAAGGAAAGCGCCGAGGCGGCACAGGATTGCGTGTTCGAGCAAATGGCTGAGCGCGAGCGCGCCGAGGCAGCCCTTCAACAAGCTCAGAGGATCGAAGCTGTGGGGCAGCTTACGGGTGGCGTCGCACATGATTTCAATAATCTACTGACAGTGGTGATCGGCAATATCGAGTTGATCAGCAAAACCGCCGATGTCGATGCGGCAACCGCCGAACGTTTGGAGGCGATGCGCGTGGCCGCCGAGCGTGGCGCGGCGCTGACCGGCGGACTATTGGCCTTTGCCCGCCGCCAGCCATTGTCGCCACGTGCGGTGGATTTGAACGCCGCAATTGCAGGGATGAACGGGTTGCTGCACAGCGCGCTCGGGCCGCGGATGAGGATCGAAATCCGGCAACACACCGAGCTGTGGCCCGCGATGATCGATCCAACCCAGTTCGAACTGCTGATCCTGAACCTGGTGATCAATGCCCGCGACGCGATGCCGGAGGGAGGCGTCGTCACGATCGAGACGGACAACACGCGTCGCGGTTTACCGATGCATGCCGAAGATCCCCTAGAGGGTGATTATGTCGTCGTCACTGTGCGCGATACCGGTATCGGCATGGCGCCCGAAGTCCAGGCCAGAGCGTTCGAACCGTTCTTTACGACCAAACCGCCCGGCACCGGGTCGGGGCTCGGTCTGTCGCAAGTTTTCGGTACTGCGCGTCAATCCGGCGGCGGCGTCGAGATCGACAGCTCACCGGGCAAGGGCACCGCAGTCAGCGTCTATTTGCCTCGGGCCCGTGCGCCGGCCGGCTCTGCCTTGAAGGGGCGCGAGGAGGTTGTCGAGATCAAGTCAGGCGAGGCCGTCGTGCTGATCGTCGACGACGACAGTGCCGTGCTCAGCACCACCGCTGCAATTCTGAAGAATATCGGTTATTCGGTGCTGCAGGCGGAAAGTGGAGCGGCGGCACTCGCGCTGCTCGACAGCAATCGATCAATCGATTTGCTGCTGACCGATGTTGTGATGGCGCCGATCAGCGGTCCCGAACTCGCCCGGCGTGTTGAGCAGCTGTATCCGCACCTGCCGATCATCTTCATTTCAGGGTATTCCGCCCCTATGGGACTGATCAGCGACAGAGACGGCCATTGTTTAATTCGAAAGCCCTTCACCCCGGGCGAGTTGCGGGGGCGCATCGAGGCGGCACTCGCTGAGGCTCGCACGCGCGCATCGGCGGCCTAACAAAAATCACCTCCTCAATGCGCGAAGCCAAAGAGCCGTTGTGAGTTGTGAGCGAGGATCTTGTCGATATCGGCTTGCGGCAGGTCGCTCGATATAAGCAAAGGTCTCTTTATGGGCTTTATAAAAGAGGTGCACAAACATGACATCGTGCCTTCGCGCAATCTTGGTAACCCTGACTGCCCTCGTACCCTTGGTAGCCTGTAGTCACCTGCCGCCCCTTACCGACAAGCCCTCGTCCTATCGCCTTGGTGCAGGAGACGAGCTTGAAATCAAGGCACCAGGTGCTGACGAACTGACCGGCCAATACTTGGTTCAAGACGACGGGACGATCAAGATGTTGCTGATCGGCGAGGTACCGGCGGCGGGCCTCACCCTAGACCAGCTGGAAAACGAGATCGACAAGAAATTGGTGGCGGGGCAATACCTCAAACAACCGCGCGTCACTGCAGTATTATTGGACTATAGACCGTACTTCATCCTGGGTGAAGTTGGGGGGCAAGGCGCTTATCCCTACGTTAGCGGGATGAAAGTACTCACTGCGGCTGCGGCTGCGGGTGGCTACACTCGTAGAGCGAATCAGAACTATGTGATTATCACCCGGAATGGCGAGGACTATAGGGCAAATCCTATGACACCGATTCAGCCTGGCGATATCATCCGCATTCCCTGAGAATAGATGCGCAGGGATAGAGTGCTGAAGTTGGAAAAAGGATATAGTAATTGCTCGTCCGGCAGAACCGGGTGTTCGCTACCCGCTACTTCCTTGTCGGCCGCTGCGAGCGTTGCCGCGGCCGGCGGCTCGACCGAGCGGCAACGGCAACCGAGATCGAGTTCCTTTGCTCGGATAGTCGCTGCCAGTGACGAGGCGATCGGCGCCAAACGCTTCCCGAAGATCGCGCAAATGTCTCGATGAACTGAAAAGGTCTGCATCGGCTGGATTATCGCTGTTCATTTTATCGCTTATCGCACCCAGTGTTCCGAAGCTAGGATGGCACCCGATCCTTTGGAAGAGGAGTTCGCCGGCGCCGCTCGACGCTGGTAATCAGCCAATAAAGTGCCCCAAGTGCGAGTGCGAGGCCCCCTAGTCCGAGCAAGGTTTCAAGGCTCGCAGATGTGTAATCCAATAAAATAAGTTTTCGTGCAATCACAGTTATGGAGATCAGTACAATAATGCTGACTTGCATCGCCCCGGCTCGTTGCCGCAACGCCGAAATGATCGAATGATTGAATTCTAATAGTATTAAAATCGTTAAGATCATACCGAAGGTGTCTTTAAATAGCCCGGCATCCATAAAAGTGATGCCAGACAAGATATCTTGTGCCAGCTTGATTCCCGCGAGTATGGTAGTATAAACGATGACTGTGGAAATCAGGAAAATGACGATGGCCGAAACAATCATCTCGAATTGGTCATAGAATGTGCGTCCATCGAGTGGCTTGGTCAGCCTACCACGCAAGAACATGTGGTTCTCCGATATTCGGGTAGCCGGACAGTCGTTTCACGTAATTGGTACTACAAGCGGCTCTACCGAATGCGCAGCTGTGGCGATGCTGCCGCCAACCGACCGACAGCCCAGCCGATAGACAAGCATCTCCAAAGCCCCCGTTATGTTCTCGACCAACGGTTCTCAAATAGGAGCGCTCTGGCTTGTCCTTGCGCTAATGCTAGACGCAGACCGGATTCTCGATCGTCGTGGCTGGGCCCGGCCCGGCCATCCACGAGCCGTGGCACGCGTCTTGCTATTTCTCGTGGATGCCCGGCCCAAGGCCGGGCAAGACGATCAGACTGGGACGGAGTCCTGAATGATCTGAGCACTAGTCGTGCATTGGGTCCCAGCCTCAAGCAGTCGCGGCGTTAAACAGCGGGAACGGATATATATATATATATATCCTCGGCGCCAACTCGTCGTCCATCAGGCTCTGGAAACACAAGACCTCCAATGTTTGAATAGGCGGCCGGCGCCACATCGCGATCAGCTTCGCTTGAAGCACTGATCCCATCACATGGAACGTGATCAAGTCCAACCGCGGCTCTTCGGCAGCCTCAGTGTCACCAGCGACGGTATGGCGGAGGATTGGTGTCGCTCCTTTGCGACGAGGTTGGCCCCGGCAAGCCCGGGGTCGCCTCGGGCGAGGGTTGCCCTGACACTTCCCAGGCGCCGATTTTACGGCTTGGCGGGTCTTTTGCGCAGGTACCCTAGTTCAACTGGTACAGAGCGGGTAGCGTGTGTGCCGTGGGCTTGAGCGGCCTTGCTCATTCCTCGCGCGGATCGGACGCCGACCCGGCTTCGGTCAAAGTCGATCCGGCTTCGGCTAAGGTCTTGGTCATTTCGAGAAATTTCTGACGTGTACGAGGATCTTGGATCGCGTAATAAAGCCGGATGAATTCGATCGTTTCCGGCCTCTGCAGGTATTCGCGCCAGCGCTGGTCCTCAGCGCTTATTTCGGCATTATCCTGACGTAGATCTCCAAAGAAATACGAAATGGGCACGCTCAAGATCTCGGCCATCGCCGACAAACGCGACGCGCTAACCCGATTGGCGCCACCCTCATATTTTTGCACCTGCTGAAATGTCAGGCCGAGGGCGTTCGCCAACGTCTCCTGGTTCATGCCGAGAAGCAGACGGCGCATCCGGATCCGGTTGCCGACATGGACGTCGATCGGGTTCGGAACACCGGTGCCGCGCCCGTATTTCATGGGCGTCTTCGGTTCGTCGCCAGATATCGTCACGTTCTTCAACCTTTCCCCCTTGCCGCGCCAACTCGTCTCAACTAGCATCGGCTCCGATAAGCACGCAAGCTATCTAAAGCAATTCGCGGTCCAATACGAGCGCGCGGGCTAGTCGTCTTAACCACAAGTTGAATACAACGTCTGAAACTGATTGAAACTTACCGGTGATGGCACCGTTCACACCCGTCTTTAACAGTGATCGCGATTTGCGCGGTCATCATAACCTTCTCGGTTGCTGATAAACATCAGCGTCATCAAGCCAAAGCCCAGCGCCAAGGTCGCAATGGCTCCAAAGCCAAGCGCTAACCACCCGGCGGTGCTGATGTTGGACGCGCCGAGCTCGCTCCAGAAGATGCCGATCACCACGGCCACCGCGAGCACCGCTACAACCGCGACACCCGCCACGATCCAGGTCGACCTCGCTTGCATCGATGTTCCTCCTCGTGTCGGGCCAAGGCAATGCGCAGTCGGCACGGCAATTACATCGCAGCCGACGCGGCTGTCCGCAAATCCGCGATAAAGCGCGCTGTCTCACGATCGCGAGTTGCCTCGTCCGGTGTCCTCAGCAGCGCCGAAGGATGCACCGTCGCAAGCGCATATGGCGCCAGCCGCGACGATATAAACCGCCCGCGATCACGCGTTACGCGAAAGTCTCTGCCGAACATCCCCTGCGCCGCGGTCGCCCCGAGCGCCACCACAACCCTCGGCGAGACCGCTCGGATTTCGCCTTCGAGCCACGGCCAGCAGGCGGCAATTTCGACCGATCCAGGCTTGCTGTGGATCCGCCGTTTGCCGCGCGGAATCCATTTGAAGTGCTTTACGACGTTGGTGACCCAGAGGCGCGACCGATCGATCCCCGCCTCGGCCAAACAGCGATCGAGCAATTTACCGGCCGGTCCGACAAAAGGATGCCCAGCCAAATCTTCGGCGTCGCCCGGCTGCTCACCGACCAGCATGATCTTCGCATCGGGCGGCCCTTCCCCAAACACGGTCTGCGTCGCATTGCGGTAGAGTGGGCACGCGGTGCACTCCGCCGCCGCTTCGCGCAAATCGTCGATCGTTGGTTGAGCCGAAGCCAGTTCTGAAGGGTTCCCGGTATCGATTCGAGTACGCACGACGCTTCTCGGAAATTTACCTCGTCAGAGGGTGAACGCAGGGACGAGAAATTTTGCCCGAACTTCGCAACGAATGTAACGATGGCGCGAAAGCCGCTTACAAGGCGTTGCAGCTCATGGCAGATTGCCCAGCCTTCCGCCTTCTCGACGGAGAACCTCATGCCGACGAATCGCCAGCATCCCGAAACCCTCGTGCTGCATGCGGGCTATCGCAGCGATCCGACCACCAACGCGGTGGCGGTGCCGATCTATCAGACGACCAGCTACCAGTTCCGCGACACCCAGCACGCCGCCGATCTGTTCGGGTTGGCCGAACTCGGCAACATTTACACGCGGATCATGAACCCGACAAACGCCGTGCTCGAAGAGCGAATGGCGGCACTCGAAGGCGGCGCCGGCGCACTCGCTCTCGCTTCGGGGCAAGCGGCATCGCACTATGCGGTTCAGAATATTTGCCAAGCCGGCGACAACTTCGTCAGTTCGACAGATCTCTACGGCGGGACGTGGAACCTGTTTTTGAACACGATGATGAAGACCATGGGGGTCGAGGTGCGCTTTGTCGACCCGGCCGACCCCGAGAACTTCCGCCGCGCCACCGACTCACGTACCCGCTGCTATTATGCGGAGACCTTGCCCAACCCGAAGCTCGAAGTCTTCCCGATTGCTGAGGTCGCCCAGATCGGTCGCGAGCTGGGGGTGCCGCTGATCGTCGACAACACCGCTGCCCCGATCCTGTGCCGGCCGCTCGAGCATGGTGCGGCAATCGTCATGTATTCGACGACCAAATATATCGGCGGCCACGGCAATTCGATCGGCGGCATGGTTGTCGATGGCGGCAATTTCGATTGGGAGAAGCACGCCGCCCGCTTTCCGCTGCTGAACCAACCGGACCCAAGTTACCACGGCGCGGTGTGGACCCAAGCTGTCAAGCCGCTCGGGCCAATCGCCTACATCCTGAAGATGCGGGTCACGTTGCTGCGCGATCTCGGCGCGCCGATGAGCCCGTTCAATGCTTTCTTGTTTCTGCAGGGTCTCGAAACCCTGCCGTTGCGGATGCGGGCGCATTGCGAGAATGCGGTTGTTGCCGCGAAATTTCTCTCCGAGCATCCCAAAGTCACCCGCGTGATCTATCCGAGCCTGATGACGGGTGAGGCCCGAAGGCGCGCCGATGCCTATCTGGAAGGCGGCTATGGCAGCCTGCTCGGCTTTGAGCTCAAGGGCGGGCGCGAGGCCGGTCGCCGCTTTATCGATTCGCTTCAGATGTTCTACCACGTCGCGAATATCGGTGATGCGCGCAGCCTGGCGATCCACCCGGCGAGCACCACCCATTCTCAGCTCTCCCCCGAAGAACAGGCGCAGACCGGGGTCAACGATGATTACGTGCGCCTGTCGATCGGGATCGAGCATCCGGACGATATCCTCGCCGATCTGAAGCAGGCGCTCGACGCGGTGTAATTCGCGGCAAATAGAGACGCGGTTGCGGTGAGTGTGCGCGCGATCCTGCTACCGTTGGAGTTCCCGATCGACTTGCGCTTGACGGTGGCGAGTCATGGCTGGGCTCATCTCGCACCATGGCGCTGGGACCAGGATACCGGCATCCTCGCACGACGCGAACGGATCGATCGGACGATCGGCGCACTCGCCATTCGCCAGCGAGATGCGGCCTCGATCCTGATCGAGAGCGAGGATTTCCGACCGAGCGCCGCGCCGGAGATCGGTCGCCGTGTCCGCCGTTGGCTGTGGGCGGATTGGGACCCCGCGGAAGCCGTTGTCATGCTTCCGGAGCATGGCGTGTTTATCCGGCGCGGGGGCGGCCGCATCTTGCGCTGTTCGTCGTTCTACGAGGATTTTGTCAAGACCGTATTGACCATCAACACCGCATGGTCATCGACCTGCCGGATGGCGGCGACACTCGTTGCCGAGCCTGGCGGCGGCGCCTTCCCGCTTCCAGAGACCATTCTCGACTATGGCGAAGGACAGTTGCGCGAGCGCGCCAAACTCGGCTTCCGCGCGGCGACCCTGTTCACGGCAACTCGCCGAATGATCGAAGATGGTGTCATCGATCGCAACGGCGAGGGGCAGCCCGATTATGACTATTTGATCAGCCTCCCGGGTATCGGCCCCTATGCCGCAGCGCATTGCCGTGTGCTATTGCACGATTTCAGCCGCATTCCGATCAACTCGGCGGTAACCGCGCATTTGCGCCAGCGCCACGAGACCGATCCGATGGCCTTTGCCGAAAGCCACGCCCGGTGGGGCGCGTATCTGGCGCTCGGCTATCGCCTCATCCGGCTGCGCGAAAAGCTCGACGCCGCCGAACTGGCATAACGCCCTGGCCAAAGCGCCATCTACACAATCTTGCAAGAGTGAGAGCTGGTTCACACTGCCAGAGCATCGCCGACTATAGGTTAACGGTGCCCGCGGAGGCTAACTCCGTCAGGGTAAACCGACCAAAGGAGTCTCGTGATGAGGAGCCCTGCTGCCAATCGGCGCGTGCTCGCTAATAGCCAGCATCATTTGCCACCGGGTTCGGTGGCAAAGCGAAGGACCAACCCTAACAAATGGATCGAGCTGACGATTGGCGTGCGCCGGCTAAAACCGCTGCCCGATTTGTCGGCGCTCGATGACAAGCGGCCCGGCGAGCGCAAATACATGACACGGGAGCAGCTGCGCACCGACTACGGCTCGGATCCAGCTGCTGTCGAACAAATCGAAAAGTTTGCAGCCGATCATAACCTGGTCGTGACTCGCGACGAGCGCGCGTCGGCGCGGCTTGGACTGGCCGGCACTGCTGGCAACGTCAGCGCCGCCTTCGGCGTCAAGCTGCTCGACTATACTCACCCCAAACTCGGCGAATTCCACGCTCGCACCGGCCCCGTCACACTGCCGGAAGAGGTCGCTGGCGCGATCACCGGCGTTTTTGGCCTCAACACGCACCGCGTCATGCATCGAATGCCGCGCCGCCGCCAGAAGATCAATGCGTTAGGATCGATGGCCAAAGCCAATCCCTATTTCGTGCCGACCGAGCTCGCCGGCATCTACAACTTCCCCAATGCCGATGCCAGTGGCCAGTGCATCGGGTTGTTGGAATTCGGCGGCGGCGTCGCACAATCCGATGTAACCGCCTATTTCCAGCAAATCGGCGTGCCGGTGCCCAACATCCAGATCGTCGCTGTCGATGGGGTCAGCACCGATCCCAGTGCCGATCCCGATTCGACGGGCGAGGTCATGCTCGATATCGATGTGGCCGGGGCGCTGGCCGGCGGTGCCAAGATCGCGGTCTATTTCTCGACCTTTGATGAAAAGGGCCTAGTAGACATTTTGAGTGCGGTCATCAACGACAGCGCCAACGATCCTAGCGTGCTGTCGGTCAGCTGGGGCTGGGACGAGAACCAACCATTCAACGGCGACAATATCTTGTGGTCGCCGGCAGCGATCGATCATGTCAATCAGAGTCTGCTCGCGGTGGCGCAGCTCGGCATCACCGTCTGCGTCTCGACCGGCGACGACGGCTCTGAGGCCCAGATCAAGGACGGCAACGCCCATGTCAACTTCCCGGCGACAAGCCCCTATGTCCTGGCGGTCGGCGGGACAACCCTACACGCCCGCAAAGGAAAAAACGGGCAGGTCGCCGTAACCGAGGTCGTTTGGAACGACGGCCCGGGCAGCGGCACCGGCGGCGGAGTCAGCGACATCACGCCGGTCCCGAGCTGGCAGGAAGGCAAGGTGCCACGTTCGGTCAATGCCGGGCATTTTGCCGGGCGCGCCATACCTGATGTCGCCGCCAATGCCGACCCGGCCACCGGCTATGTCGTGATGTCCGGCGGTCAGCTCGGGGTGGTCGGCGGGACCAGCGCGTCGGCTCCACTGTGGGGCAGTCTGATTACCCGCATCAATGCGCTGATCAATGGCCGCGTCGGCAATTTCAATGCGCTGCTCTACACCACTCTTGGGTCAAATGGGGTGCTGCGCGACATTACCAGCGGCAATAACGACACCGATGGTTTGCTCGACGGCCAGTTCGCCGCCGGTGCCGGCTGGGATGCGTGCACCGGCTGGGGTGCTCCCGATGGCGACAAACTGCTTGCCGCGCTGCAATCATCAGCAAGCTCGAGCTAAACCTCGGCTTTGATAACGAATGCTTCGGGGGGCCAGCCCGCCCCCCGAAGCCGCGTCTCGCTTCGCTGCCGGCCGTTCGCCAATGAGGCGGATTTGCCTTGGGGTCGTTGATCGGATATAGTTAATTGAATGGCCGGCGACGGGGGATTACGTCGGTCCAAATGGGGGAATGCCAGTGACCAAATCGCTCGTCACGCCGCTGTGCCGGTCGGCAGCCATATTAATTGCTGCCGTCTTGCTAATTCTGGGCGGCGAGGCCACGGCGCAAGTTGTCGACGAGGCGCATCAGGCGGGACGGACACCACAATCGCTACCGCCCGCTGATGAAGACTATTTTCACGCGATGGATGGCGGCATTGCGTTGACCCCCGACGAGGTCAAGGGCCGCGACATGTGGGTCCTATGGACCGGCGGCAACGACCGGCTGTGGGACGATCTGACCAATCTGACCTTTGGGTCGTTTGATCTGCTCAAGATATTGTCCTCTTATCCTGGGTTGAAATACAGCCGCGACAATCGCTGGAGCTATCTGGGTCTGGTCAATGAGCCGTGCTTCACCAAATCGACCGGCCCCGATCCCAAGCATTACGGGCTGTGGCTCGACCTGCGCGACCCGAACTGTCCGCCCGACGCGTTCGCCAATGCTGCGAAATATCCCGGGGTTGCGGTCGGGGCGCGCGGCAAGAACATCCCGGTCGGATCGTATTACGGCGAGCCGACCGGGATTGTCGGGCTGCGATTGTTCCCTAACCCGGCGTTCAACGAAGCCGCGGCGGCCAAATGGGATCCCCAACGGTTCTACAATGATCCCAGCTATTATCTTTCGAAGGATCTGGTGCGGCCGTACCGCGTGGGCGTTTCCTGCGGCTTTTGCCATATCGGACCGAACCCGGAAAACCCGCCGGCCAATCCCGAGGCCCCGGGCTGGGAAAATCTGAGCTCGACGGTCGGCGCTCAATATTTTTGGGTTGACCGGATCTTTGCCTGGAACGCCGATCCATCGACCTTCTTTTTTCAGGTCTTGCACACCGCGCGGCCCGGCTCGCTCGATACCTCGCTCGTATCGAGCGACAACATCAACAACCCGCGTACGATGAATGCGATTTACAATCTGTGGCCACGTTTGCAGATCGCCAAACGCTGGGGGCGCGAGCTGCTGGGCCCCGATAACCTTGCCAACAAGCAATTCAACGATTTCTTCAGTCAGGGGCCGCTGACCCAGTTCTTCCAGCCTCCCGCCACGGTGTGGACACCGCATGTCTTAAAAGACGGCGCCGATTTGGTCGGTGCGCTTGGCGCCTTGAACCGGGTGTATTTGAATATCGGTCTCTTCAGCGAGGAGTGGCTGCGCCACTTCAACCCGATTGTCGGCGGCAAGCCGGTAACCCCGATCGGCATCACAACCGCGCGGGCGAATTCGACCTATTGGGGTGCGACCGAGCTGCAAACCCCGCTGATGGCGCTGTTTCTGGTCAAGGCATCCTACCCGCACAAGCTCGTCAACGCGCCGGGCGGTGCCGCCTATCTCACCGACCCGCCGGCGGCTGTGCAGCGGGGTAAGCTCGTCTTTGCTGACAATTGCGCAATGTGCCATTCGAGCAAGGCGCCGACGCCGCCAGCTATGGCCGATCCTGGCCAGTGCATCGGCCCGCATTACCTGGAGTGCTGGAATTGGTACTGGGCGTGGACCCACACCGATGCCTTCCGCACTCAGATGCACCAGATCGTCACGGCCAATGATTTCCTCGACGGCAATTATCTGTCTAACGACATGCGCGTGCCGGTCACGTTGTTGCAGACCAATGCCTGCAGCCCGCTCGCAACCAATGCGATCGCTGGCAACATCTGGGACAATTTTTCCTCCACGTCGTACAAATCGCTGCCCTCGGTCGGTACGATCACGGTCTACGATCCGTTTACCGGCAAGGCCCAGCCCTACAAGATGCCGGCAGGCGGGCGCGGCTATACGCGCGTTCCGAGCCTGATCAGCATGTGGTCGACGGCACCGTTCCTGCTCAACAACAGTATCGGCAAGTTCGACCCGAGCCCCTCTGTGCAAGCCCGAATGGGGTCGTTCCAGGATTCGATCACGCAGCTGTTGTGGCCCGAAAAACGTGACAAAGACCCGGTATTTGGTGACAAGGTTCCCGGCGTCATTGACCGCACGACGGTCACGAGCTGGCTGCGCATTCCGACCGGCTATTTGCCCGATGTCATCCGCAATGCCAAGGGCTTGCTGGGGATGATCGACCCGAACCTATTCGATGCGGGAGGGCTTGAGATCGGACCAATTCCGGCCGGGACACCGGTCGACCTGATCGCCAATTTCGAGCCGTTGCCGCCGACCGGTGGCTTTGGCGAGCGTCTTGCGCATGACAAAGCAGTCGTGAAAGCGGTCTTCACTCTGGTCCATGACCTGAAGGCATTGCCGAAGAACGCGACCGACGCCGAGGCTCGCAAGGTGTTCGCCAATGTCGGCGAGCAGCTTTACGCGCTCAGCAAATGCCCCGATTACGTCATCAATCGCGGGCACTATTTCGGCGCCAGTCTCAGCGATGCCGATAAGAACGCGCTGATCGCCTATCTGAAGACATTCTAGACGCGTTCAAGCGCGGTACTGCAACTTGGGCGCAAAGGTGTCCTAAAGCCGATGGCCGATATGACCGCTTTCGATTACATCATTGTCGGCTCGGGCGCCGGCGGCGGAACCCTCGCGGCGCGGCTCGCCGAAGCAGGCCGTCGGGTATTGCTGCTCGAGGCCGGCGGCGATCCACGTCTGCTCTCCGGCACCAATGACTATCAGCCCGGCATCAACCGGCTGCCGGACGATTATGACGTACCGGCGTTTCACGGTTTCGCCTCCGAAAATGACGCGATGCGCTGGGACTTTTATGTCCGCCATTACGCCGATCAGGCGATGCAGCAGCGCGACCCGAAATATGTTCCGCAATATGATGGCATCCTTTATCCGCGCTCCGGAACATTGGGCGGCTGCACTGCGCATAACGCGATGATTCTCGTCTACCCGCACAATGCCGATTGGGATGGTATCGCCCAGTTGACCAGCGACCCATCGTGGAACGCCGAGGCGATGCGAAATTACTTTATGCGTCTCGAGAACTGCCAATATCGTCCGCTGGAGCGGGCATTGGCAAGGTTGGGGCCGAACCCGTCCCGCCACGGCTGGGATGGCTGGCTGCATGTGGAAAAGGCGGTGCCTGCAGCGGCTCTCGGCGATTTCGACCTGGTGCAGGTTCTGCTGAATTCGGCTGCAGACGCGTTTGACGATATCGGCCAGCCAATCGAGCGCCTGATCGGCCTCGTTGAGGCCAAAGCCGATCCGAACGACTGGCGACTGGTGACCGAGAATGCCGTCGGTGTGCGCTATACACCGTTGACGACGCGGGCGCACCATCGCAGCGCGGCGCGCGAACGGGTATTGGACGTCGCACAAAAATATCCGGACCGGCTGCAGCTCGAGCTCGACGCCCTCGCCACCCGGGTCATCCTTTCGGACGATAACCGCGCGACCGGCGTCGAGTATTTGAAAGGACCGCGGCTCTATCGCGCGCACGGTCAGCCTGGCACCGCGCCAGGCGTGCCGATGCGCGCAACGGCCGGGCGCGAGGTGATTTTGTGCGGCGGCGCCTTCAATACGCCGCAGCTGTTGATGCTGTCCGGCATTGGACCGCGCGACTTGTTGCAGCCGCTCGGCATTCCGGTGCGGATCGAGTTGCCTGGGGTCGGCAAAAATCTGCAGGATCGCTACGAGATTGGCGTCGTCAACCGGATGAATTTCGAGCGCTGGGAAATTCTCAACGGCGCCACCTTTGGCCGCGGCGATCCACAATATCGCGAATGGGCAGCTGGACATGACGGCGTCTATGCCAGTAATGGCGCGGTCTTGGCGGCGATCCTCAAATCGCGCACCGAGCGGCCATTGCCCGATCTGTTCTGCTTCGCGCTGCTCGGCCTCTTTGGCGGCTATTTTCCGGGCTATTCCTCGCTCGAAGTGACCAAGCCCAATTACCTGACCTGGGCGATCCTCAAAGCGCACACTCAGAACCGCGCTGGAGAAGTGCGACTGCACTCGACGGACCCACGAGACACGCCGCTGATCGATTTTCATTATTTCGAAGAGGGCAGCGACAAAGCCGGCGAAGACCTCGATTTGGTGGTCGCCGGCATCCGGTTTGTCCGCAGGCTGACCCGGGACTTGAAGGATCGCGGGCTGATCGCCGCCGAGGAGCAGCCGGGCGACGCAGTGCAGAGCGACGATGAGCTGAGGGATTTTGTGCGCACCCGCGCCTGGGGCCATCACGCCTCATGCACCTGTGCAATCGGACCGCGCGAAGCCGGCGGCGTGCTCGGCAGCGATTTCAGTGTGCACGGCGCACAAGGGTTGCGCGTCGTCGACGCCTCGGTCTTCCCGCGCATCCCGGGCTTTTTCATTGTCAGCGCGGTCTACATGGTCGCTGAAAAGGCCGCCGATGTGATCCTTGCCGCCTGATCGAGCTTCATAGGCTGAGCGCCGCTCGCGATTCGACGAAACCCCATTTGTGGCCAGCCCGCTCCACTTCGATTCGGGCGCTTGACGCGCGTCGTTACCGAACGCACCTATCGCGCTGAGCTTTTAGTGCGATCCGAGAAACTCAATGCTCCGTTTGGCGCTCCCTTTATTGATTGCCATGGCGGCGCTACCACCGGCTTGGGCGGCCGACAGCTCCAAGTGCGGAGCCACATTGTTCGTGTTGTGGGGCGACGGGAGGCATGATGACACCGTGGCACTCAACGCATGGTTTCGTGGGGACCCGGTTGTCTGGGGGGAGACCGGACGCGGCATCGGCCCGCGAATTGCCGACCATGTGTTTCGACTGACCGCACCAATTTACATTCCGAGCGGGACTGGCCGCCGCATCGAGCATTTCGAATTCTTCTGGCCGGAGCGCAAGGAGGTGGTGGCGGGCGGCGCGATCGTCTCCGGCAACGATCCGGACCAACCGCCGGTCGCCACCGGCCTGACCAAGATCGGTGCCGGGCCCAACGAGGGCGTTCCCTACCCAAGCAAGACTCCGAAGCCCGCCACTACCGACCGCACCGACTGCCTCATCTCATGAGGGAGGCTTGCGCGGGGGCTTTTGGTTGCTCTGCCGTCGCCGCGTGATGTCTATCCGTAGTACCTGATAAGGACCGCATGCGGTAACATAAAATCGAGAAAAATCACAATCGCGAGTAGAATTGTCCATGTGGATGCTTGAACTCGTGCCGTCGTTCCAGCACCAAGGCTCCCAAGCCTGGAGAGAGAGGACCCAAAAGCCGGGACGGCCACTGCGAGCGCCATCGATGATGGCAAAAAGTAGCGCCCCTGAATGCCCTCGACGGTGTCAGCGCCCACTTTGGTCCAGGTTAAATATAGTGTGCCGTATACGGCAGCCCATGTAACAAGGGATGCAGCCGCGAACAATATGCCGAGATTAAATTTGCTATATTGTGGGCGATCGATCATCCAACCCTGTACCAATGATGCCAACCCGGCGATGAGCAAAGCGCAGCACGCTAGCCAATAATAGAACCCAGCCAGGTAAGTATCGGTCCAGCCAAGAGTACCGATAAATTGCTCGAAATGTGGGACAAAAGCTCCTTTGAGCGTATTGTAAAGTGGGATGAACAGTGCACTCGGGTGATGCATGACGTAGTGCAGCTGATGCTTCGCGGAAACGCCCTCAGCAAGTCGAAAGGGCACCTTGGCAGGGAGGGCTCCGAACAAAATCCAAGCGCCGCCGATGCCAATTGCGATCGCAAAGGGCAGAATTTTCCTAAGTAATCTTCGGGAAGGCGACACGGACACCGAGCGCAAGCTTCTCAGAGTGAGCAGGATCGGGCATAAAAATACGTAGGGAGGGCGCGCCGCCCAGACACATCCGAGGAGCAATGCGCTCAGGTAACATTCATAATCATAGACATCTCTTCCTTCGCCCACAGCCCTCGAGTAGAAACTGAATGCTACTGCAGTCATCGATATTAAAAGCGCGTCTTGCGTCAGTGACGCGAATAGGTATAGGGTCATCGGTAAAGAAAGAAGCACATAGAAGATGCTTCGACCCCAGCGTGCTATATAGATTGCAAAACCCGCCAACAGCACCGACGCTATTGCGTTACAGTATCGTCCGAGATAATAGGAATCCAATATCGCAAACCCGATCGAGCGGCCGACCCATATACCAAATACTGCGGGGATATACCCAATAGGCGGATATATCACCGTATTCACAAAACTTGTGTATTCTCTATCTCTCCAATCCCAGGGGATCGTTCGGGTATCGACGGTTATATCGGGTCGTACTTTTACATCATCATGGCCAATCATAAAATCGAAGGCTTCCGCCACTCGCATCACGTTCTTTGGTAGAGCCCCCCCGGCTTCTATCGGGAGGTGGACTTGACCGATGATTTGGCCGCGCAGAAGCTGGACGGCACGCCGAAAGTGAGTTGTCTCGTCGGGTGCTTGGAACGGAGGAATGAGAGTACTCAGAAACAGCGATGTCGGTAAGGCGATAGCGAGATAGATGATCGGAGCCAGTCGGAATAATTTACGCCCAAACTCCAGATCTGGCCAACTCCAGATCAACACGGGTGGTCTCCGTACAAATAGTCGCATGGCAAGTCTACCGTGCTAGATCAGACCCGAGTATTGTTCAGCGATGAGCGGTCCGCCTCGCGGTCGCCGGATGGCGCACCCGCCGCTTGAGGGCTGATCGAAGACCGCAAAGATATGCAAGAAAATCAGCAGCGCTCCCCCGGCGCCCCGCGCCTATACCATTACTTGGGGGAACTGCTGGCCGGTTCCGATCGGGTCGCTTGGAACGAGGTTCGTCGCCGGAGGCGACCGCAGACAACGCGGCCCGGCCAAAGCCAACCCGCGGATAAGAGCCTGATCAAATGCCGTCTCAATCGCTACACTCCCTGCAATCCTGCATAGGAACCTAAGATTGACCGCTTGGTTCTCATTTTGAAAGCGGTTTTGATATCAGCCGCCTTTGTATAGTGGTGCGGCTCATCAAGAGTAGGCCCTTTGAACCGACCTTTTGCTCTTCTCACAGCGGCGAAACTCGTTTACGGAAACCGATCTGAAGCCTGTCGAACCGAGCGGCTTACCGACACAGCGCACGGTTCTACGTTATTTTTACCAGAAACATCGGGGCTGTATTCTGACCAGTCGGGTGAGCGTATGCAACGGGTAAGGGCAACCGGCCGAGCAATCCAACAGCTGCTCGATAATTCCGCGGGTCTGGCGGTGCTGTTTCTGGTCTATGGCCTCGTCGCCGTTGGGCTGCTTGCGGTAACGATGCCACCATACCAGAATCCGGACGAGGTCGCGCATTTTATGCGGGCGGAGGCGATTAGCGAAGGTGGGGTCATCGGCGCGCGTTTCCCGAGCATAGGTGGCGGTGGCGTAATCGATTTCGGGATCGAACGCAGTGCGGCCATTTTTGAGCCGCTGAAATTGCATCCTGAGCGAAAGGTCACGCGCGCCATGGCCGAAAAGGCCCTGACGCTCCAATGGGGTATAGAAGCCGGGCCACGGGGCTTTGCAAATACTGCTATTTACCCTCCGGTGTCATATTTACCGGCTGTTGTAGGGATCTGGATCGGCAAAGGTCTACATCTGCCCGTGATCCGTACACTCGTCATCTCACGCCTGTTAATGGGGCTCACCGGCATCGCGATCGCGACAATCGCGATCGCGCTCGCAGGTTGCGGTGCGCCATTTCTGTTTGTCATTCTCACGCTGCCGATGTCGCTGGCGCTAATGACCTCGCCCTCGCAGGACGCGATGATCGTGGCGCTGGGCGCACTCGCAGCGGGTCTGTTAATTTCAGCGTTCCAGAAGTCGCGGTTGACTTCGGGAGCGTTCATTGTGCTGTGTATGGCGCTCGCAATCATTGCGTCGGCACGACCGCCCTATGTCCCGATCACCGTAGTGCCGCTGTTGATCCCCGGTCGTAGGCTCGCTGGCCGAATCACCGGCGTCGCCTGTGTGCTCGGCGCAGTTATTTTGTGGTCGATCATTGCCGCAAAGCTGACCGGGGTCGCGATCCCGCCCGGAGTGGATCCGACGGTGCAGGCGCTTCGGCTGCTCGCGCATCCGGCAAAGATAGCGCCACTGGTTATCAACACATTCAAATTCTCTGGTGATCTGTTCATGCGCGGATTTATTGGCCAATTGGGCTGGCTCGATGTCGATATGCCGCACTTCTATAATAGAATTGCTCTCGGCGAGCTGTTGCTGGGGACAATCCTAGCGGCGCTGACATTACGCGGAATTAACATAGCGCGCGGCACGCGGTTGACATTGGCGCTGGCAATCCTGATAAGCGCGGCGGCGATTTTTGCAATCCAGTATCTGACTTGGACAAAGGTCGGCGCACCCATAATCGATGGGGTGCAAGGGCGTTATTTCCTTCCATTGGCAATGCTATCGGTCGGGTTGCTGCCGAGCTCGGGCCGGCCGGCGGTGCGGGCACCGGCCGCGTTGTGGCTTCCAATGATCCCAGTTGGGCTGTTTCCGGTACTAACGATCATAATTGTCAATCATGCGCTGATCTGGCGATATTATGTCAGCTGAGTTCCCGCGGACGACCTGAAAGCTGCGCAAATTGATCTGCTCGCTTGTCAAAGATCGATCGGCCGCCCCAGTCTGTCCGGACGTCCCGTACCGGTTCACCATATACAACCTTACGGGAGTTGCATGAGAGAATATCACGGTTATCTTGACCGGTTCTCCATTATCGATCGCTCTGTCGTCGCAGCCTATCTGATCAGTGGTTGTCTGGTCAAAAAGACAGGCGATGCGCAAGTTACTTGGAATGTAGAGGCAGGTGAGATTGCAAATCTGCGCTACTCTCATATCTAACAATACATAAACGGGCCTCCGATGGTCAAAGCTAACGAAGAATTGCAGAAGTCCCGGCTGGCATGGAATTGTACGGTGCGGTCAGTCCTTCGCGCGCTGGCGCGGGAACGATAGTTCAATCCAGGTATCTCGTGAGCGATCGGAGCGCAATTTTGGTGTGACTTGGGTATCACTCCAATCGCCCAACACGTGATTCGTAGCCGGCGGTTTATTCGGCGGCGAGTGGCGGCGCTTGCACGACGGCACGCTCGGCCTGCGCCATCGGCTGTGGCCACCAGCGGTCCTCCCATTCGGAGAAGAGGCCTTTAAGCTTCGGCATGGCCTGCTCGGCAAAAAGCCGCGTGTTGTAGGCCGCAAGCTCCTTCCCCATGTTGCCAAACTGCAATAGCAGCATTAGATGGCCGACATTGAGGTCGGTCGCGACTTCCGTCAGCTGCTCGACGACCTCGTCGGGCGAGCCGACGATCACATAGCCGCGATCGACGATATCGGCGATGTCGGTCGTGGCCCGCGCCTGCTGTCGGGCACTGAGGCTCGCGGCGCGGCCGATCTGGCCTTGGACGCCGGCGCGCTGCGTCGCCTCGGTGATATAGCCGGGCGGCATCGCCCAGCGCGGGTCGACGCGCAGGCAGCGGCCATAAAAATACTCGGCCGGCTCCTTATAGATCCGCATCGCCTCGGCGCGGCTGTCGGCGACGCCGACAAACTGCAGAAAGCCTGCGCGATACGGGTTTCGGTCCTTGCCGAGCCGCGCCATTTCGTCCCAGAACCCCTGCATCGTCGCACGCCCGTCCTTAAAACCGAAATAGGACAGATACGCGTAGACATAGTCCATTGCAGCACACCATTGCCAGGTCTCGACCGAGCCGCCGCCGGGGATCCAGATCGGCGGTGTGGGCTTTTGCACCGGGCGCGGCCAGATGTTGACATAGCGCTGCTGGTTAAAGCGGCCGTTGAACGCAAAGGTGTTCTGCTCGGTCCAAGCGCGCAGGACGAGGTCGTGGGCCTCGTAATAGCGCTCGCGCAACTGGCTTGGGTTCTGGCCGTAGGCAAAGCAGGTGTCCATCGGCGTGCCGACTGGGAATCCGGCGATCAGCCGGCCGCCCGAGATCACGTCGATCATCGCAAACTCTTCGGCGACCCGCGTCGGCGGGTTGTAGAGTGCCAGTGAGTTCCCCATTACGCACAGCGCTGTGTCGCTGGTGCGTCGCGCGAGCGACGAAGCGATCAGATTGGGCGAAGGCATCAGCCCGTAGCCATTCGAGTGGTGCTCATTGACGCAGACCGCGTCAAAACCGCACTCGGCGGCAAATTCGAGCTCGTCCATGAAATCGTTGTACATGTGATGCGCGCGCTGCGGGTCGAACAGCGAGGAATGGATATCGACCCATACCGAGGGGTGCTTTTCGCGGAAATCGTCCGGCAACTCGGTGTAAGGCATCAGGTGAAACCACATCAGCTTCATGGCGAAACTCCTGACAGCGGCGGGCGCATGGCTTCGGGACGAAGTTGGCGAGCATACCCGTTGCGGGAACAAGACCCAAGCGCATGTGCCGGCTCCGCCACCAGGCGACACGCGCAGCTGCAAGCCACGTGTTATCCTCCGCCAGCCGAAGGAACAAGAGAGAGGAGCAATACACGGGATTACCGATAGCAGCGAAGCCCACGCAAACCGAAGCGCCGGGCTGACCACAGAGGGGAGCTATACGTGACCACACCTTCCTTCGCCCCGATTCTCGATGCAGCGCGTGCTCGGATCGGTGCTGCGGCTCTCGAAGCGCGCCTGGTAAAGCCGCTAAGTCCGGCCGAACTGCAGGCTGCCGGTGACGATCGCTATCTGTCGCAGATGTCTCTGCGGATTTTCCGCGCTGGGCTCAAGCACAGCCTTGTCAACGCCAAATGGCCAGCCTTTGAAGAGGTCTTTTTCGGGTTTGAGCCGCACCGGGTGCGGGCGATGTCTGACGAAGCGCTCGAGGCGCTGCTCGCCGATCGTCGGCTGATCCGTCATTGGGGCAAGCTCAAATCGGTGCGCGACAACGCCGCCGCGATGATTGCGGTGGCCGACGAACACGGCAGCTTTGCCGCGTGGCTCGCGGCTTGGCCGGTCACCGACATCGTCGGGTTGTGGGAGGCTCTTGCCAAGCGCTTCAGCCAGATGGGCGGCAATTCCGGCCCGACATTTTTACGCATGGTCGGCAAGGACACGTTTATCCTGACACCCGCGGTAACGGCCGCATTACAGCACTGGGGTGTGGTCCCGGCAGCTCCCAAAAACCGCAAAGACCGCGAGGCCATTCAGGCCTGTTTCAACAGCTGGTCGGCCGAAACCAGCCGGCCACTATGTCAGCTCAGCCTGATCCTCGCCGCCTCCACCGAGGGCTGAGCGGAAAAACCGGGTTACAACCGCATTCGAACCTGAAACCGCAGCGAATTGGGCCAGAACCCCGATCCGATCTATCGCGGTTGGCCCCGAGCCGTTTTAGATTCGCAGGATCAGGGAACAAAAACCGACGGCCGCGTTTGCAAAGGCAACATCATCTTGTTGGTGAGCTCGCTCCCAGTACTCGCGGTTCGGATTACGTGCCTAATTTGGCGGCTGGCGAGAGGGAAAAGCCTTTCCTACATATGCGCTCTATGTTAGCGCACGTTTAGATGCTGGTAGATGCTGGCGGTCGATCACAGCGGCGCGACCGGGACGGCGCGGAGAAGAAGCGATGCAAAGCCAAAACCGGTTTTTTGACGATCTCGCCCGCGTTGCAGCGGGCACGGTCGGGACGCTTTCGGGGGTAAGGAGCGAGGTCGAGTCGCGGCTGCGCGACCAGCTCGAGCGCGTGCTGTCCGGGATGGATTGGGTGACCCGGGACGAGTTTGAGGCGGTAAAAGCGATGGCGGCAAAAGCCCGCACCGAGCAGGAAGACATGGCCAAGCGGGTCGCCGAACTCGAGGTTCTCGTTGCCGCCTTGCGCGACGCCGCAGCCCCACCCAATGCTGCGGCGGCCGATCCCGCATTGTTTGAACCGCCGATCTCCGGTACTTCGCTCTGAAGTATCTTTATCGCCCCGCGAAGGAGCGTTTTGATGACCTCGGTTGCCACCTCGGAACCAACAGCTGTTTTTGGCAATCCGATCGATCTCGTCGAAGAGATCGTCAATGCCAACGATTGGGCTCATGACCGAGCCAGCGAAGAGGAACTGGTCGTCGAGATTTCGGGTCGCTGGTGTGACTACCGGCTGTATTTTGTGTGGCAGGAGGAACTCTTCGCGATGCATTTCTCGTGCACCTTCGATATGAAGGTGCCAAAAGGTCGGCGTAGCGCCGTTTATGAGCTGTTGGCGCTCGCCAACGAAAAGCTGTGGCTTGGCCATTTCGACCTGTCGACCGAAGACAATTCCCCGGCATTTCGCCATGCGGCGCTGTTGCGGGGCATGGGTGCGGGTAGCGCCGAGCAGGTCGAAGACCTCGTCGATATCGCGCTGTCGGAATGCGAGCGGTTTTACCCGGCCTTTCAGCTCGTGCTGTGGGGCGGCAAGCGTCCGCTCGAAGCGATCGCGGCCGCGATGATCGACCCGGTCGGGGAAGCCTAAGCAACGGCGTCGCACAATGGCGGGAGAAGACCGCGCAGCGGCATCGACGCTGATCCTGGTCGGCTGCGGCAAAATGGGGTCGGCGCTGTTGCGCGGATGGATCGCCAAACAGGCCGCCTCCCGCTTTGTTGTCGTCGAACCGCAAGGTCGCCCGGCGGACTTGGCGGACGCCGCCGGTACATCATGGTATAGCTCGCCGCAAGAACTGACGCAGGTTTTAACCCCGGCTGCGATCGTCTTCGCGGTCAAACCGCAGATTATCGATGACGTTCTGCCGGCTTATCGCCGCTGGGCCACTCCACAGACCCTGTTCGTTTCGATCGTCGCCGGGAAAACCATCGCCGGTATCACCCGGCGCTTGGGCGCGGCGTCTTTGGTGCGGACGATGCCCAACACGCCGGCGGCGATCGGCCGCGGCATCACCGTGGCCTGCGCCAACGAGCGGGTGACCGCCGAGCAGCGTCACTTTTGCGAGCAATTGCTCGCGGCGGTCGGTGAGAGCGCCTGGGTCGAGGACGAGGCGCTGCTCGATGCCGTCACGGCGGTTTCGGGCAGCGGCCCAGCCTATGTGTTCCTGCTGATTGAGGCGCTGGCGCAGGCGGCTGTGGCGTCGGGCCTGCCGCCTGACCTCGCCTTGCAGTTGGCGCGCAGCACGGTTGCCGGCGCGGGCGAACTCGCTCGCCTCTCGCCCGAGAGCCCGGCGCAGCTGCGCGAGGACGTAACGAGCCCGGGTGGTACAACCCGCGCCGCGCTTGACGTGTTGATGGCGAATGACGCGCTTGTGACGCTGATCAAACAAGCCGTCGCCGCGGCTGCGGCGCGCTCGCGCGAGCTGGCGAGCTGAGCCGTGGCCAGAAGCCGCCGAGGCGGTGCCGCCGCGTCGAATGATGGCGAAGCCGCAAGCTCGGTGAACGAGGCTGATCGGATCATCGATGCTGCCTTGGCGCGCATCCCGATTGAGGGGTGGAGGCAACTGTCGCTTGCATCGATTGCGGCGGCCGCGGGTCTGCCGATCTTGCGCGTCTATCGCAATTTCCATTCGAAGCAGGCAATCCTTTGCGCATTTTTGCGCCGCATCGACGAAGCGGTTCTCGCCGAGCCGCCTCCTCCCGAAGAAGGCGAGCGACCGCGCGATCGTCTATTCGACCTGCTGATGCGGCGATTTGACGCGCTTCGACCTTACAAGGCCGCCATTGAGGTATTGCGCCGTGATCTGCCTTGGGACCCGGCGGCAGTGCTGATCATGGGTTCATCACTGCTGCGATCGATGCGATGGATGCACGAGACAGCAAACATCGCGACTTATGGAGCGCGCGGCGGTCTTGCAGTCCGGTTAACTATTGCTGCATATTTGGTCGCGATGCGGGTATGGCTGCGTGATGATTTACCCGATCTCGGGCAGACCATGGCCGCCCTCGATGCGCGGCTCCGCCGGGTCGAACGATGGTTGACGCCTAGAGCCTTGCCGGCGGGAAATGGTGCCCTCGGCACCGCCTAATTTTGCTGCACCGCAAAACTGCTCTTGACGTGAACATGCTCTGCCGCTATTTTGGGCGTTGTGCGCCGCACAATAACCTAACTTCCCAAACGGAACCCCACCATGGCTGAAGCCCGCCCGAGTTTTTTTGACTTCGATGTCACCAAGATCATGACCGATTTTCGCTTTCGCCCATTCGATGTCGAGGCGCTGATGGCTTGTCAGCGCCGAAACATCGAGGCATTGAGCCAGGCCAATCAGCTCGCGGTCGAAGGCGCGCAGGCGGTGGCACGGCGCCAGATCGAAATCGCCCGCCAAGCGCTCGAAGACGTTTCAGCGCTGTTTCGCGAGCTGGCTCAGCCTGCTTCAGCCGAAGATCGGATCGCCAAAAATACCGAATACGCCAAGCAGATGCTGGAAAAGACCGTCACCCACGGTCGCGAGATTACCGAGTTAGCCGCCAAGGCCGGAACAGAGGCCACAGACGTGTTGCGCAGGCGCGCCAGCGAAAGCCTCGACGAACTGCGCGACATGGCAAAGCAGCACGCCGTCCGCTAATCAATATTTGCGTATCGGTGTTGAAGGCCGTACCGCGCCGCGGGCGGCCTTTAATTTCGCGACTGCGTGTTTTCCTAGTCTGAAGATTTACCGCGGCAGGTGAAGGCGGACGCGCAAACCCCTGTAAGGGGACGTCTCCAACCGAACATCTCCCCCGTGACCGCGCGCCACGTCGCGCGCGATTGTCAGTCCGAGCCCGACCCCGCCGGTCGACGGGTTACGCGACGGATCAAGCCGCACGAATGCACGAAACACACGGTCGCGGTCGGCTGGCGCAATCCCGGGACCGTCATCATCGACGAGGATGTCGAGGCCGTCGTCATCTTCTACCGCCGTTAACCAGACATGGCTGCCGTAGCGTCGGGCGTTGTTAACAAGATTCACCAAACACCGCCTGAGCGCGTTGGGCCGAACCGGCAGTAGATATTCTGCCGGCACGGCGAGAGAAAGTTGTGCTCCCTCCCGTCGCATCGCGGCGGCGATATCCTCCAGCAATAACGACACATCGGTCTCAACCGGTGCCTCGCTGCCTTCGCCGCGGGCAAAGTCGAGATAATCGAGAACCATATGTTCCATCTCGGCGACATCGGATTTCAATTCCTCGACCACCGGGTCGTCGCCCAGGATTTCCAGGGCGAGCTTCATGCGGGTTAGCGGCGTGCGCAGATCATGTGACACGCCCGCCAGCATTTGAGTGCGCTGTCGGATCTGGCGCTGGATGCGGTCGCGCATCGTCATGAAAGCGACCGCCGCCTGCCGGATTTCGATGGCACCTTCGATCTTGAAAAACGGAACGTAGCGGCCCTTGCCAAAACTGTCGGCGGCCGCCGCAAGCCGTCGCAATGATTTGACCTGATTGCGCAAAAACACGATCGCGATGGCCAACAAAATCACCGACGAGCCGACCATCCACATGACAAAAATGTAGTTCGTATAACTGTACAGCATGCTCCACGGCACCTCGGCAGCGAGAACGCCGCGGTGCAGCTGGACCTCTATTCGCAGCCCATCGGGATCGTCAAATCCGGTGATACGCCACGGCAGATCCACTCGACCTTGCATCGCCTGGGTCAACTGGTTTGCGACAAGTGTGTCGGTGGGTGGCGCGGGAGCGGGTAGGTGCGCACCGTGTACGAGCGTGAAATTGAGACCGGTCAGCGCCCCAGCCCGCGCTAGGACCCGGGCGGCGGCGGCCTCCGAACCGGCATGATCGAGCGCTTCGATCATCAGCCCGACATCGCCGACAACCCCGCTCGAAAGCCGCCACGATATGGCCGCCCAATGACGGTCGTAAAATATCCATGTGGCGATCGCCTGAAGCAGAAGCAGAGGCATCACGACGATCAGCAGCGAGCGGCCGAACATCGTCTGCGGCAGCATCTGCTTGATCCGCCCGCGTGGGCGGATATCGCGTTGACGCCAAGCTTCGGTGTCGGCCTCGTCCGGCGGCTCTATCCTCGCCGGTGCGGGCAGTTCGTCAGTCAGGCTTGAGGACATAACCGGTGCCGCGAACGGTTTGCAGATAGCGCGGGAAGCGCGGATCGCGCTCGATCTTACGGCGTAATCGCGTCATTTGAACGTCCACATTGCGCACGTTGCCGCTGAATTGCGCTGACAGCGACAGCTCCTCGCGCGAGACGGCCTCGCCCGCGCGTTCCGCCAGTCCCGTTAAAAGCGCGGTTTCCGCGGCGGTCAGGTGGATTGGTTCACTCCCGCGGAACAGCTCGCTGCGAGCAAGATCAAAGCGGCAGCCGCCGAAGCTGATTTCACGCTTCGGCGCTTCGATCGTTGGCCGCCTCTGCAACAGATTACGTATCCGCAGCACCAGTTCGCGCGGCTCAAACGGCTTTGACAGGTAATCATCGGCTCCCTGTTCGAGACCATTGACGCGGTCCTCCGGTTCGGCCATCGCCGTCAGCAGCAGCACGGGCATCCGGTGTTCACGCTGCAGGTCGCGTGTCAGATCGAGCCCGCTTTCGCCCGGCAACATCACGTCGAGCACGATAAGGTCGAACGCAAAACTTGCCAGCTGCCTGCGCGCCTCGGCAACATCTGCGGCCATGGTGATGCGGAACCCATTTTCGGAGAGATAGCGGCGCAGTAATTCGCGAAGGCGCGTATCGTCGTCTACGACCAAAAGGTGAGGTTCGAGGTCGCTCATCACCTATTCATTATAGGACCGTGATCCGGCTGTCCGCCCCTAGCGCTTGCCGCCCAGGCCAAGCTCGAAGCGACGGCGGTCGTCGGGATCGGCGATGATCGACAGTAGCACCCTGCGAAAGCCTTCTACGGCCGCAACACCCGCAAGGCGATAAGCCTCGGCGACCCGTGCACGCTGCGGCGCCGAGACCTCTCGCTCAAGAGCGCGACCCGCGGCCGTCAGCTCGAGCAGACGCTGGCGGCGATCCTGAGGACCCGGGTGCTGAACGATGAATCCCTGCTGCACCAGTTCGCTCAGGACCCGGCTTAGGCTCTGTTTTGTGATCTGCAGAATTCCGAGCAATTCACTGACCGTGATTTGCGGGTGGCGCCCAACAAAATGGACCACCCGGTGATGCGCTCGGCCGAAACCATACTGCGCCAAAATCGCATCGGGCTCAGCGATAAAGTCGCGATAAGCGAAAAACAGCAGTTCGATTCCCTCCCTGACCTCATCCTCGCCGGCTAAAAACGGCTCGACGCGTCGTTTTATGTCAGGCATTTTGACTTATCTCGCAACCTTGCTTATAATTAGAGCGTCCACTGAGTATACGCTCTAGGCCTTCCACCGGCCTCTCGGACCGGGCCGGCCTTGATCTCGGTGCGAGGAAACGCGCATGTCCCTTATCCCCTTCGACGAACGCGACGGCTTCATCTGGTATGACGGCCGCCTTATCCCCTGGCGCGAGGCCCAGCTGCACGTGCTTAGCCATGGGCTGCATTATGCAAGCTGCGTCTTCGAAGGCGAGCGTGTCTATAACGGTACTGTCTTCCGCCTTGACGACCACAATGAGCGCTTGCGCAACTCCGCCAAGATCCTGGGTTTCGAGATTCCAGCGAGCATGGACGATTTGGCGCTGGCGACGCAGCAAGTCATTACCTCGAACAACATCATTGATGGCTATGTCCGGCCGATCGCCTGGCGCGGCGCCGAGCAGATGGGCGTCTCGGCGCAAGCGACAAAGATCCACCTTGCGATCGCAGCCTGGGATTGGCCCGCTTATTTCTCGCCCGAGGCGCGGGCCAAGGGGATCCGCATGAAATGGGCGCCATGGGCGCGGCCCGCGCCGCATACCGCGCCGACCCAGGCCAAGGCGGCGGGACTGTACATGATCTGCACGATGTCGAAGCACGACGCCGAGGCCGCAGGCTGCGACGACGCGCTGATGCTCGATTGGCGTGGTCAGCTCGCCGAGGGCACCGGCGCCAACATTTTCCTTGTCTTCAATGGGGAACTGCACACACCAACCCCCGACTGCTTTCTGAATGGCCTGACACGCCAGACAGTGATCGATCTCGCAAAAAAACGTGGGATCAGGGTGGTCGAGCGAGCAATCATGCCCGACGAATTGGTCAAGGCGGACGAGGTGTTTTTGACCGGCTCCGCCGCCGAGGTGACGCCGGTTGGGGAGATCATCGGCGAGCGTGGCCATTACCGCTTTACTCCCAGCACCATCTGCAGGCTGATGTGGGAAGGTTACGATCGGGTCGTCGGGAAAAAGGTTGCCACTGCCGCATAGCTGCTGCTGGCTCAGGGTCGGCGGGCTGATCGCGTTGGCCTGATCGGGGTTTTCCTCGGCCCGTTATGCCCACTACTGCTGATCCCTGATATTTGACCGCTCGGCACGGCAACACGAAGCATTAACCGCCAACAATAAAACTCTGGCTGGTCCTCGGCGCCGGACACGCGATGCCGCCCCGGCTTGAGATGAAAGGCGGGGCGGTGCTGACATCCGGTTGAGCACTTCGTTTGGGATCCCCTTCAGTCCCCGCAGTCGCCGCAATTTAACTGGAGCAGCGCGACATGTCCTCGCTTCGGCACGGCGCAGCGATGACGCCCCGTCCCCATATGCCAACGTGATTAGCATGTCTTTAGCAAGTTCGATCGAAACTGCCCCAAGTACGGTGGAGTACGGCGTGGATGGCAGGGCTCACCAGGGGTAATTCGGACAGTCTGCTTGAAAACTATTGTTCGCGGCTCGGCATCCTACTCGAACATCGCTACTACGGGCTGGCACTGCTCGAAGCAAAGCAACAGGCCGAGAAGGCCGCGAGCATCGCCAATGAAGCGATGTTAAAAGCACAGACGGCCGATAGCGCAAAAAGCAAATTCCTAGCGAACATGGCCCATGAGCTGCGCACACCCCTCAATGCCATTATCGGATTCTCGGAAATTATTAAGCTGGACAACATCAAAAACCAGGGATGTTACCCCGAATACGGGAAGTATATTCATGAGGCGGGGACCCACCTGTTAGCGATAATTGCCGATATTCTCGACATAGCGCGGATCGAAGCGGGAAAGGTCGAGTTGCAGGCAGAGCTTGTCGGTCTAGATCAAATCATCGACGCGGTAATAAATACGTTACGTCCTTCCTATCAGAAAAAACTTATCGAAGTTGAATATGCCTTTGCGGGACCATCGTTACAAATCTATGTCGATTCCCTCAAATTTAAACAGATATTATTAAACCTGCTGTCCAATAGTATAAAATTTACAGATCAACAGGGCAAAATAGCGATCAGCTTGACGGTGACGGATGGCGGCGATCTGGTGATTTCGATCGCGGATACAGGGATCGGAATACCCCCTGACCAAATCGAAAAGGTGCTCGAACCCTTTGAGCAAGTGGAAGATTACTTGACTCGGGAGAACGACGGCACGGGTCTCGGTCTGCCAATCGCACGCGGGCTGATCCGACTGCACGGCGGTGAACTTGTGCTCAACAGCGAACCCGGCGCGGGGGCAACCGCGTTCCTGCGCCTGCCGCGTGATCGCGTTCATTGCGCGGCGCCAACCGCCGCTTGCTGAAAAACCGGAGGGTTGCTGAGCAGTTTGGCAGCTGTCAACGGCCTCGCAACAGGAGACCACGCCATGGATGGCAGCGATAATCCCCGGTGCGGCGATCTACATCATTTAGGACGCATCATCGCGGTATCGGCTTCTCAAGCGGTCGCGCTGCTCGAACGGCGTGAGACGGGTGCAAATTCGGCCGGCGCCTTTCTGCTGCAAATGGGTGCATTGGTCCGAATGCACACGCGCGTCTCGACGGTGTATGGCATGGTCACCGGCCTCAGGGTGCCGTTGCCCAGCTTGGCCCCGTCTGACAAGGATTTGAAGCTGGTCGAGATTGAGTTCGTCGGCGAAATACGAAACGACAATGGCGACCCGGGTTCTTTCGAGCGCGGCGTGTCGGCTTATCCGGCGCTCGATGAGCCGGTCTATCTCGCCTCCGCCTCCGACCTTGCACAAGTCTATGCACGCCCCAAAGCCGCAACTGTTCGCGTCGGAAAAATCTACCAGGACAGCGCCGTCCCGGCCGATGTGTTGATCGACGAGCTATTCGGCAAGCACTTCAGCATTGTCGGCACCACGGGATCCGGAAAATCCTGCGGTGTTGCCACGATCTTGCGCGGCGTCATCGAGCAAGCCCCAAATGCTCACGTGATCATGCTCGACCCGCATAATGAATATGCGAGAGTCTTTGGCGATCGCGCGGTGGTGCTGTCTCCTGGCAACGGGTTACATTTGCCTTACTGGCTGTTCAACTTCGAAGAGTTTGCCGAAATCGTGGTCGGACCGGCATCGAATTGGAAAGGTTCCGAGCAAGTCAAGGTACTCGGCGAAGCGGTATTGGCGGCCAAGCAATCGTATTTTGCCAAAGCGGGCCTCGATCATTCCGGAACCGTGGATACGCCGGCGCCTTATCGGATCTCAGACGTGCTGCGATTCCTCGATATCGCGATGGGCAGCCTCGATCGCCCTGAAAGCGTCGGCGCCTATCAAAGCGTCAAGGGAAGAATTCTCGCGCTGCAGAACGATGCTCGCTACGGGTTTGTCTTTGGCGGCCGATTGAGCGTGCGCGACGAGCTGACCGATATTCTTGCCGAGTTGTTTCGGGTACCAGTGAGCGGAAAGCCGGTCACAATACTCGACCTTTCCGGAATTCCGTCGGAAATCGTAAACGTAACGGTCTCGGTTTTATGCCGTCTGACCTTTGATTTTGCTTTATGGGCCGAAACCCCGGTCCCGATCACAATCATTTGCGAGGAGGCCCATCGCTACGCGCCACGCGACACGCAACTGGGCTGCGAAGCGGCCAAGCGAGCCCTGTTCCGGATCGCCAAAGAAGGCCGCAAATACGGCGTGTCGCTGTGCGTTGTCACCCAGCGGCCGTCGGATCTGGCACCTGGGCTGTTGTCGGAGTGCAATACGATATTTGCCTTCCGTATGACCGGACAGGAGGACCAAGAGATCGTGCGCGGCGCGGTCCCCGAAGCGTCACACGGGTTGATGAATTTCTTGCCGGCATTGCGCAATGGCGAGGCCATCGCGGTTGGCGAAGGCATGTCGATGCCGATGCGCATCCGCTTCAATTTACCGCCGGAGGGACAGCGCCCAAAGAGTGCCACAGCCTCATTTGCGAGCGCCTGGTCGATGGACAGCGACGGTTCACCGATCGCGCGCACCGTCGAGCGCTGGCGCCGCGGTATCCGGTAACGCGACAGCCTATTTATAATAACAGCCATCTATAATGAGGCGCGGTCCGGGTTGGACCGGTATCGTGGGACCGAAAACCCGAAAGGCGATCGATGACGGGCGACCCGCACTGCGCCGACAAGTCGCCGTTAGCCGACCAGAAAAGACACCGGGAGAATGACGGCTGCCGCTTTCAGCGGCCAGATCCAGCCTTCGGCATGGACGAGGCCCACCAGCACTGCGGCGCAAACGATCAATGCCGCTTTCCGCAGCGGGATTTCATATCGATAACGCATTCGGCATTCTATCACCAAGCCGGACGGTTAGCCGTTCTCCTCTCCGGTCCATCCATAGCCCAAATGTCGCAGCAGACCGCGATCGTTTTCAGGACGCGAGCCACCTCTCGTAATCCTTGGCGAGGCCAGCGACTGCCGCGTCGTATAAGCGTTTGCCGGCTTCGGGGCTCGCCAAGGCCGAGTTGGCGCCGATCCGGCCATCCGGGAAATTGCGGCGGTAGTCGGCGGCGTCGGTAAACTCGCCCCGTGGCGCGATCGGCGGATCGAGCACTGCCTGTTTGATCGCATCGGGATGGGCGAATTGGGTAACGGCAACCTCGCTTGGCGTGGCATGGCTGCCCTCGGCTTCGCCATAAAGCTCCCTAGCGAGCTGTCCCACGCCCTCGGCTTGCCACCAGTTTCGCAGCCGGCACCTGATCGGCGCGAGACTACTCGCAGGCGCCATGCTGCGCGCCGCGTAGATCTCGGAAAAAGCGGCGGTGATAGTCGCGATATTTCCGCCATGCCCATTGATAAAATAAAAGCGTTCAAAGCCGTGCACCGCCAAAGACTCGACGATGTCGCGCAACAGAGCAACCAGTGTGCTCGGCCGCAGCGTGATCGAGCCGGGAAATGCCATATGGTGCTGCGCCATGCCGATCCCGATCGTCGGGCCGACCAGCGCCCCGGTCTTCTCGCCGACGCCGCGGGCAATGATTTCGGCGCAGATCGCATCGGTTCCGATCAAGCCAATCGGACCATGCTGCTCGGTCGAGCCGATCGGCAAGATGATCCCGCGGCTCGTCCCGAGATAGGCCGCGACCTCGGGCCAAGTCTGCAGTTGCAGCTGCATGCATTCCTCCTCTCGCGACTTGCTGGCGCACCGTGGACCCCGCCATCCCACGCCCTTGCGCCGCGGCCTGCGGCAAAGCTCATACCGGACTTAAGTGTTAGCCTTAGCGGCGACAATCAGCCGCGAGACAATCCCTCAGGACGCCGATCTCGCGGTGCTTAACCGATGCGCACTCACCCGTTGCCGTCGACAAAGGCGGCCAACCTCTCGACAAAGGCTTGAGGCTGTTCCCAATGCGGGAAGTGGCCGGCGTCGGCGATCAGTTCGAGCCGGGCATTGGGGATCGCTCGACGCCAGTTCTCGCCGTAGGCCGGCGTGACGATCTGGTCCGCCTCACCCCATAGCAGCAAGGTTGGGCGATCGATGCGGTGCAGCCAGCGCCTCAGCCGCGGATTGTGCATATAAGGCTTCCAGCCATAAAGCGCGAAAGCCTCGCGGGCGCGCACAATCATCGCGAGCTCGCTATCCGGCAGCCTGGTAAAGTCGACCCCGCCTCTAGCCGGATCGGCCCAGGCGCGCTCCAGATATTCCGTCCGCGTCATTGCATGGATATCGGCGATGTCGCGCTCCTCGCGGCCGACGAATTTGACGCCGAGCGGGTCAATCAATACGAGCTGTCGGAACCGCGCCGTCGAACGGACCATGATTTCAGCCGCCACCCACCCGCCAAAATCGGCCCCGACCAGCACCGCCTCCTGAAGCCCGAGTTCGGCGGCGAGGTCGAGGTAGAGATAGGCGAGGTCATCGACCACGCCCATGCCGTCGATCAGCGCAGAATTGCCCCAGCCGGGGTGCCAGGGAGCGATCACCCGATAGCGGGCCGCCAACAGGTCGAGCCATGGACGCTCGGGCGCCAGCCCCTCGCCGGCATGCAGAAACAGCAGCGGGCGGCCCGCGCCGCGCTCGACGAGTTCGAGATGGGCGCCGGCAATCGTAATCGTGCGCGACATTATGGCGCCGGGTAATGCGTGCGCAGCGCCTCGCCGCCGACCTCAGCCGGTTCGGCGTCGATCAGAATAAAGGCAAAGACTGCCGGCACCGTGCCGTTGTTGACCCAGGCATGCATTGTGCCGCGCTGCACGACAATATCGCCTGGCGTCATATGGACGACCTCGCCGCTGTCGAATTCGAGGTCGCATTCACCGGAGAGCAGGATCGCATAATCGACGGTCTCGGTGCGGTGCATAAATTTAGGCGCGCCGGGCGCGAATTCGGTTACGCGGATTACCGTGCCCTGGCCGGTGCCGACATAGTTGTACCGTTTGATAAAACCGGCGCGCTGCGCGGCATCGGCCGCAGCCGAATTGTCGACCGGCATCTTGTCGGTGGACCAGATCTCGCAGCCCGAAATGTGCGGGCGGTTGAGCCGCGGAACCGCAACGAGCCGCTCGTCGGTGGCGACGATCGCCTTGCCGTTGGCATCATGCCCGGTAACGATCCGCCTTACCTCCAGGGCCATGGCCGCCCCTCCTTTCGCCGATTGTGCTCGCACAGACGAGTTTATGCGCCGCAGCCCCGGCTTACCATAGTTTCGCCGATCGGGCCGGCGTGGTTGCCGAGGGGAGCAGCTGGCCATTCCCATAATAAAACCACATTAGTGTACATATCTCCATGGAGTTTGAATGGTCGGAGGCCAAGCGTCTCGCGGTCTTGGATGCCCGCCGGCTCGATTTTCTCGATGGTTGCCGGTTGTTTGATGGCCGCCCGATCTGCACGGCTCCCTCGCCGCGAAGCGGCAAGCAACGCTGGGTCAGCATCGGCGAACTTGACGGCGAGATGATCGCAGTGGTGTGGACGCGACGGGGTAAGGCCATTCGCATCATCACGATGAGGAAAGCTCGGAATGAAGAAAAAAGGCGATATCGTGCGCTATACGGCTGAGGAAATCCGCGCGATGCTGGCGCGGGGTGAGAGCCGGACGGACTGGGCTGCTGTCAAAGCCATGTCGGAGGAGGAGCTCGAATCCAGCATTACCACCGATCCCGATGACGTGCATGCGCCCGTCGACTGGACGCAGGCCGTCGAGGGCATGCCGCCCCGGAAACGCGACATTCACATCCGGATCGACGAAGACGTGCTCGATTGGTTCCGACAAGCCGGTCGCGGCTACCAGACCCGGATCAACAACGTGCTACGCGCCTTCATGGAGAGCCGCAAACGTGTATCGTGCTAACTTCTCCCTCTACGGCGTCGTCGGGCATGACGTATTCGGCGGGGTCCAGCTACGGCTAACCTAGGTCGAGGGCGTAGATCTCGCGCGGGTCGCGCACGCCGCGTAAGGCATGCGTGCCGAGTGGTTCGAGGCGAGGGCTGTCAGCGACTGCGGCGGCGAGCGCGGCGGAGATCAGAACCTTGCGGCCGAGCGGCTCGCACAGGGTTTCGATGCGGGCGACTTCATTGACCGCCGGTCCGATCACCGTGAAGTCGAGCCGATCGATGGCGCCGACATTGCCGTAGAGCACCTCGCCGAGGTGGAGTGCCAAGTCGACTGCGGCGGCTGGCTTACCCGCCCTGCGGCGTGCGGCGCTCAGCCGGTCGACAGCGCGCATCGCGTCGGCCGCGCCATCGAGCGCTCGGCGGCAAGTTTCTTCGCGCGTCACGTCATCGAACGGAAAGATCGCGAGCATACCGTCGCCAAGAAATTTCAATACCTGGCCGCCGCGCGAGCGCAATGAGGCGGTCAGCGTCTCAAAGATCTCGTCGAGCAATTCGATAACCTCGGCTCCGGGTGTCGTGTCCGCTATCGCGGTGAAGCTGCGGATATCGGCATACCACAGCACGGCGCGGATACTCTCGACCGAGCCGCGCTCGATCGCTCCGGCGTGGACGCGCCGCCCGGCGTCGGCGCCGAGATAGGCTTCAAGCAGGCTGGAGGCGATTGTGTGGCCGGCATGCGCCATCATCGCCAGCGAGACGACGGGGAGCACCGCCTTCAGCAGCCCGAGGTCATCGTCGCTGAAGCCGTACGGCCGGTCCGTCGCAAAGGAGTAGGCGATCCCGGTCCCGTGAGAAAGGTCGTCCTCGGCGCCAAAGCGGACGATCTCGGCGAAATAGTCAGTGCCCCCAGCGGCAGCGAGCTGTTCGAGGACCGCAAAATCCAGCTGCGTCTCGGGTCCGCTCAGACGCCGGCGCAAATGCAGCCATGGTTCGCTATCGTGGGTTCTGGTTTTCGCTTGGTTTATCAAATAGACAAAGGGACTGCTCGACCACTCCTGCCTTGCCTCGCCGCGTTCGAATTGCGCAGGTTCTATGGCGTTGAGATCGCGCCGCCACATGTAGCTGTAGCCGCCCCATTGCGGGTGCAGTGTTCGCATCGCCGCGAAGCCCCGCCACAGCGGCACGCCAGCAAGGATGAGGCGTTGACAGAAGCCGTCGAACAACGGACCGGCTTCGGTGCCGCGGAGTCCTTCGCCGACGGCCCAGACGTGCAATGCGATGATCTTTCGCCCGAGTGGGCCGTCGAAGCTTTGCGGCAGCGCGGGCATCGGCAGCGATACCGGCATCGCGGCAGCCCGGCGCTACCGCATGGTCGGCATGACGTATTCGGCGCCGGCGCGCACCCCGGTCGGCCAACGTGCGGTCATCGTCTTCAAATGCGTGTAAAAGCGCACACCTTCGGGACCATAGACCGCCATATCGCCAAACAAGGAACGCTTCCAGCCGCCAAAGCTGTGGAATGCCATCGGCACCGGGATCGGCATGTTGATGCCGACCATGCCGATCTGGACGCGGTTGGCAAACTCCCGCGCCGCGTCGCCGTCGCGGGTGAAGATCGCAACGCCGTTGCCGTATTCATGATCGTTGACGATTTTGGTCGCATTATCAAAATCCGGCGAGCGCACGACCGACAGTACCGGCCCGAAGATCTCCTCCTTGTAGATGCGCATGTCGGGCTTGACGTCGTCGAACAGGCACCCGCCAAGAAAGAAGCCGTTCTCGTAGCCCTGAAGCTTCAGGCCGCGGCCGTCGACGACCAGCTTCGCCCCCTCCTCTAGGCCGAGATCGACATAGGAGCGCACCCGGTCCAGATGCTGGCGGGTGACGAGCGGGCCCATCTCTGCCTCGGGATCGCTGCCGGGGCCGATCTTCAGCGAGCGCACCCGCGGTACCAATTTATCGAGCAATTTGTCGCCGATCCCGCCGACCGCGACTGCGACCGATACCGACATGCAGCGCTCGCCGGCGGCACCATAGGCCGCGCCCATCAGCGCGTCGGTGGCCTGGTCGAGATCGGCGTCGGGCATCACCACCATGTGGTTTTTGGCGCCGCCCAGGGCTTGCACCCGTTTTCCCGTGGCCGCCGCGGTCGTGTAGATGTATTCGGCGATCGCCGTTGAACCGACAAAGCTGACCGCGGCGATCCCCGGATGGTGCAGGATCGCGTCGACCGCGATCTTGTCGCCATGGACAACGTTGAAGACGCCAGCCGGCAGTCCTGCCTCGGTCAACAATTCGGCGATGCGCAGCCCGGCCGACGGATCGCGCTCCGATGGCTTTAGCACAAAAGTGTTGCCGCAAGCGAGCGCCACCGGAAACATCCACATCGGCACCATCGCCGGGAAATTGAACGGTGTTATGCCGGCGCATACGCCCAAGGGCTGGCGCACCGACCAGCTGTCGATGCCGCGGCCGACCTGTTCGGTGAATTCCCCCTTTAACAGATGCGGGATGCCGCAGGCGAACTCGACAACCTCAACGCCGCGGGTGATCTCCCCCTGGGCATCGGAAAACACCTTGCCGTGCTCTTCGGAAATCAGGCGCGCCAGCGCGTCGTGCTCACGGGCCAGTAGTTCAAGGAATTTGAACATGACACGGGCGCGGGTCAGGGGAGGGGTCGCGGCCCAGCCAGGAAACGCGGCAGCGGCGGCACGCACTGCTGCATCGACCTCGCCGGGTTCCGCAAAGGCGACGCGCCGCATCTTTTCGCCAGTCGCTGGGTTGTACACGTCACCCCAGCGCCCGTTCTTTCCCTCGACCCGCTTGCCGCCGATGTAATGCTGGATGTCGCTCATCAGACCGACCCGCCTGCTGTGGACTGGACCTGCCATATCATAAGCCGGCGAAAGCAAAGCCGGCACCAGATTTTCACCCTCGGTACCGGAGGTTTGGCCGCCGCCGACGTCAGCAAGCGCGATTTGCCGCACAGCCGTGATGCTTGCGGCAGTAGCGGGTTTGGGCGATTAAGACCGATGGCTTCGATCGGCTCGCGGCAGAGATGGCGGGCGCTGGTCACGCGGCCTCGTGAAGAGGCAGGCGGGCTGGTCCACGCGTTGGCGCAGCGCGATATCGCTGCGCTGGTTGAGCCGATGCTGCAGATCCATTTTCGCGAGGTCACGCCGGATCTCACCGATGTGCAGGCCGTGCTGTGCACAAGTGCAAACGGCGTGAGCGCGTTGGCTCGATCGTGTAGCGAGCGCGGCGTGCCGCTGTTCGCGGTCGGCGACGCGACCGCCGCCCGCGCGCGCGCTTTGGGCTTTACCACGGTCGAAAGCGCCGGCGGCAACGCCGCGGATCTGGTTCGCCTGGTCGCCCTTCGGTTGGAGCCGCGAACGGGTCGGCTCGTGCATGTCAGCGGCAGCGAGGTGGCGGGCGATCTGGTTGGCGATCTGCGCGAACGCGGCTTCGCCATCGAGCGCATCGTCCTTTACGAGGCCCGACCAGTCATCACGCTGAGTGACGCCGCAATTCGAGCGCTCGATGCCGGTGAGGTCGATTTCGCATTGTTTTTTTCACCGCGCACCGCAGCTATCTTTACTCGCCTTGTCGAAGCCGCCGGCATCGCGCGAGCTTGCGAAACGGTGACCGCGCTCTCGATCAGTACGGCCACCGACGCTGCTCTCGGCGGAACCGTCTGGCGCGAGCGCCGCGTCGCTGAACAACCTAATCAGCCGGCACTGCTCGATCTTTTGGATCGGCTGATCGCCGAGCAACGGCGCGGCGGCTAAGGGCTCAGGGAGCATCATGTCGGAAGAACGCAACGAGGAACCCGCAGATGAGCATATCGCACCGGCCGAACCGCCCTTGGTAGAGCCGGGGCCATGGTCTTCGTCCGAGACGAGGGTGCCGCCAGTTGTTGCGCGCCGCGGAGGATCGCGGGTCGCGGTCTTCCTCGGCGCGATGCTCGTTTTGCTTATCGCCATTGTTCTGGCAGCGCCGTTTTGGGCGACAGCAGTGATGCCTCTGCTGCCCTGGGCTGGGCAATCCGAGACGCAACGATATGACGCGCTCGCCGCACGCGTTACGGCACTCGAGCAGCGGCCGGTCGCGCCGGCCATTGACGCCGATGCGATCAAATCGGCGCAAGCTGCGTTGGCGCAACGCCTCGCCGCCCTCGAAGACAATGTCGCTGCAATCCGGCGCGAGGCGGGCACGGCGGTGAGCAAAACAGCCCTAGATCAACAGGCGCAGCGCCTCGACGCGCTTGAGAAGGCCGTCGCCGCAATCCCGCAGAATTCTGATACCGCGTCGATTAAAGCGGATTTGGCACGGCAATCGCAGCGTCTCGCCGCGATCTCGGCGCAATCGGCGCAACGGGATATGTCGGAAGCTGCCGCTATCCAAAAAATCCGACAGGATATGGCCCAGCGCGGCATCGCCGAGAGCGAGTTGGCCAAACGGCTCGATGTGCTCGAACATCAGGTCCACACCCAGAACGGCGCCGACCGCAGCGGCTCGGCGCTGCTGCTGGCCCTGCTGCAGATGCGCGAAGCGATCGAAGCGGCGCAACCCTTTCCGGCGGAATATGCTGCGTTCGAGGATCTGGCAACGCACGATCCAACAACTTACCGCGGCTGCAGCCCCGTTAGCGGAGCCTGCGCGTAACGGGGTCGCGAGCCGTGCCGTGCTGCGTCAGCAGCTCGCCGATCTGGCCGACCAGATCACCACGATCAGACCGCCAGCGGCAAAGCCGAAATGGTGGGCGCCAGCGCTCACGCAGCTAGAAGGACTGGTTACGATCCGCCACATCGAGCCCAGCACCAAAACCGGGTCCCAGGCCACGATCGAAACTGCGCATACCGATCTCGCGCAAGGAGATCTGGGCGCCGCGGTCGCCGCGGTCGGGACGCTGACCGGCACCAATGCCGAGGTGGCGCAGCCCTGGCTGCGCATGGCGCGCCAACGGCTCGCCGCCGAAACTGCCCTCAGCAAACTGCAAGCGTTGTTGACTTCTCGCGTCGGGGCCCCGCCTGCGGTTTCGCCGGCGTCTACATCGCCGGCACCTGGTCCGGCTCCAGACATGCCAAAGACCCCCTCCTGATGCGCGCGATTTTTGCCCTGATCATCATCGCTGCGCTGGCCGCGAGTGCAGTGTTTTTCGCCGATAATCCGGGCCGGGTCGACATCGTATGGCGGGGGTGGCAGATCGACACCTCGGTCGGGGTGCTGATCGCCGTCGCTGCACTGGCGGCGCTCGCGGTAGCGCTGGTGTTGCGGCTGATCTCATTGATCCTCAACAGCCCGGGCGCCTTCATGCGGCGTCGTCGCGAACAGCGGCGTAGCGCCGGTTATCAGGCGCTCACCCGCGGGATGGTTGCGGTTGCCGCCGGCGACCCGCAAGAGGCGCGGCGCTATGCGCGACGGGCGGAAGCGTTGCTGGCCGAGCCACCTTTAACGCTTTTATTGTCGGCGCAGGCAGCGCAGATCGGCGGCGACGAGTTGGCAGCCAAAAAATTCTTTACGGCGATGCTCGACCGTCCCGAAACGGAATTTCTGGGACTGCGTGGTCTGCTCAACCAGGCGATGCGAGATGGCGATCGTGGTACCGCGCGCCGCTTGGCCGAACGCGCAGTCGAATTGCGCCCAAACACGGCCTGGGCGCTATCGAGCCTGTTTGATCTCGAAGTTCGTGACCAACGCTGGGAATTCGCGCGCAACGTGCTCGAACGGGCCGCCAAGTCACCGGTTCATGACCCCGGAGATAGCACGCCATCACCGCGGGGTGATACTCCATGAGCTGAGCCATACCGCCGCCGTACAGGGCGACCGTCAGCGAGCCTTGAGACTGGCCGGCGAAGCCTTCGCATTGGCGCCCGACCTCGCGGCGCTGGCGGTGCACCATGCCCGCTTGCTGCTGGCCGAGGGAAAGACCGGGCGTGCCGCGAAAGCGGTCGAACGCGCCTGGACGACGGCGCCGCATCCGGATCTGGCGCAACTCTACGGCGAAATCAGCAATACCGAGACTCCACTCGCGCGCGTTACCCGTTTCCAGCGGCTCGCGGCGCAGAATTGCGCGGCGAGAGAGAGTCACCTTGCATTGGCCGAGGCGGCGCTCGCGGCCGAGCTATGGGGCGAGGCGCGCCGTCATCTCGAACGCGCCCTCGCCGCCGATCCGCCGCCGGTTGCCGCCCTGCCGACAAATTCCGGCGCCCCTTCATCGTCTTTGCCGGCGATCGCGGACGAGGGCGACATGCTGTCGCGCGCGACCCCCCGGCTCTGCCTGATGATGGCGCAGGTCGAGGAGGCAGAGCATGACGATTCCAGTCACACGCGGGAATGGCTGGACCGCGCCGTCCGCGCGCTGCCCGATCCATGCTATGTCTGCGCGAATTGCCGTGGCGAAAGTGCGCAGTGGCACTCGCTGTGTCCAAGCTGCGGCGCCTTCGACACGCTGGCCTGGCGAACCCCGGCCTGGACGGGCCCGCCAGCGATAGGCCTTGTCACCGTCGAGAATCCCCCACCACCCACGCTCCCGGCACCCGAGCCGGCCCTGCCTGCGGTCGACACGGCGCCGGCTAATTAGGCTTTGTTGCCGCAACACCTTGCGGGTAACCCGAGATGATCGTGAGGGTGGGGGAGAAGCTCGTATTCTAAGCCGGCCTCGCGGCGCCTCGACTATAAGTCCGACTCTGCAGCGTTGAACGAGTTACCGAAGAGTTATACAAAAATATAACGTATTTTATTTCAATTTACATTTGTGACGTGGTTAACCTATAAGCTGTGGCTGGCTCGCTTCAAGGGGGTGCGAAGGCGGAAAAGAAGGACGGGCACGGGAGCTGTTGCACAAAATCGCGGCGCATTGTTTGGTGAATAAAACTGTATGACGACCGGCCGATGAACGTCGTTTCCTGGCTCGATCCGCTCTACGTGCTTTCCGGATTTTGTGTCGGAGGGCTGGTCGGATTGACCGGCGTTGGCGGTGGCTCGCTGATGACGCCGGTGCTGATATTGCTGTTCGGCATTCATCCGGTCACCGCGGTGGGCACCGACCTGCTCTACGCCGCAACGACCAAGACCGCCGGCGCGCTGGTCCACGGTTTGATCGGAACGATCGACTGGCGGATCGTCGCGCTGCTGACCTCGGGCAGCTTGCCAATGGCGATATTAACCGTCGTTGCTTTATCGCGGTGGCACGCAAGCGGCGGTCACATCGGCTACATCATCGAGTTTGTGCTCGGGCTCGCCTTGCTCGCGACGGCGGTGGCGCTCGTTTTTCGCGCCCGGATGATCGCGAGCCTCGCGGTCCGCGCCGAACGAGCGAGCGGGCGGCGGACCAAGGCCTTGACGGTGCTGACCGGGATGGTACTGGGCGTGCTGGTGTCGCTGACCTCGGTCGGCGCCGGCGCGCTCGGCGTCACTGCACTTATTCTTCTCTATCCGCGCCTACCGGTGCCGCGCATCGTCGGCTCCGACATCGTGCATGCCGTGCCGTTGACCCTGGTCGGCGGCATCAGCCATTGGCTCGCCGGCTCGGTCAACGGGCTGATCCTGCTTTCGCTTTTGATCGGTTCGCTGCCCGGCATCGTCACCGGCAGCTATGCGACATCATACGTTCCGGAACGCGCCCTGCGCCTGACCCTTGCTGCAGTGCTGTTAGTCGTCGGTGGCAAACTGGTGTTCTGAAAACAGGGCAGCACGCTCGCCGCCCTGTCGATGCCGTCAACCGCGGCCGACAAACGGCATCTTGGTCGCCATTACGGTCAGGAACTGGACGTTCGCGTCGGGGCTGACGGTTGCCATGAACACGATTGCGCGTGCGACATTCTGCACATCCATCGTCGGTTCTGCCATGACAGTGCCGTTGGCTTGCGGCACTCCGCGCTGCATTCGTTGGGTCGGCTCGGTCAGCGCGTTGCCGATATCGATCTGGCCGCAGGCAATGTCGTATTTGCGGCCGTCGAGCGAAGTCGACTTGGTCAAGCCGGTGATCGCGTGCTTGCACGAGGTATAGGCGACCGAATTCGGGCGTGGCACATGCGCCGAGATCGAGCCGTTGTTGATGATACGGCCGCCCATTGGCTTTTGATCCTTCATGATCTTGAAGGCTTCCTGGGTGCATAGGAACGAGCCGGTCAGGATCGTGTCAACGACCGCCTTCCAGCGCTCGAATGGCAGCTCCTCGATCGGAGCCGCAGCGCCAAACCCGGCATTGTTGAATAAGACATCGAGCCGGCCATAGGTCTCCTTGGTCCGGGCAAAGAGCGCGCGCACCGAGTTGGGATTGCCGACATCGGTCGGCACGCCGAGCGCCCTGCCCTGCATCCCCTCGATCTCGCCGACGACCGCCTGCAACGGCTCCGGCCGGCGGCCGGCGACGACCACGGCAAACCCCTCTTTGGCGAGTGCCAATGCCGACGCCTTGCCGATGCCGCTGCCGCCACCGGTTACGAGCGCCACCTTGCCGTTCGAATTCATGCTTCCGTTCTCCTGTGTGCGAACACCGGTCACCCGAGCGCACGATATCAGCTTATCGCGCGTGCGCTCCAGTACGGTTGCCGGCGATAATCCGCCGAACCGGAGAGGCGCCGATGGCGAGAGGCCTCACCAATCTGCGCGGATGACGGACAGAACATCGAAGCAAGCCATCAGCACACTGGCCGACCGCTGATCCAGAGCATCGTTCCGACGGGCCGAAGCGCGCGATCTGCTGGCGCCCGTCTGCGGCTGGTTCACCGAGAGCTTCGACACCGCCTACCTAAAAGAGGCGAAAGCGCTGCTCGACGCGCTGGAGTGACAAGCATCCGGTCTATGCATCGCCGATCAGCGGGTTCACCACCGCGAGCCCGGAGAAACGGCTGAAATCTCGGTCCGCTGACCACAGTTCGCGCACCCCGTGCTGCCGACATAGCGCCGCCACTCGCCCGTCATGAACCAGGGCCCCGGTCACCCGGCCGCCGGCAAGCAGCGCGCGCAATGTCGGCCAGTGCGCCGCCGTCTCGGCCAACAGCACAAGCGTCGGCGATTTCAAGCCAGGCATTCACCTGGTCGACCGCCCGCGCGAGCGGTGTCGGGGGCGCGTAGATCCGCGCATGGGTCACAATCGCCAGGAACTCGTGCAAGCATGACCAGGGAATGGCCCAGATCGCCGCTCCTTCGGCGAGCTCCGCCACGCGCTGGTAAGCCATTTCGTGAAATGGCGAATCCTCTCGGTGCGCGTAGACAAGGATGTTGGTATCGAGCGCGATCACGTGCCGCGATGCTCGTAGACGAGATCGCGCAGTTCGTCCCACGACGCTTCGCGAAGCTCGGGCTGGCGCCCCCTGCCGTTGAAGCTGGCGCGGCGCAGCTTGAACGGCGCGCTGTGCTTTGACTCGGCGACGATGCGATGAAGTCCACATTCCACTAATGTCCGCAGCGTGACCCCTTCGTGCGCTGCGACCTCACGCACTTCGCGCAGCAGCGAATCGGAAATCTCTACCGTTGTCTTCACGAGCCCCTTCAATATGGTGATGCTGATATGGGGACCCATATATTAAGCGACGGCCGATATTAAGCCTCTCGTCCGGGTCGCCTGACAGCTGCCGCGCGCGTCCCAGCGCGGGCGAGGGCCTGATTTGCGCGATCAGGATAGCGGACGGTATCTGGAAGAGCGGAATGGCTGAAACGATCGAGCTGAATGGGCGGCGGTATCGGCAGCCAGAACAACCGGTCGTCGTGATTTGCGTCGACGGCTTTGATCCCGCCTATGTCAAGCGCGGCATCGAGGACGGCATTTTGCCGACGATCGCCGGGTTTGCGAATGCAGGCTGGCTCGGCATCGCGGATGCAGCAATGCCGACCTTTACCAACCCGAACAATGTGTCAATCGTGACCGGCACGACGCCGACGGTGCACGGCATAGCAGGAAACTATTATCTCGACCGCGACACCGGACGCGAGGTGATGATCACCGACGACCATCTGCTTCGCAGCGAGACAATCCTCGGGCTGATGTCGCAACACGGAGTTGCAACCGCGGCTGTCACCGCGAAGGACAAATTGCGGCGGATCCTCAGGCACGGGCTCGCCGGTCTGTGCTTTTCATCGGAATGCGCCGAGGCCGAGGTCGAGGCTTTGGTTGGTCGCGCTCGGCCAAATATGTACTCGGCCGATCTGTCGCTGTTCGTGCTCGATGCCGGGCTCGCTCTGCTCCGCTCGGGGGCGGCCCGGCTCCTTTATTTGTCGCTATCCGATTACGTTCAGCACGGCCATGCACCGGGCGATCCCGAAGCGGATGCGTTTCATAGCGCGCTTGATGAGCGGGTGGCGCGATTTGTTGAAGCGGGCGCTGTCGTTGCTTTGACCGCTGATCACGGCATGAATGACAAACCGCAGGTCATCTTTCTCGAAGACGAGCTGAGCCGGCGGTTTGGCACCGGTGCCGCGCGCGTGATCTGCCCGATCACCGACCCGTTTGTCCGCCATCACGGGGCGCTGGGCTCATTTGTCCGGGGCTATGCCCGAGAGCCCGGCGACATCGCGGCGATAATGGCAATCACCGCCGAATTGCCCGGCATCGCCGGCGTCTTCGAGCGCGCCGAGGCGGCGGCGCGCTTCGAATTGCCATTCGACCTCGAAGCCGATTTTGTCGTGCTCGGTGACTCGGCGACTGCGGTCGGCGCCACCCCCGCCGAGCATGACCTGTCAGGGCTTGCCGGCCACCGGCTGCGCTCGCATGGCGGCGAGGGTGAACAGCGCGTGCCGTTCATGCTGTCGCGGCCACTAAACCGGGAATACCGGAAACGCGCCGAAACCAGCCGTCTGCGCAATTTCGACATTTTCGATTTCGCACTGAACGGCATCGCGTAAGGCTCCGCTCTCGAAAGCATGTGTAACATCGCAGCACATCGACATTGTGCTTCGACAAGCTAGCGGGCCGGGTTAGGGTGAGATGCAAGGCCGGGTGAACCGGCTTTTTGGGAGGAAACGCAATGCATGCAACACGGCGGGATTTGGCGATCGCGGGAGCGGTCGCGATTGGCGCGGCGAGCCTGTTACGCGCCTCGCCGGTATGTGCCGATGCTTCCGATACGGCGGCGGTCAAGGACAATGTCGAGGCATTGCGCAAAGCACTGTTGGCAGCCGACAAGGCCCAGTTGGAGCAGTTGACAGCGCCCGAGCTGAGCTATGGCCATTCGGACGGCCGGGTCCAGAACCAGGCGCAGTTTGTCGCTGGCGTGATGAACCGCAAGGCAGTCGTCAAATCGCTGACCTTTCCGGATCTAACGGTTACGGTCGCCGGTGATGCCGCAATCGTGCGCCATATCTATGCCTCCGAATCCGAGACCGCGGGCAAGACTAATAATGTCCGGCTCGACGTGCTCGCCGTCTGGCAAAAGCAGGACGGCAACTGGAAGCTGCTGGCCCGCCAGGGCTTCAAGCCGACCCCTGCAGCCTAGCGGCGGCGAGCCGGGTCGGCCGCCGCAATCGGCGGCCGCAATCTGAGCCCCGCTGTTTCGAGCCGTACCACCGAGAGGCCACGCGATGCCGTCGTTGTTTAACGCACGTGACGCCGCCAATTACGAAAGGCTGATGGGCCGCTGGAGCCAACGCCTCGCGCCGGTTTTCATCGAACACGCCGGCATCGCCGATGGCGAACGGATATTGGAGGTTGGCTGCGGCACCGGCAGCTTGACCTTTGCGCTGCCCGCGGCGGCCAACATCGCCAGCCTGACAGCGATTGACCACTCCGAAATCTATCTCGCCGCCGCACAGGCGAAGAACCGCGATCCGCGCATCCATATCGAGCATGGCGACGGCAGTGCGTTGCGCTTTGCCGATGCGAGCTTTGATCGCGCGCTGTCGATGCTGGTCTTGCCGGCGGTCCTGCCGCGGCCGGAGCAGGCAGTGGCCGAGATGCGGCGCGTTACACGGCCGGGCGGTGTCGTGTGCGCCGCGTTCTGGGATTCGCCGGGCGGTGCGGTTGCCAACCGCATGTTTTGGGATACCGCCGCGGCTCTCGACGAGGCTGCCGCCGCGGCACGCGACCGCACGATGGGGCGCCCGATCTACGCGCCTGGCGCGCTGCCGCGGATCTGGGCCGATGTGGGTCTCGTCGAAATCGACCAGCGCTCGCTGATGATCCGCATGGATTTTGCGAATTTCGAGGATTATTGGGAGCCGTACGCCAGCGGCGAAGGAATGCTGGGCGAGTATGTCGCGAGCCTCGACCGAGCCCGCCGCGAGCGGCTCGAGCACCACCTGCGCAGCGCCTATTTGTGCGGCCGGCCCGATGGCGAGCGCTCGTTTGTTGCCGTCGCCGTGTCGTGCCGCGGAGTTGTGCCGCCGAGCTGATTCGCGGCGTTATTCGGCGTGGCAGCTCTGCTCACGCGCGGCTGCAACAGAGGTCCGGATTAGCGGCCGAGCGGATAGCTCGGCTGGCGGCCCACGCTGTCGTGCCACTGCGGCGCCATATGGTTTCCAGGCACAGAACACGCTGGCAGCGTTGCCTGACGGGATGATCTTGCTTTCACTCTCAGGCGGCGAGAGTTACGAACGGCGATCGAATCAAGACGACGACAGAGGCAGCGGCGTGCCACCATTAAACAAAACCGACCCTTTGCGCGTGGCCATCGGCGGATTTGGCGCTATCGGCAAGGCCGTAGCCCAGCGGCTCGATCGCGGTATCGAGGGGCTGATGCTGACCGTGGTTTCAGCCCGCCACACTGAGCGGGCGACAGCCGCCATGGCGGATTTTACCCGGCCGGTGCCTGTCGTCGCCTTGGAGGAACTATGGCAGACGGCCGACATCGTCGTCGAATGTGCCCCGGCTACGGTTCTGCGCGCCCTTGCCGAACCGGCGCTCACCCATGGCCGCACCGTCATTGTGCTGAGCTCAGGCGCTCTGCTCGACAATCTCGATTTGGTCGATATGGCCCGGCAGCACGGCGGCCGCATTCTGGTGCCGACTGGCGCCCTGCTCGGTCTCGACGCGGTGGTTGCCGCGGCTGAAGGCGAAATCGCGCGTGTGCATATGATCACGAGAAAACCGCCGGGCGGGCTCGCCGGCGCGCCTTACCTCGAGCAACACGGCATCGCCCTCGACGGGCTCAAGGCTCCACGTTGCGTCTTTCGTGGCACGGCGCACGCCGCCGCGCGCGGCTTTCCGGCAAACGTCAATGTCGCCGCAGCGCTGGCGCTTGGCCGGGATCGGGCCCGAGCGCACGACAATCGAGATCTGGGCCGATCCTGGTGTCACCCGCAATATCCATCGCATCGAGGTCGAAGCCGATGCCGCCCATTTCTCAATGCAGATTGAAAATGTGCCGTCCGAAAATCCCAAAACCGGCAAACTGACGTCGCTCTCAGCCATTGCCGCGCTCAAAAAGCTGGTCAGCCCACTCGCGATCGGCACCTGACAACGCATGCGGAAACGCCGATGGCGCATCCTGCGGCGTCGCTACGCGAGTAGACAGTCGGGAATTGGGGCAACTCGCTCGCTCAGCGCCGTAAGAAGGCAAGGATTGGAGACCGCGGTCGGCGGCCGCCCAAGCCAACGCCTCGATCGGCCAAGGCCACGGCGACAGCCGGATTGGTTTTTCTGTTCGACCCTGCTGTTCACAACATTCGTTGTCGCCTTTGAGCTGCTGCAGGCCCCCCCAGCAGCACTGATGCAGGTGGATAGCCAAAGCTATCTCGACTTTGCGGCGGAGCGGACGGCTGCATATCCGCTATTTCTCCGGGCCGTCGAACATCTGCCGGGTGGCTTGCGTGACGTGCCCCCGATCCAGCTCGGACTCTACGCGCTTGCCGCGCTTTTTCTGTGCTGCGAGTTCAGAAAATTGTCAGGGAGCAGATTTGCGTCTGGCCTGCTGTTGATATTGCTGCTCGGCAACGCTCAAGTGACCCGGCTCAACTTCATGATCATGACCGAGGCGCTGTTTTTGTGCTGCCTGATGTTGCTCCTTGCGCTGTGCTGTCGACTGGTGAGGAAACCACGGTGGCAGACCCTGGGCATGGCGTCGCTTGCAGCGGGATTGGCAGCGTTGATCAGGCCTGCCGGCTACGCGCTGATCATATCGCTCCCCCTTATCGCTTGGTGGTGCTGGCGCGATGCTGTGCCCGCACGGCGGGCCGTTCTCGCGGCCGCACTACCCTATCTCGCGACACTCGGCTTCGGCATGATCGCCTATCATGTCGAACACGGCTTGTGGCGCACCGAGACATTTGTTGGCAGAACCTTGCTCGGCAAAGCCGCGGCGATTGTCGATGCGAACCCGATCGAAAACGAGCCGAAAATCATCCGATCCATCGCAGAGGCAGTCGCACCTGATCGGGCCGTCATCGACCGTGCACCGACAGTGTTCGACCGTTTCCGCCTGATCGTGCCGTATTACGATCTCTGGCGATACGGCAAGGTTTACGAAATTGTGGCAGGTCAGGCCGGCATCGCAAAAAGCGATGTTGTCGCGCTCGACCGGCGCATGGAGGCTGTCTCATTCGAGGTCATCGCCGCCGCACCCGCCGCCTATCTCGCCGATGTCGCGTTGAACTATGGCGCTTTGTGGTGGCTCCCCGATGCGATGACGCAGGCGCAGCTCGCGCACTTTCGGGCGTTGGTCGCGGCGCTTGAGCCCCTACCCGATCTCGGTCGTTACCCGGCCTGGCACCGCGACCACAGCGACGCCGTGATATGGGCCTTGCACGGCTTTATGGCCATCGCATTCGCGGTCTCGCTTTGGTGGGGCTTCTATCTGATCGCGAGCGTCGTCCGCGGCACGCCATTGACGCCGCTCGCCCGCATCGGGGTCGTGACCACGATCTTGGTGCACGCCTCATTTCTGCTGACCGCGGCGGTCGAGGCTGGCCTGCCGCGCTATGCCTGGGCGCTATGGCCGGCGCTCTCGATCCTGTTCATATCGGGCTTGGCTGCTTGCTTGCAGTCTGAGCGCCCAATACCTAAGGCTTCGGACCGCCGAGATGGCCTTAATCGGTATGTGTTTCCCGGTGGCCCGGGCTGAAGCCGTCCGCGAGCTGATATACACACAGAGGCCGTAATGGGTGCTGGTGATCCACACCGAAGATCAGCGGAGGGAATATGAGCAGCAGATCGAGTGCGCGATCAAGGCATGATCGGGAAGTTCTGATCATCGTCGATGTGCAAAATGATTTCTGTCCGGGCGGCGCCCTCGCCGTTCCTGACGGTGATGCAATCATCCCGGTCGTCAATCGGCTGGCCGCCGAGTTCGCGCACGTCGTGCTGACACAAGATTGGCATCCGCCGGGGCACGGATCATTCGCCAGTTCCCATTCTGGACGACAGCCGTTTGAGACGATCGAGATTGCGTATGGTGCGCAAACCCTGTGGCCGGACCACTGCGTACAAGGGACGCTGGGGGCTGAGTTTCACCCGGCATTGGCTGCCCCACATGCGGAGCTGATTTTACGCAAGGGTTTTCGGCCCGCAATTGATTCCTACTCGGCGTTTCGCGAGAACGATCGAACGACTTCGACCGGGCTCGCCGGCTATCTGCGCGAACGCGGCTTTGAGCACCTGACCCTATGCGGCCTCGCGACCGATTACTGCGTGCTGTTTTCGGCGCTCGACGCCCGCGAGGCCGGTTTTACCGTCGATGTCGTGCTCGAGGCCTGCCGCGGCATCGATCTCGACGGTTCGCTCGCCCGCGCCTTCGCCGCAATGCAAGACGCAGGCGTCGTTCTGCTGTAATTCGTCGCAGCGGGTGCGGCCTTCGCCATCCTCGAAGGCGGGCTAGAACCGATGCGGCAGCGGGCGTCGCTCGACGACAAAGCTCGGGGTCTTACGCTGTGGTCGCGGCGGACGCTCTTCCGCAGGCTCGATGGTCTGGTCGCGCAGCTGCGGGCTTGGTCGCTTGGTCTCACCGTTTGGCCGCGCTGTCGGACGACGCGCAGCGGCCTGCGTGGCGAGGCGCTTTTGCTTGCTTGCCTTGGTCGGGCGTTCGCTGATCCGGACGTCGAGGTTATGGCCGCCGATCTGGGTACCATTCATCAACTCTACAGCGAGCTTGGCAGCCTTTTCCGTGGCGATGTCAACAAAGCCATAGCGCAACCGTTTCCCGGTTTCCGGATCACGGGCGATGAACGCGCTCAGCACGATCCCAAACGGATCAAATGCCTCGGCTAACTCGTCTTCGCTCAGATCCGGCGGCAAATTCGCGACGAACACATTGCCTCGAAAATATTGCGCTCTCACCGTAAACCCCCTCCAATGATTATATGCCGACGGTCAACGCTGGCGCAGCATGGATAGCGTCATCGCTGGGTCGATTGTCTACTATGCAATGATGCGCTGCACAAATGACCGTTTGTCGCCGCCGTTGGATCATGTCCGCGTCGATATAGGTGCTTGGCCGGTATCGCGCATCGCGCGACATTGTCGCGTCATTTGGCCACGTAGGTGGATATGTGATGCTTCCACACGACCGCAGCAGCTTTTCGGCAATCGTCGACCGGCCGCCGCTAAAATTGCCGAACGGCGCCCGCATCATCGTCTGGACAATCGTCAACCTCGAATTCTGGTCGATCTCACGGCCGATGGCACGGCAGGTGTTGCCGGCACCGACCGGCGAGGTGCTGTTGCCCGATGTTCCGAACTGGTCGTGGCACGAATACGGCATGCGGGTCGGGGTCTGGCGCTTCTTCAAGCTTTTCGAGCGCCTCGGAATCCGTCCGACTTTGTCAATCAATGCCCGAGTTTGCGAGGAATACCCTCGCGTGGCGCAGGCGGCTCGGTCGGCAGGTTGGGAGTTTATGGGTCACGCCTGGGAGCAGATGCCGATCCATAAAGTCGAAGATCAGGCGGCGATGATCGGGCAATCGCTCGACACGCTCGAGCGCTTCACCGGCGTTCGGCCGGTGGGTTGGCTCGGTCCCGGTCTGACCCAGACTTATGAGACCCCGGATTTGTTGGCCGCCGCCGGCATCAAATACATCGGTGACTGGGTTTACGATGACGAGCCGACCGAGATTAGCACCAAGCACGGCCCGCTGATCACCCTACCCTACTCGGTCGAGCTCAACGACATCCCGATGATGCTCGTCCAACACCACGAGTTGGCCTATTTCACGACACGCTGTATCGACAGCTTTGAGCGGCTTTACGAGGAGGGAGCCGAGCGCGCCAAGGTCATGGCGATCGCGATCCATCCCTATATCAGCGGCCAACCGCACCGCATCAAATACCTCGAAGCGGTTTACGATCACATCAACCGCTATGCCGGCGTGTTGCACTGGAACGGGGTCGAGATCCTCAACTGGTATCTGACGGCGAGGCCGGCGAGATGAGCGACCGCAAGATCATTCTTCCGACCGATCGGCTCGACTTTTCGCCGATCGCGGGCCGGCGGCGGCTCGAATTGCCGGATGGCGCGCGCATGGCGGTGTGGGTCATCGTCAATGTCGAGGAATGGGACCCGCAAGAGCCGATGCCGCGCACGGTCCTGACACCACCGGCGGGCGGCGCGCCGATGCCCGACATTCCGAACTGGGCGTGGCACGAATACGGTAACCGCGTCGGGTTTTGGCGGCTGCTCGAGGTGCTCGATGAGGTGCCAATCCGCGCGGTGCTGGCGATCAACGGCTCGGCGATCGGGCGTTATGCGCCGATCGCCCGGGCGGCCGTCGACCGCGGCTGGGAATTTATCGGTCACGGCTTCAGTCAGAAAAACCTGCAGAAAGTGGCCGACGAACGCGACGACATTCGCCGCACCGCAGCGGCGATCCTCGGTGTTATCGGCAACAATCCGCGCGGCTGGCTCGGGCCCGGGCTGACCGAGACCTGGGAAACGCCGGATCTGCTGGCCGAAGAAGGCTACGACTATGTTTGCGACTGGGTTCTCGACGATCAGCCGGTTTGGCTGAAAACCCGAACGCGGCCGATCGTCAATCTGCCCTACACGCAGGAATGCAACGATGTCGCGATGATGCTGATCCAGCATCACAAGGCCAGCGAATATTATGACCGCGCGGTCGACCAGTTCGATCAAATTTACCGGGACGCGGCCAAATCAGCGCGGATCATGGCGCTGGTCGTGCATCCCTACATCATGGGCGCACCGCACCGCCTCAAATATTTCCGCAATGCGCTCGCCCATATCCGCGCGCATCAAGACGTGCTGTTCTGGACCGGTGAGCAAATCCTCGACTGGTTCTTGCGCGCGGACGCACAAAACACCGGCTCGGCGACAGGCTAGCTCCCGGGCAATACCGCTGTGGTCGTAGGTTAACGCGGTTCCAGCGCAGTGCAGAGCTGCTTGGCAGCAGCGCTGAGTTCGGCGCGATGCGGCTCGTCGATGGGCTTGCGGGTCGCCAGCGACCTTGCCAGCTCTGCTAGGATTTCAGCCAACAGGCCATAATGCAGGTGCATCACCGCTTCGCGCCGCTCATCGCTGGGGCGCACCAGTTTGATCGCGACGCTGTCGGCATCGGCATAGGCATCGAATTGCGAGTTCTGGCCGAAACTGCCGATATAGGCTTTATCGGGGAACTCGACCGAGACCTCTGCCTTGTCGGCAATTGGATGCAACATTTCTAAAAATCCTGTTGTTGAGCCGCCGATCCAGATCTGGCCGGGATCATCTTTGGAAGTAAACTGCAGGTCGCAGACGGGTTCATTGATGCAAATCAATGGCCAGCGACCGCCGCCTGACGACGAGGCGCTGGGAAACACCTGGAGTTTGCGGCATTTTCGGTCTCCGACAATCAGCGCGGGGCGAGAGGTAAAACGATGCCGGGCAAGACAGCGGGCGGAAGATCGATCGCAGCGTTCTTCGAGCGGTACCTCGGCCTGGGCTTGGTTAAAGACGTGGCCTACCCCAAGCGGCCCGCATGACCGAGACCAGACCCGGGCCGCTTGCCGGCATCAAAATCGTCGATCTGACGACCGTGGTGTTGGGGCCGCTTGCGACGCAGATTTTGGGTGATCTCGGGGCCGACGTGATCAAGATCGAAGCGCCGGAAGGCGACATCATGCGCTACGCCGGACCGGCGCGGCACCGCGACATGGGCCACGTCTTTCTCAATCTTAATCGCAACAAACGCTCCTTGTGCATCGACCTGAAGCGTCCCGAAGCGGCCCAAGTGCTGCTGGCGCTGGTGCGGCAGGCCGATGTGTTGATGCACAATATGCGCCCGCAGGCGATGGCGCGGCTCGGCTTTGCCTATGAAAAGCTGCGCGATATAAATCCGCGTCTGGTGTACTGCTCGGCGCACGGTTATGGTCAGGAGGGACCGCTCGCCGACCGGCCGGCCTTCGACGACATCATCCAGGGGGCGAGCGGCTTTGTCGCTTTGGAAGAAGCGACCGGCGGCGAAGCGCGTTTTGTGCCGACTTTGGTCGGCGACAAGACCGTCGGGCTGACCATGGTTTATGCGGTTATGGCCGCCCTCTTGCAGCGCGAGCGCAGCGGCGAAGGTCAAGCGGTCGAAGTGCCGATGCTCGAAACCATGACCGCGTTTTTGATGGCCGAACATATGGGCGGGCTGACCTTCGATCCGCCATTGGGACCACCCGGCTATTCGCGCATGCTGGCGCCCGATCGGCGGCCGCACCGCACGGCCGACGGCCATATCTGCATCCTTCCCTACACCGACCGGCACTGGCGCGATTTCTTTCGCGTCGCTGGGCGTCCCGAACTGGCCGAGGACCCGCGCCTGGCAGATGCACCAACCCGCAGCCGCCACGTCGCCGAGCTTTATGCGCTGATCGCCGATTGCGTGCGCACCAACACGACGGCCTTTTGGCTCGGCAAGCTCAAAGCTGCTGATATCCCGTGCGGGCCGATCAACCCGCTCGCCGAATTGCCCGCGGACGAGCAGCTGGCGGCGGTCGACTTCTTCCCGATATATGACCATCCGAGCGAAGGTCGGATACGCACGGTGCGCCCGCCGGTGCGCTTTGGGACCGCCGATTGCGCTCTGCGCCGGCCGGCGCCGCGCCTTGGCGAGCATTCGCGCGAGATCCTGCGCGAAGCCGGCCTCGGCGAGGCTGAGATCGACGATCTCCTCGCCCGCAACATCGCTCTCGCCGCGCAATTGTAACGTGCCCTGCGCCGATTATCAGCAGCAATTGGCGTATAACGCGGCGTGGAGACGCAAAAAGCGGCAAGAGACGCCAAAGCCATCTCGCGAGATACTTACCAAAAAAACATTTGCAGGTTTGATCGAGGTCACTTATCGAAAAAGTGGCGAGAAATATATTTTCGCGTCTGCGAACAACAAAATTCTTATCGTGAATAAGGATGCTCGCGAGGCAGCCAGATTTTTCATCAGACTTACCCGGGAGCTGGTTAAGAAAGCTAGCGTCTCTGTCGACGCTTACGCTCCGCTTGGACCTGCACTTAAACAGCTAAGGAGCGAAGGAGCCATATGTAGAGTTGGACTTAAGAACCCGCCACCTCTTAAGCCGATAAATTGGCAGATGCCGGGTCGGGTTACATTGCCAACACCGCCTCCCATTTACGCAACTTGGGAAGACTATCTTGCTCGCTCATCGAAAGCTGATCGGATGCTCCGATGCGCTCGGGCTGCTTCTAAAGCCAATCGGAAACGGCTCCTCTCAGACGCGCCTACGGTGAGAATTACGACTAAGCAAGTGTGGGCTATCCTCGAGAATGCAAAAGGTCGCTGCGCCCACTGCGGTTCCTTGGCCGTAGAGCGGCGTCCTTCCAATCCAGTGACCGGCGCGCCGGTTGCTTGGGCTCAAGTGGGCCGCCGCGTCGGAAGCCTGGGACATATCAATTCGCGGTTCACCGGTGGTGATAACGATCTCACCAACCTCATTTGGTCCTGCTTGTGGTGTAACACTTGGCCGCAGGAGCGCCACCCTGGTGCAACGGACTGCGGCGGCTACTATCCTCAGGAAAATTCCCGCGACTGATATGAAGCTAACCAATGAAGAGCAGGCGATACTCGCCGGGGAGATGGGCACGGTCCGGCGCTGGGCGATCTCGCATCAGATCGCAGTCGGGAAATTCTTCGACGCGGCCAATTTTGTGCCGGTCTCGCAGGCGCATATCATGGCCGATACTGAATCCTTGGGCGAAGCCGGCGTGCGCTTTCTTGAGAGGTTGGCCGCCGCCCCCGAGTCAGAGCGGCGAGTGCGGATCCCGACGATAACCGATCCGCGCGGCATCGATTTCGCGGTCTACCGGCGTCTTGGGCAGAGCGAGTGGATGGCGGCGCTCGAACGGCGGGCGATCGAGGCACTCCGCGCTTTCGGCGTGCTGATGACCGATACCTGCATCAATTACCAGACGATCATGGCACCCGTCCGGGGCGACCATCTCGCTTATGGCGACACCGGTGTCGTCATTTATTCGAACAGCGTTTTTGGCGCGCGCAGCAATTTCGAGGGTGGCCCGTCCGCACTCGCGGCCGGATTGACCGGCCGCACGCCGCGCTACGGCTATCATCTTGATCAATGCCGGCGCGCCACCCGGCGCTTTCTTTTGGCGGAGATGCCGCGCGACCTCGCCGAATGGGGTGCAGTCGGCGGGATTGTCGGCGAGGCTTGCGGTTCCTATTGGGAGGTCCCGGTTGTCGAGGGCATCGAGATAGTCCCCGGTTCCGATGCGCTGAAACATTTTGGCACGGCAGCGGCAAGCTTTGGTTCGGTGGCCCTGTTTCAGATGCCGGGGATCACCGCTGAGGACGCGGTCTTTGCCAGTGTCGCGCTGCCGCCAGTCGTCACGATCGGTCGCGCCGAGATCGAGGCGTTTCTCGCCCGTTTTGCGGCGCCGGGCGACAAGCTCGACGTCGTGGTCTTTGGGGCACCGCAATTGTCGCTGTTCGAGATCGAGGCCGTGGCGCAGGCGCTCGATGGACGCCGGATCCACCCCGAGACGACCCTGCTCGTCACGACCTCGCCCGAGATCAAGCATGCCGCCGACCGGATGGGTCTGACCCAGCGGATCGAGGCAGCCGGGGCGGGGGTCGCCGCCGGGATTTGCTTTTACCAGAGCTATGCCCGCGAAATGGCCGAGGCCAATCGTTGGACCCGGCTGATGACCAATTCGGCCAAGCTGGTCAACATCATCGGTGGCTACGGCTACCGCCCAACCCTGGCAAGCCTCGAGCGCTGCATCAACTCGGCGGTCGCCGGGCAGGTCCGCTAATCCCGGTGTTGGCATGCTGTTGCCTACGCGCCATCGATATCTTGCGCACCGGCCACAAGCGCCCCATCGTAAACACCCCGAACTGCACGAGCCGTAATCATGTTGAAGATCGAGATCGAACGCGAAGAAGATGGCCGCTGGATCGGAGAAGTCCCGGACCTACCGGGCGTCATCGCCTGTGGCGCAACCGAAGAGGAAGCCCGTAACAAGGCGGCGGTACTTGCCCTTCGCGTAATTGCCGATCGAATTGAACATGGTGAGCCAGCCCCAATCGAGGCCCGCGATCTATTTGCGGTAGCGTGAGCACGTGGCCTTCTACAAAGGCCGGCCGCGTGGTGCGGGCGCTCTATCGCATCGGATGGACCTTCAAACGGCAATCGGGGATCGCACCGCACACTCTCGCGTCAAGGATGGCCTGACTACGTGTTCGCTTTTCGAGATGATGAAGAGTTGGGCCCCCGCATGCTCGCTCGTATCGCCCGACACACAAGACTTCGGCCCGAGGACCTTTAGTCGTGCCGATTCTGCTGCGCTGTCATAAGGGCATTGGGCGGGCGGTGGTCGGCACCGCACTTGTGGCCGCCGACAACTTTTCGGCGCGTTACGATCTCGACCGCGCCAAAGGGGTTTTCTCACGCCCGAGCCACAAGCTCGCCGGCGAAAGCTATGTCGATCGCATTCTGGTGCTCGACCAGGCCAAGGGCGGGGTCGCCACCGCGTGGATGCTGCATGAAATGGCGGCGCGGACCATTGTTCCGCGCGCGCTGATCTTCAACCGGGTCAATCCGATCCTGGCTCAAGGTGCCGCCTTCGCCAATGTTGCATTGGTCGACCGTTTTGCAGAAGGCGATGTGACGAGCCTGTTCCGCACCGGCGACGAGTTGCGCGTCGACCCCGCCGCCGGCCTCGTCGAAATTTTGACGCGCGACGCTTAGTGAATTTTTTTAAAGCCCCATATCCTTTCGACAGCGCCAACCCCGAGGCCGACGATGTCGACGACCTACCGCTACACCTTGCCGGTCGAGCAGACCCAGTGGAAATTCGGCGGCAACACCGAGACCTGTTTTACCTGGGAATACGACGCGCCGCGCGAAGCGCTGTTGCAGCTTTATGCCAAAGGTAAAAAGCAGCAATGGGACGCGGCCGAGCGGATCGACTGGTCGCTCGATCTCGACCCGGAAAACCCGATGCTGCTCGACGATCGGGTGATCCAGATCTTCGGCACCGATGTGTGGAACCGGATGACCGAAAAAGAGCGCCGCCGGGTGCGCCATCACCTGCAAGCCTCGCAAATCTCACAATTCATGCATGGCGAGCAAGGGGCGCTGATCGCGACCTCGAAAATCGTGCAGACCGTGCCCGATCTCGACGCCAAATTTTATGCCGCAACCCAGGTCATGGACGAGGCGCGGCATGTCGAAGCCTATTCGCGGCTGCTGCACGACAAATTCGAGCTCGCCTATCCGATTACCCCAGGGTTGAAGGCGTTGCTCGAAGACGGCCTCTCCGACAATCGCTGGGACATGACTTATCTGACAATGCAGATCCTGATCGAGGGTCTGGCATTGGCGGCTTTTCAGCGGATTCGCGACCAATCGAAAAATCCGCTCGCCGCCGCGGTCAACGCCTATGTGATGCAAGACGAAGCGCGGCATGTGGCATTCGGCCGACTGGCGCTGCGCGATTACTACCCGCAACTCACCGACGCCGAACGCAAGGAACGCGAGGATTTTGTCGTGACCGCGTGCTGGCACATGCGCGACCGGTTCAATCAACGCGAGGTGTGGGAGCGGCTAGGCCTGCCGGTCGAGGAATGCCTCAAGATCGTCGACCAGTCGGAATCGATGAACGTGTTCCGCGGCCGGATCTTCAGCCGCATCGTCCCGACGGTAAAGGACATCGGGTTGTGGGGACCACAGGTGCGCGAGGCCTTTGCCGCGATGGGAGCGATCGAGTTCGCCAATGTCGACGCCGCGGCGCAATTGGCAAACGACGCCCGCGTCGCCGAGGAATTCGACGCCGGTCTGCGCTTGCGCGATGCCGTAACGGCGTGACGGGAAAAGCCCGTATTCCGAACGAGTTGGAGAAGCAACTTTTCGGGTCGCACCGCCTGCGGGGAAAGGCAAGCCGCTCGCCGGCGTTACGTCCAGCTGGCCATCCGCTACGAGCGCAACCGGGCGGTTCTCAGGCGGCAAGGGCTGCCCGGTTGCCCGGCATTTTCTCAAGCGCATAAAGCACAACGTCGCTTTCCTTGCCGCGAAGACGCAGGTTGCCCAGTGGGCGCTTGGCGATGCCGGACGGCAGATCAAGAAGATCGACCAGCGTCGCCGAAGCAAGAACACGATCGCCCGTCTGTCGGCAGAATTCCTGGATGCGTGCGGCAGTGTTGACCGTATCGCCGAGAAAGACGATTTCTTTCTTGACGGAGCCCATTTCGCCCGCAACCACCGGACCGCAGTGCAGTCCAGCCCGGCACTGTATGGGCGTGCCGAAGTCGCGCAGATAGACAGGGCTAAGTGCCGCCAGCCGATCAAGAGCATCAAAACAGGCGCGCACGCAGTGCGCGTCGGCTATGCCGTCCGCCAATTTCCAAGTCGCGATCAACTCATCGCCGACGTATCGGTGGATTTCGCCGTAGGCCGCCACGATCGGGTCGGTGATATCGACGACAAACCGGTTGACCAGCCGGTGAAAGGCGAGTTCGCCGAGCCGCTCGGCGAGGGTGGTCGAGCCCTCGATATCGATGAACAGGAACACGCGCTGCTCCAGCCGTGGCCGGTGATAGCGGCCAGTGATGAAATTGAGCAGCACGTTCTGTCCGAGCAGATGATTGATGTCGAGGATGAACCTGTGGGCTAAAACCGCAGCAAAGGAAAACAGCACATCCTGGCGATGAATTGGGCACCACAACCCGACCTCTGCCGGCGAAGGAAATACCCAGCCTCCTACGCAAAGGCCGAATAAAATAATAACCAGATAAATGGCCGTCTTTATTGCCAGATGCACGAGGAAGGGGGTGCGACGCAGCGGCGCCATCGCTGGCTGCGCCAACACCTGCTCGAGAGAAAACAGGGTGCTGATCACCAAGCCGGCGAGTACGCCCCGCGGCAAGCCGCCCAAGCCGAGGAGCGGGCGGCCGTCTGATACGGCCATCATGTGCGCATACGCGGCGCCCACGACCGCAGCAATCAACGTAACCCAGAGTCGCTCTCTGATGGGCTGCGGGAGGCGGTGTGAAAGATGCATGCTTGCGGCGGTAGGCTTGCTGCGGGCGTTTCTACCTAGCATGGCGCGGTCACCTGGCATCGCGCGACTCTATCAAGGAGGTCCTACATGAGCGACACCGCGGGCGCTCCGTAGCTGAGGGCATCGCCCCATCTCCCCAGTTCGCCGCCTCACTCCGGCAGGCCGAAGACCTCCACCGGCTGGTAGAGCCCGCGGACCGGGTGAACACCGAGCGAGACCAGCGGCCTCGGGCAGATCTCCGCAAAGGCGGAGGAGGTCAGGAGCGGACGCAACAGCCGCTTGGTCAGCCCCTCGATCCGCGAGGCGAGGTTGACGGCGGGGCCGATCACCGTGAAGTCGAGCCGATCGGCGGCGCCGACATTGCCATAGATGACTTCGCCCAGGTGTAGTCCGACCCCGATGCGCAATTCCGGCAGTTCGCGTTCGCGCCGGCCCTGGTTGATCGCCGCCAGCTGCCGCAATCCTTCGGTTGCGGCTTCGAGCGCACGCAGGCTTGATGGCGCGAAGTCCTCATCGTCCTCGGCCGGGAAGATCGCCAGCACGCCGTCGCCCATAAATTTCAGCACCTCGCCCTTGTTTTGTTCGACCGGCGAAACGACAGCATCGAAGTAATCGTCGAGCAGTTCGATCACCTCCTCGCCAGGAAACCGATCGGAGAGACCGGTAAAATCGCGCATATCGGTCATCATGATGACTGCACGCATACGCTCACCTTGGGCGCGAAAAATCTGCCCGGCGAGGATGCGGCGTCCGGCTTGCGGCCCGAGATACGTGTCAAGAAGATTGCCGCTGATTCGGCGCACCGCGCGGGTTTCGGCAATCGCCGCCAGCGCCGGGTTGATGGCTTCGAGCTTGGCGATGTCGGCGTCGCTGAAACCGCCTGGCCGATCGGTGGCCCAGGCGACGGTCGGAAAGCGGCGAAAGGTGCGGTTTAGCGGCAGCGCGAAATAATCGGTGCCGCCGGCCTTCCGGACCCGCTCCAGCAGCGGAAATTCGGGGATTGGTCTATCGAGCCGGCGACGCAGCGGCGTGCCTCGCTCGATCGTCATCCGGATCGGGCTCAGCTTGTATTCGTCGGTCTCCTCTGAGCCGTGCAGGATCCGATAATCCTCAATGACCTTGCGATCGCGCCACCAGCGCGCACCGATCCCGAGGATCTGCGGGTGCAGCGTGCCGATATGCAGACTGGCACGCCACAATGGCACCCCGTCGCCGACGAGCCGCCAACACAGCTCGTCAAAGAGTTCGACCTCGCTGTCGATCTGCGGGCCTTCGACCAGCAGCCAACGCTCGACATCGCCGCCCGTGATCGGCGCGCCGAGCCCGGTATAGACGCCTTCAGTACGAAAGAATTCTTCGCCGCTGATCTGCGGCGCCGGCTCGGGCGTAACCGCGAAGCCTTCGTCGATAGAGAGATTTGTGTCCATTAAGCGGTTGAGCCGTGAGCGGGTTTGCCCTGACAAGTTAGGGCCAGCAGTTAGATAGGGGCACTCGCGCGCTTTGCGAGCGGCCAAGCCTTCCGGCGGCACCAAAGGTGGTCTACCCTGCCTGGACATAGAGCATGACGATCAGGCGGGAGAGCAGGATGCCGGTCTTTACCACCCGACCCGAAATCCGTGGCACCTTTGGTGCCGTCGCATCGACGCACTGGCTCGCCTCCGCGGTCGGGATGAGCATCCTCGAAAAGGGCGGCAACGCCTTCGACGCCGCGGCCGCGGCGGGGTTCACATTGCAGGTCGTCGAACCGCACCTGAACGGCCCGCTCGGCGAGGCGCCGATCCTGGTGTGGAGCGAGAAGACGCAGCGCTGCGAGATGATCTGCGGCCAGGGTGTCGCACCGGTTGCGGCGACAATCGCCCGCTTTCGGGCTTTGGGGCTCGATCTGATCCCCGGCACCGGCCTCCTCGCTGCAGCGGTGCCGGCTGCCTTTGGCGCGTGGATGCGGCTGTTGCGTGATTGGGGGACCATGCCGCTCGCCGAGATTCTGGGTCCGGCAATCTCCTATGCCGAAAACGGCTATCCGGTCGTCGAGCGCATCACCGAGACGATTTCTGTCATGAGCGAGATGTTCCGACGCGAATGGCCGAGTTCGGCTGCGGTCTATTTGCCGCAAGGCCGCCCGCCGATCGTGGGGCGGCTGTTTCGCAACCCGGCGCTCGCCGCCACCTATCGCCGGATCCTCGACGAAGCCGGCGACGGCGCCCGCGAAGCCCAGATCGAACGCGCCCGCGCCGCTTGGTATGAGGGATTCGTCGCCGAAGCCATTGACCGCTTCTGTCGTCGCGAAAAGGTGCTTGATGCTTCGGGCCGGCGCCATGGCGGGCTGTTGACCGGCGACGACATGGCGCGCTGGCGCGTACCGGTCGAACAACCGCTATCCTTCGATTATCACGGCTACACCGTGTTCAAAGGCGGCCCGTGGAGCCAGGGGCCGGTGCTGTTGCAGACCCTCGCCTTACTGCAAGGCTTCGATCTCGATGATCTCGACCCTCTCGGGCCGGATTTCGTCCACACTGTCGTCGAGTGTCTCAAGCTCGCCTTGGCCGACCGCGAGGCGTGGTATGGCGATCCCGCTTTTGTCGATGTGCCGATGTCGACCTTACTATCGGCGGGCTACAATGACGCGAGGCGGCGGCTCGTCGGCCGCGATGCCTCGATGGAATTACGCCCGGGCAGCCCCGAGGGCCGCGTGCCGCGGGTGCTGGTCGGCGGGCGTGAAGCGGCAATCGCCAGCGCCGGGATCGGCGAGCCGACCGTGGGCGATGCAGGCGCGGGGGTCGGCGAACCGACACTCGACCGCCACGGGGTGGTTGCCGGCGACACCTGCCATCTCGATGTGATCGACCGCTGGGGCAACATGATCTCGGCGACCCCTTCGGGCGGGTGGCTGCAAAGCTCGCCTGTCATCCCCGAACTCGGCTTTTGCCTCGGCACGCGGATGCAGATGTTCTGGCTGGAGAAAGGGCTGCCGGCGAGCCTTGCTCCCGGCAAACGGCCGCGCAGTACGCTGTCGCCATCGATGGCGTTTAAGGATGGCACGCCTTACATGGCCTTTGGCACGCCTGGCGGCGACCAGCAGGACCAATGGTCTACGCTAATGCTGTTGCATCACGTGCATCACCGCATGAATTTGCAGGAAGCGATCGACTGTCCAGCTTTCCACACTGCACATCAGCCAAGCTCGTTCTACCCGCGCGCCGCCCAACCCGGTTTGGTAGCGCTCGAAGACCGCTTTCCGGAAACGACTCGCAGGGCACTCGCCGAACGAGGTCATCGGCTCGTTGTCGGCGGGCCATGGTCGGAAGGCCGCCTTTCCGGCTGTGCACGCGAACACACCGACGAAGGAATGATCATTAAAGCCGCCGCCAACCCGCGCGGCATGCAAGGCTACGCGGTCGGCCGCTGAGGCGCGCGATCGCCGGCATCGATGAAGGCGGCCCTGCGCGTATTCGGGGTGCAATGACGGCCGGTGGCGTGCAGCGTGGGGAACCCAGGGGGGCTGGGGCATTGGCGCTGCTTGGCTCGCGCCGGTTTGGGCCGCTCTTTGCAGCGCAGTTTTTGTCTGCATTCAACGACAATGCGGTCAAGAACGCGCTGGTGTTGATGATCGCCTACGGCGCCGATGCCGCCGCGCAGCGATCGGCGCAGATTCTGATCCCGCTCGCCGGCGGGCTGTTTATCCTGCCGTTTTTTGTGTGCTCGGCGACCGCCGGTCAGCTTGCTGACCAGCACGACAAGGCCCGGCTGATCCGGCTGATCAAATTCACCGAAATTCCGCTGATGCTGGCCGCGGCGGCGGGGGTGTTGCTCGGCAGTACGACGGCGCTGCTGGTCGTTCTGTTCGTGATGGGCATCGAGGCCGCGTTTTTGGGGCCGCTCAAATACGCGATCCTGCCCGACCTGTTGGCTACCCGGGAATTGCTGCTCGGCAATGCGCTGGTCGAGGCCGGCACCTTCGTCGCGATTTTGCTCGGCACGATCGCCGGGGTGCTGATCGCCGGCCACCACGGTGCGGCTGTCGTTGCGGGGCTGATCATGATGGTGGCGCTTGCCGCCTGGGCGACGAGCCTGGCGATCCCGGCAACGCGCCCGGCGGCAGCGCGCAGCCGCCTCGAATGGAACCTGTTTGCCGCCACTGCGCGTGTCATCGCCGAGGCCGCCCATGAACCGATCCCGTTTCGCTCGATCCTCGGCATCTCGTGGTTCTGGCTCGCCGGAGCGATCTACCTGTCGCAATTCCCGGCCTATGTCCGCTTCTCGCTCGGCGGTCAGGAAACCGTCGTGACGTTGTTTCTGACGGTCTTTACGCTCGGCATCGCACTCGGCTCGCTGCTGTGCAGCCGGATTCTTGGGGGCCGGATCAGCGCCCGCACAGTGCCGTGGGGGGCTTTTGGCATCGGTCTGTTCTCGATCGATTTGTGGTGGGCGAGCCCGACTGCTGCGGCAGGCGGCAGCCTGCCCGACCTCTCTGCGTTCATCACAGTACCGGCGCATTGGCGGATACTCGGCGATCTTCTCGGCATAGCAATCTCAGGTGGAATTTTTATTGTGCCCCTTTACGTGCTGTTGCAGGCGGCGAGCCCACCCGCTCACCGCGCCCGGGCGATCGCGGCTAACAATGTGATCAACGCCGCGGGCATGGTGATTGCGGCGCTGGTAACGATGGCGTTGATCGCCGCCGGGATGACTGTACCCGGGCTGTTTTTGCTGACGGGTGCTGCAACCCTTGTCGTCGGCGTCGTCTTCTGGCGCTTGCTGCCGAGCTTGGCGCTGGCTCCGATCAGGTGCGAAACAGACAGCGCGTGAGCCGTCGGCCCTCTCATCCGCTCCGGGGGTGATCAGACGCCGAGTACGCTGGACAATTAGCCTCCTTATTCCAGCCGGGGTGGTTCCGTCGTTGCCCAATGAGGGTTCTGACGGCGCCAACCACGACCCGAGCCAAGCTCCATGCCGTCGCTGCGGTCTCATGCAAGGCGGACCAAATCGCAGCACGCCGGGACGGATATCGAACGCCGAAGCGGCCGACAACTTCGAGACCGGCGAGCCGAAACAGCAGAACCGCGCGCGGCAGATGGGTGCGGTCACTGACGAGCACGATACGCCGCCAGCCGCACGAAAGGAGCAGTGCCGCACTATAGCGTGCGTTGCCGAGGGTATCGCGGGAAGCGGTTTCGACGAGCAGCGCCGTCGCCGGAATGCCGTAAGTCAATGCCGTGCGCCGCATAATTTCGGCCTCGGGGTCGATGCCGCTGCCGCCGCCCGACAGCAGCAATACCGGTGCGGCGTCTTCCCGAAACAGCTCGATCGCCAGTTCGAGCCGCCGCCGCAGCCGCGACGAGGACCTGCATCCGAGCACGACGATCGCGTCCGCCTTAGCCCCACGCGACATCGTCGACCTGCTCGGTTGATCGAACCTTTCGTCCTCCATCACGCCAATAAACGATGCGCTAGCCCGCGGGCGCAGTTAAACCGATTGGCGAGTTTGCCTAGCCGCAGCGCTGAGAACTCTAATTTCGCCGCGGCGGTTCGATCGGCATGGTTGCGATCTCGCTCCAGGCGACCGGAGCACCGGCTTTTGCGGCGGCTTCTTCCGGCGGCAGGTTCGGGTCCCAGTGTACCGCAAGAAACCGCCGCCCGGTCACGCCGCCGGCGGCATCGGACACCAGCCAGTTGAGCGGCGGCGCCATCACCGCCGGCTGGATCATTTCGGCGCGGTCGTAGCCGGCCTCGAGCGGCACCATGCCGGTATTGGTGACCCCGCCCGGGACCAGCACATTGACGGTAACACCGGTGCCGGCAAGGTCCTTTGCCATGATCGCCGAAAATGCCTCCAGCGCTGCCTTTGACGGACCATAAGTGGGCGAGCCCTCGCGGATCATCGTGCCGAGGCTCGTCGTCACATTGACGATGCGCCCCCATTTCTGACGCATCATGTCGTGCACGAGCGCCCGCGACAGCGCCATCGGCGCATTGTTGTGGACGGCAACAAACAGTTTCCACTGTTCGGGTGTCACCTCCCAGAATTTTATCGGGCGCTGGCGGTTGTCGCTGCGCATCGTTGCCTGCCCGACCCCGGCATTGTTGACAAGGATGTCGATCACCCCGAAGCGGCTGCGCGCCTTGGCGATAATCTCATCGATTGCCTCGTCACGCGCGAGATCGGCTTCGATCGTCATCAGATCGGCGCCTTGCTGGCGTTCTTGCGCTGTTTGGGCGAGTTGGGCCAGCCCTTGAGTTGTGCGGTCGACCGCCGCGACCTTGATCTCTTTGTCGAGCAGGCCCAGCACCAGCTCGCGGCCGATGCCTCCGGAAGCCCCCGTCACGATTGCCACGCGCTGCTGTTCGCTCATCCTGTCCTCCCTCCGTTTTGGGCCACGACGTTGCGGCATGACGCCATGCAGCGCAAGCGATTGCACGGCGTGCCGCATCGGCCCATGCTGGCCCAGAGATTGAATTCGGCGGGAGAAGCCAGATGCACGATGTCGTCATTCGCGGCGGCACCATCTTCGACGGCACAGGGGCGGCGGCATTCACCGGTGACGTGGCGATTGATGGCGGTCGCATCGCCGAGACCGCGGCAAGGCGGGGCCGGGCAAACGCGAGATCGACGCCGACGGTCTGCTCGTCACA
>CAWJXM010000003.1:0-427053 GCA_963846635.1 uncultured Alphaproteobacteria bacterium | reverse complement strand
CGATAAAGGGCATCGTCAAGTTAGCGGATTCCAAACAGAATTCGGCAATAATCTTGCGTCAGAGTTGGCGCGTTGGAATTGAAACCGGGGCTTAGTGGTGCATCCGGCAAGTTTGAGCGAACTTTCTCGGCTGCGGATGGTTTACAGAGGAGCATCGTCCTGCCGAGGATCTCGAACCATGACCATCCGTGTCCGTACTCTCAGCCCCGAGGAGGTCGGGCAATTGACGGAGCTGGCGCACTCGCGCAAACGCGGTGCGGGTCTGGTCCGGCGGGCGCAGATTATCATGCGTGCCGTCGAGGAGCGGTTGAGCGCACCGGAGATTGCCGCCCGGATGGGGCTGTACGGTGAGACCGTCCGGTTCTGGATCAAGCGCTTCAACGCGCGCGGTCTCCAAGGATTGGAGGAGGACATGCGCTCGGGGCGGCCGCCGACCTACTCCGCCGAGGAACGGAGCCGGGTCATTCGCACCGCGCTGACGCGCCCGGCGGAACTGGGCTTGCCGTTTGCCTGCTGGACGCTCGACCGTCTGGTCGCCTATCTGAGCGAACAGGGGATTGGCATGTTCCGCAGCCGCATCGGCGAAATCCTGCTCGCTGAGGGTCTCCAATGGCGGCGGGAGGAAACCTGGTTTGGCGAGCGGGTCGATCCCGAGTTTGCACGAAAAAGATCCTATGCGGGTGGACGGTAGCCTGAGTTGGTAGGCTGAGCTTCCACACACCAGCATGGAGGCCCCCGATGCCGACCGAGACCCCCGCAACCACTGTCGAGACCACCACCCTAGATCACTCTAACACGCTGTTCGCCTCGCTCGAATTGAGCAAAGCAAAGTGGCTGGTGACAGCCAACAGTCCGGACGAGGAGAAGTTTTCCAAGCATGTCGTTGCGGGCGGTGACGGCGCTTCGCTGCTCATCCTTTTTGCGCGCTTGAAGGCGAAGGCCGAGCAGCGCCGCGGCGTCTCGGTAAAGGTTGTGGTCATTCAGGAGGCTGGACTGGACGGCTTTTGAATTCATCGCCTGCTTGTCCAAAGCGGGATCGAGAGCTATGTCGTCGAGGCGGCCTCGATCGCGGTTGCCCGGCGCCATCGGCGCGCCAAGACGGATGCGATCGACGGCGTGAGCCTGTTACGGACGCTGATGGCCTGGGCGCGCGGGGAGCGGCGGGTCTGCTCCATGGTTCGGCCGCCAAGCCCGGAAGAGGAAGATCAGCGGCGCCTGTCACGGGAGCGCGGCACCTTGCTCAAGGAGCGTATCCAGCACACCAATCGGATCAAAGGGCTGCTCAGCGGGCAGGGCATCCGGGGATACGATCCATTGAAGCCCGATCGTCTCGACCGTCTCGATGCGCTGCGGACCGGCGATGGGCGCCTGCTGCCGGAACGGCTCAAAGCCGAAATCCGCCGGGAACTGGCCCGGATCGACGTGGTGGCGACCCAACTCGCCACCGTCGAGCGGGCACGTGACGCATTGGTGCGCACGCAGACGACGGAACGGACAAACCCGAGCGCACTGCTGATCAAGCTCAAGGGCGTGGGGATCGAATTCGCCTCGCTTGTCTGGCTCGAGGGGTTGTTCCGCAGCTTCACCAACCGGGGCCAAGTGGCCGCTTACGCCGGACTGGCGCCGAGCCCTTGGCAGAGCGGTGGGACCAACCGGAACCAGGGCATCTCCAAGGCAGGCAATCACCGCTTGCGGCACGTCATGATCGAACTCGCCTGGTTTTGGCTGCGTCATCAGCCGAACTCGGCCTTGAGCCGCTGGTTCCACAATCGGGTCGGCACAGCGAAGGGACGGGTCCGGCGCATCGCTATCGTGGCCTTGGCCCGGAAGCTGCTCGTCGCCCTGTGGCGCTATGTTACGCAAGGCATCGTTCCGGAGGGCGCCACCGTCAAGGCGGCGTGATCCGATAACCCAAGTTGCCATCCAGCGAAGCTGAACGCGACGGCTTCGCCGGATCCGGGCGGGCGGTGACCGAGACTTGCCCCCATGGCAGCAAAATGCCGCGAAAAAGGATGGTCCCGCCACCCCGAGCCCGATGCCCTCGAGCATGAGGGATTATGGTCCGAGCCCGACCGCTCGACCGGATGTGAGGTGATGCGGTCACCGGGACCGCATGGCAAAGACGGGCTCACGCTCTGGATCCAAGCGGCAAAGAGAAAGCGCTATGCTGCAATAAAAGGCCTTGACCTCAAACACCCCATGTGAGGGGGCGATCGAGCACCTCTACACGGCGCCGCCGGCAGGCAGCGTCGTGGTCTGCCTGGATGAGATGGGGCCGCAAGCGAGCAAAAGCTATCCGGGTCAGCGTCTGGTGCGGGCAAGCAAGGGAGAACGGGCCACCCAGGAAATCGATTATGGCCGATGGGGTGTTGCCGGTTATGTGTTTGGCGCTCCTGAGCTTGTCGAAGGGCCAGCCGGCCACGGGAGCGGCGTTCACGACGACTTATGAGGGCCGCACCACCGCCAATTGGATCGATTTTCTGTGCCGGGTGGAGGGCTGGATCGATCCCGCGGCCGAGCCGGTCTATGCGGTGGCGGACAATCTGAATACCCACAGCGCCCTCGATGTGCTCCTGTTCAATTTGGCCCATCCGCGCTGGGAATTTGTCTTCCAGCCGAAATATGCGGCCTATCTGAACCTGATCGAGCCGTGGTGGAAGGTCCTGCGCTCACTGGCTTTGAAGGGGCGACGGTTCGACGCCTGGGCGGAAATCGAACAAGCGGTCGAACGCGCCACTGAGTATTGGAATGCGCACAAGCACCCCTTCCTCTGGGGCCGGCGCCGGCGTCATCGCAGATCGCGCCGCCCCGGGATCGCAGTCCTGCCAAATGTCGCACTCATTTAGCGGATGCACCACCTTAGAGGCGGTTTTCAGAATTCCCGAGCGAGCCTGCCTGCAACCAGGAATATGCAGGCGGCCTGGAGCAGGGACTGGACGATGAAGCCGAGCCGGCCGTAGCGCAGCGCGAGGCGCCGGTTTTCGAGCACCCAAGCGTTGCTGCGCTCTACCGGCCAGCGCCGCTTGCCGAGCCCTGATCCATGCGGTTGACCGCGCTTGTGGATGTGCGGCTCGGCGCCAAAGCGGCGGCAGAGGTTGCGATGATGCTCGGCGTCATAGCCTTTGTCGGCGAACACGGTGTGGATGCGGGCCATGACGGCGAAGGCGGCGAGGAACAGGCGTTCGAAGACGAGCGTATCGTTGATGTTGGCCGCCGTGACGGCGCAGGCGATGGGCACGCCATCCCCGTCCACCGCGACATAGTACTTGGTGCCCCGCTTGGCCCGGTCCGTCGGGTTTGGGCCGGTGAGCTCGCCGCCGCGCTTGGCGCGCACCATGCAGCTGTCCAGGATCAGGTCAGGGTGGCCGCGCAGCATGCCGACCAGCATGGCGTGGACGCGTGCCAGCAAGCCCGTCTCGGCCCAGCCCGCCAAGCTCCGGCGCAGGGTCGCGCCACTGGCCTGGTCGGCCGTGGCGGTCAGGCTGCGCCACGGCGTGCCCTCGCGCAGAAACCGGCGCAAGGCGGCCAGCACGCGAACGGTTGCGGTGGGCGGGTGACCACGCCCGCGATGACGCGGCCGCCCACACGCGTCGATCACCGTTGCGATGAGATGCAAAATCCTGATGTCCAAGGCCGTTGTCCCTTTCTGTCACTCCAGACATGGGCAGCGGCAGGGCAGGCCGGGCGGGCAGGCATCTCAATCAGAGGTAATTGTGAAAACTACCTCTTAGCCCGAAGGGAGCAAAGAAGGAACGCCTGGATCAGCGCACGCACCAGGTGTTCCTTCCCGCTGCATCGCGCCGAGGTCATCGCCCTGATCCACTCGAAATCTCCAAATCGGATTAACCGTCGACAATCCCGCGCAGGATCTCAGCGATATAGCGCGCCAGGGTTCTCTAGGGCCGCCGTTTGACCGTTTCCGCCCGTCGCGGCCAGCATGGAATTTCCGGGACCTCAATTCAGGTCAGTGGAAGTAAGGCGCACCCGGGCAAGGCCGGCAAAATGGCCGTTAGGATGTTGGTCCAAATAGGCCTGAAGTTCCTCGCGTCGATTGCTGTCCTTGACCGAGTCCCAGAAAGCCAGATCGAGGGCATCACCGGCAGCATCTGCAGGTGTAGAGCCCGCCGATGAACGTGCTCCGGCGTCGAGGCGTGTTCTGGCAACCAAGGAGAAGGTGCCATTCGGGTATTGTTCGAGATAGGATTCCAGCTTGGTGGGACTGCCGTCCTTGACGCTTTCCCACAATGCGAGCTCCAGGGCAACTTCGCTCTCAGCGGACAATTCGGAGGTTGTCGCTAGCTCCATCCGCCCTTCAGATAACCCGGAAATTTCCTCCAGGCTTGAGACGTTTTGTCTAGATTTATTGTCGCCAACGCGGAGCCGAAACGCCCGGATCGGATGGGCAATGTGCTTAACCAATTGCTCACCCAGATCCTCAAAGAGCAAATCACCTCGATGACGCAGGTGGTCGCGCACACTGCGCGACACGCAGATCTCGCCGCCCTCGACCAAGCCCTCAAGCCGGGCGGCGAGATTCACCCCGTCGCCGAAGATGTCCCCCTCCTTGACCATGACATCGCCAACATTGACGCCGATCCGGAAGTGCATTTCTCGTCTTTCCAGCTGAATTTTATTCGCGCCTTCCAGTGCCTCCTGAATCTCGACTGCGCAAAAAACCGCATCGAGGATGCTGACAAATTCAGCAAGCACACTATCGCCGGCTGTGTTTGCGATCCGACCTCGATGTCGTTCAATCAGGTTGTCGATAACGGCGCGGTGCGCGGACAACATAGCCATCGTCGCTTCCTCATCACCGTGCATCAGGCGGCTATAGCCCTCGACGTCAGCCGAAAGGATGGCCGCGAGACGTCTCTCGACCGGAGAAGTTTTATCGCCAGTCACCTGCCTTGGCTCGGTGAGAGCACAAATATCGGCTTGGCTCATAAGCGTAAGACCTCACGCCTCGTAATAATTGATCGGGTGACCGCAACGGCGATTGGGCAGATTGCCCGCGCTATAGCTTAGGCTTTCCGCGAGCCGCCGCTGATCGAGCTCGATTGGATAGCCGCCCTGGCGAACGTCGTCCCTCAGCACCCTCCAAGGCAGCAGATGATAACTTTGCTGGGGCCGAGAAAGTCCGAATGACGCCGCGGCTAGGCGATCTGACTGGAGATCTTTGTCGGCCACGAGGCTGTGTACCAAGCCAAGATGCTCGCCCTTAAGATGATACACGGCTGTCCCGACTGTCGGTTTCGTCGGTAGTGACTGTGCCACCTGCCATATCTGGATTATGCTCTTGGCGGCAAAGATATGGTTAGCATCATACCGGCAATGCCGCGTTTCCAACCGTCAGCTATAATGGACCGCTGAACTTGTCCCGACACAGAGGCGAATCGAATGCGAGGGGCTGTGTTGCAGGGATACCGCGTGCCGAGCTTTACCGGCAACACGTTGGCGCCATCATTGCCGCAATCGGGAATGGGCTTTCCCAATATCCCGAACCCGAGCACGACGCTGCCCGTCACCCGTTTCGTCGCCTATAACGGCATCCTTCACACCGGCGATTTGTGGAATTTCGGGCCGCTGTTCGATGACGGCATTCTGACCATACTGCCGCCGCAACTGCTCGGGACGCCCTATAAGATCTTTGTCCCGAAAACCGATGCGGACGGCAACGACATCGCCGGCATCCGTAGCCCCGATGTCTCGGTACCGGTGGCAACTTATACCGGCTGGGCACTGCGCGCCGGCAATGCCGCCGATCCGGTGCCGATTGTCGATGGCTGCGATGCGTCGGGTCAGAAAATTCCGTTTTACGGAACCAGGGCCGAGCGGCTGGCAGCGGGCGACCCGCGGCTGTCGCTGCAGGAGCGCTACAAAGACCACACGACCTATGTGAGTCTCGTCACCACCGCGGCACAGAGCCTCGAACAGCAGCGCCTGCTGCTCGACCAAGACGTCCAGAATTACATCTCCGGGGCCGAAGCTGCGCCGGTCCCGTGACGGCGCATTACCAGCAAAACCACAAGACCCGGCGAGACCGGGAAACACGAATGCGAATGAGGAGGGACACCTTGAAGGCGAAATCGACTTTTTCCGCCAACTCGTGGTCGCGGTCACAGCTATTGGCCATAGCGGTGGGCTTGCTCGCTTTGGGCCAAGCCGATAATGCTGTGGCGCGGATCACCAGCGTCACGATCACCAGTATCGCACCGGCTTATGGCGGGGTTTCGTTCGGCTCAGTCGGTCCCTACCAATTCGTGACCGGTGTCGCCAACGGTGCGGTCGATCCGGCCGATCCGAGAAATGCGGTGATCCAGGACATCGACCTGGCACCGCTCGATACTAAAGGACTCGTCGAGTATTTGACTAATTTTCAGATCTTGATGCCGGTCGACGAGACTAAGGGCAACCATATTATGCTCACCGAAATCGTCAACCGCGGTAATGAACTGGACCCCGGAACCTTTAATATCGGAACTTCGACGACAAACCCGCAGGGAGACGGCTTTCTCGAGAACCAGGGCCTGACGCTTCTCTGGGCGGGCTGGCAAGCGGATCTGGTGGCGCCTGCCAGCAACCCCGGTCTGATCACGATGTCGGCACCGATCGCCCACTATCGAAACGGACAAACCATAACGGGACCGGTGCGCTCGGAATGGATCGTCACGACGCCGACCAGCACCCAAAATATCCTCGCCGATTCGAGTTCGAACACGCCCGGATATGCGAGTGTCACTACCAACAACGCCGGCTTGACACTGACCGAGCGGGTGCATCAAAACGACCCCAAAGTGCCGATTCCGAACAGCGATTGGGCTTTTGCCGACTGTACCACGACACCCTTTCCGGGGGTGCCCAATCCGCAAAAGGTCTGTCTCAAAAACGGGTTCGACACCAATCATATCTACGAGCAGGTCTATACGGCGAAGGACCCGATCGTGATGGGGCTGGGTCTCGCCGCGCTCCGTGATATATCCGCGTTCTTCCATAATGCAGCGGCCGACGACAACGGCACCGCCAATCCGCTCGCCGGGCAGGTCACGCACACGTTGCTCAACGGCATCTCGCAGAGCGGTCGATTGCTGCGCACCTATCTCGAGCTCGGCTTTAACGAGGATGAGAGCGGAAAGCAGGTGTTCGAAGGAATGCAGCCGCATATCGGTTCGGTGCGAAATTACATCAATGTCCGTTTTTCTCAGCCGGGTCGGCTGGCGGGAACGCAGCACACCGAAAAGCAATATCCCGGTCCCGAATCCCCGCTGACCTACCAACCGTCGTTCGATCCGTTTACCGGTGACACACGCGGCCTTCTCGACCGCTGCACACAGACCAACACCTGCCCCAAAATAGTTCACACGATGACCGACATCGAATACTGGGAAGCCTCGGGGCGCGGCGACACGACCGACGCACTTGGCCTGCGTGACCTGCAATTGCCGGATAATGTGCGAATCTACCAGTTCTCAAGCAATCAGCACGGCGGGTTTTCGCCGGTGGCGCCACTCCCGACTTTGACCGGGATCTGCGAGCAGTTGCCTGATGCGAACACCTACACTTACAATTTGCGGGCATTACTCGTCGCGCTTGAGGAGTGGGCGGCAAATGGGACGCTGCCTCCGAACAGCCTTTATTCGAGGCTCGACCACGGCAGCCTGGTCCCGGTTGAAAAGGTTCGCTTCCCCAACATTCCCGGCGTGACCGGGCCAGCGGACATTTTCAACACCCGAACCGTCTATTTCCGCGGACCGAGATACGACGCCGACGACATCTCGGGGGTCATTGCGGTCGAGCCGCCAATTGCACTCGCCGAATATCCCTCGCTGGCACCGCAAGTCGATGCCGATGGCAACGATACAGACGGGTTGCGTTCGCATATTCTGCAAGCGCCGCTCGGTACCTATACCGGGTGGAATGTGCGCGCCGCGGGATACAGCCAGGGCGATGCCTGCGATCTGACCGGGAGCTACATACCGTTTGCCGTCACAAAGGCGCAGCGTATCGCGTCCGGCGATCCGCGGCTATCGCTGCAGGAGCGGTACGGCAGCACCGCTGGATACAAGGCTGTTGTCACCGCGGCGGTCAACAGCCTCGTCAGTCAGCGGCTGATGCTCGCTTCGGATGCCGCGGGTGCGATCAGCAATGCAGTCGCCTGGTTCACCCAGGCCTCAGGAGGAACGCTCCCGTAGGACACCCCAAGTCGAAGAGGCCCCTGGGCGCACTGAAACCCGCCGCTATTGAAAGAAAACCAAAACGGCTCCGCCATAGTCTGATGGCTTACCTAAGAGCGACAGCGATCAACAATCAATATCGGGAGGATCGCCATGCGTATGTTAACCCTCATTCTGGTAGTCTGCGGGCTCCTCGCCAGCACAACGCCTTCCTTTGCGCAAGACATTAGCTGCACCGGAACCGTGGGTGGCGGGGCTACGGCAACCGCAATCAATGGGAACGTCACGGTACCCCCGGGAGCATCCTGCACCCTTGAATTCGTAAACGTTGCGGGCAGCGTGCAGGTGCAGCCAGGCGGCAGTCTTCTCGTCTCGGCCTATGACGAGCCGTCGACGATCGGCGGCAATGTCGTGGCGAACCGATGCGTCTCGGCGCTGCTCCAGGACAATGTGACCGTCGAGGGAAATGTACAAGTTGAGAATTGCACGGGGGCAACGGCAAGCGGGTTCCAGGGCCCCGGTATCGTGGTTGGCGGCAGCTTCCAGTGTGCCAACAATGCCGGGCCCTGCGAGGCATGGCTCGGCAAGCTTGCCGGGAACATGCGGATCGCGAACAATCTCGGTTCGGCTTCTGACGTCAGCCTCAATAAAATCGAGGGTGATCTCACTTGTCAAAACAACAGCGCCCCGCCGACACATACTCACGGCTACAACTGGATCACCGGAAGTGCAGTTGGCCAGTGTGGCTCGGACTTCACCACCATGAGTACATCGATTGGTGTTCAGCAGAGTTCCGGGATGGCGTGCTCTGCGCTCGCTTCACTCCCGGCCGCAGGTTTTCCCGTGCCAAACACGGTAATCACCTCCGCCACCGACACGCCCGCCGGCAGCGGGTTGCCGGAGCGCTGTATTGTCAATGGCGTCATCAACGCTCGCACAAGTTCGGTCGATAGCTGCAATTATGGTGACGGCTTTCAGGTGCAACTGCCGTTGCCAACGGCGTGGAACGGCCGCTTTTTCATGCAAGGTGGGGGCGGGACGGAAGGATCGGTTCCGGCTGCTACGGGAACGAATTCGGGCAGCGCCGGCGCGAATTTCGGCATTACCACTGGTTATGCCGTTGCGAGCCAGGATGGCGGCCATGAAAACAGCCAATTGGCGCTGCCGTCATGCGATGCGGGGTACGGCAATCCGAACGAGTTCTATCTTGACCCGATGGCGACAATCGATCAGGCCTATCAGTCGATCGAAGTTACGGCTCTAACTGCAAAGTACCTGATCGCAACCTATTACGGCAATAATGCGGGCCATTCCTATTGGGTCGGCTGCTCGACCGGCGGCCGGCAAGGGATGGTAATGTCGCAGAACTTTCCGCAATTTTTCGACGGCATCGTCGCCGGTGATCCGGTTTATGATCTGCAAGCCATATCACTGAGCGAGATCTGGGGGGTGCAGCAGATCTACAAGCTCTCGCCCGGACCCTACACAACTGTTCCCGGCTCCCCTCCCGAAGCGGCCGCGCCGATCATCTACAATAATTTCCCGGTCAGCGATCAGAGCCTTTTCGAAACCGCCTTGCTGCAGGCGTGCGATGCGCTCGACGGCGTTGCCGATGGGGTGATCGACAATTTGCCGGCGTGTCTCGCACGCTTCGATCCCGCGACCGCAACATATACATCGGGCGGTACGGTATATCCCTTGCAATGCACGGGTGCTAAGAACTCTACCTGTCTCTCGCCCGCGCAGATCCGGGCCGTGAAAAATATTCATCGCGGCCCGAGGACCGATCTCGGGCAAACCGTCAAAGCGCCGGCCGGCGCGCAGGCTCCCGACTATGTCGATAATACTGCGCTAGGCTATGCCTATGATGGCGGTTACATGACGACGGTCGGTATTCCGGCGCGCAAGATCGGGACGCCGACGACGCCGCCTGGCGACTATTCCTTGGGTTTGGGTCAATTCCCCTATGCCTGGCTTGAAGCACCGGATCCAACCTACAACACGCTGAATTTCGACTTCAGCACAGATCTCGGGCTGTTGGCTCAGTCCTCGCCGGTCGTGTCATATTCGACCTCGCTCGACATCTCCCAATTCATCAATTATGGCCACAAGATCATCTGGTATCATGGCTTGAGCGATCCGGGTCCGCCGGTACTTGGTACGATTGCGTATTACGATGCGCTGACTGAGCAGCACGGAGGTCTTCAGGCTGCCCAGAGCTTCTCGCGTTTTTACCCGGTGCCGAACATGGACCATTGCTCGGGTGGAGCGACGACCGACCAGTTCGACCTGCTCACCCCACTGACGCAGTGGGTCGAGAGTGCAACTGCACCGGGCCCGATTCCGGCAACCGGTGTCAACTTTAACGCCGCGACCTATCAGGTCGGCTTCGTCTCGGGTCCGCCCGATAATGCACCGACGACGCGTGACCGGCCGCTCTGCCCTTATCCGCAGGAAGCGCGCTTTACTGGCAAAAAGACGATGGTGAATGGTGTCCCTGTGGCGGCGAACCCGGCCGATCTCGCTAACGCCGCGAACTACAAATGCACCATGCCGGCGCCTCCATATTTGCAATAAACCAAAGCTGAAGGGCGGGTCTTTCCCGCCCTTCCACGGTGCCGACAGATGGTAAATGGCAGGCTTACCTGGTCTACCCATCCTTTTATGATTGGCCTACGGGAATAATGTCAGGGCAAAGTAGCCGAGAAGAGTGTCTCGAGTACCGAAATCAGCGATGATCGGACCGTTGCTGTCGGATTTGTCGGTCACGCAGACGAAATTGGCGGCATCGGTCGTATCGCCTGTGCCGCGATAACGAGCAAACTGCGGATAAGGACACATCGGCCGGGTAAATGCGACTCCATCCGCTGGCGTGTCGTTCACATATTTTGTGCCGATGATGCGCTGAGGCGCGACGCCTTGTTCGACCCATTGCCGCAACGCCAGGAAGACGTCATGGTCAGGGTCTTCAGGACCGCCGAGGTTGTCTGGTCCGTTGAACACGTTCGCGCCCGGTCCGCCGCCACAATGCGTAACGCCCGGAGCCAAGAACAACCGCGCAAAACTCTGCGTATCTTCGACAGCATGGGGGCCGTGGCCGGTCGCGCCGATCATCGCGGTGTAATAGTCGAGACTGCCGAGAGGACTCACAAACGGATCGGCAAGACCATGATACATCAGCAGCTTGCCGCCGTGCTGTCGGAATGCGCTGAGGTCGGGGTTGTTGGCGTCGAGCGCCTGTTGCCAGGTGAGACCACTGCCCGCCGGCTTATTGTTGGTCAGCGCAACGTCGGTATCGAAATTGATGCTTAGGTAGCTGAAGTTCGCTTCGCCGTTAAAGACACCGTCCTGGAAGAAGGAAGCTGAACTGCCTCCGGGCGCATTGGGATTTCCGACGAGCACCTCGCGCCAGAAGGTTTCGCTACCGGGCAGGAAGCCGGGCCAGATCTGTTGGTGCGTTTGCGGGTTCGATGCGCCTTGATAGATAGCCTGTACGGCCTGGGCCTGGTCCGCGGTCAGACAACTGCTGGGATCCTGACCCGCTTGACATTGCAAAGTCTGAGGATCGAAATGGCAATCGCGCGGGTCAGTGAGGAAAGCATCGCTCGGCAGCCCTCCATCTTGGCGACCGCATTGCTTCAACACCGCATTGGTTACGAGATTGAGCTGGGTTTGCGGCAGATCGTGCCCACCGGTGGTCGAATGCACCCCGGTCCACAGTTCGCCGAACATCAGAGCGGTCCAGTCGATGCCGGCATAGGCACCGGCGACGATGCCGTCATAATCGTCAGGATAGCGCTGCGCCTCCATTAATGCGTGGTGACCGCCCTGTGAGCATCCATAGAAATACGAAAAACTCGGACTCTTTTGGTAGTAAGCCTGGATGATCGCCTTGGCCGCAACCGTTGTAACATGTTGCGCACGATATCCAAAATCGTTGACGCGCTCGGGCTGTAACGAGAATGACCAATTGCTGCCAGTATGCCCATTGTCGTTGGACATGGTTGCGTAATTACGCTGGATGGCATTAACCATCAGCGGAAAGGTGATTGCGCCCGCGGAACCGCCCGAGCCTTCGCCGCGGAAAATCACGTTCCAGGTTCCGGCGGGCGGCATCCAAACCTCGAAATTGATGTCGGATTGGTTAGTCGGCGTCGCGGTTGCTGCGACGCGACAGAAGCTCGGCAGGTTCGAGTAAGTATTGCCGTCGACTGCGGTGTAGTTCCCTGCTGGGATCGTCTGCGCCGCGGTAATGGTAATGTCGGTCAGGCTCAGCGAAGCCAAATTCGAACACGGGTCCGCAGCCGCCGAACCGGCGATCGCGGCGATACTCGCCAACGTGAAGGTTGATAATAGACATAGATGCTTATGGCGTTTCACAGGTGTTTCCTCCTGGGTTTCCTTCGATCCTAGTTTTTCAACAACATGGTCGCCCAATAGAATGAGCGTGCTCTACGAGCATTAACCCTAAGGTTAGCTGATGCAATTAAAACCTGGTCCGCTGCGCATCTCATCGAGATGGTGCCCGCTCGGCGAACGGAGCATCGGATTCGCTCTGGTTCATTCGGAGGCCAAAAAATCGTTGACGATGGCCTGAGCTATCGAGTTAACCTTTAAGTTGCGCGGGCTGATCTAGACCGCTCGTGAAGGATAAATGCGTGGCGGCACCCTGCCGTATCGCGCTTATGAGGGGGAAACGATGCGAAATCGATATGGGCGTTTATCGCGGCTCCTTGGGTGCGTCCTGGCCGTGGTGCTATCGAGTGGGCTGCTCGCAGCCGCGATGGCGGACGCCAACCAAGGTATCAACATCAAGACTCTTTCGTCTAGGCCCGACACGGTCAGCGGGGGTACCGCCCTGGTACGCATTAGCGTGCCGAGCGGTGTACCGCTTACCGGGCTAACGGTATTGCTGAACAGTCAGAACGTGACAAACAGCTTTCAACCTGAAGCAAGCGGAAACTCGCTTCTGGATCTCGTCCAAGGAATGCCTCTCGGTAGAAACGAGCTTATCGCCGAGATACTCGGTCCAAAGAACCAAGTTGCTCTCTCGGCGCGCCTCACATTGACCAATTACCCAATTACCGGGCCAATATTCTCGGGTCCGCAAGAACAGCCATTCTATTGCATGACCCAGCTTTTCACGCTGCCCGCTTCAACGCAGACGCTAGGGCCGGCGCTCGACGCAAACTGCTCGATCAAGACCCGGGTCGATTACGTCTATCAAACGACCGGGGGCGTGTTCCAGCCGCTACCCAGCCTGACGAGTTATCCGGCGGATCTTGCTCAGACCACGACCAGTCAAGGTAAGACGGTTCCCTATATCGTGCGCGTCGAGACTGGAACAATCAACCGTGGCATCTATCAAACGGCGGTGCTGCACGATCCGACCACCGAGGCGGCGCCAACACCCTTCAATCCTCCGACCGCATGGAACCACCGCTTGGTCTACACCCTAGGCGGTGGTTGTGTTGGCGGGTGGTACATTCAAGGCGCAAGCCTTGGGAACGGCGGGATACTTGAGGACCTGATGCTGCGCCAAGGATACGGTATCGCCGCCAATACCTTGAACGTATATGGTAATAATTGCCAGGACCTGCTGGCCGCCGAGACCCTGGTTATGACGAAGGCTCGTTTTATCGAGAACTTTGGGCCGATCGCGTTCACAATCGGCTACGGATGCTCTGGCGGTACCGAGGCAGGCCATCCCATTGCTGACGAATATCCCGGCGTCCTCAATGGGCTCATTATGGGATGCTCTTTCCCGGAGGTCGTGGCCGCGATGGTGAACAACATCACCGATGCGGATCTTTTCGAGAATTACCTGACAAACCGGGCCACCGTAACTTGGTCCGACGCACAAATCGAAGCTGCCACCGGGTATCCTACGGTAACGACCTTGACTACGATCGGCGCCCCCAACGCGATCCGCGTCAAGGCTCAGGGCGGTACGTGTAATTCCATTATTCCCAAAAGCGTCCAATATGATGCGGCAACAAATCCAACCGGGATTCGGTGTGATCTCTATGACCACTTGGTCAACGTCCTTGGGCGCGATCCAGTGACCGGTTTCGCGCGCCGACCCATCGACAATGTCGGCGTTCAGTATGGGCTAGAAGCGCTCAATACAGGTGCAATCAGTAAGCAGCAATTTCTGGATCTGAACCAGAACATCGGAGGCTATGACAACGACGGCAACTATGTCACGACCCGCACGGTTGGAGACGTCACCGCCATCCAGGCCGCCTATGATAGCGGACGCATCACCTACGGCGGATTGGGGTTGAAACACACTCCGATCATCGACTACCGAGGCTATGTCGACCAGCCCGAGAACCCCAACGAGGTACACTCACGCTTCCACTCATTCTCGATGCGCCAGCGGCTGGTTGACGCCAACGGGGACTTCAATAATCAGGTCATGCTCGTCGAAAATGGCCAATCTCCCCCGGTCGGCAACGGTCTTTTCAGCGACACCAGTCCTGTCCTGAGCCATAGCCTGACGCAAATGGACGAATGGCTAACCAATTTGTCCACCGTCGCAACTCATCCGCCGACCTTAGGCCAAATTCAACAAGCGAAGCCAAGCGACTTGGTCGATGCTTGTTTCACCAACCAAGGCACCGTGAAGATCGCCGAATTACAAGTGTATCAAGGCGATACAACATGCAACCAGCTCTATCCAGCGTTCTCGACGCCACGGATGGTTGCCGGCGAGCCTTTGGAGAACAATGTTCTCAAATGTCAGTTAAGGCCAATAGACCCGGCAGAGTACAAAGTGAGTTTTACAGCGGCAGAGCTCGCTGAGCTCAAGGCGATCTTTCCACAGGGTGTCTGTGATTATTCTGGACCGGGGGTAGGCCAAAGACCAACTGAAGGCACGTGGCAGTTTTTCTGACCATCCGTTCGGCCTTTGCGCCGGGAGCCGGCTTAGATTTAGAGCCGCGTCTCGGCGCAAAATTCTGCAAATAGAGCTCTGACCCGACCACCCGCATTTGCCCTTCAGCGCTCATTGCGGGGGCAGACTAAACATTCGTCCGCCTCGTGCGCAACACGATCATCGAATCGACGTTCGAGGCCAGCCGCCGCTTCCGATGCACGATACGCGTCGATTGTGGTCGGCTCGATCCCGATACGATATCCGGCCGGTACCCGGCGAATGGCATACGCACATCCCCGAGCGCCTTCATCGAGAGGAGCTCGCCGATTGGCGCGCCGGTCGCAATGCGGTGTATCAGCTCGCCGCATTAACCATCGGGTCGCGTATTGGCGTGGCGGATGCCTAAACGGTCTGCATGCAATAGGCCAATCTGGCTCAAGCTTTGTGGAGCACCGCCCGGATTGTCTTGACCGGCACTCCATAGAGCTCGGCGACCTGCGAGATCGACATTCCATATTTCACCAGGGTCCGAAGGTGCGCCGGTTTCTTTACTGGGATCTCAGCTGGGCTTTGGCGGTTTTGGGTAAGCGACAGAGCTGCGTTCGCATGCATGAAGCTGGCCCCTATCAGCGTTTGAAGCGGACAGAACCCATTGCTCCGGTGAGCACGGCGGCTCGGTAGATGCCGATCGCGAAGCGCGGGTCCCGGGCAAGGGTGTCCCCCTGGGTGCGCCGCAAGGCGGGAGCCCTGGTGAATACCTCTTCCATCAGATCCGAGGTGACCGGCACGATGATGCGGGCGGTCATCGCGAAGCTTTCGGGCTGTAGAAGACGCGCGGCCATCTCCACCCCGCGTGGCGCGCTCTTTTCCATGGTCTCATCGACCAACCAGATCTCCCCGCCGCGCAGCAGGTCCCGCAGGATCAGGCCCGCAGTTTCGTGCCGCCGCTCGACACGCCAGAGGGAGAAACGGGCATGGCGCATCGCCTCGAGTACGATCGCTTCGTCGGAGTCCGGAGCGAACCGTGCTGTCCGGGCGTAGCGGTCGAGCGGGTGTGAGCGGCCCGGTCTGGGCAGGTAGGTGGCAAGATCCTCCACGAGCGTCATGTCATGCTCGCTTTCGAGTACCACCGTCCTACCCTGCGTCAGGCCGAGCCGCTTGGCCCAGTCCAGCACGACGTCCGGGGCGATGATGTCCAGGACAGCCTGGTGGTGTTCCTTGCATACGCTGGGCTGGCTCCGGCCAGGGGCCCTGCCCCGCGCTGGCTGCGTGGTGCTGTAATTGCTGCCGATGCGGTGGCTGGTCATCCGCCGGCTGGTTTGTGTTGTCTGTCGGGGATGGGTGCCGGCTTGATTGTCTCATCTTCCAGACATTTGTCGTGAACATGCGCAGCAATTCCGGGCTTGCGATCAGCAGGCTTTTCGCCCGGGTCATGGCGACATAAAACAGCCTCACCTCCGCTTCGGCCTCGGGATCGGGCCCGAGACGCCCGCTGATGAAATCATCCGCAAGCCGGACCGAGGTCCATTCCCTACCCTTCGCTTTGTGCGCCGTCGACAGAATGACATCCGCATGGGTTTCGTTCGCCACGGCTCCGTTCACGGCAGCCCAAAGCTTGCCTTCCCCCTGTTGTTGAACCAGTTGAACGAAAGTGCGCAGATCCTGGCCTTCCTCGGTGTTGGCGAACTCGACGACCTCCCACCAGTTTTGAAACCCGAAAAACTCGGGAGAAACGGCCGGCCGGCCGGCTTTGAGTTCGTAAACATCGCTCAGCAACCGTTTGATCGCCTCCGTGCCGCCGCAGACATGAGGCTTCAGGCCCACGCCGGTTGCTTCGAGGATCTCCAGTATGACGGTTGCATTGGTGCGCGCGAGAACAGCCTCGGCCGTCCCGGACGCGGCTATCGCGCTCTGGGTTTCCGGATTGCCCCTGACCTGCCTGTGTTCGCCCAGAGTAGCGAGCAGGCGCGAGGCTTCCGCCGCGATTGCTTCGCCAAACCGGAACGATTGCGTCAATGCGGTTTCCTCGCACCCCGGCATCTTGTCCATCGCATTGACGGCGCCGCGCCATTCGTAAATCTGTTGGTACGGGTCGCCGACATAAACGACTTGAGCGCGCTGGCCAGCCAGCACGCCGAGAATAACCGGGTTCGTGTCCTGCGCTTCATCGAGCAGGATATAATCGGTGTTGAGTATCGGCCCGGTGAGCGCCCACGCTTTCAAGTAGCCATTATGGCCGAGCGCCATGTCATCACGCTTGTCGATCATCCGGCGCCACAGGGCATTGGCCTGAACGACAGCCCAGTCGCGAATGTTGGCGACAATGTCTGTTCTGACCCCGAGAAGGCGCGCGTAGATCGGGACGTGGTCGAGGCCGATAACTGGGTCATTGCTTTGGCAGAACTGCTTGACTGTACCGAGCACGAGATAAGCCTGTTGCACGCCGTCGAGGCGAAAGGCTTTCGAAAAGATGCGGTCGGTTTCGAACGACAGGGCGGCGAGCTGCCTGGCGTGCAGGGTGTTGACCATTTTGGCCGTCGAGAGATAGTGCCCGATCATGGCCCTGAACGCGATCGCATGCGTTGTCTGGCAATTGGCCGATCGCGGAAACGTGACGCGGACTTCGTCCGCAACCGCCCGGTTGAAAGCCAGGTAGATCCCGCGGGCTCGGGACGCCTGCGCCAGCATGCGTAGCGTGGTGGTTTTGCCCGCGCCGGCGAAGGCGGTGATTTTGAGCGGCCGCCTGGTCAGGAACTTGTCGACCGCAGCCTGTTGTTCCTCAGTCGGATCAACCATTCTGTGCCTGTCCCGAGCGTACCCTGCGGCAATTGTCTGCGGTTCAGCAATAGCCTTGGTCTGATCGCCGTTTTGTGGTCGAGGCCGGAGCAGACTCTGTTCCCTTGAGAGGGCCTGACCGAGCCTTGTGCCCCGTTGGAAATATACAGAACTGGTGGCAAACCCACAGACATATGCAAACATCAAAGAAACATGGCGCCGGAAAGTTGGGTTATTCGATGGTATCGGCGTTTACTTCAAAGTGGAATTTTGCTATACGAATTGCCTGATCGCGCCCTGAAATTGCCGGTCTTTCGCGGAGCTAGCTGTTACCGGCTCCAATGATCCGGTGTTGATTTTACAGATCTGCTGTTTTTGACGATTAACGATCTCAGATCACATCCTCTGGCGCTCGCCTGATCTCCGCAACATGCGGAAGGAAACACCGGTTTTCGTTCCAAAAGTGTCCTATACTCCGGCCGAATCAGACACTTGGAATTTCGGCCAAAAATGTCGGACGGACCCGAAGACGAGGAGGAAAACTGGTTTCGGCCGGTGTGGGAAACCGAGGACGAGCGGGATCCTCCCGGCCGTCCACGGCCGCGAAAAGCGCCAGCCGAGCCCGATTACCATCATCCTCTGCTGACCCCCCTCGCCCGTGCCCAGGATGCTCTGACGCGGCTCGAAGCAAAGGGGGAAATGGCCTCGCCGGCGATCGTCGAGGGGCTAAGGGCGCGCTTGTCATATCTCGAGGCGGCGGGCTGGCTAAGTCATGCCCATGTCTGGATTCACCCTCAAGATCTGGCGCTGCGGGACTATGGGTGGGTGACGTCCTATGGCCCGGCCGCGCGTACCAACCAGCTGGCGGCCGTGTTGCCGGCGACAGTGGAGCAGAATGCCGATCTTGATCACGTCGTGGAGACCGGCGCGATTGGCCTGGATACCGCCGCCAACCGGGCGCTGAATCTTGCGCGGATGTGGCGGCGGCTGGGTGAATTGCACACCTGGCAGCCGTTGGCCGATGCCGAGGCGGTACACAAGACCTTGAAATAACTAGGTTATGGACGCCCCGAAGACGGAGTGATCGAGAATTGGCTGGCCGGGATTTACGGGCGCGAACAGGGGCCGGATTTGATCCGCACCGGCCGCGCTATTATCGACTGGATGTGCCAGCCCGGCGTCAGGGACAAAGATCCCGAGGGGGTGTTTCTTGGCGTTTGCGTGTGGTGCGACAAAAACCATAAAGCATTGATCTCCCTGCCCTTCTGGTCAGCTCCCGAGCAATATCATCATCGGCTAAGCCTGAAAACCGGCCTCGACTGGATGGGACAATTTCTCGAATGCGTCACAGCCGCAGCGATGACCGGCCTGCGCGAGCTGGCACGGCTGCTCGAAGCCGAAAAAAAGCGCGCGGATATCGGCGCAACTGCGCGTTCCCGCCTTCCTGATGCCCTTGACGCGCTGCTGCGGGCGCCGGTGGTCACTGCCGAGTCCCTGGCAAAAGCCCTACAGGTTACACCGCGAGCGGCACTCGGCCTGCTGCAGCAGCTGACGGCGGCGGGAGTCGTGGGGGAAGCGACCGGACGCGCGTCCTGGCGAGCCTTTGCATTGGTTTGATCAAATGTACACCGACCATTGTGCATTTGTGCGTAATTGCAATAATGCAGTTGTGCACACTCTCAGGCCCACCAGCTGCCCAATAGGCAGATGTGGATGGACCGGCGCTATAATGATGTTATTTATGTGCACATTTGCAGCTGTGCCGTTGTGCCACGCAGGCGACATGTATGTTGCTTCAGCGTAATTGTTCCTTATTGCGCATGTGCATTAGTGCACAGTTGCACTTTTGCAAATGTGATCAGGCATCACCAAAGACGCGGTTGGCGTGATGCCTGGCATAGAGCTCGTCGATGGCCCGCTTGATGAGTTCAGAGTTGTCGAGGTTGAGCCGCACCCTCAGTAAAGCCACCTTCTCGACCGTGTCCATGCCGACATAGCCGCCAATATGCTTGAGGCCCGCCCGTGATATCGGGGGCGATGCGGACGGCAGGTCGCTGGGTTTCCTTCGCTTTGAGGTGGGCGGCACGTTAACGGGCGGCCCCGGTTCGGCTTCCGTCTCGGCGGTCATGTTCCGGATAAAATCCGCGCTGCGATCTGACTTCATATTGTTCTCCTGTGCAGTTGTGCGAATGTGCAAGATTGCAGATGTGCGCCATTAGCTCTGCGCGGCCGTGCGCGGTTGCACATCGGCATATATTCTCGATTGCAGATGTGCATTTTTGCCTATTTGCAATTGTGCACACAGCCATTCCCATAAAGCATTGATTTCCTTAGCTGCTGTACCATTAGGGTCGAGCTCTTGCGCGGTGAGCCCCTTTGGGTTGGCGTCGCGATGCTCCTTGTACCGGTGTAGGACAACCGGCGACATGGGCACGTTAGCCGCCTCGAACACACGCTTGGCGGTCTCGGTCTGGCTGCGGCTGTTAGGCGTTGCCTTGTTCAAAATGCCAAAGCGGGTGTGTCGCTCGAACGGGCCAGCCGTGCGGTTTTTGGAATGCCATCAAAGGAATCCTGATCGTCCGCTTCGACGGGGATCAGGACGAGATCGGCGGATTCGACGGCAGCGACGGCTTCCGGGCTGCGCCCGGGCGGCGTATCGATCACAACCAGATCGCAGCCAGCGCGTTTAGCTTGTTCGAGTTCGTCGGGCAGGCTTGTTTCAGTAGTGAATTTGACAAGTGGTAGGATCTTATAAGGATTGCGCTCTTTTCGGCGGGTCCCCCATTTCCGGGCGTTTTCCTGGCTATCCATATCGAGCAGCAGCACGTTTAAGCCTGTCGATGCCGCCGCGGTCGCGATGCTTTTACTGGTGGTGGTTTTACCGGTTCCGCCTTTATTGATCGCGACGGCAATAACCATCATGTCGTTATGATCCACTGTGCACCCCCTCCACTGTGCCCATGTGCACAACTGCACTGCGGCACATTTGCACTTTTGCGTTGGCGCAGTCAACCTTAAGGATCGCTGCGGAGCGAGTGTGAAACTTCAATTTTTTAGTATGTTGCAAGCCCGTCACGCGCTAGCACTGCCGGAAACGGCACCCGCTCAAGATCGAGCAGGAATAATAAGCAATCATCACCTCGCTTGCTTGGTCGCGCGAAATGGTTGCTGTTCCCGTTGGCGATCAACAGCAGCCGCGGCCTGACGTGCGGTTTGCGCGGCGTAGCTTTTGCCTTTTTCCCGTGCCTTCGGGCTTTCCTGCATCAAACGATCGGCGGTGTCGCTTTCGCCGTGGCCCCATTGGATTGCGAGAAAGCAGAACCAGTAATCGGCGCGGCTGCGGTCGGGACCGTTGCCGCCGCGGTTGCGCGGCGCACCGATGAGGCATTTGCCATAGCTCGGCCATTTGTCGGCGCCGCGTGAGAACGACAGGGCAAGGGAGATCGGCGCAAATGTTTCCAATGGCGCGACCAGGCCGAGCCGTTCGAGCTCGTCGGCACTGGTTAGGTAGCCGGGTTGCGAGTGGCGAATGGTTATACGCGGAAAATCTGGCGCGTATTTGACTGTGTTGCACGGATGGGGCGCGCAAACGCGGTGACGCCAACCTCGTCTGGGTTTATGCGATCCGGACATAGTTCGGGCGTCCGAATTCAAGCATTCGGTTCAAGGCGGCAGCAGCGATGGCGACTTCCGTGGCCTCGGTCTCGTCAGTACGCGATCGAAGGGCATCGCCGATCACGCGTTTGTATCGACCAATTGCTGCCTCGACCTTGGCCCGAAGATTGTAGCCACTCGCCTTTTGCCAGCCCATCCGACCGCGCTCGACGATCTCCTGGATGTGTCGGTCCCGCTGTGTCGGAGCGGTTTCGGCGGAAGCGCTCGGGACTGCCGTTGAACGTGGCGGCACGATGACGGCGGCATCCGGAGCATGCTCGGCGACGCCCTCGTACACTTTGTCCTGATCATAGGCACGGTCAGCCGTGAACGACGCGATGGGATCGGTGATCCGGTCGAGCAGCGCGCCCGACCGCGCGGCGTCATCGATCTCTTTCCTGGTCAGCTCAATCGCGAGGATTTCACCGCTCTCGGCATCGACGCCGATATGCAGCTTACGCCAGGATCGGCGGCGGGACATGCCGTGCTTTTCAACCAACCATTCGCCGGCTCCACCGAGCTTCAGACCGGTGCTGTCTACGAGCAAATGCAGCGGGCCGGTACCAGACCGGCGGAGCGGTGGCATTTCCAGCGTCTTGCGGCGGCGGCTCATTGTCGAGTGATCCGGCACGGTAAGATCGAGCCCGAGAAGCGCGATGACGGAGCCGATGAGCCCTTCGGTCTGCCGCAATGCGAGACCGAAGACCGCGCGCATCGTCAGCGTCGTGGTGATCGCCAAGGTTGAATAATGCGGCTGTCCGCCGGGCGTGGTTCGCGGTTCCGCCCGCCACGCCGCGATCGCCTCGTCCGTGAACCACACCGTCAGACTGCCGCGCCGCCGCAATGCGGCGTCGTACTCCGGCCGGTTCGTGACCCGATACCGGGGTCTCGGAATATGACGACGGTGTTCGGCATGGTGTTTGAACGGCACGGCAGAGAGTTTCCGGTTGTGAACGGCACCAGCCTGCCCGGTCAGGCCCTCCGCGGCAACCCAGCCGATCCCTGCAACAACGTCACAAGGGTGCCAATCACGGCTTTCACAACGACACGACCCCGCGGTACGACGAAGCCGCAGCCAAAGAAGCCTGGCAGCGCACACTGGATTGGTTCAACAAGTACCTGAGAGCCTGAATCGGAAAATTTAGGTCAGGGATCTGTTCGGGCAGCCTGCGCAAAAAGCCGGACGCGGTTCGTCTTCGTCATCACGACCGCTCGCAGGATGGCGTCGAGACCACTTCCGAGGGGCGCCGGCACGTCTATCCCAAAGAAATTGTTGTCTCTGGAAGAGAGGCGCCGCAGCCGAGCGTTGCATCGCGAAACGCCGATTGCCAATTGCGGGCGACCACAAGCTGGGCGCAGTTGAGAAATTGGGCATCAGTCAAGAACGCCCCGGCGAGATTGGCGTCGTCGAGTACAGCTTTGAAAAAGTTCGCACCGTCGAGACGGGCGCCTGACAGATCCGCGCCGGCAAACCTTGTTCCTCTGAGATCAGCACCACGCAAATCCACCCGCGAAAGATCGAAGCCGCTTAAATCGAGCCCGCGCAAACCGACCCGCGACAAGTCTGGCGCAGCGTCATGCTCCGCCCGCCACGCGTTCCAGATCGCAGCACCCTGTCCGAGCACGGCGACATGCTCATCGTTTGGCATGTTTCACCATTGTCAAGCCGGTGGGAAGGCTGGTTCCCTCGTTGAGGCGCGCCCGCTCGAGCTGCGCTTGCGTCAGGCCTTCGGCGCCGTCCAGATCGGCATCGGACAGGTCGGCGCCGTCGAACTTCGCCAGACGCAGATACGCACCGCGCAAATCGGCGCCGCGCAGCGAGGTCCCGACCAGGAACGCGCCGCCAAGCCGCGCGTCGCGTAGGTCGGCCTCGTCGAGCCGCGCATTTCGGAATCCGGCCCCACGAAGATTTGCCCCGCGCAGTTCGGCCCGCGTGAGCACGGCGCCGTCAAGCTGTGCCCCGCTCATGTCAGCCTCCTGCAAGGAGGCGCCGCACAACACTGCCTCGCCCATCAGTGCGAACTCCATATCCGCCTTGGCAAGACAGGCGTTCTCGAGACTGGCCGAAACGAGGTTTGCCCCGCTCAGACGGGCGCCAGACAAGTTCGCCCGGTCGAGATGCGCCCCTTGCAGCACCGCGCCGATCAGATTGGCGCTTTGCAGATCCGTTCCGGTGAAATCGGCGTCCCGCAGCACCGCGCGGTCCATCCGGATCCCGCGCAGCCGGAGCCCGGAGAAATCTTGTCCGGCTAGATCGACGGATGAAAAATTCGCACGGTGGCCTTGATGCCATGCGGTTTCCAGGTAAAGCTTGTGCTCGGCAAGCATCCGCTCGATCTCATCGGTCGAAAATCGGCGAAGCGGTGAACCGGCCGAAAAGTCGGTCATTCCGGCAAACGGGGATCGCGACCTGTTGGGCCCTGCCATGGTGCGATATTACTCCGACGCGCAAGAGGACGACAGGGGATCACCGCGGACGGTGCGGCCGACCCGCACCTCTATCATGGTCGGAATCGAAGGCACCGTGCGGCCTGCCGACCAACGTCCTTTTGCTCGGACGCCAACCGACGCCAGACCCACGCTGGCAGCAAAGGTCAAAATCTCGGATACTCTCGATGTGGTCGACACGTCAGCCGCGCGCCGGGCGAAGGCGGCCTATCCCTGGCGCTGGCAACCAGGGCAATCCGGCAACCCTGGCGGCCTCAGCAGCTTTTATTGGAAGATCGGCCGGCTCGCCCGCGGCCCCTCGCCCGATGCGATGAAGCGGCTCATCGACTTGCTGCGGCAAGAACGGTTGCGATGAGAAGTTATTCGGGCGGCTTGGCGCTCAATCGCCCGGCGCTCACCTCTTCGATCATCCTGGCGGTCATCATGCAGGGGGTCGATACCACGATTGCCAATGTCGCGCTGCCGCACATCCAGGGTAGCCTGTCGGCCTCTCAAGACCAAGTTGCCTGGGTGTTGACCTCCTACATCGTGACCGCCGCGATCACGATGCCGCTATCGGGCTGGCTGGCCACTAGGTTCGGCATCAAATCGGTGTTTCTCTTCTCGATCGGCGGGTTCACCTTCGCCTCGGCGCTGTGCGGCAGTGCCGCGAGCCTGACGCAGCTTGTCTTCTACCGAGCCTTGCAGGGGGTGTGCGGCGCCGGCCTCGTGCCACTGGCACAGTCGGTGCTGTTCCAGATCAACCCGCCGGAGCGTCACGGCCAGGCGATGGCGGTCTTCGGCACCGGATCGATGGTGGGCCCGATCATGGGGCCGACCCTCGGCGGGTGGCTCACCGACCAGTACAATTGGCGCTGGGTGTTCTATATCAACGTGCCGGTCGGCCTCCTCGCGACGCTCGGGATCATCGTTTTTCTGCGCGAACCCCGGCACACCCATCGCGAGGCTTTCGACTTCTTCGGCTTCGCGGCGTTGAGCCTCGGAATCGGCGCGTTGCAGATGATGCTCGACCGCGGCGCGCTGAAAGACTGGTTTTCCTCGAGCGAGATCTGGATTGAGGCAGCGCTTTCGGGGATCGGCTTCTACCTTTTGACAGTGCACACGGCGACCGCCGGCGACCGATCGTTCCTCAATCGCGAGCTGTTGCAGAACCGGAGCTACGTCGCCGGCACGCTCTTGATGTTCTTGATCGGCGCAATCCTGACCGGCACCTCGGCGCTGCTGCCGACAATGATGCAGGTGATGATGAACTACCCGGTCTTTACGACCGGCATGGCGATGACCCCGCGCGGCTTCGGCACGATGATCGCGATGTTTCTCGTGGCCCGCATCATCGGCCGCGTCGATCTGCGGCTGATCATCCTGTTCGGCCTCGGCCTGATACTCGTGTCGCTGTGGCAGATGATGGGCTTCTCGCTGACGATGAACGAGGGTCCAATTATCCTTTCCGGCTTTTTGCAGGGGTTTGGGCTCGGCTGTACCGCTGTGCCGCTCAACATGATCGCGTTGTCGAACCTGCCGCGCTCGATCATGACCCAAGGGACGGCCCTGCGCAGCCTGATGCGCAATCTCGGCGGCTCGATCGGCATCTCGATCCTCGAGGCACAGCTGGCCGACATTACGCAGACCGTGCATTCTCGGCTCGTCGAGCAATTGCGCCCCGACAACCCGCTGGCGCATGCACCGTATCTCGCCACGCCATTCAGCCTGACGAGCCCGTCAGGCATCGCGGCACTGAATGCCGAAGTGACGCGGCAGGCAGCAATGGTCGCCTATATCGACGATTTCCTGTTGATGACAGTGATTGTCCTCGCCTGCCTGCCGCTGCTGTTGTTGGTACAGGTGCCGTCGCGCCGGGCCGCGCCGGCGGAGTGAGCCTGGAGTGCTTCGCCCAACCATAGCTCGTGCGCGTCCTAACGCATTTCTTTAAACACGATAAACGGCTGCGGCGCGTTTGGTCGGATGTTGCGAGATGGCATTCGCGGTGGCGTAGCAGCTCGCGGGAGGCAACTCGGTTCGTTGGTTGGTCGTGTTTCCGTCTTGATCAGCGCCAATCATGTATTGGCGTAATGCGGGGCTGCTACCGCACGTGCATGTGCCCCCGAAATTGAGCTGCGGCACGCGGCCTGCTTGGTTAATATGCGCGCGCGGTTAACCGGCGTCTCAACTCGCCAGTGCCGTTACTTGGAGGAAGTGCCGATGATCTACGAAGTGCGCACCTACACCCTGCGTCCCGGGACCTTGGCCGAATTCGAGGAGCGCTATCAGAGGCGCCTGCCGTCACGCGAAAGACACTCCAAATTGGGGGCCTTCTGGCACACCGAGTTCGGCCCGCTCAATCAGGTCATCCACGTCTATCCCTATGACGATCTGCAACATCGCACCCGGGTGCGGGCGGCGATGGCGCAAGACGCCGAGCGCAACGCGATGCCCGGTGGCGGGGAATTCGTCGTGGCGCAGGAAGCCGAGATCATGAACCCCGCACCGTTTATGCGCCCGCTCGGCAGCCGCGATTACGGCACCGGCAACGTCTACGAGATGCGCACCTACACCTACGCTCCGGGCGACATCCCGAAGGTTTTAGAGGCGTGGGGCAAGGCGATCGAGGCGCGCGAGCGGTTCTCTCCCTTAGCGGCGTGCTGGACCAGCGAACTCGGTGGGCTCGACAAGTTCGTCCATACCTGGGTGTACAAGGATCTCACCGAACGCGCCCGCGTCCGCGAAGAATCTCGCCGGCCCGGTACGGGTTGGCCGGCACAAAGCGGAGTGCGGCCGGTCCGCCAAACAAACAAGCTGCTGATCCCCGCGGCCTTCTCGCCCATGCGGTAGTCGGTTCCGAGCCACAATTCGGAAGAAAAGGGGTCGCTGAGGGCGTGTCATAGGCCGGGCGTGACCCGGCCGAGTCGAGCGACACCCGACCACCATAGCCGAGCGCAGCGTTGTGGTCTGCCGGATGGGGAGCCGGTTTTTGAGGCCCGTAAGGAATCGCGGCGAGCGGGTCTCGAACATGAGCACCGCGCCTTCCGGCGAGCTGGCGGCGCGCGAGCCTGCATCGGCTCTTAGGCGGGTACGCGGTTCATCGGCAAATAGAAGGATGGGCCGGATTAGGGAGGAGGGCGCCATGCGCTTTGCCTTGAACGGCGCTGCTGAATCCCGAATAGGCCAGGGCTGGGCCGTGGCCGACCGCTCGCGATGCATGGCTTCAAGGATGCGGCGAAGATCGTCGGGATGAGAACCGATCGTCTCGGTACCAGATCGCCCATTCGCCTTGCCGCAGCGCTCGAACGTACTGCATTCTTTCTGCGACAGGTTTCTGAGTTGTCCGTGAAGAGCCGTTTTAGCGGTGATTTTAGAGATATCCGGGACAAAGGGCCGGCGCGAGCAGGGCCTGGATGAGGGCACGCAAAAGCCGCCGCAGCCAGCGCAGCAGCAACGCGAAGTTGTAGCCAGCGGCGGCGAGCACGGCATTAGCGCGGGCGCCGTCGCGGCCCTTGAGATAATTGCGGTCCATCCGGTGCTTGGCCTTCATGTGCCGGATGACCGGCTCGACCGCGGCGCGGCGTTTCATTTTGCGGCGGATCGGTCGGGTCACACGGCGCACCTGGCCGGTGATCCAGACGCGGAATTTCTGCTGATGGTTGTGGCCACGATAGCCTTTGTCGACGTGGATGCGGCCGGTCTCGATCCCGCAGCGTAGCGATGGCGGCCGGAACGGCGTGAAAGCGGAGCGATCCAAGAAACAGTGGTCCGAGACGATGCAGCACCGGCCAGGCACGCGCGGCGAGGGCCGCGAGATCCGCTTTGTCCGGACGCACAAGGTGTTTCGCCTCTTCGAAGCTGCGCGCCAGCTTGTCCCAGCCGATCGCGGAAGCGATCGCCTCCTGCAGATTGGCGCCCGTCTCCCTAGCTTCGATCAACGCCGCCCCCAGCTTGGCCAGCAGACGTACCTTGTCGTTGATCGCCCGGGCATCGCGGATCGTTGCCCGAGCGCCCACAAGATTTCGATATGCCCGAGCGGACCATTCAGCCGGTGCTCCCACGACGCTCCCGGGCGCTCGTTGGGTTACGCGGAATGTCTCTAATCCTAAATCCGGCAGTTGCGAGCTTGGGGCTTGGGGCTGTGGCGCACAATTCAACCTTTGCGTACTGCCTCAGGCAGCCTGGAGGCGGCGCGGCGGGTCGAGCTGACGACCTTTGAGATATTTGACCAGGGCACGGCTCAGGATGCGGTACCAGCGATCGAGGTCGGTCAACTGCTCCGCAGTTTCGCGCAGTTCGGCGAAAAATGCCGCAATTCGCGTCAGCGCCCGGCGAGCGCGCTGACGCTGCCCGTGGATGCTGCTGATCGTCAGCGTGGTGCCCCCGGCATGGGTGGTCTGCCGGGCGATCGCTTCGAGGAGCAGCGGCCGCGTGGTGATGGCCTCGCGGTGATGCTCGGGATCGGCCAGCCGCACGAACAGGTTCCACCAATTGGCAACGAGGGCGACAATGCGCGCCATGATCCGGCAGCGGGTCAGATCGTGGGTGGTAAATCCGCCCCAGCCCCATTGGTTCTTCAACTCGTCGAAATTGTTCTCGCAGTCGCCGCGGTCGCGGTAGAGCTGCCCGAGAGACACAACCTCGGCCGTTAACGAGGTCACCAGCACCGCATATTCCCAGGCCTCCTGGCGCGCCGCGTCGATCTCGACAAAACCCAGGGCCAGCTGGCCATCCGCCTGGCGCTGGGTCAGCATCACCCCGGCGAGACGACGGCGGAGCAGGACCACGCGGCGTTGTCGGCTCCAGCCCATCAGGCGGATCTCGCCGTGCTTGCCTTGCCAACCGGCCCCGGCATCCTGCCAGTCCGCGTCGCGCATCGCCCGCTCCAGCATCTGCTTGACCGTCTTGGTCAGCCGCAGTTTGAACAGATAGGCTTGGCCGCGACGCTCGGCCTCGCTGATCACGCCCTCGTTGCCCCAATCTTTGTCGCCGCGCAGCAGCCACGGCGCACAGCCTGGCCCCAGCCGATCCAACAGCGCCCACAGGCCCGAGGCGGAATGCTTGGCTGCGTGCTGGTTGCCCGCGTGAACCTCAACCTCCAACACCAGCCGCAAATTGGCCAGGATGTAGCTGTGATAAGTATGCGACGGCCGCCCGGCTTCTTCGGCTTGTAGCCGACCACAGCCGCTTCCTGATGCCCGTAGAGCGGTTTGAGCGTGGTGTCGACATCGAGAATCCACGGCTCGCCCAACAGCGGCCGCGTGCCGTAGTCGAGCTGCTCCTGAAGCCACTCCCGCCCAGCCTCTTCCGCGATCTTGCCCAGGGCCCGACGCACGGCGTCTTCGCTCACCACTTTCGCCATTCCGAGCAACGGCGGATTGACCGGGTCGCAGCGCAGCGCCGTGATATGGGCGTAGCGCTGGTGCCCGGCCAGCACCGACAGCAGGACCGTCCCCAATATGTCCCGCTTCGTCGGCGCGTTGGGGCTCGTCAGGGACAGCGGGCAGCCTGCAACCCAGCCATCAAACAGACCGCCTTGCTTCAAAAACTCGATGAAAAACGGCAGCTGACCCAGCGGCGTCACCGCCGCCCGCTCCTCGGCCTCCCATTCAACGTGAACCCGGCCGGCAAACGTATCGGCGATCACCGACTGTTCCGTGCTAGCCTCTACCACTGGTTGCTCACCCGCTGGGTGCGCCGCGGTCAACGCTCGATCCGTTCTCATCCCATTGCAGATGCACGGATTCGCCGATTTTGCCAACCATCAACTGCCGGATTTAGGCTAATACGTCAGCAACTGATTTGCCGTCGGAAGGGTAGGCGGCCAGCAGCGCTTTCAGATCCCGTTCGCCGGCCGGTTTCTCGCGGAGCCAGCGTAGGGGTCGGGCCGCGAGAGGGGCTCGAATTTCGCCGCCGTCGACCCAGGTGCCGAATTCCTATGCATCCCTGACGCGCTCGATGCCCGCTTGTTGAGCGGTCATCGCCGGTTAGACTTTGCGTTTTGCTCCGGGGGCGCATTGCTCGAGCAACCTATCGTCCGACAGAAGCTGGAGGCGCACGCCTCGACTGACGCCGAACCCGCGCGGCGACTGGTGCTAGCAGCCGTGATGATGGCGAGCTTCATGGCGGCGGTTAACATCTCGATCGTGGCCACCGCGATGCCGACGATCGTTGCCAAGCTCGGCGGTTTTCACCTGTTCAGCTGGACCTTTGCCGCCTACCTCCTAGCTCAGGCGGTCACGATCCCCATTTACGGGCGGCTTGCCGATTTCTACGGCCGCAAGCGCGTCCTCCTTGCCGGAGTGAGCCTATTCCTGCTGGGCTCGGCACTGTGCGGGTGGGCTTGGGGTATGGTGCCGCTGATCCTGTTTCGCGCGCTGCAAGGGGCGGGTGCCGGCGCCGTTCTGCCGATCGCCACAACCATCATCGGCGACATCTATAGTGCGGCCGAGCGTGCCCGGATCCAGGGCTACATCTCGGGCGTTTGGGGTGTCGCGGCGGTCATCGGTCCCACGCTCGGCGCCTTCCTTGTCGAGCACTTCAGCTGGTCGCTCGTCTTCTGGATCAATCTGCCGATAGGTGCGGTGACCGTTGTGATGTTCAGCCGCTTCCTGCAAGAGCACCGGCGATCGCACAGGCATCGTATCGACTATCTCGGCTCGGTTTTGATGGTGCTCGGCGCCGGCGGGGTCATGCTGGCGTTGATGCAGATCGGGAATTCGGGCGAGGTGGTGACGATCGCGGCGCTCGCGGCGGTCGGCGTGGTTGCGCTGACCGCGCTCGCGGCTCATGAGAGGCACGCGGCCGAGCCGCTTTTACCGCTCAGTCTTTGGCGCAATCGGGTCGTCGTGGTCGGCTGCCTCGCCGGGTTTGCCAACGGCATGCTGATGATGTCGTTGTCCGCCTTTCTGCCGACCTATTTGCAAGGAGCCATGGGTAGGAGCCCGACGGCCGCCGGCATCGCACTCGCGGCGTCCTCAGTGAGCTGGACTTTCGCCAGTATTGCGTCGGGACGGCTGATGATCCGCACCTCCTACCGCTTGGCCGCCGGTGTGGGCGGTGTCTTCCTGATCGCCGGCAGCGTGGTGCTGATGACGTTGGATCCCTCCGCCAGCCTACTGTGGGCGGGCACCGGCGCGGTGCTGAACGGGATCGGCATGGGATTTTGCAACACCGCCTTTATCGTCTCGACCCAAGCGAGCGTCGGCTGGAACGAGCGCGGAATGGCCACCAGTTCAATAATGTTCATGCGCATGATCGGGTCGTCGGTAGGCGCGTCGGTATTCGGGGCGATTGTCAATTACGGCATCCATCGCCGGCTGCCGGAAGCCGGCGATGCGGTCAACCGGCTGATGCAGCCGGCCGCGCGCAAGATGCTGCATGCCGGTGAGCTCGCCAGGCTGACCGAGGCGATCGCGAGCTCGGTGCACGTCGTTTACCTGATCGCCGGGCTCGTCGCGGTTGTGAGTCTATTTTTGGCGCTGGCACTGCCGGCGAGGCTCAGCCCGACACGTCAAGCCTCGTTCGAAGACCTGTCGGCCGCTCATCACCCTCCATCGTCGGTAGAACGCAAATCATAAAGCTGCATACCTACCGCTTCGGCGCGCCGGTCATCGCGCTGCTGGGCATCGCCGTCCGCCATCATGCCAGCCAAATTGCTCGAAGCGCCGCCCGCCGATACGCTCAAGGGCGTGCGCGATCGCGCCATTCTGGCCACCCTGCTCTATCACGGCATCCGCCGCGAAGAGCTCTGTGGCCTCAGGGTCAAGGACCTGCACAGCCGTCAGGGCGTCCTGCATTTCCGGATCAAGGGTAAGCGCGCCAAGATCCGCTTTGTTCCGGTCAATGCCGCCGCCCAGCGCACGATCGAGGCGTACCTGGCGCTCGCAGGAAATCGCGCCGACCTCGAGGGCCCTCTGTTTCGCCCGGTCAAGAATAACCGCACCGGCCGCCTCGACCGGCCGCTCGATCCGGCTTCGGTTTACCGCAACATCGTCGTCAAATACGGCGAGCAAACCGGCATCAGCGCCGAGGTCAATGGCCTGTGCGTGCATTCATTACGCGCGACGGCCGCCACCAATGCACTGTCCCATGATTCCGATATCGCCAAGGTTCAGGAATGGCTCGGCCATGCCAACGTATCCACCACGCGCCTGTACGACCGGTGTAAGAGCCGGCCTGAGGACAGCCCGTCATTTCGGGTGAAATATTGACGCCGCTGCCCCGCGAAAGCGAATTCTCAATGACCGCGGCACTCACCAAACTGGCCTGGATTGATCCGGCGGGATCGAGCGGGAAAGCGAGATCGGTCACCCAGCCGAGGCCTAATTCTAAATTCCTGCCGCTTTTTTGAGCAATCACACGCACAGATATTTTGTCCGCAAGAGACTCGCCAGACAAGCGCGGGCCACGAGAGTTTTCCACCGCTGACCGGAGCCCAAATCCAGGAGTTTTCCGCGAAGTTATCCGCAGTCCTTGGGGATACCGGTGCTCAATATCTTGGAGGTGGATTATCCCAATCTGCGCAAGTTTGCCCGCACCGCGCACGAATTTGCCGTCTATATCGCTTCCAATGCCGGTAGCCTGATCAACTATGGCGAACAATTCCGCGCCGGCGAACGGATCTCGTCATGCCTCGCTGAATCCACGGTAAATGTCGTGATCAGCAAGCGTTTCGCCAAGCGTCAGCAGATGCAATGGACAAAACGCGGCGCGCACCTGCTGCTACAGACCCGAACGCGCACGCTCGACGGCACGCTCCGGCCTCTCTTCGAGCAATGGTATCCAGGGCTGGCAAACGACAATGCCGCTGGCGGTGCTAAGGCAGCGTGAATACCCCACAGATCCTGATGCTCTCCTATAAAGCACGCTGAGGCGAGGAGGCCCGAGCTAGGGCTCGCCATAGGGTCAGCTTAATGCGGCTTTCGCCGGCGTCAGCAGCGTGTCCGGCATCGATGCACCTAGTTCAATGCAGATAGCGGGAGAGGAATTCGGCGACCCGCGCACGCGCGTCCGCGGTGGCGTTGGCGTCGTAGGCCAGCATGTGACCATAGCCCGATCGGAAGCCGCGCGGCACGTCAAAGGCGTGATAGGCGCCGGGATAGACCTTGACCGTGATCGGGGCGCCGGGTTGGCTGATCGCAAGCGCGGTGCAGGCCGCCGCCGGCGTCCAGTCGTCCTTTTCGCCGGCTAGCAGCAGCAATGGCACGATGACCCGGCTGTCGCCGCCGGCGCGGCAGCCGGGATAGACGCCGATGCTGGCGACGAACCTGCCGCCCTGCGCCGCCAGCCGTGCGCGCAGCGGGCGCAGTTCGTCGCGATCGCGCGCGACATAGACCGCAGTGCCGCCGCCATGCGAGAAACCGATCGCGGCGATATGCCCGCGGTCGACATCGGGCCGCGCCGCCAGCAATGCCGCGGCGGTCAACGTATCGGCGGCGCGCTCGGCGGCGGTCACCGCATTCGTCCCACACACCTCGCTGTAGCCGCGCGCCGTGAAACTGTCGAAGCTGAAGGTCGCATAGCCCTGCTGCTGCAGCAGGGATACCCAGCCGGGCAGCGAGCCGTAGAACATGTTCTGATCGTAGCCGGCGCAGTTGTGCAGCACGATGACGACCGGGAACGGCCCCGCGCCGCCGGGTTTATCGAACCATCCGCTCAGTTGGATCTGCCGGCCATGATAATCGACCGGGACCATGATCTGCTCTCTCGCGGCGACTCCGCGGCACAAGCCGATCAGCAGGAACGCCGCCGCCAGCCTCAGTACGATCGATCTCCGCACGGTTTTCAACCGACATTCGCCAGATTCCCGGCGTTTCAGGGCCAGAATCGCGCTTCTGACCGGCTTAGGCAACGGCAAATCGCCGTCACCGCGAACAAACGGCGAGCGAAGCCGGCGGTTGACGGCGGCCCAACGCTGAAACGCGCTGCTTTGCCTGTACCGAGGCATATCTTCCCTCGTCGCTCGGTAGACTTGACCGCAGCGCCGCCCATGCCAGCGTGGGCGGTGCCCGCAGCCGGGCGATCAGCGACAGGATGTCGGCGAACATCTGACGGGACACCGCGACTTCGGCCATCTGGAACGTGACCTAGCGGCCATGGCTGACGACCTTCGCGCCGATCTTGATCAGCTTCTCGCGTAGACTAGTCAGCGACCACGGCTCCGCCACTTTGGGCATCCCCAGCGTCCGCATGAAGTTGCCGAGGTTAGCTGCGCCGCAGCACGCACCGGCAGACCGCCCCAATCGACGTCCCGCAAGACCTCGAGACGCCGCAACTCCTCCTCGCTCATGCTCATCACCGCCATTGATGCCGTCCTCCATAGCCCGCCAAAAAGCCGGGGAGACTGACATTTTTAAATTGGACGGCACTGACATTTGCACGTTGGGCCTACATTTTTGTAAGTCACATGAGCACCGGGGACCATCTCTCCAAGTTATACCGCCAAGCAACTGATGCGAGCACTCGGCGATCGCCTAATTCTCGTCCTCGGCCGTTAACGTCACCGCATTATTGTGACAAATATATGAACGGCGGAAGTACGAAGCTCACTTAGCGTTTATGAAGTTAGCTGGCGATTTTTCAACCAGCAAAGGGGATCAAAATGCGAAGGTTAATCCGAAAATTTGTTCTGGCCAGCGTTTCGGTACTTGCTTTGGGTATCGGCGGCACGGCTCTAGATTGTGCTTTTAACTCTGGAGCCGACGCAGGTAACACGGTAAGTGCAGTAAACATGCCTGCGTCATCCCAAACTTTAGATAGTTTGCGGACGAACGATAGCCTCCGGAAGGACGACATCCGATGGGCGCAGGTGGAACTTCGCTACAGAGGCCTCTACAAGGGGTCGCTCGACGGCGTTCTCGGGCCCCAGACGAAGCGGGCCCTCACACAGTTCCAACAGAATAGCGGTCTGAACCAGACAGCATCGCTCGATGCCCAAACTTGGGAAGCGCTGACCAGCAGCCCCGGTATCGCCCAAGGATCATCCAGCATGCCGTACGATGCTGACCGCTCCGGTTCAATGACCAATTCGTCCCCGGCGAGCGATTTGGGCAGATAGAGAGCTTGCCGCAGTACTAAACCCCTACACCGGCAACCAACGCTTTATAACCGCTAGTCCGAGCATCGACGCGATCGTGGCCTCATCGAAGCGCCTATCAATGGCAAGGATGCGCCGGCGGGTTCGCGGTTCGTGCTGTTACTTCAGCCGTGGTGGCCACCCCCGCCGCCATGCTCGCCGCCAGGTCGGCCGCCATGCGGGCTGGCGCCGTGAGGTGCGCCGCCTTCGTGCGAGCCACCCATCGCGAAATGTGGGCCACCACCAGCGTGCGGCCCGCCTCCGGCAAAATGTGGTGCGCCGCCGTTATGCGGGCCGGTGCCATGCGATGCTGAGCCGCCGCGGAACGCGATCGGGGCGCCGTGGAAGGTGGCTCCACCATGCGACGCGACAGCGCCGTGGAAACTGGCTCCGTTATGGAACTCTGCCCGTCCCGTGCGGGACGTTGCTCCGCTGTGAGCCGTCGACCCGTGGAAGCCCGCTTCGCTGCGGAACCCCGCAGCAGCACCTCCGTGGACGGACGTTGCACTGAAACGCGGGGATCCGCCGCGTCCAGCTGCCAATCCCACAGCTCCAACGTGCCCGGTCCCGCTGAAGCGGGTCGCTGCCGCGGCATTTCCGGCGCCAGAGCGTGCCGCCGTCGTCAGGGCTGAAACCCGCGCGGCGTTGAAGCGCGCGCTCGTGGCCGGATCAGCATAGGCTACGCCACCGCGATGGGCGGGGTTATGCACCCACACGCTGCCCGTGAAAACTGGGCGGCCGCCCGAAGCCAAAGCGTAGCGACCCGGGTCGACGGCGATGTAGTGATGTCCCCAATCGACCCAGCCCCAGCCCGGACCAAACACCGCCAGCGCGATGGGCGGTCCAAAGCCGATCCAAAAGCCCGGCGGGTAGGCGAACCCGACCGGGACAGGGAAGTAATAGGGCGGATACACTGGGTAGGGCCATCGCCCATATACGGCGGGGCTGTAGACAGGCACGCAAACCACTTGCGGCTCTGCCGGCAAGATCGAGATGGTCCTGCCGCTCACGTGGATGACACAGCGGCATTGCGGTGTCTCTTTGAGATTTCCTGCGATTATCGCCGCCTGGCGCATGCTCTGTACCGCCGTCATCACGTCGGCCTGCTGGGCAAGGAAGGCATTGCCGAGCTCCTCGGTCCACTGCAGCTGGTTGCTCATATTTTCCAAGACCCGCGGAAACGGCACCAGCGCCTTGACGCTGGGGTCCCAGCTCTGTGCCTGCAGCGCATTGGTCATCACATCGCCGGTCAGCCCCCGATTTCCCGGAGCGCTTACCCAGCGTGCGGCCTCGACCACTTCAAGTGGATAGGTCGAGGCCATCAGAATCTGGGCCAGCAACGGGTCGGGATAGAGTGCGATCGGAGCAACGAGCTGATCGAGCGGGGCCTGGGTCAATAATTGCGCCGGCGGCACGGGCGCGGAGGGCGGCGGCGGGACGGCTTCGGCATTTGGGGCCGGCGTCACAGATATCCCCGGCGGCGAGGCGCTCTGATCCAGTACGGGGGAGGGGTTTGCTTGCGGCAGGATCGGCGCGGTGTTCTGGGCCAGCGCGATACCACTTAAGGCAATGCAAACGAGAGAAGCGGCAAGCCCTTGCCGAGCAGTCGTGATCGTCAAGCGCAGCATTCGGGTCTCCAAAGGCGTGCTACGACCGCAACGTTTCTTCGCCGCGGCGATCCGTACTTAGACGACCCCTATTTAGGCGACGTAGTATGAAGCATCCGTTAGATCGAGCCATGCTACGATGGAAGACACAAAGTTGACCTTGAACAGCATTTACCTTACCGGCTTTCCTATAGCGGCGCCGATCTCATCCCGTGCGAGATTGAAGGCATGGCACCATTACCGCAAAAGCTCGCTTTGTCACGATCGACATCGTGGCCACACAAGCGGCTAGGATGGCCGGGATCGCGTCTTAACCTTGGGAACGGGGCTACTGTATTAGGTAGTTGCGATTGATTTGATTAAAGGTGGCGAACTCGGGCTTGTGCCTGTGCGGCATAACCAGTCCCGAGGCGGGCGGGCGAGGGCCTCGGCCCAGGGCCGTTCAACGCTATGGGATGACGAGAAGTCTGAGCAGATTGTCGACGCCGGCGAGGGCGGCGCGGTAGCGGTCCTGGCTGAGCGTGCCGGAGCGGTTGGCCTTGAGGATGTTGAAGGCGAAACTGCGCAAGCGGGCGAACACGCCGGGATTGGAGCGGATGCGCGAGCGGTCTTCGCCGAAGGTGACATCGCGGCTGTAGTGGGAGGTGGTCTCGATCCGCCAATGCGCGCGCACCGCCTCAGCGGCGCGGGCAGCGGTGAGCGGGGTATTCGCGACGGAGAAGGCGGTCGCGGTGGCGTCGCGCAGCAGCCCGGTCCTGGCATCGCGCGTGAAGACATCGCGCTCGACCCGGATGACGGCGGCGACGTGGGAGTGCCAGTCGGTGTCGGCCAGTTTGTCGGCGGGATCGAAGATGCTGACGGTGCGGGTTTCGTCGCGGTTGCGACCCTTGTTGCGGTTATGGGCTGACCCGAGCGGCGCCTCGGTTGCGGCGATATCCTGGATCTGCTGGTGCAGGGTCGGTTGGTTGTCCTTGGTCTGGACGATCCGCGCGATGTTGGCTTCTGCCGCGACTTCAAAGTGTTTTTTTGGCAGTGCAGCGCATCGAGCGTGACGATGGCGCCGTCGGCGACGCCGAGTTCGGCGAGCACGGTCTGCGCCGCCGGAATCTCGTTGGATTTCTCGGCGATGTCGACATGGGCAAGGACGAGGGCGGTCTCGGTGGCGAACGCGCTCAGCACCTGGGCGGCAGCGCGGTCGTTGAAATTGTCAAAGCTGCCCCGCAGCGTCTTGCCATCCAGCGCGATGCTGCCCTGCCCGGGTGTCGCGCATGCGGCCTGAAGCAGGGCGGCATGGCGACGGAATACAGCCTCGACCGCCGCCGGATCGAGCCCCTTGAGGATGGAGCGGATCGCGGTGTGCGCGGGCGCGCGGCGCCACTTCAGACCAAAGGCGGCGTTCAGCTTGCGGCGATTGACGTCGATAAACGTGACGATGCCTCGATACGAGTTCCCGCCGGTCACAATGGCGAGGATGGAGAACAGCAGCACGTGCGGCAGTTTGTAGATTTGCCCCTGCGCCCGGCGTGGATCAGGAACTTTCGCCAGCAAGCCCAGCAACGGCGCGAATTCGGTCACGGCAACCTCCGACACGGATGCCATCCCAGGAATCAGAGATCCGCCAATTCGTGAATCCCCTTTCCTATCCGGCGCTTCACTTCGCCCATCCTGTGTTGCAACGCGGACTCACTTCAGCCCATCCAGCAGCGTTGAACAGCCTTGGGCCTCGGCCGAGCCGCAGCGAAAATGGCCTTGAGCAGATTTGGCGTACCGAAGTGGTATGGGCGGAGATCGAGCAGTGCCCCGGGTGCGCAACAGGGTACATCGGGGGCACCATCTCGGGCTGTCCGCTTCAATATTTATGACTGCTGCATTACGGGGCCAGAGATCGCGCAGTTCACGGCATATGGGTTTTGCGTCGCGTTTCTTGTCAAAGAGCTTCTGTCGGATGTGGTCGGTCGACCAACACTCGTCACTGCCGTCGTACCAACCAGTAATTCGCCCCTCGGGTCTGGATCGCAGTGATGCAATAGCGCATTGCGGACTCCTTCCCCTTTTTCAAAAAGGAGCGCAGTTGCGCCCGGCTCGCTCTAAACGCTGACGTATCCCAGCCGTTGTCATCCAAACCGATCGCGCCAGGAAAATGACACACAGTTTCCGGCTGCGCCGGGCATTGCACTGGAACGTCAAATACCCTGTTCGTTGACGAGGCACGAGCTCGTCGACGGCGTCAAATCTCTATCTCATCTGAGTATCCGATAGCCGAAGCCGATTTAGCGAACCATCGGTTCCGTAGTTGGCAGATCCCGCTTCCCCATGCAGGATGGCGTTCGGAAAACGAGGGGAACAGCCATCGCCATCGCCACAAAATCTCAGGATGAACCTGTGGTCGAGACCGGCCTCGTTGCGCTTCTCGATCATCTCGGGATCGCGAGCGCGCATTTCGCCGGGCGGGGTTCGGCCGATTTAAAGAGCTTTGCATCCGAGCATTCGGAGCGCATCGCATCGCTGACCCTGTTATGCCCTGCGGTCCTTGACACACGCACCCTCAAGCCGCTGGCCGAACGATTGTTGGTGGTGACCGGCGACCATGGGCCGGGACCACAACGGGCTCAGGCGGGACTATCGGAGCTGCCGCAGGCCACCGCGGTGGTGCTCAACGATTACGCAGGGCACACCTGGGTGGACATCGGTGCGGAGCGCGGTAACAGCATTGGCGCGGCGATGCAGGAGTTCCTCGAGCGCGTCGACGCGCCGCCCGCCGCCCGACTGAGCGAGCAGGAGGGGGAAATCGCGGATATCTCCTTTCGCGTGCGCGGCGCCGGACCGCCACTGGTGCTGCTGCCGCTCGATTTGTCACCAGGTCAATGGGAGCCGCTGATTCCGGCGCTCTCCGCGCGCTATTGCACGATCACCCTCGGCGGGGCGCTTCTCGGCAGCGTTGCCAGCTTGGAGGAGCGCGGCCGCTCGGGCTACATCGCCGTTGTGCGCGCGCTGCTCGACGCGCTGTCTATCGAGCCAGGCGAGAGCGTGCTGGAGGTCGGCTGCGGCTCGGGTGTGATCATGCGCGAGCTGGCGCTACGGACTGCCGGCGCCAATCGTCTGATCGGCCGCGACATGAACCCCTATCTGTTGCGCGAAGCACGGGCGCTGGCCCGGCGCGAAGGGCTGCACGACTATATCGATTTCGGCGAAGGCCGCGCCGAAGCGCTGCCACTGCCGAATGGGGCGGTCGATGTTGCCTTATCGTCGACGGTGTTCGAGGAGGGCAATGCCGAATTGATGCTGTCCGAGATCGTGCGGGTGACCCGTCCCGGTGGGCGGATCGGCATCGTTGTACGCGCGGTCGACATGCCGTTCTGGGTCAACCTGCCGCTCGATCCGGCGCTAAAGGTAAAAGTCGACGCTCCCGGCGTCATCGGCGGCGGGATGGCGCCGCAAGGTTGCGCTGATGCGAGCCTTTACCAGCGTCTCCACAGGCTCGGATTGACCGAGTTGAAGTGTTTTCCGCAACTCGTTTCGGTGGTTCCGGGATCGGAGCGTATCGAACGCTACCAGCACCAGATCCTCGCGGCTCTGAGCCCGTCGGAGGCCGAAACGTTCCGGCAGGCCGTCGCCCAGGCCGAGAACGATGGCACCTTCTTCATTGCCCAGGCCTATCATTGCGCTGTCGCGACCAAGCCCAAATAAGCGGCTGTTTTACGGCCAGAGTGTTCGGATATCCACCCACGCTCAGTGCCAACTCGGGCGCGGAACCAATGGCTCAGCGCACTGGCAGGCTGATGCCTCACCCACAACCAGGCCAACTCGATCATGATGTGGCGCAGGCGCCGGTTGCCGGCCTTGGAGATACCCTGCTCGCGATCGATCGTCCCGCTGCGCCACGGGGTCGGCACCAACCCCGCGTAAGCGGCCACCTCACGTCGGTTGGCAAAGCTCCGGTAGAGACCTTCAAAATAGAGCACCGCGGCAATCTGCGGGCCGATCGCCTTGAGGCGCGCGAGCAGCGCGACCGGCGATTGGTTCCCCTCTACGTCCAGCTCGACGGCGGTATCGCGTTCCACCTCGACCTCGGCAATCTGCCGTATCAGCAACTCGATCAGCTCGATCTCACGCAGCAGCTCCGCCTTCAATCGCATCGGTAATGGCTGACCGTCGCCGGTTTCCAGCGCGGCAAGGTGGGCCCGACGATCCTTGTGCAACGGCTCGTAGTCAGTGATCCCCTGGCCGGCGAGCAGACCCTTGATGCGGTTGACGTGGCGGACCCTCTCCTGCAGCAGAACGGCGCGTTCGCGTGAGGTGCGCCGGCGATCCTCCTGCTCCGGTGTCGGTGGTACGACCATCGCGCAGACGCGTGGCTCCCCGCGCTGCCACGCCAGCAGTGTTCTCAGCAGCGTCTCGCCGTCGATCGCATCGGTCTTCGCTCGCCGCCGACGCCGTGGCACAGCGATCGATGCGGGATCGACCACGTGGCTTTCAATTCCATTTGCGTCGAGCAAGCGGTGAACCCAGAAGCCGTCGAGCCCGGCTTCCTGAATGACGACGATGTCGACCGGTCCTCCCGCAAGCCGTTCGGCTCTTGCTTGCAGGCGTCTCAACAGGCCGAGCAGTGCTGCACCGTCCCCCCCAACGGTCGAGTACTTCGACATCTTCTCGCTGCCGGGCGCCAGTGACGTCACGAGCCACGTAGCCTGGCTCAACTCCAGCGACGCATATAACGTTGCATCATCTCGTCGACAGTGAGACCGCTTCTGGGTAATGGTCTGGCTGATGGGGCGCATCGGTTGCCTCCTGGCGATGCCATTGACGACGACAGCATCGTGCCCATGCCGGGTTTGCCGTCGTTACCCCCATGGAATCTCTATCACAAGCAAGATTTGAGCGGCTGCCCGGTCAGCGTGAGGTGTCCTCACTGTGCGCTTGCCGAAAAACCGCGCTCACGAGGATGACCTGGGTGCGCCGTTGACCGCCAACCATTCATTCAACGTGGGTCGAAAGGCCCATCCGCGTAAAAGTGCACGCTAAGGACGACCTCAGAGGGTGATTTTCCGGTTTTCCCGGCCGGTTTTGACCATTTCCGGTACGGCGCCGTCACGGGCTGCCGGTTTATTGCGTGCAATCATGGCATGCAAACAGGATTGGCTGTTATATCGGTGCCGTCGCAGTTATCTTGCACGCAATAAACCGGGGGGCTAACGCAGGGGGTCACATTGCGTGCAATACAAGCGGCGGATCCGGCGGCAGGCGAGCCAGCCTGGATGGCGCCATTCCTGGACAGCCTGGCCCGCGCGGACCTCGCGTCGGCGACGTTGCGCGGCTACCGCTACGATCTGCGGCACTTCCTCGCCTGGCACGCCACGGTTCAGCCGGATGGGTTCGCGCTCGATCGCCTCGCCGAATTCGAACTCATCGCCTACCGCCAACACATGGTCGCCGCTGGCCGGCGCCCCGCCACGATCAACCGGCGCTTGGACGCCTTGCGCCGCCTGTGCCGGTGGGCGCGCGGCACCGGCACCCTGAGCGGCGATGTCGTCCACGACCTCCGGCCGGTGCGCACGGTGCGCAACCGCCAGCCGGCTGGTCTGACCGATCCCGAAGTTCACGCGCTGCTGCGCGCCGCCGGGGGTTCGACCCACGGCCTCGCCGCGCGCAACTATGCGCTGGTCCAGGTGATGCTGCAGGCTGGACTACGCGTCGGGGAAATGGCGGCGCTGCGGGTGGCAGATATCACCCTGAGCGATCGTTCCGGCGTGGTCCGCATCCGCCACGGCAAAGGCCTCAAAGCCCGCGAGGTGCCGTTGAATGCCACCGCGCGCCGCGCACTCAAGCTGTATCTTGCTACGCATCCGGCACCGGCGAAGGACGCGGTGCTGTTCGTCAGTGGCCGGGAGACGGCAATGCCGGTGCGCTCGATCCAGGCGGTGATCACCAGCCTCGCGCGTCGCGCACGGCTCACACGCATTCCAGTCTCGGCGCACACGCTGCGCCACACCTTCGCGCTCGGCTACCTGCGCGACAACCCCGGCAAGCTGCCGGAACTCGCCGGCTTGCTCGGCCACGAGTCACTCGACACGACCGCGGTTTATACGCGACCCTCTGGGGAGGACCTCGCGGCCGACCTGGAGCACTTGCATCTGAATGTCGACGGATGACGACCGGGCACGGGCGCGGACTAGGCGCCACGGCTTGCTGCCGACCGATCCCAGCGAGGACGAGCTCGCGCGGCATTGGACGCTGACTGCCGACGATCTCGCTGAGGTCGCCCAGTGCCGCGGGGCCGATCATCGGCGCCGCTTCGCGCTGCAGCTTTGCACGCTGCGTGCCTATGGCCGGTTCCTCGACGACTACCGGCAAGCTCCGCTGAAGATCATCAGCCCCCTGTCGCGTCAGCTCGACCTGCCGCCAGTGCTGTTCCTCGGGCCGCCGGGCCGTGGGCAGACGGAGCGCGCTCAGTCGCTGCGCATCCGTCGTTATCTCGGCCTGCGCAGCTTTGACCGTGCGGTTGCCGCCGATCTGCGCGACTGGCTGCGTCAGGGTGCGCTCGAAGGCCGCAGCACAGCCGAATTGCTCAGCCGAGCCGAAGACAAGCTGCGCGAATGGCGTGTCATGTTGCCCGCGGTCAGCACGCTGGAGCGGATCGTCGTCGCAGAAGTTACGTTCGCCACGACCAACCTCTTCGAGGTCGTCACCAGCAGGTTGCCGGCGTCACTGCGCGTATCGATCGACCTGCTGGTGGAAGTGCCGGAGGGCGATGCACGGTCCAGCCTGTTCCGCCTCAAGGATTATCCAAAATCCGCCAACGCGGCGGTGATCAAGAGTGACATCGTCCGCCTGCGCCTGATCGAAGATCTGCTCGGCACTGGCGGCGAGCTGGATGAGCTCGACCCCAAAATCGTGCGCCAGCTTGGCGAGCTCGGACGCCGCTATGATGCGGGTGATCTCCGGCGCTTCGCCAAGCCCAAACGTGTCGCGCTCGTTGCCTGCTATCTGGTCGAGGCACGCAAGACCCTGCTCGACCAGATCGTCGAGATGAACGATCTCTTTTTGACCGCGATGAACCGTAAGTCCCGCACCGCGGTCGAGAAACGCCGCAAGACCATGCGCCGGCGCGCCCGCGACGGGTTGCATCGCGTGCTCGGGGGCGTTGATGCCCTGGCCAAGGCCGATGCGGAACAGACCGTCGGTGCGTTCCGCGATGCGGTGAACGCCCCCGCCTTGGTCGAGGCAGCCGAGGCCTGCCGCGCCTACGAGCGGCTCGAAGAGCGCGGCCATCTCGACGCCATGCTGTCGCGCTATCCCACGTTGCGCCAATATCTGCCGAGCTTTCTCACCTTGCCATTTCAGGCCGCTGCCGGCAGTGAGGCGTTGTTGCAAGCGATCGACATCCTGCGGGCACTCAATGCCGGCACACGCGGGCCACTCACGCCGGCGGATCCGCACAGCTTCGTTCAGGCGGACTGGCGGCCCTACCTCATCACGGACGGCAAACTCGACCGCCATATCTGGGAGATCTCGCTCGCCTTCGCGGTGCGTGAAGCCCTGCGCGCCGGCAACTTGTTCCTCGTGCAGAGCCGCGACCACGTCTCCTTCTGGAGCCTGGTCCATGACGACCGCAGCTGGCAGGTGAGCCGCGCACAAGCCTACCAGGATCTCGGTCTGCCGACCGATCCGCAGGAGTTCCTCGCCAAGATCGCGGCCAGTTTCGACCGTGCGGCGCGCGCCGCCGCGGACGGTCTCGCGCGTAATCGGTTTGCCTCGGTCCACAATGGCCGGCTCAAACTGAAGCGAACCGACGCATTGCCGATCTCACCGGAGCTGCGTCATCTGCGCGAGGCGTTTCAAGCCAGCTACCCGCGGGTGCGGATCGAGGACCTGCTGCAGGACGTGGACGAATGGTGCGGCTTCACGCGTGCCTTCCAGCCGCTCGCCGGCTACCAGTCCCGTGCCAAGGATCAGCACCGTTCGCTGCTCGCCTCCCTGATCGTCCATGGCACCAATCTCGGCCTTGCCGCCATGAGCCAGAGCGTCGACACCGTCACCGCCGAAGCGCTGCAGGACACCAGCCAGTGGTTCCTGCGCGAGGCGACGCTGAAGGCGGCCAACACGATCCTGGTCGATTACCATCACGGCCTGCCGTTCAGCCGCGTCTGGGGTGACGGCAGCCGCTCCTCCTCCGACGGGCAGCGCTTCGCGGTGCAGCGCGACAGCCTGCTGAGCAGCTTCTATCCCCGCTACTTCGGCTACTACGATCGCGCGCTCGCCCTGTATACTCACACTTCCGACCTGCACAGTGTCTATGCCACGCAGGCAATCTCCTGCGCGCCGCGCGAAGCCCGCTACGTGCTCAGCGGCATTCTCGATAACGACACCACCCTCGTCATCCGCGAACACACCTCCGATACCCATGGCTTCACCGAGCACCTGTTCGGCCTGTGCGCCCTGCTCGGCATCGCCTTCATGCCGCGGCTGAAGGACCTGCCAGACCAGGTGCTCAGCCGCATCGATCGCGCCGCCGACTACGGCCCGCTCCAGCCACTGCTCCGCGGCACTATTGACGTCAGCATCATCATTGAGCAGTGGGATCAGTTGGTGCGCCTGGTCGCGTCGTTGAAAGCTCGGATGGCGCCGGCCCATGTCGTCATGCAGCGTCTCGCCAACGGGCCTGCCGCCGACCGCCTGGCCAATGCACTGACCCAGCTCGGGCGCCTGATCAAGACCATCCATATCCTGCGCTACATCCACGAGGAGCCGCTGCGCCAAGCCATCCAGTTGCAGCTCAACCGCGGCGAGTTCCGCCACATCCTCGCTAGATGGATCTTCTTCGCCAACCAAGGCGACTTCCGCACCGGCGACTACGAGGAGATCATGAACAAGGCCAGCTGCCTCAGCCTGCTCTCCAATGCCGTGCTGATCTGGAACACCGTGCACATGAGCCGCATCACCGGGCAGCTCCGTGCCGGCGGCCACCCTGTGCGCGACGAGGATCTCGCCCACGTCTCGCCTTTGGCCCACGCCCACACCATCCCGAGCGGAACCTACTTCCAGTCACCACGCCGCCGCGCCGACATCGCGCCGGAACCCGTCATGGCCTGATCAGTGGAGATGCCCCGTATGCCCTCGTCCGAACGCGTGAACTGGCAGCCGATCAGCCAGATGCCGCTCGTCGCCAGCATGATCGACGGCGCCTTGAGCGACACCGCTGACCACCTCCAGACGCTGACCAAAGTACGTGCCCGGCCGCATGTTCTCGACGACGCCACCATCGATCGGGTGGAACGCGTCCATCGCGAGCAACTGGAGTTCGTCGATATCTATGCGGAGCAGCTCCGGCGCTGGCGGGACCAAGGTCCGTCCGCCGCACGGCGCCAGGAGCTGGACCACCTGGAAGAGAAGAACCGCAACTTGCGTCAGGTCACCACCGAAGTCCTCACCCTGGCCACCGAGCTCCGCAAGGGCACCATCGACCGCATCATGGCCATGAGCGATCTCGAACTCGGCCTCCAGGCCCTGCTCGGAACCCCACCCCCAGGCCGCTCGTAACCCGACCTCGACATTGCGTGCAATACGCTACCGTGCACTTTTACGCCGATGGGCCTTCCACCCCAACGTTCGCAGTAAGCCGCAACCCGTCACTCGCCGGTCACGTATTTTCCTTCTCTCCGGGAGACCAGGTTGTTCTTGGTGAGCGCCGTGAGGGCATTGGACACCGACTTTTCCGCGGATTTGTTCCCCTTGAGACCCATACACTCAAAGATTTCGCCTCGGCTCAGACCATTCGGATGTTCTCCGATGACCCGTAACAAGGCTTCCCGCCTCGTTCCCGGCTGTAGGCGAGGGCGAAGCTCCGCAGGCAGCTCCTCGATCGTTGCTTCGCTCTTTGTTGGAGCGGGTGGCCGTCGAGTAGGCATTGCTACTTTGCCGGTTTTCACCGCCTCATAGGCATCGATCGGCGCGAGCTCGAGATTGATCTCAGCGAGCTTGCTTTCTAGCTCCTTTAGCTGATTGAGGATCTCGTCGCGTTCGTGATTCAGACGCTCCCGCTCCCGCTGCATCATATCCCTAAACCTCATATCGTCCATCTGGCAGGTGTCCCGATGATAATGTTTCGCGTCCAACATAATCGGCGCAGAATATGATATAAGAGTAAAATACAAGCTGTCGTAGCCGTTTATGGTTAGGAATAATGGCCTCGCGCTCCTTCGGGCGGCCGGTGACGACGCTGGCGGAGATGCGCGAAGCGGTCGCGTTCTACACCGTGCGCGCAGCCGAGAAACTGCGGGGGCAGCATCTGGCGACAGCGCACCTGATGGTGTTTGTCGAGACCAATTGCTTCAAACCGGAGGAGGCACAGCACTGCGCCGCGCACCTCGTGCATCTGCACCTCGTGCATGTGCCGGTCGCGACGAGCGACAGCGGCAAGCTGATCGGCGCCGCGCTTGCCGGCCTCACATCGATCTGGCGCGACGGTTACCGTTACAAGAAAGCCGGCATCGTTCTGCTCGATCTACATCCGGCCGCCGCCGTCCAGGACGGACTGTTCGACAAGGCGGACAGCCCGCGCCGTGTCACGCTGATGCGCACGATCGACAAGCTCAACCTTCGCTTCGGCCGCGATACGCTGTCCTTCGCGGTCGCCGGTCGGCAGGATCGGCCATGGAAGTTGCGCCGGGAACGTCTGTCACCCTGCTATACGACGGCGTGGGATGAGCCGTTGAGGGTCTAGAAAAGGATAACGAAGGCCGGTGCCAAGTGCTTGAATTAGCATACAGGCGAGAAGTCCGACAACGAATTTTATGTAAAATGCCCGCCTGCCCCTTGTCAGAGAATGGACACAAGATATAGGAGCGGCGAGCAACCGGCCCTGTCCGGCGATTTTTGACCGAGGCCCCAGACGCGCAAGACCACAAACCGGGCCGGGGGTTATACATTGTGGCCATGGGCCCCCCCGACGTCGAGAACAAGCGGCTGGGCGCGGCGCTAGCGTTCACGCGCGAGCTGCAGGCGTCGTATCCGCCCAACCGCAGGCGCGGCGATCCACGACGCCGGAGGCCGCCAAACAATCTGGAGGCACCGGGTATGCCGACAAAAAGCCGCCCATCGCGCAAGGTGCTGGCAGCAGCTGGGGCCGACTGAGACCGCGCCACGTGGTGCCCGGCTGATCGCAGAACTCGGCCTCACCGGCGTGCTCTTCACCGCCCACGCGCTGCATTGTCAAAAAGGGGCTTCGAACAAGCCACCGCGACCGGCAACGCGTTACTCGTCCGCGTCAAGGGCAACCAGCCGAGCCTTCATGACGCGCTGGCTGCGCTGTGCGCGGCACATCCTATACCGAGGAGCGCCAGTGCGCACGGCTCACGAAGGTCCCTTGCCCATACTTCGCAGAGAATCAAATTCACCCACTAGATCAATCCCAACTACGGATACGCCTTGAGGCGTTGGCTTGTGAGCGAGATGGAAGGCTTGCCCGGCCTGAAAGCGTAGGCGACGAGGCAGGACAGGACATGGACCATGGCGTTGATCACCGACCTGTGGCGTGAATGCTCAAGCCCCATTTCGGATTTCAGAGTATCGAGTACGGTCTCGATGAGGACGCGCTTGCGCAGCATGATCTTGTCGGCCAGCGGCATGAGATCGGTCCGCATGTTGCGCCGGATGCTGGTGATGAGGTGCAAGCCCCGCTGCCAGAGTTTGGTGAAGAGTTCGCGGCCGATGTAGCCCTTGTCGGCGTAGAGGGTGCCGGCCAGGTGCTGGGTCATCGCGTCGAGCACGGTGCTGTCGGCGGTGTTGCCGGGGGTGATTTTCAGCGCCATGATCTGACCTTTGTGGTTGATCACGAAGTGCAGCTTGAGGCCGTAGAACCAGCCCATGCTGGTCTTGCCGCGTGCGGCGAGGCCCTCGAACACCTTATGACGGTGAATGCGGCGATTGTGGCAGACGGCGAGCTTGGTTGAATCAGCGAAGTAGACGCCGCTCGGCTCGCCGCTGAGGCTGTGCAGCAGCACCATCAGGGGGACGAACAGCCGCGGCATCAGGCTGACAAAACGGTCATAGTGCGGCAGATCGCCAAAGCAGGCGCGATCCTGCTGGCCGATCCCGTAGCAGTAGAATGCCTTGAAGTGCTTGAACGGCGAGAGGTGAAACAGCACCACAATGAACAGCATCTCGGCGCGCGACAGCTTGCCTGGGCGCTGCCGGGTCTGCTCCGACGGGAGCAACCGGTGCGCTTCCCAGTCTGCGAACAGCTTGCAGAAGTCATCGAGACAGCAATACAGCGCTGTGATATCGATCGCCATTGAGGGGGCTCTCCAGACCCGGGTTTGACGCTCAGTGTTCGTAAGCCGATGCTGTCAAAGCCTCGGTTCTTTGAGAAGCCCCTCAACCCTTATCCGTAGTTCGGGTTATATACGACTCCGGCGATGTGGCCATCCGGGCCCGCAAAAGGCAAAAGGAGCGGCAAGAGCGGCTTGTGAGCGAGCCGTCCGATCAAATGCTCACCCACCACAAACTTATTGCTGGCGATCGCCTCCTTGAAATAAGGCCGATCAACCGCGCTGATGCCAGGCGGGATTGGTAGGCTTGCACAAAATATTCGGCCATTCAGATCGATTGCGCCCATTGCCAAATACTGTGGAAAAACCTTGCTCTGCCCGGCAAAGAAATCCGAGCAGGCCTTCGCATCGCGGTTTCGCACCGCCGGGTAATGGGCAAGAGCGACAAGCAAGGTGCGGCCATTGTCGATAATGCGGTCGAGCTCGCCCGCAGCGAATTTGGCAAGACGTAGCGCGTCCGTGCGCACCTCCGTTTCGCGCGACCGTTTGAGCGTGATCTCGTTATAGGCCTGGATTGCCAGCGCCGGCAGGATCGCGATCAAGACGAGGGCGAACAGGCGAGCTGCAAGGCCAGTCCATGGCCACGAGCTGCCTGCCAGTTTGCCTTCAGGAATTTTAGCATCAGTCGACATGCATGCCCTCAGGCTGCCGAAAGCTCGTCAATATATCGTCACGATCTTCACTCACGATCTCGGTTGTCGTGCCGGTCGAGACCCATGCCGTAAGATAAGGGTTGACCGGGCTGCCTATCGGTCTCCGATGTTGATATCGCCGAAGGGCCGTCAACCGCGGAGGCTCGGTTATGCCGATTTTCGGGCCGGTCCGAGAAAGGGTCGAAATCTTGCCGACCGTTTTCTTTATCACCCACCCGGATGTCGTCATCGATCCGGGTATGCCGGTTCCCGATTGGCCCCTCAACAAGCGCGGTCGAGCGCGCATGTCGGCAATGATCGCTCAGCCCTGGGTGAGAGGGGTGCGCCGTGTTTTCGCGAGCGGCGAGTGTAAAGCGCGCGAAGCGGCGCAAATCCTCGCCAATGGTCTCGGCCTTGGCGGCTACACCATCATTGACGATCTCGGTGAGATTGACCGATCGGCGACGGGTTACCTTCCAAAGCAGGAATTCGAAGCAATGGCCGACGCGTGCTTTGCGAATCCGCAAAAGAGCGTGCGAGGTTGGGAACCGGCAACGGTTGCCCAGGGGCGCATTGTTGGCGCAATCGAGGCGATATTGTCGCAAGCCGACGATGTCGATGTGGCGATCATCGGCCATGGCGGGACCGGCACCTTGCTCTATTGTCAACTCGCAGGACGACCAATCGATCGGCGCTATGATTAGCCGGCAACGAACGGCGGAAACTGGTTCGCGTTCAACGGCGCGAGCCGGCAACTTCTGAATGACGGCTGGCGGTCAATCGACACATAGCAAAAAACGTAGAGATAGAACTTCGCGCCGATCTCTGCCGTATAGGCGATATGGACCTCCTATCTTATTACGGGCATCAAGCTGGCAGTGCTCGTCGATTAGCTGGTGTGTACCAGACGCAGCACCAGACCAAAACGGCATTAGAGCGAGTGGCCCAGGAATATGATGGTCTCATCGACGATCTCGAAAAATGGTGCGGTCGAGATTCGGAAAAGCGTTACGCTGTCGCAGCGTACATCGATTGGCGGGCTCGCCTGGCGTTTACTACCTCCGAAGCTACATCCTTAGACCAACCGATCAAGGTCAGTCGGGAGGCAGTGCGCGCCGACGTCAAGCAAGGACGAAGAACTGATATTGGGACTTGGCGGCAAACTACCCAACGAGTGGTGGACAAACTAACGTCATAAGCGCAAGTCTCACTTGTCTCGGGCTATGGCATCCACATATCCCCGAGCGCCTTGATCGAGAGAAGCGCGCCGATTGGCGCTCCGGCCATAATGCGGTCTACCAGCTCGCCGCATTGACGATCGGCACGTGCCTCGCGGTTGCCGACGCATAGCCGAGCATAAGGCGGCTGGATGATCACGGACGAAAACCGAATGGCGACGGCGTAAACCCCGCCCGCGCAGAATAAACCCGGGCAATGTGGGGTAGATCACGCGGGTTCGGAGCCCAGTGCGATATTGGTGTGGCTCCGCCCCGGTTGCGATTGGGAACGAGCGCGCTATGGAGGGCGCTATGCTGAAAGAAACCCTATGGAGCCAGAGCGTGCCGCGGGTCGAGCTCGACCAACGGGCGCGCGCCGCCCGCCTCCGGCTTGAGCGGATCGAACGACTGCTTGCGCCGCGTGCTGCCGTGACCGATTCCTGGTTCAAGCGGGCCCTTTGTCTTTTTAGCTTCGGCATATACGGCGAAGCCTGGCAAGGTAATCGAACCAAAGGGTCGCTGAGCAATCGGCGGCCTTCCCGCATGCCCAAAATTCAAGAAGACTGGATCGAAATGTACGGTTCACGCTGCGGGTAACGGTTTCTGGTCCCCATCTTTCTACTGGATCAGGATTGCGACGGGGAGCAATCCACATTCTCGTGGCCAAAAGGCCGATGGGCGCCGTCAGACTTTGTGCAGAATGCGTTTGATCTCGCCGACGGCAACCCTATAGACATTCGCGACTTGCGCAACCGTCATGCCGTATCTCACCAAGGTGCGGATGCGCGCAAATTGCGAGCGCGGAATTTCACGCGTCGTCTGCGGCTCGGGAATGACCGTGGTTTCGGCGTCCTCGTGATGGACCGAGGCAACCGGTGCAATGGCCAGAACGCGTGGTTTGCGCGCTGATCGGTCGGCTGGTGGGGAATCCGGGTCTGATGGCCCGATGGCTGGCGGTTTCGATGTGAACAGCGCTTCGGCCGCCTGGCGCGCTTTGCTGATCCGCTCGCGATCATCGTCGCGAGGCTGCAATTGTTGCTGTCGGGTACTAAGCAAGATTTGCTCCGAATGATCAACTCATCTCGCGATATCACAATGGAACTGGTTAATCTGGCAAGGACGTGGGAAGCCCGATGCCGATCAACAAACTTGGGCACCTCAGGCCAGCCTTGGGCCGTTCCCAATGTGTTGTTCCTAAACTAAGTCCTTTGTTAATCTGATTGTTGTACGCCTGTCAGTTGAACAATGAGACGAATTGTCGTTCAGCGTCTCCGAGAGCGAGTACCTGGCGGTGGCGCGTTAGCACTAACATTTTGGGTGAACGAGGAGGTGCAGAAGGCGCAACGCCGCGCCGCGATCGGCACATCGCTGAGGCATTCCGGGCATTTTTTGGTGGTCGGATCGGGGGGTGCCTCTCCACGTCGCATTCGCGCGGTAAGCTTGTTTACCGGTAGCACGATGAAAAAGTATACGGCTGCGCCAATGAGGATGAACGAGACGATCGCATTGATGAAATCGCCGATCGGAAACCGGCTACCGTGGACAGTGAACTGGATCGCCGAGAAATCAGGTTTCCCAACAATGGCTGCGATCAAGGGCGTGATCAAATCTTTGACCAGCGCGGTGATGACTGCGCCAAACGCCGCGCCCATGACCACTGCGACAGCAAGATCAAGAACATTGCCGCGTAACATGAACTGCTTGAAGCCCTGCAACATATCGACCTCCGCTGTCGGGTGAGCAACCGCTGCCAATGACCTGCCGCTCTCGATCCAATACCAAAAGGTGATTGGATCAGGTGATCCGGTAGTGGCTTATCCCGTTGTCCCAGGGTGATCAATATGTGGTATCGTGGCCTCGCGCGTCGGTCGGTCGGGACGGATGCGATGGGGGCCTGCAATGGCGCGAGCGCGCAGTTTGAGCGAATTCCAGGCGGGTTTCCCGGACGAGGCGAGTTGCGCGGCATTCCTGTTTGAGCGGCGCTGGCCGGAAGGCTTCGTGTGCCCTGTTTGCGGCGGCGGGCGGGCGGCGTTGCTGAGGAGCCGGGCGTACACCTACGAATGCCTCGCCTGCGGTCGTCAGACCTCGATCACGGCCGGCACGGTGATGCACCGCTCGAAATTGCCGTTGACGGTATGGTTTTGGGCCGCGCACTTGATGGCGACGCATTCCAACGGCATGTCGGCGCTTCAGTTCGAAGCACAGCTCGGCATTACTTACAAGACCGCTTGGTTGCTGACGCAGAAGCTGCGGCGGTCGATGGTCGATCCGGAGCGCGAGCCGCTTGAGGGCGTCGTGGAGGTCGACCAGGCCAAAATCCTGTTCCGCGCCGACAACACCTTCTTCGACCCTGTGAAATCCGGAAAGATCCTTATCGCCGGCGCGGTCGAGGTGATCGACCGTGGGGCCAACCAAGCAAAGCCCAGGCGGAAAGGGGCAAGATACTTGGACACTCGGTCGGGTCGTATCCGCCTGGCCGCAATTCCTGATAATTCCGCCGCATCCCTCGAAACCTTCGTCCGGGCCAACGTGAAGCCCGGAACAACGCTGCTGACCGATGGCCACCAATCCTATCCCGGGCTCACCGATTATCGGCACGACCCGCGGACCGTCGGCAAGATGGCGGGTCACGTGGTGCTACCCTGGATTCACCGGGTCTTCTCCTTGATGAAACGGTGGGGGCTCGGCACCTATCACGGCCTGCGCCGAAAGCACATCGATAGCTACCTCAACGAGTTTGTCTTCCGCTACAACCGCCGCTTCTATCGACACGTCTCCTTCGAGACTGTCCTCGGCCTGGCCTCGCATCACCACCCGACGAGCTATTGGAACATCATCGGCCGCGACAACCCCCGCAAGGGCGTGGCCACGGTCCGACGCCGGCCACGGCAGCGCAAGACGGCGGCCGGAACTCGACAGGACGGTTCAGGCCGCGCCGCAAAAACCCCAGCAACAACTAGTTACAGCGCGGCCGCCGGGCAAACCCCAGATGTTGACCCCCCCCTTGGGATAACGGGATAAGCCTCATCCGGTAACATAATGTTACAGAATTCACTATAGGTTTACATGGAATTACCAGTAGAAATAACACTTCACAAATTGATCGGCAGCATACATCAAGGGATTGCATTGCATAGGTACTGTCGGTTCATTCCAACAATGAGGCTGAAAAGCCGCAAGGGGATGACCGATGTCCGAAATTGCAGACCGTCTTGAATCCGAAATCCCGCGCTTGCGACGGTACGCACGCGCTCTGACCCGGGATGCGACGCGTGCCGACGACCTCGTCCAGAGTTGCCTCGTTCGCGCTCTTGCCAAACGCCACCTGTGGCAAGAGGGTACTGATCTACGGGCTTGGCTGTTTACGATCCTCCATAACCAGTATGTCAACGACGTCCGCCGCTCAGCCCGCGGTGGGACAGAGGTCCCGGTCGAGGATGTCGCTGCCGACCTGCCTGTCGCAGAAAATGCCACGGGTGCTTTACAGTTGCGCGATCTTCATCGAGCTCTGGGGCGTCTGCCCGAGACCCAACGACAGGTCCTCCTCCTCGTTGGCCTCGAAGGCATGCACTACGAGCAAGTGGCACAGATTTTGGACATTCCAATCGGCACGGTACGGTCGCGGCTGTCGCGCGGCCGCGAAACGCTGCGGGAGCTGATGAGTGCGCATGAAGCGGCACCGCCACAGTCCTCACAGCACGATGCGGGCTCGCACATGCGCCATGCCGCATGACTAGGCAACATGCCCTGACGGCCCAGCCCTAAATGTGCCTCGGATGCAATAGGCGGGTAACTGATTAATCAATCGAACGTTTATCATGAGCGTACAAGGAGGACAAACATGGATAAGGATCGAGTTGTGGGTGCGGCGCACCAGGCGAAAGGGGCCGTCAAAGAGGCCGTTGGCAAGGTGACCGGAGACGCAAAAACACAGGCTGAAGGTGCTGCGGAGAAGACCGCGGGGAAGGTACAGAACACGGCGGGCGGCGCCAAGGATGCTGCCCGCGAAACCCTGAAGAAATAATCCGGGCACAACGCGGGTGTCGTGAAAACGACCCTTGAGGTTGCCCCGTTTCAGTGGACGGTTAGTCGGCTTGCGGGTTAGGTCGTGGTCATGGTGGCCTGCATGTCGGCTTCGTAGGTTATCGGCGAGCGGTATCCCAGGCCCGAATGCAGTCGCACCGGGTTATACCAACCCTCGATGTAGCTAAAGCAGGCCATCTTCGCCTCGGCCTGAGATGCGAACCGGCGACGGCTGAGTAGCTCGGCCTCGAGGGTGGAGAAGAAGCTCTCGGCCATGGCGTTGTCGTAGGCGTCACCGACCGACCCCATCGATGGTCGGAGAGTCCTAACTTTAGATACATGTGAGGAATCTGGTGTAGAAGGGCATGGTTCGCCATAGAAAGGGGGAGCCATGGGCGGGATTGTCTGCAAGCGCTGTCAAGGGACGGATTACGTCAAGAGGGGAACGGTTCGCAATCTGCAACGCTACCAATGCAAGGCCTGCGGATGCAATTTCACGAACACGCCGCCGCGTGGCAAGCCGCCGGGAATGAAGGCTCTGGCGCTGATGCTTTATGCCATGGGCAATATGAGCTTTTGCAGCATCGCTCGCCTTCTCGGGGTCAGCGATGTCGCGGTCCTTAAGTGGGTTCGTAACGAAGCCCGGCGGCTGCCCGAACCGGCCGTGACAGCCGAGACCGTCATTATCACGCTCGACGAGATGTGGCATTTTCTCAAAAAAAGACTGAAAAACTCTGGATTTGGCGAGCGTATGACCCTGTCCGTCGGCGCACCGTCGCCTGGGTGCTTGGTGGCCGTGATGATGCCGCCCCCGCCTTCGCGGGGGCAGGCTCTGTCAAAAGCTCCTCGATAAAGTCGGGATCCAGGGCAAACCCTTCCTAACCGACGATTGGGAAGGCTTTCACCGCCTCATTCCGCAGGATCAACTCTTCACCGGTAAAGACCTGACGTTCTCCATCGAGCAGGACAACAGCAACATTCGTCACTTCGTCGCCCGCTTTCGCCGTCGTACCAAGGTCGTTTCCAAAGCCGTGGAGATGGTCGATCTGTCCCTGCGCATCTATCATCACTTCCACGACAATCCGTGCAACTTCGCCGCCCTCGTCGCCACCTTCCTATGTATCTTCAGTTAGGACTCTCCGTGATTTTAAGCTGACGGTCTCGGCGCCGACGAATGCGGACGCGCGCGAGATAAGTGCCGCCATTCGTTCCGAACTGCGTCGCGCAGGCCGGCTTGGACGAGACGCCCCAGTCCTGGATGCAACCGACCGCAATGGCGAGACCTACAAATTGCCGCTCGCCGTCGGCGATCGCGTGCGCCTCTTCGATCGCGTCCATGATGCGCGCGTCCCCGGCCGCAAGAGCGTGCTCGCTAACAACGGCGACGTTGTCGAAATCCGCCAACTGACCGATCAGGGCATGATCGTACGCAACGATGCTGGCGTTGAAGGCCTTGTCGCATGGCGACGGATCCAGGCACGCCCCGACGCACCCGTGCGCCTGACCTACGGCTATGCGATGACCGTCGACACCGCCCAAAACAGCACGGCGACCGAACACATCCATGCCATGCCAGCCGGATCGCAAGCGAGCCACAGCTTCAAAGCCTATACCGCCGCTAGCCGCCACCAGCGCACCACTTGGATCGTCATCGATGAAGCCTCGGAGAGACGCCAGCTCGCCAGCCGGTCAATGCTGGGCCAGATACCGGACATCCGTGAGGCGGATATATGGTGCAATATCGGCGAAAATCTCAGCCGACAGCCACAAAAGGCCAGTGCACTCGATATGCTGCAGCCAATCCCCGAGACACTGCGCCAGGCACCGCGGCACGGTCTACGGCCGCACACTTAATAATGTGCGTCGGGCCACGATTACACCGGCAGCGCCGCGATCGCGCCACACATTGTGGCAAACTTCTTATTGGTTTTGGGTATCCCCTTCCCTTCCCCCGAGCCGTCAACGATTCGCGAGTCGTGTCTCGGATCCGTCCAACTTCGCCGCCGAATGGAAACTTTCCGCATTCGAGAAGATCAAAGCAAATCCAATGGATCAATGGACGCCAGCACCAAGGATAGAACTCAGGCCGTGGACAGCCACCAGTTCTAGCCATACGGTGCCGTTGCTAGACACACTCACGCGTGTACGGAGAGGCCCATGCCGACGCCGACGACTGAAAATGACCCCAGCAACCGATTCCAAGCCTATCGGCGTCGGCTTATCGCCAAAGGTCGCCTTCAGTTCATCGTCGATCTGGCGCGCGAAGATCTCGCTTTTCTTGACGAGCTTAAGGAACGCCAGGGCCTGCGCAATCGCGGCCAGGTGTTGGAACAACTAATCGAACTACGGAGGGCAGTCACCCAGCAGTAACAGCCCAGCAACACGAAAGCCAGCCTTGCCGGGCTGGCTTTCAAAACTCGTGACGGGCCCTTTCAGGCGACCGTTGGGGACAGCATCAGCCCCAACTTAGCCGAAAGACGCCGTCTCTGTCAAACGGAAATTGGCGTTTCCGTTAACGCGGAAGGCTTGCCCGTCGCGATCAGCCAGAGAGGGGGATCGAGATGGCACAAGACAATAGCGCCCACGGGGCGCAACGGGGGGGCTTTGCCCATGCCCCGACCGGCTTCCGGCGGCTAACGCCGGTGCTACTCAAGGCCAACCGCTTGGCCGAGGGTTTCGCCGGGCTGCCCCAGGGCGTCGAGTTGCCCGGGCAGTTGTTGGCCGCCTTCAAGGCCGCGGCGCCGCGGCTCGGCGTTTCGCCGCGGCTGGTGCATGCGGTCGACTGGCTGTTCTGCTTCACCCAGCCGCAGGACTGGGAAGAAGGTACCCGGCCGATCGTGTGGCCCTCGGCCCAAATGCAGCAGGGAGCGCTCGGTCTCGGGCCCTCGCAGGCCAAGGAGATCAATAACCAGCTCATCGAGCTCGGCCTGGTCACGATGAAGGACAGCCCCAATGGCAAGCGCTACGGCCGCAGGCACGAGCAGACCGGACGGATCCTCGAGGCCTACGGCTTCGATCTCTCGCCGATCGCGGCACGCCACGCCGAATTTGTGAGGCTGGCCAAGGAAGCAAAGGTCGAGCGCGCCGCCATGGGGCGTCTACGCCGGCGAGCGACGATCGCGCGCAAGGCCATCGTCCAGATCCTCGAGACCGCTGCGGAATACGGTTTCGACGGCGAGGGATGGCAGACCCTCGCCCATGAGACCAACGACCTCGTGCGCGCGCTGAGAGCCGTCGAGAGGCCGGACGAGATGGAAGCCGGGGTCAAGAGCCTCGAATGCTGGCAGCAGGCGGCGCGCGAGCGTCTCGAGCATCTGCTGGGAACAGTGGAAACCGGCCCCAAGGAGCCGGAAAATCGGCCCCACATATACAACTACAACCTAACCCTTAATCTTAAAAAAGATACTGTAATCACAGCCAACACGTGTAGCGGCGAGGCGGAAACCAGGGCTTCCCAATCCTCAACCCCGGTACAGCCGAAACGTCCGGACAAGGGCATGGTCCACGGCATCGCTCCGGACGAACTGGTGCAGCTTGCACCAAAGCTGAAGCCCTATCTGCGCTGCCCCGATCCGACCTGGCCAGAGCTTGTCGACGCTGCCGATTGGCTGCGTGGCGATCTCGGCGTTTCGAAATCGCTGTGGGGCAAGGCCTGTCTCGCCATGGGCCGCGAATTGGCGGCAATCGCGCTGGCGATCGTGTCCACCAAGGAGGCGGAGCATTTCAAGACCTCGCCCGGCGGTTATTTCCACGGCATGGTCGCCAAGCACGTCGCCGGCGAATTGCATCTCGAGCGCACGGTCTGGGCCCTGCGCCGCGCGACCGATCCGGGCCGCTATGCCAGCCGGGGGGAAACGCTCGTGCCACCCTGACGCCTACCGGGCGTGTGCCTGCGCGGTTGCCGGCACTTACCAGATCGCTATTGCCAGCGACAAGGCCAATCTATTGCGCTGCGGCGCACATCGGGATTTGCGATTTGAGGAAGGCACGTACGCGGTTGATTGTGCGTGCCTTGAGTTCCCCGGCGGCTCGCGCCACGGGAAGACAGTGGTCTCGGCGTTTGGCGCCAGCGATGCCACGTTGATCGAGGTCTGCAGCGGATGCGACGGCGTGTCGTCCGGCAATTCTTGATGAACTCGCGCGGCACGCTGTGCAGGAAATCGGGCTGCACGTGCCACAAGCTGTTCTCTATTTGCGGGCTGAACCGCACCGGGTTTCCCGGAGGCCGTTTTGTTTGAGACCTACGCGGCAATACAGGTCAGCTCAAGCTGGGCATAATAGGCGGCCTCGGCCTCGGCCTCGGCAGGAGGGCGGTTTCCGATCGGTTCGAGGAGTTGCCGGTTGTTGAACCAGTCGACCCATTCGAGAGTGGCGAACTCGACCGCCTCGAAGCTGCGCCAGGGGCCGCGCCGATGGATCACCTCGGCTTTGTAGAGGCTGTTGATGGTCTCGGCGAGAGCATTGTCGTAGCTGTCGCCGACGCTGCCGACCGAGGGCTCGATGCCCGCCTTGGCAAGCCGCTCGGCATATTTGATCGAGACGTACTGCACACCGCGGATGCCCTTCTGTTTGTCAAGTGGCGATACGGGTCTGGTTAATCTCCCTCTGGCGCTGCTTGATGAGTATGAACACCTCACGCGCGATGTAGCGTTTGAGGCAGCGGATCGCCTCCATCTTAGAATGGCCCTCGCCGATGCGCTTAGCCACGTATGCCTGAGTTCGAGCATCGGTCCTCAGCCGGCCGATGGCGATAATGTGCAGCGCGCTATTGGCAGCTCGGTCGCCGCCCCGGTTCAGCCGATGGCGAGCCGTTTTTCCCGACGAGGCGGGCACGGGGCTGACCCCGCACAGCGCCGCGAAGCCGGCTTCCGAGCGCAGCCGCTCCGGATTATCGCCGGCCGTGAGGAGCAGCTGTGCGGCGCCCACATGTCCGATGGAGTTCCGCGCCACCAGGTTGGGCGCCAACTCGTCGACGATGGCCGCGATCATTGCATCCAGGTCGGCGATTTCGTCGTGCAGCTCGAGATAGCGGCGGGCCAGGGACTTCAGGCTGATCCGGTAGGCGACCTCGACATCGCGATAGGCCGTCAAGTCCGGTCGCCAGGCCGCCAGCGTTCGCACGAGCTGCATGCGGGTCATGCGGCGCAGCCCCTCTCGCAAACTCTCCGGCGCGCATACGATGGTGTTCTGGATCATCTGCAGGGCGATGCGCCGCGCCGCCACTGCGGTCTTTCGGCAAGCACTCAAGACACGCAATGCCTCGATCATTCCGTCCCGGCTTTTGGGCGTCACGGTTCGGATGCCCGCAAAAGCCGCATGTGCCGCATTCTGGGCGTCGAAGTCGTCGTTCTTGCCGCGCCGACGCCGATCCTGCCTGTCGGGCGTGGTGACCTCGAGCACCGCGATCCCGGCCTGCTGCAGGAAGCGCAGCAGCCCGGCGCCATAGCTGCCAGTCAACTCGACGCCGACGCGCTGGATCTGACCGAAGCAGCGCATCCAGGCGAGCATCTGCCGATAACCCTGGCGGGTGCTGGCGAAGGATCGCGTCCCCAGCACACGGTCCTGCTCGTCGACTACCGCCGCGACGTGCAGGTCCTTGTGGGTGTCGACCCCCCGACAATGTGGCGAACTGCTCCTTCTTGCGCATCCATGACGAGCCTCCCGGTTTGACCGTGATCGACGGCTTCGCCAAGACCGACTGCATGGACAGGACAGTAACGTGACCGAACGGTCAGGCCCTTCTTGGGTCACAGGCACCGGCGAGGCAAAACCTCACCGCAGGGCGTTCCCGGGCAGTCGACAGTTCCGAGGAAGGACACGGCTGGTCGATCAGAATGCGGGTCAGGCCGCCCGGGAACTGACCCCAATCCATTTACTATCGCTGTGGTGGACGAGGCCGCCGCCGCGGACGGGCCGGCGCTCGTGCAGGGCCTGCTCCAGCGCGTCCAGCACGAAGCCGGCGTGAGCCGTACGAGAGACACGCCAGCCAGAGCTTGTCCTCGGGCGGGCGAAGCTCGACCCGTGGGATGCGCCTGGCAAAAGCGTCGATGACAAAGGCGACATAGATGAAGCCAGCCCCCGTCGCGACGTAGGTAACCCAAACTACGGATAAGGGTTGAGGGGGTTCCCAAAGAACCAAGGCTTTGACAGCATCGGCTTACGAACACTGAGCGTCAAACCCGGGTCTGGAGAGCCCCTCAATGGCGATCGATATCACAGCGCTGTATTGTATTAGCTAAGATTTGATCTGACAGACGGTGTTGGCTGTCTGAGCCTGTGGTTGTCCGTTCGTGGTCAAGCGGCCATGAGTTTCTCCATCGCCAATGGGATTGCGTCAAGGAAGGTCTGCATCGGGGTCTTGCCGAAACACCAACGGCCCTGATGCGGTCGACGATAGTTGTATTCGACTAGCCAGGCGTCGAGATCGGCCTGCAGCTCGTCGATCGTGTGATAGATCTTCTTGCGGAACGCGATCCGGTAAAACTCGTCCAAGATCGTGCGATGGAAGCGCTCGCAGATGCCGTTCGTCTGCGGGCTCTTGGTCTTGGTGCGGCTGTGATCGATGTCCGCAACCGCGAGATAGAACTCGTATTCATGGCTTTGCGTGCCGCAAAACTCGGTGCCGCGATCGGTCAGCACGCGCGACAGCCGGATGCCCTGCTCGTCATAAAACGGCACCACCCGATCATTGAGGATCTCGGCCGCGGTGATCGGGGTCTTGCGGTCATATAGCTTTGCGAACGCGACCTTGGCATAGGTGTCGATGAAGGTCTGCTGATAGACCCGGCCGACGCCCTTCAAGGTGCCGACATAAAACGTGTCCTGGGCGCCGCAATAGCCAGGGCACTCGCTCTCGAACTCACCATGCGCCGCCTTGTCGGCCTTGGCCTTCTCGAGCGCAACGATCTGGGCTTCGGTCAGCAGGATACCGTCCCCGGCCTGCGCCCTAGGGGATGCACACATTTCTCAGCTCCCATCCCGTAGCGAGGGCGCGAAAGTATTCCAGGCCATGCTTGAAGGTGATGGGACCTGGCGGCCGGGAGGAGCAATAGCCTCCTGAGCTTGTCGAAGGGCCAGCCGCCCAGACGCGCGATGATCCAGGCGGCCCAGGCGCGGCCGCGCCGGGTGTGAGGATTTTTCTGCTTTGCGGTTTTGCCCTCGACCTGCGCGTTGACGGCTTCCAGGGCCGCCATCTCCTCTTGTGTGAAGGCCAGGCTGGCCGGTTCGGCGCGGCGCCGGTCACGAGCCTGCACCAGCTGGAGGATGAGGGCGGCGGCTTTGGTGGCAATCGTCGCGCGCTTCAGCAGCCGCTCGGCGCTGGCAATCTGACTGTCTTCGAGCTGCAGCCCCTGCTTCTTCAGAATGCGAAAGAGCTGCTCGATGATCCAGCGCAGCTTGTACCAGGCGACGATTTGCCAAGCCGCGTCTACGCTCGTGACGTCATGGGTGGTGAGCCGCCGCCAGTGCAGCGGCTCGCCGCCGGCCGGTGGGTCGTGTTCGGCGACCTCGACGAGAGTGAGGCGCACGCTTGGCAGGAGATCGCGAGCGCTGCCCCGCGGGCGGTTGAGAACGACCGTGCCAAAGCGCCGCGTCAGACGCGCCGTGCGGCCCGGCGCGTGCGGCCCGCGCCGGGGCCGCACGATCGTGCGCGTGTCGGCCGCTTGAAAATTGGCCCCGGTCGCGGACAGCCCGGCGCCCTTGGCCCGGCGACGGTCCTGCATGACGCGCGTCAGAATATGAAAGTTTGGCGCGGGCACCGTCGCCCTCCTGAGCTTGTCAAAGGGCGGCATAGAGGTCGCTCTCGCGATCGGCAATCACCGTCACCATCGTCGCCGCGGCCCGCACTTCCTTGGCACGCCCGACGGTGGGGAGCCCGCGTTCCGACGCCTTGGCGGCCAAGGCCCGCCGGTTGGGCGTCACCGTCACAGGCCCGGAGCGCGTCCACACCCGCCCGCCGACCAGCCCCAGGCAGCTGCCGGTGGCCGCATCCAGCGCCAGCATGGCATGCCCCAGCAAGCCATGGATGGTGCCGTGGCCAACCTCGCCCCGGCCACGCCGGCGCCCCGCGGTCGTGCGGAAATGAACCGCGCTGGTATCCTGGATCGCCAGAACAGGCCGGCGTGTCGCCGCACGAGCGGTCTGTTCGCCCCAACCGTCCAGCAGCGCCGCAACCGTCACGTTCGGATTGGCGAGAAACCGGCCATAGCGGACGAGGTGCGCGCGGCACCCACCGGCCAGCCGGCGCACGCAGACCGTGGCATGCGCAACCATACGTTCCAGCAACGCAGCCCCCCTTTATCGCGGCGGCGATCCCCGAACCAGCCAACCGACCACTCCATCTCCTCCAGGGCGATACTCTCCATAGTGCGCCTCCCGATAGTGCGCCTCCCGGATGCCTAAATGCCGTGCACGGCAGCATACCCCGGCGCGCGTCGGGAAGCCTCCCGTCAGCAGGAGCCAATCTGGCGCGCCCAGATGTGTGCATCCCCTAGGGCCTGCGCCGGGGCAGGCTCCGGCTTCGATGCCTTGGCCTTGCAGCCAACGCGCGAGCCAGAAGCCGTCACGCCCAGCTTCGAAAGCCTGCCCCTGGCTCGAACAGGGGGCGACCGCTATCCGGTCGATGGTGCGGCCGGCCTTCTCTGCCTCCTCGCGCCAGCGATGCAGCAGCCGCAGCAGCCCACGCTCATCCGGCTCGAGTTTCTTTCGCGGACGACGCTCAACGCCAGGAACGATACCAGCGACGAGCCAGCTCTTCTGGCTCATCTCGATCACGGCGATCAGCGTGCTATTCTCATCAAGAGCGGTGAGCGACCTGCTCAGATCGTTTGGCTGTGGCATGGGGCGCCTCGTCGGTTTGTTTGCAGCGACGATGGTGCCATCCCCTCGCCGCTCGCCCCATAGGATCTCTGGGGCAAGAGTTTGACTTGCACACCCGGCCGGGCGTCCTGCCAGGGCTTGTCGACAAGCGCCTTCTCCAGCCGGGTCAGCCGCCCCTTCGGGGTACCGACCAGATACTGCACTGGCGGGTTGGCGGTGCGCATCTCGGCCAGCACCGCCTCGGTCGGCACGCCGCGGTCCATCAGCCAGATCCGTCGCGCTTTGCCGTATTGCCGCTCGATACGATCGAGGAAACCACGCAGCGTCGTGTCGTCCTTGGTGTTGCCCGGCACCTCGTAGGCCAGCGGCAGCCCTTCCGGGGTCACCACCAGCGCGATGATCACCTGCACGCAGTCGCTGCGGTGGTCGCGCGAATAGCCGTGGCGGCGCTTGTCGCCTTCCGGAAACGGCGGATTGCTCTCGAAATAGGTGCTGGTCAGGTCATAGAGCAGCACATCAAACGAGACATTGAACAGGTCGCGCCAGCGTGCGGTCAGATGCGTGAACACCGCCGATTTGTGCTCGAGCAGCCGGTCGTGGCAGCGATAGAGCTTGTGGCTCTCGGCCTCCTGAGCTTGTCGAAGGGCCAACATCCTCGCCCAAGAGATCGGCCAGTGCCGTGCGCTCGAACCATTCGCGGTGCAGCCGCCATTCGCTGCCCGGCGCCAGCAGCCGATAGGCGACCAGCACAAATAAGACTTGGTCCCAGCGCGTGCCCCCCGGCCTTCGCCCTAGGGGATGCACACATCTGGGCGCGCCAGATTGGCTCCTGCTGACGGGAGGCTTCCCGACGCGCGCCGGGGTATGCTGCCGTGCACGGCATTTAGGCATCCGGGAGGCGCACTATCGGGAGGCGCACTATGGAGAGTATCGCCCTGGAGGAGATGGAGTGGTCGGTTGGCTGGTTCGGGGATCGCCGCCGCGATAAAGGGGGGCTGCGTTGCTGGAACGTATGGTTGCGCATGCCACGGTCTGCGTGCGCCGGCTGGCCGGTGGGTGCCGCGCGCACCTCGTCCGCTATGGCCGGTTTCTCGCCAATCCGAACGTGACGGTTGCGGCGCTGCTGGACGGTTGGGGCGCACAGACCGCTCGTGCGGCGACACGCCGGCCTGTTCTGGCGATCCAGGATACCAGCGCGGTTCATTTCCGCACGACCGCGGGGCGCCGGCGTGGCCGGGGCGAGGTTGGCCACGGCACCATCCATGGCTTGCTGGGGCATGCCATGCTGGCGCTGGATGCGGCCACCGGCAGCTGCCTGGGGCTGGTCGGCGGGCGGGTGTGGACGCGCTCCGGGCCTGTGACGGTGACGCCCAACCGGCGGGCCTTGGCCGCCAAGGCGTCGGAACGCGGGCTCCCCACCGTCGGGCGTGCCAAGGAAGTGCGGGCCGCGGCGACGATGGTGACGGTGATTGCCGATCGCGAGAGCGACCTCTATGCCGCCCTTTGACAAGCTCAGGAGGGCGACGGTGCCCGCGCCAAACTTTCATATTCTGACGCGCGTCATGCAGGACCGTCGCCGGGCCAATGGCGCCGGGCTGTCCGCGACCGGGGCCAATTTTCAAGCGGCCGACACGCGCACGATCGTGCGGCCCCGGCGCGGGCCGCACGCGCCGGGCCGCACGGCGCGTCTGACGCGGCGCTTTGGCACGGTCGTTCTCAACCGCCCGCGGGGCAGCGCTCGCGATCTCCTGCCAAGCGTGCGCCTCACTCTCGTCGAGGTCGCCGAACACGACCCACCGGCCGGCGGCGAGCCGCTGCACTGGCGGCGGCTCACCACCCATGACGTCACGAGCGTAGACGCGGCTTGGCAAATCGTCGCCTGGTACAAGCTGCGCTGGATCATCGAGCAGCTCTTTCGCATTCTGAAGAAGCAGGGGCTGCAGCTCGAAGACAGTCAGATTGCCAGCGCCGAGCGGCTGCTGAAGCGCGCGACGATTGCCACCAAAGCCGCCGCCCTCATCCTCCAGCTGGTGCAGGCTCGTGACCGGCGCCGCGCCGAACCGGCCAGCCTGGCCTTCACACAAGAGGAGATGGCGGCCCTGGAAGCCGTCAACGCGCAGGTCGAGGGCAAAACCGCAAAGCAGAAAAATCCTCACACCCGGCGCGGCCGCGCCTGGGCCGCCTGGATCATCGCGCGTCTGGGCGGCTGGCCCTTCGACAAGCTCAGGAGGCTATTGCTCCTCCCGGCCGCCAGGTCCCATCACCTTCAAGCATGGCCTGGAATACTTTCGCGCCCTCGCTACGGGATGGGAGCTGAGAAATGTGTGCATCCCCTAGAGCTTTCGGTGGGGCAGGCTTTTGCGGCTCGGATCCAGTCGTTCCGCCCAGAACCGGTCGAGACCCAGCTCCCGCCACAGTTCCAGCGCCAGCCAGCAGGCGCCCCATTGCCGCGGCCGCCGCAGCCGCACTTGCGACAAGTTCAACCGGACGATCGAGCCGTCCGGCAGCAGCCCGTTGCAGCGATCCTCGGGGAACAGCGACAGCGTCCGCGGCTGCGCCGTGCCGGCTTCGATCACCTCGATCGAGCGCCGCCATGCCAGTTCCTGGGTCGAGTTGATCTCGCCCAGATACAAAACATGGCGCTGCACCACTCGCCCACCGGCAACGCGCCGGTTCTCCACCACGCTCCAGCTGCGGTGCTCCTTGCCATCCTTCCGGCGAATCTTCGAACGCAGAAACATGATGGCCGCCCAGTATCCGCACAAACGCGGCCCTGGGAATAGGCTTGGTCGGCACTACAGCCATTTTCGGCTGTTCAGGCTATGCCAAGCCCTTGTCTTGCCGTCTCTTGATCCACGAAAATTCTTTAAAATAAAATAAGCCCTAATCGGCGAAGTCGGGCTAACATCATCGGAGCGCGGCTCGGCGGTCGAGGCTCCCATCATGGTGCGATCAGGCAATGTAGCGGCTTCTCTCGGGTCGGGTTCCGGGCTCGAGGCCAGGGGTGGTCTCGCGGCCTTGCTGCTCCTCGCTGCGCTCGCGCCGGCGACGGCGGTGGCGCAGCGGACGCCACAACCTGTCTTCACCGAGCTCTTCGCCTACGATCCGGCCGCGCCGTCGCAGTTGCTGGGGAAGTGGCGGATCTCCAGTCAGCTCGACAGCAAGCTGCAGCCGCTGCGCGTCGGCGTCGTCGAGGACCCCAGCGGCAAGACGGTCGGCCGCGTCACGGTGCAGGAGGGCGACGGGCTCGAGGACGCGAGCAAGGCGATGCTGCAGGCCAAGCGCTATGTCTGCGACAGCGAGGGCTCGCGCGCGGCGGAGATGGAGGCTGAGCCCGGCAGCGTCGTGCCCAGCGAGCGGGCGGAGATCCAGGTGAGATCCGACCGCGCGACCGGCGCCGGCGAGCTGGTGAAATTCGGCCAGCCTGTGTGGTACCGCTTCTCCTTCAAGGTCGCCGGCGACGGGCCGCAGGACGTTCCAGCGGCGGGACGCCAGCCCTGCCGTACCGTCATCCACCAGATCAAGCAGGATTCCTTCAAGGGCGGAAAGTCGTGCAACGCCAGCCCCTTCTTCAAGATCGAGGCGCGGCCGCTCGGCGAGCGCGTGCGCTTCTTCGCGCAGGTGGCCGCCGGCGCACCCTGCGCCCAGCCGCCGATGGTGATGCGCACGCAAATTTGCCGGCGCGACCTGCCGCGGGAGAGTTGGACCACGGTGCAAGTGCGTCTCAATCCCGCCCATGACGCCAGCGGTCGCGTCGACATCTGGCTCAACGGCGCGTTCTGCGGCGCCTACCAGGGACCCATGGCCGATCCCGATTATGGCGCCCGCCGCAACGGCGCACCCTTCATCAACGCACAGCCGCGCTTCGGCATCTACCGCGATTGGCGCGCGGAGACCCAGACGATTTATTTCGACAAGATCATGTTCTGGAACGCGGACCCAGCGGGACACCCGGACTGGAGCGTGAGTCCGCCGGGATGACTGCCGCCGCGGCCCCGACCTCGGCGGGCATCGACGCTAGCACGGGTTCTCCGTGAGACTGTGACCTTGTGCCCTTTACGCGCGCGCGAGCCTTCAACTCAAAACGTCTTCCGGCGGACTATCGAAACCATCGGGTGGGACCCGCCACGCCGATCACAACCGGCTGATCCGAGCTTGTATCGTTGTGATCTGACAAACGAACCGCGGCCTGGAAGCTGGAGGCGCCGTTCACCGCTACCGCAGTGGGGAGCGGTTCTGCCGATCAGGATCCCACCTCGCCATCCAAACCGGCCACAGGAATGGCTGTGGAAATTTCACTACCCTCGATCAAGAATACGCGGCCGTGCGAGGCCGACAGCCGGATTTTCAACACCGCCTGATATTCGTCGGACCGATACCATCGTCGCGCCGCGTCGGCGCTCGGAAATTCGATGATGAAGATTCGCTCCGGCATCGGACCGCCTTCGAGCAGGTCGATCCTGCCGCCACCGGCGATGACGCGTCCGCCAAACCGAGCGATTGTCGCCAGAGCGCGCGGCACATGAGTTTGGAAGGTGGCGAGGTCCGTTATGTGGATATCACCGACGACATAGGTGGGCATCCTAACCTCCGTGGTGCTGGCCGTGCTCCGAGGGGCAGCACAGTTTGTCGCAAACTGCCATGCCACCGGAACCAGGACTGCAGCTCTACGTTATTGAAGCATTGCTTCGCCGCGATCAGTAGGGTGATCCAGCACCTGTTTGTGGCATCAGGGAAGACCGGCCTGCCGCGAGGCTCGATACCTTTTCTTTAATCAAAAAGTCATACTCCGGACACAATAAAGACTCCAACTTACATGGAACCGGTCGGATCTCTCGATCGTACGGCAAGTGATCATCCGAATAAGTGATCATCCAAATGGCTGATCATCTAAGCATGATCAAGGGAGAAGCGCAAAATGAACAACCTCTTTTCAGACAATCCAGATCGCAGACGACGCTGACGCGAGAAGGCGACCATTGATCACTTGGTCGAGCGCGTGTTCGATCCGGAAAGTCTGGAAACCATCAGCAGCAGCCGGCAACGACCGACAGCGGGACTTCGGTCGAGGAGCAGGTGCGCAAGGAATGGGACCCGAAACAAAGCGGCGGCCTCCCGACTTTCTGACATCAACCGCCGATCTTGAAGAATGACGGACGTCTTGTGGCCCCCATTACAGCTTACCGAACTATCGACAGCGCCAAATTTGGACTGTTTGGACGGTGGTGTGGGGCCAAAGGTGCGGGACCGAACGTCTGATCATCAACAAACGGACATGGGGGTAACGATGAGAAAATTGATCCGGAAATTCGTTCTAGGCATCGCTTCGGTACTGGCTTTGGGTATCGGGGGCGCCGCTCTGGATTATGCGGCTGACCCGGGCAACGCAGTAGCAGACTCAGGCAACGCAATAATTGCCGGAAGCACGCCTGCTGTATCCCAAACTCTGGAGAGTTGGCGGGATGGCGATTTTATCCGGAAAGACGATATCCGCTGGGCGCAGCTGGAACTCCGATATAGAGGACTCTACAAAGGATCGCTCGATGGCGTTTTGGGTCCCGAGACAAGACGGGCCCTCGCACAGTTCCAAAAGAATAGCGGTCTAGACCAGACGGCATCGCTCGATGCGCAAACCTGGGAAATGCTGACCGGCAATCCCGATATTGGCCAAGGATCCAGCATGTCGTCCAATGGTGATCACGCTGGAACAGCAAGCCATTTGGGCAAATAAGCAATTACACCGTAGAATTCGCGCGCGCTAGCCCGACTTCGCGGATTGGCTGCTCAAGAATGCGATTTTGAGTGCCGTGCGAGCAAGCAATTGAATTGATAGGGCTCGTATTGGCGAGTATCGCTGGGATTGGCTGTAGTGAAGACCTACCCTATTCCCCGGATCGGGTTTCTGCGCCAAGGTTCGTGCCATCATGTTTCTGCGGCAGACCCGACGGCAGAAGGACGGCAAGACGCACGTCTATTGGAACATCGTCGAGAATCGGCGTCTCGACGATGGCCGGGTGGTGCAGCGGCAGGTCCTGTATTTAACCCGAACTATGGATAAGGGTTGAGGGGGTTCCCCAGGGCTGTTCAGTTCTAAAAACTGAGTCTGAAGGGTCACAGATGACAAGGAATTGAACCAGACCAACAAAAAGCGGATTCACAGGCGGAATAGGCTCTGAATCTATAGCGGACAACCGCATAAACGGAGGTTGTCATGCCGAGCCCATTCGATCGATTTCTCGATTTTCTCGATACAATCCCAGATCCGCGGCGCGCCGAGGGCAAGCGCTATGAGCAACGTTATGTCCTGTTGTTCTCGATATTGGCGATTGTCACGGGGGCCAACTCATCCCGAGGCATTCGCACGTTTATCGAGGTTCATCGGCCGCGCTTGAACAGAGCCTTTGGTTTACGGTGGAAGAAGCCCCCGGCGCATACATCGATCCGCACTATTTTGAGCGGGCTTGATGCCGGACATGTTGAACGGACCTTTCGTCGTCATGCCGCCGAGCTTAATGCGGTCCATTCTTCAACAGGAGCAGCACGGGTTCTGGCCTTTGATGGGAAGATACTCAAAGGCAGTTTCGATGCGTTTCATGACAGCAAGGCCCGGCAGGTTTTGAGCGCCTTTGCCACCGATACAGCCCTGGTGCTGGCTCACATGGAAATTGACGAAAAAACCAACGAGATCCCGGCCGGCCCAGAAACTGCTGGAAGAGCTTGATGTCGCCGATCACATCGTTACGTGCGATGCCATGCATTGCCAAAAAAACTTTCGAAGCGGCCAAAGCTGCGAACGCGCACCTGATCGTTCAGCTTAAGGACAACCAGCTGACCTTATGCCGGAAGGTCGAAGCTTTTTGTCGGAGATCTCGGATCCTATCCGGCGTCCAAACGACCGATGCCTAAGCGCGTAACCGTCATGAAACACGTATCGTCGGCGTCTTCGATGCGACTGCCGCCGTGGCCAGAACGGAATGGGCACCCTACGTTGCTGCCGCTATCCAGGTCGAGCGCAATGTTCTGACCTTTCAGCCAGCAACGGGCTTTTGGAAAAGATCCCGCGAGACCTCGTTCTATCTCTCCAATCGCCCCATCGATGCCAAACCGGCTGCCGATGCCATTCGTAAACACTGGGGTATCGAAAATGGCCTGCACTACGTCCGCGATGTCACCCTTCGCGAAGATGCCAGCCGTATTCGCACCAATCCTGGTATCTTCGCCAGATTGCGCAGCTTTGCTTACAATATTTTACGTTTTAACCAGCGGGGCACATTCGCCCAGGATCGCTACGCTGCCGCTCTTGGTGGCTTCGACGCTCTCGCTGCTATGCGCCTATGTCAACAGAACTGAACAGCCCTGGGGGGTTCCCAAAGAACCAAGGCTTTGACAGCATCGGCTTGCGAACACTGAGCGTCAAACCCGGGTGTGGAGAGCCCCCTCAATGGCGATCGATATCACAGCGCTGTATTGCTGTCCGATGGCTTCTGCAAGCTGTTCGCAGACTGGGAAGCGCACCGGCTGCTCCCGTCGGAGCAGATCAGGCAGCGCCCAGGCAAGCTGTCGCGCGCCGAGATGCTGTTCATTGTGGTGCTGTTTTACCTCTCGCCGTTCAAGCACTTCAAGGCATTCTACTGCTACGGGATCGGCCAGCAGTATCGCACCTGCTTTGGCGATCTGCCGCACTATGACCGTTTCGTCAGCCTGATGCCGCGGCTGTTTGCCCCTCTGATGGTGCTGCTGCACAGCCTCAGCGGCGAGCCGAGCGGCGTCGACTTCGCTGATTTAACCAAGCTCGCCGTCTGCCACAATCGCCGCATTCACCGCCATAGGGTGTTCGAGGGCCTCGCCGCACGCGGCAAGACCAGCATGGGCTGGTTCTACGGCCTCAAGCTGCACTTCGTGATCAACCACAAAGGCCAAATCATGGCGCTGAAAATCACCCCCGGCAACACCGCCGACAGCACCGTGCGCGACGCGATGACCCAGCACCTGGCCGGCACCCTTTACGCCGACAAGGGCTACATCGGCCAGGAACTCTTCAGCAAACTCTGGCAGCGGGGCTTGCATCTCATCACCAGCATCCGGCGCAACATGCGGAACGATCTCATGCCGCTGGCCGACAAGATCATGCTGCGCAAGCGCGTCCTCATCGAGACCGTACTCGATACTCTGAAATCCGAAATGGGGCTTGAGCATTCACGCCACAGGTCGGTGATCAACGCCATGGTCCATGTCCTGTCCTGCCGCGTCGCCTACGCTTTCAGGCCGGGCAAGCCTTCCATCTCGCTCACAAGCCAACGCCTCAAGGCGTATCCGTAGTTGGGGTTATTTAGGAGAGATCCATTCGTCACAGGCCGTGGCTTGGCGTAAAGCGATCGAGGTATTCGACACAGCGTCCGGAGAGCAACGGAGGCTGGCGCTGTTCCCCGAGGATCGCTACGCGGCGGTGGCCGATGACGGCTCGGTCGTGCGTCTTTGCCTGTCGGCGCTCAGGCTGTGCCGGCCGCGGCAATGGGGGGCGTGCTGGCTGGCGGGTCAGCTGTGGCGCGAGCTGCAGTTGGACCGGTTCTGGGCCGACCGCCTGCCGCCGAGCCGAAAGGGGACGCGCTGGGACCAGATTCTCCAGGTTCTGGTGGCCTATCGGCTGATCGCACCGGGCAGCGAGTGGAAACTGCATCGCGACTGGTTCGGCAACAGCGCCATGGCCGATCTCCTGGGCGCCGATTTTGGCCTGGCCGCGGCGCACAAGCTGTATGCCTGCCACGACCGACGGCTCGAGCACAAGGACGCGTTGTTCGCGCACCTGGTCGGACGCTGGCGCGACCTGTTCAACGCCAGCTTCGATGTGCTGCTTTATGATCTGACCAGCACCTATTTCGAGATCGACGCCGCACAGCTGCCGGAAGGCGACAAGCGCCGGCATGGTTACAGCCGCGATCATCGGCCGGATTGCCCGCAGGTGGTGATCGCCTTGGTGGTCACCCCGGAAGGCCTGCCGCTGGCCTACGAGGTGCTCCCCGGCAACACGGCGGATAACCAGACGCTGCGGCAATTTCTCGGCAAGATCGAGACGCAGTACGGCAAGGCCCGGCGCGTCTGGGTGATGGATCGCGGCATTCCGAGCGAGGCGGTGCTGGCCGAGATGCGCCACAGCGATCCGCCGGTGCGCTATCTGGTGGGCACACCAAAGGGCCGTCTGACCCGGTTGGAGAAGCATCTCCTCGACCAGCCCTGGCAGGAGGCTCGTCAGGGCGTGCAAGTCAAATTGCTGGCCCAGGACGACGAGTTCTATGTCTTCGCCCAAAGCGCCGACCGGGTCTTGAAGGAGCGGGCGATGCGCCGGCGGCAGTTGAAATGGCTGTGGCGGCGCCTCAACGAGCTCGCCGCGATGAAGATCACGCGCGAGCAATTGCTGATGAAGCTGGGTGCTGCCCGTGCCAAGGCGCCGATCGGCTGGCGCCTGATCGACATCAAGCTCGACCAGGCCTCAGCCAGCTTTGCCTTCGCGCTCAACCGAACCAGGCTGCGCCAGATCCGGCGACGCGAAGGGCGCTATCTGCTACGCACCAATCTCACCGAAGGCGACCCCGCGACTCTCTGGCAATACTACATCCAGCTCGTCGCCGTCGAAGAAGCCTTCAAAAACCTGAAGGGAGATCTCGCCATCCGACCGATCTTCCATCACGAGGAACGCCGGATCGAGGCCCATATCTTCATCGCCTTTCTGGCCTATTGTTCGTACATCACGCTGCAGCGCCGCCTGCATGCGCTGGCGCCGGGGCTGAGCGCCCGCAGCGCTATCGAGAAGTTCGCCGCGGTCCAAATGATCGACGTCCATCTCCCGACCACAGACGGCCGCGAACTCGTGCTGACCCGATACACCCAGCCGGAACCCGAGCTGCAACTCCTGATCAACCAGCTCAGGTTCCAATTGCCGCCTCAGCCACTACCCAGGATCACTGCAACCGACCCAGCCAACCAACCCTTGCCGTAGTGAAGACCTTTCCGGCTAACCCGTTGATTTCCAGCAGGTGGGCCACACAAAATGGCTCCAATCCGCGAAGTCGGGCTAGCCGGCTCGGCTGAGGGTTTCGACGACGCACGGCTTGGTATGGTGTTCCTAACGATGCCGATCTCCTGGCGCGGAATGCTTTCTCACTTTCTCAATATGCCGGACCGCTGCACCGTCTGCACGGTTCAAAGCGAGACGTCGTCCCCTACTCTACCCTTTTTGGGCAGCTCGAAGGATGACTTGGTCGGCTTCTTGCTGGCGAAGGACGTTATCACTAGGAAGATGGACAGAGAGATTTAGTCGCTGGGGGCACCTTAGAAGACCTTGCTGGCGGGACTGGAGGCGCGGGTGAGATGGTCCTCCGCTTGCCCTCGAGTTTAGCGACCGATCCCGTCGAGCGTATAGTCGTGGTCATGAAAGACGGTGCGGCGCGAGAAGCGCCATTGGCCGCTGTCCTCTTTGACCAGCTCGCACGCGTAGCGGCCGGGTGGAAGGCTACGGTGGTTGCCGTCCTTTGAGATGAGCACCAGCAGATAGGCACTGGCGTCGGCCTGGTTTCCGGTGATCGTCACGGCGATATTGCTAACCATATGACGAAATTGCGCGCCCGCGGCGCGTTGCGCCGCGAAGCGACCGGTGAAGGCGCGGATTTCGTCGCGGCCGCTGATGTCGATGACCGGGCTCTTGAGGATCGCGTCTACCGTGAAGCAATCGACCACGGCCTCGATCTCGCCATTGTCGAGCGCGCAGCAATAGCGCGTGAAGAGATCGTGGATCGCTGCACGATCTTCGAGGTGGCTTTCGCCCATTCCCCATCTCCTTGGTCAGGCTTGTCTGGGCCAAGCCGTTGGCCGAGTGTTTGGGATGTTACGCTCATAGCCGCATCGATCCCAGGGCAGTGGCGCATCGGGTGCCCTGCTGCTTTTGCTTTCGGCGCACAGCTGACGAGGCAAGCTTAACGATTACATGCCTCTCGCCGGTTACGTCGTGGGTCTCCTACCGCTTACGTTGCCCCTCCCGGCACCGGCCGCCTATTCTCGAAAAAATCACGAAAGCCGTCCTTCCAGCCAATCGCCGGGTCCGAGCGGCATGGGCGTGAGCTTGTCAGGGATGGACGTTAGGGGCGGTGGGTCCGCTATGGGCAAACTCGCCGTCGCTTTCGATCTCAGCGGTCGATCGGAGTGGGTCGGACCTTGGGCAGCTGGGAAGCGCGACCGTCGGAGGAGATAGCGAGGCCGGTCATTCAGGTAGAATTGGCTCGCTGGCCGACAAGCGAACGGCGCCTTGGCTCGTCGGAGGCAATCGATCTTAAAGGGCTTAGCGCCTTGAGAACGGCTTGCGCCTCGGTGAGTTCGGGGGATTGTTGGGTGGGCGGGAAGCCCTCGACCGCCGGCGCGAGCACGGCATACGCATCGGCGTCGCAGTCGGCAGCGCGGTAGAGCTTCGCCAGAGCCAGCGCCGTGCGTAGTTCGAAGCTGCGAGCCTTTTGCTGCTGGGCGACGGCGATTGCGGTCTGAAAAGCCTGCTCCGCTGCCGCGGTGTCGGCCGGATCGCGCTTCAGCAGGGTTTCGGCGCGGATGCGGTGCATTTCCGCTTCGTACCAACGCTGCTCGGTGCGCTCCAATTCGGCGAGCGCGTCCTCCAGGCGCTGTAGCCCGGCAACGATCTCGCCGGCGGCCGTTTCGGCTTCGGCCAGCGCCGCTTCGAAACTTGGCAGGAGGAAAACCTGACCTTGCTCCCGGGCGATGGCGAGGCCGCGCGGCATTTCAGTGAGGCCCACCTCGCCCGCGCCGTCGGACCACTTTTCCCAACCCTGAAAGAATGCCGCGGTGCCGGTCCATATGGGCGGGAGATCGTGTCGAGACACGATGTCTGCCAAGGCTCGGCCATCGACCGCGGCTGCTTCCAGGTCGCGCCGCAAAAGGCCGAGCACCGCCCTAAATAGGAGAACATAGGCCAACGTTGGAACATGCGCGGCCGACTCGGCATCGGCAAGGGCGCGGTCGGCAAGCGGCAAAGCCTCGTCGGTTCGACCGAGCACCCACAATGTAAGGGCATCGTAAATCTCCGCTGCGGCGAGGGGATCCTGGCCGAAGCGGTTGGCGAAATCGCCATGCCGTGCCTGGTCGTAGAACTCGAGACTCTTCTGAAAATGATTATGGGCGCCGGCAAAATCGCCGAAATAAAAGCGGGTGCAGCCGAAAATGCGGTGTCCGATCACGGCCTCGGGGCAATCGGGCCGGGCCGTGGACTCGCGCAGGAAAAGCTCCGCCATTTGGTGCGCCGGTGCGGGTTCGCCGCGCACCTCATGCCCCACCCAGAGACCGTAATAGGCGGAAAATCGCTCCGCCGGGTCCTCCACCTGGCTCGCCAATTCGCGGGCACGCGCGAAGGCGGCGCTGGTCTCCGCGGCCTGATATCCCTTGGCCCAGAACAGCGCGTTGCCGAGGCTGGTCTGTAAACGCAGCCGGTTGCCAGCCGTCGCGGCGCTCGGCGCCGTCGCGGCGAGTTTGTCGGCCAGTTCGATCGCCTTGCCGAGATGCGAGGCCGCCTCTTTGAAGGCCGAGCGGCGCAAGGCTTGGTCGCCAGCCTTGTCCGACCATTCGATCGCCGGCTCGTCGAGACCGGCCTGGGTCAAATAGTGGGCGACGAGTTCCGGCTCGGCCGCCGCGATTGCCGGGAACTCATTGCGCAAGGCGCCGGCGATGCGGCGATGCAGGATCTGGCGCCGGCTTTTGAGCAGGGTTTCGTAGGCGGCATCGTGCACCAGCGCGTGCTTGAAGGTGTAGCGCGCATCGGGCGGCGCGCCCGAGCGAAACAGCAACTCCGCCACTTCGAGCTGCGCCAATGCCGCGCGGAGCGCCGCCTCGTCGCGGCCGGCGACTGCACGCAACAGCGGATAGGAGAATCCACGGCCGATCGCGGCGCCGATCTGCGCAATCTCCTTGACCGACGCCAGCCGGTCGAGACGCGTGGTCAATGAATCCTGCAGGGTCGCCGGAATGGCGAAGGGCGGCAATGGCCCGTCGAGGCGCCAGCCCTGCGGCCCCGCGACGAGCAGGCCCCCCTCGAGCACCGCTTTGGTCAATTCCTCGACGAAGAGCGGCACCCCGTCGGTCTTGGCGACGATCTGCGCCGTCACCTCGGGGGACAGCGGCCGGCCGGCGACGCGCTCGGCCAGGGTCTCGACCTCGGCGGGTGTCAAGCGGTCGAGCGCTATGCTGGTGACGTGCGAGAGGCCGGTCCAGGGCGCCTCGTATTCCGGCCGGAAAGCGAAGAGCGCTAATACCGGCAAGGCGCGGACGCGCTCGACCGTCAGATCGAGCACTTCGAGCGAGGTCGCATCGGCCCAGTGGGCGTCTTCGAACAGCATCAATACCGGCTTCTGCCGCGCCAATGCTTCGAGCTGGTCGAGCAAGGCCGCCAGGGTCAGCCGCCGCTGCTGGGCCGCGCTCAGTGCGAGCGGCGGGTAGCGGTCGCCGGTCGGGATCGACAGCAAGGAAGCGAAGAGCGGTGCCGTCTCCGCGATGCGCGCCGGCGCCAATATGGCTTCGAGCTTCTCGAGCTGCGTCTCGGGCGCGTCCTCGGCGGCGATGCGGGCGGCGCGGCCCAGCGCCAGGACGAAGGGGTGCAGGACGCTGTCGCGGTGATAGGGCGAGCACTGATAGCGCAACCGCGTGTGCGGCTCGGCACAAAGGCGCTCCTCCAATGCCGCAGTAAGCCGGGACTTGCCGAGACCGGGCTCGCCGGAGACCAGCACGACCTGACCGTCGCCCGCTTTGGCACTCGCCCAGCGGCGCAGCAAAACATCGATTTCTTCGTCGCGGCCGACCAGCGGGCTGAGCGCCAACCCCCGCAAGGCCTCGAACCGGCTCGCAATGGCGCTGTCTTCCAGCACTTGCCAAATGTGTAAAGGCTCGGGGCCCCTAGTCGTGTCGATCGTGCCGAGATCGCGGCAATCAAACAGGTTGCCGATCAGGCGGCGAGTGGCTGGCTCAATGGCTACAATGTCCGGTTGGATCGACAGCTGCAGCCGCCCCGCCAGGTTCGGAGCATCGCCGATAGGCGTTGGTGCACTTCCAGAGCTGAGCTCGAAATGACCCCAGCCCCAGGCCGTTACGCGATGACGCACATCCGGCGGATGGAATCAGGGCGTCCGGCCGCCAGCATCCGGTTCAGGACCGCGCCGCCGATGGCTGCCTCAGTCTGCTGAGCGTCGAAACCGCGTGCTCGCAGCCGGGGTCCGATCAGCGCCTTGTAGCGGCCCATTGTCGTTTCGACCAGCGAGCGTTGGCCATAATCTGTTGCCTTCTGCCAGGCCAACCGCCCTTGTTCCAGGATCATCTCGAGATGCCGGTCACGCTGGGCGAGCGGACCTGGTTCACCATTGAGTACGGCCGTCGAGCGCGGCGGGATCACGACTTCGATGTCATCGCCGTGCGCGGGGCGTTGGTGCAAACGCGATCCAGCAATTATCGCGGTGTCCAAGGAATCCCCATTGACCTGGGTCAACTCCCATTTGGAAAAACGGGAGGCTTGCAATCCGCAAAGCAAGTTGACGGATCCGGCATCAGCACTCTTCTGATCCAGATCAAGGCGTGTCGGCTTCGCGCCCGGCAAAGTACTCCCCACAGCTCATAGGAGTGGGGTCCGATGGCGACCGAATCCTGGGTCCGTTGGTTTGATGATATCCGACTGAAAGACGTCCCGGCGGTTGGCGGCAAGACCGCCTCGCTCGGTGAATTGCATGCGCTTTTAACGGGCCGGGTGCCGGACGGCTTTGCGTTAACGGCGGAGGCCTATCGCGCGGCACTTGCCGCAGCCGGCGTCGAAAACGAATTGCGCCGGCTGTTGTCCGGCTTCGACCATCACGATGTGGTCATGCTTGCTGAGCGCGCCGCTACGGCTCGACAGCTGGTGTATGACGCGACCGGCAATCCGCAGCTGCGCGAGGAAATCGCCGCGGCTTATCGCCAACTCGAACAGAAATGCGGCGCCAAAACTGCCGTCGCAGTGCGCAGTTCGGCGACCGCCGAAGACCTGCCGACCGCGAGCTTTGCCGGCCAGCACGAGAGTTTCTTGAATGTGCGCGGGGAAGACGAGGTGGTCGAGGCCTGCCGGCGCTGTTTTGCATCGATCTTCACCGACCGTGCCATCGTCTATCGCATCGACAACGGCTTCGACCATTTCAAGGTTGCGCTATCGGTCGGGGTCATGAAAATGGTGCGCGCCGATCTCGCGGCGAGCGGCGTCATCTTTACGCTCGACACCGAGTCGGGGTTTCGCGACGTCGTGTTTGTCACCGGGTCGTGGGGTCTTGGCGAAAATATCGTGCAGGGCAAGGTCGACCCGGACGAGTTTTATGTCCACAAGCCGACTTTTCGGCAGGGTTACCGCGCTGTTTTGAGCCGCTCGCTCGGCGCCAAGCAGTTGCGACTCGTCTATGCCCGCGGTCATGGCGATGCCAGCACCCGCAACCTGCCCACACACCGGGCAGAGCGCGAGCGCTTTTGCCTTGCCGATCCCGAGGTGCTGGAACTCGCGGACTACGCGATCCGCATCGAGGATCATTACTCGAAGCTCGCCGGCCAACCGACGCCAATGGACATCGAATGGGCCAAGGACGGGGAGGACGGCAAGCTCTACATCGTTCAGGCCCGCCCCGAGACGGTTGCTTCACGCCGCGCCGCCGGCACTTTCGAGACTTATATGCTGAAGGTCAGCGGCCCGGTGTTGGCAACCGGCCATGCCGTCGGTGAGAAAATCGCGTCCGGCTTGGTACGGCTAATCGCCGATTTACGCGACCTCGCTGCCTTTCAGCCGGGGGAAGTGCTGGTTGCCGAAGCAACCAGCCCCGACTGGGAGCCAGTGATGAAAACCGCGGCGGCGATCGTCACCAGCCATGGCGGACGCACCTGTCACGCCGCGATCGTCGCCCGCGAACTCGGCGTGCCGGCAGTGGTCGGGGCCGCGGGTGCTGTCGAACGGCTCAAAAACGGGCAGGCGGTTACTGTCAGCTGCGCCGATGGCGAGATCGGCAAGGTCTATGATGGCCGCCTGACGTTCGAGGTGACCCGGGTGTCGGCGGCGGAAGTACCGCGGCCGCGCACCCAGATCATGGTCAATCTCGGCAATCCTGAACTTGCCTACCATACCGCGATGCTCCCCAATGACGGGGTCGGACTCGCGCGCATGGAATTCATTATTGGCGAGCATATCGGCATTCATCCGATGGCGCTGGTCGAGCCGGAGAAAGTCGCCTCCAAGGAGGCAAGCGCCGAGATCGCGCGCCGCGTCCGGAACTACGCACAGCCGACCGATTATTTCGTGGAGAAACTCTCGGAGGGGGTGGGGACAATCGCCGCCGCATTTTACCCCAAGCCGGTCATCGTGCGGCTGTCCGATTTCAAGACCAATGAATATGCGAGCCTGATCGGCGGCGCCGGGTTCGAGCCAAAGGAAGACAACCCGATGCTCGGTTTTCGCGGCGCCTCGCGCTATGCCCACCCGGCTTATGCCGCCGGTTTTGCGCTCGAATGCAAGGCGCTTGCCCGCGTGCGCGATGAAATGGGGTTGACCAATCTGTGCGTCATGGTGCCGTTCTGCCGAAGGGTAGCGGAAGGCAAGCAGGTCATCGAAGAAATGGCCCGGCATGGGCTCAAGCGCGGTGAAAACGGGCTTGAGATTTTTGTCATGTGCGAGATCCCGAACAATGTCATCGAAATCGACGCCTTTGCGACACTGTTCGACGGTTTTTCGATCGGCTCGAATGACCTGACCCAGCTGACGTTGGGCGTTGATCGTGATTTGGAGATCGTCGCTTTTGATTTCGACGAGCGCGATCCCGGCATGCTCGAAATGCTGCGGCTGGCGGTGACTGGCTCTAAGCGCAACCACCGTCATGTTGGGATCTGCGGCGAGGCCCCGGCCAACTACCCCGAAATCGCCCGCTTTCTTGCCGAGCTCGGCATCGATTCGATCAGTGTCAACGCGGCGAGCCTGCTGCGCACGATCAGCGTGGTTTACGAAGCGGAGCAGGCGGCCAGCCCTGCCCGCACGGCAGCCAACTAGGCTCCCATGACCATGATTGTCACCTTGACGATGAACCCGGCGCTCGACATCGCGACGTCGACGCCGCGGGTCGAACCGACCCACAAATTACGCTGTACGCCGCCGCGTTATGATCCCGGCGGCGGCGGCATCAATGTCGCGCGCGCGGTGCACGCACTCGGCGGCGAGGCCGTCGCGATTTTTCCGGCTGGTGGGGCCGCGGGCGAGATGATCCGCCACATGCTGGATCAGGAAGGCGTTGCTTACGAGGCGGTCCCGATCACCGGGTTTACCCGCGAAAGCCTGGCGGTCGAGGAGCGCGCCACTGGTAAGCAGTTTCGCTTTATCCTCCCGGGACCGGAAATCGGAGAGAGAGATCAGGAGCGCTGTCTCGACCAACTGGCGCTGCAAGCTGCCGAGGCTGATTACATCGTGGCCAGCGGCAGTCTGCCACTTGGCGTGCCCGATGATTTTTATGCGCGGGTCGCAACACTCGCCAAATCGCTCGGCAGACCGCTGGTTCTCGATACGTCCGGCGCCGCGCTGAAGCAAGCAGGCGACGGCGACGGGATCTATTTGTTAAAACCGAGCCTGCGCGAGCTGCAGGATCTGGTCGGGCGCCACATTCGCAGCAAGCGCGATCAGGAACAGGCGGTTCGCCAGATTATTGTAGAGGGCCACAGTGAGATCGTGGTCGTCTCCCTCGGTAATGAAGGCGCATTGCTGGCAACGGCGAACCGGATCGAGCGCTTCCCTGCGATTCCGATCGAAGCGCGAGGGTCGATCGGCGCCGGCGACAGTATGCTGGCAGGAATCGTTCTTGGCCTCTCCCGCGGGCTATCGCTGCACGATGCCGTCCGCTTTGGCATGGCGGCTGGAGCCGCAGCCCTCTTCGGTTTCGGCACCGAACTTTGCCGCCGCACCGATGTTGACCACCTTTACGCGCAGATGTCGTCGGCGCAGCCTTCTACAGAAGTAATCACCCGCACGGCGGGCGATCCAAAATAGCGAGCGGAGAAGCTCAAATGAAAACCTATTTCTTGTTTGCCGGCAGTGGTCCGTTGGTGATCCTCACCTCTCATCAATCGCTAACCGACCCGACCCTTCTGCAAAAGCTTCACGCAAAAGGGATCGATAAATTTATCGGCTACGAGATCCCGGTCGCTTTGACGGAACAGCGCTACGGCAATCATTTCCACGTGGTGCTCGAAGATCTGCACGAGACCGACGATTTGCGGGTGCTCGACATAAATGGGCAGCGAGCATTCCAGCTGTTTCATCTCTCCGAATTGGGAACGCCGATCTTTTATGAGGGCGAAGGCTCGGCCGATCTCTAACGAGCTGCGCCTTGTCGCAATTAATAGTGTGCCTTCGACCAGGACAAATGATATCGGCTCGGATTTGCGTAATTTTTGGCTTCCGCAGGATCAGCCGAAATTGGCGCAATGACCGGAGCCGGAGACATGAATGGATGAGAAAATGATTCGCACGATCCTCGTACCCCTCGCCCCTAACATGGCGAGCGCGATCGCTCTCGATGCGGCACTTTCACTGGCCAAGCGCATAAATTCGCATATTCGAGTGGTTTTTATGCGACCGGATGCGGCTTCAGTGCTTTCTCATCTTCCGGCGAAGATTGCGACAACGGTGACGCGCGAGGCCGTCGAGCGCGAACACGCCACCGCCGCAGCCGATCAGAAGGCCCACTTTGACGCCTGGGTCGCGCGCCACGACATACCAGTCGGGCTGCCCGATCAACGGCTCGACGCCTGCTTTGCCACTTGGCTCGAAGTAGCCGGCGAGATCGAACCGATCCTAACCCATTACGGCCGGGTCAGCGATCTGATCGTGTTGTCGCGGTTCGGGCGCGACGACCTTCAGGCGCAGCGCTCTTTCGATACGGCGCTGTTTAGCACCGGCCGGCCGACATTGCTGGTTCCGGGCAAAACCCCTTGGGACATGATCGATCACGTGCTGATCGCCTGGAACGGCAGTCTCGAAGCCAGCCATGCCGTTTTCGGGACAATGCCGCTCTTGCACGCGGCGGGACGCGTCTCGATCTTCAGCGTCCCGACCCCGGAGAACGAACAAGCAACCGGAGCCGAACTGGTCGAGGCGCTATCCTGGCAAGGGATCAGCGTCCATCAAGCGATCCGTCCCAGGGCAGCAAGCTCAATCGAGGCGGCGCTGCTCGCTACAGCCGGGAATTGCGGCGCAACCATGATTGTCATGGGCGCCTTCACTCACAGCCGCTGGCGTCAAGCCTTTCTGGGCGGGGTTACGCGGCATGTGCTAGCGGAAGCGGCGATCCCAGTCGTGATGAGCCATTAACACCAGCCAAGCCAAGCAGGGCATCGGAGCTGTGGAGGACGCGGCCAACCGCGAATATATGGGAACCGGAAGTATGCTCGGCGCCAAGCTGCTCATTGATCGCGACGCACTGCAACGCCTCATCGATGGGCTGGCCAGACGCGGTTACCGCGCGATTGCGCCGACCATGCGTGCTGGGGCCATCACCTACGACACCATCACGGGTCTCGAAGACCTGCCGATCGGGTGGACCGATCGACAGGAGGCGGGAACGTACCGTCTCGAACAGCGGGCCGACAACGCGATTTTTGGCTATGCCGTCGGGCCGCATTCATGGAAGCAGTTTCTGCATCCACCAGTCGAAAAGCTGTGGCAGGCGCGTCGTGACGGCAATGGCTTTGCCGTGAGCGCCTGTGAACCGGCGCCCGAACCACTCGCGTTTATCGGTGTTCGCGCATGCGAACTTCACGCCATCGCGATCCAGGACCGAGTGTTTGTCGAGGGCCCCTATCTCGATCGACGGTACCGGCTGCGCCGCGAGCAGGCCTTTATCGTGGCGGTTAATTGCAGCACAGCCGGCGGAACCTGCTTCTGTGCCTCGATGGGAACCGGGCCCGAAGTCACGGCGGGCTTTGATCTCGCACTGACCGAATTGCTCGACGACGGGAGTCATTCGTTTCTGCTGGAAGTTGGCAGCGCGACAGGGGCAGATGTGGCCGCGAGCCTGCAGCAGCGAGCAGCAACCGCGGCCGAGATCGAAGCGGCCGAACGGGTCGTTGCTCGAACCCGCAATGCGATGGGCCGCACCCTCGATACTAACGGGCTCAAAGAGGCATTGCAGAACAATCCGGAGCATCCGCACTGGGACGAGGTTGCGGCGCGCTGCCTCGCCTGCGCCAACTGCACGATGGTCTGTCCGACCTGTTTCTGCACCACGGTCGACGATACGACGGATCTCACCGGCGCCGTAGCCGAGCGCGTGCGCCGCTGGGATTCCTGCTTTACGCTTGATTTTTCCTACATCCATGGCGGCAGCGTGCGGCAATCGACCCGGGCGCGTTATCGCCAATGGCTGACGCATAAATTGGCAAGCTGGTTTGATCAGTTTGGCAGCTCGGGCTGTGTCGGCTGCGGCCGCTGCATTACCTGGTGTCCGGTCGGGATCGACATTACTGAAGTGGCGTCGGGGATCAGGGACGCAGCAAATTCTGCACGGAGCAATGGCGATGGCAGGTCTTGAGCGGATCGTCCTCGAGCACCCGTTTTTTGCCGATCTCGGCACGGCATTCGCTGAGGCAATTTCGGGATGCGCGCGGAACCTGCGGGTCGCGGCTGGGGAATACGTGGTTCGCGAAGGCGAGCCGTCGGACGAGTTTTATCTGGTTCGCCACGGCGCTGTGGCGCTGGAACTGCACGCGCCAGGCCGGCAGCCGATCATCGTCGCGACCTTGCGCGAAGGCGAAGTCCTCGATGGCTCATGGCTGGTGCCGCCTTATCGCTGGGCGTTCGACGCCCGCGCTCTCGAACTCACGCGCCTCCTCGGGGTCAATGCCAAGTGCCTGCGCAACAAGTGTGAGGCCGATCACGATCTGGGCTACGAGCTGATGAAGCGGTTTGTCGGCGCGATTGGTGAAAAACTGCACGCCGCCCGGCTGCAGGCGCTTGATGTCTATGGGAACTCGGTCGCTTGACCTGGGCTTATAGCACGCTGCTGGCGCTCGGAACCGGCGATTGCCTTCTCCCACAACCGTTGCCGATTACCCGGACCCGTCGTGAAGCCCCAGGCGTGATGACGATCGAGCTGGCGCCTCCAGCGGCTTTCTCCTTCGCCGCTGGCCAGTTCAACATGCTTTATGCCTTCGGGCTCGGCGAGGTGGCGATCAGCCTGAGCGGCGATCCCGGCAATGTGAACCGCATTGTGCATACCGTGCGAGCCGTAGGCTCGGTCAGCACAGCCCTGACCCGGCTGCGCTCCGGCATGTCAATCGGGGTCCGCGGTCCCTATGGCTCGGCTTGGCCGGTCACGGAGAGCGAAGGCGGCGATATCGTGATCGTCGCTGGCGGACTCGGACTGGCACCGCTGCGGCCCGCGATCTATGCCATGCTCGCCCACCGCGAACGGTACAGCCGGGTCGTCGTGCTTTATGGTGCTCGCAGCCCGGCCGATATTCTCTTTCGGCGCGAGCTCGAAATGTGGCGACGGCGCCTCGATATCGACGTTACGGTTACCGTCGACCATGCGGCGGCCGATTGGCGCGGCAATGTCGGTGTTGTCCCGGCGCTGATCCCGCGGATTCCGGTCGACCCCGAGCATGCGGTCGCCCTCATATGCGGGCCGGAAATCATGATGCGCTTCACGATCGATGCGCTGCGCCAGCGCGGTCTGCGCACTGACCAGATTTATCTGTCGATGGAACGCAACATGAAATGTGCGGTCGGTCTGTGTGGGCATTGCCAATTCGGTCCCGCTTTCGTCTGCCGCGAGGGGCCGGTTTTCCGGTTTGATCGAGTGGCCCCGATCTTCAACATTCGCGAGATCTGACATGCGCTCGTCGAGGAAACCGCGCCTTGCGGTGTGGAAATTTGCGTCTTGCGACGGCTGCCAGTTGACCCTGCTCGACTGCGAGGACGAACTTCTGGCACTCGCCGAACAGCTCGATATTGCCTACTTCCCCGAGGCGTCGCGGCGGAAAATGCCCGGACCCTATGATCTCTCGCTGGTCGAAGGCTCGATCACGACGCCAAGCGACGCCGAGCGCATCCGCCGCGTGCGCCGCCTCTCCAAAAGACTGGTCACGATCGGTGCCTGCGCCACCGCCGGCGGCATCCAAGCGTTGCGCAATTTCGCCGACGTAGCGGAATTTGCCGCCTATGTCTATCCGCACCCCGAATATCTGCGCGTCCTTTCAACCTCGACCCCGATCAGTGCCCATGTGCCGGTCGATTTCGAACTGCGTGGCTGCCCGGTTGACAAGCGCCAGTTGCTCGAAGTGATCAAGGCGTTCCTTGTCGGGCGCAAACCGGCGCTTGCCAATCACAGCGTCTGCATCGAGTGCAAGGCGCGCGGCAACCCCTGCGTCATGGTCGCCCAGAAAACGCCCTGTCTCGGCCCTGTCACCCAGGCCGGTTGCGGCGCGATTTGCCCCACCTACCACCGCGGCTGCTATGGCTGCTTTGGACCGGCGGAAGGTGCCAATACTGCGGCGCTTGCCAGTGGTTTGGAAACACTCGGACTATCGCAACGCGACATTACGCGATTGTTTCAGACCTTCAATGCCGGTGCCGAGGCGTTTCGTAAGGAGGCCAAGGCTCATGGCCACTAAGACGTTGCGGGTCGACTATATCGCTCGGGTCGAAGGCGAAAGTTCGCTCGACCTCGAGATCCGAGATGGGAGAGTTGAGGCCGCTCACCTCGGCATCTTCGAGCCGCCGCGATTTTTTGAAGCCTTGCTGCGCGGGCGTGGATTTGGCGAGGTCATCGACATTGTGGCGCGGGTTTGCGGGATTTGCCCGATCGCTTACCAGATGAGCGGCGTGCATGCGATCGAGGCGGCACTCGGCATCGAGGTCGAAGCACCAATCCGCGCTTTACGTCGGTTGCTCTATTGCGGCGAATGGATCGAGAGCCATGCATTGCACATCGTCATGTTGCATGCGCCGGATTTCCTCGGCTATTCCGATGCCATTGCAATGGCGAAAGACCATCGGCGGGCCGTAGAGCGTGGGCTCGCGCTGAAAAAGGCCGGAAACGAATTATTGCGCCTATTGGGTGGCCGCGAAATTCATCCGATAAATGTTCGGGTAGGCGGTTTCTATCGGACTCCCAGCCGCCGCGAATTCGCTCCGATTGTCAAATCGTTGAAGCGAGCCCGCGACCTAGCGATAGAGACATTGCGCTGGGCGGCGAGCTTCCCGTTCCCCGATGTCACCCACGATTACGAGTTCGTCGCGCTGCGGCATCCCGACGAGTACCCGATGAACGCTGGCAGGATCGTCTCTTCCTCCGGTCTTGACATTGCCGCCGCCGACTACGAAACGGAATTCCTGGAGCGACAGGTGCCGCATTCGACGGCACTTCATTCGGCGCTGAAGCGACGTGGTGCTTATCTCGTCGGACCAATGGCGCGGTATGCATTAAACCACGACCACCTGCCAGCCGAGGTACAAGTCCTCGCTGAGGAGGTCGGGCTCCAACAAATCTGTCGCAACCCGTTCCGCAGCGTTCTCGTACGCGCCATCGAGATCGTTTACGCTTGTGGCGAGGCAATAGACCTGATCGCGAAGTACGAGCCGCCGTCGCAGCCCTTTGTCGCCGCTGAGCCACGCGCCGCCGTTGGCTATGCTTGCACCGAAGCGCCCCGCGGCCTGCTGTATCATTTCTATCGGCTCGACCCGGAGGGGACGATCCTCGATGCCCGGCTCGTACCGCCCACCGCGCAAAACCAGGCGGTCATCGAAGAGGATTTGCGAGCGGTTGCCGCCACCAATCTCGACTGCGACGAGGACACATTGAAATCTCGTTGCGAACAGAGCATCCGCAATCATGATCCATGCATTTCGTGCGCGGCGCATTTTCTGACATTGCGGGTGCATCGGACATGATAAAAGAGCGCCCGCGAACGCTGGTAGTTGGGATTGGCAACCCAGACCGCGGCGACGACGGCTTTTCGGCAGCAGTGATTGCGCGGCTGCGCGGGCACACGCCCGACGGCGTACATCTGCTCGCTCGCAAGGCCAACCTGCTCGCGCTGATCGACGATTGGGACGGGTGCGGCGCTGTTATCCTCGTGGACGCCGCAATGCCGGTCAATGAGCCCGGTCGCGTTCACCGAATTGATCTCGCGGAGAATCCCCTCCCGCTCGGCTGGGCGCCGCCTTCGAGCCATGCCTTCGGTCTCGCAGAAACGGTTGAGCTTGCCCGCAATCTGGGGTGGTTACCCCGTCGCCTCATACTTTATCTGGTCGAGGGCCAAAGCTTTGAAACTGGTGCGCCGCTGTCGCCGGCAGTGGCCACCGCGATCAATCAAGTCGCGGCCCGGATTCTTGCGGATTTCACTCCGCATTACGGACGCCCGGACAGCATGGAGGTGTGATTGATGCATGAAAACGCCCTAGTCTGTGATGTCGTCAACCGGATAAATCAGCTGGCGAATGCCGCCAAGGCGAGCCGCATCGTTTCCGCGAAGGTCTGGTTGGGCGCCCTAAGCCATCTATCGGCCGAGCACGTTCGCGAACATTTCGCCATCGCTGCCGCCGGTAGCCTCGCCTCCGAAGCAGCGCTCGAGATCGAGATATCCGACGATCCGCACGATCCTAATGCCCAATATGTGCGCCTCGAAACCATTGAAGTCGAATAAAGCTGACAGGATCTCCGGAACATGACCGCCTGGAAATGCTAACCGCACGCGCGGTGTCTATCGGACCTAAAAATTATTTTTCACGAAAAACCACAACAATCATTGACGTGGAAAACGAGTATAGGTCCCGAACCTTGAAAGTCCATGCCTGAAGCGAGATACAACTATTACTGCTTTGCTTCATGAATGAATGTCGCCTGGATTGCAGATAGGGCACAGCGATGACCGATCCAACAGCTACGCACGTTCCCGAAGCGCTAGGGCGATGATGCACTTTGGCCGCTGTGCATGCTTGAAATGCATCAAGCTTCTGCCAACTCTTCGAGAGCTTCGCTGTCCCGGAGCTCAACCGAGTGGGCGTTTGGAATAGCGATTATGCCGTCGCGTTTAAACGTCGAGAGCACGCGGCATACCGTCTCGATTGTCAGGCAAACATAATCGGCAATGTCGTTACGCGACATCGGGACGACGATGGTCTTCTTTCGGTCGCGGCGCTCGAACAGTTCGATCAGAAATGTGGCAACCCGCTCTGTCGCGGTCATTCGGCCGAGCAGAAGCAGACGATTATAGACGTTCGTTAGATCGTGCAGCATCGTTTCTCGTAACATGCGTGCGAGAGCGGGGTTCTGATCGATCATTTGTTCGGTGGCTTTGCGTGAAAAGCGTATGACGATCACGTCGCCAACTGCCTCAGCCGAAAACACCCGTTCGCGCGCACCATCAAAGCCGAAACCATCGCCGCTGAAACAGAACTCTGTAATGTGGCGACGACCATCGGCAAGGAGTTTGCAAATGCGAACCGTGCCGGAGATAATCTTGTACCAGCATTCGGTGCTGTCACCCTCGGTGTAGATTTCCTCGTTGCGCGAAAAGCTGAGCTGCGTGCCGATTTGCTCTAGCGCCACGAGTACATCCAGCTGGCCCGATTCAGCGAGCGAAGCAACTCTCGGCGCCATTGCTGCGACGTGATTGCGATAACCGGAATTGGCGAGCTGCCTATACATAACGTCTCTCCGTCATTTGCCGCAGGCAGCATCCACGCTTGCGACGGCCGCCGAAATCCGGTTTATCCCTTAGGGAAATTACGCAGTAGGTTTACGTACTCAGGGACGAGAGAATGCTGATCAGCAGATCGCCAACAACTCAGCTCGCCCCCTCGGCCGCGACGGAGCTGCGCTTACGGTCATCATAAGCGAATAGCTCGGCATAGCGTCCCTACGAGGTAATGACGCGCAAGGTTCGTTCCGCCTCACGCCGGGGCATGTGATCCTCGAGTTCGGTCTCAAAGCGGGCACGCGGTGCGCGATGTATCCCACGCTGATCGAGGATGCGGCTAAAGTGGGCGGCCAATGGCACAAACCGGATCAGGTGTTCGCGAAACAGGTGCGTGCTCGATCTTGTGGGCCGCGCATGAGGGCGCCGGGAAAAGCCCCGGTGAAGCGGTCAGATCCTCTCCCAGAGGACGGTCTCCTCGTCGAGGCGGTCGACTTCAAGGCCACTAAAATCGAAACGTGACACGATGCCGACGGCCTTGCCGTCCTCGACGATCGGGACGTGGCGATAGCGCCCGTCTTGCATCAGCCGCAGCGCCTCGATCGCGGTTTGTCCCGAGGGCATTGAGGTAGGATTGCGGGTCATGACCTCGGAGAGCGTGGTCCGGGCCGCACTTTTTCCTTCCGCCAGAACCCGGTGGACGGCGTCCCGCCCGGTGAAGATGCCGACGGCGGTCTGCCTCAGCGACCAGCACGGCGCCGACGCGGCGGTCGCGCATATGGCGGCAGGCCTCCTTGACCGTCGCGTCGGGTGGCAAGGTCAGCGGGTCCTGATGACGCACGATATCCGACATCTTTCTCATGACGCCTCCCGGCTGAAGTATCGATCGCGCTCTGCGATGTTGGTTCGGGCTCGATCGCTTCGATCTCGATCAAGCCGGCGTGAACCTTCCAGTCGCGAATGCCTTCCAGCCGGGCGAATTGCTTTTTCGCCGCTTCGAGCGCCCGTTCCGGTGTGCGCGCCGCGCGAATGACAATCGAGCGCTGACAGCACCGAAAAAGCCGATCGTTTCGCGGGATCTCGTTGAAGAAGCAAACGCGATAGCTGGTCATCGCGCAGTCCTCCCTTGCAATAAAGACGTCAGCATCCTCCGCAGCCGCTCGCCCGCCCATGATCTGAATCAATCGCACTGCTTTGCGATGCGTTATCAGTCAGCCCCGCGAGTTCGCCCTTTCAAGCCTTTGTCCGCCCTCTCTTGAACCGGCAGAACGACAGTCGAAAGCCGCAGCCGCGGATCAGTCGGCACCGTGAGATCGAGCAAGGCGATCGCGGCATCGGATCGCCGCGATATGCTCGCAGGAGGTAATAATCGAGCAGGTCGCTGGTCGATGTTTGACCGCGACCATGCGAAAAAAGGATCAAGTCTCGCTCAGCAAAGCGAAGCTGGGCTCGACCGGCTGGGCTCGACCGTCAGATGATCCTCGACCGAAGTGACGCCGGGCGCCGACCAGGCGGCCCGCTCGGCGAGTTCCCGTTCGAACCAAGTGCACACCTTGCCGGTCAGCACCACCTTGCCGCCCTCGGTCTGGACCGTGATTCCCAGCGCTTCGAGTTCAGCGCTTCGCTGCAACGCCTTCTGGATCTTTTCCCTGACCTCATGGGCGTGAGCCGCCGCTGCGAGCCTAATCTGGTTGATGACGTCGACAACGCCGGTCAGCTTGTGGATGGCGGCTTCCGCGTCGCTTTTCTGAAACCGCCATTCGACTTCGCCGCTCAGGGTCACGATGCCCCGTTCGACCTTGACCGTGATCCGATCCGCCGGCAGCCCAACCTGCCATTTGAGGATATTGATGGCGCGTGCAGCGATCTCGTCATCCGCATGCTTGGTGTCGGACGGCAGTCGCACCTCGATTTCTTCAGCGATCGCCTTGACACCCTTGACCCGGCGCACGGCGCGCTCGGCCGCCAGCTTTTCAGCATAGCTTGTCACAAAGCCGGTGAGGGTCACGACCTCCTTGTTCGCGGTAACGCCGATATGTGCGGCATTGATGCTCGGCTCGAATTCGAGCTCGTCGAGGACATCCCGCTGAAGTTCCAAATCGCCGATCACGCCAGACCTCCATTCGAAAATGAGATCGGGAGTTTGTTCATGCCACGCCGGCCGGCATTGATCCAAATCAGTAGCGGCCGTTCCCGGATGCGCCCACTCAGAATTGATCCACATCAACGTCGTCCGCCCGCGCGTGCCTTAGCGTGATTGGCTTCAAGAAATCCGGGGAAAAGATGCGGGCCGTTTCGCCAAAGTACTTTGCGATCTTGCCCACATCACAAATACAGCGAGAGGAGGACGACCTTGTACAAGAATATTCTGATCCCGATGGATGGATCCGAGCTCGCCAACAAAGCTGTCGAATATGGCGTCCTTTTGGCCAAGGAGAACGGTGCTATAATTACTGCGGTGACAGTCACGGAACCATTCCATTTGTTTTCTGTGGCATTGAGCCAGAAGGCTTATGTCATTGCTTCCGGTGCGACCAACATCTTGTAGGTGAAGGGCGCATGACCGGCGGCGATGCCGAGTAAGGAGCGGAAACTAGCGTGGCGGTGATGGCGGCGATTGAAGCGGAAAACGAATTCGTCGAGGTAGGACTGGCGGTGCTCGCGGCGCAGGCCGTGATAGACACCCAGCGCCCAGGTTTTGAGATTGGAAAAGACGCGGTGGGTCCAGGGTAGCACGATATGAGCAGCCATCTTGCCGACCGTATGAGGATCGTGGTGAACGCCCGGAGCGCCCGGATAGCCAGACCAGCCGTCGGTCTTGGCGGTAGCACCGGGGGCGAGATTGGTAGCCAGGACGGGATGCAGGCTGGCAGCCGAGTAATCGAGCACCTCTTGAAGGCGGATACGGCCGGGACCGGCCCCGCCGTCTTGCCCTTCGACCGCCCCGACGACGAGGATTTTGCCGTGATGACTGCGCCCCCCACCGCCGGCGGGCGGATCATTCGTGCTGCGGCAGGCGATCTCGGTCTCATCGACTTCGACAAGGCCGTATAGCGGGTTGCGCTCGGGCGCCACCATGCTGGCGCGCAGCTTGGCGCAGAGCAGCCAAGCCGTCTTATAGGAGCCCAAGGCGAGCTGATGTTGTAATTGCAGGGCGGAGATCCCGTTGGAATGCGTCGCCATCAGATAAGCGGCCCAGAACCACAGGGTCAGCGGTAGCTTGGAGCCGTGCAGGATCGTCCCAGCGGTCACCGAGGTCTGCTTGCGGCAGCCGGCGCATTCGTAAGTCCAGGCCTTGGTCTGCAAGAGCCAAGCTTTGCTGTGGCCGCAGCGGGGACAGACAAAACCATGCGGCCAGCGCACCGCGGCCAGGTACGCGGCACAGGCCGCCTCATCCGGGAAATGCTGTTGGAATGCGATCAGGGAGCCCGGGACGTCGGTCATGGCGGCCTCTGCAGCAGCTTATGTTCGTTATTTGTTCTATACCAACTTCGCGCATTCCGCCACCACGAATTGTGTCACCGGACGCAGGGGGAGAAGCCTTTGAGCCAGATCGAATACACGCGCAACGAATATAAAAGGCATGCAGACGCTGTCGCCGAGAAGGCGCTTGATGTCGTTTTGGCTGCAACGGAGCGCGCTGGTGTCGCTTGCAACACGCTACATATCGAGCACGAACACGTATACCAAGCCATCATCGATGCGGCTGCGGCAAGAGGATGCGATTTGATCGTGATGGCCTCGCACGGGCGCCACGGCGTCTCAGCGGTCGTCCTCGGCAGCGAGACAGTAAAGGTGCTGACACATTCGAAAATCCCCGTCCTTGTTTATCGTTGAAGCCCAACAAGCCGTGCCGCGGTGGCGACGTTTCAGGTCCTATGGGCAACTGCGTTCCAATGACCGGGATCACCTCCTTGTTCTGCACGGCGACGTCATGCTCGGTCGCGGCATCGCCCAGGTTTTGCCTCATCTCGGCGAGGCCAGCCTTCATGAAAACGACGTCCGGAAAGGCAGAAGACTACGTGGTGTTTGCCGAGCAGCCAAATGGCGCGATCCCGAGACCGGTTGATTTCTCCTATGTCTGGGATGACGCCCTCGCCGCGTTAGACCGGGCAAAACCCGCAAGCGCGGATCATCAATCTGGAGACAAGCGCCACTTCCAGCCAGGAATACGCGAAGGCGCATGAATTACAAGATGAACCCCACGAATATCGGTTGTCAAAAGCCAATGCCTCGGTGTTGATCAAAACCGAAATGCGAAAGGAGTGCCCTACCCTGGCGAGTATCGCAGCATACGAAGGCTGACCTGGGTTGGCCCGAGCGACAATTTGCCCGCTGTCCCTGCCTGGCCCGACGTTCTGCCGCTTTCAAGTGACAGTGACCCTTCTCTGGAGTTTTGATCGCGGGATTGATCCAGCTCAACCCTTTTCTAGCCAAAACGCGCTTATTACCGCCATTGCCGTTGTTGCAGGACGGGCGATGAGCCGCTAGTCGCTTCTGTTTTGCCGCCCGCATCGTCGCCCTTGCAGCATTGGTGTCATGCTCATCGCTCGGCGAAGAGACCATGCTCGAAAGGGGCGCCTTGCAGCACGTTCGAAATATCCGAGCCGAACGGGTGACCGCGGCGAATGGTATGTGCTTGGCGCCCCTTCGGAAATCCAGCCGGCCCCGAGTGCCCGGGTCCAACCATTGAGGCATCAGGTGAGGAACATGACCCGCAAAACGCAAATCGTTGATTTTCTGGGCGACAAAGCCCTTGTCCTCCCGGCGCTGCTGGACGAAGCGATCACTGCCAACGAGCGAGCGAAGTATGTGCTGAGTCTGCTGCAAATGGCAGCCAATACCGCCGACAACCCGCAGGAGGCAGCCGCACCGACGTTGAAATCGGAGCGTGAAGCGTGCGGAATTGCCGATACCGCCCTCGATCGCAGCGTCGCTGAGAGCATCGCCGATGGGCATGGCTATTACCGCATTCCCGGCGCCGGGCGGCTAGTTGGCGTGCTCGACGACGCAATCAGAGCGATGCTCGCCCCTTTGGCCCTAGTCGCGAGCAGCTCACAAGCGGCAACGGCACTCCACGATGAGTATCGCCGGCGCCTCGATCAACTGATACGCGCTCGGCCGGCGCTCGCTGACGACATGATCAGTGGTGACGCGATCGCGGCAATGACGTCGGGTCGGCCGGCAGCGGGCGACGGTTTTCACCTGCTGATTATGGATCTGCATAAGGAGTTGAACCGGCTGCAGGCGGAAATATCGACCGAAGAGATCGATGGCGCCAAGGCTTACGGGGTGTTAGAGGCGGATCGGCCGCTGATTGCCACATTCATGTGGGGTGTCAATAAAACCGCGCCGCTGAAATTCGATCACCCGGGTCTGGTGACGACAGCCGCCCGCGCCGGCGGCGCCCTGCTCATTCAGAACGATCTCGGCACGACCGCGGCGCATGTACTGGTGATCCGCGTGTCACAAATGGATGTTGTATTCACCCATACCGACATCCACGCGCAGCGGCTCCGCTTTTTTCAAAGCTTGCTCGACGGCACCGGGACACAGTGGGACGAAGTGCAATCGCATCAAGCAATGGCGATTGAAAAGGACGATCTGTTCTATGTGGCACGTGGGCATTTTACCACCCCCGACGCTGCCGCATTGAACAAGTTCTTTGAGCGGCTCGGATCGCGTCTGGTGTTTCTGATTGATTGGAACCGCGCCCGGAAACGACTACGCCTACTTGTTCCCAATAACGCCGCAGTGAAGATTCTACGCTGGGCCGCCGATCACGAGTTCGGGCATCGCGGTTTTTTGATGCTAGGTGGCGAGCGGCTCATCTATGACGCGCTCGAACAGGCGGTCAAGACGCCACTGCGTTACGGTGAGCCGCTGCATGAAATGATCGGAAATGAGGCCGCGCAAGACTATCTTTGCTTCGTGCTGCAAACGACCGCCGCCGGTCTGCTCAAAGGACAATCGCTCGCACTAATTCGCGACCAGGTGCGGGCCGAGCTGTTCAACCACTTTCGATCGGCGGAGCAGCGCCTACTGAGCGATATCAACAGTCATGCCGGGATCATCGTTCAGCTCGCCGGCAGGTTGTGCGGCGCCTTGCGCCAGGAAACCGGCGGAGCCAAAGACGCACTGGCACGGAACGCATCACAAGCCAAGCTGGCTGAAAGCCGCGCCGATGAGATCGTGCGAGAGACCCGGCTCACCATGCGGCGGATACCGGGAATGGATATCTTTTGCCGGATACTGGAGGTCGCCGATGACGCGGCCGACGACCTCGAAGAATCCGCGTTTCTTGCCGGGCTGCTGTTCGGGTGCGCCGGTCCCCCGGAGCTACCGGCTGCGCTGCTTGCGCTCTCCGATTGCCTTGCCGAGGGCGCCCGGGTGTATCAGCGCGCGATTGCCGCGGCGCAACATGTTCATCGTGGCGGCGAACGGGAAAATATGCAGCGCTTTCTTGAGGCGATCGACCGGATGGTTACGATCGAGCACCAGACCGACGAGCAAGAGCGAGCCGTAACCGTAGCCCTTGTCGGCTCGGACACCGATTGCCGCCACCTCCACCTTTTGAGCGGCATCGCCGATCATCTCGAAGCAGCCGCCGATGCGTTGTTGCGAGCCAGCCTTATTCTGCGCGATCACGTGATGAGCGAGGTCATGTTCGCTTGAAAGTGGCGATTGGCGCTGCCCATCGATTGCCCACCGCTATTGTCCAAGGGCCCAATTTGTGATCATCGCCAGCTCAGTGAATGTGCCGACTAATCGATATGCTTCAGAGAGCGCCGAAGGTACAAACGTAGCTTTTTGATTCAGATCAAGGCGCCTGCGGCGAATGTCTAATTTTTTGAGGCTTAACTTAGGGCGGAAGTGCGTCGATCCCTATCGGGATGAGACAAAAAATCGTCATCGGATTTACTGTAACCCCAACTACGGATACGCCTCGAGGCGTTGACTTGTGAGCGAGATGGAAGGCTTGCCGGCCTGAAAGCGTAGGCGACGAGGCAGGACAGGACATGGACCATGGCGTTGATCACCGACCTGTGGCGTGAATGCTCAAGCCCCATTTCGGATTTCAGAGTTCGAGTACGGTCTCGATGAGGACGCGCTTGCGCAACATGATCTTGTCGGCCAGCGGCATGAGATCGTTCCGCATGTTGCGCCGGATGCTGGTGATGAGATGCAAGCCCCGCTGCCAGAGTTTGCTGAAGAGTTCCTGGCCGATGTAGCCCTTGTCGGCATAAAGGGTGCCGGCCAGGTGCTGGGTCATCTCGTCGCGCACGGTGCTGTCGGCGGTGTTGCCGGGGGTGATTTTCAGCGCCATGATTTGGCCTTTGTGGTTGATCACGAAGTGCAGCTTGAGGCCGTAGAACCAGCCCATGCTGGTCTTGCCGCGTGCGGCGAGGCCCTCGAACACCCTATGGCGGTGAATGCGGCGATTGTGGCAGACGGCGAGCTTGGTGGAATCAGCGAAGTAGACGCCGCTCGGCTCGCCGCTGAGGCTGTGCAGCAGCACCATCAGAGGGGCGAACAGCCGCGGCATCAGGCTGACAAAACGGTCATAGTGCGGCAGATCGCCAAAGCAGGCGCGATACTGCTGGCCGATCCCGTAGCAGTAGAATGCCTTGAAGTGCTTGAACGGCGAGAGGTGAAACAGCACCACAATGAACAGCATCGCGACGCGCGACAGCTTGCCTGGGCGCTGCCGGGTCTGCTCCGACGGGAGCAGCCGGTGCGCTTCCCAGTCTGCGAACAGCTTGCAGAAGTCATCTGTGATAGCTTGAACTTAATCTGACATTCGTTGTTGGTTTCCGAAACGGAGCCGGAGGGCGGGGCGCGGTTCTCACCTGAAGCTGGGACCGCGACCCGCCCTTCGGCGGGACGGAGACACGAGATGACCCAGGAGCAGAAGATTATCCGGGCAAAGGTCGGACTGCTGGAGCTGGCCAAGCAGCTCGGCAACAGCCTGCCCCGGCGAAAGCTCTAGGGGATGCACACATCTGGGCGCGCCAGATTGGCTCCTGCTGACGGGAGGCTTCCCGACGCGCGCCGGGGTATGCTGCCGTGCACGGCATTTAGGCATCCGGGAGGCGCACTATCGGGAGGCGCACTATGGAGAGTATCGCCCTGGAGGAGATGGAGTGGTCGGTTGGCTGGTTCGGGGATCGCCGCCGCGATAAAGGGGGGCTGCGTTGCTGGAACGTATGGTTGCGCATGCCACGGTCTGCGTGCGCCGGCTGGCCGGTGGGTGCCGCGCGCACCTCGTCCGCTATGGCCGGTTTCTCGCCAATCCGAACGTGACGGTTGCGGCGCTGCTGGACGGTTGGGGCGCACAGACCGCTCGTGCGGCGACACGCCGGCCTGTTCTGGCGATCCAGGATACCAGCGCGGTTCATTTCCGCACGACCGCGGGGCGCCGGCGTGGCCGGGGCGAGGTTGGCCACGGCACCATCCATGGCTTGCTGGGGCATGCCATGCTGGCGCTGGATGCGGCCACCGGCAGCTGCCTGGGGCTGGTCGGCGGGCGGGTGTGGACGCGCTCCGGGCCTGTGACGGTGACGCCCAACCGGCGGGCCTTGGCCGCCAAGGCGTCGGAACGCGGGCTCCCCACCGTCGGGCGTGCCAAGGAAGTGCTGGCCGCGGCGACGATGGTGACGGTGATTGCCGATCGCGAGAGCGACCTCTATGCCGCCCTTTGACAAGCTCAGGAGGGCGACGGTGCCCGCGCCAAACTTTCATATTCTGACGCGCGTCATGCAGGACCGTCGCCGGGCCAATGGCGCCGGGCTGTCCGCGACCGGGGCCAATTTTCAAGCGGCCGACACGCGCACGATCGTGCGGCCCCGGCGCGGGCCGCACGCGCCGGGCCGCACGGCGCGTCTGACGCGGCGCTTTGGCACGGTCGTTCTCAACCGCCCGCGGGGCAGCGCTCGCGATCTCCTGCCAAGCGTGCGCCTCACTCTCGTCGAGGTCGCCGAACACGACCCACCGGCCGGCGGCGAGCCGCTGCACTGGCGGCGGCTCACCACCCATGACGTCACGAGCGTAGACGCGGCTTGGCAAATCGTCGCCTGGTACAAGCTGCGCTGGATCATCGAGCAGCTCTTTCGCATTCTGAAGAAGCAGGGGCTGCAGCTCGAAGACAGTCAGATTGCCAGCGCCGAGCGGCTGCTGAAGCGCGCGACGATTGCCACCAAAGCCGCCGCCCTCATCCTCCAGCTGGTGCAGGCTCGTGACCGGCGCCGCGCCGAACCGGCCAGCCTGGCCTTCACACAAGAGGAGATGGCGGCCCTGGAAGCCGTCAACGCGCAGGTCGAGGGCAAAACCGCAAAGCAGAAAAATCCTCACACCCGGCGCGGCCGCGCCTGGGCCGCCTGGATCATCGCGCGTCTGGGCGGCTGGCCCTTCGACAAGCTCAGGAGGCTATTGCTCCTCCCGGCCGCCAGGTCCCATCACCTTCAAGCATGGCCTGGAATACTTTCGCGCCCTCGCTACGGGATGGGAGCTGAGAAATGTGTGCATCCCCTAGGGCCTTCGCTGGGGCAGGCTGTTGCCGAGCTGCTTGGCCAGCTCCAGCAGTCCGACCTTTGCCCGGATAATCTTCTGCTCCTGGGTCATCTCGTGTCTCCGTCCCGCCGAAGGGCGGGTCGCGGTCCCAGCTTCAGGTGAGAACCGCGCCCCGCCCTCCGGCTCCGTTTCGGAAACCAACAACGAATGTCAGATTAAGTTCAAGCTATCACACGGATGGCCTGGCGTCTGCTCGCCATCGCGGTGGCCAAAGACAGCGCCACCTTCAGCTGCCGTCTCGATCGCGACAAGCTGCGCCAGGCGCGGCGGCGCGAAGGGCGCTATCTGTTGCGCACCAATCTCACCGACGACGATCCGGCGCGGCTATGGGGTCTGTACCTCCAGCTCGTCAGCGTCGAAGAAGCCTTCCGCAATCTTAAAGGCGACCTCGCCATCCGCCCGATCTTTCACCAGGACCAGACGCGCATCGAGGCGCATATCTTCATCGCCTTCCTCGCCTATTGCCTCCACGTCACGCTTGGCCGCCGCCTCCACGCCTTGGCACCCGGACTGACCCCGCGCAGCGCCATCGAAAAGTTTGCCGCCGCGCAGATGATCGATCTGCACGTCCCGACGACCGACGGCCGCGAACTGCTGCTGACCCGCTACACCGAGCCCGAGCCCGAACTCGCGCTCCTGATCCACAAGCTCAAATTCCTCCTGCCCGATCAGCCGAAGCCCAAAATCACCACCGTGCCGAGCCCGCCAAGCACCCCGCTGTAGTGCCGACCTTTGCTGGGCGGCTCACTAAAAAAACAACCATCTAGGTCATATCGACCCGCCCAATCGGCGAAGTTCGGTTAAATCTGCGGTCATGACTGGCGGAGCCCTCGTAAATCAACCGTCAGGATTGTTCAGCCAAGTCGTTCGTCAAACCGATCGAGGCGCACCGGAGCCGGTGAGCGCGACGTGACCAAGCGTTGCGCAACTTCCAGGAGATGTCCGGATCCACCCCGAGCCGACCCCCGGCACGGGTACCAAGCGTCAGATTTGATCCATTAGTTCATGGCAGAGGAGTCACCCGGGAGAAAAGCGGGGGGTGTCCCGGTCAGGGAGCGACTGTTCAAACGACCGGCGTCACCGGTTCTCGACCCGCGAAGTGGTCGGCGAGATTGGCGAGGACGAGGTCAGCCATGGCCCGGCGCGTCTCGACCGTCGCGCTCGCCTGATGCGGCTGGAGCACGACATTGTCCATGTCCCAAAGCGCCTTTGGAACCTCGGGCTCGTGCGCAAATACGTCCAGGCCCGCCCCACCCAGACGCCCGTCGGCGAGCGCGGCAACCAGCGCGGGCTCGTCGACGACGCTGCCTCGCGCGACATTGATCAGGATGCCGGCGGGGCCGAGTGCGTCCAACACGGGCCGGGTGACGAGACCGCGCGTCGCCGGACCGCCGCTCGCCGCGATTACCAGAAAATCCGAGTCTTTGGCCAATTGCTCAAGATCCGGCTGGAAGCGGTAAGCGGCGTCCGCGACCGGATCACGGTCGCAATAGGCGATCTGGATACCGAACCCTTCTGCCCGGCGCGCCACGGCACGGCCCACGTGGCCAAGGCCGAAAATGCCCAACCGCTTGCCGCTCACCTTCGCAGCCAGCGACAGGTGTTTATGCAGCCAACCTCCTGACCGCACAAAGTGGTCGGCGACGCAGATCCGTCTCGAAGTTGCCAGCATCAGCCCTAGCGCCAAGTCGGCGACATCCTCGGTCAGCACATCCGGGGTCGTCGTAACCCGAACCGAGCGCGCGCGGGCACGCTCCAAATCGACCGCGTCGGTGCCGATGCCGTTGATGACGATGATCTCCAGCTGCGGCAACGCATCGACAATCTCGTTGCTGGCGCCATGCGCGCCGCCGGTAACGATCGCGCGTACGGAAGAGCCGATTGCGGCGATCAGCGCCGCGCGGTCGTAGGCCGCAAACAGGCGGTGCACACAGTAGGCGGCATCGAGCTGCGCCTCCACCTCGGGCATCATCGGTTCGATCAGCAACACATGCGATTTCATGCCGGGCCTCCAATGGGCAGGTGTGTAATGTCAGATGGCCAACCGCCGCAATAATTCGGTCACCGTTTCGGCAATGGAGCCGAGCTCGGTGACAACCACCCGGTGCTCGTCTCCACCGGACGCCTCGAGGTCGATCTACGACTACAGCCCCGAGCCGACCTACCGAAGATCAAAGCGCATGTGCTGCTGATCAACAATGTCGAGGATTTCACCGACCCGCCAACTCTTGGAACGGTCGAATAGGGCCTTCAAGAAGATCGCGCACGGCACCTACGTGTTGACCCCTCTACGGCAAGGACACACACGGACAATTCATGCATTACTACGCGGCGACCTAGACGCAGTATCTGGTAATATTTATGTCTGGTCTGCCGCCGCCGAGGGCAATGAGATGACCGCGGTGGAGCTTTTTGACGCCCGAGACCCGTGGCTGTGGCAAGATAGCGCCGAAAGCCGCCATCTGCACGCCGCGCCCACAAACGGCGTGGTTCGGTACGAGCCCATCGGTTTGGGGTCACTCTGGGAGCGGAATGAATTCGGCTTCGTCGCCGGGCACCTTCGGGAAGCGGCCTTCCTTCCAGTCCTCCTTGGCCTGCTCGATCCGATCCTTTGAGCTCGAGACGAAATTCCACCAGATGTGCCGTTCGCCGTCGAGCGGTGCGCCACCCAAAAGCGCGATGCGTGCGTCAGTGATCGCGTGCAGCGCCACCTGGGCTCCCGGTGCGAGCACTATCATCCGGCCGCACTCTGCGCGCTCGCTGCTGCAGGCTATGGTACCATCGATGACATAGGCGGCGCGCTCCTCGTCCTCATTCGGGAGCGGCAGCTCGCGTCCCGCCGGCAACACGACATCGGCATAGAACAGCGGCGAGAAGGTCTTAACCGGTGATGTCTCGCCGAAGGCACTGCCGGCCAGAACGCGAATGCGCGCTCCTGCGACTTCCAGCGACGGCAGGGTTGCCGCTGAGTGATGGTGAAACTCGGGCTCGGTCTCCTCATGCGCCAGCGGGAGCCCGACCCAGAGCTGGAGACCGTGTGTGCGCGAACCAGTACGCCGCAGTTCGGGACCCGTGCGCTCGGAATGGACGATGCCGCGTCCCGCGGTCATCCAATTGACATCGCCCGGCCGAATGGGCTGGTACGATCCGAGGCTGTCGCGATGAACGATCTCGCCATCGAAGAGATACGTCACCGTCGCGAGGCCGATATGCGGGTGCGGCCGGACATCGAGACCATGTCCCGGAGCAAGATCTCGCGGGCCCCATATGATCGAAGAAGACGAACGGCCCGACATGACGGCGCGCCTCTGCGGGAAGCACGCGGCCCACGGTAAAGCCGCCGAGATCGCGCGGTCGGGCGTCGACCACAGTTGCGATCCCTTGAGCCGCTGCGCTGCGCGAGCACACGGGGTCGATTGTCGGAAATACGCTCATGCTCTCTCTCCCACTCGGCTGGTTCAGCCGAGGCTTTCTTGCTGTGCGGACGATATCACTGATCGTGCGATCTCGCCGAGCCGTCCGGCCCGATAGTCTTCGATGGCCTGGACGATTTCCCTCTCGGTATTCATCACGAAAGGCCCGTATTGCACGACTGGCTCACATAGAGGAACCCCGGTCAGCAGGAGCGCTTGCGCCCGCTCGCTCGCCTCGAGCTGCACGAGGTTTCCATCGCCAAGAATGGCGAGTTGGCCGTCCTTCACCTCGCGGCCGGTGATTCGAACTGCACCCTCGAAAACGTAAACATAGGCGGCGTGGTCCGCCGGAACCGGCACATCGACCGACGCACCCGGCGAGAAAATCCAGTGCAGGTAGCCGATCGGCGTGCGCGTCTCAATGACGGCTTTCGCGCCCAGCGCCTCGCCGGCGATCACGTGCACCACGGCGCAACCATCGGGCGTTGCAGCCTCCGGGATTGTGGCGCGCGGGATTTCCTGATAGCGCGGGGCCGTCAACTTGTCGCGCGCCGGCAAATTCACCCAGATCTGGAAGCCGTGCATTCTGCCGCCGTGCTGCAGCATCGCGCGCGCCGGCATCTCCGAGTGGACGATGCCGCGCCCGGCCGTCATCCACTGCACGTCGCCGGCGCCGCGCTTGCCGCCGTGACCGGCGGAATCTTCGTGCTCCATTTCTCCTTCGAGCACGTAGGTCACGGTCTCGAACCCGCGATGCGGGTGATCGGGCGCGCCGATAGCCTCGCCCGGTCCGTACTCGACCGGACCCATTTCGTCGAGGAGCAGGAACGGATCGGCATGGTGAAAACCAGCCGAAGGGAAGGGACGCCGCACGATGAAGCCGCCGCCCTCGCGCTGACGATGCGCCGTGACGATTTTCGTGATCTGACGTGGCTCGCTGATCCCGGTTTTCATGACATGCTCCGTTTTCTTTTCACGGCCGTTCGCTGCAGCCCTTTACGCAGCGAGTCGCGTCGCGAAGCTCGCAACGGCGGAGGGAACGGATGCCAAAGCGGCCCGCACCGCCGCATCGCGCTGTTCCGGTCCCAAGGCAAGCCCCTCGGCGCGAACGATCTCGACGTCCTCAATGCCGATAAAGGCGAACACTGCGCGGCAGGTATCGCTCCTGGAAGTCGTTCGCCTCAAACGGCATTCCCGGCGCGTAGAGACCGCCACGCGACAACGCGATAATGACCCGCTTGCCGCCGGCCAGCTCGACAGGCCCGGCCTCGCTATACCGGAAGGTCTTTCCGGCAATCAGGATGCGGTCGATCCAGGCCTTCAGTTGGCTCGGGATCGTGAAGTTGTACATCGGTGCACCGATCACGACGATGTCCGCAGCGAGGAACTCGTCGAGCGCTCCGGCTCCCTCGTCGTCCGGGACGCCGGTTGCGCCTTGCGGGGCATTTGCCGGCCGCACCGTAGGAAGCCGTTTGCTGTCGAGGTGCGGGATCGGATCGGCATCCAGGTCGCGCCGGACAATTTCGAGATCGGACACCGCCTGGGCGAACGCCGCAACGATCGCGGCAGAAAGCCGACGCGAGGCCGAGCCCTCCCCCAAGATGCTGAGGTCGATGTGGAGAAGCTTCATGGGAATGGCCCTAGTCAAAGAGTATGACCTGGACGAAATATGTGACCATTTCCATATCGCAAGAACGCAGATTTGCGTCACCAAGGCACACCGAGATGGCCGCTACAATGTCCCATCCGCTGCACCAGGATTGCCAAAAGGTCAGCCAATTCCTCGCCCGCATCGGCGAGAAATGGAGCATGCTCGTCGTCATGCTGTTGCGCGACGGTCCCCGCCGGTTCAATGATATTAAGCGCAATACGGCCGGGATCTCGCAGCAGATGCTGACCCGCACGCTGCGCGGCCTCGAACGCGACGGCATCGTGACGCGGACAATCCTTCCGACCAGCCCGCCGCAGGTCGAATACAGCCTGACCAAACTGGGGCATTCAATGTCCGAGCCTGTATTGGCGTTCGGGCAATGGGTCAGGGGCCATCTCGCAGAATTCGAGGCCGCCCGCGTCCAGTACGACCAGCGTAATGGAGTGCTTTGACGAACGGCCCTAAACATCTGCCGCTGACCGAGCTCCGTTCGGGTCGAGTGCGGACTTGCCGGACTTGCGGGGCAACGCTGCCGGCACGGTTCAAAGAGCGATGGTTTAGTTCCCATTCAGCCGAGCCGGACGTGCGCACTGCGAATGACGGCTCAGGGGCATCAGCGGTCGCCGTCGCGACCGCTCCACCGCTCCACCGCTCCACCGCTCCACCGCTCCAAGCGGTACACCAGATTATCACGTAGAGGAGCGGCGCGCCCTTGATTGCCGTCGACGCGCCATGTGACTAGTAGATAAGTTTAAGAAAGACAGCGCAAAAACGGGGCATTATGCGATCTGAACCAAGGTTCCGGCCGGCTTTACCGAGCCACTCTGCTTTCTCGCGCACCTGGCGCGGCGAGATTGGGCTCTATCGCGCGGCGTATGGTTTGGGCGGGTTGGGACTCGCGTTTGTGTCGCTGCTGGGGGACGCCCTTCTTTCCATCTCGGCATTCGCTGGGGGCGTTTTCGGCTGCCTTTCGTACATGGCTGGGGGCGCGGGTGAGCTCGCCTTCGCCTGGGTGTCGATCGTCGTGACTTGGCGCGCAGCGCAGAGAGGGCGGCCCGACGGCCGGGCCTATGGGCCAATGGCCGTCGGTCTGGCGTTCGCCTTCGTTGGCATTCAGTTTCTCCTCATTACCGCATGGACGGGATGGAGCGGCCTTGCCGAACTCGGGGTCGCCCCCGAGCCTGACAACGTTCTGTTCCGCACGCTGACCGTCGCCGTAGGGAGCGACTGCGCGGGAGTCGATCAGCTCTGCAAAGCGCTGGCGATCGTCAATTAAAAGATGGGTTGATGGCGGTCGCGGACGGCCGGTACACATTCAAATCAGCCCACGCTGGGGTCACCAGACGATTTGTTCAAAATCGTACGCTCAGCCGATTGGCGGCTTCGCGATTCTGCATCAGAAATCTGCATCAGAAAAGGTCAATTTCTCCTCCGATTTGAACCAATTGGGTCTCGACAAACACCATCAGGTGCGCTGTCGCCAGATGCTGCCGCCGCAGTTTCTCGGCCGCGCGCACGGTGTAGAACGCGACCGCTTCGCGCATCTCCGCCAGCGTCGTCACCGGTCGCCCGAAGGAGCGCGAGGCCATTATTCCTAACCATAAACGGCTACGACAGCTTGTATTTTACTCTTATATCATATTCTGCGCCGATTATGTTGGACGCGAAACATTATCATCGGGACACCTGCCAGATGGACGATATGAGGTTTAGGGATATGATGCAGCGGGAGCGGGAGCGTCTGAATCACGAACGCGACGAGATCCTCAATCAGCTAAAGGAGCTAGAAAGCAAGCTCGCTGAGATCAATCTCGAGCTCGCGCCGATCGATGCCTATGAGGCGGTGAAAACCGGCAAAGTAGCAATGCCTACTCGACGGCCACCCGCTCCAACAAAGAGCGAAGCAACGATCGAGGAGCTGCCTGCGGAGCTTCGCCCTCGCCTACAGCCGGGAACGAGGCGGGAAGCCTTGTTACGGGTCATCGGAGAACATCCGAATGGTCTGAGCCGAGGCGAAATCTTTGAGTGTATGGGTCTCAAGGGGAACAAATCCGCGGAAAAGTCGGTGTCCAATGCCCTCACGGCGCTCACCAAGAACAACCTGGTCTCCCGGAGAGAAGGAAAATACGTGACCGGCGAGTGACGGGTTGCGGCTTACTGCGAACGTTGCCCGCTGTGCTATTGACGCCCTGGAGTCTTGTCAGCCAACCCCGCTCGCCGAAACGCCTCGGCCATCGCGTCGCCGCTCGCCGGCACGGCGTTGCTCCGGCCTGCGCGGGTCTCATCTGGTCGGCGCCGTTTCTCTGATCCCGCTGGGCCAAATTCGGCACGTACTGCCGCTGACCCCGTCGCCGAGGGTTCATCGAACCGCATCGTCAGCGAGATTCGACGGCGTTTTGGGTCGACCTCCAACACCTTGACACGAACGACATCGCCGGGCTTTGCAACCATGCGCGGGGCCTTCATGTAAGCCGTGGCCATCGCGGAGATGTGCACCAACCCGTCCTGATGGACCCCGACATCGACAAAGGCGCCAAATGCGGCGACGTTCGTCACGACACCTTCGAGAACCATGCCGGACTTCAGATCCTCGAGCTTTTCCACTCCCTCCCGGAAGTTCGCGGTTTTGTAGGTTGGGCGCGGATCACGTCCGGGCTTTTCGAGTTCCCGCAAAATGTCTGCGACAGTGGGCACCCCAAACACAGCATCGGTGAACGCCTCCGGCTCGAGCTGGCGTAACACTGATGTATTGCCGATCAGTCCCTTCAGCTCGCTCCTGGTCGCCACGAGAATGCGCCGCACCACCGGATAGGCTTCCGGGTGTACACCCGACGCATCGATCGGATCGTCGCCGTTACGGATGCGCAGAAATCCTGCCGAAAGCTCGAAAGCCTTGGGCCCGAGCCGGGGCACCTTTTTGAGGTAGACGTCTCGCGAGATACTGCCGAAGCGTGCGCCGAGGCTGTGCGCCTGGTCGGCGACGCGGTCGGCACTTCCTCGATCCGGCTGGGCAATCTGTTTGATTTAGATCGGCCTGACGCCGAAGGATTATTCGACCGCGGGCAAGGTCAGGCTCGGTGTATCACACGAGCCGGCGAAGGATTGCGCAGCGTGCTGGTGGTCGAGGCTACCGCCGTGATCCAGTATGATCAGGGCGGCGGTAGGCCCTCGCTTGGGTTACCGAACTCCTCAAATGCAGCCGCCGAAATAGGCCGCCGTGGCCCTGCATGCTGGCCGGCTCCGGGGTCACGCTCGATGATAAAGGTTTCGTCCGCACGGGAAGCAATGCGACCAGCCCGCTTGAAACCAACCTGCCCGGCGTTTTTGCGCTCGGGCTCGATCAAGAGGGTCGCAGCCGCTGTTGGCGATGGCGCACAGATAGTCGCGGCTTTGCGCGGCTATCTTGCCACTACCGGTGTCAAGCCAATCTTGGTATCATAAACTGGAGGACCACGATGGCCGACGAGTGCCTTCACGAGGCGACAATTCGCAATGTGACGCCAAGTGCGCTTGGCTGCGAGGAGTGTCTGAAGATTGGCTCGCCATGGGTGCATTTGCGCCTCTGCAGAACTTGCGGCCATGTCGGCTGTTGCGACGACTCTCCGCATCGCCACGCCACGCGGCACTTTCACGCGACCGGTCATCCGATCATCGAAGGTTACGATCCGCCCGAAGGCTGGGGCTGGTGCTATATCGATGAGGTCATGCTTGATCTCAGCGATCGCGCCACTCCGCACAACGGTCCTATACCGCGCTTTTCTTGAATGGAGGACGCTCCACGCGCCCAAGCAGGAGCCACCAGATCCTGGCGAGCGAATGTCAACTATGGGGGCATGAAGAGCGGTAGCCGCCGCCACGGTTGAGCGGCAGCTGTCGGTTCAGTCAGGGGACCTTCGCCAGGACGCACGGGAACGGGCGAGACGCGCCGAAAGCGGCCATTCCGCCGAGCGGGATAGAAGGCTCGAGCCGAGCGAAAGCAGCCGTTACAGCCCGCATGCTTCTGCGATGGCCTGATCGTAGGCGCATGATGCGATAGGACTTTACTTATCCTGGGCGGGTCGGCAGAATCGAATTTCGAATTCAGAATACGGCGAGCGGATGCAGCCTCTTGATCCCCAGCCGGCGTTGATCGATCGGGCCTACGAGCGATTGGTCGAGGCGATCGCCGACGGCACGCTCGCCCCCGGGCAGCGCATCCGCCAGGAAGAACTCGGCCGTGCCCTCGGCGTGTCGCGACAACCGATCAGCCATGCGCTCCAACTCCTCAAACAGCAGAAGCTGGTGGAGGAAAACGGCCGACGCGGGCTGATTGTCTCAGAGATCGACCCCAACAGAGTCCGTGATCTCTACCAAGTCCGCAGTGCGCTCGACGCGCTAGCCGCACGCCTCGCCGCCGCACGCGTTGCGCGGCGGGTCATTGCCGCGCAGCAGCAGCAAATGGCGGAGAGCGCGCTGGCCGCGGGCCTCGCGCTGCCGCTGGATGCTCCGGAGCTCGCGTTCATCCAAGCCGACGTCGCGTTTCACACCGTGCTCTATCGCCTGTCTGGCAACCGGGCGATCGAGGACACCGTGGCGGCGCAATGGCCGCATTTGAAACGCTCGATGGGGGCGGTGTTGGATGATCCCGAGCAGCGCCCGCTGGTGTGGACCGAGCACCGGGAAATTCTTCGCTGCATCCTTGCCGGGGACCCTGCCGGCGCCGAGCGGGCGGCCCGAGGCCACACCGACCGCGCCGGCGCCGAGACCGCGCGCCGGCTGAGCCAATCGTCCGTGCCAATGGGAGGGGTACGCAAATGCCGCTGAGCCAAGCACAGCTCTGGCAGTTCGCTGAAGAAGGCTACCTGTTCCTGCCCGATTGCTTTGCCGAGGAGGAGGTGGCCGTCTTGCGCGACGAGGCCGAGGCGATCTACGCCACCAATCGTCAGGAGGTGTGGCGGGAGAAGACGGGCGCGCCACGCACCGCCTTTGCCGCGCACACCTACAACGAGGCCTTTCGGCTCCTCGGCTATCACCCCCGGCTGATCGAGCCGGTCGAGCAGGTGTTCGGCGAGAAGCTCTACATGCACCAGTTCAAGATCAATGCGAAGGCGGCGTTCGAGGGCGATGTGTGGCAATGGCACCAGGATTACGGCACCTGGGCGCGCGACGACGGCATGCCGGAGCCGCGGGCGATGAACATCGCCGTATTCATGGACGAGGTCATGCACATCAACGGCCCGCTGATGCTGGTGCCGAGAAGCCACAAGCACGGCGTGTTGCAGGCCGGGCACGATGAGGAAACGACCTCCTACCCGCTGTGGACGCTCGACAACGACACCGTGACCCGGCTGGTCGCCGAGGGCGGCATCGTCGCACCGACCGGCAAGCCCGGCGCGGTCTTGATGTTCCACGGCAATCTCGTGCACGCCTCGGCGCCGAACATCACGCCCTACCCGCGCCGCATCGTTTACCTGACCTTGTGCGCGGTCTCGAATTACATCCGCAAACCGACCCGGCCGGAATGGATCGCACATCGCAACTTTTCGCCGATCGAGCCGGTCGATGACGGCGCGTTGCTCGCTTATGCGCGCGAGCATCGGCGCCGAGCCGCCGCATAGACACCATGAGCCTCTACCACCTCGCGCAAAGGCGCGCCGCGGCCGGGCGCCTGATCAAGGTCGGGCTGATCGGCGCCGGCAAATTCGGCTCGATGTTCTTGAACCAGGCGCCGTCGATGGCCGGCATCGAGATCGCGGTCATCGCCGATCTCGACCCCGATCGCGCTCGGAACGCTTGCCGTTCGGTCGGATGGGACGCGGCGCGCATCGCCCGCACCCGGTTTTTGGCGTCGGGCATTGAGGCGTGCGCCGATCCCGATATTGAAGTCGTCGTCGAGGCGACCGGCAGCCCGCCGGCCGGCATCGCTCACGCCCGCGCCGCGATCGCGGCCGGAAAACACATCGTCATGGTCAATGTCGAAGCCGATGTGCTAGCAGGGCCGCTGCTGGCCGAAGAGGCGCGCGCGAAAGGCGTCGTCTATTCGCTCGCCTACGGCGATCAACCGGCCTTGACCTGCGAGCTGGTGGACTGGGCCCGCGCCTGCGGCTTCGAGGTCGCCGCTGCCGGCAAGGGCACCAAATACCTGCCGGAATACCACACGGTAACACCCGACGAGGTCTGGCAGCACTACGGATTGACGCCCGAAGAGGCACGACGCGGCGGCATGAACCCGCAGATGTTCAACTCGTTTCTCGACGGCACCAAATCCGCGATCGAGATGGCAGCGATTGCCAACGCCACCGGCCTTGCGGTGCCGCAGGACGGCCTGCGCTTCCCGCCGTGCGGCGTCGACGACCTGCCACACGTTCTGCGAGGCCGGGACGTAGGCGGCACGCTGGAGCACGATGGCATGGTCGAGGTCGTCTCGTCACTGGAGCGCGACCGAAGGCCGGTGTTTCGCGACCTGCGTTGGGGTGTCTATGTCGTGCTCAAGGCGCCGAACGCGTATGCGCGCACCTGTTTTAAGGAATACGGCCTGAAGACGGATGCCAGCGGCGGGTATGCCGCGATGTACAAACCCTACCATTTGATCGGATTGGAGCTCGGTATTTCGGTGTTGTCGGCGGCGTTGCGCGGCGAGCCGACCGGCCAGCCGCAAGGGTGGCGCGGCGATGTTGTAGCCGTCGCCAAGCGAAACCTGAGGGCCGGCGAAACGCTCGACGGCGAGGGCGGCTACACGGTGTGGGGCAAGCTGGTACCGGCCGAGCGCAGCCTCGCTTGGGGCGCTTTGCCGATCGGCCTCGCCCACAAAGTGCCGCTGCAGCGCGACATCGCCGCCGGCGAGACGATGCGCTGGGCCGACGTGGCGATCCCCGACGGCCCGGCACTCGAAGCGCGCCGCGCCATGGAGCGGCGCTTTGCAGCGCGGCCTTCCGCAATCGCGGCGAAATAGGGAGGACGCCATGGAATACCGGCAATTCGGCCGCACCGATCTCAAAGTCTCGGCGATCGGCTTTGGCTGCTGGGAGATCGGCGGCACCTACGGCCGCATCGACGAGGGAGAATTTCAGCGCGCCGTTGCCCGGGCGATCGACGGGGGCATCACCTGCTTCGACACGGCGGAAGCCTATGGCATGGGCGTCTCGGAAGAGGCGCTGGCGCGGGCGCTTGGGCCACGTCGCAACGACGTTGTGATCGCGACCAAATTCGGCGTCGGCTACGAGGAAATGCCGAACCGCCGTGACAGCAGCCGCGCGCGGGTGCTCGCCTCGATCGACAAGAGCTTGCGGCGGCTCCGGACTGAACATGTCGAGATTTATCTCGTGCATTGGCCGGATCCCAATACGCCGCTCGACGAGACAATGGCAGCGCTCGACGATATCGTACAGCAGGGCAAAGCACGTTATATCGGCGTGTCGAATTTCCGTCTGGCGCAGATCGAAGAGGCGATGCGGCTGCGCCGTATCGATGTCGTGCAATACGCTTGGAACATGTTCGACCGCCGCATGCAAGCCGAGATCTTCCCCTACTGTGGGGCCAATCAAGTCGCCGTGATGGCTTACGGATCGCTCGCATACGGCATGCTGAGCGGCATGTTCCATTCCGGCATGTCCTTCGACGAGAGCGACTGGCGCTCGAAAAGCGGCAATCTCGGAAACCTGAACCTGTTCCGAACATTGTTCGGGCCCGAGCATTTCCCGCGCAACCTCGCCGCTGTCGAGGAGTTGAGGCCGCTCGCGGCCAAGTACGGCAAGAGCCTGCCGCAATTCGCACTGCGCTGGACGCTGAGCAATTCGGCCGTCGGTACCGCGCTGGTCGGTTTCCGCACGCCGGCCGAGGTGTCTGAAAATCTCGGCGCGCTCGGCTGGGAGATTAGCAGCGCCGATATGGAGGAGGTCGACGCGATCCTGGTGCGTAACGGCGCGGTGACCGTGCCGCCTGGTTGGCTGGAGGACTAGAGCGGTTTTAGAGTCAGTCTGACAGAAGTTCCATGGTCAATCCATTGATTTTACTGGATCTATTCTGGGTCAGAGGCAACTGACCGATAAACCGCTCTAGCACACTACATCACCACACTTGGCGAGGAGGAGCCTCATGCCGGTTCAACGCTTTGCCCCGATGACCAAGGATTTCGCGACCTTCGATTGCGACGCGCATGTCACCGAGCCGCCGCTGATTTGGGAGCGCGCCAAGCATGTCCTTACCCGCGACGAACTCGATGCGCTGAAGCGGACGATCTGGTGGGATGCCGACGGCCGCCTGTTGATTGTCAACGGCCGCGCGGGGATCGGCCTCGGCTCGCCGCGAAAGGGCGGGATCCCTGGCACGATGCGGGTCATTACCAATGCCGGCCCGGGCGTCAAGCACGACATCCAGCGCGCCCTCAACGTCCGCAATCTTAACCCGAAGACCGCGCTGACACAGCAGCAGGTCGCTTATCTGGATCATGCCGGCTCGTATGAACCGAAGCCGCGCCTCAGGGACATGGATATCCAGGGCATCGATCAGGTCATGATCATTCCAACCGAGATCGACATCTATCCCTGGCTCGAGGACGCACTTGGCGCCAAGGCGTTCTGCCGCGCCTACAACGAATGGGCGTATGAATACACGCTTGAAAACCCCGATCGCCTGTTCTTTGCCGCCCTTATTCCAATGCAACACCCCGACTACGCGATCGAGGAGATCCGGCGGGTGTCGGCGCTCGGTTGCCGCGTCGCCCTCGTCCGTCCGATGGACGCGATGGGCAACTACCCACTGCAGCCGAAATACGAGCCGGTGTGGGATGCGCTCGAAGAGACCGGCATGGTCTATGGGATGCACCCTTTCCCGGCCTTCGCCAGCTCGAAGCCGTCGGGCTACAGCGAGCAATATTCCGGCGCCGAACTGATCCGCAGGACTATGGCTACCGCCGGACTGCCGCACACCTTTCTCGCCAATGTGCAAAATTTCCAGGCCGAAGCGGCGCTGTGGGTCACGGTTGTGTTGATGTCGGGATTTTTCGAGCGGCACCCGAAGATCAACGCGGCGGTGTTCGAAGCCTCGTCGACTTGGCTCAGCTTCCTGATCGACGAATGCGACAAGGCCTATCGGCTCTATCGCAATGAACGGCAATTGCCGCCGCTGAAAAAGCTGCCGAGCGAGACCTTTTTCGAGCATTGCATGACCGGCTTCGAAGCCGACGAGGCGCCGCCGGCCCGGCTCCCAGAGTTCTACGGCGATATCCTGTGCTGGTCATCCGACGTCTATCACCACGACGGCGACGACGTCTGGCGTGCGATCGAGACGATGCAGAAATACGGGCTGCCGAAGGAGGATCAGGCCAAGTTCCTGGGCGCCAACGCCCGCCGCCTCTATAGGGTGCAGGCGCCGGCCGCCATCATCCGCGAGCGCATCACCGAGATCGAGCGCCCCGATTGGTGGCCGACCGAGGAGGAAGTCCGCGCCGCGCTGCGCCCGGAAGCGGCGGTGAGGCAGCCTTAACGCGGCGTTCCTAAGAGCCAAACGAACCAGTCTCGTCGCGATCGGCGCGACGCGGCAAGATCGCTGCGTATACCGCAGGACGCGCTTCGCGCGGACCCGGGGCTTGCCGCCAATGACATCACCGGATCACTGCCGCAAAAGCGAAGGCAAAAATGGCGACCAAGGAATTCATAGTGTTCGACAGTGACAGCCATGTCGTCGAGCCGCCCGCGCTCTGGGAGAAATACCTCGACCCCGAGTATCGAACGCTCGGCAAGCATGCGCTATGGCGGCAGGAAGGCCGCACCGGCGCCTATCTCAAGGTCAACGGCGAGATTTTCCGCGATCGCTCGAACTCCAACCTGCCGCGCCACGCGTTGTGGCGGCCAGGCATGGATTGGGATACGGTCGGCGCCCTCGATCCCCGGGTGCGGCACCCGGCTGCCGAGGGCGCCTCGGCCCCGCAGGCGCGCCTAGCCGATATGGACGCTATGGGGGTGGACCAAGCGCTGCTCTACCCGACCTGGTTTGCCGAAGGCTTCTTCCTGGTCCGCGATCCGGACGTCGCCTACGCGCTGGCGCGGGCCTACAACGATTGGATCCTGGACTTCTGTAGGACGGCGCCGGAGCGGCTCTTCGCTGCCGCAATCCTGCCGCTGCAGAACATGGATTTCGCGCTCGAAGAGATACAGCGGGTGGCGCGGCTGCCGTCATTCCGCGCTGTCTTCATCCGGCCGATGTTTCTTGAAGACCGCTATCTCAACCATCCCTATTACGATCCACTGTGGGCCGAACTGGAGCGACTCGGGATCACCGCGGCGGTGCACGCGACGCCGGGGCTGTGGAACCCGGAATGGACCTCCCACGGGCCGTTCTTCGAGAAGGTCAAAGACCGCTTGGCGCAGCCTCCGGTTCCCGGTGGAGGCGGCGGTCCGTTCGCCGGCGGCAGCGGCGGCGCCGGTCAGTCGATCACGTTCATCGGTGCGACACCACTCGGTCATCCGCTGGCACCGATCCTGGCCCCTTGGCTCGACAACCATATGTTCGTCGCTTCGACCTTGATCGGCTTCACGGTCATGGAGCGTTACCCGGCGATGAAGGTTGTTGTCGCCCACGGCAAGGCCTCGTGGATGCAGGAGGTGCTCGAAAAGATGGAGGCCTCGACCCGCGTGATCCCGCTCTTGCACCACTACCCGGTCTCGACTGAGCCCGAAGAGATGTGGGAGCACGGCAATGTCATGCTAGGCTTCGACGCCGAGGAGCGGTTGATCCTCAAATTGCCGCAGGAGTTTGCGCACAAGATCGTTTGGGGGTCGCGCTACCCGCAACATGACACGATGAGCGCCTGGGATGCGCTGGCCCGCTTGCGCGCCGCCAATGTACCGGAGCCGCTGATCGCTCGCATGATGGGCGGGAACGCGGCCCAGCAATTCGCCATCGAGCAGCTCCGCAAATCGACTGCGTGAGTTTCCCCGCGGCTGCCGACGGGCCACAATTCGCGGCACTCAAGCCAATCCGGGTTTTGTGCGCTGATCGACACAATCGGCTGAATACCTCGCCGGTTCGGTCTGGGGTCACGGATTGCACCTGCATTCGGAATGACCGCTCTCCATCCCGCCGTTCCGATCCAGATAATGCCGGCCAACGGCTGAAAGGGGGCATGAAGACCCCTTCCTACAGCTCAGGCTGAACGGCTGCTGTCTGTTCGATAAAGGGACCTCTGCAGGAATGCACGGCAACGTATGAGGCGCGGCGGGCGACAATTTTGCTTCCCCCGACGCGGTGCATTGATATTGGGCCTACATGAAAATGGCACATAATTGGCTTTTATGGAAAATTGATGACCTTCCGATGAGAAACACGGGGGGCATGCGCGTCGGCCTCCAGCGCGGCATGCTGAAAGTTAAGATTCTGGTCGTCGGTCGAGACGCAGGCATGGGCGAAAAGCTTGTGCGACTTGCAAACCATTGATTTAGCTTGCCTGTGCTTTGGTCATAAGAAGCCTGAATTACAGCCCTACGTCACTGGCTGTAGTCATACGCCATTGTGCGGATGCGGCGCGCGCGACCGATCCCAGCTCGTATATCGGAGGGCCTGATGACCAGAGACGGGCGAGAGCAAGCCATTATTAGAGAGCGGGCCTTTGCGATCTGGGAGGAAGAAGGCCATCCAGAGGGCAAGAGTGTCGCTCATTGGTTGCGGGCCGAAGCCGAAATTAAAACGAATAAGATTAGCGGTGTCACCGATAATGGGAAACGTTTGAAATCGTCTAAAACCGGGCTTGTCGTCTCGCGTTGTCGCCGCGCGCGAAGTTCTCCGACCGGGTGACGCGCAGCACGCCTGTTGAGATACTTCCGAATACCATTTTACGATGAAATTGCGGACGCCCTACATTCGTAACCCATCGTGGATATCAGGCGCAATGCGCAGCGGAGGCGCGCAACGCGCTCAAGACAATGGGCTAGGCGTAGTCTGTGCAACGCCGGTAGCGCTAGCCGAAACCATTGCCGCTTTCTAATGTGCCGCTGATGCTCAGCGAGCACTGAGCAGGCATGTATTATATATGTGTGATAATGAAGAGCATTTTTAGCGTGACGTCGCGCCGCGCGACGGTGGCCGAAGAGATAGAGACGGCAGAGGCGCGACGGTGCGCTAAAAATGTATTGGACTAAACCGCCCCGTTCGGAGGTCGTTGGTTTGCGGCTCTTACCCAACCGTCGGATGAATGGCACAGATCTTGAGTAAATGGGTATTGAATTGATTGGCCGCTCCGTCGCGTCAATGGGTTACACTGAGAAGGGGATGTCCGCAATATCCTCCGGTTGAATAGCTCTAAATCAAGCCGAGACAGTGGCAACCGGAAATCCATCAAATTTTCCGAACGATGTTGAACGCTCCCTCGGCGCACTACAAGAGCTGAAGGCCAGTCGACTGTCCTACCGCGAAGCGGTTTAGTCGCGTGCCCAGCATGTTCGGTAGCTTGGGGGTGGAAGTCCCCTATCCAACCTGATGGAGGTGAAGGATTAGCGAAGCACAAGGGCGTCATCGCGAGGTGGCGTCTGAAGGCAGTGCGGAGCAAAACCGCGACCTGACGAACAGAAATCGGATATGAGGCATCCCTGGTCGGACGAGCGGGCAACTAATCGCGAAGTCCCTATCCATCAAAGGCCAAGGCTGTAGATCCGGCAGGTGCGCGGGGAAGGCGATCGAACTTACCTGGGGAGGTCTGCGTCGTGTTCTGAACTTGGAACTGGGGAAACCGAGAGGTGACCCGACCGCGGCGCAGAAGTCAGCAGACGGCATAGTAGGCCACGCCGTCGGCAAGGCTAGTGAGGCACTCCAAGGCCGAAAGGCGGAGCAACGGATAGGCCGAGCCGGGAACGATGGCTGAAGGCCCGAACGATTGGGAGTGGCAAGTAGGACCGACAACTCATGCGTGGACAGCGGCAGAAGATCCAGTACTCGCTGGCCTTTGCACCGGTTGGCCGGGGTGAAACCCCGGTCAGCGGATACCAAGGGACCGAACCATTCGTGGCGACGCCGGCATCCGAAAGCCCGGCTTTGACGGAACAGTTAATGGAGGAGGTCTGCGACCGAGGGAAATCTGTCGACTCCCTCGGTCTCCCCCCGTCTCCTTGTTTCTGCCCAAGCTTAACCCGGTCGAACCGCCGTGGTACGTGGCCCGTATGCCCGGTGGTGTGGGAGGGGTGGCGCCGCGAGGCGTCCCCCTATCCCGATCAATATCGTTTATCGAATAAATTCGCTTGCGCGCCGGCAAGGCGACACGAATCATGCACGACATACCTGCTGATCATCCGGATATCGCCCTCGAAACCGCGCGGCTGCGGCTCCGCTCGCTGCGCGAGGATGATCTCGCCAACCTGATCGCGCTGATCGACAATTGGGAGGTCGCACGCTGGGTCTCTCGTGTGCCTCACCCCTACAGCGAAGCGGATGGGCGAGAGTGGATTGCTCTCGTTCGGCAAGACCATGCGACGGGCCGGCCGCGGCGCTTTGGGATTGCATTGAAGGAGACGGACCAGCTGATCGGCGGCATCGGCCTCGATGGCAGCACCGGCGACGCAAGCGATGAGCCGTCGCTTGGCTATTGGCTGGGCCAGGCCTATTGGGGCAACGGGTACGCGCGCGAGGCGGTCGCGGCGGTGATCGATTTTGGATTTCGCACCATCGGTCTGACGACGATCCGTGCCTATACCGACCCGAGCAACGCGGCATCGCAAAAAGTGCTTCTGCACTGCGGCCTGAAAAATGTCGGCGAAATCGATCTGCTTAAGCCGACACGGAATGGTGCGCGGCGAGCGCCGCTATTTCGAATCTCGCAGTCAGAACTTTGAGTTTTACTCGCGTATCAATGCAACGGGTGCGAGGGGAAACAGGGAATGGTAGCTGGTCTCGACATACGAGAAGCTGAACCGGGCGACGCGCCGGAAATCGCTGAAATTCACCTCACCGCACGGCGCGAGGCAATGCCTTATCTCCACCTGGCGCACACCGACGCTGAAACACGGGGTTATTTCGCTCGTGTTGTCGCCGACCGGCCATCGGCCTGGTGGATCGCTCGGTTCGAAGACGAGATCGTCGGCTATATGCTGGTCGACGGTGAACACCTCGATCACCTGTATGTGCGGTCAGGCTGGCAACGCCGCGGTGTCGGGGTGTCGCTGCTCACGCAGGCCAAGGCACTGAGCCCGCGCCGGCTCGAACTATGGATCTTTCAGCGCAACAGCAATGCCCGAGCCTTCTACGAAGCGCAGGGCTTCCGTGCCGCTGCCTACACCGATGGGCGCAATGAGGAGAACGAACCCGACGTGAAATACGAGTGGGAACCGGCTCGCTGGACGACGGGATTAGGAAGCCCGCCGAAGACCGGATGGGCGAGGCTGGTGCCCGAGCTGCTGGTCAGCGACATCGGCGCCAGCATGGAATTCTGGTGCGATCGGCTCGGCTTTGCGATCGCCTACCAGCGGCCCAAAGAAGCTTTCGCCTATCTTGAGCGGCCGGAAGGCGCACAGATCATACTGTCGCAACGCGGCGGCAAGTGGGAGACCGCACCACTCGATCGCCCCTACGGCCTTGTCGTAACCTCCGTGCCAAAAGTGACGATCTGAAAGTCTATTTATCTCAATAGTTTGTAGCGCTGCATTCGCTTCAAGCTATTGATATCACGAGAGAGTCAGCTTTTTCAGCGCGATGTGGACCGGTCTCGGCTGCAAGGTGATCAGGAAACCGGCTCTGCTTTGGCGGATAAGGCTCTTGCCTCCGCGGCGATGCGGCTGATGGTGGCGCGATGTACCCGGAAGATGCGGGCGATTTCGGCGCCAGGGCGGCCCGCGGCGAGCATCGCGAATATCTCGGCTCTTTGACGCGGCATGAGCTTGGATCGCCGCCCGCCCTTTCGGCCCTGTTCGCGCGCCGCCCTCAGCCCCGCACGGGTTCGCTCGCGTACCATGGCGCGCTCGAATTCGGCGAAGGATCCGAGCATCTGCATCATCATGCGTCCGGCCGGTCCGGAAGTGTCGATCGCCTCTGTCAGGGAGCGGAAGTTGGCGCCCGCGGTATCGATCTTCTCCAGGATGTGGAGGAGATCCTTGAGCGAGCACGACAGGCGGTCGAGTTTCCACACGACAACGATATCGCCCTCGCGCAGATGGTCGAGCATCCGGTGCAACTGGGGCCGATCCCAACGGCCACCGGAGGCCTTCTCTTCATAGACCCGGTCGCAGCCGGCCGCCTTGAGGGCACTGACCTGGGTAGCGGTATCCTGATCATCGGCCTTCGAGACGCGAGCGTAGCCGAGTAGCATGGGGATGTCGCTCAAACCTGTTGCCTTTGCCGGCGATTTGGCAACAGGGTTTCGCACGCCGCAAGTCCTTGGTTCTGCGCCTTCCGCGTTTTCGCCGCATAGACGGTCGTTTGTGAATCGCCGGAGACAGCAACATCTACCCCGCTGGCTCGATCGGCGCGCGGCGAGAGTTGCATCATGGAGCCCTGCCATTCCGGACGCTGCAGCCAGCCCGACGAAAAAGCCGCCGATCAATCGATGGGAACATCGATATCTCGGCGAGGAGCGCTTTCCCGAGGCTCTGTCCACGCTCGAGATCGAGCACTTCTTCACACTCGACGAGGATGAGCTTGTCTCCGTCCGGGAGCGCCGCGGACCCTTGAACCGATTGGCGCTCGCCCTGCAGATCGGCTTCCTCAAGATGACCGGCAGGATGCTCAACTCGGTGGAACTGATTCCGCCGCAGATCCTCGATCATCTTGGCCGGCAAGTCGATTGCGCGGCACCGCGGCTCGCCTCGATCCGGGCATTTTATCGCCGGCGTCATCGAACCTTGTTCGAGCACCATGCCTCGGCACTCCGACTACTCGGCGCAGCGAACTCACCCCGCACGCGGAACGCGGACTGGTGGCCTATCTTCGCCGGGAGGCGGCGGCCGTTTTCGACGAAGCGGAACTCGTGGCGCGCGCCCGATCGTGGCTGGTCGAGCATCAATATCTGTTGCTCCGCGAGCGCCACATCCGCCGTCTCGCGATTGCCGCACGGCGCCATCAACAGCAGGCACTGTTCAAGCTGATTGCGGCGGCAGTGCCGGCCGAGCGCGACCTCTGGGTGCCGCGCCTGTTAGCGCCGATCGAGGATGGCGGGGTCAGCCGGCGCGAATGGCTCAGCGCCGTGCCGTCGAGCAAGGCCGCAAGAGGCCTCGCCGAGCAAATGGAGAAGGTTGAATTCCTCAAGGAATTGGGCGCCGACCGGCTGGTTTTGCCGGATTTGCCGCTCGCCGGTCTCGAATATTTCGCGAGACGGATGATGTCGCGTAAACCAGCAGCGCTGGCGCGGATCAAGGATCCGCATCGCACGATCGAGGTGGCCTGTTTCCTGCGCCTCACGCTGTTACGGCTGATGGACGGCAGCTGACGCTTCTCGATCATCAGATCTCAGCCCTGTGGCGTGGCGCGCGGGAACGGGTGGAGGAAACGCAGGCGGCCCGCCTGCGCCGGTTCCGTCGGCTGCTCGGCGATCTTGCCGGCCTCGCCGACGACGAAGCACTCGGCGCCGCCGAGCTGCGCTCGCGGCTCAAGAGGCTGATCGCTCCCTTCGAATTGGAAAGACAGGGGAACCAAGTCGCCGCCATTCGTCAGGAACTTGGACGCAAGTCCCAGGATCTGGCTCGGCTCCTGAAACTGGCGCGGCAGGCGCCCCTGGCGGTTCCGGCCGATCATAAGCTTGCCGCCGCTTTTGCAATGCTCGACTCGCTCGCTGCCTCGCCCAACGCGTTGCCGGCGATAACGGCGCAGCCTTTTGGTCCCTCATGGCAAGGTCTGATCGATCAGCCGGATCGTGCGGCAGCTCTGGGCTGTTTTCGCGCAGCGACCCTGATGGCCTTGAAGCGAGCGCTGCGCAACCACTCCGTCTCGGTCGATCACAGCCTGTCGTACCGGGCGCCGGAGGACAAGCTCATCCCTCAGAAGCTCTGGCAGCGCGACCAGGGCCGCTTCATTCGCGACCTCAACCTGCCGGCCAGCTTGGAGAAATATCTTCAGCGCCTGGAAGCAGGGCTGACCGCCGGGCTTGCCGCATTGGCCGAGGCGGTTGAGGTCGGCGCAGTCGCGATTGATGGCGGCGAACTGCGATTGCCGCGCCGCAAGCAGGCACCGAAGGATCCCCGCCTTGAACCCGCGCGGCAAGCGCTCGCGCGCGCCTTTGGCGATGTCCAGTTTCCAGAAGTTCTGATCGAAATCGACGGCTTGACGCGGTTCTCGTGGATCCTCCTTGGCCGCCCAGCCCGTTCCGAGCAGGAATTGGTGGCGCTCTATGCCGCCCTCATGGGGCTCGGCTCCGATCTTTCCATAGCCGAACTGGTGCGCATGGTGCCCTCGCTGGCGGCCGACAGCCTCGGGCAGATGATGCTGAAGATCGAGGGGGAGCGACGGCTTCGCTCGGCAAATGACGCGGTGCTGCGCTTCATGCGCGAGCATCCCATCGCCGCCCTATGGGGACGCGGGCTATTCGCCTCGGCCGACATGATGAGCCTGGAGGCAACGCGCTATTTGTGGTCGGCGCGCCTCGACCCCCGGCGGCGAACCTATGCCGTCGGGACCTATGCTCATGTCCTCGATCAATGGGGCATCCTCTACGATCTACCGATCGTCCTCAATCGCCGGCAAGCCGGCGCCGCGATCGAGGGCGCCTTGCGCCAGCGCCAAGTCGAGCGGATCGAGCGCGTCGCCGTCGACACGCATGGCTTCACGCATTTCGCGATGGCACTCGCCAAGCTGGTCGGGTTCGACCTGTGTCCGCACCTGGCGAAGCTCAAGAAGCGAAAGCTCTCCCTGCCGAAAGGGCTGGAAATTCCGCAGGTCCTACGGCCGATCGTGGCCGAAACCGTTTCCCGCCGCGCCATCGCGCGAGGCTGGGAGGGATTACTGCGGCTCAGCGCTTCGGTTAAACACGGCTGGGATTCAGCGACCGCGGCCCTTGACCGTTTCGGGTCAGCTGCCGCTGGCGACCCCGTCTACAATGCCGGCGACGGGCTGGGGAGGCTGCTCCGGACCCTCTATCTCTGCGACTATCTCAGCAACCCCTCGTTTCGCCTGGAGATCCTCGATCTCCTCAACCAGGGCGAGGCGGTGCACAGCCTGCAGCGCGCCATCCACAACCGCATGATCACCGCAAAGCATGGGCGCACAATGGAGGAACTCGGCACCATCTCGGGCGCTCTGACCTTGCTGGGGAACATCGTCATGGCCTGGAACACTCATCGCATCCAGGCGATGATCGACGCGGCGCCCAGCGAACATCCCGATGAACTGATGCGCCGTCTCGCGCCGATCGGGCACAAGCACATCAACATGCGCGGCATCCTGACCTTCGATCTCGGCCGCCACAGGTCGAACCTGCTTCGCCAGGCGCCCTCAGCCGCCACGGCGCGCGTGCCGAGCTAAAAAAGCTGACTCTCTCGTAATATCAATATGTTACAACCATATCGCCGTAAGTGGGGCAAAATTCCGGGCGGGGGTCGATTTTTTTCTTGCCCCGACGCGGTGCGGTTTGATTCAACCTCCCTGTGGTCGTCCCGCCCGACATCGATGGTCTGCCGCCGGCCGAGCTGAGGCAGTTGCTTCTGAAGCTGCTGGAGAACAACGCCGAGCTGAAGCGCCAGAATGCTGAGCTGCGCGAGGAGATCGCACGCCTGAAAGGGCTGAAGGGCCGACCGTCGATCAAACCCAGTGGGATGGAGAACGGCACCTCGCCGAAGCCCGGCGAAAGAGGGGCCCGTCGCCGCAGGCGCGGCAAGGTCGTGCCGCGGGTCAAGGTCGAGGAGCAGATCCTCAAGGCGGAGGTTCCTGAAGGCTCGCGCTTCAAAGGGTATGAGGATTTCGTGGTGCAGGACCTCGAGCTGCGGGCCCGGGTGATCCGTTATCGGCGCGAGCGCTGGGTGAGCCCAGATGGTCAGACGGTGATCGCGCCCTTGCCGCCTGATGTCAGGGGGCACTTCGGGCCGGCGCTGCGCCGCTTTGTGCTGATGCAATACCACCAGGGGCAAGTGAGCGTGCCGCGGCTGATGGCGCTGCTGCAAGCGATGGGCCTCGCCATCTCCAAGCGGCAGGTCATGCGTTTGCTGATCGCCGGGCAGGATGAATTCCTGGCCGAAGCGCGTGACGTGCTGCGCGTGGGTCTGGAGACCGCCCGTTGGATTACGGTGGATGACACCGGTGCACGTCACAAGGGCACGACCGGCGTCTGCACGCAGATCGGCAACGACGACTTCACCTGGTTCGGGACGACGGAAAGCAAGAGTCGCCTAAACTTCCTCGGTCTGCTGCGTGCCGGGCACACCGATTACGTGATCAATGATGCCGCCCTGGCCTACATGCGCGAACATGCGCTGGCTGGGCTGACCATTGCCAGGCTCGCGGAACATCCCGACAAACAGTTTGCCGATCCGGCCGCCTGGCAGGCGCACCTTGAACGGTTGGGCCTCACGGCGCTCAACGTGACGCCCAACCCGGTGCAGATCGCCACCGAGGGCGCGCTGTGGGGCAGCATCCACGGGCACGCGTTTCTGCGTGATACGGTGATCGTCAGCGATGACGCTGGCCAGTTCAACGTCGGTCGGCACGCGTTATGCTGGGTTCACGCGGAGCGGCTGATTCATAAGCTCGACACGTTCACCGCGCAGCAGCGTGTCGCGCAGAAGCATGTCCGCGCGTTGATCTGGCGGTTCTACGCCGATCTGAAAGCGTACCGCCTCAACCCCACGCCCCGCCGTCGCGGACAACTTCGCGCCCGCTTCGATCGTATCTTTTGCCGCCGCACCGGCTTCGTCACGCTTGATCGCCTGCTGGTGCGGCTGCATGCCAACAAGCCCGAATTGCTGGCCGTGCTGGATCACCCCGATATCCCACTGCATACCAACGGTTCCGAGCGCGACATCCGCAGCCACGTGACCAAGCGTAAGGTCAGCGGCGGCACCCGCAGTGATGTCGGGCGAGACTGTCGCGATGCCTTCCTCGGGCTCGCCAAGACCTGCGCCAAATTGGGCATCGCGTTTTGGGATTATCTCGGCCGCCGCCTCGGCATTTCCGAGCAACCCGCTGTACTGCTCCTGCCAGATATCATCCGGTGCCGCGGCCAACCTGCATAAATTCTGCTGCCCGCCATTTTGCCCCACTTACCATATCGCCGACGCAACTCATTGAACTAACATGTCTTTCAGATCGGCACTTTTGGCACGAAGGTTACGACAAGGCCAGTACGGTCTCGATGAGGACGCGCTTGCGCAGCATGATCTTGTCGGCCAGCGGCATGAGATCGTTCCGCATGTTGCGCCGGATGCTGGTGATGAGATGCAAGCCCCGCTGCCAGAGTTTGCTGAAGAGTTCCTGGCCGATGTAGCCCTTGTCGGCGTAAAGGGTGCCGGCCAGGTGCTGGGTCATCTCGTCGCGCACGGTGCTGTCGGCGGTGTTGCCGGGGGTGATTTTCAGCGCCATGATTTGGCTTTTGTGGTTGATCACGAAGTGCAGCTTGAGGCCGTAGAACCAGCCCATGCTGGTCTTGCCGCGTGCGGCGAGGCCCTCGAACACCCTATGGCGGTGAATGCGGCGATTGTGGCAGACGGCGAGCTTGGTTGAATCAGCGAAGTCGACGCCGCTCGGCTCGCCGCTGAGGCTGTGCAGCAGCACCATCAGAGGGGCAAACAGCCGCGGCATCAGGCTGACGAAACGGTCATAGTGCGGCAGATCGCCAAAGCAGGTGCGATACTGCTGGCCGATCCCGTAGCAGTAGAATGCCTTGAAGTGCTTGAACGGCGAGAGGTAAAACAGCACCACAATGAACAGCATCTCGGCGCGCGACAGCTTGCCTGGGCGCTGCCTGATCTGCTCCGACGGGAGCAGCCGGTGCGCTTCCCAGTCTGCGAACAGCTTGCAGAAGCCATCGGACAGCAATACAGCGCTGTGATATCGATCGCCATTGAGGGGGCTCTCCAGACCCGGGTTTGACGCTCAGTGTTCGTAAGCCGATGCTGTCAAAGCCTTGGTTCTTTGGGAACCCCCTCAACCCTTATCCGTAGTTGGGGTTAATCTAACAACGCCTTGAGACCGGGACGATCGAAGGTCCGGCCCGAGATCACGTCCTCGTAGGTTCCGGCGGCGCCGGCAGCTTTCAGGCGCAAGATCTGGCCGGCCAAGTCCTGTTCATCGGTGGAGACGCGGGCATACCCCAGGATGTCCGGCATGTCGGCGACCTTTCCCGGCAGGTCCTCGTCCCGCAATCGAGCGGTTTGGAGACAGCCCGTGACCGGCTCTCCCGCAGCGGGCAAAGCCGTCCATAAAATACATCTCTATTTTCTCTTTCGTCCAGATACAAACGAGTGAGTTTAGAGACGAATCCCGGAGCCGATTGATGCGCCGCCGTGTCATCTTATCGCCCGCAACGCGCGTCGCCTTGTTCGATCCTCCAGACAGTCACGACGAAGCGCAGCGGCGCTATGTCCTCACCCCTGAGGATGTCGCCCTGGCCAGGCGGCACCGGCGCGCGCACAACCGCCTCGGCTTCGCCGTTCAGTTGGCACTCGTCCGCGACCTCGGCCGCCCTCTGCAAATCGGTGAGGTTCTGCCGGCAGCCGTGATCGACACCGTCGCCGAGCAGATCGGCATCGATCCGGTCGTCTTCGGGATCTACGCCAAGCGGGAGGAGACCCGGCGGGAACATACGAGAGAGATCATCGCCACGCTCAGCCTTAGACCGGTGCAGGTAACGGACTATCGCGGTCTCATCGCCGCGGCGACCCGGACAGCGGCAGGGACGGAGCAGGGAGAGCCGATCGTCCGCGCCATCATCGAAAGGCTCAAGATCAATGGCGGTCTGTGCCCGCGCCGGTCTCAATCGAAACCCCCAGAAGCTAAGAAATTTGCTCGGGGGCTATTCGCGCTCACACAGCGTATAACGGCCCTGCTGCGGGGTTATTCGGCAGCGGGGCGGACGGTTGATTGGGCAAGCAACGCAGCCGCTTCTTTGGCAACGACCGTGCCCTCGAAGAAACGGGGGTTCTGCGTGCCCCATAGCCGCACGGCATTGGCGAACGTGAAGTCGCGGAAATTGTCTTCGGTGATCAGACCGTCCTCGACGAGCTCGTAGGCCTCGGGTAGCGGGTCGCGCATGTCGATCACGTCGAAATGCCCGATGTCGGAGCTGTAGATTGCGTTGAGCTGGGCCCCAAACGGGTTGGTGCGGTTGAAAGCGCAGACGTTCATCCGGTCGTCGGCCTCGCAGCCGAAGTAGTAGGGCTTGGCGTAGAGATCGATCCAATCCTCTTTGCAGGTGATCTTGCAGGCGGCGAAATCGTCGAGCTCAGCGTGCCCGCCGGTCAAATGCGCCTCGGGGTTTGGGTAACCGTCGCGCTTTCGCAAGGTCTCGGCCATATCATCATAGCCATGCTTGACGACGAGATCCATCAGCAGCTTGCGATCGAGCTTTGCCGGGTCCATACGTTCGAGCGCCTTGGCATTGCGCCGCTCCCAATGCTCGATCAGATCACCGAAGAGCTGGGCACCCCAGCCGGCGCCACCTTCAAGAAAGGCGAAATTGAGCTGCGGGAAGCGGCGGGTCACGCCACCGAGGAAAATCGCCTTGGCGACGGCATGACCGGCGGCGGCGAAATGGCCGATGTGATTGTAGACAAAGTTTGTCGGCGACAGGCGCAATCCTTGGCTGCTACTGCCGCTGTGGAAGGTCGGCGCAATGCCGAGCTCGACGCACTTCGCCCAGACCGGGTCATAGTCATAGGGGCTGTCGATGCCAAGCACGTCGTACCACACCGTGAAGCGGCGTGACTCGTCATCCTCGGCCGCAGCGGAGGGAACCGGCCGCGGCAGGTTGCTGCCGAACATCCCGACCTTCGAGCCGAGCTGCTTGGTGACGAATTCGAGCTCTTCGATCGCTTCCTCCGGCGTGTGCATCGGGATGATCGCCGCCGGGGTCATGCGGTCGCTATAATCGCGGAAATAATCGGCGGCGACGATGTTGTAGGCGCGGATAACGGCGCGCCGCGTCGCGTCGTCCTTGATGCGAGGCAGTCCCAGCCCCGCCGTCGGATAGATGACGGCGAAGTCGGTGCCGATCTCATCGAGGCGCTCGTAGAGCAGCTTCGGCATCATCGCAGTCGCGCGGTCGAGCGTGTTTTCGCCTTGGCGGTTCCAGTAATTAGGCTGTGCAATACGCCGCTCGGTCCGCTCGGCCGGGGTCATCTTCAGCGCCTCGGCGGCGCCCCGCGGCGCGAGAAAGCCGTCGGCCGCCTTGTCGCCACCCACCTTGCGCATCTTCTCAGCGAAGACCGGCGGAAACTCGACCCAATGTCCGTCGCCGTCGACGATCGGATGCTTGACCTTGGCGTGGACCTGCGCCGGACTCAGATGACCGTTGTCGCTCATAGGCGTTCTCCCGAACCTGTTGCGAGCAAACCTCGTCCGAATTTGTCGACAAAAGCGTCGTTCCGCCTCGCTGCCGAGTCAACTGTAGCATCATTGTGGCAGCTCGCTGCATAGCGCGAGCCTACACAAGTCTGTACGGCGCCCGGGTGCTCGACCGCCTCTTCGAAACCCTCACGGCATACCGCGCCACCGGCCGTCAGGTGCACGACGCCAACATCGTCGCGACGATGCTGGACTGTGGCGTGCGCCGATTGCTGACATTCAACCTTGCCGATTTCCGACGTTTCGCACCGCTGATCGAAATGGCCCCGTTGCCATGAGCGGCCGCGGCACAGCCCCTCAAAGCACGTCCTTGAGCGGGTGGTTGTGCCGCAATTCGTCGAGTTCAACGTATTCTTCGAGGCTCTTGAGCGAGGCGTGGCCGGAGAACTGCTTGAGGCGGGCGATATGGACCCCTTGCGCGACGCCGCTCGAGATCGCGCCACGCCGCAGGCTGTGGCCGGCGAAAGCCGCGCTATCGAACCCGGCAATGCCGGTCCATTTCTTGATGACGAGCGCAATCGAATCGGTGTCGATCGGGTTGCTCCCCATCCGGTAGCGCTCGGCTATCGGTTTCTGCTTGGCGCCTCTGCGCACGCGCGGCGGCGGCAGCCGCCACAGCCGCCGGAACAGCGGCCCCTCGACGATTTCCGCCGCGGCGAGCCAGGCTTCAAGGGCGCGGACCGGGCACAAATCGGTCCGGCCCACCGGCAGCCACACGATCGTGCCTTGCGCCTCCTGGTCGTTCTTGCGCCATGGCAGGAAGAGTGCAATGCCATCTTCGTGTCGGGTCACCGCCCCGACATCGAGCCGGGCCAGCTCCGACGGCCGTAATGCCGCGGCAAAGCCGACCAGGATCAGCGCACGATCACGCCGCCCGGGCAAACTGTCGGGGATCGCCTGGACTGCGGCGCGCAACGGGTCGAGCACCAGGGCGGTCTTTTTGCGCAAGGGCCGGCGGTGGGCACGGCGAATGCCGGCAAAGGTCGCGCTGACCATCGGCGATGCGGTTGGCGGCGGATAGCCGGCCAACAGATGCAGATAGCGCAGCGCGGCGTGGCGCAGCCGCAGGGTGTTGACGGCCAGGCCCCGGCCCGCCTCGGCCGCGAGAAACGCGGCGACGGTCTCGGGCGCGGCCGGGAGTGGGACTTGGGCATGTGCGGCACACCAGTCGGTAAAGCGAGCGACCGCGGCGCGATAGGCCCGCCTGGTGTTGTCGGCGCGGGCGGCGCGGCGGTAATCGGCGGCGGCGGCTTCCGCTTCGGCAAAACTCGCGGCCGGGGCCGGCAGATCGACGATGGTTTCGAGCTCGAACCAGTCGCGCACCGCGTCGGGCGCCGCGCCTATTGGGATGCGCCAGGACAGCGCGCGCGGCGCCACGGCAGGTGCCGCGGCGGGCATAACGGCGGCCGGGGCCGATTCGCCATCTGGGATCATCGGAACCCTGCCGTGGATCGAGAATGCCGGATCCTTATTGAAGGTCGTGCGTCGCTGAGAGGCGAGGATCGTGATGTGCGGCTCGGACCGCCAGTCTGGCGCATGATCCGGGCCGCCGCGCGGCGCCGATGTGGATAGGCGGTCCGGTGACGGCCACGTGCGCGACGAAACCCACGGCTTCCCTGGCTCTCGCTCATCCCTTCCCCTGCCCTCCTCCGCTGCGGCGCGGCGCCTGGCTGCCGCGTTTCCTGATCCCTGGGTCCTGATCCCTGATTTCTAGTATTCGGGACAAGAACGATTATCCCGAGTACGAGACGCCCATCCCGCACAACAACGCTTATTTTACTTTTCATAAGCGAAATAGTATATCAATGTTCTGAGACCAGCAACAAAGCCGATGATCGCGGCTCATGATGGTGTACAGAGGGACTTCTCGCGACGTCGGATAAAGCTAGTGATAGTCGAAGCAGGCAATTTGCTGGGTGGGAAACCGCATAATTGGCTGGCGATTTGAATAGGCGACTCCAAAAACCGGTTTCGGCCGTGGCGAGGACGATCCCATTGCTCAGTGGGTACCATTGACTATGCTGGCCGACAGCAAGCCGCCGGGGCGTCAGAGACCGCTGGCAGGGGACGTCGCCGCCAGCCTCGAGCACGCCGCGGTCGCCGTCACGCGCCTCGATTCGGCGTTGCGTTCGCATCCGCTCGCCCCGGCCTGGGCCTACCGCGCCCGGCTCGAAGCCGTGCGCCGCCAGGCCGCGGTCGACGGCCGGATCATCGACCCATGGTACCTCGCGGCACTGATCGAAGGAGTGCGCCTGCGCCTCGAAGGGCCGGCGGCGCTGATCGACCGCGGTGCGATCTTTGACGCCGCGCGTTACGCCTTCGATCTGTACCGGTGGTATTCCGCTCCGGATCAGACCCAGCGGGCGGCGATCGGCGAAGCCGCGGCACAGCTTACCGGGGTCGCCGACGGCCACTCGCCATTGTTGGGTGCTGCCGATGCGGTCCATACCTGGCTCGATCGGGGTGGTGAGCGGCCGCCGATCCGCGCTGCTTTGGCCCGCTATTGGGTCCAACGCGGGCTGACCGCCCTCCCCTGCCCGCTACTGACCGGCGCCGGCGCGCTTGCTGCCAAAATCCCGTGGGGCCGCGCCGAATGGACCGGCCATTTTCTGGCGGCCATCGCCGCCGAGGCCGCGGACGGCTTGGCCCTGTTGCGCCACATCGAACGCCATTGGTTCGCCGCCCGCCATAAAGTCGCTGGCCGGCGCCGCGATTCGCACGCCGCGGCGGCGATCGACATATTGGCGGCCGCACCCTTGCTGTCAGCAACCTCGCTCGCCCAAATCCTCGGCGTCGCGATCAACAACGCCACCCGCCTGCTCGACGGGTTCGTTGTTCTCGGCATTGTCAGCGAGCTGACCCAGCGCTCAAAGCGGCGGCTCTACGGGCTCAAGCACCTCGCGCCACTGCGCGAGGCCACCGCGCCACCGCGCCGGCCGCAGCCCGGGCAGCGGCCCAGCTGGCCGAGCGCCACGCCTATCGACGCTGTCGAAGGGGATTGGGCTGAGTTGACACCGGTCCTGGCTCCCTCCCCTCCGCTGCCGCCGCTCGCGCAGCGGGAATTCGACTTTAGCGAACTCGACCGGCTTCTCGATCTGACCGATCAGGCAATCCGCCGTGCCCAGGAAGTTCTCGCGGCGCATCAGACTGCTTCTAGGTCTAGGGTTACTGATCCGCCTCTTCGTCGCAGACACCATCCCTCGACGTAGTGGTTCCCAATCAACGGAGCACCGCTAGCTTGGCTAGGTTGCGGCGCCCGACGGCAGGGATGTTTGCGTCGGGCGATAAATTATGTGATCGGGTGGGCGACGACACTCGCTCATGCCCGCTATGGGGTGGAAGGCCCAAGTCTGCCAAAACGCACGGTAAGAAACGAGAACACGGATGATATCCGCTGATTTTGCTGTAGCGAATCGCGAATTCGCCCAAAGCCGGACCAAGAGCGCCGAAGATTGCGTGCAATCATCGCCTACAATGTGAATTGGACGTCTTGTAGGGCATTCGGCCGGGTGTATTGGACGTAAAGAACCGGGGGTGTATCGCGCGGGGAGAGTGCTAACTTGAGATAGATAGGAGGAAAAATATCCCTGCAAAATCAATGGGACGCAATCACCAAACACCTCAAAAATCTATCTCAAGTTAGCACTCTCCGCGCGGGATGACATTGCGTGCAATACTAGCTGCACTACCAAACTTATCTTCGGATGCCTGTCCCATCGCCGGTGAGCAACTCGGCCCAGAAGATTGCGTGCAAGGCGCTACTGTGCAATTTCGCAGCTTTGCGCCTTCTGGCCCTAGATGCCAGGCTCTACCGACCGTCTGATCCTCGATTAAGCCCATTCGTACAGCTATATCCCCGCTGGCGGGGATTAGCTGTGGGGTGGCCCCGTCCTCAGACCTTCTCGATCAGCTCCATCTGCGCGCCGTCGGGCGCGGCAACCCAGCACACATGCCGACCGTTGTTTACGCGCTCTTCGAGGATCTCCGCGCCGTTCTTCTTAAGGTTCGCGAGGGCGCCGGCGTAATCGTCGGTCTCGATCGCGATGTGCTCGATGCCGACATGCTGCTCATGGTTCTGGTCGGCGTTGATGGTCGTCACGTTGAGTTGCACGCCGTGCAGGTCGAGCTGGCAGCCGCGGCCGGGATTTTCCCGCTTCACGGTCGCCCCGAAATTGTCGATGTAGAACTTTGCGACCTTCTGCGGATCCTCTCTGGTCTTGATGTGAACGTGCCCGAGTTGCATGGCCATGCCCGTCTCCTCCGCCAGTGATTTGTCCGAGGCGCGCCGAGGCGGCGCCTGCAGCCGCAGCTTGGCAGCACGAGCAGAGGAATTCAACCGACCCTTCGCCAGATTCCTGGCGTTCTTCGAGGATGAAGGCGAGCTTGTTCACTGGCCCTGATCTGTGGGGCGCCCGCTCACCGCGACGCAACACATGCCGGTTGTGCTCCGCGCAGTGGGAGCGATGCCATCGGACAACCCCACGGATCCTTATGCTCTCGTTGGACATTGCCGCAGTCACTGCGCTCGACACCAGCACACGGTCGAGACGCAGCCGGCCGACCGTGACGACTGCCTCGTCGCTCGGCAGGACGGCTCGGCGCCTGCAATGAAGATGAAGAGGCCGGCGAACGGCACCGTCAAGTTGGCCGAAAGCGAGCTTGGTCTAATCCGCTGCGGACCCTGTCATCTTGGTATCGGCCCCCTCCCCTGCCCGCTCGCGGCCGTGCATTCGGCTGAGCTGCGCGCCGCATCGCCCAGACGGTTCGCTCGAGATGCAGTTCGCCGGCCTTGGCCTTTTGCACCATGCCGTGGAAATACCCTCCGGGCGTCGTTCGGAAGTGCTCGGGGTCCTTGGTCGAAACGATTGCCAGTGCGACCGCGGCCAGATCCCGGCCCATATTCGAGCGGGCATCGCCCCACAACGGTTTCGAGACGTCAAGATCGTGCCGGAGCCAGTCTGCGGCATCGATGATTTCTGACCAAGTCGGGTCGGGGCGATGGAGATAGGGCTTTAACCGTGGGGCGAGCCTGACCAATTCGTCAGGGCGGATTCCGTGCACCGCCCCCTTCTCCGGGTGTTTCGGCGCTCCTGACGAGGCAACAGGGGCTTCCTGCGCTTCGCTACTAGTCTTGTATGTGATTACCGTATCCTGTTCAGGATAGGGGTTTGATTTGTAGGTATATTGGTGGGGTGCATTTTCGGCCGGCGAGGGGATCATTTTAACATCGTTGAGAAGCATCTCGAGATGGCTTCGGGCCTCGTGTTGCCGCCGTTCGAGGCTGACAACTCCCGCCTTTATGTCGTCCGGCCGCGCCGCGCGTTTCAACTCCTGCACGATCGCCCGCGCCTCGCGCTCCAGCATCGGCCATTCCTCGCCCCTTAAATCGTAGTCTCGTGCGGTCTTGAGGATCTGCCCGATTCCCTTGCGGGCAATCGTCGCCCGCCGGCGCAAGCGCCCCATCGCTTCGCGCTCCGCCCTCCCCTCCTCCGCCAGCTGCACGAATTCCTGATAGCGCACAGCAAGTGGCGACAGATCAAAGCCGTATGCCTCTACGATCCGTCCCCGAGCGTCGCGGCAGCCATAGCGCTTGCCGTTCGGGCTGTCCTTCATTGTGATCAAGCCGAGCTCGATGAGGTGCCGATTGAGCCGCTTTGCCTGGGTCTCGGAAAGGCCGAGCGCCTCCTGCTGCAGCAGGGCCGAGGGCCATAAGATCGGGTGCCCTCCCTGCTCCCAATCCTGCGGCTGGGTAAACCGGAACAGCCAATCAATCGCATGCACCAGGCGGGTGGCGAGCCCGAGCCTGGGTGCCGCGGCTTTGAACGCGGCAAGCAACTGGCCGAGGACCGTCACCCCCTCGGGCAGACCGGCAAATCCCTCCGCGATCCGGTCGACCGTGATCAATCCAGGCGTCAACCGACGAAACCCCGTTGGACCGTAGGCAGACCCCTTCCGTGGCGCCCCTTCGGCGCGAATCTCTCTTTCCATCGCTTCCCCCGTGGGTTGCGACGGGCAACCTACCCCGTTGACAGAAACGGCAATTTCCGCCTTGACAGGGAAGCGGCTCTCGGCTAGGTTGGGAGCTGCAATTCGTCCCAAACGTGGGCCAAGAGGCCCGTCATGAGTTTAGAAAGCCCGCCCGGCAAGGCGGGCTTTTCTGTATCTTGGTGGCTACTGCTGGGCGACTTCTCTCCCTCGTTCGATGAGTTGCAAGACCGCCTGGCTGCGATTGCGCAGCCCTTGGCGTTCCTTGATCTCGTCAAGTAAAGCGACTGTCTCGCGGGGCAAGGCAACGATGAACTGATGGTTTCCGTTGGCGACTAGACGGCGACGGTAGGCGCGATGTTTGTTACCCCCGGTATTTGCTGCGGTCGTTTCCATGCCTACCCCATGAGTCGCTAACAACCCGGATTTATAAACTAAATCTGGTGAGGGATCAGGCATGGAGAGGCTAGCCGTCAGGCGTTGCCTCTGAATTCATTGGATTAAGGCGATCGTTTCGGATGCGAAAATTGATGCGGAGAGAATGTCGCGCGAGTTGAATGTGCGAATTGTCGGCGGATTAATCGCCCATTTGGCGCCGGTAGGCCTCGAAGCAGAGGCGCAAAAGCTCGTTGAGCTTGAGGTCGTGGGTCGCGGCGTAGGTCCGGAATTCCCGCCGGAAGGAGGCCGGGATCCGGAAATTGAGCGGCGTGAAGTTGGCCTCCTTGGTTTCAGGCTCTAGTGCCGCCTTGGCGCGCGCCGTTGCGCTGGCGGTAGCCTGGGGCGGCGGGGTCGTATTCGCGGCTGGCGGCACGACTTGCGGCACGGGCGAGGGCCCTGCCCTGCCCGGCATATCGGGCGAAGGTGCCGCAGCGCCCTTGATGGCGACAAGACCGGCGGACAGATCGGCAGGTTTGCTTCTCATGCGACGGCTACCTTTCGTGCTTTCGTTCTATCTGCCATTTGTGCCGCGAGAAACTTCCACAACTCGGCCATTTCGGCGGCGCTGCGCCCTCGAGGATCGATTTCCTGCACAGTGCGGCCGTCGATCATCGAGCCGGCGTAATCGACCCGGTCGTGCACGATCGAGGGCGCGATCTTGCCGTGCTCCGACAGGGCCGCCATGGCCTGCACGGTGAGCCGCGTGTTGGGCTTGGCTTGGGTGACGGCGAAGACGAAGGGCTTGCCCGCCCCCTGCACCAGTGAGACGGTACTGCCGACCGCGCGTAGATCATGCGGGCTCGGCCGCGTTGGGATCAGCACGAGATCGGCCGACTGAACGACCGCGCCGATCGCATCCGTGATCGCCGGCGGCGTGTCTATGACGGCAACGCTGTAGCCCGCCGCAGCCAGGAGCGCAAGCTTCTCCGGCAGTTCGGCGATGGTCATCGGCGCCAGCTTCGGCGAATCCGCTTTGCGGACATTCCACCAAGCCGAGAGGGAGCCTTGCGGGTCGGTGTCGATCAGCACGGCGGGGCCGTCCCCGGCGGCTTCGGCGGCGACGGCGAGATGCGCGGCGAGGGTGGTTTTCCCAGCCCCGCCCTTCTGACTTGCTAGCACGATGACGTACATTTTGGATTTCTGGCGTCCGTGATTGCGGTCATTTTGGTTTGCCAGATAGCACGAAATGACAGCAACTGGCGAGTTTTTGTATTTCATGCTTTCGTACTCAGACGAATGCTCGTTTTTATGCGTAGACAATTACACGTTTTCGATTCTGCGTTACGACACGAAGGCTTATGTCATTGCTTCCGGTGCGACCAACATCTTGTAGGTGAAGGGCGCATGACCGGCGGCGATGCCGAGTAAGGAGCGGAAACTAGCGTGGCGGTGATGGCGGCGATTGAAGCGGAAAACGAATTCGTCGAGGTAGGACTGGCGGTGCTCGCGGCGCAGGCCGTGATAGACACCCAGCGCCCAGGTTTTGAGATTGGAAAAGACGCGGTGGGTCCAGGGTAGCACGATATGAGCAGCCATCTTGCCGACCGTATGAGGATCGTGGTGAACGCCCGGAGCGCCCGGATAGCCAGACCAGCCGTCGGTCTTGGCGGTAGCACCGGGGGCGAGATTGGTAGCCAGGACGGGATGCAGGCTGGCAGCCGAGTAATCGAGCACCTCTTGAAGGCGGATACGGCCGGGACCGGCCCCGCCGTCTTGCCCTTCGACCGCCCCGACGACGAGGATTTTGCCGTGATGACTGCGCCCCCCACCGCCGGCGGGCGGATCATTCGTGCTGCGGCAGGCGATCTCGGTCTCATCGACTTCGACAAGGCCGTATAGCGGGTTGCGCTCGGGCGCCACCATGCTGGCGCGCAGCTTGGCGCAGAGCAGCCAAGCCGTCTTATAGGAGCCCAAGGCGAGCTGATGTTGTAATTGCAGGGCGGAGATCCCGTTGGAATGCGTCGCCATCAGATAAGCGGCCCAGAACCACAGGGTCAGCGGTAGCTTGGAGCCGTGCAGGATCGTCCCAGCGGTCACCGAGGTCTGCTTGCGGCAGCCGGCGCATTCGTAAGTCCAGGCCTTGGTCTGCAAGAGCCAAGCTTTGCTGTGGCCGCAGCGGGGACAGACAAAACCATGCGGCCAGCGCACCGCGGCCAGGTACGCGGCACAGGCCGCCTCATCCGGGAAATGCTGTTGGAATGCGATCAGGGAGCCCGGGACGTCGGTCATGGCGGCCTCTGCAGCAGCTTATGTTCGTTATTTGTTCTATACCAACTTCGCGCATTCCGCCACCACGAATTGTGTCACCGGACGCAGGGGGAGAAGCCTTACGACACGAAAGCACGGTTCCGTAGTTGCAAGAATGTACGATTGCTTCGTAGCACGAAGGCACGGTCGCGTTGTTATACGAAAGCACGTTTCCGTGATTGCGGTCATTTTGGTTTGCCAGATAGCACGAAATGACGGCAACTGGCGAGTTTTTGTATTTCGTGCTTTTGTACTCAGACGAATGCTCGCTTTCGTGCGTAGACAATTGCACGTTTTCGATTCTGCGTTTAGGCACGAAAGCACGGTTCCGTAGTCGCAATAATGCACGGTTGCGTTGTCGCACGAAAGCACGCTTGCCCGTATGGACGAATAAACGAACCCGTGCTTCCTGCCTTGCACGGCTGCACAAATGGCTTGAAGCGAATGCAGCGCTGCAAACTATTAAAATAAATAGCCTTTCAGATCGTCACTTTTGGCACGGAGGTTTCGACAAGGCCAACTTGACGGTGCCAGCCGGTCCTCGCATGAGCGCCAAGCCGACCGAAACCTATCCCGACCCATCACACTACGGGAAATACGCTACCGTACAATTTCTGCATACTTGCTCCTTCCGCCCCCGGCATAGCGGCCCGGATCGGTCGCGCGGCGCAGGGCCCAGACCGTGCGCTCGAGATGCAATTCGCCGGCGACGTGCTTGGCGACCATGCCGTGGAAATAACCGCCGGGCGAGGTCTTGAAATGCTCCGCCTCCTTGGTGGACACGATCGCCAGCGCGATTGCCGCCAATTCGCGGCCCATGGCGAGACAGGCCTTGCCCCACAGCGATTTCGAAACGCCGAGATCGCCACGCAGCCAATCGGCAGCGTCGACAAGCTCTGGCCAGGTCGGATCGGGGCAGCGCAGATAGGGCTTCAGCTTTGGTGCAAGCTGCACCAGTTCGTCCGGAGCGATGCCGTGGACCATGCCCTTGTCCGGACGTTTCGGCTGTACCGGGGTTGAGGATTGGGAAGCCCTGGTTTCCGCCTCGCCGCTACACGTGTTGGCTGTGATTACAGTATCTTTTTTAAGATTAAGGGTTAGGTTGTAGTTGTATATGTGGGGCCGATTTTCCGGCTCCTTGGGGCCGGTTTCCACTGTTCCCAGCAGATGCTCGAGACGCTCGCGCGCCGCCTGCTGCCAGCATTCGAGGCTCTTGACCCCGGCTTCCATCTCGTCCGGCCTCTCGACGGCTCTCAGCGCGCGCACGAGGTCGTTGGTCTCATGGGCGAGGGTCTGCCATCCCTCGCCGTCGAAACCGTATTCCGCAGCGGTCTCGAGGATCTGGACGATGGCCTTGCGCGCGATCGTCGCTCGCCGGCGTAGACGCCCCATGGCGGCGCGCTCGACCTTTGCTTCCTTGGCCAGCCTCACAAATTCGGCGTGGCGTGCCGCGATCGGCGAGAGATCGAAGCCGTAGGCCTCGAGGATCCGTCCGGTCTGCTCGTGCCTGCGGCCGTAGCGCTTGCCATTGGGGCTGTCCTTCATCGTGACCAGGCCGAGCTCGATGAGCTGGTTATTGATCTCCTTGGCCTGCGAGGGCCCGAGACCGAGCGCTCCCTGCTGCATTTGGGCCGAGGGCCACACGATCGGCCGGGTACCTTCTTCCCAGTCCTGCGGCTGGGTGAAGCAGAACAGCCAGTCGACCGCATGCACCAGCCGCGGCGAAACGCCGAGCCGCGGCGCCGCGGCCTTGAAGGCGGCCAACAACTGCCCGGGCGACTCGACGCCCTGGGGCAGCCCGGCGAAACCCTCGGCCAAGCGGTTGGCCTTGAGTAGCACCGGCGTTAGCCGCCGGAAGCCGGTCGGGGCATGGGCAAAGCCCCCCCGTTGCGCCCCGTGGGCGCTATTGTCTTGTGCCATCTCGATCCCCCTCTCTGGCTGATCGCGACGGGCAAGCCTTCCGCGTTAACGGAAACGCCAATTTCCGTTTGACAGAGACGGCATCTTTTGGCTAGGCTGGGCTGTGTGTCTCCCAACTGTTGCCTGAAAAGGCCCGTCACGAGTTTTGAAAGCCAGCCCGCCAAGGCTGGCTTTCGTGTTGCTGGGCTGTTACTGCTGGGCGGCTTCTCTCCTATTTCGGAAATGTTGCTCTAGGACCTGGCCGCGATTGCGCAGGCCGAGGCGTTGCTTGAGCTCGTCAATGAGAGCTACTGTTTCGTTGGACACCTTGAACATCACTTCCTTCTCGCCGGCGGCCGCTATGCGGCGCCGATAGGCGCGAACGTCCTTGGCGATGTCTCGGTGACCGGGCTTCATGATGGATCCCCCCGCGCGATGTTACTTGTAAAAAGATACGTACGGCTAAATCTTGGGGTAGTCCATGTAACAACATCAAGGTCTCGCTCTATTGCAATGAAAGAATTGGTTTTGCTTGATCGTCTCGGATGCGGAAAGTTGCCATTCGGAGTCGACTTTAGGACGGATTCCGGGACACGACTCGCAAATCGTTGGCAAACGTGGAGGAGAGGACGCTCGCGCAATGCGTTGGTAGGCCGACGGCTAGGCGATTTTGGCCTCATGAGCATTGTTATGCGTGCGGCCGCAGACCGTGCCGCGGTGCCTGGCGTAGTGTCTCGGGCATTGGCTGCAGCATATCGAGGGCGTTGGTGCACTTGGACGGCCTGGAGCACTGAGGCACGCTACGCCATCCTTTGTCGTGGTATTCCGATGCCGCACAAACACAACGACGATCGCCGCCACCACATCCCGAAGATGGCGTTCAAGGTCCAGAATTGGCCGGAGTACGAAGCGGGACTGCGCCGGCGTGGCAGTCTGACGTTGTGGATTGAGGATGCGGCGCTGGACCACTGGCAAACCGTTGGACCGAAAGGCCAGGCCCGCTATACCGCCGCTGCGATCCAGACCACGCTGATGGTTCGCACGGCGTTCAGGCTGGCGTTGCGGCAGACCGAAGGTCTGATGGCATCGGTCATCACGCTGATGGACCTTACGATCTCAGCGCCGGATCACTCCACGATCAGCCGCCGGGCGGAGACACTGCCGGTGATCCCGCCGGCCTCCGTGCCAGACGGTCCGTTGCACTTATTGATCGACAGCACGGGCCTGAAGGTCTACGGGGCGGGTCAATGGCTGGAGGCGAAACACGGCGCGAAGTCGCGCCGGAAATGGCGCAAGCTTCATCTGGCGGTCGATGCCGAAAATGGCGTGATAGTGGCCCAGACCCTGACGGATCAGGACGCCGATGATCCGTCTCAGGTTACGCCGTTGCTCGATCAGATTGATGGCGCGATCGCCCGGGTAACGGCTGACGGCGCGTATGATGGCGCGCCCACCTACAACACGATCGCCGCGCACGGCGATGACATCGAAGTCGTGATCCCGCCGCGCTCGACGGCCGTACTCAATGGTGAACCAGGTCCGCTCGCCCAGCGTGACCGGCATCTCGAGATGATCCTGGAACAAGGGCGGTTGGCCTGGCAGAAGGCAACAGATTATGGCCAACGCTCGCTGGTCGAAACGACAATGGGCCGCTACAAGGCGCTGATCGGACCCCGGCTGCGAGCACGCGGTTTCGACGCTCAGCAGACTGAGGCAGCCATCGGCGGCGCGGTCCTGAACCGGATGCTGGCGGCCGGACGCCCTGATTCCATCCGCCGGATGTGCGTCATCGCGTAACGGCCTGGGGCTGGGGTCATTTCGAGCTCAGCTCTGGAAGTGCACCAACGCCATGAATACGAGCTCTATCTCGCGGTTGCGGACATCGATCACAGCCGCACCAAGACCAAGAGCCCGCAGACGAACGGCATCTGCGAGCGCTTCCATCGCACGATCTTGGACGAGTTTTACCGGATCGCGTTCCGCAAGAAGATCTATCACACGATCGACGAGCTGCAGGCCGATCTCGACGTCTGGCTAGTCGAATACAACTATCGTCGACCGCATCAGGGCCGTTGGTGTTTCGGCAAGACCCCGATGCAGACCTTCCTTGACGCAATCCCATTGGCGATGGAGAAACTCATGGCCGCTTGACCACGAACGGACAACACAGGCTCAGACAGCCAACACCGTCTGTCAGATCAAATCTTAGCTAATACACATGATCCGGCAGCGCGCCAAGTCGTGGGTCGTAAATCCACCCCAGCCCCAGTGGTTCTTTAACTCGTCGAAGCTGTTCTCACAATCTCCCCGGTCCCGGTAAAGCTGCCCAATGGTCACAACCTCGGCCTCCAGCGAGGTCACCAGAACAGCATATTCCCAGGCTTCCTGGCGCGCCGCGTCGATCTCGACAAAGCCGAGCGCCAGTTGCCCATCCGCCGGCGGCTGGGTGATCATCACCCCGGCCAGACGGCGGCGGAGCAGGACCACGCGGCGTTGCCGGCTCCAACCCATCAGGCGGATCTCGCCATGCTTGCCTTGCCAGCCGGCCCCGGCATCGTGCCAATCATCATCCCGCATCGCCCGCTCGAGCACCCGTTTCACCCGCTTGGTCAGGCGCAACTTGAACAGATAGGCTTGGCCGCGGCGCTCCGCTTCGCTGATCACACCCTCGTTGCCCCAATCCCGATCACCGCGCAGCAGCCAGGGAGCGCATTGCGGCCCCAGCCGATCCAACAGCGTCCATAGTCCCGGTGCCGAGTGCTTCGCCGCGTGCTGGTTGCCCGCTTGAACCTCGACCTCCAACACCAGCCGCAGATTGGCCAACATGTAGCTGTGATAGGTGTGCGACGGCCGCCCTGGCTTCTTCGGGTTGTAACCGACCACCGCTCCTTCCTGATGGCCGTAGAGCGGTTTCACCGTCGTATCGACATCAAGAATCCAGGGTTCGCTCAACAGCGGCCGCGTGCAATAGTCGAGCTGTTCCTGCAGCCAGGCGCGCCCGGCTTCGGCCTCGATCTTGCTCAGTGCCCGACGGACCGCGTCCTCGCTGACCACCTTGGCCATCCCGAGCAGTGGTGGATTGACCGGGTCGCAGCGCAGCGTCGTAATGTGGGCGTAGCGCCGATGCCCGGCCAGCACCGACAACATCACTGTCCCCAGGATGTCCCGCTTCGACGGCGCATTCGGGCTCGTCAGAGACAGCGGGCACCCCGCAACCCAAGCATCGAACAACCCGCCTTGCTTCAGGTACTCAATGAAAAACGGAAGCTGGCCAAGCGGGGTCATCGCTGCCCCCTCGCCCTTCTCCCATTCTACGTGAACCCGGCCCGCAAACGTGTCGGCGATCACCGACCGTTCCTTGCCGTACTCTACTGATGGTTGCTCACCCGCTGGGTGCCTCGCGGCCACCGCCCGACCCGTGCTCATTCCATTGCGTCTGCACGGATTTGCCGATTTTGCCAACTACCAACTGCCGGAAATAGGTTTATGCCTATGTCGACGGCGAGGGTCGACCGAAGTCACGCGCAACCAAACTCCTCGGTCGCTGAGCGCGTGCCGGTCTCGTTCCTGACCGCCGAACAAGAACGGCGCTACGGCCGGTACGCAGGCGAGCCCACATCCAACCAGCTTGCCCGCCATTTTCACCTCGACGACGCCGATCGCGACCTCGCCGGCGCAAAGCGCTCGGACCCGATGCGGCTCGGCTATGCCGTCCAGCTTGGCACAGTGCGATTTCTTGGCACTTTTCTTGATGATCCCACCGATGTGCCACCAGGCGTCAGCGGCGAACTGGCGCGGCAGCTCGGCGTCGCCGATCCACGGTGCCTGACCCAGTATCGCGACGGCCGCGCCAAGTGGCAGCATGCCCGGGAGATCCGGGCCAGGTTCGGCTATCGCGAGTTCACGGACGGCGGCGCCCAGTTCCGCCTCGCCAGTTCCGCCTCGCCCGTTGGCTGTATGCCCTGTGCTGGACTGGTACCGACCGACCGAGCGTGCTGTTCGATCGCGCGACCGTGTGGCTTGTGACCGAAAAGGTGCTGCTGCCGGGGGCGTCCGCGCTGGAACGGCTGGTGGCCCGTATCCGCGCGCGTGCCGCGCAGCGGCTGTGGCGTGTTCTAGCGCGCGACATCACGCCAGCGCAACGCGAGCGGCTGGACGCTCTGCTGCTGTCCGACGACGGCCGCCCGAGCCCACTCGATCGGCTGCGAGACGGACCATACCTGCGCAGCGGCGCCGAACTGTCCCGTGCCGTGGCACGCCTCGACGAGGTTCGCCTTCTCGCCGCGGGCCTGCCCGGAACATCGCACGTCCCGCCCGGCCGGGTGACCGCGCTGGCTCGGTTTGCGACTGTCGCCAAGGCGCAGGCGGTCGCGCGCATGCCGGCGGAGCGCCGGATGGCGACGCTGCTTGCCTTTATTCGCACGCTGGAAGCCACCGCGCAGGACGACGTGCTGGATCTGCTCGACATCGTGGTGACGAAGCTGTTCTCGGACGCCGCGGCGGTCGGCAAGAAGACGCGGCTACGCACGATCCGCGACCTGGACGCGGCCGCCCTGAAGCTGCGGCGCGCCGGTGCCGTGCTGATGGATGAAACCGTGGACGATGCGGCAGTGCGGGCGGCGGCCTTCACCCTGGTGCCGCGCGCGGATTTCGCGCACGCGATGGAGCAAATCGACTTGCTGATTTGCCCGCCGGGCGACCTCTATTTCGCCGAGCTGCGCGCCCAGAACAGCAAGTTGCGCTTCATGCCGGCGCTGCTGCGCGCAGTCGCGTTCGGCGCGGCCCCCGCCGGACAGCCCGTTCTGGACGCCGTGCTCCACCTCCGCGCCAACGAGAAGCGCGGGCCGTTAGCCGCAGCCCCACTTGCGTTCGTGTCATCCGGCTGGAAGCGTCAGGTTCGCTCGTCTGACGGCTCGATCGACAAGACCGCCTACCGGATGACCGCGGCGAACCTGCCCGACAACGCGGACGTGGCGGTTGACGGCGGCGAGCTGGTGCTAACCGCCCTCGAGCGGATCGACGATCCGCCCAGCCTCGTCGCGCTCAAAGCCGCCGTCGCCGCGCGCCTGCCGAGGGTGGACCTGCCGGAACTGTTGTTGGAGATGCACGCGCGCACGGGGTTCGCAGACGGATTCACGCACGCAAGCGAAGGCGGCGCGCGGGCCGACGATGTCGCCACCAGCATCTGCGCCGTGCTGCTCGCCGAAGCCTGCAACACGGGATTCGAGCCGCTCATCCGGTTCGACAGGCCGTCGCTGCGCCGCTCCCGCTTGAGCTGGGTTCGACAGAACTACATCCGGGCCGAAACGCTGACGCGCGCCAACGCCGCCCTGGTTGCCGCCCAGAACCGTGTCCCGCTTGCCCGGAGCTGGGGCGGCGGCGACGTCGCCTCGGCCGACGGGCTGCGCTTCGTAGTGCCGATCCGCACCATCCACTCCGGCCCCAACCCGCACTACTTCGGCCAGGAGCGCGGGGTCACGTTTTACAACCTGGTCTCCGACCAGTTCACCGGCCTGAACGGCATCACCGTGCCCGGCACGCTGCGCGACAGCCTGGTTCTCCTCTCCGTCGTCCTTGAGCAGCAAACAGAGCTGCAGCCGACCGAAATCATGACCGACACCGGTGCCTACACCGACATCATGTTCGGCATCTTCCACCTGCTCGGCTTCCAGTTCAGCCCACGCCTCGCCGATATCGGCGGCTCGCGCTTCTGGCGCGTGGATGGCAAGGCCGATTACGGCGCGCTCAACGCCCTTGCGTCGCAGCGCATCAACACCGCGCTGATCGTCGAGCACTGGGAAGACCTGCTGCGGCTGGCCGGATCTCTCAAGCTCGGGACCGTATTGGCGGCGGGGCTGATCCGCACGCTGCAGACCAAGGACCGGCCGACCAGGCTCGCCCGCGCCCTCGAAGAGTTGGGACGCCTGGTGAAGACGCTCTACCTCCTGCGCTACATCGACGATGAGGCATACCGTCGTCGCATCCTGGTGCAGCTCAACCGCGGCGAGGGTCGGCACCAGCTCGCCCGCACCGTCTTCCACGGCAAGCGCGGCGAACTGCGGCAGCGCTACCACGAGGGCCAGGAGGACCAACTTGGTGCGCTCGGTCTTGTGGTGAACGTCATCGTGCTCTGGAACACGATCTACATGGACGCGGCGCTCGACCAGCTCCGGGCCAAGGGCTTCGGCGTGCGCGACGAGGATGTGGGCCGCCTGTCGCCACTCGGGTTTGATCACATCAACATGCTCGGCCGCTACGCCTTCGTTCTGCCCGACACCGTCGCTCGCGGCGAACTCCGGCCGCTGCGCAATCCGTCACTGGCCAACGACGATGAGGGCTGAATCGAACTTTCGGTTCCGTTGCTACCGGAGCCCCTTTAGCGGCTCTTTGCCGGGATGTTGCCGCAACCGTGTATTGAGGCGGAGTTTCAAATGATCGATGAACAGCTTCAATCCGCGTTCTGCGTTTAAGAACGCCGGCCATGCGCAAGACGCGAGATCCTGCCGTCGACGAGATCTTCCTCGCGAATGGGCGCCCCACCCTGCTTCATCATACGCATGATTATGACGTTCTGCGGTTCGTCCTTGGCGCGGTGTTCCGCCTTGATCCAGTCCCAGAGATATTGAGGCAGGGAAATCGCCTTGGTGACGCGCTGGTGGCCAGGATCTAATTTAGCCACCGCCAGCCTGACGGCCTCCTTCTCGGTATCGGCCTTTCTGGCTGAAAGGTTGGGCATGTTTTTGGAGCCCTGCAGCAGGGCATCGTTCAGGATATCCTCATCGATATCCTCATCGATGTCATCGTCCGATATGGCGGGAAGGGCATTTTTGGCCATAGTCGCGTTCTCCTGTAGTCCTCATAAAATTACTATGTAGTGAAATCACTAGCTAGCAATTTTTAGTGCGCCACGCTCCACGCCGAGCAAAGCGAGAATTTCGTGGGTCAGGTCTATGATCTCTCGGGCCGCTGGCCCGGACGGCTCGATCCGCACTGGGGTAGTCCCCCTGAAACGCGCCTTTTTGAATATCGTCCGTGTACCTATGGTCGTATTAAAGACCGGGATATTTCTGCGCTTGAGCTCATTGGCGATATGTCTGTCGACATGCGTATCGGCCTGGGTATCATTGATGAGAATCCGCGTTGTGATTTCAATGTCCTTGCCCAGTCTTTCACTAATCATTTCAGCGGCACTGGCGACGATTTTTCTGGTTTTGATGGCTTCCTTGAAGTCGTCTGCGGACGGCGTCGCCGGAATAATCACGAGAGCCGATACGCCTGCGGCCACATAGAGAGACTGACTGGCCACGCCGGCACCGTCGATGATGACGAAATCGTGGTCCTTGGCCAGGCGTCGGCAATCCTTTACGATCTGCTCGGCGTCTATCTGGCTTTCAAGCGTAACGCCGCTAAAATGAGTAGTCACCTCGTTTGCGGCGGCCTTGTTTTCTTTGATGGGGGCTCCGCCGTCCTTTTCGCCGGTTGCGGCTCCGTCCATTTTTTTCTTTTTAGGCCTGGGCCAGTAATACCAATCGGTGAGGTTCTGGTTGGGATCGACATCGAGAAAGGCGACCTTATAGCCGAGACTGGCCAGCGCGTCGCCGATATTCCCTGTTATAGTGGTTTTCCCAGGACCGCCTTTGGTGCTGGATACGGCGATAATTTTACCTTTTCTGGTCATTGCATGACCTCCGATGGGATTAAGTGGTGGAAGATGCCGGGGCAGGTGATTCGACGAGTTAGCTATATAGTAACATCGTTATATCGCAAAATAGTAAGATAGCGAGGAATATAAATCACTATCTAGTGGGAGGTCGAAACGCGCAGTATTTCCGCCACAACATACCCAGTGACTTCACTATCTCACTATGATATGCCCTGCTGCAGGGCGTGTGTGGACGGCCCCTTGGGTGCAAGGGGTCAGACAAGGGAATTTTGCTGCGGTGCGGTTGCGGTCGTGTGTCCGGCCTGTTTGTCGCGGCAGCTGCCGCTGGCCCAGATGGGTTCCGCGATCCACTCCCAAACGGAAGAGCGACCTTGCTGGCCGCCACCCTACACGGGTTTTGTGGATCGTCGGACCGACCGATCAGCATCTTTTCCCTCGAGCCCTGCACCCGCGGCAGACAAGCGATCAGGCCGTCGCCGGCGCTGGCCGGTAGGCCTCCCCGCTTGTCATCATGGCCCACACGATGCGGGCCATTTTGTTGGCCCAAGCCACGGCGGCGAGCTTGCGCGGCTTGCGGCCCAGCAGGTTCAGCAGCCATGGCGAGGCGGCTGGCCGACCCGGCCTGGCATGCTGGATGACCGCCGTCGCGCCCAGCACCAGCAGCTGCCGCAGCCGCTCGTTGCCGGCCCGGCTGATGCCGCCCAGGCGCTGCTTGCCGGCGGTCGAGCACTCCCGCGGCACCAGCCCGAGCCAGGCGCTGAAATGGCGCGCCGAGGCAAACTGCGTCGGGTCGACCCGCAGCGTAAAACTCAGCGCCGCGATCGGCCCGATCCCCGGGATCGCGGCCAGCCGCCGACTCACCGGGTTGGCCCTGTGCTGCTGCATCAGCGTGGTATCGATCGCCCGCAGCCGCGTCTCGATGCGCTCGGCTTCGCGGCCGAGCAGCGCGATCGCCTGCTTCGCCGCCGCCGGCACCGCCGCCTCATCGGCCGCGGCGATCTCGGTCTGCAGCTCGGCCAGGCCCTTCCCGCCGAGCGGTGCCACGACCCCCATCTCGGCGGCATGGCCGCGCATCGCATTGACGAGCTGGGTGCGCTGCCGCACCAGCAGCTCGCGAACCGACAACAGCATGGCCGCGGCCTGCTGCGCGGCCGACTTGACCGGCACGCTGCCGATCGACGGCTGGGTGGCGGCCACGCTGATCGCCTCGGCATCGTTGCGGTCGTTCTTGCCGCGCTTGACAAACGGTTTGACATATTGCGGCGGGATCAGCCGCACGCGGTGGCCCAGCGCCAGCAGGGTACGGCCCCAGTGATGCGACCCGCCGCACGCTTCCAGCACCACCTCGACCGGCGGCAGCCGTTCAAAGAACCTCAGCAGCTCACGCCGCCGCAGATTGCGCCGCAATACCGCTCGGCCGCTGGCGTCAACCCCATGCAGCGTAAACACCGACTTGGACGTATCGATGGCAATGCGCGTAATCTCGGTCATGGACGGTCTCCAGTTCGGATTTTCGACGACCGAACTTTGGCACCAGATGCCGCGGGGCCGTCCACCCCAACGGAGGTGCCCCGGCTGGGGTGGACATCGAATCGATGCCTAAAGCCGATGCCTCGCCACGGTTCGCGAAGCTGGCGAAGCAAGGGAGAGATTATCCGTGAAATGGCAATCTCACTATATAGTGGTTTTTCTACACAGTGATTTCACTATCCGGTGAGGTCACTAGATAGTGACACTCGAAAAGGGCCGCTGTCCGCCGGCGTCGTCAACGATCACGCGCCGGGAACTGTGTTGCAGGGATGGTGCGTTTATCGCGCTCTCCGAGCACCTGCTGGGCGCGGCGGATGGCCTGATCGGTCCGATCGAGCAGCTGGTCGATGTCGCTGAAATCGAATTTCCGCCGTTCGCGTGGGGGCAGAGGCGGGGAGGAGACCAGCGGCCCCGGCGGTTCGCCGGCAACCGCGTCGACTGGTTCGATGACCGCGGCGCCCGGCCGACCCGGACGGCGGCCGGGCTGCGGCCGGCGCGGCGCGGTTGTGGCCGCGCGCAACGGGGCGAGATGCGTGAGCCCGTAGAGCCGCCGTTTGGACCGGTGGGTCACCTCGCTGGTGATGCCGAGCATGACAAACCCGTCGAGCAGCCGAATGGCGTTTTTGATCGCAATGCCCAGCAGCTGAGCGAGCGAGGTCGCGGACAACAACGGGGCGGCCGCCAGCAAGTCGATCGCGGCGGCGGCATGCGAATCGCGGCGGCGTCCGGCGACGGCGTGGCGGGCGTGCCACCAGCTGCGTTCGATCAGGCGCAGCAATGCCAGACCGTCCGCGGCCTCGGCAGCAACGGCCTGCAAGAAATGGCCGACCCAAACCGCGCGCCGCCATGGGGTTTCGGGGGCGAGCGCGGCGGTCCCGGTCAGCAGTGGGCAGGGCAGGATGGTCACCCCACGATCGACCCAGTACTGCGCTAAGGCCGCGCGCAAGGGCGGCCGGTCGCCGCCGCGATCGAGCCAGGCATGGGTGGCGTAAGCCGCCCCCAGCAACGGCGCGTGGATGTCGGCAACCGTTGTGAGATGCGCTGCGGCCGCGCTGATCGCCGCCTGCTGCGCGTCGGCCGGCCGCGAATACCATCGGTAAAGGGCAAATGCGTGCCGCGCCGCATCAAAGATCGCACTGCGATCGATCAAGGGCGCGCCCGAATCGAGGCGCAGCCGCACCCCTTCGACGAGCGCGGCGAGATGCCAGGGATCGATCGCCTTGCCGTCGGCTGCGGCCTGAAGGCGGATTGCGTCGAGCCGCGCGCGATAGGCCCAGGCGGCAGCCAGCGGATGGCCCAACAACGCCGCATCGAGCCGCGCCACCGCGGCCGCGGCCTGTTCGAGGGCCACGGCGAGCGCCGACGCGCCCGGGGCCAGCAGCCCGTCATCTGGCAACTTGGTCGACATCAATCCTGCCGCCTTGTGACCCGGTATCGCCGTCGCAAAACGCATTGAAGCAAAGCTTCAAATCCACTCCCAAGGCGTCATTCGCCAAATGACCGGTAAAAAAACAAGCGGGAGATTTCGAAGGCTGAATTTGACATGATTATCGGCAATTGTGAGAATGGTGCTGGTTCGTCGCTTGGGGTCTGGGGATCAGGCCGCTTCGCGATCGCAGGCAGAGGTTTACTTACCCTTAAAACAGCTATAGATCAAATAACCCTTATTGCTTTGTGCAAGCGCTACCGTACTCGGGATAACACCCTTGTCCCGAATGCTAGGGATTAGGGATCAGGAAGGGCCGCCGCGGCCGCGGCCGAGCGGGAAGGCGAGGCGGATGGCAGGCTTCCTTGTGCGATCCGGGCGGCCGGGACCGCGGTTTGCGTCGGGATCGGCCGAATCGCCGCTCCTGCAGTATGCCGCGGACGGCCGCTCCGGTCTCGGGCCAATCCGCTGGTCTGCGGCAGAAACCAGGGTTGAGCGCGCGCCGAGCCGGTCGATCATTGCGCGCCGCTGGAGCGAGCGGATAGTACCGGGCGCGCCGCCCAAACCTCATGCCAGGCAGGGCGAGGGCGGCGCGCCACACGGCAACCCCGGAGGAGGTTCGATGCCGACCAAAACGCAGCAGAAGAAGGCCAGCCCAGGCCAGCCGAACGGCCTGCAGAAGCCGCTGCAGCCGTCGGCGGCGCTGGCCGCGGTGGTCGGCACGGACCCGCTGCCGCGCGGCGAGGTGGTCAGCAAGGTCTGGGAATACATTCGCGCGCACAATCTGCAGAACCCGGAGAACCGCCGCGAAATCCTCGCCGACGACAAGCTGCGCCTGGTCTTCGACAAGGACAAGGTGACGATGTTCGAGATGAGCAAGCACCTCGCCGCTCATCTGACGTGACCACGGCCGGCGCAACCGCCGGCGGCCGCCATCGGGGAAGATGGCCGTTTGGCGACAACGCGATGACGGCAGCGCAGCGGCAGGCCCGCTTCCCGCGCGGCCAACGCCGCGGGAAATAAGTACATGAGTATTCACTAAATTAGTATATTAACCCGAACTACGGATAAGGGTTGAGGGGCTTTCCAAAGAACCAAGGCTTTGACAGCATCGGCTTGCGAACCCTGAGCGTCAAACCCGGGTCTGGAGAGCCCCCTCAATGGCGGTCGATATCACAGCGCTGTATTGCTGTCTCGATGACTTCTGCAAGCTGTTCGCAGACTGGGAAGCGCACCGGTTGCTCCCGTCGGAGCCGACCCGGCAGCGCCCAGGCAAGCTGTCGCGCGCCGCGATGCTGTTCATTGTGGTGCTGTTTCACCTCTCGCCGTTCAAGCACTTCAAGGCACTCTACTGCTACGGGATCGGCCAGCAGTATCGCGCCTGCTTTGGCGATCTGCCGCATTATGACCGCTTCGTCAGCCTGATGCCGCGGCTGTTCGTCCCTCTGATGGTGCTGCTGCACAGCCTCAGCGGCGAGCCGAGCGGCGTCTACTTCGCTGATTCCACCAAGCTCGCCGTCTGCCACAATCGCCGCATTCACCGCCATAAGGTGTTCGAGGGCCTCGCCGCACGCGGCAAGACCAGCATGGGCTGGTTCTACGGCCTCAAGCTGCACTTCGTGATCAACCACAAAGGCCAAATCATGGCGCTGAAAATCACCCCCGGCAACACCGCCGACAGCACCGTGCTCGACGCGATGACCCAGCACCTGGCCAGCACCCTCTACGCCGACAAGGGCTACATCGGCCGCGAACTCTTCACCAAACTCTGGCAGCGGGGCTTGCACCTCATCACCAGCATCCGGCGCAACATGCGGACCTACGCAACATGCGGAACTATCTCATGCCGCTGGCCGACAAGATCATGCTGCGCAAGCGCGTCCTCATCGAGACCATACTCGATACTCTGAAATCCGAAATGGGGCTTGAGCATTCACGCCACAGGTCGGTGATCAACGCCATGGTCCATGTCCTGTCCTGCCTCGTCGCCTACGCTTTCAGGCCGGCAAGCCTTCCATCTCGCTCACAAGTCAACGCCTCGAGGCGTATCCGTAGTTGGGGTTATATTACAGTCCGTTCCTTTTCCTCACACTGAAATGCAGATCACAATCGCTCTCACGTGATCCGACCGGATCATATCTGAGTGTACTAAACTTCATCTTACGCGTCTTGTTCGAGCAACATGACGATATCGCAGTTTAGGAGCCAGGTCGACCTGCAACCCGAATGTTGCCAGGCGCTACAACGACGAACTCACCGGCCGCCAGGTTATCAGCATGATCCTCGAGCGCCTGATCCAGGTGCTCAACTTTGGTCTGCAGCTGGGCCCCCGGAAGCCGAAAAAACAGCACGCCCGCGTGGGCAAGCCCCTGGTTGAAAATCAGCTCGCCGAAATCGCGGTCCGCAACGACGAGGATCCGCTGCTCCCGCTGGGCAATCGCCAGCACGTCCTCATCCGCCAGGCTGTGCGGATAGTCGCGAGAGATGGCTGTAACATCGTGGCCGAGGCTTCGAAGGTGGGCAATGAGGCGAAAATCGGCGCTCTGATCAAAGAGGAATTTCATACGAGCGGAGCGTCAGAGCGCGCTCCTTTGGGCGGCTTCGGGGAGACCTCCTCGCCGGTTACCATTGCCTTGGCATAGGAGAGACAGGCCTGCACATCTGCCCGGGTCAGGTCTGGATGACTAGCCAAAAGCTCATTGATGTCCGGATTATGGGCGAGCTCCTCGAGCACCAACCCAACGGCAATGCGGGTCCCTCGCACCACCGGCTTCCCGCCCAAAATCTTGGGATCCGCGGTGATCTGATCTTCGTACTGAGTTTGGCGAGCTTCTTTCATAACAAATCGATTATATCACACCGACGCCACTCAAACCGGACTTGAACAGTTAATTGGTCGATTGGGGTTCAGCCGCAATTGACCGAGCTGGTCGACGCCGAAGGCGATGAATGACGGCGCGGTCTAACACGAAATTGCTCGCCCGTACTGGCGCACGATGGCGGCGGCCGATTGCCCCGGCAAGTGATCGGCAGGAATAATTTCTGTCATTCCGTCTGTGGGTTCCTTTGCTCAAAGGTACGTAAAGCGACATGGCCCTGCCCGGAAAAGCGCGGAAACGCGCCGTTTAGGGGTAGGTTCAGGATACGTGTAAAAAGTGGTCACAAGCCCCATCTGGTCATTTTTTTGCCAAGGGCCGCGCCTTCAGCCAGAGAAACAGGGGAATGCGGTGTCAAACGGCATGCAATTAGGACCCCGGATCGGCATCCAAAAGGGACCCCTCTTCGGCATTGGTTCAGGCTTGTCCCGGTAGCGAACGGGAGGGCCCCGCGCGCGTCGCGCAGTACCTTTGCGAGCGACGGAGCGACGCGCGTGGGAGGGGCCTGTTTGCCCACCGGGGCAAGCTGGGGTGGTACGGCGGTTCAGACGCGGTGCTTAAAGCGCCAGCTCTCGTTCCCGGTCTCGATGATTTCGCAGTGATGGGTCAGCCGGTCCAACAGCGCCGTTGTCATCTTGGCGTCACCAAACACCGCAGACTGCCATCATTTTTGATGGGCTGGTGTCTCACGTCACGGTGACGGACCCGCGTCACGCGCTGTCGGGTCAGCGACTGGCGCTGGTGTCGCTGCGCTCGGCGCGCGGCCCGGCCTATGTCGTCGTGACCCTGCCGGACGGGCGACGCCGCTCGCCCCTGCTCTTTCGTCACATAACGGCCGCCGCATCGGCGTCGGCACACTGCTTCCCTTGGCCCGTCATATCGTTGCCCGCCTTGCCGCTCCCGTCGAGGAGGTGACCCGTGACGACCGCTCCCCGCCCATTGCCATATCCGCCCCGTCGTGCTCCCTCTGCGTCACGGCGGTTGTGGCCCTGGCCGAACCCGCCGCGCGAGACGCAAACGCAGATCGCCCGCCTTCTCGGCGACCTGCTGCAGCGGATGGCGCCGGAAAACAGCGCGGTGATGGAGATCCCCCGTGCTGAGCGCCGCGAACAGCGCTGACGAGCGGGTGAGCGCGGCGCACCGCGCCAAGCTCGCCTACGTCTATGTGCGCCAATCCTCGGTCACCCAGGTTCGCCAGCACCAGGAAAGCACCGCGTTGCAGTATCGCCTCGTCGACCGTGCCGTCGGCCTCGGCTGGCCGCGCGAGCGTGTCCATGTCATCGACGAGGATCTCGGCAAGTCGGGGGCGGAGAGTACCGAGCGGCACGGTTTCCAGCGGCTGATCGCTGAGATCGGGCTCGGCACCGCCGGCCTCGTGCTCAGCCTCGATGCCTCCCGACTGGCGCGCAACAACCGCGATTGGCACCAGCTCCTCGAACTGTGCTCGCTGTTTGGCGTGATCCTCGCCGATGGCGAGCGTCTCTACGACCCGGGTGCCTATCACGACCGGCTGCTGCTCGGCCTGTCGGGGATCATGAGTTAAGCCGAGCTGCACCAGATCCGCCTGCGTCTGCATCAGGGCGAGCGCCAACCCTTCGACAAGCTCAGGAGCGGCGCGCGGCGAGCTGCGGGTTCCCGTGCCGGCCGGGCTCGCCTACGACCGCTCCGGGGCGATCATCCGCAATCCCGACGAGGAGGTTCAGGCGCGCTTGCAGCTGGTCTTTACCAAGTTCACCGAGTTACAGAGCGCGCGCGGGGTGATGCGCTATCTGCGCGCCCACGACCTGCCGCGGCCGGTTCGGCCGCTGCGCGGCCCGGCGCCGCACGAAGTGGTGTGGCGCGAGGCCAACAGTGCGCGGGTCCGCCACATCCTGCAGAACCCGGCCTATGCCGGAGCCTATGTCTATGGCCGCCGGCAGGCGGATCCGGTGCGGCGGCGGGGTGGAGCGCGCTCGGCGACAACAAAGGTCGCCCTCGGCGAATGGGCGGTCTGCCTGCCGGCGGCGCATCCCGGCTATATCTCCTGGGAGGCGTTTATGGCCAACCAGCGGCGTCTGGCAGACAACACCAACCGCTACGCGGCGGGCCATACCGGTGTGCCGCGCCGCGGCAGCGCGGTGTTGCAGGGCATCGCCGTCTGCGGCCGCTGCGGGCGGCGGATGAGCCTGTGCTATACCGGCCCGAACGGCGATTACCCGGTCTATTGCTGCCGTGCCGATCGCGATCTCAGTGCCGGTCCGCTGTGCCAGGAGGTGCGCGCCTTGCCGGTCGACACCTTTGTCGAGCATATCCTCCTCGACGCCCTCGCCTCCGACCAGATCGCCATCGCCGTCGCGGCACTCGGGCAGTTGCAGGAGGAAACACGCCGGCTGGCGAAGCAATGGGCTTTGCGGCGCGAACGCGCCCGCTACGAGGCCGAGCGGGCGCGGCGCCAATACGACGCAGTCGAGCCCGAGAACCGCCTGGTGGCACGGTCGTTGGAGCGGGCCTGGGAGGAGAAGCTGCGCGCCGCCGAAGCGATCGAACAGGACTATGAGCAGTGGCGCCGCGCGGAGCCGCTCGTGTTGCATGATGCCGATCGGGCGGCGCTGCAAATCCTGGGCGAGAACCTGCCGCGGATCTGGCATGCGGCGACGACCACCGCGGCCGAACGCAAGCGCCTGTTGCGCTTTATCATCCGCGAGGTGGTTCTCGACCAGAAGCGGGCGCCGGGCCAAGTCTGGCTCAAGATCGTGTGGCAGACGGGAGTGACCAGCGAGCATCATGTGCAGCGGCGCGTTCATACCTACCGCGATTACATCGATCTCGAGCGGCTGCGTCAGCGTGTGACGACGCTCAACGGCGCCGGCATGATGGACAAGGAGATCGCGGCGGTGCTGAACCGGGAGGGCTTTGTCGCCGCGCGGAGCTGCCGCTTCACCGGCGAGAATGTCTGGCTCCTGCGCCAGCGTTGGGGCCTTGCGACGGTGAAGATCAATGGGGTGAGCGCGAACCCGCCACGCTGGCCCGACGGCACCTATTCGGTCCAGGGCGCCGCCGTGGCGCTCGGCATCACGCCGCAGACCGTCTTTGATTATCTCGCGCGCGGGCTGGTGCGCGGGCGGCAACTGGCCAAGGGACAACCCTGGCAAATCGATCTTTCCGAAGAGCAGATCACCCAGCTTCGCGAGCGCCTGCGACACACCAGATGGTCAAGAAAGGAGGTATCATGAGATCTTCGGCTCGCCAAAGACGCTCGGCCATTCGCCAAAGGCGAGATTGGTGGTGACAATGACCGAGGTGCGCTCGTAGAGCCGGCTGATCAGATGAAAGAGGAGTTGTCCGCCGGTCTGGGCGAAGGGCAGGTATCCGAGTTCGTCGCGGACCATAAAGTCCATGCGGGTGAGATAGTCGACGAGACGGCCCTGACGGCCGGAGCGGGCTTCGCCTTCCAGCCGATTGACAAGGTCGACGACGGTATAGAAACGGCCACGAGCGCCGCCGCGGATGCAGGCTCGCGCGATGGCTATGGCGAGATGCGCCTTGCCGGTGCCGGTTCCCCCGACCAGCACGGTGTTGCGCTGCTCGGCGAGAAAGGCGCCGCTCGCCAAGTCGCGGATCTGCGCCTCGTTGACTGGCGTGCCGGTAAAGTCGAAGTTGTCGATGTCCTTGGCCAGCGGCAATTTGGCAATGGTCAGCTGGTACTTGATAGAGCGCGCCTGCTTCTCGGCAATCTCGGCCCTGAGCAGGTCGCCGACGATGCGTGGCGGCTCGTGCCGGCGCTTGATGCCGTTGGTCATCACCGCGTCGTAAGCCGCACGCATGCCATAGAGCTTGAGCCTCGACATCAGCTCGCGAACGTCGGTGCGTGCCATCACGACGCCCCGCGCAGGCTGTCGTAGCGGGCGCAATCGGCAATCGGCGCCAGTCGCCGCCGTAGCGCCTCTGGGGTCAAGATCGGCGCCGACGGCCCGGGATCGCGCTGATCGCGCTGGCGCGCCAGGATATTAAGGACGATGTCGGCGGAATGGACGCCATCGGTCAGCACCGCCGATAAAATCTTGACCATTTGGCGATCACCATCGGCGGAGCCCTTCAGCCGACGCCGAACCGGCTCCAGGCCGATGGGCAGCGGCCAGTCCTTGAACGGAGCGCCGTTCCTGAGCGTGCCAGGCTTTCTGGCCAGTACCGGGACGTAATGCCAGGGGTTGGAGATCGTCTCGCCGCGGGTGAAGCGGCGCACATGTTGGCCGACGATTGCACCGTTCTGGCGGATCAAATCTTAGCTAATACAGATCACGATGCGATCGCCATAGGCTTGGATCTCGACCGGCCGGCCGCGCAGGAAGCGACCGAATACTTGTTGTTGTCGAACCGCACCAGACAGGTCTTCGAGACCGCGGCCTGCGTCGCATGGAACCCGTCGAACGGGCCGACGATCGGCACCAGCTGTGGGCGTTCCGCCTCAAAGGCTTGCCAGATCGTGCAGTCGACCAGCTCGGGAGGCCGGTGTGCCTTGGCATAGGCGACGCAGCGGTCGAGCAGCCAGGCGTTCCGCTCCTCATAGCTTGTCACCCGCAGCCGCGGCGTGAAGAAGCGCTCGCGCACCAGCCCCACCGGGTTCTCGCCCTGGCCCTTCTCCCAGCCCGCCGCCGGCGTGCAGGCGGTCGGCTCCACCAAATAATGCCCGCACAAACGCAAAAAGCGGCGGTTGAACTGGCGGTCCTTGCCGATGAACACGGTCTCGACCGCCGTCTTCATGTTGTCGTAGATGCCGCGCGTGCGGGTTCCCCTGAAAAAGGCAAAGGCGCGGTTGTGCGCATCGAACACCATCTCCTGGGTCTCGCGCGGATAAGCCCGCACAAATAACATGCGGCTGTGGCACAGCCGGATATGTGCCACCTTGACTATCACCGTCGTGCCGTTGATCAGCACGATCTCGTGGCTCCAGTCGAACGGGTAGGCCTCGCCCGGCGCAAAGCTCAGCGGCACATAGGCCTGCGCCGTCACTGCCCCGCGTGCTACCCGCCAGGTCTTGGCATAGCGCCGAACCGAAGCGTAGCCACCATCGTAACCCAGCTCCCGCAGCTCTTCGAAAACCCGCATCAAGGTCAGCCGCTCGCGCCCCGGCTTGCCTGCGTTCGCGAGCAACATCCCGGCGAGCTGCTCTCGCCACGGATCGATCCGCGGCAATGGTTGCCGGCGGCGCTGGTCATGAAACTCGGTCATCTCCGACCGGATGACCTTACGGACTACCTTCCGTGACAGCCGATACTCGCGGCAGATTGTCTTGATTGGCTTCTTCTTCTGAACAAAATACGCGCGCCGAATCTTTACGATCGTCTCCACTACCAGCATCCCCGTCCCGGCCCCCATGTCCCCCATGGAAGCCACTGTGGACCCCTCGCCCAGGGGGTCCCGATTGGATGCCGATCACCCCCTAAACGGGGTCCTTGTTCCACGCCAATTCCCATGCTGACCGATCGCGGCACCGAGTTTTGCGGCACGCAAAGCCATGAATACGAGCTCTATCTCACGGTTGCGGACATCGATCACAGCCGCACCAAGACCAAGAGCCCGCAGACGAACGGCATCTGCGAGCGCTTCCATCGCACGATCTTGGACGAGTTTTACCGGATCGCGTTCCGCAAGAAGATCTATCACACGATCGACGAGCTGCAGGCCGATCTCGACGCCTGGCTAGTCGAATACAACTATCGTCGACCGCATCAGGGCCGTTGGTGTTTCGGCAAGACCCCGATGCAGACCTTCCTTGACGCAATCCCATTGGCGATGGAGAAACTCATGGCCGCTTGACCACGAACGGACAACCACAGGCTCAGACAGCCAACACCGTCTGTCAGATCAAATCTTAGCTAATACAGAGCAGGCGCGCGCCGATGTCGTCGCCGAACGCGCCGCCCCCTGTTCCGTGCCAGGGGCAGGCTTTGAGGAGACGATCAAGACCGTCGCGCCCGAGACCCTGGTCTTTCTCGACGAGACCGGGATCAGCACCAAGCTGACGCGGCTTTATGCGCGCGCCCCGCGGGGGCAGCGCGCCTATGGCACCGCACCCGGTCACTGGCGCCGCCTCACCGTGCTCGGCGCGCTGGCGCTGAGCGGCCTGCTCTGCGTTATGACCGTGCCCGCCGCCACCGACTGACCGGTGTTTTAGGCGTTTCTGCAACACGTCCTGATCCCCTGCTTGCGCCAGCACAAGCCCGGCGCCACCGTGGTCATGGACCACCTCGCCGCCCACCGCCTGCGCCCGGCGCGCGCGCTGTTGGCCCTTCGACAGGCTCAGGAGTGCCGGTTTCGCGCTGCTGCCCTTGCCGCGCTACTCCCCCGACCTGTCGCCGATCGAACCCTGCTGGTCCAAGCTTAAGACGCTCCTGCGCACCGCTGAGCCGCGCTCGATCGCGGCCATCGAAGAGCAGATCGCTCCTGCCCTCGATACCATCACCCCCGAAGATGCCCAGGGCTGGTTCCGCCATTGCGGGTATGCTGTGTCAAGCTAATCCAAAAACCGCTCTAGGACCTGGCGCAGCGGGTTCTGATTGAGCGGGTTGAATTCATACGGCGAGAACAGCCGCGTCATCAGTTCGAAGAAGGCGAAGCCCGTCGATTGCGCCATCGAGTGAGTGCCAAAGAGACATTCTAAGAGGGTGGGCTGCAGCGGGCTCGTCAATGCCGCTTGGCTGATCCGGTGCCACAACCTGGCGAGCGCCTTTTTCGCGCCTTCGCGGCCACTCGCCGCCATGCCAGCGGCGAGAGCCGTCGCATTCATCGCGCCCGCACTCGTCGCGCTAATGCCGTCAATCCCGATGCGCCCGTCTTCGAGCAGGCGGTCGAGCACCCCCCAGGTAAAGGCGCCGTGCGCGCCGCCGCCCTGCAGGGCTAGGTTGATAGACTTGACCTCGACCTTTCTGGTCGGCGTCCTATGAGGGCTTGTCGACGGCCCCATCACCACGCTGCCGTCCATCCCGCCTGCTCCTTGTCGAGGCACCAGTTCGCGAAAAAGCGGCGCCTGTCGTTCACGCGGAAATGTACGGAGCAGAATTGACCGGCGGAAATGCCCGGAGAGTATTATTCAGATGCACGCCGGGTATCGCGCTTGCGGCGGCGCCAAATACTGCCGGTTGGAGACGATAGTCCCGCATATGCTTCTTGCGGTTGATTAGCGGTTTGGCTTAGGGCGGCGCCGCGTCGACGATGCAAAGCCCGTCCGCATCCCCGAGTAAGCGCGTCACGCGCGCGCCAGAAGATTACTCGCCAAAACCGAACATCGCGCCGATCTTTGCGATCTGAAAAATCTGAGGCCGCACTCGTCGACAAAATCCTGATTGTCTCCGGCTCAGGGGGACTCGATCGCTGAGCTTGCAGAACCGGTCTGCGTCGAGCGGCTCATCGGCAATGCAGCAGAGACATCGCGATGATACTCAAGGTCGCGTCGCTTGGGTGGTGGAAATTTAAAGGTGGCGTAATCTCCTAATTCGCAACGCAAGACCCGGCGGTTGGCGCCACCGGAGGAGATCACGCCATGACAAATGATATCGCTATCGAGGCCGAGGTTCCATTGTTGGGTGCGGATTGGTTTGATCCGCTGGAGGCTGGGATTCACCAGCGCATCCGGAGCTTCATTGAAAACATGCTTGAAGAAGAGCTTGCTGCGACTTTGGGGCGAGGCCGGTATGACCGCAGCGCCGAGGCAGCCGGGCATCGCAACGGCCACCGGAACCGCCAGTTGCTCGGCACGTTCGGGCCGATGACGGTGTCGGTTCCCCGAGCACGGGTGACCAACAGCGATGGCCAGCAAGCGGAGTGGCGCCGCACGGCGCTGCCGGCCTACAAGCGCCTGACGGTGCAGGCCGAACGGCTGATTGCCGGTGCCTATTTGGCGGGTACCAACACATGACGGGTCCGGCGCGCCTTGGCAGCACTGTTCGGCGGGGCGGTTGGCAAGAGCCTGCCCCCGCGAAGGCGCTAGGGGATGCACACATCTGGGCGCGCCAGATTGGCTCCTGCTGACGGGAGGCTTCCCGACGCGCGCCGGGGTATGCTGCCGTGCACGGCATTTAGGCATCCGGGAGGCGCACTATCGGGAGGCGCACTATGGAGAGTATCGCCCTGGAGGAGATGGAGTGGTCGGTTGGCTGGTTCGGGGATCGCCGCCGCGATAAAGGGGGGCTGCGTTGCTGGAACGTATGGTTGCGCATGCCACGGTCTGCGTGCGCCGGCTGGCCGGTGGGTGCCGCGCGCACCTCGTCCGCTATGGCCGGTTTCTCGCCAATCCGAACGTGACGGTTGCGGCGCTGCTGGACGGTTGGGGCGCACAGACCGCTCGTGCGGCGACACGCCGGCCTGTTCTGGCGATCCAGGATACCAGCGCGGTTCATTTCCGCACGACCGCGGGGCGCCGGCGTGGCCGGGGCGCGGTTGGCCACGGCACCATCCATGGCTTGCTGGGGCATGCCATGCTGGCGCTGGATGCGGCCACCGGCAGCTGCCTGGGGCTGGTCGGCGGGCGGGTGGGGACGCGCTCCGGGCCTGTGACGGTGACGCCCAACCGGCGGGCCTTGGCCGCCAAGGCGGCGGAACGCGGGCTCCCCACCGTCGGGCGTGCCAAGGAAGTGCGGGCCGCGGCGACGATGGTGACGGTGATTGCCGATCGCGAGAGCGACCTCTATGCCGCCCTTTGACAAGCTCAGGAGGGCGACGGTGCCCGCGCCAAACTTTCATATTCTGACGCGCGTCATGCAGGACCGTCGCCGGGCCAAGGGCGCCGGGCTGTCCGCGACCGGGGCCAATTTTCAAGCGGCCGACACGCGCACGATCGTGCGGCCCCGGCGCGGGCCGCACGCGCCGGGCCGCACGGCGCGTCTGACGCGGCGCTTTGGCACGGTCGTTCTCAACCGCCCGCGGGGCAGCGCTCGCGATCTCCTGCCAAGCGTGCGCCTCACTCTCGTCGAGGTCGCCGAACACGACCCACCGGCCGGCGGCGAGCCGCTGCACTGGCGGCGGCTCACCACCCATGACGTCACGAGCGTAGACGCGGCTTGGCAAATCGTCGCCTGGTACAAGCTGCGCTGGATCATCGAGCAGCTCTTTCGCATTCTGAAGAAGCAGGGGCTGCAGCTCGAAGACAGTCAGATTGCCAGCGCCGAGCGGCTGCTGAAGCGCGCGACGATTGCCACCAAAGCCGCCGCCCTCATCCTCCAGCTGGTGCAGGCTCGTGACCGGCGCCGCGCCGAACCGGCCAGCCTGGCCTTCACACAAGAGGAGATGGCGGCCCTGGAAGCCGTCAACGCGCAGGTCGAGGGCAAAACCGCAAAGCAGAAAAATCCTCACACCCGGCGCGGCCGCGCCTGGGCCGCCTGGATCATCGCGCGTCTGGGCGGCTGGCCCTTCGACAAGCTCAGGAGGCTATTGCTCCTCCCGGCCGCCAGGTCCCATCACCTTCAAGCATGGCCTGGAATACTTTCGCGCCCTCGCTACGGGATGGGAGCTGAGAAATGTGTGCATCCCCTAGGGCCTTCGCTGGGGCAGGCTGTTGCCGAGCTGCTTGGCCAGCTCCAGCAGTCCGACCTTTGCCCGGATAATCTTCTGCTCCTGGGTCATCTCGTGTCTCCGTCCCGCCGAAGGGCGGGTCGCGGTCCCAGCTTCAGGTGAGAACCGCGCCCCGCCCTCCGGCTCCGTTTCGGAAACCAACAACGAATGTCAGATTAAGTTCAAGCTATCACAGCTGAGCATGACCCGGCGCCACGGCCGATGGGCATCGACCATCACGAACAGCATCATCGTGCCGTGCCGGCGATATTCGTAGTCCACCCGCCGCGGCCGCCCGGAAGCGGCCGCGATCGGCTCACGAATTTCGCCGAGCATCTGGATCGAACTCTCGTCAAAGCACACCACCGGGAAATTCGGATCCGGTTGTTCGGCATAGAGATCGAGCACGTCCTCCATGCGGGCGACGAAGTCGCCGTCCCCCCGCGGGATGCACCACATCTTCTCGCGCCACGGTTTGAGGTCGTTTTCAGCAAGGCGCCGGCGCACTGTTTCGCGCGACAAGCTGTCAGGCCCGGTCAGCCGCACCACTTCGCCAGCCAGCAATTCAAGGGTCCAACGCGATCGGCCCATCGGCGGCTCGGAACAGGCGGTGGCCACCAGCAAGGCTTCTTCCCGACCCGACAGCAGGCGGGCGGCTCCCGGGCGCGGCTCCTCGGAGAGCGCCCGCTCCAGATTGCCCTCGACAAAGCGGCGCTGGGTGCGGCACACCGTCGAAGCGCTGACCGCAACGTGGCGCGCGATGGCTTGTTCACTCTCCCCGGCATCGGCCGCGCGCAGGATCTGCGCCCGCTTGAGCGTGCGGGCCGCCCGCCGACCGCCGCGTAACAGAGTGGCGCGTTCGGCGCGCTCGATCTCACTCAATTCGACGCGATAGCGTACATTCATGGCAGCCTCCCGCGCTTCGAGGCCGCTATGAGCCGGAGCGGCGGCGTGTGTCATCCTTCCTCGGGATCCAGCTTCACGGATAAGCAGGGCCAATACCTCGCCTTCATCTATGCCTACACGCGCATCCATCGCCGGCCCCCCGCCGAGGGCGATATGCAGCGCCATTTCCAGGTCAGCCCGCCGACCGTGCATCAGATGGTGCTCACCTTGGAGCGCGCCGGTCTCATCCGGCGGCAGCCTGGGGTGGCGCGCAGCATCGAAGTGCTGGTGGCGCCGGAATGCCTGCCTGTCCTACGCTGATCCAAACCGTCAAAACTTTTGTGAAAAGGTACTGTAAGCCCAACGTGCAAATGTCAGTGCCGTCCAATTTAAAAATGTCAGTCTCCCCGGCGTTTTGGCGGGCTGAGGGGGACGGCATCGATGGTGGTGCTGAGCATGAGCGAAGGGGAGCTACGGCGTCTCGAGGTCTTGCGGGACGTCGATCGAGGTGATCTGCCGGTGCGTGCGGCAGCGCAGCTATTGGGGCGCAGCGAGCGTCAGGTGTGGCGGTTGTTGCAAGCGTTTCGAAGAGATGGCGCCGCGGGTTTGATCTCCAAGAAGCGCGGTCGGCCGAGCAACCGCAGGACAGCAGCGGCGGTGCGCACGGCGGCACTGTGGATCGTCCGCCAGAATTATGCCGATTTCGGCCCGACGCTGGCCGCCGAGAAGCTCGCCGCCGAGCACGGCTTTGCGTTTTCCAGCGAGACGTTGCGGAAGTGGATGATCGAAGATGGGCTGTGGCTGGATCACAAGCAGCGGCAAAAGCGGGTTCATCAACCGCGCCCGCGGCGCGAGTGCGTTGGCGAGCTGGTGCAGGTCGACGGCAGCGAGCATTGGTGGTTCGAAGATCGCGGGCCGCAATGCACCTTGCTGGTGTTCGTTGACGACGCGACCAGCCGGCTGATGCATCTGCAGTTTGTCGAGAGCGAGTTGACTTTCGCCGATTTCCATGCGGCCCGCGCCTATCTGGAGGCCTGGGGCAAGCCGATTGCCTTTTACAGCGACAAGCACGGCGTCTTCCGGGGCAATCATCCTGGCGCCCTTGGCGGCGACGGCATGACCCAGTTTGGCCGGGCACTGCATGCGTTGAATATCGACATCATCTGTGCCAACTCGAGCCCGGCGAAAGGTCGGGTCGAGCGTGCGAACAAGACCTTACAGGATCGGCTGGTCAAGGAATTGCGGCTGGCGGGTGCTGCTACCTTGGCGGAAGGCAACGCCCTGCTCCCGGCGTTCATCGCTGACTACAACGCGCGCTTTGCCAAAGCGCCGGCGAACAGCAAGGATTTACACCGGCCACTGCGCGCCGGCGACGATCTCGACGACGCCTTTGCCTGGAAGGAAGAACGCACCCTGTCACGAGCGTTGACCCTGCAATACGACAAGGTGCTGTTCATTGTGGAGCCAAGCGAGCAAGCCAAGGCGGCGATCGGCAAGCGGGTCACCGTGGTGGACTATCCCGACGGCCGACTGGCGATCCGTTACCGCGGCGTCGAACTGGCGTATCGGACCTTTGACAAAATTCGCCAGGTCTCGCAGGCCGCGATCGTCGAGACCAAACAGCTTGGCGCGGTCTTGGCGGTGATCCGCGACCAGCAGCAGCAGCGCGAACCGCAACATCGCAGCACCAAGGCGCCGCGCCGCCGCGACCAACACAACGCGCGGCTCTTCAAGGTCGGCTGAGCTGTTCTACGAGCCGAGCAGGCTGACGCCCGCTCGGTAAACACCGGGAGCGGTTGCACCCGTCCGCGTTGCGGGCGGCGGTCGGGCGCTGCGCTACGCCAGGGGCTCCGCGCCTGCCCGCCGCCCGACCCCAGCACTGACATTTTTAAATTGGGAAACCACTGACATTTGTATTTTGCGTTGACACGTCCGACGCAAGAGCAGTGATGACAGCGTGCAGCCACTGTCGGGTGTCGAGATCCGCGCGCTGCGCCGGATCAAGCGCGAGCAGCCGGCTGGGCTGCGGCATGTATTCGTTTCGGAGCGCGGTGCGCCGCTGACGACAAAGGGTTTCTTTAAGATGCTCAGCCGCACCGCAATCAGCATCGGCATGCCGGACGTGCATCCGCATCTGCTGAGGCACGGCACCGGCTTCAAGCTCGTGAACGATGGTGTCGATACCGCACGATCGCCGCGTACCTCGGGCACCGGCAAATGAACAACACCGCGCGTTATACGAAAATGGATGCCCGCCGGTTCGATGGCTTGTGGTGGGATTAACGCTAGTGACAGCAGGGCTTCGGGATCGCCGTCTCATGACCGCCGAGGACTTGGCGGAGTTTTTGGCTGCGCAGGATCGCCACCGTCGAGAGTGGGTCATCCAGCGCTTCGTGTTTCGCAAAATGAACCGCGATGGATAGGGCGTTATCAGGTTGGCGGCTCCGGCCGACTGTGGCAGTCTGCTCCCTTGGGATGCAGCGCCAGGCGCAGCACGTTGACCGATGACACCCGACGTTCGGTTACATGCGGCAACCCGTACACGCTACATCCGCGTCAAAGCAATACTGCGTGAAATAGGATAACAATCCTCAATGCTGAGGCTCGAGACCCGCCATTCGCCGGTTGTCGCCGCGCAGCCAATCGGCGCACGATGGTCCACCAAGCTCGGTTTTGCCGCCCTGATTACCCTTGTTGCCATCTACTATTTATTTTTATTGAGTAACGGGACCTTTCGACTTTTTGCGCCGGAACTGCTCGATAAAGTATTCGACAGTATGCTTGCGCATTTGCTGCACGGCGAATTCAATGTCGATCCGAAGGCGATCGGCTTCGAGGCATCGGTTAGACACGGAAAAACATATACCTATTTCGGGATATTCCCAGCGCTGTTGCGATTGTCGGCATTGCCATTCACTAATCTTGCCCAGGCGCATCTTGCGCGGCTGTCGTGCCTCACCGCCGCCGTCATTTTCGTTGCTCTGCAATTGCGAACACTGCTCCTCGTCCACCACAGTTTGCCCAATGCAAGCCGCAGACCCGCCTTTCTTATTATAATGATCGCCGCGACCTTGTTCAGCGGCCCACAGATTTATGTGCTCGCCTTCGCCGAGGTCTATGATGAGGCGATCCTGTGGGCGGTCGCCATGGCGGCGGCGTTCAACCTGATCGTGCTGCGGGCGGCACTCGATCATGGATTGCGCAATTCCGACCTGATGTGGCTCGCGCTTTTCGCGGGGCTCTGCTTCAACACCCGCGGCTCAATTGGCATCGGGCTTTATATCGCTATATTTTTGCTGTTGGTGCGGGAAGCTTGGCGTCGGCATCGGCCCGAACGTCCGTTATTGGCGTCCGGGAGAGGTGTTCCGCGAGACGTTGCAACCCTAGCGTCTGATGCTGGCGTCGTCCTGTCGCTCATTATCCTGGGGTTGCTGGCCATTGCGGTCGGCGTAGTCAATTACGGACGCTGGGGCAGCCCTTTTGGGTTTGGCGGCGATGCCCACTACAAGCTGCTGCAGCGTGATCCGGATGCGGTCCGAATGGTCGACACTTATGGCGTATTTAATCTCGGCCGGGTGTGGATCGGCGCCCTCTACTACGCCGCCGGTATCCCATGGTTGTTGAAAGGCGTTCCGCCTTTCGCCGAATTTCTTCGTGCTCGATACTTCCGGATCGAGGCACCGCCGATCACCCCGATACTAACTAATCCTTTGACAATCCTGCTGGCTGGAATCGGTCTTTACCGGTTGTGGTGGAAACCGAATCTGCGCGCCGATAGCGTGGCAATCCTGCGAATGACGTTGATCGGACACGCTGTCACGATTGTTATTCTTCTTGCATTTTTCGCTCTTACATTGCGCTATCGGTTTGATTTCGCGCCGTTTATGACGTTGGCGGCCTTCATTGGATATCGTTCGTTTTGCTTGGCCGCGGCTGAAACAGATGAAATCTGCCAGAAACGGCTCCGAGCGGCTGCCGTGAGCCTTTGTGTCCTTGGCATCATCTTCAGCCACTATGTGCTCATCTTGCACAAGGCGTGGAGCATGGGTGTCCCGATGGCAGTCCGGCTGTCGTTGCGGCCGTTCCTGCCATCGACCTACCTGTCGGTACCCGGTCCTTATTAGAGAGTAATAGCCAGGCGATTAACCCTTTTATGTGCTGACGCGTGCATACTGACCACCGGATATCCGCGGCCGACACCCAGGTTTCTTTAACGAGCCCGTCTGAACCCGCATGAGATCTGATCCATCGACTTCAGCCGCATCGAACCCGACTTCGCCAATCTCAAGAAAATCCGCCAATACGCCCTGCCTGATACTCCTTTGTCCAACATATCAGATCATACGGAAATTATTCAGAATGACTATAACGAACGGCCTATTTTTAGCATAAGCGGATGAATAAGAACCTGATCGGCCAGAAAGCGAGGAATTCCACCAAGATGGCCTGGCGCAGATTGAGCTCTGCATTGCGCAGTGGTGTCGGGAGACAGGTGATTTCCGTACAAAGGCTTATGTCATTGCTTCCGGTGCGACCAACATCTTGTAGGTGAAGGGCGCATGACCGGCGGCGATGCCGAGTAAGGAGCGGAAACTAGCGTGGCGGTGATGGCGGCGATTGAAGCGGAAAACGAATTCGTCGAGGTAGGACTGGCGGTGCTCGCGGCGCAGGCCGTGATAGACACCCAGCGCCCAGGTTTTGAGATTGGAAAAGACGCGGTGGGTCCAGGGTAGCACGATATGAGCAGCCATCTTGCCGACCGTATGAGGATCGTGGTGAACGCCCGGAGCGCCCGGATAGCCAGACCAGCCGTCGGTCTTGGCGGTAGCACCGGGGGCGAGATTGGTAGCCAGGACGGGATGCAGGCTGGCAGCCGAGTAATCGAGCACCTCTTGAAGGCGGATACGGCCGGGACCGGCCCCGCCGTCTTGCCCTTCGACCGCCCCGACGACGAGGATTTTGCCGTGATGACTGCGCCCCCCACCGCCGGCGGGCGGATCATTCGTGCTGCGGCAGGCGATCTCGGTCTCATCGACTTCGACAAGGCCGTATAGCGGGTTGCGCTCGGGCGCCACCATGCTGGCGCGCAGCTTGGCGCAGAGCAGCCAAGCCGTCTTATAGGAGCCCAAGGCGAGCTGATGTTGTAATTGCAGGGCGGAGATCCCGTTGGAATGCGTCGCCATCAGATAAGCGGCCCAGAACCACAGGGTCAGCGGTAGCTTGGAGCCGTGCAGGATCGTCCCAGCGGTCACCGAGGTCTGCTTGCGGCAGCCGGCGCATTCGTAAGTCCAGGCCTTGGTCTGCAAGAGCCAAGCTTTGCTGTGGCCGCAGCGGGGACAGACAAAACCATGCGGCCAGCGCACCGCGGCCAGGTACGCGGCACAGGCCGCCTCATCCGGGAAATGCTGTTGGAATGCGATCAGGGAGCCCGGGACGTCGGTCATGGCGGCCTCTGCAGCAGCTTATGTTCGTTATTTGTTCTATACCAACTTCGCGCATTCCGCCACCACGAATTGTGTCACCGGACGCAGGGGGAGAAGCCTTTCCGTACAATCCAGGTCGAACGAGGAATTAATCAAAAAGCCGAGGGAAATCCTGCACGACAAACTATGACAGATTGGGCGACCCACGGACATCTGCAAAGGAGAGGTTTTCCGACAATCTTATGCTACGGATTTGGGCGTTCCGTTACTTCTGGCCCTACGGTCGCGGTCGCGGCGTTCAGAGTCCGTCCTGAAACTTTAAGTCTTATATCAATTGATTAGACGATATACGCCATGAAAAATTTTGTAAAAATCAGCACTACTCGTTCTGCCGCTAGTTTCCATAGGCGTAACCATTTGATAAAATTAATAAAGTTTCAGGACAGACACTCACGGATTGCCGTGGAGACCTCTGGCAGCAGGACGTGGCAGACGATATAGGCCAGGTGGTCCATAACGTCCCGCTTGATCTCGCGCGTGCCCGCCTTGTAGAGCCTGATCTGGCGCCAGCTGCAGCGGAGGGCGACGGCGAATTCGGTATCGGAAAGACCGGAAAAAGCGAAACACCCCCCCGAAAACGAGTTAGCCGCCTTCATTGCAGATGATCACGCTAGCGGTCGACTCTTTGATGTTAATCGAAAGGTGTGCTATGCGCAAAGTGACGATCGGCATGCCCGTCTGGAACGGCGAAAACTTCGTTTCGGAAGCAATCGAGTCGATTCTCGGGCAAACCTACGGCGATTTCGAGCTTGTCATTTCGGACAACGCGTCGACAGATGCTACAGCTGAGATCTGCTGCGGATACGCCAAGCAGGATACACGGATACGTTATTTTCGACAGACAAAGAACATCGGCGCCGGACCCAATCACGATAAGGTATTCCGTCTCTCCGCTGGGCGATATTTCAAGTGGGCATGTCATGACGATATCTTGGCTCCCGAATTCATAAGTGAGTGCGTCAGAGTGCTGGATGCGGATGAGGCGGTCGCGGTTTGCTGCCCCGCGACGGTGCTGATCAATGAAGGTGGCTCACCCCTTCGTTATTCGCCGCAGCTTGACGGAATGGTGGATACGTATGGAAATCTGTGGCGTGTAACAGAGAACATGCCGCTGACGTCAGCCGATCCAGCCGAGCGGTTTGCCGCAGTGTTGTGCAACATGGATTGGTGTTTCGAAATCTATGGTCTGATCAGGCGCTCGGCGCTTGCGCGGGCCTCGATAATGCCATCCTATTATGGCGGGGACAAAGTTCTGCTGGCAGAACTTAGCTTACTCGGCCGCTATCACCTGCTCGGGGCACCGTTGTTCTACCGACGGTGCCACCCGGCGCAATCCAGTTCCCCGCAAACCGGCCGTTATCGGGCGATGTGGATTTCGGGCCGGAGGTTTCAGTTGGTTCCGCCTCAGCTGCGGCTGTTGGCGGGATATTTGCAGGCGGTGCTTTGGGCTAATCTTACACCAGTACAACGATTGCGATGCCTCTCGGCTATCGGGCAGCGCTCTGTCACAATAGGGCTGCGAGGGCACGCAGCGTCCCACAGACACTCACGAAATCACCTTGATATACAGTCCTCGGCCACTCCGGCCCAGACAAACGAGCGGCAGACGTAACAGGGGCAAAACCGCGGGCAGCCCCCTTGATCAGACAAGCTGCCCGCGGCATCGGATGAGTTCAAGGAGTGGCGGAACGACAGGATGAGCGGGAACGCCGAGCCGGCTGCCGAGATAGTCCCAGACAGATAGTCCCAGATCGCCACGCCGAGCTTGGCGCAAGTCTTGCCGAGGCCCAGGAAAGCATCGCGGCAGTCCCGTCCCAGATCGCGGCGCGGCGCGGCGCTGACTTTCCGCCATGTGACCTGGCAGCGGATATCGTTCTCGGAGCCGTTGGTGTGCCGCGGGATTTCCGGCCGCTCCAGCACCCTCAACAACTCGGCCTTGTTGGCCTGCCGCCGCGCCCGAAGGCGGTCAAGCGTGGCCCAGCCGGTGCGGCGTCGGAAGATGCGGTCGAACCGCGCCCGCAGCGCGAGACGACGGCATTTGTCAGGGCTGGCCTGATACACCTTGAGATCGGCGTAGCAGTCCCAGATCAGCTTGCGCCCCTTGTGTTGGGCAGCCCGGTGCCGATCAGTGACGGTGTCCAGCTTGGGCACCAGCCGCTCCGCCTGGACCCAGCACAGGGCGTGCCGGCCAACGTCGAATTGTCCGGCATCATCGCTCAGCACCACGGCATCACGCCGGAAGTCGTGGGCGTGGACGCTGCCCCAGATGGCGCCTTCAGGGGCGATCTGTACTGGGTCGGGTGTCGTGGTCAGTGCGCTAAAGCCGAGCCGGTCGCGGTGTGCTGACCAGGCGGCCTGATCGGCGAAGACCGGTTCCGGCGGTTCGGCCAAGCGCGCAATCAGGGGCGCGGACAGAGCGCGGCCGCGCCTGTCATCGAAGGCCGCGGCGTTCAACCCAAAGTCGGTATGTCCGGCGCGCCGTAGATCGAGAACGTTCCGCCGGCTTTTCGATGACCGTGTGGCAAACCAGGTGAAATGCTGATTGCCGGTCTGCGTGCAGTAGCCGTTCAGGGTCTGATGTCGCGCGCCGGTGTTGTCGCCCGATATCCACGGCGCGGTCTTCAGGCCGGCGCGCAACACGTCACGGTTTTCGGCAAGGAAGTCGTTCTGGCCTTTGGTCAGCAACCGCTGGATCGCACGCTTGGAGATCGCCACGCCAACCGACTGCAACAGCGTCGCCAGACGGGGCAACGTCGTTTGGCCGTGGTGGTATTGCATCAACACAAAGCGCCGCAGGTCGGGGCCGAAGGGTCCGCGGGGACCCGCGGGCAATGGCGCCATGATCGTTCCGCCGTGCGGCGTGACCCAACGCTCGCGCCGGTCGCGGACCGCATGTAGCGTCAGCACCAGGTTACCGTCAGCACCAGGTCCTGGACGGGATCGGTCTCGTAGCCTTTGAAGCGCGATCCGGCCGGGACAGGGGCCTTGATGATCCGATCCGCAACCCTGACCCGGGGGCGGACCGCGCCGCGTTGTCGGGGCTTTCCTGTCGCGCTGGGCTTGGCCGGTGCGGTGCCCTGATCCATGCCGCTGGGGGTGATGTCGGGACCCCCCTTCAGCCCCTTCAGGGGCGCAATCTCCTCGCGCTGTTCGACGGTTTTCTGGTCCAGTTCGGCCATCTTGGTCAGCAACAGGGCCACCAGCTCCCGCAACTGGGCCGGCGTCAACTCATCGAGGTCGGGGGGTGGGATCACACATCGCCTGCATCCGAAATTGCTCTCCGTAATTGCTCTCCGTGCGAAGCCAGAAAATCGCATCAGCGGTCGATCCCCGCGGCGGTGTGACATATCCAACCCACTGGGGTGAGCCGGCCGGCGCAGCAGCGTTCAGACGCGCGGACCCACCCAGGGCTGCCCTGTCGGCAAAAATGACCAATGTGTGCCCACGCCCGCGGTTTTGCCCCTGTTACCGGCAGACGTCGTAACTCGAGCGGGTTTCGACCCGCCTTGGTAGCTCGCGGCCACGGCTCAGTGCTCGACCGGCTTTATCCGATAGGCGAATACTTTTAGCTGCAGTGGGACTGTGTGCTGGGCATCCTGGCAGCCATTACGTTCTTCTCGTCCACAAGGTGTGGAGCATCGGCGTGCCAATGAAGGTTCGCCTACCTCTTTCCCTTTGCACCGCTCGCTCACGCTGCCTTTGAGCCATGACGGCTGGTTGTTTCATAGATTCGGTGCGTTCGCGGCGGCTTTGTCACCCAATTTCCGCTAATCGAGACCGCTGGGGTTAGCGCTTCGGCCTAGGTGATGGGGCGCCGGCGTGGTGCAATGTCCCAATCCGCAAGCCAGATCAACCCGCCAGGCAAGCCCACCAAGATCAGACAGAGACCCACTAGAACCGAGATCGCCAGCGCCTCCTCGGCGGGGACCCCAAACGAACCGAGCGCGACGACCAGCGCCGCTTCCCGAACCCCCCACCCGGCGAGCGATACCGGCACCAGCTGAATCAATGTCACCGGCGGCACGATCATGATCCAGCTGCCGAGCGGGAGTGGGCTGCCGACAGCATCCCCGACAAACTTGAGGGCAAGGACGGAGAGGGCGATCGTGACGATAGAGAAGCCAAGAACGGCGCCGCACCGTCCGGGGTCCGTAAACAGGCGCCGGCTGGCTCGCGACAGTTCGGCAAATGGGGTCATCAGGCGAAGACGCAGAATTGGCCGGGGCAGGCGATCCAGTGAAACAAGCGCCATCAGCCCGAGCAGACCGATGACGAGCACGGCGAGTACGGTGCCGCGTTCCTGCGGGTTCGGCAGAATTTTCAACAAACTCGGCAGGCCCAACACATAAAGGACGAGCAGCACCAGGTAGCCGCAGGCGCGATCCAGCAGAATACTCCTAATCGCGGCGCCCAAGCCGATACCGACCCTGCTGCAACGCCAGGCGCGAACGGCATCGCCGCCGACACCGGTCGGCAGGACCTGATTAAAGAAGACACCGACAAACACGATCTTCAACAAGGTACGAGGGCCTGGCGATTTCGTCTCGGCGGTAAGGATCACGTGCCAGCGGAAGGCCACAAGTAAATTGGCCAGCAATACGGCGCCGAGCATCGCCCCCAAGAGCGGCACGGAGGCGTGGCCGATGATCTCGACGGCCCGGCCGAGATCGACCCGCGTCACCAGAATCCATAACAGTGCGACTGTGACGAGAAGCCGAACGCTGGCGACGAGAATTCTGATTATGGCCTTCCCGTTTACCATCGAGCCTCAGCCAATTTGAGGAGGTGGTAGGGCATCGGCGGAGTGGTCGCTGCGGCGATGGCGAGCCGCTCGTGGATCGTTTTCAAGACGAAGCGGCGGTTGAAGCGCCAAGCAAAGGCGCCGAGATAGCGCGGCAGATGCTTGGCGCTGACCACGCGGTGGGTGGCCAGGAGGCTGTTCTTGACGTTGGCCAGCACTGTGTTCGCCCAGCGAAAGGCAGGGTGGCGCGCCGCCTTGCGATCGGAGCCGGTGACATGGCGCTCATGGACGAGACCCGGCTGTTCGGCGATGCAGCGAAACCACTGGCCGCCGTCGCTGACGACGGTTGTTCCGGCGGCGATCCGGGCGCACAAGCGTTTGGTTTCACCGGCTCGGAAGCCACGCACCACCTGCAAGCGCGCGTGTAGCGGCCGACCCTCATCGGTGGTCTCGATCGCGACGATAAAAGGGGTGTGGCCGCGGCGGCCGCGCCCGGACCCCTCGCCGGTGCGCTCGCCGCCGATGTAAGCGTTGTCGATCTCGATCCGCGGGCCGGCGGCGCCGAGCTTGTACCGCCGGTCGCGCTCGAGCATGGCCTGCATCAGCTTGTGCTGAAGCCGCCACGCCGCGTTGGTCGAGATCCCAAGCCGTCGTCCCAACTCGATGTTGGACAGGCCCTTCTTGCCCTGGGCGAGCAGATGCATGGCGCGAAACCACACCCGCATCGGCAGCTTGGTGCCCTGCAGGATTGTCCCGGCGATCAGCGATGTCTGATACCGGCACCGCCGGCACTGCAGCAGTTGACGGCCCTGGATCTCACAATACGCTGTCCCTGCGCACCGCGGACACCTGAAGCCCTCCGGCCAGCGCCAGGCAAACCACGCCTTGCGGCATGCCTCCTCGTCTGGATAGCGCTGTTCGAACCCATCATCCGAGAGGCCCTTCTGGTGCTGCACGCGGTTGCGAGGCATCGTTTTGTCCTGAAAATCGGCGTGTTTTCAGGATGATATTAGCCCATTGCTTGCTGAAGGTCGATGGTAAGCGGGATGGCCTTTATCCGGCTTCGATGCGAGATGGCAATTAATAGTGGGTCACTACGCGTTGTCAAATGCTTGCGCAGCAGCGATACTGCGGTGGTCTCCGTCGGTCGATTTGACGCTCATTCGAGCGCAGGCTGAGGCTGATGAGCCCTGTAGCGATGAACAGTAATCTGCCACTATACGCACGATATGCTCTGAGCGTGGCTATATCGGGCGTCTAGCACAAGTAGTTCGCCAGGGATTGCTGGCTTCCAGAACTATTGCCATCGCTGCTTGTCGCGCGACCATTATTCCGGATTTGTTAGAGCCTATCCAGAAAGAAGTTGAGTCTCTGGCATCGGATGTGATTGGCTCCCGCGCGGGCAAGGCTTCGCGGGGGAGTGGATGGCACGGACGGCGGAGCAACGGCGGGCGGCGAATTGACCGGGCCTGCGCTACCCGAGCGATCTGGCGGACGCTGAATGGGCGCTGGTGTCACCTATGATGCGGCCTACCAAGCGCGGCGGCCGACCGCGGACGGTGACCTTGCGCGCGGTGCTGAACGCGATCTTCGACGTGCTCTCGACCGGCTGCCAAGGGCAGGCGCTGCCGAAGGACCTGCCGCCGAAACGCACGGTCTGGGACGACTTCCCGCTTTGGCAATGGGATGGTACCATCGAACGCTCTACGTCGCTGAGTGCGAACGCGTCGGGCGCACGCCCAACCCGACGACTGCGATCATCGATCGTCAGACGACGAAGGCGGCACAACAGGGGGACTACGCTTGACCCATCTGGCTACGATGCGGGGAAGAAGACGGTTGGCGCAAGCGCTACATCCTGACCGACACGCTCGGCCTGCGGCTTGGCATGATCGTCCATCCGGCCAATGTGCAGGACCGTGACGGTGCGGAGCCGCGGCTGCGGCAGGTGTGTCGGTTGTTTCCCGTTCTCGAAGCGTGATTGGCGACGCCGGATACCAAGGCCCGAAGATGGGCGCGGCGATGCAGCGGACGAGGTGGCGGATGTTGCAGATCACCCGCCGCTGTGACCGACACCGCTTCGTCGTGTTGCCGAAGCGATGGATTGTCGAGCCTACCCTCGGCTGGATTAGCCGCAACCGCCGATTGGCTCGCGACTTCGAGCGTCATGCCCGCTCCGCCGCCTTCATCCGCCTCGCCATGATCCGACTCTATGCTGCGCAGGCTCGCAAGACACTCGGAATAGATTCAAACTTCCCTAATCGGCTCTTACAGGGGAGGCTGTCGGACGGAACCCCAAATCAGATCGACCACGGCGGTTATCATTGCATATTTTCCATAGGTTCCTGGCAATGGAGAAACCCTGGCTCTCGGTAGTTGTTATCTCCCATAACAGAGAACGCTGGCTCGGCGATGCACTTCAATCGCTAGTCAATCAGCACGATGAAGGCATCGAAGTGATCGCCATCGATGCGAGCACGGGCGATGCTTGCTGGCGGATAATAAACACTTTTTCGAGCAAACTGAATATTCGAGCCGAACGGCGTCTCGAACTCCAGTCCCAGACGGCAAAGATCAATTTTGGTGTGGAGCAGGCGCAGGCTGATCAAATTTGTATTCTGCACGACGACGATCTTTGGCTGGCAAACCGAAGTGCTGAGCTGAAGAAATGGATTGCCGTTGAGCCGGATGCCGTCATGCATCTGCATCCTTGCTACATCATAGACGAAACCGGAAAACGATTGGGGGTGTGGCGCTGTCCATTGCCCGCCACCCAGTCGCCAGTTTCGGCGAAGGTCTTTATTAAACGGCTACTTGTGCAAAATTTTATCGCCAGTCCGACCCCTACGATTCGGCGTGATGCGTATCTTAGCGTTGGCGGTATGGATAATCTATTATGGTACGCACCAGATTGGGACCTATATTTGAAGATTGCCAGCCTGGGTAATATATATTACCATTCGATCCCCTTAACATCTTATAGAATTCACAACAGCTCTATCACTGTACTGGGGAGCAGAAACATCTCGGATTTTCGACGGCAGCACGAGATGATCGTTGATCGTCATTTGATAAAACTCGATTTTATTGCACAAAATAAAATTTTTCCAGTCGCGCGCGTGTCGATCAATGTCAACACCGCTCTTGCCGCGGCGCTAGGCGGGCAATACAATTTTTTATTTAAAGCTTTTGTCTCACTGCTGACGCTTGGACCGAGAGGGATGCGGCAATACCTCGTTTTTTCCAGGATTATTGAACGGGCATTTCCTCGGTTGCGCGCACTTATCACCAGGAGATTGGGTAAAATTGGAGTTGCCCCTGCATAACCGGACAGGAATAGTTGTTGGGGGTGGTCCACGGCTGTGCTCGCGTCAAGCCAAACGCTGCGTGTTTCCGCTGTGCGCGGGTGGCGGGCTTGACTTGATCGCCCCGTGGACAGGGGGGCCTTCATACGGTCGACGCCTAGCGCCGACCGATTTGCGGTCGCCTTCTCCACCCTCTGTCCCTGAATTCGCGCGGCGAACGATAGCCGAGTGCCTTGTGCGGATGAATATTATTATAATGCTCGAACCAAGAATTGAGCTGGTGCAGTACGCTCGCCGCGTCAGTCCGGCTTGAGACGCCGGCATAATCCCCCGCTTGTTGTTCCTTACGCTGCGTAGAGCACCTTCTTTAGAATTTAGAGAATCCTAACTGAAGATACATAGGAAGGTGGCGACGAGGGCGGCGAAGTTGCACGGATTGTCGTGGAAGTGATGATAGATGCGCAGGGACAGATCGACCATCTCCACGGCTTTGGAAACGACCTTGGTACGACGGCGAAAGCGGGCGACGAAGTGACGAATGTTGCTGTTGTCCTGCTCGATGGAGAACGTCAGGTCTTTACCGGTGAAGAGTTGATCCTGCGGAATGAGGCGGTGAAAGCCTTCCCAATCGTCGGTTAGGAAGGGTTTGCCCTGGATCCCGACTTTATCGAGGAGCTTTTGACAGAGCCTGCCCCCGCGAAGGCGGGGGCGGCATCATCACGGCCACCAAGCACCCAGGCGACGGTGCGCCGACGGACAGGGTCATACGCTCGCCAAATCCAGAGTTTTTCAGTCTTTTTTTGAGAAAATGCCACATCTCGTCGAGCGTGATAATGACGGTCTCGGCTGTCACGGCCGGTTCGGGCAGCCGCCGGGCTTCGTTACGAACCCACTTAAGGACCGCGACATCGCTGACCCCGAGAAGGCGAGCGATGCTGCAAAAGCTCATAATGCCCATGGCATAAAGCATCAGCGCCAGAGCCTTCATTCCCGGCGGCTTGCCACGCGGCGGCGTGTTCGTGAAATTGCATCCGCAGGCCTTGCATTGGTAGCGTTGCAGATTGCGAACCGTTCCCCTCTTGACGTAATCCGTCCCTTGACAGCGCTTGCAGACAATCCCGCCCATGGCTCCCCCTTTCTATGGCGAACCATGCCCTTCTACACCAGATTCCTCACATGTATCTAAAGTTAGGACTCTCAGAATTTAATCGATTCGGGGGTATCATTCCCATCTTTTACATTGGGTGCCGTCGCGGATGTGGTTGGAATTGTGGGCGGCGTAGTCTCCGGTTGAGCTGAGCAATCACAAGCCCGGCGGTGACGCGCCGGGAGGAGACGACGCCATGGAAATGAATAGCACGGCAGCGGCTTCGCCGCAGGCTCTGGTTGCCGGTGAGGGCTGGTTCGACCCGATCGAAGCGGGGCTTCGGGCGCGGCTTCGCGGCTTCATCGCGGCGATGCTGGAAGCGGCGGTGGCGCTGGGACGGGGCCGCTCCCAGCGCGGGCTGAGCAAAGGGCACCGCCATGGCAAGCGGGAGCGGCAGCGGCTCGTTCGGGCCTGTCATGGTCAGCGGGCCGCGGGCCCGCCGGACGGCAATCGGCGGCATGACGCAGGAATGGCGCAGCACAGTGGTGCCCCGCTATGGCTGCCGCCCGCGGCACGTGGAAGCGCTGATCGCCGCGGCCGACCTCTCCGACACCAATACGCGGCGGGTGCAGCGGGCGCTCGCGGCCCGGTTCCGCGGCGCGGTCGGCAAGGACGTGGTCAGCCGTGCCTGGCGCAAGCTCAAGGTGGATTGGCAAGCCTGGAGCCGGCGTGACCTGCAGGGCGAGGACATCGTCCGGCTGATCCTAGACGGCACGGTGGTGAAGATCTGGCTCGACGACCGGAAAGGTGACGCCGATCTCTCTGCTGGTGGTCCTTGGCGTCCGCCGTGACGGATAGAAGGTGCTCCTGGCGGTGCGCAACAGGGGGGAGAGCGAGGCGGCGTGGCGCGGGCGGCTCGATGATCTGCTCGCGCGCGGGCTGTGCACCCCCGAATTTCTGATCATTGACGGCGCGGCCGGCCTCGAAAAAGCGCTGGCCGCCCTGTGGCCGACCGTGCCGGCGCAGCGCTGCACCGTCCCCAAGCACCGGAACCTGCTGGCCCATGCCCCAGAGAAACTCCACGAGAAGATTTCGGCCGACGACACCGACATGATCTATGCCGAGACGCCGCCGCAGATCGAGGGCCGCCGCCGGGCATTCATACGCAAGTGGCGGCGGAAATGCCAGGCCGTGGCTGACAGCCTGGAAGAGGCTGGTGACCGGCTGTGTGCTTTTGTCAGGCTGCCGCCGAGCCAATGGAAATCGGCGCGAACGACGAATGCGATCAAGCGGCTGCATAAGGAATTCAAGCGGCGCATCAAGACGCCGACGGGGCTCCCCTCGGCCGAGACCGCCGCCATGCTGTTCTGGGCACTGCTCGCCTCGGGCCAGATCACGATGCGCAAGGTGGATGGCTGGCACAGCCTCGGTCAGCCAATCGCCGCCACCGCGATTGACCTCGCGGCCTGATCCGATACCGTCATCACGCCGGAGGCGCCGCTCACGAATTTCAACAGTCTTCGCGACACAACCTCGGCCGGTGCCGTCGCGAATTCGGTTGGAATTTGTTGGCGTGGCCTTCGGTTGGATGAGGATATTGGATCAGGCAGCGAGGTCAATCGGGTTATCGGCGAGGTCCTGGCTGAGGGTCTGCCATCCATCGACGCGTCGCATGACGATCTGACCGGCGGCGAGCAAGGCCCAGAACAACATGGCGGCGGTCTCGGCGGAGGGCAGCACGGTTTGGGTTTTGATCCGACGCTTGAACTCCTCGTGGAGCCTTTCGATCGCGTTGGTGGTGCGCGCGCTTTTCCATTGGCTGGGCGACAGTCGGGTGAAGGTGAAGAGCCGGTCCCCGGCTTCCTCGAGGCTGTCGGCCACCGCCTTGCAGTTGAGCCGCCATTTGCGGATGAAGGCCCGCCGGCGCTGCTCGATCTCGGTGGGTGAGGTCGCGTAGATCATATCGGTGTTGTCGGCTGAGACTTCCTCATGCAGCCGTGGCGGCGCGTGGGCGAGCAGATTGCGGTGCTTGTGGACGGTGCAGCGTTGGGTCGGCACGTCGCCCCACAGGGTGGCCAGCGCCTGCTCCAGCCCGGTGCCGCCGTCGACAATCAAGAACTGCGGCTTGCGCAGGCCGCGTTTGACGAGATCGTCGAGAACGGCGCGCCACGCCTGGCTGGTCTCGCCGCCCATGTTCTTGACGGCCAACAGCACTCCTGAGCCTGTCGAAGGGCTGGCCGTCCTCGCGCACGCCGAGGACGACCAGGAGGGCGATCGAGGTAGCCTTCCGGTCGAGCCGGACCCGAACCACCGTGCCGTCCAGGATCAAGCGGACGATCGGTTCCTCGGTGAGCGAGCGGGCCTTCCAGCCATCCCAATCGCCCTTCACCTTGCGCCACACCCGGCTCACCGTATCCTTGCTGACCGCGCCGCCAAACACCGCTGCGAGCGCCCGGCGCACCCGACGCGTGTTGGTCCCAGCAAGGTAGCTGCCCGCGATCAGCGCATCGGCCTGCTTGGTTCGCCGCTGGTAAGCCCGCAGCGCCTTGCTCTTCCACTCGACTGTCTTGCCGTCCGCCGTGTTGAGCCGGGCACGCGGCACCGCGATGTCGACCCGACCAAAAGTCCCTGTCAGCGACCGCGAGCGATGGCCGTGCCGGTGGCCAGAAATGCCGCTCGGGCCGCCGGCATTCTCCGCTGGCGGCGTCGGGCGGCGAGCGTAACGGGGGCGTGAGAGTGCTTCCTCCAGTTCGCCCTCGATCATCTCTTGGATGAACTCGCGCACCCGGTCGCGCAGGCCGGCTTCAATCGGGTCAAACCAGTCGTCGAAAAGATAAAGCGCCGTCTCGGCTCCCGGCTGAAGGGATGCCGTCTTCGTGCTATTGTCGCTCATGGCGTGGTCTCCACCGGCGCGCAAACGCCGGGTTTGTTTGGATTTCAGACCCCGGAGACTACGCCACCTTCAATTCCAACCACACCCCGGACGGCACCATTCGGCCTCGCGCTCGGCTTACCCGATACTACCCGTTAAGCGTCAGCCCAGAGTGGTCAAATGACTCTCGCGTGCAGGGCATAAAGCGACATGCCGATACCGTCATGCCAGACGATTTTGATTAAACGCAGATCCGCCGACGGTGATCGTAACGTTAAAGGACGGCAATTCCTTCGTTTGGCGGTTGCGCGGCCGCTTCATCTGGCCGTCGCCGGCCGACGGGACGGTCGCGATCAGCGCCTCGCAATTGGCCTATATGCTCTCAAAACTTTACGCTACTTAATTTTCAAAATGACAGATGTGGCCGGCGTAAACCCATCCTGGCTACGTGGTGGTTAGCGGTCGGCGACGCCGCCGTCGCGGCGGCGGGGGTGGCGGCTCAACCAGAACAGGCCGGCGGCCGAACCCGCGCTCTTTCGCCATTTCCGATCGGCGCTGCGAATAGGCCGGTGCGGTCACCGGATGATCGGATCGCAGATTCCAGCGGGCACGATATTCGTTGACGGCGAGCCCGTGCTGTATCCGCAGATGTCGGCGCAACATTCTGGAGCGAAACCCGCACTCGAGGCACACCACATACTCGGGGCGCACCGATTGCCGGATCGGCACCGCCGGATGGCGCAGCTCCGGCACGGATGGGGCACTTTGCCCAAGGCTGCTAAGGGCTCGGTGCACCTCGCCGATCAAGTGCACGAGCTGGCCCGGTTCGATCTGGTGATACCGCACGTAGCTGCCGACAATGCGCGCGACCTGTTCAACAACGCCGCCGGATGCCGAACCTCGTTCGGCCATTTGCGCGCACTCCTTATCATTTAAGCCGGCTTTTTTTTGAAATTCGCCTTGAGATCAGCAATCATCCCCGACGCAACTCAATTAACCAAAGAAATTGGCCGAGTTGGATCTAACCGTATTGGATGGTTAGGGAGTTTGGCCCGAAAGCCTACATGGCTCTAATCATCCGGAGCAAGGACCGCTTTTAAACCCCACAACGGCCGCTCAGCCTTGGCGGCGGGAATTGGTCTTCATGTCCCTTAGCGGCCATTCGCCGGCGGCCTTCTTTATGCCGCATATGCAATGATCAGGCATGTACCGCGCTCGGCCGGGATTGCGGCCAGGCGCGCCCCAGCCTGCACTGTCGCTATACTGCGAGTTGTTGCGGACCCGTCACCAGGCTGTTCTGCGGTAAGGGCGGTACATCGTACTCCTGCAACTTTGTAAGAGAACCGTCGGGAGCGGGGCCGAGTGTTACCCGTTTTCCGTCACCCGAACGATTGATGGGGAGCCGTCGGCATAGCAGGTCGGCAAGAGCGGAATCCTCCACCGCGCAGATGATCTGCCTTCCACCGGCGAGCAGCTGGGCCATCACCTCGGCTAGCTGGATGCGTCGGAAATCGTCGACGTGCTGAACCGGATCATCGAGAAGGATTGTTCGCCAATTGCTCCAGGCGAGCGAAAGATTCACCGACAACAAGAACGCGAGCCCCGTGGCACGCCGCTGGCCGCTGGAGAAGATGAATTGCGGGTTCAGGTCGTTGCCGACTTGCAGCTTCAGGAAGCGTCTCACATCGCCTCGAATCTTGTATTCGATATCCCCCCAGATCGGATGCGGCCGGAGGCGCCGGTATAACTCGGACATCAATGGCAAGATGCGTTCCAGCCGTCGGTTCAGCGTTTCGCCGGCCGCGCGCCGCGCAGCATCGTGCAGCGCCTGCGCTCTGGTGTCTGCGCGTCGAGCCAGCCCCAGCTTTCTTTCGGCGCGCGAGTGGGCGTCTTTTGCTTCGCTTTCCTCTCGCAGCCCCCTGGCCAGGGCGTCATTAACACTCAGGGTCTCGATGATACGGAGAGCTTCACGAGCGGCGTTCATCTCGGCGGAGAGAGCGAGCTGGCGTTCGGATATCACTGCTGAATCAGCATTCCCGGGTAAACCTGCGGCGGCGAGGCGTCGGCGAAAGTTCGTTACGGTCGCCTCGAAATCGCTAAGGTTCTTTTGCTGTCGTGCAACCTCCTCCTCCGCTGCTTCCAAGGCGTTGCGCGCTATTTGCCTGGCGCGCTCGCGCGACGCCAACTCGACGGCTCGCTCGTCCAGCTGCTTCGCATATGCCGCAGCTGTCGCCAACCCGTTCTCGAATTCGGCGTGTGTGATGTTGCTCGCGCACAAGGGGCAGTGCCCGTCATGCAGGCCTATATTTTGCCCAAGCGCGACAAGTGCATCCAGGTCCCGGGCCTGCTTGGCGACACTTCCCGAACTTGGCTCCGGCTCGACCTTCTCCTCTAGAGCCGCAAGGGCAGCTGCCGCTTGGAATCTGACATTCTCGGCATCGCGCACGGCTGACCGGAGCTCCACGAGCTTGGCGTCTCCGTCAGCAACACGGCCCCACGCGTTCTTGAGCGAGGTTAGGTCCTCAAGTTGACGCGACCGTTCTCCGATCGCGATCCGGGCGGGTTCCGCGAGCTGATCGGGAGGCAAACTACGGCCAATGAACGTCTGCAGCCGGGCTGCCACGCCTGCGACGGTGCCTTCCTCCACTAAGCCGGCGCGGAGCTCATCTACTCGCCGCGATGCGGCTGCCACCTGTCTGGCGGCGTCCTGGACCTCCCTCTCGGCGGCCTGAAGGCGCCTTCTTGCCGCACTTGCCAGCTTGGAGCCTCTGTCGATCCACGCCTCAGCGTCGGTCGCCCCGATGGCATCACAAAGAAGAGCGTATCGGTCTCCCTCTTTCATATCGAGGCTAAGGGACGTGATATGCTCATCGCGGATGATCGACGCGGCGCAGAGCTGGCCGAGGGGGATTGCGGCGCGGTGTCCGGGTTGCACAGACGCCGCATCACCGCGTCCATGGTGCTTGGATCAGCCTCCGAGAGTTGCGTCCGCCGGATGGCCAGGACGTCCTCACTGTCCCGAAAACCGACTTCAACGTACCGCGCCGCAGGCGGCGGTCCCTCTCGGATCCACCAGATGTAATCGGCAATAGTCTCTCGATCCGCAGTTGCGTCGCCGTACTTGGTGATCGTACCGGTGAGTCCGAACTCAACAGCGTCAAAGATCGTGCTCTTGCCGACCCCATTGCGCCCGTCCATGACGGTAAAGCCATCGGAGAAATCGATACGGAGCGGCTCGTGGTAGCCGCGGAAGCCGCACAGGTCGACATACGCGAGTTTCACGGCTCTTCCTCCAGCACCTGAATGACCAGGGGTTCCTGTGCCTCGGAAAGAAATGCTTCCACGGCACGCACAGGAAGCTCCGAGGTCCTCAATCTTATCTCCGCTGGCATATCGACTGGCTCCAGGCTGGGGGCATGCTGGATCGGCAAGAACGGCAGCAGGGCGGTGCGCAATTGTTCAATGTCACCGATTCCGGCGCGCGCGACTTTGCGGGTACCGGTCAGGTCCTCCTCGATCGCATTGAGGGCCACCGCTTCCCCATAGTTGGCAGGATCAGCCGCGATAAACACGGAATAGGCGTTCCACGCTTTAGCTTGCGCCCGCCGTAAGCTGAGCTGGAATTCTGAAATTAAAGCCGCGTCGTTGGCACGCCAATGCTCTAGTAAGACAGCGGGGCTGGCATAGGCGATGATGAACCCGAGTACGGTCACACCCTCGAAGGCGAGGGCCTTTGCGTGTGGGGCCTCGATGAAGCTGGTCGGGATGTCCAAGCCGCTTAGCAGCCGATGGCATTCATCGAGCAGGTCAATCATAGCCCTAACTCCGATACGGCTTCGGGGTGGGTCAGCCATCGGCCGGGACTACCCCGTGCGATGGTCGGCGGGGTTGCGCCGCGAACGACGTGAAACGGAAGCGGTGACGGCTCCGCTCCGACAGCGATGATCACGTCGAGCGCGACTGCCGGGGCTGGGGTAGGTTCAGGATAAGTGTAAAAAGTGGTCACAAGGCCGGCTCGAACGGGAGCGGCTGCGGATTGAGAGGGCGGGGCATCTCCTCCATATCGAGGACATACTGGCCAAAACGGCGGATGTGTTCGCGCATATAGGGGCTGAGGCAAGCAACCAGCCCGGGAGTAATGCGATGTCCGTCCTGGGCCATGGATGACAGAGCTTCGGTCATATCGGCGACATTGGACAGCATGATCGTGTTGGCGACGAGACTGGCGTATTTGAGCTGCTTCTCCTGCTCCACCGGATCTCCGCTCTTGATCACCGGCCCGCCGAAGGAGATCCAGTCGAGAAAGTCGTTATAGGCTCCGATCTTGGTGGTTTCGGCGCGGATCGTGCGGCGGATCTCGGCGCTGGAGATGAAGCGCAGCAGGAACAGGGTGCGCTCGACGCGGCCGAGTTCGCGGAATGCACGATAGAGCAGGCTTCGGCGGTTGTAGGTGCCGAGCTTCCGCAGCAGCATCGACGGCATGACCCGCCCGGCCTGGATTGACAGCACCACCTGGATCATATCCCGCGTGTGCGTGGCGATCAGATCCCAGTCGATCTCCCCGGCGAACAGCGCGTCGATGTGCCGATACCGGATCGACTTTGCGGGGCGATAGAAGATGGCGTCGCTCAGGCCCCGCATCCGCGGCATCAGCTTGACGCTGAGAAATCGGCATAACCCGAAGACAGGCTCGCTTTGGCCTTGAGTATCGGCGTGAAGTGTGTCGGGCTGGATCGCCGAGCGGTTCTTCAGCAGCGCATCCAGGATGTGGACGGCTTCCCAGACGCCGCAAGGAATGAAGCTGGTGAACAGGGCAATGTAGCTGTCGGCGATGTGGTGGTAGGCGATGCCATCGTAGCCGCCATAGCGGATATGCCGGGACCCGAGAAGATTGTTTTCGCGGAGCTTGACGTGCGTGCCATCGGCGATCGCCGCGTGGCCGCTGCCCAATGCCGCGGCAGAGAGAAGCGGACATACTGCCCGATCACGTCGATCATCGCCGCCTCCAACTTCTCGGCGTTGATGTGCTGGGCATTGATCCGACGCAGCGCCTGCGCCGTGGCGATCTCGGGGGCATGACGGGCGGTCTGGCTGGGGCCGAGATTGCAGCCATAGCCGAACACCGTGAACAGATAGCGCTGGACGGCCCGGGCGAGCTTCGGATCGGAGCCGGAGGGCGGTCCGAAGTGCCGGGTATAGCGGGCCCAGTGTTCGGCATATTTGAGGATGTCGAGGAGGTGGCGTTCCGGCATCCGGGCGCGGACTTCCTGCTCGAACGCCGCCAGCCCCTCGGGCTGATCCCCTCGTGCCAGCTGCTTCAGGTGAAGCGTTCCATCCGTGTCGATGCTCAACTCGGTGTTGGTCGGAAACGCGGCATCGACCTCGGCGGCAACCGCCGTCAGCTCCTCCTTCAGCGCAGCGGCGAAGTCCTCGCCGCGTTCGGGTATGCCGAGCGCCGCGCAATAGGCAGGCAGCCGCTTCTCGCATTCCGGCCAAGGGAGGAGTTGGGTCCGGTAATCGGCGAAATTCTCCGCGCCCATCACATAGAGATCGCCAGTTTGCAAGGCATCAGCCAAGTGGACGAAGATGCAGACTTCGAGCGCACGCCGATCGAGAACAACAGGTTCCGGCCGACGTTTGACGACAAAATTCTGCCGGCGCTGAGAGGCAAAACCGACATCGACCTCGTCCAGCACCTCATGGCGCCGCGCGTGGCGGAGCCTGCTCACGATCGTCAGGGCCTGCAGCAGGCTGGTGTCCTGGGTCGCCGAGCGGATATCCAGCAAGTCGAGCAGCCGGAACAGAAGGCTTCGGTGCCGGGCGTGGATCGGCCAAAGCAGCGGCAGGTCGTTATCGCGATGCCAGGCAGACACGGTCTCGCACTGCTCGGTCAGAGCCTCGACGCCGCCGCGCTCGGAGAGGAGCCTCCTGACCTGGCGCCCGAACTCGGTGTCGGTCTCCTGCGCTTGTGCGGTCTCGAGCACCTGGCCGAAGATGCCGATCAGGGTTTCCTCGATGTCCCGGTGCCGATCGTGGAGAGCCTCCAGTTGCTCCTTGGCTGCGGCCTGCGTTCGCCGGATGCGGCGCAGCATCATTCTCGATCAGCTCGTCGCGACAGCGCATGCGCGCCTGCCGCAGCAGGCTGAGCAACAGCGTGTGCCGCCTGCCCGGTTGGGAAATATCGAGGAGATCGCTCACTTCCAACGCCGCAGCCTCGGCAGCGAATTGGCGCAGCTTGGTATGAACGATGTCATCCAGAAGCGGATCCGGATCAATCAGGCCGGTCAGCCAGTCGAGCCGTTCGATCCAAAGCCCGATCGTTTTCGGGGTCGCAGGCCCGGGGCTCTGCTTGAGGCGGTTGAAGCTGGTTGTCGGGCTGTTCGGCGGCCTGGTCAGCAAGGCGTCGAGCATCGCCTTGTGGTCGCCTGTCAGACGCGCCGCCACCCGATCGTAGATCCGCGCATGGACCTTGGCGCGCAGCCGGTTCACCAGCCGATCGAGAGTGCTGAACGCGGGCAAGTCGATGGCAGCCGCCTGCAACGCCTCGACCGCCCGATTGATGAGATCGGCAGGATCACTCATAGTTTCGGCGGCCTTGAGAGTGATCTCGGTGATCAGACGCTCGGCTGCCGCGCCGTACGGCCCAACAGAAAGGTAAGCGCGAACCGCCGCTTGATAACGATACAGCGATTTTGTCCTGCGTGCCTCCTCGGACGCCCCCAACCGAGCGGACAATCCAAGCTGCAAGGCCAGATGCGCAACGGTATCGGCGTGGACCTCGTCCGGCGCGGCAAAGCAGCCGAGGTCTTGCCGTGTCTTCAGCAGCGTCGCCAGCAGCAGCCGGCCCGCATCGCCGCGGGCGTTCGCGCGGACGAAGGCAAGATCCACATCGGTCAGCTCGTATCGGGCATTCAGTTCCTCCCGAGTCAGCCGAGCACCCGAACGCGGGTAAGCGGTGCGATCGATGACCGTCATGGGATGTCCGGAAAAGGGTCCGCCGATGCGGCTGGACAGAGGATTTGGCGTGAAGGGGATAAGGGGTAGCGGTTTGGCGTCCGCAAAGGAAAACCTTTCTGGACACAAGAGAGCGACTACGCGGCGACACGGAACCCGCACCGCGCTCTACTTGCGGGTCTCGACCGCCGAGCAAAAGCCGGACCTGCAGTACGATGGCTTGCGCAGCTATGCCGCGCGCGCCGGTCTCGACAGCGTGCGGGACTACTGCGATGTCGCCGTCTCGGGCCGCAAGGAGGGCCGACCTCAGCTCAACGCGCTGATGATGGCCGCCCGCATCCACGAGATCGACTGCGTTCTGGTCTGGAAATTCGACCGCTTCGCCCGCAGCACGCGGCATCTGCTGGCGGCACTCGAGGAGTTCGACCACCTCGGGATTCGCTTCGTCAGCGTGCAGGATCAGATCGATACCGATAGCCCGATGGGCCGAGCGATGTTCACTATCATCGGCGCAATGGCCGAGCTGGAGTCATCGCTCATCAGCGAACGCGTGACCGCCGGCATGCGGGCGGCCGAGGCGCGGGGCAAGCATCTGGGGCGGCCCGCGACGCCGGCGCGCGTCATCGAAGAGATCGAGAGGCTCGCCAGGTCGACGGATCTCAGCATCCGGCAAATTCAGAAGATGATCGCAAGGCGCGTCAGTCGCGGCATCGTCGGCGAGATCACGAAACGAGCGCGCGCCGTGCCATCTCCAGCCTCGTAACCACTTTCCCGTTGCATGCCCGAGGGGCGCTGATGACAAGAACTGCCGACCGCGAGCATTGGTCCCGTGTCGCCAACGAGTGGATTGAATGGGCGCGTGCGCCAAATCACGACGCGTTCTGGGCTTACCGAGCATCATTGATTGCTTTCGTCGGCCGCGACGAAGGCGAAGCGCTCGAGGTGGGGTGTGGGGAAGGTCGCGTCTCGCGCGCGTTGAAGGCCTGCGGCTACAGCGTCATGGCAGCAGACCCTGTCTGGGAATTGGTGAACGCGGCCAGGGAAGCGCAATCGGCTGACGCCTACGTCATCGCGTCGGGGACCGATCTGCCGTTCGAGGACGCCCGCTTTGATCTCGTCATGGCCTACAACGTGCTGATGGATGTCGAAGATGTTCGGGCAACCCTGAAAGAAATCAGACGCGTCCTGCGACCCGCAGGAATGCTGGTTATCTCAATTGTGCATCCGTTCTCCGATCGCGGGCGCTTCGCCACTACGGAAGCCACTTCCCCCTTTGTCATCCAAGACTCTTATTTTGGCTGGAAGCGCTTTGAAGGCACGGAAGAGCGCAACGGCCTGCGGATGCGTTTTGCCGGGTGGTCGATACCGCTGGAAGCCTACGCAACTGCCTTGGAGGATGCGGGGCTCGCAATCACGTCCCTCCGCGAACCCGTTCCCGATGCCGGCGATGGGTGGGATCACATGCAACGCTGGTCCCGCATTCCCCTGTTTCTCTGGCTGAAGGCGCGGCCCTTGGCAAAAAAATGACCAGATGGGGCTTGTGACCACTTTTTACACGTATCCTGAACCTACCCCCCATAGAGCGAATGGATGACAAAGACGTCCTGCCGGCGCACCTCGACAAGCGGCCGGATCTTGTGTTCGCCGTCTTCAAACGTGCGTTCTTCGTGTTCGCCGAGCGCCAGGTCAAGATGCTGCGCTACGCGTATACCGTAGTCGCGCGAGGCTCCGACCGCAAACAACGTCAATTCGGGATCCCACGCCATGTCGCTCTCCTCGAAACTCCGAGCTAACATCGGCTATGTGAACGATGAGCGCATTGATCCAGCGCAAACTCGCCAGCCCAGTTCCGGACTGGACGCAGCTGTCAATCAGCCGCCGGTGGGAGGGAAAAGCGAAAGATCGTGCCGCCTTCGGGATTTGCCTCGGCTTGCAGCGTCCCGCCGTGCGCCTCGACGATCGAGCGGCAGATCGATAGCCCCACCCCCATGCCGTGCGCTTTGGTCGTGACAAAGGGTTGGAATAGCCGTTCGGCTATCTCTGGCGCAATGCCGGGGCCGGTGTCGGCGACCGCGATCTCGACGACGCCCGCCGCGCCGAATACGGCGCTTACCATCAGCTCGCGCCGCTCGCAATGCGCCATCGCTTCGACCGCGTTTCTGATCAGGTTGACAACGACCTGCTGTATCTGGATCTTGTCGACCACCACTTTCGGAAGCTGCGGAGCGATGCGCAGCTGGATTTTGACCCCGATGTCCCTGACGCCGATCAGCGCGAGCGCGCTCGCCTCCCCTATCAGCTGATCAACTGGCTGCACCCGCTGCTCACTTTCATCCTTTGTGACAAAATCACGCAGCCCGTGGATGATTTGGGTGGCGCGCGCGACCTGCCCTGCCGCCTGATCGACGATGCCGAGAGCGCGTTGGACCATGTTGTTGTCGAGGCGCGCCAATAGCCGGCGCCCGACTTCGAAATAGTTCATCGCCGCGGTCAGCGGTTGATTGAGTTCGTGGGCCAGCGCCGACGCCATCTGGCCCATCTCGGTCAGGCGCGAGACGTGCGACAGCTCGGTCTGCAGTTCCTGCAACCGGTTGAGGGTCTGTTGCCGCTCGGTCAGATCGCGCACAAAGCCAGTAAAGAGGCGGCGTCCATCCGAGCGCGCTTCGCCGACCGAAAGCTCTAGCGGAAATACCGATCCGTCTTTGCGCTGCCCGGTCACGACCCGGCCAAAACCGATGATCCGTCGCTCGCCGGTTGCAAGATAGCGGGCGAGATAGCCGTCATGGTTCTCGCGATAGGGCGACGGCATCAGCATACTGACATTGCGGCCGAGAACCTCCTCAGCGCTATACCCGAACATATGTTCGGCAGCGGCGCTGAAGGATTGAACGGTGCCGCGCGCGTCGATCACCACCATCCCGTCCGGAACCGTATCGAGGATCGAGCGCAGCAACGCCTCGCTTTCGATCAGCGCAGCAGCGGCGCGTTTTGCATCGGTGATGTCGCGGGCGATCTTCGAAGCGCCGACGATCCGCCCGGCCGCGTCTCGGATCGGCGAGATGGTCAGGGCGATATCAATGATCCGGCCGTCCTTGCGCCGTCGCAAGGTCTCGTAATGCTCGATCCGTTCGCCGCGCCTGATCGTGTCGAGGATACGCGGCATTTCATCGACAATCCCCGATGCCGCCAAAAGCGAGATCGGGTGGCCGACCATCTTGGCTGCGGTATAGCCGAAAATCCGCTCGGCACCCTTGTTCCAGCTGGTGACCATGCCGTCGAGGGTCTTGCTAACAATCGCATCCTCCGACGAGTTGACGATCGCCGCCAATAGGTCGGGCGGCGCACCCCCAAAAGAACTAAATCCACTCATCGCCATTAGATCCGAATTTAGTTTTTCTCTATTGTCGATGTCTCTGCAACTTATGTGCAATTGTTGCTGGTTATGGCACATGCGCAAACCAGATTAGAACTTATCGAGCCCGTTGATGTAGATCAAGGCTGGAAGGGCTCGGCTTCGCCACACTGAACTCAAAATTGAGCGGCCAGTGACATATGATTTTTATCGTCGACGACGATGATGCAACGCGGGACTTGCTGCGGCTTTTACTGGAAGCCGAGGGCTTTGATGCGCGGGAGTTTGCTGCTGGTCGCCCATTCCTGGACACGGCCCGGCCGGTCGATGGTGATTGTCTGCTGCTCGACCTTCAAATGCCGGGAATGAGCGGCCTCGCAGTTCTCGAAGAACTGCGCCGCCGCGGCGACAAACTGCCCGTCATCATTGTTAGCGCGAGCCCTAGCCCCATTACCCGCAACCGCGCTCTGGGCGGCGGCGCGCTCGCCGTACTCGAAAAACCGCCGGTGGTCGATCAACTCCTGGCACTCGTTCGCGCGGCCTGTAAACCCACCTGTTAGGAGCCACCTACGTGGAAGCCGGATTACAGTTCCTGTGAACAAAGTTGATTTGGGTCAATGCGTGAGTGCGCTGCAACCGATATTTTCGCCCGACGGGAAGCCAAAGTGCAAGGAAGAGACGCTTAATCGAACTACATTCCGTTGCTCATTGGGGGCAACCCAATGCTTTACGTGGCCGCCGGATCCCGCCGACCTTTCTGTTGCTGGCTGCAATTTCCATCGAAACGTTGTCGACGCCATCCGCTCGCTTCTCCAATTACCTGCGCAACGATCAAAGGATATCAGGTTAGAAAAGGTATGGAGCATCACGCCGAGGTGTTGACTGGGGGTAGCTGGTATCGGCGGGTGCCCGATTGGCGCGACTTGTGCGCCGTCATTTTGGTGCTGGCGCTATTGCTGCTGGTCGCCTCGGGCGCTCATGAGATGATCACGCCATTTGCCGTCGAGCGCCAGCCTGAGATTTCGCTGGCACCCACGGCGCTACCCTATTACGCGCTGAGGACAACGATGCGCATGCTCGCTGCGCTCGTCGCCTCGCTGGTTTTCACATTTACTTACGCGACATTGGCGGCCAAAAGCCGGCGCGCCGAGATGGTGCTGATCCCGCTCCTCGATGTCCTGCAATCGGTGCCGATTCTCGGCTATTTGTCGTTTACGGTGGTGTTTTTCGTATCATTGTTCCCGGGCAACGAGCTGGGGCCCGAACTTGCGGCGATCTTCGCCATCTTCACCAGTCAAGCCTGGAACATGGCGTTCAGCTTTTATCAGTCGCTGCGGACCGTACCGCGCGATCTCGACGAGGCGAGCCGCAGCTTCAGATTTTCCGGCTGGCAGCGCTTCTGGCGGCTCGAAGTATCGTTTGCGATCCCGGGTTTGCTGTGGAACACCATGATGTCGATGTCCGGCGGCTAGTTTTTTGTCGTCGCTTCCGAAGCGATCACCGTCGGCAGTCTGCAGATCAATTTGCCGGGTGTCGGCTCCTATGTCGCCCGCGCCATCCAGGTGCAGGATCTGGCAGCAGTGGGATGGGCGATCCTGGCGATGACCATCACAATCCTGATTTACGATCGCCTGCTGTTTCGACCGCTGGTCGCCTGGGCCGACAAGTTCCGCTTCGAGCAAACTGCCGCCCAAGTGGTACCGCAAAGCTGGGTGCTCGATCTGTTTCGCCACAGCCGCGCAGTCGCCATGATCGGAGGGCCGTTCAAGGCCGGCGTCGAAATCATCACCCGGGCCCGCCTTTCGCCCCCAGCGAATATCCGCCGCTTCCGGGCGCGGTTCCCGGCCGTCAGAGGTGCTGATTTTCTCTGGTATGCGACAATCCTGGCGATCGTTATTTACGCGTTTGTGGCGCTGTTGCGCTTTGCCCGAGAGGCGCTGTCCTGGAACGATGTCATCGTGGTGATCAGCAATGGCGGGTTGACCTTATTGCGCGTCGCAATCCTGATCGCGCTGGCAACGATGGTATGGGTGCCGATCGGTGTGGCGGTCAGTCTGCGGCCAAAACTCGCCGAGAAAATCCAACCACGCGCCCAGTTCCTGGCGGCGTTTCCGGCCAATCTGCTGTTTCCGCCGGTGGTATTCCTGCCGGTGGTATTCCTGCCGGTGGTATTCCTGATTGTCCGGTTCGGCCTGCCATCGAAAATCTGGCTGAGCCCGCTGATGATCCTCGGCACACAATGGTACATTCTGTTCAATGTCATTGCCGGCGCCAGCGCGTTTCCGAGCGATTTCCGGGAAGCAGCGGCGAGTTTTCGGATTCCCGGCTGGCATTGGTGGGGCGACGTCATGCTGCCGGGGATTTTTCCATACTTTGTCACCGGTGCCATCACCGCGTCGGGCGGCGCCTGGAACGCGAGCATCGTCGCGGAGGCGGTCAGCTGGGGATCGACCAAGCTCAGCGGCGGTGGTCTCGGCGCGTACATCGCCCAGATGACGGTGGCTGGCGATTATCCCCGGATAACCCTCGGCATTGCGGTCATGTCGTTCCTGGTCATTGCCACGAACCGCCTATTGTGGCGTCCGCTCTACGCCGTCGCCGAACGCCGTACCCGGCTCGATTGAGGGAATGCGCGTGACCGGCAGCAGCAGCGAGCCGGTCATCGATCTGCGCAATTTTCGATGGCATTTGCCAGGCCCTCAGGCAAGCCGTTTCCGGTCTTGAGCGACGTCAACGTGGCATTGCGCGAAAGTGAAATTCTCGGGCTCCTCGGGCGCTCCGGCTCGGGCAAATCGACCTTGCTGCGGATTGCTGCGGGGCTGATCAAGCCGACCGGCGGCGAGGTGTTGTACCGCGGGGAACCGCTCACTGGCCCCGCCGAAGGCATCGCCGTCGTGTTCCAGACGTTTGCCTTGTTCCCCTGGCTCACCGTATTGCAGAATGTCGAAGCCGGGCTCGACGCGCTCGGTTTGAACTGTGATGAAGGGCGCCGCCGGGCGCAGGCGGCGATCGACCTGATCGGTCTCGACGGCTTCCAGTCGGCTTATCCGCGGGAACTGTCGGGCGGGATGCGGCAGCGGGTCGGCTTTGCTCGGGCGATCGTGACCCAGCCTTTGGTGCTGCTGATGGACGAGCCCTTTTCCGCGCTCGACGTCCTGACGGCAGAGACATTGCGCACCGATTTTCTCGATCTGTGGACAGCCCATCAGTTGCCGACCAAATCGGTGCTGCTGGTCACCCACAATATCGAAGAGGCTGTGCTGATGTGCGACCGGGTTCTGGTGCTTGCGTCCGGTCCTGGCCGTATTGCGGCAGAGATCACGGTGCCGCTGCCTCACCCGCGCAACCGATTGGAGATGGAGTTCCGCAATATCGTCGATGAGATTTACGCCATTCTGACCTCACGCACAATCGCGTCTACTCACGCCCGAGGCCAGATTCACGGTGGATTGGCACAGGCGCTGCCGCGCGCCTCTGTCAATCAACTCAGCGGTCTCGCCGAGACTTTGGCGGCGCCGCCGTATTCGGGCCGTGCCGAATTGGCTGCTCTCGCGCGATCGCATAATCTCGAGGTCGATGACTTATTTCCAATTGCCGAAGCGCTCCATACTCTTGAATTCGCCGAGCTGGGCGACGGGAACCTCAAGCTAACGGCCGCAGGACGGGTGTTCGCTGAGAGCGGCACCAAAGACCGCAAACGCCTGTTCCGAGAACATTTGATCCGGTTTGTGCCATTGGCCGCCCACATTGGCCGCATTCTCGATGAGCGCGGGACGCATCGCGCGCCGCGTGCCCGCTTTGAGACCGAACTCGAGGATCACATGCCCCGGCGTGAGGCGGAACGAACCTTGCGCGTCATCATCTCGTGGGGCCGCTATGCCAAGCTGTTCGCTTACGATGACCGAAAGCGGAGTTTCATCGCCGTTAACGTTATAGGCTGAGCCGCTAACCGCGATCCACGCGTTCATACCCTTTGCGATAGTGCTATGCACCCGGTGCCCCCGGGAACAAACCGGATTTCGGAGCTGACACCGAGAATGTTGCGGCAATCTGAACAGAACAGGGGCGATCGGAATACCTAATACCATGTCCTGCTGATCGGAACCGATAGAGTGACCCCGTGGCGAACTGGGGCAATTATGCACTTGACGTACCTTCCGCCATCACCCTAGAAAAATACCGACAGGCCGGCGATCTCTCCAGATCCCAATCTACCGGAGCGCGGCGATTGGCTCGACCGCGCTTCCGGTCTATATCTTGCGGCATGTCAGCTAAAGACGATGACGATCGCTACAGCAAGGAAGAGACCGCCCGGCGTGCCGATCAGGTGATCAAGCGCATGCTAAACACTCCGCCTAAACCGCGCGCCAAACCTCCGCAGAAGCCAAAACAGCGACCCGCATCAAAGGGGCGCGTTCACCAAGGTAGGATTTGGGATTAGCACGCCGCCGCTTAGTCCCGTCGGTGCCATCTACCACCAGCCGCCTGGACTTCCGCCGCCGCCATAACCGTCCGACGTCCACGGCCAGCCACAAGTCGCATTACCGCCAAATCTTCTTGTGCTCCCCCATTGCCTCCGATATAAGTTGGCGGCGTGCATCCGAGTGACGGCGGAGGCGGAGAGATGGCGGACGATCTATTTCGATCTATGCAGGAAGCGATCGACAATGCTCGACGTGAGGGCCGGGCTGAAGGTGCCGCGGCGCTAGCGGAAGCCTTGCGCGACTTTCTCTCGTCTTTCAGGCTTGATGAAGAGCCACCAAAAAGCCGTCGTCAGTCGGAATCCCACATTCCCAAGGGACGTATCGGCGCGCCGACTGGTGAATACGCTCCGCGCATACCGCGAAGCGTCAGCGAATCATTGATCGTCGATATCTTCAAGTCGATCGCGCCGCGTCCAGTGGGGCCGACTGAGGTTCAACACGCTATTTTTCGAGATAAGAATTTGGACATTCCATTCACCACGCTGCGACGCATAATTGATAGCCTCACCGAGCGGCGCCAGCTTGAAGCTATTGGCGACACTAAAACGTGGAGATGGGTCGGCGGCGATGCTGGCCGAGACGGAGGTAATACCGTTCGTCAGATCAGGCAGACAGGCTAAGGGCCACGGAGGTGACGCCCCGTGGCCCTATTACGTTTCGAGCGATTCGCGGCCCAGCTTTTCCCGAGCAGCCGCGGATCGGAACCTCACGAAAGGAGCGCGCGATGCGACAAGTCGCCTTGTTATTAGCGGCTAGCTAGGTCGGGGAAGGGCGCTAAAGCGTCCCGAACCGGCCCCGGCATCCCTTCCACAAGGATCGCCACGGCACCCAACTCGCCCTTCCACAAGGCGGGTTGGGTGCTCGCGCTTGCGTATTACCAAATAACCTCTGCGCGGTCTAGTGGTAGTTATACCGAGTGGGGCCTTAACCGTATCGTCCGCGGCGCCGAGATTTAGAGGTTCGCTGATTCGGACCATCCACTAGGTAACCTATACGTCAACCGCTTGCCAGCGACGCCCTTGATCGCGAGTTCGGCTCGTGCGGCGTCATCGAAACCGAGCGCAATGCGGTAGTTGTAGCGGAAATCGAATTCGCAGAGATACCGCTTCAGGTGCTCTTGGCTAACGTGATGATATACGCCATAAATCCCGCGCTTGAAGATTGAGAAGTAGCCTTCAACAGTGTTTGTGTGAGCATCGCCGCGGACGTACTCACTGGCGGCATGGTTTACCGTGCGGTGACTGGCGAACGTCTCTCCTATTTTCCAGTAGATCCCGCTTTCGTCTGTGCGGAAATGGGAGTCGGTCGAGAGCACTTCCGCGATTATCGGCTTCACCGTCTCGGCTGTAACATTGGCCACGCGGAGATGGAACGAGCGGACTTGGCCTTTGCGCTCCACCAGCGCCATAACGGCTTCCTTTGGCGGCGACTCTTTGAACGCGCGGTTCCGCGCTTTGCCGCCAACATAGGTCTCGTCGGCTTCAACGAATTTGCCTTCACCGCCCATGCTGGTAGGCAGCTTTGCTTCACGCATTCCTTCGCGAATACGCATCGCCATGAACCATGCCGTTCGGTAGGAGCCGAAACCAAGCGTGCGCCAGAGCTGATGGGCTGACATTCCCTTTTTGCTAGAGCAAAGCAAATAGGTCGCCAATAGCCATTTGCGCAGCGGGATATGGCTGCGCTCATAGACCGTACCGATTGTCGCGGTGAATGGCTTCTGACACTGCTTGCACTTGTAGAGGCCGGGGCGGGTGCTCTTGCCTTGCAATTCGGTTGCGCAATCGATGCCGCCGCAGTGTGGACAAACCGGCCCGTCAGGCCAACGTAGCCTCTCAAAATGTGCCCTGGCGGCTTCTTCATTGTTAAAGATCGGATCGGTGAGATCTACGGTCATCGCGCGCCTCTAAGTTGCTATTTACATAGCTACTCCAGCGCGGTACGTCAAGTGCATAATTGCCCGAACTGGGGCTTGCTGAGGGGTAAAGCGGCAATGTTTCACTTGCCGTCCCCACCCACAAGATATATGATGCGAGATGGGATAGACCTTCTCGCTGGCGCGTCACATCCACTGTGGGATTCCCGCCGGCTTTGGAGCCTGTGGGAGATGATCGAACTGAAGCTGAACCTGTTGCTTAATGCGCAAGACGTTCTTTCACAATGGACGATCATGCTCCATGCGGGACGGGGTGAGCTGCTTTACCCAAACGGTCTCAGCGTCAACCAAAAAGAAAAGATGGCTGCATATGTAAAACCTCTTATCCAAGAACTAAAAGAGTCTGAATTTGACTATTGCCGACTTGGTTGCGAGCGGCTGTTGGGGATTCTGGAGAGAGAAACCGATCCGATAATGATCGTGGGTGGCGTTGATGACCTACGTCGTAGGATGAGTGGTCTTTCCGAACTTATGACCTGTCTTTTTCTCTCAACCAAGGAGCGGGAACTTTACGAGCCCCGTATGCCACTGTTCGGAACTGCCTTTGAGACGAAGTTCGCGTCCGGTGGTGCGTTTGAGTTGGACGAGGCGGCAAAATGTCTCGCGCTGGAACGAGGAACCGCATCTGTCTTTCACCTTATGCGGCTGATGGAAATTGCAGTACGTGCTGTCGCGTACTGTCTAGGGATACCAGATCCAACCCCGGGGGATCGTAGTTGGGGCAAGATCTTACAGCAAATACGCGGTGGTATTAACGCGAAATGGCCAACCGTTGCGGCCCGCGCGGCGGGTGATGGTGTGATCTTTGACGATCTCTATGCTTCGCTCGATGCCGTCAAAAATCCCTGGCGCAATGCAACGATGCACCCAGCCAATAAATATACCCAGAAAGAGGCTGAGCATGTCTTTGCGGCAGTTCGCGGCTTTGTCATGAAACTCGCCGACCGGATGGACGAGAACGGCGACCCGAAGGCTTAGGAGGCTTCTCCTTAGACTGCTCCGCGACCTTCCGAAACACGCGCTCGAAATCGGGGCTGGGATACTCCGCCCCGACCTCGCGCGCCATGTCGATGAACCGCTTGAACTGCTCTGGGTCGTCGGGTGGCGGCGTGGGTTTGCGAGGCATGTGTGGAGCATATCGCAGGATTAGTGCTTTATGAATATACCCAATATCGAGATTGCGATCGCGATCGCGGCAGCGATCAGCGCAAGCGTGGCAATCATGTTGTTAGTACGTGCCGCAAGCGCGCTTAAGGCAGCTGAAGCTGCCGCATCCCGCGCTATTGAGTTGGCTTCTGCGGCCAACCTATTAGCTTCAAAAGCAGCATCTTTGGCTGAGGTGGCAATTTCAAGTTGCTCGGCTCTAGAGGCTTCCATTAAGCGAGCCGATTCGTGATCTTTTTCGGCGAGCCAGTTACTGGCCTCCACGCGCAGCGAACCGCTCCATTCGAGAAGCTGTGCGCGAACTTGGTTTACTCCAAGCTGTGCAAACTGCTTACGCCAAACGGCTTTTTGCTCCTGCCAAGCGGCTTTGGCGTCTTCACTCATTCGTGCTTCGGACGGTGCCGTAATCGTGATTTAAAACGGCGGCTCGCTTGTCCCTCGGCTACGAGGCGTCGCATAGGTAAGGCGCTTGCCCTTGGCCCCGACAAGAGCGCGATCGGCTCGCTCCAGATCATCAATGCCGAGCGCGATCCGGTTGTTGTGCCTGAAATCAAACTCGGCGGTGTAGCGGTGGAGATGCACCCGACTGACGTGGAAGTAGCAACCGTAGATCCCGCGCTTGAGGATGCTGAAGTAGCCTTCGACCGTGTTGGTATGCCAGAAATAGGCGCGAACATATTCTTCAGCACTGTGGTTGACGGTGCCGTGCCCACTGAACTGCGAGCCAATCGGCCAATAGACCGGACTCTCGTCGGTCATCAGGTAGCTGGCCTTATCCACATTCTTGACGATGATCGGTTTCAAGCTTTGTGCAGTGACATCGGGAACATGGAAACTGCGAACACGCCCATCGCGCTCGACCAAAGCCAGCACAGGGGCTTTGGGTGGAATGTAGTTTTTCCGATTGCGGGCTTTGCCACCGATGAAAGTCTCATCGCTTTCAACAACCTGATTGGCGCCACCGAGCGGGCCAGTGTCGGCGATGCCGAGATCACGCATTGCCTCACGGACACGATGTCCGAGGAACCATGCTGTTTTCAGACCGCAGTTAAAGGTGCGCTGAAGCTGGCGAGTGCTGATACCCTTCTTCGAGGAGCAGAACAGATAGATGGCTTGCAGCCAAACCCGCATTGGAACGTGGCTCGACTCGAAGACGGTTCCAATCTTCACGGTGAAAGGCTTGCGGCAGGCGTAGCACTTATAGAGCCCGATGCGATTTGTCTTCCCCCGCAGTCTCCCGACGTGTTCCTTGGTTGCGCCGCAGTGCGGGCAGACGGGTCCGTTCGGCCACAGCCGCGCCTCGGCGAACTTGTAGGCGGCTTCTTCGTTGTGAAAATGAGCGGCAGAAAGGTGGCTTTGCATGACCCATCTCCTTGATCATGCTGAATCTAGCGATTGTGGATGGGAACGTCAAGTGAAACATTGCCGGTAAAGCGGACAGGTTGTAGTTAAAGGGATGTAGTATAATACTCACAATCGAGATTATCGGTCGCCAAGCCCTCAAGAATACCGGCTGAGGACTGAGTAGATGCTGCTGTGGGAGGCTGCAACTGGGCATGCCCGGCCTGAGGAGCTACGCTAATCGGAGCTTCCCTCTTTCCCACTGATCAAGTGACTGATATTTCAGCAATATCCCATTTTGGTTCGCCAAGACGTAGCCATGTAGACCGATATATTTTCAGTGTAATTTGGCGATGTATGGTTTATCATCCACCCATGTACATCGAAGCCGTCCCAAACCGCGGCTCACCGCCCGCCATCCTCCTGCGCGAGAGCTACCGCGAGGGCGGCAAGGTCCTGCCCCGGCGCAGGCCGGGGTCAAGAAGCGCACGCTTCTGAACCTGTCCGACTGGCCGCGCGAGCATATCGCCGGCTTCAAGGCACTGTTGAAAGGCGGCACAGTCATCCCGCGCGACCAGGCGGCGATCAGCATCGTCCGCTCCCTGCCGCATGGCGCCGTCGCCGCAGCGCTCGCCACGGCGCGCAAGATCGGCCTCGATCGGCTTATCGGACCCGCAGGCAACCGCTGCCGGGACCTCATCCTGGCGCTCGCCGTCAGCCGGATCCTCGATCCCGGCTCGAAGCTCGCGGCGTCGCGCGCGCTCTCGCCGGAGACCGCCACCTCCAGCCTCGGCGCCGAGCTCGGCCTGGGGCCGGTCGACGAGGAGGAACTTTATGGTGCCCTCGACTGGCTGGCGGTCCGCCAGACGGATATCGAGACGGCGCTGGCCCGGCGCCATCTCACCGGCGGCACGCTGGTGCTCTACGACGTGACATCGAGCTACATGGAAGGCCGCTGCTGCCCGCTCGCCCAGTTCGGCTACAACCGCGACGGCAAGAAGGGCAAGCTGCAGATCGTTTATGGCTTGCTGTGCGCGCCCGATGGTTGCCCCGTCGCCATTGAGGTCTTCCAAGGCTCGACCGGCGACCCCGCGACCCTTGGCAATCAGGTCACCAAGCTGAAAGAGCGCTTCGGTTTGGACCATGTCGTCCTGGTCGGCGACCGAGGCATGGTCACCGAAGCCAGGATCTCCGAGGACATCAAGCCGGCCGGGCTCGACTGGATCACCGCGTTGCGCGCCCCCCAGATCCGCGGGCTACTCGACGGCGGCGTGTTCCAGATGTCGCTGTTCAAGCCTGCCCCGGCGCAGGCCGGGGACCGGGACATGGCGGCCATCACGTCACCTGACTTCCCGGGCGAGCGCCTGATCGTCTGCCGCAATCACACTCTCGCCGCCGAGCGCACCCGCAAGCGCGAGGATCTGCTGGCCGCGACCGCGCGCGATCTCGCGCGCATCGCGGCGGCGGTGCGGCGCAAGCGCGAGCCGCTCACGGGCAAGGCGGAGATCGGCCTTGCGGTCGGCGCCGTGATCGGCAGGCACAAGATGGCCAAGCACTTCGCCCTCGAGATCACCGATACGACCTTCACCTTCGCGCGCCGGACCGCGGAGATCGCTGCTGAAGCGGCGCTCGACGGCCTCTACGCCGTGCGCACCAGCCTGCCGGCCGCCGCGCTCGACGACGTCGCCACGGTCAGAGCCTACAAATCCCTCAGCCGGGTGGAGTACGCGATCCGCTCGATCAAGACCGTCGATCTGCACGTCAGGCCGGTCTATCACTGGCTCCCCGACCGCGTGCGCGCTCACGTCTTTCTCTGTATGCTCGGATACGACCTGGAATGGCACATGCGCCAGCGTCTGGCGTCCATGCTCTACGACGACACCGACAAGCAAGCCGCAGACGCCCTCCGCGCCAGCGTTGTCGCCAAGGCCGAGCGATCGCCCGCCGCCGTCACCAAGCAGACCACCGGCCGGACCGACGACGGCCTCCCCGTCCACAGCTTCCAGACCCTGCTCGCCGACCTCGCGACGATCACCCGGAATACTGTCGTCACCGCCATTGCGCCGGACGCTCCCTTCACCATCACCACACGGCCGACACCCATCCACAAGAAGGCCTTCGACCTCCTCGGCGTCTCCTGTACCCAGTAGAGCATCCCTCTGGCCGAAACTTATCGCGCCAGATCAAGCACATGCGTCTTTCAAAAGAGGGAAGCTCCGGCTAATGAAAGCACGCGATATCGTGAGCGCTAACGTTGTAACAGTGGGCCCGGATACTGCTGTCCGCGAAATCGCGCGGCTGCTGCTGGACAAGCAAATCACCGCTATGCCGGTTGTCGATCAAAACGGAGCTCCGATCGGCATGATCAGCGAAGAAGACCTTATCAGGCCTGATGATGCCACACGCGAGGCCCGCCGCGACTGGTGGTTGACCCTTCTCGCTGGAGGCGAACCAGTCAGTTCAATCTTTCTTGAGTGGCTGCATTCGCAGAAACGCAACGCTCGCTATCTCATGTCGAAGCCTGTGATCAGCATCGATGAGGACGCGGATGTCCGCGACATAGCGCGCCTCCTCGCCGCTCATCGTATAAAACGGGTGCCGGTGGTCCGAAATGGCCGCGTGGTCGGTATTGTGTCGCGCGGAGATCTCTTACGCGCTTTATTCTTGAGCGGTCCGAATGCCTGAGGTATCGCCTGAGGTGCTGAGCAGAATTATTTCGATCGTTGCTTCCAGAAGAGATTAATTGATTAACAACGAATATTGGTGTGCTTGGTGCGCCGAAGCATGCTATTCAATTTGTTGAAATTGGCTCGTGATTTTCAAAAGCGCCACCAAGCTAACATTAGAGAATACAGACGGACATTTTGTATTACTTGATCCAAGCTTGATCCACGGATTCAAAGCAGAGCCGGGGTGATTCAGCCCCGCGGGCCGGCACCGGAACATGTCAAAATTCGGCGAATGGTCCCTCGGCAAGACGCCGATCTGGTGGCGGTGCCATCGCCAACAGACGATGGATGCGCTCTTCGGTCGCCGGATGGTCGCGAAACAACCTCGGCACGCGAAACAGGATCAAGCCCGGGTACCACTTGCGCATCAACGCCCGCTCTTGGGCTCTCATTTTGGTTAAGGCTGAGGCCAATCCTACCGGATCGCGGGTCAGCTCCGCGGCTTCGAGATCGGCTTCGGCCTCGCGCGTCCGCGACAATGCGAGTTGCAGCAGGTTGACGCCGATCGGCGCCACCGCCAGCACCAATAGCGGCAGGATCGGAAAGGCACTGGCGGAAACGGTCCGCAGCATCAGGCCTAGAAAGACCAGTAACAAGGCGATTTGTCACAGTACCCGGGTCAACCGCCCGACCGCGACAGCAAGCTGCATCAGGGCAAGGTCGCCGTTGCGCAAGTGGATGATCTCGTGCGCGAGAATGCCGCGCATCTCGCGCGTGCTCATCATCTGGATCAGTGACTGCGATAAGACAATCATGGCCGCATTCCCGCCGCCGATCGTAAAGGCGACTGGGGCTGGCCCGAAGACCCGGCACAAAAGCGGCGACGGCTCGACACTGGCAATCCGGCACAGATCTTCGAGGATCTGGTACAGCGCCGGAGCCTCCCATCGCCCGAGCGCGTGGGCGTTCAGTGCTTGCAGAAAGACGCCGGGAGGCATCCGCCGCAGCATGACCAGCATCGCCGCGCTGGCGAGGAGGCTCCACAAGATTCCCTGCCAATCGGCGACAATCCAGCCGCAATAGGCGAGAAGCGCTGCCATTGCCAGCAACAGCAGGGCGGAATGGAACCGGCTGCGATGGCGCCGACGCGCGCTCTCCGTTCCCTCATTATGGACGATCTTTGCCATGATCCTCCCAGCGCACCATGCCGGCACTCAAAATTGCGGCTGGACAGGGCATATTGCGGCCTCGCACTAAGACGGCTTTGATCCGTATCAATTCGCCGGGGCCTAGCCATAAGATAGCGTTCGACCTGAAGGCGGGGAGCTGGAAACGGAGCCGGTGGCTCTTTTGACGAGGCAAGAGGACGAAGCCGACGATGCCGAAAACCGGCGGTGCGCTGCTCACCGATCTCTATCAGCTGAACATGATGGCCGCTTATCTCGACAATGGTCTCAACGACACCGCTGTGTTCGAGCTGTTCTTCCGCAAGCTGCCGCCGCGCCGCGGCTTCCTGATGGCGGCGGGTCTCGATCAGGTCTTACATTTTCTCGAAACTGTCAGCTTCACCCCGAACGACATTGCGGCGGTCGCCAGCCTTGGGCAATTCACCGACCGTTTCCTGACCTATCTCGGCTCGTTTCGCTTTACTGGCGATGTCGATGCCATGCCCGAAGGCACCCTGTTCTTTCCTGACGAGCCGATCATTCGTGTGACGGCCTCGCTACCCGAGGCGCAGTTTGTCGAAACCCGGCTCGTCAATCTGCTTCACTTTCAGACGGTAATCGCCTCAAAGGCGGCGCGGATGGTGCTCGCCGCCCCTGGCAAGGGGCTCGTCGATTATGGCTTACGGCGAGCGCATGGCGCCGAGGCCGGCTTACTGGCAGCGCGGGCAAGCTATATCGCAGGGTTTAGCGGCACGGCGAGGCGTTGGTGCACTTGGACGGCCTGGAGCACTGAGGCACGCTACGCCATCCTTTGTCGTGGTATTCCGATGCCGCACAAACACAACGACGATCGCCGCCACCACATCCCGAAGATGGCGTTCAAGGTCCAGAATTGGCCGGAGTACGAAGCGGGACTGCGCCGGCGTGGCAGTCTGACGTTGTGGATTGAGGATGCGGCGCTGGACCACTGGCAAACCGTTGGACCGAAAGGCCAGGCCCGCTATACCGCCGCTGCGATCCAGACCACGCTGATGGTTCGCACGGCGTTCAGGCTGGCGTTGCGGCAGACCGAAGGTCTGATGGCATCGGTCATCACGCTGATGGACCTTACGATCTCAGCGCCGGATCACTCCACGATCAGCCGCCGGGCGGAGACACTGCCGGTGATCCCGCCGGCCTCCGTGCCAGACGGTCCGTTGCACTTATTGATCGACAGCACGGGCCTGAAGGTCTACGGGGCGGGTCAATGGCTGGAGGCGAAACACGGCGCGAAGTCGCGCCGGAAATGGCGCAAGCTTCATCTGGCGGTCGATGCCGAAAATGGCGTGATAGTGGCCCAGACCCTGACGGATCAGGACGCCGATGATCCGTCTCAGGTTACGCCGTTGCTCGATCAGATTGATGGCGCGATCGCCCGGGTAACGGCTGACGGCGCGTATGATGGCACGCCCACCTACAACACGATCGCCGCGCACGGCGATGACATCGAAGTCGTGATCCCGCCGCGCTCGACGGCCGTACTCAATGGTGAACCAGGTCCGCTCGCCCAGCGTGACCGGCATCTCGAGATGATCCTGGAACAAGGGCGGTTGGCCTGGCAGAAGGCAACAGATTATGGCCAACGCTCGCTGGTCGAAACGACAATGGGCCGCTACAAGGCGCTGATCGGACCCCGGCTGCGAGCACGCGGTTTCGACGCTCAGCAGACTGAGGCAGCCATCGGCGGCGCGGTCCTGAACCGGATGCTGGCGGCCGGACGCCCTGATTCCATCCGCCGGATGTGCGTCATCGCGTAACGGCCTGGGGCTGGGGTCATTTCGAGCTCAGCTCTGGAAGTGCACCAACGCCCATCGAGGGCGCTGTGGGTATTGAGATTGTCCATCACCGCATAGACCGGCTCGGCGGCTGGATCGATCCAGCCCTCCACCCGGCACAGAAAATCAATCCAATTGGCAGTGGTGCGGCCCTCGTAGGGTGCGGTCAACGCCGCTCCCGTGGCCGGCTGGCCCTTCGACAAGCTCAGGAGCGCCGAACACATAGCCGGCGACACCCCGCCGGCCATAATCGATCTCCTGGGTGGCCCGTTCTCCCTCGCTTGCCCGCACCAGACGCTGACCCGGATAGCTTTTGCTCGCTTGCGGCCCCATCTCGTCCAGGCAGACCACGACGCTGCCCGCCGCCGGCGCCGTGTAGAGTTGCTCGATCGCCCCCTTTTTCGTGCAAACGCAGGATCGACCCGCTCGCCAAACCAGGTTTCCTCCCGCCGCCATTGGAGACCCTCAGCGAGCAGGATCTCGCCGATGCGGCTGCGGAACATGCCAATCCCCTGTTCGCTCAGATAGGCGACCAGACGGTCGAGCGTCCAGCAGGCAAACGGCAAGCCCAGTTCCGCCGGGCGCGTCAGCGCGGTGCGAATGACCCGGCTCCGTTCCTCGGCGGAGTAGGTCGGCGGCCGCCCCGAGCGCATGTCCTCCTCCAATCCTTGGAGACCGCGCGCGTTGAAGCGCTTGATCCAGAACCGGACGGTCTCACCGCACAGCCCCATCCGGGCGGCAATCTCCGGTGCGCTCAACCGCGCCTCGACGGCACGCATGATAATCTGCGCCCGCCGGACCAGACCCGCACCGCGTTTGCGCGAGTGCGCCAGCTCCGTCAATGGCCCGACCCCCTCGGGGCTAAGAGCACGAGCACGGATGGTCATGGTTCGAGATCCTCGGCAGGACGATGCTCCTCCGTAAACCATCCGCAGCCCAGAAAGTTCGCTCAAACTTGCCGGATGCACCACTAAGCGCCGAAACCGGTGTTCCCGCTCAAGAATGGGTTAGGCTGCGGTATTCAGCATCATGTCGGCAGCCTTTTCGCCAATCATGATTGATGGCGCATTGGTATTTCCCGACGTCAGCGTCGGCATGATCGAGGCATCGGCGACCCGCAGGCCCGCAATGCCATGGACGCGAAGCTGGGCATCGACGACCGCCATCGGGTCGGACCCCATCTTGCAGGTCCCGACCGGGTGGTAGGTGGTTTCCGCTGTTTTCTTCACCCAGTCCAGGATTTCGCCATCGGTGGTTCGATCGGCGCCGGGCGCGACTTCGCTTAGCTGAAGGGGGGCCATCGCAGGCGCAGTCATGATCGCGCGGGCGATGCGGACCGCGCGCACCGTCAGCTCCGCGTCGGATGGCGACGATAGGAAATTGAAGTTGATCGCGGGCGGTCGGCGCGGATCGGCGGCGGTGATGTGAATGTGTCCTTTGCTCTCCGGACGCATTGGGTGGGCATAGAGGGTCACGCCCGACTGGCGCGATATCCTCGGGCCTCTCGGGCTGGGTTCGGTCAGCATCGGGATCCAGCCCAGCATCAGGTCCGGCGCTTCCAGGCCCTCGCGCGAGCACACGAACGCGCGGATCGGGGCGCCCGCCATGGCCAGCATGCCCTGCCGGAACAGCGCGTAACACATTGCTTGATATGCCAGACGGAGGCCGCGCCCCCGATCGTTGAAGGTGATGCCCTTTTTGCCGATTAGCCAGCGGGTGCGCGGCACATAATGGTCGCGCAGGTTTTCGCCGACGCCGGCCAGGGCATGGCGCACCCCGATGCCGGATAATTCCAGCAGCTGCGGCGAGTTGATCGTGCCCGCGCTGACGACGACCTCGCGCGAGGCGCAGGCCTCGCGTGCATCGCCGGCGACGGAGTAGCGCACACCGGTGCAACGTCTGCCATCGAGCAAAAGGCCCTCCGTCAAGGCTTTGATCTCGATATGCAGGTTCCGGCGCTTACGGATCGGGTCTAGATAGCAACGCGCCGTACTCATGCGCCGACCGGCGGCGATCGTCGCCTGGCTCATCGCGATGCCTTCCTGGCTGGCGCCGTTATAATCCGGGTTGTGTCGGATACCGACCTCCGCCGCGGCCTTGATAATCGTGGCGAAAAGCGGATCGCGCGGTTCCGGGTTGGTGACGCGTAGCGGGCCCTCCCGGCCGCGAAACGCATCGTCGCCCTCGCCGGCATAGCTTTCCATACGCTTGAAGAAAGGCAGCACCTCGGCATAGCTCCAACCGCGGTTGCCCATCTGCGCCCAGGTATCAAAGTCCTGCGCCTGGCCGCGCACAAACACCATGCCGTTGATCGAACTCGAGCCGCCGAGCAGCTTGCCGCGCGGCACCGGGAGCCTGCGGCCATTGGTGCTTGCCTCGGGCTCGGAGGAATAGAGCCAGTTGGCCGCGGGATTGGCAATCAGCCGGGCCATTCCTATTGGGATAGGGGACCACGGATGGCTCGCCCGCCCGGCTTCGAGCAACAACACCCTGTTGGGCGGATTCTGACGACAGCCGGTTCGCAACGGCCGCGCCGGCCGATCCGGCGCCGACAACAATGTAATCGTAGGTTTCCATGTCTGGTGCCCTCGCGGCCGCCCGGCAGGCTGGGCTGGCAAGATCAGGCCCGATGCGATGATACCTTCAAGAGCGGTTGGCCCTCGTCTCCGCGCCGCGGGCGGCCTCGATGCCCGCCGGTCGGCAAGCACTATCCCGGGGTTCGGGGGTGATCAAGCCCGCAGCTGTCCGCCCCTCCACTTGCTGACAGGATCGCTGACCGCTGCGGCCCAACTGCCGGCATATCGGGTTTGCGGGGGGCGTCAGCACTGCGCCGCAGGCAGCCGTCGAACGAAGTGATGCTCAGCGGGTTGACGTCGAGCTATTTCGATATATCTAGTTTTTGTTATATCGAAACTCTATCTGAAGAGGCTCTGATGAACGACCAATCTCCCCGCATCGATGGCTATCACGCACATGTCTACTACGACACCGACAGCCGTGCGACCGCCGAGCAGCTGGCCAAGGCGGTCACCGACAAGTTCGCCGTCGAACTCGGCGGTTTTTTCGACGAGCCGATCGGCCCGCACCCCGTCGCAAACCTGCAGATCATCTTCTCGGCGGCGGAATTCGCGTCAGTGGTGCCCTGGCTCATGCTGAACCGCCGCGGCCTCGACGTGCTGATCCATCCACTGACCGACGACTCGGTTCGCGACCACGACACCGACGGCGCATGGCTCGGCACGCCGGTGCCGTTGAAACTCCACGTCCTGAGCCGGGCCTATCGTCCCGAGCTTTTGCCGTCAGCCTGAATAGAGGAACTCGCGGATGTTCGGACATCGACACGGCGACCGTCACGCCCGCGGCGGCATGTTCGGCATGGGTGGCGGTCGCTTTGGCGGCCATCGCCATGGCGGCGCCGGTCGCGGCAGCCGGTTCGGTCGGTTTTTTGACCACGGCGATCTGCGCTACGTGCTTCTCGGCCTCATCGCCGAGCGGCCACGCCACGGGTACGAGCTGATCAAGGCCATAGAGGAGAAATTCGGCGGCATGTACAGCCCGAGCCCTGGCGTCATCTACCCGACGCTGACCTTGCTCGAAGAGCTTGGCTACATTAGGCCGGAGAGCGCCGAGGGTCCGCGCAAACAGTTCGTTATTACACCGGAAGGGGCAGCATTCCTCGCCGCCAACCAGGCTGTCGTCGACCAGATTTTCGCGCGCATGGCGGAGGTCAGCCACGTTTATGCCGGCGGCCCGCCGCCGGAAATCCGCCGGGCAATGCACAATCTCGAGGCCGCGCTGACGATCCGGCTCGGGCACGGTCCGCTGACCGCCGATCAGGTGCGCGCTGTTACGGCCGTTCTGGATCACGCCGCAAGCGAGATCGAGCAGAGCTGACCTCCAGGTGGCTCCAACGCGCCGCAGCGAACGGCAGGATTAGGGCAGCAGCCGTCACCCCTCCATGCCTTGGATCTTGCTAGTGATAACGCCAGCAAGAAGCCGACCAAGTCATCCTTCGAGCTTTCTCAAAAAGGGTAGAGGAGGGGACGACGTCTCGCCTCGAACCGTACAGACGGTGCAATTTGACGGCGACGTGGTAGAGCCTGTCAGCCAGCTGGATCACAAGGCGGCCTTCATTCCAGCCTTCCCGTCGCGGTTTGATCGATCCGATCGCCGGCGCCGCGTCGCGGTAATATGAAGCGCGGAGGCGGTGGTGCTCCGCCGGCAGCAGCCGAGCGGCGTGACATCACCGAAGCAAGCTTTGGGCAATGGTCCGAAGTACCGTCTTGATCATGTTGTCGGTTGACAAGTCCGGTCTCGTCAGATGGTCGATGATCAACATCGTCAAACCGCGCGCGGTGGACCACATCGATAGTGCGGCCAGTGCTAAGGCGTCGCTGCCTCAAGCGCATCTCAGAGCAATGCTGCGGGAGGGCGGTCACAATCGATCGCGCAACCGCCTGCGTCCCAGCGCCCGGATTTGTGCCTTTGGCGCCATCGCTTTGATTTCCGTCTGCAGCGCCGCGCGTTTGTCGTGGATCGAGGCGATGACCGGTCCGATCGGCACCCCGACATCGACCAGCACGGCTTCGGATAGTTGGAGGCTTGCCTCGATCGTCTCCGGTACTGCATCAGAGGCGCCGATGCGATAGAGGTGCGCTGCATGCCCGGCATCGCGGGCGCGCGCGACAATCACCAGGTCTTCTCGCGCCGCCCTTGCTCCAGCAACCAGTTCGTCGGCCGCGGCGGGGTCATCGAGCGTTACTACCAAGGCGCGCGCGGTCTCTAGATGCAAGCGCCGCAGCAACTCAATCTGCGTAATATCGCCGAAATATACTGGCGCGCCATGCTTACGCTGACGGGCTACGCGATCGGGGTCGCGATCGATTGCGACATACGGCACGTTGTGCACCTCCAGCATCGCCGCGACCGTCTGCCCGACCCGGCCAAACCCGGCGACGATGACCCGCGGCAGCGCATCGGAAACCTCCGGTACCAGCATCATCGGGTCTACCGGCGTTTTAAGCGCCCAGCGAGGCGCGATACGATCGCCCAGTCTCGACAGCAGCGGAATGCTCGCCATTGTCAGGGCGGTGACAAACAGCATCACGCTCGCGGTGTCCGGCGCCAACAGATGTTCGACGCGAGCCGTCGCCACGATGACGAAGGCAAACTCGCCGCCAGGGCCAAGCAGCAGGCCGGTATGGAGGCTATTCGCCCAGTTCAGGCCAGAGGCACGCGACAGTATGGTGACGACCAGTAGTTTCAGCAGCACCAGGCCGCCGGCGGTAACCAAGACGAGCGATGGGTGGGCACCAACTGTGCGAATGTCCAGGCTCATGCCGACAGCGATCAGGAAGACGCCGACGGAGAGGCCCTTGAAGGGCTCGATCGTGACCTCGACTTGCCGGCGATATTCCGTGCCGGCCAGCAGGAGACCGCCAATCAACGCGCCGAGAGCCATCGAGAGACCGGCGGCGGCGGTGGCAAGACCAGTGACGATCACCACCAGCAGGCACGCCGCTACGAACACTTCCGCACTGCGGGTGCGGGCCACGCTGCGGAATAGCGGGCGCAGCACCAATCGGCCGAGGGCAACGATCGCAGCGACCGCCAGCACTGCCTGGCCGACGACGAGGCCGAAACCGGCGGCGCTGCTGGCAGGGGTGGTCGGGGCAATCATACTCAGAACGAGCAACACCGGCACCACGGCCAGATCCTGAAACAGCAGGATGCCAAAACTGGTGCGGCCGACAGAAGTGTTGAGGCGCCTTTCTTCCGATAGCACCTGGAGCACCACCGCGGTGGACGACATCGCCAGCGCGAGGCCGATCACCACGGTGCTGATCCGGCTATACCCGAGTATTGCCGCTGCAGTGGCCAGCATCGCGGCACACAGCACCACCTGCAAGGCGCCGAGGCCAAACACCAGCCGGCGCATTACCCATAGTCGCTCAAACGACAGTTCTAAGCCGATCATGAACAGCAGCAGCACAACGCCGAGCCGCGCGATCGGCTCGATTGCTTGCGGCTGACTGATGGTGATTGCCGAGAGCCAAGGCAGATGGGAAGTGAGGGAAGCGAGCCCGAACGGGCCGACGACGATGCCGACAAGAATGAAGCCAAGTACCGAGCTGATATGCAGGCGATGAAACACCGGGATGACAACGCCGGCGGCGCCGAGGACGATGAGCGCGTGCTTATAGAGAGAGATGTCGAGCGAGCCGGCTTCCATCGGGAGAGCTTAGCAGCTCGCGTGATTCCTTACCCGCCAGAGCGGCAACTCGGCTGTCCGCCGCCAGCCATGCTCCAGATCGAGTATGCTGCGCACTCTGTCACGGGCGCTGACCCTGCAATACCACAAACCTATGGACGCCTCTCGCCGCAAGGTGATTGTGCTGACAGCGGTGGCATAGGATGGCGACATCGAGTGGGGTGATCTGCGCTAGAGCGCGGCTTTTCAAACCGGCGTATCAGCCGCCCTCTTAACCCCCTCCAAAAAGCTGCGTCCAACATAGCCGCTCTACAGCGCTGGGTCCTCCTCCCCGGAGGACCCAGCGGTAGCAGCGTCAGATGACCAGAGGAGGACCCCAGGGCTCACGCATGAGATCGCCATAGTAGATCAACTCTCGATACTAAAACGCTTTATAGCTGAAAACCGCGTAGTCCTCCGAGCATTGATGACGATGTTTGGTTGTATTTTCCCTCGATATGATCAACGTACAGTTTCTCATACGTTGCCCCTGAGGAGGACCCCAGGAACTTAGTTGAGACGGTATATCCTGGCAGCATTGCCTCCGGCGATCTTGGCCTTTTCCTCTTCAGTACAGTCCTTCAGAACCTCCTCAATGATTTGGTGGCTTCTGGGGAAGGTGGACTTGACATGGGGATAATCTGAGCCCCAGAGGAGATTGTCGACACCGATAATGTGGCGGTCGCGTATGCCCATGACATCTTCCTGGAAGCCCGCGAACACGTTGCGGTGGAAATAGTTGCTGGGCAGCGTGGCCTCCTTAAACCGATAGCGCTCTTGCTGAACCCGTTGGGTGTACGTGTAATCGATGCGGTCCAGGAAGTGGGGAATCCAGGACAGTTCATGTTCGACGGTGCCCACCTGGAGTTTTGGATAGTGCTCAAAGACGCCGCTAAAGATCATGTCGGCAAGAGACATCCGCACCCAGTGGTCGGCGTTGGCCAGGAAGGAGTTGCGGACGCGGTTGCGGTCCTCGAGTGCAAAATCCTGCCCTGGGCCCGGCCGGTTGGTCGCGATGTGCATGCCAATGGGAATGTCCAGATCCTGGGCCGCCGCCCACAGGGGCTCATACATGGGATTATCGTACCCCTTCCCCTCTGGGGGATAGACAGTGATCATGCCGCCCGCCAGCCCCATCTTGGCGCAGCGCTCCAGCTCTTTGACACCCTCCTGCACATCGTCCACGTTGATCATGGCAATGCCCTTGAGGCGCTTGGGCTCCCCGGCGCAGAACTCGGCGAGCCAGTCGTTGTATGCTCTGAAAATCTCCGACAGCAGCGCACTGTCTGGCACGCTGTACAGCAGCAAACCGACCGTGGGATAGACAATGCTTACATCCACCCCATCGGCATCCATATCCTTGAGGTGCTCCTCAGGGACGTAGCCTCCGCGTCGGACTTTATCAAAGGTCGTGGTACGGACCATCTTTTCCGGCGCCTCAAACCGCATACCGGTCTGTGCCCCAGGGCTCAGCCCGATCACTCGGTGGCCATCGCAGTACCACCAATCGCCATCGTACTCGCGGACAAGCTGTGGGACCCGCTCCTTGAACTCTGGCTTGGCTCTGCTCGTCCACAGGTCCGGTGGCTCAAATACGTGATTGTCCGATGATATAACCCTGTAATTCGCCATGTTTACCCCTCCTGCTTGGTGATGAGCGCCCTCGCGATCCAGCCGTTTACATCGCCCTCACCAGCCCCACTATACCGCTTGCGGAACCCTCGCCCCTATGGCGGAGTATGCTCCGGGCGTCGATGCCGTCGGAGCCTGGCTCAAAAGCACCATCACGGCGCGTCCTGATACTGTGGTCCAATGCCGCGAGTTGATGTCATTACAGGGGAGCCGCAGGTTGATGCTCGGCCAGCATCAGCACATCTGGCTCACAAGATATTAAGCACCGGTATCCCCAGAGCTAACGCATGAGAAACCAAAGGTTGAGTATGATGCAGGGTCTAGCAGCTGTGAGTCCTCATCGGTGTTGAGAGGAGTAGCCGTTGCCAAACCGATGCGCGTCGTTGCCGAGCAGGCTCAGCTACCAGAGCGATCTCATGTGTGAGCCCTGGTCCTGGAATTCGCGCGCAGCGGCGACACGCTGATCGTGTCAAAGCTCGACCGCCTGGCGCGTTCGATGAAGCAGTTGATCGAAACCATCGAAGATCTCCGGGTACGAGGCATCGGATTTCGCAGCTGAAGCCCTCGACACGACGACCGCGCAAGGTCGGTTGGTTTTTCACATGTTGGGGCGCTCGCGGAATTCAAGCGCAGTCTGATCCGGGAGCGCACCCAAGCGGGTCTGGCGGCCGCCCGGTGTCTTGGCCGCAGGGGAGGGCGTCCGTCGAAGCTCACAGACGACGACATCGAGGCCGCCAAGGCGATGCTGGCCAATCCGGATATCGGCGTGCCCCAAATCGCGCACCGCCTCGGCGTGTCTCCCGCGACGCTCTACCATTATATCCCCGCAGCGCGAACCGCGAATACCCCGGCGCATAAGGAAAGATTATGCCGGCCGACACCGAGCAACTCAGCCGCGAGAGGCTGCCGCCTCGACCGGGCCGATTGCGGATACCGCCGATCCCGGTTCGCGGTGATCAGGCGGCCGATGAGCCGCCGGCATTCGCCCGCGCGCGCTTTGGCTGGAGTGTGGGGGAGGTTTTCGGCTCGCTTGGCGATCTTGGAACCTTCCTGCCGCACATTGTGGGCGCGATTACCGTTGTCGGCATGGCCCCGACCGGGATTTTGACGACCTTCGGGCTGTTTTACGCACTGTCGGGAGCTTTTTACGGCGTGCCGATGGCGGTGCAGCCAATGAAGGCCGCATCGGCCGCCGTGCTGATCGAGCCGATGCAGCCGGGTGCGATCGCTGGGGCCGGCATTGTGATCGGAGCATTCTTTCTGCTGATCGGCGCGACGGGTGTCGTCAGCCGCATCGCGCGAATATTGCCCCCGACCATCGCCGCCGGGCTTCAACTTGGGTTGGGGCTGTCGCTCGCCGGCCACGGCGTGCGCTTGATGGAGAAGCAGCTTTGGCTGGGCGTCATCGCCTCGGCCTTCATGCTGCTGCTGATGCGCTTCCGGCGCGCGCCGGTTGCCCTAGCGGCCGTGGCCGCCGGCATCGTTGTCGGCCAGCTATTCGGCCTCGCCCCGGCTTTTCCGCATCTCGACTTCGGCCTTCACCTGCCGCAGCTCATAATCCCGAGCTGGGCGCAAATCATTCACGGCACGCAAAATGCTGTACTGCCGCAAATTCCGCTGACGCTGACAAACGCCATCATCGTCACCGCTGCGGTGTCACAGCAGCTTTTTCCCAACGAAGTGCATCCCGTCACTGAGCGCAACCTTGCCCTGACAACCGGCCTCGGAAACCTGCTTGCCGCGTCCTTCGGCGGTTATCTGATGTGTCACGGTGCCGGCGGCATCGCCGGGCATGTGCGGTTTGGCGCGCGCACCGCGACCGCGCCGGTGCTGATCGGTCTTGTCTTCCTCGTTCTCGGTATCGGCTTTGGTGATAGCGGCTATGCGCTGCTGAGGACGATCCCCAATGCCGTGCTTGGTGGCTTATTGCTGTTTTCGGGCCTCGAGCTCGCCCTGTCGTCAAAGCCGCAGGAGTACCGCGATGGCGACCTATTCCTTGTCCTGCTGATGGCGGCGATCGACGTTGCTCTCAATCCCGCCGCCGCCTTCGTGGTTGGTGTGCCGCTCGCCTACGCGTTCAAACAAAAATGGCTGAAAATCTGAACTTGCTCTGGTGGCTGATATCTGGGCCGCGCTAGCGACGGCTGAATTCGCGCACATTGTCGGACTTTCCCTGACGGTCAGTTTTGCCGCAACGGCTGTTGCCGCCGTTGTTGGGTTGCCGTGCGGGGCAGCATTGGCGATCTGCCGGTTCCCCGGTCGCCGATTGTTGATCTTGCTCGCGAATACCTTCCTCGGTTTGCCCCCGGTTGTTGTCGGCCTCGCGCTTTACCTGATGTTCTCCCGCTCGGGGCCTTTGGGCGCTCTAGCGCTTCTCTTTACGCCCAGCGCCATGGTGATTGCGCAGGCGCTTCTCGCGACACCGATCATTACCGCTTTGACGCATCGGGCGATCGAGGAACCTTGGCAGGAATACGGCGGGGCGTTGCGGGTCGAAGGAGCTTCCCGGCTGCGTTCGATCCGCGTGCTACTAGCAATCGCCCGTCGCTCTGTCGTGACCGCAGTGTTGGCCGGCTTCGGCCGCACGATCTCTGAAGTTGGCGCAGTCCTCATTGTCGGCGGCAACATCGCGGGCTACACGCGCATTATGACGACAGCGATCGTGCTAAAGACGAGCGAGGGCGAGTTGGGGCTGGCGCTCGGGCTTGGCCTCGTTCTGATCGGGATTAGCATCGCCGTGAGCGCCAGCGCTTTTGTCCTCTGGGAGAGGTGATGAAACTCCGGCAATTTTTCCCGTTATTGTTTGTCGTGCTGCTGAGCCATGCGACGATCGCGGCCGAGCAACCAGCTCCGCAATCGATCATCCTCGCGTCCACCACCTCGGTCGAAAATTCGGGCCTTCTCGTGCACATCCTCCCCGCCTTCACCAAGGAGACCGGGATAACCGTGCACGTCTTGGCTCAGGGAACAGGCCAGGCGCTTCAGACCGCCGCCCGCGACGACGCTGATCTGGTTCTGGTGCATAACCTGGAGGCCGAGCAGAAATTCATCACGGCCGGCAACGGCATCGACCGCCGGCAGATCGCATGGAATGATTTCATCGTGGTCGGGCCGCGTGCCGATCCGGCACATATCGCCGGCACCCACGATGCGGTCGCGGCGTTGAAGGCGATCGCCAGCGCACAAACGCCTTTTGTCTCGCGCGGCGACAAGAGCGGCACCGACGCACTCGAACACCGCCTCTGGCGTGTAGCGGGGATCGATCCCGCCAAAGCCGGCGGTGGGTCGTGGTACCGCGACATCGGCGGCGGCATGGGTGCGGCACTGAATGCTGGGCAAGCGATGAACGCCTATACGATCAGTGATCGTGGCACTTGGCTGAGCTTTGCCAACAAGGGCGATCTCATCGTGCTGGTCGAAGGTGACCCGCGCCTTCTCAATCGCTACGACGTGATCCTGCTCAATCCGGCAAAGCACCCCGTGCCGAAACAGGCGTTGGCCAAGCGCTTTGCCCAATGGCTGGTATCGCCCCAGGGGCAGACGGCGATTGGCGCGTATAAAGTCAACGGTGAGCAGCTATTTCACCCGTCAGCGGCGGCTCCAAAATGAACCCTCAGCAAGAGCGCAGTGGCGATCTCACCAGTCGCCCCCGAAGCCAAACCGTCCGCAAGCCCATGCCGAGGCTGACATTGCGCATCGATTTTGACGGCGGTCGCGCTGTTGGGCCGGGCAAGATCAAGCTGATGGAATTGATCGACAAGCACGGCTCGATTTCCGAGGCCGGCCGGCAGATGGGGATGTCGTACCGGCGAGCTTGGTTGCTTGTAGACAGTTTGAACCGATGTTTTCGCACCCCGGTTGTCGCCCGCCAGCAGGGAGGCCAGCAAGGCGGCGGCGCGTCCCTGACCAAATTCGGTCACGCCGTCGTACACCATTACCGTGCCGTTGAAAGTGCGGCGGTAAAGGCCGGTGCCGCACACATCAGAGCGCTGTCGGCGGCAGTCGCCGAGCAGACAACAGCGGTGGGTGTTATCAAACCGCGGCGGCTGACGCTGAGCTTGGATTGACGCCGCACTGTGCCGGCAGGTTTTAACGCAACTGCGCCGCCCGGTGCTCGGTATCGGACAGACCGCTCGATGTCGATTGATGTCATCGAATACCCCCCCGGCGGCTTCGGGCTACCCCGCGCCCGTTTGTTGTGAACGTCCGCCCCGACTGCGCAGCAGAGCGCCGATCAGACCCCGTGATATTCGGCCGAGATGTCTTTGTTGGTGTAGTCCGTCAACGTCGCCGTCGCGATGATGCCGATGACAGCGGTGAGGGCGATATAGACTGCGATCGGCAAGCTTGAGTGAAAGGTGGCGAACAGCGCTGTCGCGATAAACGGCGACGGCCCACCGGCGATGATCGAGGCGAGCTGGTAGCCGAGCGAGGTGCCGCTGTAGCGCAACCGCGGCGTAAAGCTTTCCGCGATCAACGCAGCCTCGGGGCCGTAGCATGTGACGGCCGGGAGGAGCGACAACGCTATGGCGATGAAGATCAGCGCCGGCACCTTGGTGTCGAGCAAGGCAAAATAGATGAAGCCGTAGACCCCGACAAAGATGCTGCCGATGATGTACATGTTTTTGCGGCCGACCCGATCCGACAGATGCCCGGCAACGACGACCCACAAAAAGTCCAAGACACATTGGACGAGGACGGCGCTCAAGACAAAGTTGCGCGACGTGCCGAGCACGGTCGTCGCATAGGTGAAGATGAAAGCGCCGACGATATAGCCCAGCGCCTGCTCCGGCACCCGCAGCAGCGCGGTCAATGCCACTTGTTTGGGGCTGGCGCTTCAGCACTTCCCACACCGGAGCGCGTTCGACGCGCTCTTCCGCGACCACCCTCTGAAACACCGGGGTTTCGAGAATGCCGAGCCGGATCCACATCCCGATCCCGACCATAATGATGCTGAGGAAAAACGGGATGCGCCAGCCCCAGGTGACAAACTGGTCGCCCGACAGCCAGCTGAAAAGCAGCACCGCCAGATTCGCCAGAAACAGCCCGGCGGGTCCGCCGAATTGCGGCCAAGCTGAAATGAGTCCACGGTTCTTCGTGGTCTGCGCCCATTCCATCGCCAGCAGCACCGAGCCGCCCCATTCGCCGCCGACCCCGATACCCTGGATCAGGCGAAGAATCGTCAGGATGATCGCGCCCCAGATGCCGATGCTCGCGTAAGTCGGGACGAGGCCGACAGCGAAGGTCGAGATGCCGGTCACCAGCAAAGTCGCGATCAGGGTCGCCTTCCGTCCGATCCGATCGCCGTAATGGCCGAATATCGCCGCCCCGATCGGCCGGCCGACAAAGCCGATGAAGAAGACGCTGAACGCCTGGAGCACGCCGACAATCGGACTGGAGTTCGGAAATACAACTTTCCGAAAACCAGCGCGGTGACCGTGCCGTAGAGCAGGAAATCGTACCACTCGATCGTGGTGCCGACGGTACTGGCGAGCAAGGCGCGGCGCAATTGGCGGCGGCGCTCGCTGTCAGAGAGCGCGCCCGCAGTGACGTCAACTGCCGTCATTGAATGCCTCCCAGTCGTGCGGGCGTCTGTCGCGCCCTTTGGTGAACCCTCCGCCCCGTTTTCGACGCAGAGGTATATCGAGCCAGACGAAGCTATCAGCGTTGCAACTGCAAACAACTGGTTGCGGGTTTCTTGAGGCCGGTAAATTTGTCCGCAAGCCGCGCCGGGCCTAGGTTTTCAGGCAGCACCACCCAACCGGGTAAAGTCCAGCTTTCTGGAGGGTCAGAATGGCTGGAAGCCAACGTGGGCGCGCCCTTCCCACGCAATTGGGGCTGGCGCAGTTTGAACAATTTGTCTTGCCGCATCTTTCCATCGGCCGCCGTGGTCCGGCACCAAAGCTGAGCCTTCACAAGATCTTCAACTACATTTTGCTACTGCTCTATTTGGGCTGTCAGTGGAAGGAGCTGCCGATCCAAAAGGATGGCGAAGGTCGTCCCGAAATTCACTACACGCGCATCTATAGCGCTTGGCGGCGGTGGGAGGCTGATGGCTGTATCGACGCCATTTTTACCGGCTCAGTGGTGCAGCTTCACCGGGACAACCTCCTCGATATCACGGTGCTTCACGGCGATGGCACGACGACGGCAGCCAAAAAAGGTGGCGATAACATCGGCTTTAGCGGGCACAAGAAGATGAAGGGCGACAAGGCCGTCGCCTTCTGCGACCGGCAGTGCAACGTGATCGCGCCGTTTGTGGCAGCGCCGGGCAATCGCAATGAACGTTACTATTGCGAGAGGCGCTACCGGAAGTGACGCGCATTGCCCGAATTGTCGGCATGGACCTTCACGGCACCATCGTCAGCCTCGATGGCGTCTATGATTGTCGGCTGAACCGCAAAGCGATTTTCAATCGTGGCATGATCCCCAACATCAACCCCAATTCTCGCGGCCGAAAACGACCCAAGCGCGGGCGCGAGCCGTTCTTTGAGCCGGCTATCTTTGACGAGCGATTTCATACGATTGAAAGAGTGTTTGGTAAGAGGGGCAAAATTCCGGGCGGGGGTCGATTTTTTTCTTGCCCCGACGCGGTGCGGTTTGATTCAACCTCCCTGTGGTCGTCCCGCCCGACATCGATGGTCTGCCGCCGGCCGAGCTGAGGCAGTTGCTTCTGAAGCTGCTGGAGAACAACGCCGAGCTGAAGCGCCAGAATGCTGAGCTGCGCGAGGAGATCGCACGCCTGAAAGGGCTGAAGGGCCGACCGTCGATCAAACCCAGTGGGATGGAGAACGGCACCTCGCCGAAGCCCGGCGAAAGAGGGGCCCGTCGCCGCAGGCGCGGCAAGGTCGTGCCGCGGGTCAAGGTCGAGGAGCAGATCCTCAAGGCGGAGGTTCCTGAAGGCTCGCGCTTCAAAGGGTATGAGGATTTCGTGGTGCAGGACCTCGAGCTGCGGGCCCGGGTGATCCGTTATCGGCGCGAGCGCTGGGTGAGCCCAGATGGTCAGACGGTGATCGCGCCCTTGCCGCCTGATGTCAGGGGGCACTTCGGGCCGGCGCTGCGCCGCTTTGTGCTGATGCAATACCACCAGGGGCAAGTGAGCGTGCCGCGGCTGATGGCGCTGCTGCAAGCGATGGGCCTCGCCATCTCCAAGCGGCAGGTCATGCGTTTGCTGATCGCCGGGCAGGATGAATTCCTGGCCGAAGCGCGTGACGTGCTGCGCGTGGGTCTGGAGACCGCCCGTTGGATTACGGTGGATGACACCGGTGCACGTCACAAGGGCACGACCGGCGTCTGCACGCAGATCGGCAACGACGACTTCACCTGGTTCGGGACGACGGAAAGCAAGAGTTGCCTAAACTTCCTCGGTCTGCTGCGTGCCGGGCACACCGATTACGTGATCAATGATGCCGCCCTGGCCTACATGCGCGAACATGCGCTGGCTGGGCTGACCATTGCCAGGCTCGCGGAACATCCCGACAAACAGTTTGCCGATCCGGCCGCCTGGCAGGCGCACCTTGAACGGTTGGGCCTCACGGCGCTCAACGTGACGCCCAACCCGGTGCAGATCGCCACCGAGGGCGCGCTGTGGGGCAGCATCCACGGGCACGCGTTTCTGCGTGATACGGTGATCGTCAGCGATGACGCTGGCCAGTTCAACGTCGGTCGGCACGCGTTATGCTGGGTTCACGCGGAGCGGCTGATTTATAAGCTCGACACGTTCACCGCGCAGCAGCGTGTCGCGCAGAAGCATGTCCGCGCGTTGATCTGGCGGTTCTACGCCGATCTGAAAGCGTACCGCCTCAACCCCACGCCCCGCCGTCGCGGACAACTTCGCGCCCGCTTCGATCGTATCTTTTGCCGCCGCACCGGCTTCGTCACGCTTGATCGCCTGCTGGTGCGGCTGCATGCCAACAAGCCCGAATTGCTGGCCGTGCTGGATCACCCCGATATCCCACTGCATACCAACGGTTCCGAGCGCGACATCCGCAGCCACGTGACCAAGCGTAAGGTCAGCGGCGGCACCCGCAGTGATGTCGGGCGAGACTGTCGCGATGCCTTCCTCGGGCTCGCCAAGACCTGCGCCAAATTGGGCATCGCGTTTTGGGATTATCTCGGCCGCCGCCTCGGCATTTCCGAGCAACCCGCTGTACTGCTCCTGCCAGATATCATCCGGTGCCGCGGCCAACCTGCATAAATTCTGCTGCCCGCCATTTTGCCCCACTTACAGTGTTTGCTTGGGAAGACAAGTACCGGCGGTTGCTGCTTCGCTTTGATCACCTCAGTCAGCTGCACTACGCATTCAAGACCCTCGCCTATACGATGATCAATCTCCGGCACTACTGCTGGGGCTGATCCTGCGGTCGTTTGTGGAGTTTCGTTTCCGGTGGCGCCGTGATCCTGCACGTCCGAACCATGACCAAGACCGGGTCGGGACGGCACGGTCACTCCCTTTGTCCGCGCTGCCGTCCCCATCCCCGCATCCAAATTTCTCCTTTGAAGGTGCTATCGCCAACGCTGCTGAAAACCCGCAACCAGTTGTACGCCACTCGCACCGCTGATCGGCGGAACGGCCGACCTGTCCATCGTCGAGGAGAACTGGGATGAGCTGCTGCGGCTCTGGGCCTCGATCGCTGCCGGCCTCGTGCCGCCATCGATCATCCTCAAGAAAATCGCCGCCGTGCCGCGTCAGAATGTGCTCGCCAAGGCGCTGAGGGAGATCGGCCGCCTCGAACACTCGATCTTTATCTGCGACTGGCTCTTGGACCCCGCCCTGCGGCGCCGCGCACATGGAAACCTCAACAAGGGCGAAACCCGCCATTCCCTCGCCCGTGCCGTCTTCCTGCACCAGCTCGGCGAGTTGCGGGACCGTGTCGCCGAAACCATGGCCTACCGCGCCTGCGGCCTCAACCTTGTCGTCAACGCCATCATCCTGTGGAACACCGTCTATCTGAGCCGGGCCGTTCGCTTCGTCCGCGAGCAAGGCATCGATATCCACGACCGCCTGCTCGCCCAGGTGGCACCTATCCCATGGGGCCATATCGGCATCACTGGAGACTATCTCTGGAACGAGATTGACCGGCCTCTCGAACGCTTCCGTCCTCTCCGTACCAACCACTTCAATCCAAAAGCCTTCGTCTTCCCTTAGCGGGTGTTATGGAACAAAGGACCTCGGCGCCCCATTCAGCTCTACTTGTGCAGATATCAAGATATTTGCATCGCCCGAACTGCCCCTCAAAAACGGTACATTTTTCCAAACGCGAAGGTACTGCTAGACTGCAAGGGGCAGGGCCGACTGGCCCTGCCAAAACAAATTGGGGAGTAAGCTCGATGCGGCCGCGCCCATGCCTATTTTCGGCCTTCAGCATCTTCGTAATTGCCGGAACAGTTACGGCCGCCGCTGCTGAAATGGAGGCCTCGAAGTGCGGAGGCGACAAGCAATGGCAGGACGCTTTCAACAAGGGCGATACGAGCGCCGTGGCCGCTCTTTACACGTCTGACGCCGTCGAGGTGACGCCGACCGGTATCCAGGTCGGCCCGGCCGCGGTTAAAAAGCGCCTCGACGAGAGTATCAAACAGGGGTGGAAGCAGGACTTGGTAATTGTCGCGACGAAGTGCGACATCGAGGGTCCGGTTAGGTGGTCGTCGGGGTTGTGGAACCAGACGTCGCCGCAAGGTCCCGTGGGTGGTTTCTGGACGGCGATTGAGATCAAGAATGGCGACGGTTGGAAAATGCAGAACCTCACCTATAATGTGACGCCACCACCCCAGAAATAGATTCCCCCGTCCTTCACTCGCAAACATTGCAAACCGCGGAAACGACACCGCGCGGCTTCTTCACTGGGCCGCTCATTTAGCTGCAACTGAATCTCTCTGAAAAACGAGGAGACAACCGTTGGCGAAGTCGTTCACTACGCGGCAAGCGCGGCGAAGCGCGAGATGCGTGTGGGGGCCAATCGACTTTCTGCCGGCAGGCCGGGCAAATGCGGAAGGGTCTTGGGTGGGACGAGTGGTAATGACCGCCCCAGTCGAGCACCCAGCGGTGATCCGCTTCATTTCAGAAGACCCTAACTTACTTCCGACGCCAGACCCTCTGACCGTGCCTGCGGCTAAGATCAGCGCGACATTTAGGGGGACGGCAAATAGCGGGCCTACACCATCGAGTACCGGAATCGTCGTCGTGTTTGTAAATGCTGTTGGCCATGTTTCGACTGCCGCTGTGAATATAGAGATGCTCAGCCTCAGCTAACCAGGCGTATTCAAAAGGGATAGCCTTTGGCTGAAGGACAGTTGCTGTTCCAGGGTGTTCTGTGGCGCCCGGGCGGGCAAGGCCGAGACCATTCCGAGATTAAACTATTCGGGCTGGTTCCAGCATGATATCATGATGGAAGTCAGGAGACCGGAATGGAGATCCTGACTCAGGATATCCAGCAAGGCAACGGCTTTCGAGGGCGTGTAAACATCAATCAGGAGGGGCCGGACGACAATCAGCTTCATGCTTTCTGCACACATTCCGGTGGAAGCGTGCGGAGCAAGGATGCCAGAGGTTTCGTTGTCGGCGATGACGCGGAGTACGCCTTTGCGTGCACGATGATCTCTCTGTGGGAAGGAGCACGCGCATGATCGTACGGATATATACGGGCCACGACGGCCAGACCCATTTTGAAGATCTCCCTCTGCCGGCCGAGGAGAGCCACAACGTTGCACTTCAGGTGGGTGCCAACCTCGTGTTCCGCTGTTTCCCTGCGGACTATTGGAGCGATTGGCACACCGCGCCCCGGCGACAATACATTTTTATTCTTGTGGGGCAGATGGAAATCGGGATCGGCGATGGCACCACGCGCCGTTTTGGACCGGGTGATGTGGTCCTCGCTGACGACCTCACAGGCCAGGGCCACACGACGCGCTCGTTGGGAGTTCCGCGGATCAGTGCCACTGTGGCGGTGGGCGCCTAACGCGGGTCCTGCCCTCTATCCACGTATGAGGACACCCCATGGCGCTTCGGCCACTGTGTTGCTCTGAGGCACCGCGAGGCATCTTGGCATGAGCCGGCGAGGCGCTGGCTGGCTGCCCGGTATCATGACGCACCCCGCGACGCCAGGGCGGTTCGGTCACACACGAGGAGACTGCGTATGCCAGAGCGTCAACGTATGACGACCCGACTGAAGACCCTGTTTCAACGGCCCGCATTATTTGTTTTAGCGGGCGGGATCAATCCCATTGGTGCGAAGATGGCGGAAGCGCTGGGCTATGACGCCTTCTACATGTCCGGGGGCAATACCTCGGCGCACCAACTGGGCTGGCCCGACTCCGGGACCAGTATGCGCGACATGGTGGACAACGCCCGGAAAATTGTCCTGACCGTGCAGATCCCGGTCTTCGCGGATGCCGACACAGGCTACGGTGATGCCATCAGTACGCATTACACCGTGCGAGAGTACATTCAGGCGGGCATCGCTGGCGCCCACATTGAAGACCAGACGTTTCCGCCGAAATCCGGCCCCCGCCGCCGCTGTATCTCGATTCCGGAGATGGTCGGAAAGCTCCGGGCGGCGATGGATGCCAAACAGGCTCTCGACCCGGACTTCGTGATCATGGCCCGGTGCGATCTCGGCGGCGTGCCGGGCGCCAGCTTTGCGGAGATTATTGAACGCTGCCAGGCCTACAAAGCCGAAGCGCAGGTCGATGTCATCTGCCCCAATGGCTTACGCACCTGGGAAGAAATTCAAGAGGCGATCCGCCTCATTCCCGGGCCCGTCGTCCCCCTCATTCCCGCCGACCTGTCGCCGTATCCCTCCTTACAGGCGCAGCAGGATGCCGGGGCCGCCGCGGCCTGGTTTCCCGCGCTGACCACCATGGCAGGCTTGCAGGCTAACTGGGATTTCCTGAGTGATTTTCAGCAGCGCGGCACATTAGCCCTGGATGCGCTCCGTGCCCAGGCGGCTCAGAGTCCCTGGGGCGTCGCCAGCAATGGCCGCATTCTGGACGAGCCGCGTCTGCGCTCCATGGAGGAGAGGTATCTTCCAGACTAAGGCTGGGAGACGCTGTCCCGGGCTCTCGGTGGCTCTCGGAGGGGTCGAGGAGAGAGGACTCCGCCAGGGCTAACGCATGAGATCGCCACAGTAGATTACTGCCGGCGGCTAGGCGTGTGCGCACCGCCTAGGCTAACGGCTATCGACGATTTTGGTCTGCCGCACGCCAGTTCCGCCACCCGGGCTCGGCGCACCCTCGTCGATCAGGTCGTTGCGGTAGTCGCTAAGCCATTCCGCAAAAACGGTAATCTCCTCCAGGGTGAGCGCCTTCGTTGCTGCGATCGCAGCATCGACGCGCTTGTCGCTGGCGCTGGCCGCCCCCGCCGTTATCCGGCCGGCGGGCTTTGCTGTTAGCTTGTGCAGGCGATGCGTCTGATCGATTGTGACGAGCAGCTTTTTCCGATCTCGGGGCTTTGCCTGCGCCCATAAGCGAAGCATCTCGTCGACGACGGTCGGCTTGCCGGCATCGGCGGCTCTGGCGCGGCGCCGCGATGCTGCTCTCGCGCTGCTGTGGGCGGGTGAGGGAACGGTGATATTATCAACGGTGACCTCGTCGAAGAGCTGTAGCTGCTCGGCGACCTGGCTCATTTGACGACCTCTTCCGCTCCGGGGCCTCCTGTGTAACGCATTTTCTCTCCGGCGAGGCGTTGGTGCACTTCCAGAGCTGAGCTCGAAATGACCCCAGCCCCAGGCCGTTACGCGATGACGCACATCCGGCGGATGGAATCAGGGCGTCCGGCCGCCAGCATCCGGTTCAGGACCGCGCCGCCGATGGCTGCCTCAGTCTGCTGAGCGTCGAAACCGCGTGCTCGCAGCCGGGGTCCGATCAGCGCCTTGTAGCGGCCCATTGTCGTTTCGACCAGCGAGCGTTGGCCATAATCTGTTGCCTTCTGCCAGGCCAACCGCCCTTGTTCCAGGATCATCTCGAGATGCCGGTCACGCTGGGCGAGCGGACCTGGTTCACCATTGAGTACGGCCGTCGAGCGCGGCGGGATCACGACTTCGATGTCATCGCCGTGCGCGGCGATCGTGTTGTAGGTGGGCGCGCCATCATACGCGCCGTCAGCCGTTACCCGGGCGATCGCGCCATCAATCTGATCGAGCAACGGCGTAACCTGAGACGGATCATCGGCGTCCTGATCCGTCAGGGTCTGGGCCACTATCACGCCATTTTCGGCATCGACCGCCAGATGAAGCTTGCGCCATTTCCGGCGCGACTTCGCGCCGTGTTTCGCCTCCAGCCATTGACCCGCCCCGTAGACCTTCAGGCCCGTGCTGTCGATCAATAAGTGCAACGGACCGTCTGGCACGGAGGCCGGCGGGATCACCGGCAGTGTCTCCGCCCGGCGGCTGATCGTGGAGTGATCCGGCGCTGAGATCGTAAGGTCCATCAGCGTGATGACCGATGCCATCAGACCTTCGGTCTGCCGCAACGCCAGCCTGAACGCCGTGCGAACCATCAGCGTGGTCTGGATCGCAGCGGCGGTATAGCGGGCCTGGCCTTTCGGTCCAACGGTTTGCCAGTGGTCCAGCGCCGCATCCTCAATCCACAACGTCAGACTGCCACGCCGGCGCAGTCCCGCTTCGTACTCGGCCAATTCTGGACCTTGAACGCCATCTTCGGGATGTGGTGGCGGCGATCGTCGTTGTGTTTGTGCGGCATCGGAATACCACGACAAAGGATGGCGTAGCGTGCCTCAGTGCTCCAGGCCGTCCAAGTGCACCAACGCCGAGCTGCGAGGATCGTGGTGACCGCCATCAGCATCGAGACGGCGATGCCATAGGCGCCCCCGAGTGCATCAGATGAGCCGAAGGTAATGACCGCTCCGAGCGTGCCGGCGGCGAGGAGCCAGTTCACGGTGGGCATGTAGATCTGCCCCTTCTCGTGGCTGGCCGTATGGAGGACGCGCATGCGCGGCAGGAAGCCCAACTGGATTGCCTGCTGGGTCAGCGAGTACGCGCCGGAGATGATGGCCTGCGAGGCGATGATGGTCGACACCGTCGCGAACGCTACCATCGGGTAATGGAGCCACCCCGGAGCGAGCAGATAAAACGGGTTCTCGATGGCCTTGGGATCGGAGAGAAGCAAGGCTCCCTGCCCGAAGTAATTGAGTAAGAGAGCGGGCAAAACCACGGCGAACCAGCCGAGGCGGATCGGCAGACGACCGAAATGGCCCATATCCGCGTACATCGCCTCAGCGCCGGTGAGCACGAGGAAGGCGGCGCCGAGCACGGCGAAACCGATGCCCGGTCCTGCATGAAGCAGGTAGATCAGCGCATGATGCGGGCTGAGTGCGCTCAGAATGCCGGGGGGCCCCAATGATGCCGCGCAGGCCGAGCAGACCGATCGCGATGAACCATATCAGCATCACCGGCCCGAAGATATTGCCAATGAACGCAGTTCCCTTGCGTTGCACCAGGAACAGGCCAACCAGGATCGCGATGCTGATCGGAACGACGGCAGGCGCCAGCCGGGGTGCGTCGAGCTTTAGACCTTCGACGGCGCTCAGCACCGAGATCGCCGGCGTGATGACGCCGTCGCCGTAGAGCAGCGCGGCGCCGATCAGCCCGACGATCAGTAGGGAGGCGCGCCAGCTCCCGGTCGGCGCATGCCGGACATCGAGAAGCGCCAACAGCGCGACGATGCCGCCTTCGCCGCGGTTATCGGCGCGCATGATCAGGATGGCGTATTTGAACGAGACGATCACGATCAGCGACCAGAGGATCACCGACACGATGCCCATGATGGTTTCGGGCGAGAGTGTTCCGCCGCCGTTTGCGGCCTGCTTGAACGCATAGAGCGGGCTGGTGCCGATATCGCCGTAGACGATGCCGAGTGCTGCGAGAGCCGCGGCTGCGGGCAGTGGCCGGGTTTCAATCCGGGGCAGCGCAGCCGCTTGAAGGGTTCTGGCCATTCCTGCGTCCTCCCGACGATTGCGCCAATCTGAGCCAAAGCGCCGACGAGGGAAATACCGGCGGGCTCATGGCGCTCAATGTCCTGGTCGAGTTCGGCGCCTTCGCGCTGTTGCGCTTCCGTACCTTTACGACCGAGCTCTATGCCGAATACCGGACCGGTTTCAATGGCCCCGATGCCTCGTTGCTGGCCGTGGTGCTTCTGCTGCTCTGTCTTGTCTGCCTCTTCGCCGAGATGAAAGTGCGCGGCGGTGCTGGCTATGCCCGGTTTGGGCGCGGTGTCCGCCGCCCACCGAGCCGCCAGCCGCTCGGTTGGTTTAAACTCCCAGCGCTCCTTGCGTTTCTTCTCCTCACGGTCACGACCCTGGGCGTGCCCGTCGGCATGATCGCCTATTGGCTGACACAGCATGGCGCTGCGGCGATCTCGCCCGTCGAAGTCTCGACGTCGTTGCTGATCAACTCGACGCTCTCCTCCCTGTGGCTTGGTCTCGCGGGCGCGGTAGTGACGGTGACGCTGGCGCTGCCGCTGGGGTTTCTCGTGGTGCGTTATCCGGGACGGCTCGTCACACTGATCGAGCAGGCGGCCTTTCTGGCGCAGGGCGTGCCGGGCATTGTCGTGGCACTGGCGCTGATTTCCCTGACCATCCGCACCGCCTATCCGCTCTATCAGGGCGCGGCATTGCTGATTGCCGCCTATGCCATCGTCTTTCTGCCGCTGGCTCTGGTCAGCGTGCGCGCGGCCCTGACACAGACGCAGCGAGGGCTCGAGGACGCCGCGCGCTTGCTCGGTCTTGGCTGGGCGGCGGTGGCATGGCGCGTGCTATTGCCGTTGATCGGACCTGGTGTTGGGGCGGCGGCGGCGCTGGTGTTCGTCTCGATCGTCACCGAGCTTATCGCGACGCTGCTCCTGGCGCCGATCGGCATGCAGACCCTGGCGATTCAGGTCTGGGCCGATACGTCGACATTGGCCTTTTCCGCGGCGGCGCCGTATGCCGCACTGATGATGGTGTTGTCGTTCCTGTCGGCTTGGCTGCTGGCGCGTCGCTTCGCCGTTACCCGTTCCCTCTGAACGGCAGGACTATGGCGCATCTGCGGGTCAAGGGTCTGTGCAAGAGCTTCGGCGACACGTCCGTGCTGAGCGGCGTGAGTCTTGAGGTGCAATCCGGCGAGCTGCTGGCAATACTCGGTGCGTCGGGCAATGGCAAAACCACACTGCTGCGGCTGATCGCCGGCTTCGAGCGCGCCGATGCCGGCCGCATCGAGATCGATGGACGCATCGTGGCGGATGCACGAACCTATTTGCTGCCGGAACAGCGACACGTTGGCTATGTCGCGCAGGAAGGGGCGCTGTTTCCGCATCTTTCGGTCGCCGACAATATCGTCTTCGGGCTGCCGCGATGGCAGCGCCGCAAGCGGTATCGCGTTGCCGAGCTACTCGAGTTGGTCGGGCTTCCCGCCTCGGAGAATCCTAACTTTAGATACATGTGAGGAATCTGGTGTAGAAGGGCATGGTTCGCCATAGAAAGGGGGAGCCATGGGCGGGATTGTCTACAAGCGCTGTCAAGGGACGGATTACGTCAAGAGGGGAACGGTTCGCAATCTGCAACGCTACCAATGCAAGGCCTGCGGATGCAATTTCACGAACACGCCGCCGCGTGGCAAGCCGCCGGGAATGAAGGCTCTGGCGCTGATGCTTTATGCCATGGGCATTATGAGCTTTTGCAGCATCGCTCGCCTTCTCGGGGTCAGCGATGTCGCGGTCCTTAAGTGGGTTCGTAACGAAGCCCGGCGGCTGCCCGAACCGGCCGTGACAGCCGAGACCGTCATTATCACGCTCGACGAGATGTGGCATTTTCTCAAAAAAAGACTGAAAAACTCTGGATTTGGCGAGCGTATGACCCTGTCCGTCGGCGCACCGTCGCCTGGGTGCTTGGTGGCCGTGATGATGCCGCCCCCGCCTTCGCGGGGGCAGGCTCTGTCAAAAGCTCCTCGATAAAGTCGGGATCCAGGGCAAACCCTTCCTAACCGACGATTGGGAAGGCTTTCACCGCCTCATTCCGCAGGATCAACTCTTCACCGGTAAAGACCTGACGTTCTCCATCGAGCAGGACAACAGCAACATTCGTCACTTCGTCGCCCGCTTTCGCCGTCGTACCAAGGTCGTTTCCAAAGCCGTGGAGATGGTCGATCTGTCCCTGCGCATCTATCATCACTTCCACGACAATCCGTGCAACTTCGCCGCCCTCGTCGCCACCTTCCTATGTATCTTCAGTTAGGACTCTCCCCGCCTCGTTTGCCGACCGGCCGCCGCAAGCCTTGTCGGGCGGCGAGCAGCAGCGCGTGGCGCTGGCTCGGGCGCTCGCCCCCTCGCCGAAGTTCGTGCTGCTCGACGAACCATTCTCGGCGCTCGATGCGGTGCTGCGCACTGAGACCCGCGCAGCGATGGCGGCGGCGCTTACTGCGGCGGGCGTGACGGCGATGCTGGTGACGCACGATCAGGCGGAGGCCTTGTCGATGGGGCAAGAGGTGGCCGTGCTCCAACATGGCCACTTGGTGCAGGTCGCCGATCCGGTCACCCTCTATTGTCGTCCGGTGACAGCAGAGCTGGCACGCTTCGTCGGTGAGGCGGTGTTGCTGCCGGGCGAGGTAGCGGACGGCTACGTCGCCTGCGCTTTGGGCCGGCTTCGCCTCGTGGCAGAAATGCCGGCCGGGCCGGTCGAGGTGCTAGTACGGCCGGAGCAGATCGCGTTGTCGTCAAGCGATACCGGCGTGCCGGCACGCGTCGCCGCGGTGACGTTTTACGGCCATGACGCGAGCATCCGCCTCGACATCCGCGAAGGAGACGACCATCGGACGGTGGTCGCGCGCGTGGCCGGCCATGCGGCGCCGAAGCCGGGGACAGGAGTCACGTTGACGGTTGCCGGTGACGTGAGCGCTTTCAAAAGAGGGACGCTCAGCGCTCCTGACGAAGACGCGTCGGCAGCAATTCGCCCGTGCGCTCAAGGATAGGATAGGCTGCGGCCATGGGAAAGCCGTCGTTTCGCGGCGTTTGCGCGATCCCGCAGCTGATGGCTGCCGACCCTCCCCCACCCAGCATCATCCGCGGTGCCCAGCTCGATCGCGTCGATTAAGGGTTTCCCTTCCTTCTCGGTATGCGACGCGTCAAATCAAAGGCCGCAGTGCGCTCGTTCGCGCGCGGTTGGATCGTCGACCTCAAGAGGCGTGACATCCGCATCATCGCCACGCCCAGCTATCAGCCGTGCGATTATGCAAGCCGCATCTCGTTATTTGGTGTTAAGCGGGTTCGGCGGCTTCCGCGGCAATGATCTCCAGCTGGCCGACGGTCTCCTTGCCAAAGAGCGGTGGGATGAAGGCACCGATCGCGACCACCACGCCGATTGTACCGAAGAAGATCGTCGGCGAGCCGGTGTGCGATACCATCAGGAACGGTGCCAGAACGCCGGCAAAAATCCGTCCGAACGACTTGCCGAAGGGTTGTCCGCGCCCGCGTAATGCCGTCGGGAATTGCTCGGAGAGGTAAACTCGGGTGGCGGTAAAGGCCGACAACACCGTGAAGCCGGTGATCAACCCGCCCGCAACCATGACAATAGTCGCGCTGGCGCCGGCGCGATGCGCCGTCAGCATCAAGCCCAAGCCGGGCAGTGAGCCGGCGAGGGCATAGGTGATCGTCCAACGCCGTCCGATGATCTCCATCAGGAACCCGGTGAAGGCTTTTCCCGGGATGCTTGCGACGTAGACGGTCGTGGCAAGCCCGAAGCTCATGGACACGGCGGCACCTTGATCGACGAGCGCCTTCGGCAGCAGCAATTGGATCTGCATCGCGGCGATGCCGGCGCAAACGCCGCTCAAGATGCCGACGACGGTCCATCGCAGCTGTCCGGTCCGGAACAGCGCCCAATAAGGTGGAAGCGCTTCGTGGACGCGGCTTGCGCCGGAGGACGCCGCGAGCATCGCGCTGGACAGTGGTGGCACGCGATTGCCGCAACGATGGATGATCCGGTTGACCGCCGCGACCGCCTCCTCGAGGCGACCCCGGCGGAGGTGCCAACGCGGGCTTTCGGGAATCACGAAATGGATTAGCGCCGGCGCGATGAAAAGCATGAGTCCGCCGCCTAAGGCCATGAACCGGAATGCGCTCGGATTGCCAGCCAGCAGAAAGCCGACCAGAGGCAAGACCGTAAACGCGCTCGCCAGCGACATTTCGTAGACCGCGCCGTAAGTGCGCCGATGCTGCGCCGGCATCAGCTCGGCGCCGATTGGGAACGGTGCCGAGACGGCAAAGCCGCCGGCGAGCCCGGTCAAGAGCCGGACGGTAATCAGTTGCTCGGCGTTTTGCACAAGCGGGATCATCAAGGTGAAGAGCGTCGTCCCCACCACGCCAATCTGCATGATCCGCTTGCGGCTCCAATGGTCGGATATCGCCGAGGCGGCGAAGCCTCCGACGCAGAGCATCAGGGTCGCCGCAACGGTAAGAAGGCGGATGTCGCCAAGTGTCAGATGCAGCGGCTTTTTCGCCAAGACCAGCAGTGAGCCGGTCATCGCGAGATCGTAACCCTCGACAAAGCCGACAAACCCAAGCACCGTGATGATCAGAATGTGATAGCGGCTGAAGGGAATGCTGTCGAGCTTTTGTCCAAGGACACCACTGGCCGGCAACGTTGCTAAGCCGGCAGCGCGAATCTCTGCCATAGCGACCTCCCTGATCGAGTTGAACCCGGACGAGCTTGGGCGAGCACTGACAAAGCGAGGCAGCTGCGCTATTCGATTGGCAAGGAATCTTTCAAGCGTTTCAAATTGCTTGTGATATGTCTCGCAAATCTTTGCATCCGAAAAGGAGAATCCTAACTGAAGATACATAGGAAGGTGGCGACGAGGGCGGCGAAGTTGCACGGATTGTCGTGGAAGTGATGATAGATGCGCAGGGACAGATCGACCATCTCCACGGCTTTGGAAACGACCTTGGTACGACGGCGAAAGCGGGCGACGAAGTGACGAATGTTGCTGTTGTCCTGCTCGATGGAGAACGTCAGGTCTTTACCGGTGAAGAGTTGATCCTGCGGAATGAGGCGGTGAAAGCCTTCCCAATCGTCGGTTAGGAAGGGTTTGCCCTGGATCCCGACTTTATCGAGGAGCTTTTGACAGAGCCTGCCCCCGCGAAGGCGGGGGCGGCATCATCACGGCCACCAAGCACCCAGGCGACGGTGCGCCGACGGACAGGGTCATACGCTCGCCAAATCCAGAGTTTTTCAGTCTTTTTTTGAGAAAATGCCACATCTCGTCGAGCGTGATAATGACGGTCTCGGCTGTCACGGCCGGTTCGGGCAGCCGCCGGGCTTCGTTACGAACCCACTTAAGGACCGCGACATCGCTGACCCCGAGAAGGCGAGCGATGCTGCAAAAGCTCATAATGCCCATGGCATAAAGCATCAGCGCCAGAGCCTTCATTCCCGGCGGCTTGCCACGCGGCGGCGTGTTCGTGAAATTGCATCCGCAGGCCTTGCATTGGTAGCGTTGCAGATTGCGAACCGTTCCCCTCTTGACGTAATCCGTCCCTTGACAGCGCTTGCAGACAATCCCGCCCATGGCTCCCCCTTTCTATGGCGAACCATGCCCTTCTACACCAGATTCCTCACATGTATCTAAAGTTAGGACTCTCCCGAAAAGGTAGCACCGGATCGACGTGTGGCTACTGCTCGATTCTCTGGCGCCTTTCTTCTGCCGCGTCGTCCGATCTTTTGCAGTCGGCGGGATAAAGTTAACTCGACGACCGGAATTTGTCATCGGGCAAAATCGGCGCTCGACCCTCGACACGATTGCGCAACAGGAACTCGCGGCCGGCTTTGACCATCGACTTGCCGTCATAGGCGATGATGTCGGCGATCGCGTAGGTTTCGCTCCACAGCTCGGGGAGGTAGGAGCCGGTGCCGATCACATCGAGTGGGGCGTTGGCGACCGCCATCATCCGGCATTTCGCCGGCCCGAAGCCCGAAACGTGTTGAGCCCCAGGCACGTCGCGACCCTCGGGCTCTCCAATCTGATGACTGATGAGCAAAAACTTTCGGCCATCGCTTCTGTTCCGCTCAGCCGGATTGGCACGGTAGACGATCTGGGCAGGGCTGCGGTCTTCCTCGCTTCCGACGACAGCGCCTACATCACCAGCATAGAGCTATTCGTGGACGGTGGTGTGGCTCAGATTTGAGTATTGGCGGCCGCGAGACGACGCTCGAGTAGCGCCCGTTGCCGGCTCGCCGCGGTCTACACCGCCGACAGCGCTCGGCAGGTGATGGATTCGATGTACCGCCACGGCGACACCACGTCATTTCAGCCAATACCCCCCTCGCCGAATGCCAGAGGGATCTGCACACCGCCGCCCACACGGTCACGCTCGCGCTGGAGTGGTATCCGGTTGGCTGGCGGCGCAACCATGATGTCGCGCGCGGCGGGCCCAAGAGCGGCACGCGATTGCGTAGCTACCGCGCGTTGAACGCAGGCTGGCGCCTGCCCCGGGAGCAATGCCTATTACGGGTCGAACCTTCCCGTTCCGGGGCGAGGGCGGGAAGGTCCGAAAGCGGCGCTTCTTGAAATTCGGCCAAATTATGCCGCGTCGGCATGTACCTCGATGGGCGTGTCGCCGATCACGACGGCGGCGATGCGGCATAATCCGGCGGTCGGCATTATGGCTGATCTCATGGCTGACAGTTCGATGCCAATTTATTGGTTCGAAAAACGCCGATGGTGGCGGTACTTTAATATAATCTTCGCTGGGGACATAGAAGGCGCGATTGCCGCCGATACGGATATCGGCGCCGGTTGCGCGGATCAGCGCCTCGGTCTGCGGCAGCACGAGATGCTTGTCTGACGGCGCGGGCGGCGGCGCAATGTCGGCCGGCAGACCTTCGCATTGATCGGTGTTAAAGATCGTGAAGCGTTTGAGAAACGGGATCGCTTCCGGTTCGTCGCCGGTTTCGTCGGCGCGCGTACGCTCGCGGTAGGGGATGAAGCGGTCGGCAAAGACGACGGTCGTGCCTTTTTCGCCTTTGCGCACGTGCCCGCCAATCTTGAGTGCCTGACGAAACGTCAGCCAGTTTTGATTGGTGAAGCCTTGCTCGTTGACGGGGCGTTGGTGCACTTCCAGAGCTGAGCTCGAAATGACCCCAGCCCCAGGCCGTTACGCGATGACGCACATCCGGCGGATGGAATCAGGGCGTCCGGCCGCCAGCATCCGGTTCAGGACCGCGCCGCCGATGGCTGCCTCAGTCTGCTGAGCGTCGAAACCGCGTGCTCGCAGCCGGGGTCCGATCAGCGCCTTGTAGCGGCCCATTGTCGTTTCGACCAGCGAGCGTTGGCCATAATCTGTTGCCTTCTGCCAGGCCAACCGCCCTTGTTCCAGGATCATCTCGAGATGCCGGTCACGCTGGGCGAGCGGACCTGGTTCACCATTGAGTACGGCCGTCGAGCGCGGCGGGATCACGACTTCGATGTCATCGCCGTGCGCGGCGATCGTGTTGTAGGTGGGCGCGCCATCATACGCGCCGTCAGCCGTTACCCGGGCGATCGCGCCATCAATCTGATCGAGCAACGGCGTAACCTGAGACGGATCATCGGCGTCTTGATCCGGCGCACCAGCGGCCACAAAGGCCGCCGCGGAAGTAGCGTCGATTGGTGCGAGCGGTCAAAAATTGACCTGCCGGTCTGCCCTCTCCACGCCCGTCAGGTCCATCGACCAGGGCAGGGCCGAGCGGCACCAAGCCTGCCGCGTCGGCGGCTCAAACCGCGCACGCTGATCGATACCGCCAACGCGCAGCCCAACGGTTGAAGGGTTTGGCCCGGGCGCGGCGGAGTAGATTGGTGCACCGCATTTGGAACAGAAGGCGTGTGCGCGCTTGTTCCCGCTTTCGGCGGTCTTGATGTAAATCTTGGGCGTCCCGCCCTTCAGCACGAACGTCCCTGGCAGGCTCGAAATGTTGGTCCGAAACGCCGTGCCGGTCAGCTTCTGACAATCTGTGCAATGGCAGACCCTGACGGTCGCCGGATCGACCTCGGCCTCATATGTGATCTGCCCACAATGGCACTCGCCGGTCACTTTCATCGTCTTCTCCATCTAAACTCCGCCGGTCGTTTGCAAGCGCCGTGGGCGATGCCAGGATCAGGTTTTCTCCTCGGCCTTCGCCCCAGCGACTGGGTCACAATCATAGCAGGTCCCGGCCCGGCCGCATCGGTGGGCTGATTGGCAACGATCCCCTCGCTGCCCTAGCGCCCCCGGTCTTGCGGCAGTTCCGGCACGCTTCGGAGACTGCAATCCAGACACCAGACGAGCAACGGCACGCTCAATTTGACCTTGGTGAACTGAGACTTTTTGGCCAAAATGGCGAACAATCTCGCACGCAACTCGCGGCGCGTGAATGTCGGCTAAAATCCAATGGCCACCCCGGAGGAGGAAATGTCTATTATCGCTTGGATCATCCTTGGGCTGATAGCCGGGTTTGTCGCCAGCAAGATCGTGAATAAACAAGGGGAAGGCTTCGTCCTCGACATTGTCCTCGGGATCATTGGGGCCCTCGTTGGCGGCTGGTTATTTGCGTTTTTCGGAGCACGCGGGGTGACCGGCCTCAACCTGTACAGCATGTTGGTCGCTATCATCGGCGCGATTGTCGTTCTTGTTGTGTATCATGCGGTGCGGCGGGCGCTGTGAGATAATCAAGCGGTCCGACGACCTGCCCTCGGGCAAGGCCAAGTGGCCGCTTGCCGTTGCGACACCGCCTACTTCATCGGCGGGCCGCTTCATGATCGAAATACCCCACCCTTGCCGCGCGCTGAGCTGGTTTAATACCGCGGCGAAATTGGAGTTCACCGAGATCGGCAGGGAGGGTTTTGCTGCGCCGGGCTGTGGCGGCCCATGCCCGCCGGCGCGGGCGAACCCTTCACGCTATTGACGACCGGGCCCAGTCCTGATGTGGCGCCAATTCACAATCGACAGATGGTCGTGCTTGATCGCGCGGACTGGGCTGTGTGGCTCGATCTTACCCTGCCCGAAGCGGAGCTGCTCCGCCCGTTGCATTCCGGCTCGTTGGCCGTTGAGCAGGCGCGGTGAGCGCGGCGTTTCCGAGCGTCATCGGCGGCCGCGATAGGCGGTCGCCATCCGCGCGGCCCTAAGTCCACGGAACCCCCTAAGAAGGCTCGTGTGCGCACTAATACCAAATCCCGTTGATTAGCATCCATGAGCCCAATCGCGGAGGCCGAGCGACATGATCCTCCAGGGCTGGTCGACGAGTTTGTTCCAGGCGTAGCAGCAGTGGTCGACGATGGCACGGTAGGAATGGAACACCCGGTTGGAGAGCCAGTTGTCGCGCAAGAACTGCCAGAGGTTCTCGACCGGGTTCAACTCCGGGCATTTGGGCGGCAGCGGCAGCAGGGTGAGGTTGGGTGGCATGACGAGCTTGTCCGACAGGTGCCATCCCGCCTGATCGAGCAGCAGCACGGCGTGCGCTCCCGGCGCTCCCGCTTGGGCGATCTCGGCCAGATGCAGGTTCATCGCTGCGGTGTTGCAGCGCGGCAGAACGAGGGCTGCGCCTTTGCCCTCTCGGGGACAGATCGCGCCGAATATATAGGCCGAGGCGGTGCGCTGATCGCGCGGCGCCACCGGCCGGGTGCCGCGTTGGGCCCAGCGCCGGGTGATCTTGTTTTTCTGTCCGATGCGCGCCTCGTCGGCAAACCATACCTCTATCGGCTGGCCGGCCGCATCGCGCTTCCGGATCGCCGCCAGGCGCGCGGGAAACTCTTTTTGAAAGCCGCCGGTGCGGCGGGGTCCTGGGCGTGATGGCGCGAGCAGAGAGCTTGCGATAGCCCATCGCGCGCAGCATCCGGCTGAGCGTCTGTTTGCTGATCGAAATGCGGAACTCGGCATAGACCCACTGTGCCAGATCGATGAGACGCCAGCGCACCACCCCGTCCACCGCCGGATTGGGGCCGGCCGCGATGATCCGCCTGAGCGCTTCGCGCTGCGCGGGGTTGAGCAGCGGTCGGTTGCCCGGCGCCTTGCCGTCGAGAAGCCCCGAGGGCCCATGCGCGTTGAAGGCCACCACCCACTTGCGCATTGCCTGCCGCGCGACACCGCCGATCGCCGCCGCCTCGGCGCGCGAGGCGCCTTTATAGATCGCCGCCAGCGCCAACAGGCGCCGGGTCTGCTTGGCATCCCGCGAGGCTTTCGCCAGCGCACGCATGTGCTGCGCGTCGTAATCTTCCCGAAGCCGCAATGCCGCTGACATGACCTCCTCCGCCGTTTGCCACGGTAAAGCACAGGCGGCGCGGCTTGGGGAGCCTTAAGGACGCTACTCAGCGGGATCTGGTATAAGCGCCAAGATAATGGAGAATTATCCCGGTAACGAATGAGAAAGACTGATTGGTCACCCGAAACGTGGCATGACCTTCGTCCAGAAACGCTCGATCGATTTCATCAAAGTTGCGTGCGGGATCAGCGCGTTATGGGTGTAGCAAAAGATCCGATCGACCTGCTGACGTTTCAGATTGGCCTCGATGCCGCGCGTGACGGTATCGACGGTGCCGGCAAGCACATATCCTTCTTTGATTGCCTGTTCCGGCGTCGGGAACTTGCCGGTGTTCGGGTCCTGTAAGCCGCGACGGAAATCAAACGGCTCAAACCACGCGCGGCCGGCGAATTGGCCGGAATCCGCCCAGAGCTTGGTCGCCTCTTTATCTGTGTCGGCGATAATGACATCGCGTAGCAGGCCGGTTCCGTGGCCGCGCGGCTTGCCGGAGACCTCGGCATATATGTCATGAAGCTTGGTCTCATAGACCGGCAACATTGAGGGCAGGATCGCCGTCACCCCCTCGCGGGCGGCCCATCGGATCGAGCTTTCGGAGGACGCGAATGGCAGGAACAAGTCCGGATAGGGCTTTTGCAACGGCTTCGGCACGACCCGGCGGAGCGCAGGATCCCGTTCTCGACGCCCTTGCCGCATTTGGCGGTTGTCTCCAGGGTCCAGGGCGTCTCGCGCGCGGGCACCTTCCAATACTTTCCGTCGACCGTGAGCATCTCCTCCGTCCAGGCCCTTTTAGAGCGGTTTTAGAGTCAGTCTGACAGAAGGGTCATGGTCAATCCATTGATTTTCCTGGATCTATTCTGGGTCAGAGGGAACTGACCGAAAAACCGCTCTAATGATCTGAAAATTTTCCTCGAAGGCGGCGCGGTTGGCGGCGTCAATTTCGTCGTGCTGATGTGGCAGGGCGCCATGAATGTCATGCGTCTGCTGCGCCATGATATCGACCCTGCGGCGCTGGTAACCGCGCGCAAAGCCAGCCACGGCCCGCCCGCCGGTCATGTGATCGAGCATGGCGATGTCCTCGGCGACCCGGATCGGGTTTGCCGCCGGCACTACAATGCCCAGCTGGCCCACGCGGATATGCTTCGTCTGCATTGCGAAGTAGAGGTCCAACAATACCGGGTTTTGTGAGACCTCGAACCCCTTAATATGGAAGTGGTGCTCGGTAAAGCTAACCGAGTCATAGCCGAGTTCGTCGGCCAGTTTGATCTGCTCAGACAATTCACGCAGCATGCGCTGGTAGAGGTCAGGCCGCATGCCGGCCATTCCGACTTCGATCTCAGCGCGGCTGCCGATGCTTGGTAGGTAGAACAAAGACGCCTTCGACGTGCTCCGTTAAAATTCCTCGGAGCGAGATCAAACGCGGCCTCACTTAGCCGGCGCAAGATATAAAGCGAAATCGCCTGGGGCTCGGACAGCTTGGCGGGAGGTATGTCGCTGGCTGGGATCCCGAGCCTATAAATGCCGATCAGGATCATGGTCGCGCCGAGGGCCGACGAAGGGACGCGATCTGTGTCGAAGATTCCACTAAACTCGCCCTGCGTCGCCAGCTATCGGGGAGATGAGCATGGACGCGTATCACATCGACCGCTTTGGCAGCGTCGACGGGGTCGTGCTGCGCGCCACCGACAATAATGGAGGTCTGCACTAACAAAGTGAGCAGTCTAGCAAATGAAAATAGCAGATTTTCAGGAGTATTTACGAAAAAACAAAAAGCGAAAGGTGATATTTGATTTTGATGAGACCATATCGACGCTTCTCATCGACTGGACTAAGTGGGATAAAGCAGTTGGTCAGGTGCTGCAAAAGTACGACCCTGCCTTTATCCCTCCCGATGTAATCGAGGCTGTGCAGCAAAATACGTTTATGCAACGTTTTGGAAAGAAGCTTCGAGACGATCTGCTCCATACGACATACAAGTATGAAAAAGAGCTTGTATCCGGTCACCGAGTTAATCCTGTCGCGCTTGCACTTATTGAAAAGGCTCGCTCGGTTGCGAACTTATATATCTGGACGTCAAATCATGCAGGAACCATTCATCCTATCCTTCAGGAACTCCACCTGGATAATGCATTTAAACGGATAATTGCACGCGATGACGTTACGTTTATCAAGCCGCATCCAGAAGGGTTTTATGTGCTTTTTGATGAAGTCAGTCCAAAATCTACCTACCTTCTCATCGGAGACAGCAAGAAAGATGAAGAGGCTGCCAAAAGCGCAAGAATTGACTTCTTGAATATCAGTTCATTTTCGTGAGGAATTGATAGCTCAGTGCTTACTATTTTCGGTGCGTTGTCAAGCTAGCCAATGACAAACCACTGAAATCCGCCGTGAACCAGCGCCGTGTTCACCTCTCTGCCATGTCGCCCTCCCGCCGATTGGTGCAACACAATCACTCAAGGAGCACAACCGCCATCATCACTCCGCCACGTCAGCTCGCTCCGGCACGAGATCAAACAGCACATCGCTGCCTAGAACGTGGGGTCGACAGGCGAGCCGCATTGCCTCATTCATCCGCTTCGCTAACGGCAAGCGGAGCGCTGGCCTTCCACCGCCTAAGAGGCATGGCGCCACGATGAGCTGAAGGCGGTCGAGCTGGCCAGCGGCGAAAAAGCGGCTTACTGTATCGCCACCACCCTCAACCAGAAGCCGCGTCAGCCCCCTCGCGCGGAGAGCAGCTACGATGCGGGTTGGCGCGATGCTGCCGTCCTGGCTACTTGGCAGGTGTATGAGACATTCCTGCTCCGAAATCCGCTCGTCACGGACTGCATCATCATCGCCGGCACGCAATACGAGCGTCGGTGCCGCTCCGTCATGGAGCAACGGGCTGGAGGTCGGCAGGCGCCCGTTTGGGTCGATCACTACCCGTACCGCGTTAGGCCCCTCCACGGCACGTGTCGTCAGTCGTGGACGGTCGAGTACGCCTGTGCTGACCCCAATCAGGATGGCGTCTGAAAGCGCGCGCACGCGATGTAAGTAGACGAGCCCGGCTTGCTCGTTGACGTATCGTGAATCACCGTCGTACGTGGCGATGTAGCCGTCGAGCGTCTGCCCGAGCACGGCGGTGATACGACCTTGATCTCGGGACGTCAGCGCCAGTGGTAGAAAGAGATCGAAGAGTTCCTGCGCCTCAGCGTTTAAGCGAACCGAGGCAGTCTCAACCGGCCTCCTTCCCGCGTTGATAGCCTTTCGCACCTGCAACAGCAGCCGCCATGCGACAGCTGTGTTCAACGGCTCGACCTCATCCGCATTGACACGCATCTGTAATCTCCGATTATACAGCGGCGAGCCTATGATTAATCACCCGACCTGATTTTCAGGTAGTGAGCACGAGGCTGTAGTGGCCATGTACGCAAGATCAAGTCTCCATCCTGTTCGGAACATATGGGAGGCGAAGCAGAGATCTGGACCAGATCCGCAATGGTCAGTCCATATCAGGTCTAGCGGTTCAATAATAGCTATGCGGTTTAATGACAATGGGTACTAAGCTCCCCTTTGGTCCCGATCGTCCTCCCGTGAAAAGGCTTATTACTCAACATCCATCAGTTTTCGCGAGAATGGGTTGACGGATCGAAGCGAGGTGTGATGCAACGATTCCGCATTCGTTCTGGCGTGGGGTCGCGCCATGGCACAAGTGAACGGGATCGTGGTTTGGACGGAAGGCATCAAAGCGGAGCTGGCGAAGCGGCTGCCAAAGCAGCGCAAAACGCAGCGGGACAAGCTGGCGGTTCTGGTGGCGACCATGCTGCATGTGCGCAGCGCCAATTTGGTGGAGCTGGCAGCTGGCCCTTCGACAAGCTCAGGAGCCTCGGGAATCCGATCGCTGGGACATGGGATATCAATGGATTTCCCGGTTTCTCGCCAATGACTTGGTATGCTGCGATGCAGTCATGGAGCCGTTCGCCCGCGAGATCCTGGCCCGGCTGGCCGAAACCGGGAAACCGATCCCCCTGATCCTCGACCAAACCAAGGTCTCCGATCGCCACCAGATCCTGATGCTGAGCGTGCGTTGGGGCGAGCGCGCGCTGCCGCTGGCCTGGCGGGTCGAGGAAACCAAGGGCACCATCGGCTTCGCTACGCAAAAAGAGGTGCTCGCGGTCGCTGCCGGCTGGCTGCCCGCCGATCTGGGGGTGGTTCTGCTCGCCGACCGCTTCTACGGAACCCCCGAGATGATCCGGTGGTGTCGCGATCGCGGGTGGGACTATCGTCTGCGGCTCAAGAGCAACCTCGTCGCCCGCTGGGGCACGACAACAACCACGACCGGCGATCTCGCCCTGGCTGGCGGCCATTATTTCGAGGCTGTCGCCCTCACCGGCAAGCGTGTCACAACCAATATCGGCATCATTCGCGATCCCGGACATGCCGAGCCTTGGATCATCGCCATGTCGGCCAAGCCGGGATATCTGACCACCTTGGGCTATGCCGATCGCTGGGGCATCGAGCCCCTGTTCTCCGACTTCAAATCGCGGGGGTTCGGCCTCGAACAGACCCATCTGCGCCATCCCGATCGTCTCGCCTCCTGAGCTTGTCGAAGGGCTGATCCTGGTCATGTCTCTCGCCCTCTATTGGGCGGTCTCGACCGGGATGTGGGATCAAGCCAACCACCCCATCCCTGCCGAAAAAAACGATCGGACCGTCAGCCTGCCAAGCTCGCCCACGGAAGGCTCTCCTGGTTCACGCGGGGCCTCCGGCGCGCCATAAAACTTCTCCTCGAATGCCTCCCGCTCCCAAAACTCTGGGGATACCTATCAAACTGATGGATGCGCAGGGCTTATTAGATAGACATCATTACCAACACTGTTGCTCCAGTCAATCAGATACCGCTGAATAATCCTATCATATTATTGCTGACCGTATCCTTCCACCCGAGGATTTTTGGATCCTAGTGTGACCGGGTGGACTCAGACACATCTTCCAAAAAGGCTTATGTCATTGCTTCCGGTGAGACCAACATCTTGTAGGTGAAGGGCGCATGACCGGCGGCGATGCCAAGGCTGTTCAACGCTGCTGGATGGGCTGAAGTGAGTCCGCGCTGCAACACAGGATGGGCGAAGTGAAGCGCCGATAGGAAAGGGGATTCACGAATTGGCGGATCTCTGATTCCTGGGATGGCATCCGTGTCGGAGGTTGCCGTGACCGAATTCGCGCCGTTGCTGGGCTTGCTGGCGGAAGTTCCTGATCCACGCCGGGCGCAGGGGCAAATCTACAAACTGCCTCACGTGCTGCTGTTCTCCATCCTCGCCATTGTGACCGGCGGGAACTCGTATCGAGGCATCGTCACGTTTATCGACGTCAATCGCCGCAAGCTGAACGCCGCCTTTGGTCTGAAGTGGCGCCGCGCGCCCGCGCACACCGCGATCCGCTCCATCCTCAAGGGGCTCGATCCGGCGGCGGTCGAGGCTGTATTCCGTCGCCATGCCGCCCTGCTTCAGGCCGCACGCGCGACACCCGGGCAGGGCAGCATCGCGCTGGATGGCAAGACGCTGCGGGGCAGCTTTGACAATTTCAACGACCGTGCTGCCGCCCAGGTGCTGAGCGCGTTCGCCACCGAGACCGCCCTCGTCCTTGCCCATGTCGACATCGCCGAGAAATCCAACGAGATTCCGGCGGCGCAGACCGTGCTCGCCGAACTCGGCGTCGCCGCCGGCGCCATCGTCACGCTCGATGCGCTGCACTGCCAAAAAAACACTTTGAAGTCGCGGCAGAAGCCAACATCGCGCTGATCGTCCAGACCAAGGACAACCAACCGACCTTGCACCAGCAGATCCAGGATATCGCCGCAACCGAGGCGCCGCTCGGGTCAGCCCATAGCCGCAACAAGGGTCGCAACCGCGACGAAACCCGCACCGTCAGCGTCTTCGATCCCGCCGACAAACTGGCCGACACCGACTGGCACTCCCACGTCGCCGCCGTCATCCGGGTCGAGCGCGATGTCTTCACGCGCGATGCCAGGACCGGGCTGCTGCGCGACGCCACCGCGACCGCCTTCTCCGTCGCGAATACCCCGCTCACCGCTGCCCGCGCCGCTGAGGCGGTGCGCGCGCATTGGCGGATCGAGACCACCTCCCACTACAGCCGCGATGTCACCTTCGGCGAAGACCGCTCGCGCATCCGCTCCAATCCCGGCGGGTTCGCCCGCCTGCGCAGTTTCGCCTTCAACATCCTCAAGGCCAACCGCTCCGGCACGCTCAGCCAGGACCGCTACCGCGCCGCCCTCGCCGGCGTCGACAATCTGCTCAGACTTCTCGTCATCCCATAGCGTTGAACGGCCCTGGCGGCGATGCCGAGTAAGGAGCGGAAACTAGCGTGGCGGTGATGGCGGCGATTGAAGCGGAAAACGAATTCGTCGAGGTAGGACTGGCGGTGCTCGCGGCGCAGGCCGTGATAGACACCCAGCGCCCAGGTTTTGAGATTGGAAAAGACGCGGTGGGTCCAGGGTAGCACGATATGAGCAGCCATCTTGCCGACCGTATGAGGATCGTGGTGAACGCCCGGAGCGCCCGGATAGCCAGACCAGCCGTCGGTCTTGGCGGTAGCACCGGGGGCGAGATTGGTAGCCAGGACGGGATGCAGGCTGGCAGCCGGGTAATCGAGCACCTCTTGAAGGCGGATACGGCCGGGACCGGCCCCGCCGTCTTGCCCTTCGACCGCCCCGACGACGAGGATTTTGCCGTGATGACTGCGCCCCCCACCGCCGGCGGGCGGATCATTCGTGCTGCGGCAGGCGATCTCGGTCTCATCGACTTCGACAAGGCCGTATAGCGGGTTGCGCTCGGGCGCCACCATGCTGGCGCGCAGCTTGGCGCAGAGCAGCCAAGCCGTCTTATAGGAGCCCAAGGCGAGCTGATGTTGTAATTGCAGGGCGGAGATCCCGTTGGAATGCGTCGCCATCAGATAAGCGGCCCAGAACCACAGGGTCAGCGGTAGCTTGGAGCCGTGCAGGATCGTCCCAGCGGTCACCGAGGTCTGCTTGCGGCAGCCGGCGCATTCGTAAGTTGTATTAGCTAAGATTTGATCTGACAGACGGTGTTGGCTGTCTGAGCCTGTGGTTGTCCGTTCGTGGTCAAGCGGCCATGAGTTTCTCCATCGCCAATGGGATTGCGTCAAGGAAGGTCTGCATCGGGGTCTTGCCGAAACACCAACGGCCCTGATGCGGTCGACGATAGTTGTATTCGACTAGCCAGGCGTCGAGATCGGCCTGCAGCTCGTCGATCGTGTGATAGATCTTCTTGCGGAACGCGATCCGGTAAAACTCGTCCAAGATCGTGCGATGGAAGCGCTCGCAGATGCCGTTCGTCTGCGGGCTCTTGGTCTTGGTGCGGCTGTGATCGATGTCCGCAACCGCGAGATAGAGCTCGTATTCATGGCTTTGCGTGCCGCAAAACTCGGTGCCGCGATCGGTCAGCACGCGCGACAGCCGGATGCCCTGCTCGTCATAAAACGGCACCACCCGATCATTGAGGATCTCGGCCGCGGTGATCGGGGTCTTGCGGTCATATAGCTTTGCGAATGCGACCTTGGCATAGGTGTCGATGAAGGTCTGCTGATAGACCCGGCCGACGCCCTTCAAGGTGCCGACATAAAACGTGTCCTGGGCGCCGCAATAGCCAGGGCACTCGCTCTCGAACTCACCATGCGCCGCCTTGTCGGCCTTGGCCTTCTCGAGCGCAACGATCTGGGCTTCGGTCAGCAGGATACCGTCCTGCGCCACCTTGGCTTCCAGCGCTTTCAAGCGCAGTTTCATCGACGTCAGATCGTGGCGCTGCCACACGCAGCGCACTCCCGCCGGCGAGATCGACAAGCCTTGCCGTTTCAGCGCCTCCGACACCCGCACCTGCCCCCAGGCCGGCTGCTCGATCGCCATCACGACCACCGCCTGTTCGATCTCGATCGGTGTGCGGTTCTTCAGGATCGGCTTCTTGCGGCTGATCTCCTGCAGCGCCAGCTCGCCGCCCTTATCGTAGAGCTCCTTAAAGCGGTAAAAGCTGTCGCGGCTGTAGCCCATCATCTTGCAGGCTTGGCTGACGTTGCCGAGCTGCTTGGCCAGCTCCAGCAGTCCGACCTTTGCCCGGATAATCTTCTGCTCCTGGGTCATCTCGTGTCTCCGTCCCGCCGAAGGGCGGGTCGCGGTCCCAGCTTCGGGTGAGAACCGCGCCCCGCCCTCCGGCTCCGTTTCGGAAACCAACAACGAATGTCAGATTAAGTTCAAGCTATCACACGTAAGTCCAGGCCTTGGTCTGCAAGAGCCAAGCTTTGCTGTGGCCGCAGCGGGGACAGACAAAACCATGCGGCCAGCGCACCGCGGCCAGGTACGCGGCACAGGCCGCCTCATCCGGGAAATGCTGCTGGAATGCGATCAGGGAGCCCGGGACGTCGGTCATGCGGCCTCTGCAGCAGCTTATGTTCGTTATTTGTTCTATATCAACTTCGCGCATTCCGCCACCACGAATTGTGTCACCGGACGCAGGGGGAGAAGCCTTCTTCCAAAAATCATTTTGCCATCCGGTGATCTTATTTGAACTACGGAACAGATGCCTAATGCCCAGATGTAATTAATTGCTCACTCCATCAGGATGCAAGGAGCCAGTCGATGCTTGTTAACCCCGCACCACTGTCGCGGTCTTCAGCGCTTTTAGTCCAGCAGGCCGTACAAGCCCTTCGCATCGGGCGCAGTGTTGCTGTCAAGGGTTCGAGCGGCGAAGTCCGCTTTATAGCTGCCGAGGCGGCTAAGTACACGACTAACTCCTGGCCTGAGGACGCCCGTCTCGTCCTCTCGGGCCAACGAGTAACGAGCTTGGGCGTATCAACCGACACCGAGACTGCGTGGAGTATTGACCTCGAGCCCAACACCCCATTGGCTGTGGTCTCAGCGCTTTTCGATCCAACCGCACCCAGCGATGACTTTGCCATTCGTGCGCTCGCTATCCGTGCTGTGCGGGCCGACGAACTCCACCTCGGCGCGATCGAGCTCTGTAAGCTTGCGGGCCTCCTGCCCGCGGCCGTGGTCCTCAGGTCCGACCCGCATGCCATTGATCTTCCCCTTGCCGCTATCGGAAGCTATCGCCGGGTTGAGGCTCTAAACCTAACCCCGGTCGGCGAGGCCCGCATGCCGCTTGATGGCGCCGAGAACGCCCGCATCATGGCCTTCCGTCCCACGGATGGCGGCTCCGAGCAGCTTGCGATTATAATTGGTAAGCCCGGAGCGATAGAGGCGCCCCTGTGCCGTCTTCACTCTGAATGCTTCACCGGTGACCTTCTGGGCTCGCTTAGATGCGACTGTGGCGATCAGCTTCGCGGTGCTATCCACCGGATGGCCGAAGAGGGGGCCGGCGTTCTCCTCTATCTCGCCCAAGAGGGCTGCGGCATCGGCCTTACTAACAAGCTCCGCGCCTTGTAATACCCAAACCCCGTATGTTCGAGCCGTCCCGCAAGGGGCGCCCCGCCCTGGGTGGCGACCCAGAGCAGGGCGGCTGGCGTCGGATCGATCCGCCCTTGGCCGGTAGGGCCGCAGCGTAGCTTGATCGCGTCAGCCTCTTCATCGGACCCGGATGGTTGCCGGAACACTTGGTTCGCTTCACAAGGCAGGGTCGAGGAAGATGGTAGAAGTTAACACAGTCACGGCCGGCATCGATACCTCCAAGGACCAGCTCGATGTGGCGGTCCACGGCCAAGCCGGCGCCTTCACCGTTGCCAACAACGCCGCCGGCTGGAAGACGCTGGCGGCTGAGTTGAGCCGCGCCGGGGTTCAGCGCATCGGCATCGAGGCCACCGGCGGTTACGAACGCGGCGTCACGCGCTACCTGCAGGCCACCGGTTTCACGATGGTCGTGCTGCAGCCTCTACAAGTCCGCGCCTTTGCCAAACTGCATCTGCGGCGCGCCAAAAACGACCGTTTGGATGCCGTCCTCATCGCCGCCTGCACCCACATGCTCGATATGCGCAACAAGATAACACCCGATCCGCGCTTTGACGCGCTGGCGGATCATCTGACCTATATCGAACAGATCGAGGAGGATATCGCCCGCTTCAACGCCCGCCTCGAGCATATCGCGGACCGGCGGTTGCGGCACGCGATCGCGGCCGACATTGTGCGCCTGGAGAAGCGCCGCGGCGCCGAGTTGAAGCGCTTGACCGCCGCACTGCACGAGCACACCGACCTGGCCAAGCGCTTCGCCCTTGTGCTGAGTATTCCCGGCATCGGCGCGCGCACCGCGCTCGCGGTGATCGTGCGCATGCCGGAGCTCGGACAGGTTAGCCGCGAGCAAGCCGCCGCCTTGGCCGGTCTGGCGCCGTTTGTGCACCAGAGCGGCAAACATCAGGGCGAGACCCACATTGGCGGCGGCCGCGCGCGGCTCCGGCGCTCGCTCTACGCCGCCGCGCTGCCGGCCGCCTTTCGCTGGAACCCGGCACTGGTGGCTCTCTACCGGCGCCTGACCGGACGGGGCAAGTCACACAAAAGCGCGCTGGTCGCCTGCGCCCGTAAGCTGCTGGTGTTCGCAAACACCGTCATCCGCCGCGGCACGCCATGGGCGCACCCGCCGCAAGCTGCGTGATGCGCTTAGTTATCGCCAGAGCGTTCCTTGGTTCGACCGCAGGTGACCCGTTCCTTCGTCCCGACCGGCAGCCGCCGGGCCACCGCGCGCAACGCTGGTCAAGGATGGCCAAAGGCCACCGCGAAGCGGCGCGGCAGCGTCCTTGACCGGCGCGAGCGCGGTGGCCCGGCGGCTGCCGGTCGGGGAGACCTAACCGCTACAAAGTTAATGGTTGCTACGCTCTTCAGGATGATGGCCTCGACACCGTCGAGGCCAATGCTCACTTAGGGTTCAAGCCCGACGAGCGCTACTTCTTGGCTGCCGCTATCATGCTTAAGCACATAGGTATCACCCACGTCCGCCTCCTCACTAACAACCCCGCCAAAATCGAGCAGCTTGCGGCCTTCGGCATCGACGTAGTCGACCGTGTCTCGCACGTCTTCGAACCAAACTCATATAATAGAGCTTACCTGCTCACTAAGGCACTACGCAGCGGCCATCTTATCGAAGTCGACCAGACTCTGACGACGCCATTAGCGAGGGGCAGCAGCGCGGATCATTGTTATGTCTGAGCCAGAGGCACGGCTTTATGATCGCGTTTATGGTCTCGCCCGCTCCCTTGCGACCTATCACGGCCAGCCCGGGCGCGGCGCCCGCCTGCGCCGCTTCTACGCCCGCTTCATACGCCCGGGCTCGCTCTGCTTCGACATCGGCGCCCATGTCGGTGACCGCAGCCATTGCTGGTCTAGGCTCGGCGCCAGGGTTGTGGCCCTTGAGCCACAGCCGGACTTCGCCTGCTTCCTCCGCCTCTTGTTCCGCCATAATCCCCGCGTACTGGTCGTTGCTCACGCGGTGGGTGCCACTCCCGGCCGCCTCACGCTGCACGTCAGCCCGCGCACGCCCACGGTCACCTCCGGCTCGCCCCGCTTCCTCGCCGAGGCTGCCCGCGTCCCTGGCTTCGCCTGGGTGGACTGGAGCCAACGGATCAAGGTGCCGGTGACGACCCTCGACCGGCTGATTGAGGCACATGGCTCGCCTGCCTTCGTCAAGATCGACGTTGAGGGCATGGAGCATGAGGTGCTGGCTGGCCTCTCCGTGCCGCTGCCAGCCCTGTCCTTTGAGTTCGTGCCTGCGAGCCCACACGCTGTGCTGGCGAGCGTGGCCCGGCTGGAGGATCTCGGCCGCTATGGATACGACCTGGCGCTAGGCGAAGGGTTCGAGCTGGTCTACGATCGCTGGGTCGACGCCGCCGAACTGCGCGCCTGGCTCGCCTCCCGCCACCCGGCCGGCCCCGCCGGCGACATCTATGCGGTGCGGCTCGACGAGGATGGAACGCCCGGCAGATAAAGCAGGTCGAGGTGCCCCACCGTCAGCGCCGACCGGCGGGCCTGCAGATATGCCATGCGCCGCTTCGCCCAGGCCTGCAGCGCCGGATCGTCCGTGACGCCGGCATATCCCTTGATCAGCGCCCGCTGTATCGCCCGCTCGCCGGGCCCGAGCCGCCAATCGCTCCGCGCCAGCTCCGTGCCACCGCCCAGCATCCGGGCAAGTGCTGGCGCCGCGTCCGGACCCAGCGCTAGGCCAAAGCCCTTGTCGCCCCTTTGATGCCGGTTTACCGCATTCAGCGCCAGCCCATCGAACGGGTCCGCCGGCTCCCACTCGATATGGCCGTCGTAGGTGAGCGCCACGTAGAGCGCGCAATCCAGCTGCGCGCGCAGCCGCGCCAACCGCCCAAGCCAATCCGCGGAGACAAGGTCAAGCAGCGCCGAGGCGGTGATGAGGTTGGCCGGCTTCCCGCCCAGTGCCTCGAGATCGCGGGCGAGATCGAGACGCCAGTAGGCGGCCGGCGGCAGCCCCGCCCCGAGCCGAGCCTGACCCACTATGATCAGCTCTGGATCCAACTCCGCCAGCGTCCATTGCTGGCCTTCACCTAGTATCGGGCCGAGCCGTCGCAGCATCGCGCCGGCCCCGGCCCCCAGGTCAACCACCCGCAAGCCTGGGCGTACCGTTACCCATTCGGCCAGTCGCCTGACCAAGTCGGGAGCAACCGCCCGCGTATCATACGGCTCCCGCAAGGCCAGCCATTCGGCCCCGAATCGTTCGCTACTCAAGACACTTCGCACGCCAGCAGCGCCTGCTCGATCGCGGTCGCGGTGTCCGCCCAGCGTGGCAGCCCCTCCCGTGCCGCGAGCGCCCCTTCATGCAGCCGCTGCCGTATGTCCGGCTCGCCGAGCACCTGACGGAGCGCCACGGTCAGCGCCTCGCGGTCGAGCGGCGGTACCAGCAGTCCCGCCGAGCGCGGCACCGTATCCGCGACCCCCCCTGCCGCCACAGCGACGATCGGCAGGCCCCTCGCCAACCCCTCGGCCAGCGCCATCCCGTAGCTTTCGTAGAACGACGCCGAGACGAGCACGTCCGCCCTCGCGTAGGCCGCCGAGAGCGCCTCTCCGCTCAACTCGCCGACCAGCGAGACTCGATCGCTAAGGCCCAGCACGGCGATGGTCTCGCGGACCTGCGCCGCCATTGCCGGATCCCGCTCGGCGCTGCCCACGCAGGCGAGCGTCCAATCGAGATCAAGTAAGTCCGCCAAGGCTTCCAACAGCAGCCGGTGCCCCTTGCGCGGCGTTAGCGTGCCGACACAGAGCAAATGCGGCCGTCGAGTCGCCGACCCGCTGGCGACGGGCGCCGGATCGACCCCTGGCAAAGCCACGGTGACCCGCTCCGCCGGCACGTCGAACTCCGCCACCACCGTCCTCGCTGTTAGTGGGCTTGTCACGATCACCCGCTGGCACCACGCCAGCGCCGCCCGCTCGCTTGCTCGCAGCCGCTCGGCCGCGTAGAACTCGAGCCCTGTCTCAATACACAAGGGGAGATGAACGAGTCCGACGAGGGCGAGCCGGCCCCCGTGCCTGGCCGCTGCCTCCGGCATTACGCCCAGGGCCAAGCCGTCGACCACAGCGGTCAATCCGTCCGGCAGCGAGCCCAGCGCCGCGTCAGCCGCTGCTAGCGCGTGGTCATCGGGAAATGGAAAACCACCAGACAGGCTCAGGCGGTTCACCCACCAGCCGCGGTCCTGCAGCGCCGCGAAGGCGCGTCGGTCGTAGACGTAGCCGCCGGTCAGCGTGCCGAGATCGCCCGGAAAGATCAGGGCCGTGCGGCGGCGCAAGTTTTAGACCTCCCCCTCGTACCCCGCCCAGGCCACGTGGCTCTCGCGCAGCGTCACCTTGATGGCGGACACGTTCTCGCCCCCCGGCCCAAGTTCGCCATTCCTGGTGGCTTCGCGCAGCCGCCCGAAGATGTGGCGGGCCAGGAACTCGGTCGTCGTATTCTTGCCTGCGAACATCGGCAGCTCGTCGAGGTTCTTGTAGTTCAGCTCTGCCAGTGTGGCCTTGAGCTGGGTGTGCGCTCGGGCGATGTCGACGACGATGCCGTCGTCGCTGATCTCGGCGCAGCGGAACTCTACGTCAATCACGTAGGTGGCGCCGTGCAGGGCTTGCGCCGGCCCGAACACCTCTCCCCTGAAGCCGTGCGCGATCATGATATGATCGCGGACGCCGACACTGAACATGCGCCTCCTTCCGTCGCCAGCTGTAAATCACCCGCCTGCCGGCAATGTGGCCTGCCGTCAACGGGTGCCGCGCCCCGCGCCAGCGCCAGGATCACTGCCCGCCGATCGAAGCTGTGGCCGAGGCCGAGGCAAGCAGCACAATCCAGAACAGGTTACCCAGGCCAGAACGAGCAAACGATCTCGACCATAGCCGCGTCCCCTGGACTGTCAAGGCGCCTTGGGGAGGCAAAGCCGGTCCTGTCCAAGCCTCTTTTGTCTCGCCATCAGACTGCCTGATAGGTGATCCGCTGGCACAAGGTCCCAGCCGGCGCGGCCGCCAATATCGGCATCAACTCGGGCAGCGTCGCGAACGGCGCCTCGCCGGTGATCAGCGCGTCCAGCACCGGCTCGCGGAGCAGCTCGAGTGCCTTTTCAAGTCGGCGCGCGTGGGCCCAGCGCGGCCGCAGCGCCGGAGCCACGGCGCCCACTTGCGAGCTTATGAGCCTCAGCCGTCGGCTGTGGAACGCCTCGCCGAGCTGCAGCGCCACCTGCTGGTTGCCGTACCAGCTCGCCTCCACCACCCGCGCCTCAACGCCCGCCACCTGGAGCGCGCGGGAAAGGCCCGCGGGAGCGCCAGAGGCGTGGACAACGAGGTCGGCGTCGGGCGCCAGCCCCTCGGGCGGCGCGAACCCCACCCCGAGCCGAGTCGCCACCGATGCTCGCGCCGGATCGATGTCGGCGAGCGCCACCTCCGTCCCCGGCAGCCGGCCGATGAGCCAGGCGATGAGGCAGCCTAACACTCCGGCGCCAATCACGTGGACCCGCTCCCCCGGCAGCGCCGCCGCGTCCCAGACGACGTTGAGCGCGGTCTCCATATTGGCCGCGAGCACCGCCCGGCCCGGCGGCACGCCCGCCGGCAGCGGGGTGATCGCCGCCGCCGGGACGACATAGGCCGTCTGATGCGGATGAAGGCAGAAGACGTCGCGGCCGGCGAGCCCAGGCGGGCCCTCGAGCACCGTGCCCACGGCCGCGTAGCCGTACTTCACCGGGAATGGGAATTCGCCGGCCTGGAAAGGGGCCCGCATCGCCGTCCACTGCGAGGCCGGCACCCGACCCAGGGCCACGAGGGCCTCAGTGCCCCGCGACACGCCCGAGAACCGGGCTTGCACCAACGCCTCATGCGGACCCGGCGGTCGCAGCGGTTCCGCTCGGATTTCGCCGCGGCCCGGCGCCACCGCCCAATAGGCGAGCGCCGTTTCCGGGTCGTTGCCGATCAAGCCGGGATCCTTCTGGCGACAATGTTCAACGCCGTCCTGATGCCGAGCTTTAAGCTTGCCATCCGGTCGAAGCCGGCCATTTGCCCGAAGCGCATCTTGAGTGCTCCAACGTCCGCCGAGCGACGCCACAGGTCTATTTGCTCCGCGCCATCCCTGCTTCTGACGACCGAGTGCCACCTCGCAGCCGGCATCACCAACATCATGCCGAACTACCAGGCCCATAGAAAGTGTTCTGGTTCGGCTGGCGAAAAAGGGGGTAAATTTTATCGGGACCAGATCGTGGTTGCGATTGACATGTGCCGTGCGCGCAAGGCGCCTTGAGTTCGTCCAGGCCGGTCAAAGCGTGCTAAGGGGGATGCATTGACAACCCAGAACTTGGGTTAGAAGATAATTGTCTAACATGAACGCTGCCTCGTTGCAATAAATACTCGAGGATCGGTTTGATGGTGTTGAAACATGGGCTGATCTTGGCCACGCTGTTCTGCTTCATGTGGTTTGACACCAGTGCTCAAGCCGCCGCGCCAATCCAGATTATCTGGCTCGCGAATACACCACAATCACCGCATGCGATCGCAGGGCCGATCCAGCAATGGTACAGCTCGCGCGTCGCGACGTGGGCCAAGCGGCATCCTGACGTCAAGCTCGAGGTGGAGTATCTCGGCACCGATATTAACCTGGGGATGACGCAGCTTCAGGAGCAGGTTGCGGCGGGGCGGGCGCCCGATGTCGCTTCGATCAACTCGTTTTTTCTGCCGCGGTTCTTCGACCAGCTCCAACCGCTCGATCCCTATGTCCGCGACGTCGACGACTTCATGCCTTTTGTGCGAAGGGGTATGCGCGGGCCCGATGGAAAGTTGAAGGCGCTCTGGGTGAACACGGATGTCCGCGCCTTGTTTTATCGCAAGGACCTGGTGCCGACGCCGCCGAAGACATGGGACGAATTGCTGGCGTTGGCGCCAAGCCTGCGAAAAAACGGTGTAATACCCTACATTTTCCCCGGCGGACGCGGCGAAGCGAGCGTGATGGACATTTTGCCGATGCTGTGGACACAGGGCGGGCGGCTTATCAGTGCTGATGGCAAGCCAGTGTTTGGCGAGGGGACGAACCGCGAGGCCCTCATCCAGATCCTAACGTTTCTGAGAAAGACGGTTGTCTCCGGGGCGAGCCCGGTGCGGGTGGTCAGCTTTCGGTTCGAGTTGGACATGTATCCAGACATCCTGCGTGGCAATGTTGCGATGTTCCTTGGCGGCAGCTGGATGCCCAAGCAGCTACACGATCTTGGCGACAAGGCGGAGTGGTCGATGGCAGCGATCCCGATGCGCAGCGCCGCTGGTCCGTCCACGGTCGCCGGCGGCTGGACGTATGGCGGATACTGTCGGCGAATTCAGGCGGTCCTTCAGCATGGGGGTGATCCATGAGCCTGCATCCAGAGCCGATTGGCGAGATCCCGGCCGAGACCGCGCGAGTGGCCCGTGCGGCGTTTCCCGGCGGCACCGTCATAACGCGGCTGCGTGATGAATTCGCCAGCCTTTACGAGGATGCCGACTTCCGCACGCTGTATCCCGTCCGAGGTCGGCCCGGCCTTGCGCCATGGCGTTTGGCGCTGGTCACGGTCTTTCAGTTTCTGGAGCATCTCAGTGACCGGCAAGCCGCCGATGCGGTGCGCGGCCGGATTGACTGGAAGTATGCGTTGGGGCTCGAACTGACCGACCCTGGTTTCCACTTCAGCGTGCTGGCGGAGTTCCGCGCCCGCCTTGTCGCGGGCAAGGCGGAGCATCTGTTGCTGGACAGGATGCTGGAGCGCTTCAAGGCGCGCGGTCTGATCAGGGCGCGAGGCAAGCAGCGTACGGACAGCACACATATCCTGGCTGCGGTGCATGATCTGCACCTGCTCGAACTGGTTGCCGAGACGTTGCGCGCCACCTTGGACGACCTCGCCGCGACTGTGCCGGACTGGCTGCGTCAGATCGCCCAGCCCGTCTGGTTCAAGCGCTACGGGCGCCGGATCGAGGATTATCGCCTGCCCAAGCGGCGGGAAGAGCGCGAAGCCCTTGCCATCGAAATCGGGCTGGACGGCTTCACCTTGCTGGACGCCTTGGAGGTGCCGAATGCACCGGCCGTGGCGCGCCAGCAGCCGATGGTTGGGACGCTGCGGGATGTGTGGCGGATCCATTACGCCCGCGAGGGGAACGGGCCACCGCGCTGGCGGGCGGGAGCGGAACTGCCGCCCGTGGGCGAGCGGCTGCAATCCCCCTATGATCCGGAGGCGCATTACAGCACGAAACGGCAGACGGAATGGTCGGGCTACAAGGTGCACGTGACCGAAACCTGCGACGAGAATGCCGCACACCTGGTTACACATGTCATGACCTGCCCGGCGATGCAGCCGGACATGGCGAGCACGGCGGACATTCACAAATGCCTGGCCGACAAGGGGCTGCTGCCGGCCGAGCACTTCGTGGACGCAGGCTATGTCGACGCGGCGCTGCTGGTGAGCAGCCAACGTGACCACGGCGTCTCCTTGGAGGGGCCAGTCCGGGCAGTAGCGAAGCGGCAGAACGAGGCGGAACAGGCCTATGAGCAGCGCCACTTTGCGATCGATTGGGAGCGCGAACAGGTCACCTGCCCGCAGGGCAAGACATCGGTGACCTGGCGCCGCGGCTTGGATGGCGCCGGCGCCGCGCGCATTTGCGCGGTGTTCAGCCGCACCGACTGCGGCACCTGCGCCGTGCGCGCCTTATGCACCCCGGCCAAGGAAGCGCGCCGCTCCGTCTACTTCCACCCGCGTCCGGAATACGAGGCGCTGAACAGGGCGCGGGCACGGATGGATGACCCGGTCTGGAAGGAACGTTACCACGTGCGTGCCGGCGTCGAAGGCACCTTGTCACAGGGCGTGCGCGCATTCGGCATGCGCCAAAGCCGTTACATCGGCCTTGCCAAGACCGGGTTGCAACAGGTGTGTACCGCCGCCGCGCTGAACGCCGCGCGCATTGTGCATTGGCTGGCCGGAACGCCGCGCGCCAAGACACGCGTGACCCGCTTCGCCGCCCTGGCTCAGGCCGCCTGAATTCGCCGACAGTATCTATGGCGTGTTCACACCGGACCCGGCAAAGCAGAGGCTGATTGTTGATTTTATCAACTTCATTGCAGCTAGTCCCGACGCGATGATTGGGGCGGTGTCGGCGCAAGGCAATCTGCCAGGCGTTGGTGCACTTCCAGAGCTGAGCTCGAAATGACCCCAGCCCCAGGCCGTTACGCGATGACGCACATCCGGCGGATGGAATCAGGGCGTCCGGCCGCCAGCATCCGGTTCAGGACCGCGCCGCCGATGGCTGCCTCAGTCTGCTGAGCGTCGAAACCGCGTGCTCGCAGCCGGGGTCCGATCAGCGCCTTGTAGCGGCCCATTGTCGTTTCGACCAGCGAGCGCTGGCCATAATCTGTTGCCTTCTGCCAGGCCAACCGCCCTTGTTCCAGGATCATCTCGAGATGCCGGTCACGCTGGGCGAGCGGACCTGGTTCACCATTGAGTACGGCCGTCGAGCGCGGCGGGATCACGACTTCGACGTCATCGCCGTGCGCGGCGATCGTGTTGTAGGTGGGCGCGCCATCATACGCGCCGTCAGCCGTTACCCGGGCGATCGCGCCATCAATCTGATCGAGCAACGGCGTAACCTGAGACGGATCATCGGCGTCTTGATCCGTCAGGGTCTGGGCCACTATCACGCCATTTTCGGCATCGACCGCCAGATGAAGCTTGCGCCATTTCCGGCGCGACTTCGCGCCGTGTTTCGCCTCCAGCCATTGACCCGCCCCGTAGACCTTCAGGCCCGTGCTGTCGATCAATAAGTGCAACGGACCGTCTGGCACGGAGGCCGGCGGGATCACCGGCAGTGTCTCCGCCCGGCGGCTGATCGTGGAGTGATCCGGCGCTGAGATCGTAAGGTCCATCAGCGTGATGACCGATGCCATCAGACCTTCGGTCTGCCGCAACGCCAGCCTGAACGCCGTGCGAACCATCAGCGTGGTCTGGATCGCAGCGTCGGTATAGCGGGCCTGGCCTTTCGGTCCAACGGTTTGCCAGTGGTCCAGCGCCGCATCCTCAATCCACAACGTCAGACTGCCACGCCGGCGCAGTCCCGCTTCGTACTCGGCCAATTCTGGACCTTGAACGCCATCTTCGGGATGTGGTGGCGGCGATCGTCGTTGTGTTTGTGCGGCATCGGAATACCACGACAAAGGATGGCGTAGCGTGCCTCAGTGCTCCAGGCCGTCCAAGTGCACCAACGCCGAGGATGACACGGAGCTTCGTGCTGTGCGAGACCGCGGCGGTCCCGCCATCTTATTCTCCGGCCATCTCGCAAATTGGGAGATCGGTCTGCCAGTTGCGGCCTCGCTTGGCCTGACAGTGTCATGGTTCTATCGGGCGGCATCCAACCCGGCGGCCGACGCAGCGATCCAGGGGATGCGGCGCGAGGCGATGGGGGCAGAAGTCCCCATGTTCGCCAAAGGCAGTGTCGGCGCACGCGAGGCGTTAGCGCATCTGCGACGGGGCGGCCTGTTGGGCATGCTTGTAGATCAGAAGCTGAACGAAGGCCTTGCTGTGGCGTTGGTGCACTTGGACGGCCTGGAGCACTGAGGCACGCTACGCCATCCTTTGTCGTGGTATTCCGATGCCGCACAAACACAACGACGATCGCCGCCACCACATCCCGAAGATGGCGTTCAAGGTCCAGAATTGGCCGAGTACGAAGCGGGACTGCGCCGGCGTGGCAGTCTGACGTTGTGGATTGAGGATGCGGCGCTGGACCACTGGCAAACCGTTGGACCGAAAGGCCAGGCCCGCTATACCGACGCTGCGATCCAGACCACGCTGATGGTTCGCACGGCGTTCAGGCTGGCGTTGCGGCAGACCGAAGGTCTGATGGCATCGGTCATCACGCTGATGGACCTTACGATCTCAGCGCCGGATCACTCCACGATCAGCCGCCGGGCGGAGACACTGCCGGTGATCCCGCCGGCCTCCGTGCCAGACGGTCCGTTGCACTTATTGATCGACAGCACGGGCCTGAAGGTCTACGGGGCGGGTCAATGGCTGGAGGCGAAACACGGCGCGAAGTCGCGCCGGAAATGGCGCAAGCTTCATCTGGCGGTCGATGCCGAAAATGGCGTGATAGTGGCCCAGACCCTGACGGATCAAGACGCCGATGATCCGTCTCAGGTTACGCCGTTGCTCGATCAGATTGATGGCGCGATCGCCCGGGTAACGGCTGACGGCGCGTATGATGGCGCGCCCACCTACAACACGATCGCCGCGCACGGCGATGACGTCGAAGTCGTGATCCCGCCGCGCTCGACGGCCGTACTCAATGGTGAACCAGGTCCGCTCGCCCAGCGTGACCGGCATCTCGAGATGATCCTGGAACAAGGGCGGTTGGCCTGGCAGAAGGCAACAGATTATGGCCAGCGCTCGCTGGTCGAAACGACAATGGGCCGCTACAAGGCGCTGATCGGACCCCGGCTGCGAGCACGCGGTTTCGACGCTCAGCAGACTGAGGCAGCCATCGGCGGCGCGGTCCTGAACCGGATGCTGGCGGCCGGACGCCCTGATTCCATCCGCCGGATGTGCGTCATCGCGTAACGGCCTGGGGCTGGGGTCATTTCGAGCTCAGCTCTGGAAGTGCACCAACGCCCCTCAAGCCGGATGATGTCCGCATTCATGTCCGTGCCGCCGGCGTCAACTTTGCCGATAGCTTGATGGTCGGCGGCACCTATCAGGTCAAGCCGCCCTTTCCGTTTACGCCGGGCCTCGAAGCCGCCGGAGAGATCGTCGTGATCGGCAGCTCGGTCAAACGGCTGCGCTGGTGGCAGGCGGGCCAACTCAAGCCGCTCGTCGCGAAAGTCTTTCCGCTGGCCGAGGCCGGCGCAGCGCTGACGGCGCTGCTGTTGCGCAGCTATGCCGGCAAGATCGTGCTGGCGACGTGAACGGCAACCGGTATCACAAGTCTCTTTCTCGCACGCTGCGAACGACCCCGGCGTGCTCGCGGCCATTCAGGCAACGACCCGAACGCCGGCGGCGGAACGCGGCGCCTGGAGGCGGCCTCATAGTCCTGAGGACGACGTCCTCGCGATCCGGTTAGGCACGGAACCCGGGCCTTGGCTCGGGAACCCGCCCTATGGTGCGGGCGGGCGGCCGGCCGGCAGGTTGGCCGGGACCGGTGTAGGAGATGCGCCAGATGGTACCGCCGGTATCGTCGGCGACGAGCAGCGAGCCGTCATTGGCGACGGCCAGCGCGGCAGGGCGGCCCCAAACCTCGGCCCGGTTCTCACCCGCGCTCCAAAACCCGGTCGCGAAATTCTGGTAATAGCCCAACGGCCGGCCGTTCTTGAACGGCACCAATACGATCTTGTAGCCGGTCGGCAGCGACCGGTTCCACGAGCCCTTCAACGCCACAAAGAGCTGGCCCTTGCATTGTGCCGGGAACTGGTTGCTCTCGTAAAAGACCAGGTCGAGTAATGACGAATGCGCCTGAAACAACAGATCGGGAGTGATCGAGGCGGCGACTTTGTCCGGGGCGAGATTGGCAAAACCGGGCCCGGGGTGCTTGCCAATATAGGCGTAGGGCCAGCCGTAAAACCCGCCCTCGCGGACCCGGATCAAATAGTCGGAGGGGAGGTTGTCGCCCATGCCGTCGCGCTCCTGCACGAGCGCCCAGAGATCGCCGGTTTCAGGCTGGAAGGCCAGCGCCGTCGGGTTGCGCGTGCCTGTGGCATAAGTCATCTGGTTCGAGCCGTCGGCGTCGAAGCGTTGGATCGAGGCCTTGGGCAGCGGCTCGACACCGATATTGCCGGCCGAACCAACCCCGACAAACAAATCGCCGGTTTTCGGGTCTATCTTGATGTCGCGGTTCTGGTGGCCCTGGACGATACCGAATACCCCCTTTTGGGTGATCAGCTCCGCTCCGTAGGCGCCGGGGACCGGCTTGCGCTCGGCGGGTGGCAGATCGGCGGCATGCTGCGGCGGCATCGGTTGGCCGGGACGCAACGCCCCCGGCATATGCGGCACCTTCCAGATGCCATCCTGGTCGGTGACCAGCAGATGATCGCCCTGCCAGGCGAGGCCGTAGGGCTTGTCTAAGCCCCCGACATGGCGGTCGATCCACACGGCGTGGCCGGTGCCGTCGTCGCGCAGCAAGGTGACGTAGCCCGCCGCCTGCTCGGCTACCAGCACGTCGCCATTGGCGAGCACCAGCAGGCGGCGGGGGTTGGCAAGCCCGGTCGCAAACGGGGCGGCGGTGAAGCCCGGCGGCACTGCCAGCGTCTGGCCGGTATAGGGGATGATCAGCGAGCGGTCGGTGACGATCGGCGCGGTATAGGGCGGCGGCAAGTTGTTCGGATCGAAATGAAAGCGGCGTCCGATTTCGTGCTCGGCACGGAAATTCTGCGCGTCCGCGTCCGCTGGTGTGGCAGCCGCGGCGAGCGGGTGCCGGGAGGCGGCAGCGGCCACTCCCGGGGCGGGCGCGGGCTGGGCGGCCGCTGTCGAGGCTCCCAGGGCGGCGGTGAACAGGGCGGCGATTGCCGCAGTGGTCGCTGCGGTCGACAGGCTTACTGTTATCGCCATGACGTATCCTCCCAGATGGTGTACGCCGACATTCGCCAGATTTCGCAGATTGAAGCGCAGAATCGCGCCGTTGACTGGCTCAGGCAACGGCAAATCGCCTTCGCCGCAAGCAAAGGGCAATCGAAGCCGGCGGTGAATGGCGACGAAACGCCGACCTCCACCGTATGGCTGCATCGAGGCGTACCTCTCCCTCGCAGCAGACAGAGGCTACCCGACGCCGCGCGGAGGGCGCTACGCTTGATGAACCCGCTCGCAGCTACAACGTCGGCATATCTACCATTCGCCGCGCGACGAGAGCGAGCATTGACCTGCCCCCCGGTGCAACCATCAGAACCGCCACCGTCATCACCGCCGAGCGGTCAAGCGGATAACGTACTAGCTGATCACCTCCCCGGCGACGAGCAAACCCTTTCCGACACACCGGCAGCGCATAACTCGCTCAGCTTGGCTCGATCTCGCGCGGTGAGCATAGCGAGATGGGTGGGTGTGGCGATTTCACTGGTTTCTGTCGGCTTTGCCATCATGACCTATTTCGGTGTTTGGAACCACCTACGCGGAGACAACCGCAGTGCCGGCGATACGGCCAAACTATCTTGCCGACGAATTGGATCGACGCACGCTGGTTGCTGGCTTAAAGATTGCCCGCCGGATCGTCAGCAACCCAGCTCTCGATCGCTATCGTGCGTTTGAGATGAACCCGGGCGACCAGTGACAGAGCGATGATGATTTCTTAGACTACGCCCAGCGCTCCGGGCAGACCGCGTTTCACGTCATCGGGACATGCAAGATGGGCAACGACCCGATGGTGGTCGTCGATGACGAGTTGCGCGTGCGTGGGCTGGAGGGACTGCGCGTTGTCGACGCGTCGATCATGCCGACGATGGTCTCCGGCAACACCAACGCATCGGTTATCATGATTGCCGAAAAAGGGGCCGACATGGTCAAAGCCGCGGCTTCCCAGCGAGCACGAGCTGCATAGCGCAAAGAGAGACCGCGGGTCTTTTAGATCCGTGTCGCTGCAGCGGCGCGGACGCTATCCGCCGAAATAGTGCCTTGCCGCATTCAGCCATTGTGCCGCGATATCAACAACCGACATGGAGAGAGATCCGATATGACCACCGTAGACGCGAACCGCGTGATCTTGATCGGAGAAAATTCGGTTATTCGGCTGAGCACCAAAGACAGCGATACCTTCACAACGAATGCCACCTTTTGGCGCGTCCTGTCTTCCCCGGCCGGGCCAGGCCATGTTCTCTATCTGAAAAGCGAACTGACCGAAGCTCGCTGGCGTGTATATTCGGACAACATTGCAATGGCGCGTTGGCTGCAATCCACTGTGATCGGGGTCATCAATACCGAGCTTCTCGATCGGACCATCCCGGTGACCGACGCGCAATTCAGCAAGTCCGGTGACGCGCGTGACTTCTGGACAGAACAGCTCGACGCCCGCGATGAGCAGATTGTGCTTACCTGGTACGAACTGGGCGAGCCGTTGTTGGTTCACACCCAGCCCAATGCGATCCCAGGGCGTCCTTATGGGATGTGCACTGTGCTCGTCCCGGCGTTTGGTGCGCGGCTGACCCGCAACGGAATTGAGGCTGAAGGCCAGCCTTGGCCGCGGGAGCGCGAAGGTAATCCTTCGAGTACCTGCGTATTGGGATTGTGCGAAAGCTGGACGCAGGCTAGGTAGGTAACCCTAAGCGGCGATGAGCCAGGAGCCGCCTGCCGAGCTGCTCGTTCACTCCTGGCGCGCGGACTGCCTGGCACGCCTACCCGGTGAGGCAAACCCTCTATTGCCTGACGGCCGTCGGCCGCATCTGCATCGGCACGGGCTCGCGGCCGCAGGCGATCTATCCTGGCGACACGGTGATGATCCCACCCAATACGATGCACTGGCACGGCGCCACCCCCGACCGCCTGTTCAGCCATTTGGCGATGTCGGAGACCGGCGAGGGCACGAGCTGGGGCGAGCAGGTCAGCGACACAGAGTACAAAATGGACCTCGCCGCTAACTGATGGGGCCGCTCATCCGAGCGTGCCGGCGGCGCGCAGCGCTGCGATCTCCGCCGGATCGAGCCAAAAGGCAAGCGTCGCCAGCGCGTCCTCGCCGCGGCTCGGCGCCTGCGGCGGGGCCGGTAGCTCCGGCGCGGTGCGGCTAAAACGCGGCGCCGGCGCCGGTTGGACGACGCCGTCGATCTCGACGTGGGTCCGGCGCGCCGCATTATGCGGGTGCGAAGGCGCCTCGTCGGTCATCAATACCGGCGCAAAGCAAGCGTCGGTGCCTTCGAGCAATTGGCACCACTCCTCGCGCGTCCGGGTCTTGAACAGCGCCGCCAGGCTCGCCTGCGCCTCGGGCCAATGCTGGCGCTCCATTTGCGGCGGCAATATCGTCGGATCGATGTCGAGGCGCCGCAATAATTCTGCGTAGAACTTGGCCTCTATGGGCGCGATTGAGATCCACCGCCCGTCGGCGCATTCATAGACATTGTAGAAATGCGAGCCGGTATCGAGCGCGTTGGTGCCGCGCTCATGCGTGGCGAGCCCGGCGGCGACCAGGCCGTGGAACGCCGTCATCAGGGAGGCAGCACCGTCGACCATCGCGGTGTCAACAACTTGCCCCCGTCCCGAGCGCTGCACCTCGAGAATGCCGCAGACCAGCCCGAAAGCGAAATAAAGCGCGCCGCCGGCGAAATCGCCGATCAGGTTCAAGGGCGGCGTCGGCGGCTGGCCGCGGCGGCCGAAGGCGTGCAATGCGCCGACCAACGCGATGTAATTGAGGTCGTGACCGGCCGCGCGGGCGAGCGGCCCGTCCTGCCCCCATCCGGTGACCCTGCCATAGACGACCCGCGGGTTGTGTGCGAAACAGTCTTCGGGGCCGAGCCCCAGCCGCTCCATCACTCCCGGCCGGAACCCCTCGATCAGAGCGTCGGCGCGTTCGACGAGGCGCAACGCCAGTGCTTTCCCCTCGGGGCGCTTGAGATCGAGCGCCACGGCCGGTCGGTTTCGCAGCAACAGGTCGTAGCGCAGCTCGCGCTGGAGACCGAGCTCGCTCGGCTCTGTCCGGTCGATGCGCAATACCGTAGCGCCCAGATCGGCAAGCAGCATCGCGCACATCGGCGCCGGCCCAATGCCGGTGAATTCCACGACCTTAATGCCGGCCAATGGTCCCAAATCCGTCTCCTTTCACAAACAGCGCTAAGCGTGTGTGGCCTTAACTGATATGTGCCGGTCGCCGCGGGAAAAGGCGAGGATTTCTGCAGCGCGGGCCGGTCTGCTGGCTGTTTCTCGGAGTGTACTCATAGCTTGTTCGCGAGCGCGATGGAGGGTGCCATGCGGAAAGTAGTTCGATGGTACAACGGCGTGCCGCGGGCCGAGATCAATCAGCAGGCGCGACACCCGCCTCCGGCTCGAGCGGATTGAACGACTGCTTGCGCCGCGTGCTGCCGTGACCGATTCCTGGTTCAGGCGGGCCCTTTGTCTTTTTAGCTTCGGCATATACGGCGAAGCCTGGCAAGGTGATCGAACCAAAGGGTCGCTGAGCAATCGGCGGCCTTCCTGCATGCCCAAAATTCAAGAAATATCGGACACCGAATTGCCCCTGTCGTTCCACCTTCCTCCCTCGCCTACCGTCCCGCCCTTTTGGCACGCCCAATCGGCGGCACCCACTCGCTGCGCTGTCGGGCGGTCCAGGCGTAGCGCGGGTCGCCCTCCAGCAGATACAGATGATCCGACAACCGGTTGCGCTCCAGCCAGCCGATCGCAGCCTCCAGTTCGGCCAGGGTCATCTCGGCGCGGCCCTTATTGCCCATCACGCGTTTCAGCACGGCGTTGTAGCGGTGATACCCCTGCCCTTTCGGCGCCCGCATCGCGACCTCGTCTTCCACGGTCTGCGCCGCCAGCAACTCACCGATCCGCGCGCGCAGTCGCCGTTCCACTACGCTGGGCGGGTCCAGCAATTCGGTCTGCGCTTCTTTGTGCTCGGGACGGACCAGGGCGAAATCCGGGCCCGGCTGGAGCAGGGCGTAGCGCAACGCCAGCGCGTTGCTCTCCAGCGGCACGATGCCGCGCTCCTCCCACTCGCGTTCGGCGAGTTGTTCGTGCAGCCAGAACGGCAGCGCGCTCTGGCGTTTCGGCTTCGGTTTGCGAGCCAGCGTGCCCTGCTCCGTCTCCATGCGTTCGCGGAAGCGAGCGAACAGCGGATCGTCGGGGTGGAACACCAGGGCGCTCTGGTCTTCATAGGAACCGGCGTTGGGGTCCACACGGGTCGCCCGCGCTACCATCTGCTCCAACCAGGGGCGACTGCGGATGTGGGTGAGGGCTGCAACCACCGCGACCTCTGGCGCGTCCAGCCCCTCATAGGCCATGGCCACCGTGACTAGAATGCACGGTTCCGCCTGCAGCCGGAAGCTGGCCAGCGTTTCGTGCGCGTCGCGCTCGTCTGAGGTCGCCAGCCGCGCTGCGTCCCGGCTCCCGCGCGGCAGCCAGCCGCGCACAACCTCCAGGTAACGCCGGGCCACGGTTTGGTCCGGCGCCACGACCAGCAGCTTACCCAGACCGCGTGAGTCGTGGCCGCCGTTCTCCCGCCCCGGGCCGAGACCACGCGCCTCACGGCGGCGCGCGCGCAAGGCTCGGGTGGCGTCGAACGCCTTGCGTAGCAACTGGTCCGCGAAGCCGGTACGCAAGGCGGTGAACAGCGCGGGCCGCGTCGTCTCGGTGGGCCAGTGACTGAACAGCCGGTGTGGCCCCACCGTAGTCGGAGTGCCATCAAGCTGCTTCGCGTCGTAATCGAGCCAGCGCGCCTCGCCGTCCAGTGCCCCGAACATCACCGGCAGCACAACGCGTTCGGCCAGCGCCTGGGCGCGGGAGTAACCCACCACCGCCCAGTGGGGGGCGGCCAGATCGACCTCGCGGATGTTGGTGCGAGGGCCTTTGCGGTAGGGCAACCACAGGATGCCGCGTCCGTCGGCGCGCTCCAGCGTGCCCGAGAGAAACAGGCGGACCGTGGCCATCTCCAGCAATGGCAGCAGTGCACGGCTCCAGCCGACGGCGGCGTCCTCCTCCGGGTCCAGAGGAGCGCCCGCCGTGCCGCCGGCGCCAGCGTCGGACAGCGCCGGCAAGTGATGCACCTCGTCCACGACCAGCAGGGTGCGATGGCGCTTTGCCTCACCCAGATGCAGGTCAGGGGCGGCTGCGACGCTCTGGTAGGTGGTGACGTAGCCGGCCAGGCCCCGGCAGGGATCGGGCGCGTTCTCCGCTGTGCGCACGGTCAAGCCGTGGCCCAGAGTGGTGCGCCAAAGGGGATCGGCGAAGGCTTCCTCGGCCTGTAGGCGCAGGCTGTCGCGCGGCACCACCCAGACCACGCGCTCCACCACGCCCGCCGCGATCAGCGCGTGCGCGGCCAGCACCGGCAGCAGCGATTTGCCACCGCCCGGCGTGACGGCAGCCAGGATATCGCGCACCTCCCGGGCCTCGCCCGAGGCGATGGCCTGGGCGATCGCGGCGACACGGACCTGGTGGGTACGAAGCGGGCAGGCGGGGGCGGTCGGCAAGCGGTGCGGCTCCAGGCGGTGGTGACGCGAACATAAGTTTAGGCGGGGCAGATGCTCTCGCTTACGTCGCATAATTCGATAAAGTCGAGCTTAGAGCACGAGTGAGTTTGAGGCACCCGTGCAAGTAGCAGGCGCTAGCGCTAGATCTCTGCCGCTTTTTTAGGCAGGCAGGGCGTGCGCTCCGTTTTCCCCCGAATTGCCCCGCGCGACGTGAGGGCACCGAGTTTGCCAGTGCGCGTTGTCTCCCAGCGATTTCATGTTTTCAACCGGTTTATCCGCCGATTTTGGGGATAGTCCCGGTCTACATCTTGTTCTGCCGCCGATAAGTAAAACCCAACCGGGCAGGTATTCGTGCCCGACCCGGTTCCCAACGAAGCCAAATCGAAACCGCCGAATGGATGTCGCTGCGCTCCGGCGAGGTGATCGAGCCGGGCCTTTCGGCAAGCGACGATCGGCAACGTGCTCGCGGGCAAGCGAGCGGACGGCGGCATGCCACAGACCGCTTCCGGCAAAGCCTTGCCGGCCAGGATTGTCGACGGCAAGCGCAAGCGTTTCAAAGAGGCGATCGGCCTCCCGACCCATCGCGAGGCGACGGCCGAAGAACTCGCGCATTTGGCGAATGGCAAACTGGCCACTGGCCGTTTTATCGACACCGCGGATTATCGCCGCCAAATTCATGCCACACGGCCGCCCGTGGGTTTTTTCGACATGACGTTGTCGGCCAACAAATCGCTGTCGGTCGCCTGGGCTCTGGCGCCGACCGAGGCAGAACGCGCCACACTTCTCGATCTTCACCAGCGCGCCGTCGCCGACACGATGACCTATGTCGAAACCAAGCTCGGCTTTGCCAGCAACAGAGCGGCAGGACTGTATGCCGTTGAGCCCGGCACTCTCGGATGGATCAATTTCCAGCATTACACCGCACGCCCTGCGGCCGAGATTGAGCGCCGAGACAGGGAAGGCCGGGCTTACACGGATATCCGCGAGGTGCCATCGGCGACGGCGGACCCGCAGCTGCACACGCATGTCACGGTGTTCAACAGCGTGCTGACCGAAAGCGGGCGCATCGGCGCGATCGATGGCGACCGCCTCAAAGGGCTCGTCAAGGCGTTGGTGCACTTGGACGGCCTGGAGCACTGAGGCACGCTACGCCATCCTTTGTCGTGGTATTCCGATGCCGCACAAACACAACGACGATCGCCGCCACCACATCCCGAAGATGGCGTTCAAGGTCCAGAATTGGCCGAGTACGAAGCGGGACTGCGCCGGCGTGGCAGTCTGACGTTGTGGATTGAGGATGCGGCGCTGGACCACTGGCAAACCGTTGGACCGAAAGGCCAGGCCCGCTATACCGCCGCTGCGATCCAGACCACGCTGATGGTTCGCACGGCGTTCAGGCTGGCGTTGCGGCAGACCGAAGGTCTGATGGCATCGGTCATCACGCTGATGGACCTTACGATCTCAGCGCCGGATCACTCCACGATCAGCCGCCGGGCGGAGACACTGCCGGTGATCCCGCCGGCCTCCGTGCCAGACGGTCCGTTGCACTTATTGATCGACAGCACGGGCCTGAAGGTCTACGGGGCGGGTCAATGGCTGGAGGCGAAACACGGCGCGAAGTCGCGCCGGAAATGGCGCAAGCTTCATCTGGCGGTCGATGCCGAAAATGGCGTGATAGTGGCCCAGACCCTGACGGATCAAGACGCCGATGATCCGTCTCAGGTTACGCCGTTGCTCGATCAGATTGATGGCGCGATCGCCCGGGTAACGGCTGACGGCGCGTATGATGGCGCGCCCACCTACAACACGATCGCCGCGCACGGCGATGACATCGAAGTCGTGATCCCGCCGCGCTCGACGGCCGTACTCAATGGTGAACCAGGTCCGCTCGCCCAGCGTGACCGGCATCTCGAGATGATCCTGGAACAAGGGCGGTTGGCCTGGCAGAAGGCAACAGATTATGGCCAGCGCTCGCTGGTCGAAACGACAATGGGCCGCTACAAGGCGCTGATCGGACCCCGGCTGCGAGCACGCGGTTTCGACGCTCAGCAGACTGAGGTAGCCATCGGCGGCGCGGTCCTGAACCGGATGCTGGCGGCCGGACGCCCTGATTCCATCCGCCGGATGTGCGTCATCGCGTAACGGCCTGGGGCTGGGGTCATTTCGAGCTCAGCTCTGGAAGTGCACCAACGCCCATTTGCGTCATTCGCCGACCGCTGCACGTCCGTCTCAGATAAAGAGTACTTTCCGTATGAGTTGCAGTGCGGCCGCCGGGAGCCACGCCGCCGGCACGCCCGGGCATGCCCCCGGGGGGTGTGCTGGCCGTTGTGTGCCTGGACAATCCGCGCGACAATACGAGGGGCAAGGCCCTATGGACTTCGCTGCCTTCACTGGGACCCCAGGAGGAATGCCCATGGCGTTTGTCAGATGTTATACCGGCACGGATGGTCAGTCACACTTTGAGGACCTGGACCTGCTCCCACCTGACATGGAGAGGTCAATCGAGCAGGCCGCCAGCAGTATCACCTTCACGCGTTCGCCCAACGGCCGTTTCAGCGATTGGCACAATGCGCCGCGCCGCCAGTACGCCATTTTCCTCTCCGGAGGCCAGATGGAGGTCGTGATCGGCGATGGGACCACCCGGCGGTTCGGCCCTGGAGACGCCGTCCTGTTCGAAGACCTCACGGGACAAGGGCACACCAGCCGGAGCGTCGGTGGGGACCGCCTGACCGCTATCGTGCCCTTAGCGGATTAGCCTCCTCCCGTGGGTCGTGTACCCGATGGCGGCGGATAATGATTTTTTCCCGAAAACCGGGTCGCTCATGCTCGTTGGAAGCGATTGATAGGTGTGTATCACACCAGCAAGGGGCCTACAGTAGGGAGAGCGAAGAGTAGAGGGAGAGGCCAGCAGCCAAGCCGGACACTGGAAGGGGAAAAACATGGCTGAGAAGATGCGCTACAACAAGATCATCGACCTCCTCGAGCACGGTAAGCCGGTTTTCAGCACCAGCACGGTCCCTAACGGCAGTCTGGATGACCTGACCTACATTGCTGATGCCGACTACGACGCGGTCATCATTGAAATGGAACACGAGGGTTTTAGCTTCACCACCCTGCGTACCTCCCTGCAAGTGCTGCTGAACCGCAAAAGGATTGCCGAGAAGGGCAACCTGCAACCCGACGTGGTGCCGATGGTCCGGATTCCTCCGAACGCCCGCGAGCGCAACCAGTGGGTGATCAAGCAGGCGCTGGACACCGGCGTGTATGGTCTGGTGTTACCCCACCTGAGCACAGTGGAGGACGCCCAAGCCGCAGTCGCGGCGGCACGGTATCCCCAGGTGCCGGGGGTGCAAGACTTTGCACCGGCTGGGGAGCGCGGTTGGGGCAATCGCATCGCCTCCCGATACTGGGGCCTGACCCCGCAGGAATACTACGACGCCGCCGACCTCTGGCCCCTGGACCCTGAGGGCAATATCTTACTGATGGGCATCATCGAAGAAGCAGAAGGGGTGCAGAACATACGCGACATTTTGCGTCAGGTGAGGGGCATCGGCGCCATCTGGGCAGGCCCCGGGGACATGTCGGTGTCGATGGGATTGCGGGGCCAAGCCAGCCATCCAGCCGTGCAAGAAAATCTGCTGCGCGTCCTGGCCGCCTGCAAAGAGTTCGGCGTCCCCTGTGCGACGGGAGCCACGGCTGATGACGTGGCGATGCGCCTGGAGCAAGGCTTTCGCATCATCATGACCGCTCCGGTGAGAAGCACGCCAGGGCTGGTCGAGGGGCGCCGCCTCGCCGCCCGTTAATGCCCTGTCTCTTGTGCACCGCGGGAGGGTGGCAATGACGGCGTCACTCAGAGGTCTTCCTGCCTGTAACACAGAGGCTTGTGGGCTATCGCGACTTAAGAACCATTCTGCTCTCCTGGTCAGGTTCGCACCGTGCGGCCAGCATTTGGTGCACAAGACGCGCCGGCGGGATAGCGGCTTTGGCCAGGGTTGAGGCAACGATCTACATTAGCTGCCGCCGGCGACCTTGCCCGCCTGGAGATCGAAGAGGCATCGCGAAATAGGGATACATAAATACTCGTGCTGAAATGGGCGAATATCCAATAAATTCATAACTTGCCTATACTCCTAAATTAAAGGCGTTCTGGAGCAGGATCGCGCGTGAGCTTTCGCCTTATGTGCCCGGCGAGCAGCCGCGCGTCGCCAATCTGGTGAAGCTCAACACCAACGAAAGCCCGTTCGGCCCTTCGCCGCTCGCGCTGGAAGCGATGCGAGCCGCAGCGGTGGACACCCTGCGGCTTTATCCCGATCCTGAGGCGCAGGAGCTGCGCGAGGCGCTCGCCGTCCATCACGGGATCAAGCCCGAACAGGTCTTCGTTGGCAATGGCTCGGACGAAGTGCTCGCGCATACATTCGTCGCGCTCTTGAAACAGCCGAAGCCGCTGCTTTTTCCGGACGTCACCTACAGCTTTTATCCCGTGTGGGCGCAATTGTTCGGCCTCGTCTGCGAGACTGTGCCGTTGGACGACGAAATGCGCGTCAGGGTCGAGGATTATCGGCGCGAGGCGGGCTCGATCGTGATCGCCAATCCCAACGCGCCGCCCGGCGTCGCGCTGCCGCGCGCGGAAATCGCCCGACTGCTCGAAGATCATCCCGATATTCCGGTGGTGATCGACGAGGCCTATATCGATTTCGGTGGCGAGAGCGCGGTTCCACTCATCGCCGATCATCCGAACCTGCTGGTCGTGCAGACGATGTCGAAGTCGCGCGCTCTGGCCGGGTTGCGCGTGGGCTACGCGCTCGGCGGCGTGGGGCTGATCGAGGCGCTCCACCGCGTGAAAAACAGCTTCAATTCCTACCCGCTCGGCCGCCTCGCCCAGGCGGGCGCGACGGCTTCGGTTCACGACGACGCCTACTTCCACGAGAGCTGCGCGAGGGTCGTCGCAGGACGCGAAGCGATGACGCGGGAGCTGATCCGGCTTGGCTTTGTCGTTCTGCCTTCGAGCGCGAATTTCGTCTTCGCCAGGCATCCGGCGCGGGGCGGGCCGGAATTCGCAGCGGCGTTGCGCGAACATGCGGTGCTAGTGCGACACTTCAACAAGCCGCGCACGGCGCCCTATCTGCGTATCACCGTCGGGACGGAGGACGACGTGCGACGGCTAATCGCGGCGGCGATGCTTATCCTCGGGCATGAATAGCGGCTGGCGAGAGCCTCGGGGTCAGTGGGCACGGCTACGGCCTAAGCAGCCTGACGGACCAGTTCGAGGCGAAGCGGGCCGAAATCAAACTCCTTCGTGCGCGGCGGTCCCGCCTCCCGCACGCGGCTTGACGGGCCAGATGCTCCGGGTATCTGTCGCAGATTTTCACAGTGCTCGGTATTGGAGAAGTGAAGCGCTTGAGGAATGGGATGGCCGTCGCTTCGGTCGGCTGCGCACCAGCGGTCGCGGTAGGAATGAAGCGGCCGGCATGGATCATGGCAGTGCCCCGCTGGCGATCTCGCCCCGGTCTCGACGAGGGGAAGCAGTCCGGGCTTACCCGCATCCTAGTTTGAATTAGTGTCGACGTTGACGGTTTGACTCGTTCGACCCATGACAGGGGAACGGCTGGTTTCGGCGCAACCTGGCCGTTCGCCACAGGATTGGCGAAGGTCGGCAATCCACACCCGATGCAGTCATTCACTTGGTGACGTCATCATCTGTAAAAGTCGGTACTTGATTTATCGGACAGTGTCCGGAGTGATTGCGAGGGACGGCCCGGGACAGTCTGTCTCGGCGGCGAGCGCCGCCCTCAAGCCCGGCGCCTACGGCGCCCCGCTTCGCGGCTTCGGGGCTTGACCGCGGCGCTCCGCCGAGAACCCAGCATCCATGCCGTCAAGGCCTGATCCTGTCCCTTACGGCAAGTGCCGGTTTGCACTACATCCGACACTGTCCGTGAGGTCAAACCCAGGTTTTTACACATCATCAATAGCAGCGGCCGAAAACCTCCAGTGCCTCTCGCCCCCCGCTTTTTTTGCGCTGCCGGGTCTGCGCCGATTGCCGTCGCTTCTCGAAAATACCGGCGCGGCTTTGCAGTCCACTGGACCTCGTCATTCTTGAAGCTGCTGCCGACCACGTGTCAGCTTGTCATGTTCGAACCCCAGTCGTCATGCTGGCTCATCCTACGCCTTGCCGATTCTATTCGCATTCAAGACCCGGTGTGCAGCGGGCTCGGCCCACTGCTCATTGCATAGTGCCGAACCATGATCAGTGTATCCGTCACAAACCGGCGCTGCATTGAACGACGCTGATTTTTCCGGAGCTCGCTTATCAGGGGCATCAGGAATCTTCCTGAAATCCTACATGAAGCGGCCTCCGCGAGAGAGGATCGTGGGTTTCGGAGCGGTCGAAAGGTATCTTTGGGAGGTGCTACAACCGCGGCTATTCCCCCGACGAGGTCAGCCGATCGAGCCCGCGCCGTTTGGCGCCGCTCGACGCCGTCTCCAGCCAATCGGTTGGCGGCGCGGCAATGCGAATAAAGTCCTCCACGCTCAGAATGACAATAGCAGGCGCGCCGCGGCGGTCGACAGTAAAGCGGTCATTACTCGGGGTCGCCAGATCGATGATCTGGCCAAACCGGGGGCGGACGATATGGGCGTCAATGCGGCGGTCCATGGCTTCCATGCATGGATTGATCAATTGATGCATGGATTTCAATCCTATTTAACGAATTGTAAATGTTAAACCGATCCGGTCTTTCTGTTACCGATAATAGAGTTTAGCGGTATGAGCACAGATCCGGATTGTCATGTATAGGTCCGATACAAAACGGGCAGGCCTTCGAGTGCCACCAGTCGAATAAGCCATGCATATCAGTCCCGGCCGTAGATTTTATTCTTGGCTGATTTGCAAATCGCGTTTGCGGAAAGCAATCCTGCCCACATAGCCAACAACAAGAAGGCAGTTAAGATGCACGACGGTGATTGTGAGGCGATAAAATACGCAACCATAGTCGCGATAATCTGAAACATAAACGTTTACCACTAACCCCGGACCCCAGGGGCGGTCAGTTCGCATTGCACTTCACTGCGCAGGCACTATCATGACGGGCTAATGTGAAGGAAGCCTGGAACGAGCCATGAAAGAAAACAGCATACGGCGGGCGGTGCGCGAAGGACGAGCGGCGCTAGGCACCGGGCTCAAGGAGTTCGCATCACGCGGCGTTCCCTGGATCATCGAGGAGGCCGGCTTCGATTACTGCGCGATCGACCACGAACATGGGGCGTTCGACATGGAAACGATCGCGAACCTGGCGAGCTGGTTCCAGGCCACAAACGTCACAGCCATCGTTCGCCTCCACAAGTCATTCGCGCATCTAATTCCCGGCATTCTGGATCAGGGCATCATGGGCATCCAGGTGTCCGAGGTGGAAACCGCCCAAGAGGCGCGCGCGATCGTCCGCCTGGCGAAGTATCCACCGATCGGAAACCGGGGCATCTCCGGCCAGGGGCCGCACACGGGATACAAAAGCTACGGCGCCCGCCACGCTACCGAATACGCGCCGTGGGCCAACGAGAACATCATTATATGCCCTTCGATCGAGTCGCTCGAGGGCCTGGAGAATGTCGAGGAGATCGCGGCGGTCGAAGGGATCGACATGATCGCGTATGGGCATTCCGACCTGAGCGCCCAGCTTGGGGTTCACCTCGACCTCGAGCACCCGACTTTCAAAGCGGCGGTGCGGCGGATCGCGGCGGCATGCAATGCACACGGCAAGCTCGCTCGGGGATCGGCGGAGACCGAGGCGCAGATCGAGGAATATTGGCAGCTCGGGTGCAAGGTGCTGAACCTGCCGGGGAACGATGTGAGCACGTATCTTAATGGGATGAAAGCGCGCGCGGGCCGTGCGCATGCCCGGTTGAAGTCGATTGGGGTGCCGACCCCATGAGGGGACGGCACGAAGGATCTTATCAAGCAAATCATCGCCAAACTCGAGGAGTTAGACGAAGAAGATCGTTTTGGCACGGAAGGTTGGCGTCACAGGTCCAGCCTCGAACACTAACCCTGCCCCCCTGGAAGGAAATCCCTTAGCAGAAGGTTAAGCGAAATAAGCAGCATCTTGTCGCTCTTAGCCGCAAGATGAACTCTGAACACTCGATAGGACGCAACTGTGAGAGGACTGCTAAATCAGGCGGCCAGCGGAAAGTCGGCTTTCAGCGCATTGCCGTCGTTTCGCAGGCCCGGGCACTGGGTCCGACCGCGCCGCCCAAGCCTTACGTGCCGAGCCTCTCGGCGCAGCGACGGAAGGGGAGGCGGCGGTAGATAATCGGGCTGCCTTCGGCCCGTGCTATCCTGTTCGTCATAAAACAGGAGGGGAAACATGAAGGGTTGGATGATGCTTGTTACGGGGCCCGATGCGGAAATCGGCCAAAATCTGCGTAGGCGTATCGTTGCGGCTGCCGTCAATGATTCTGACGAAGCCTTCGCCGTCGCCCGCGATACAGTCCCTGGGGGTATGCCAACATCTGTCGGCCCGCTGACGGAGGACAGCGTCGCTGATCTTGGACTGAAACCCGGGAAGGGCCGAGTGCTTGGCACCTTCTGAACTGCAGGCAGGCTAATGCCGCAGGCCCCGCTGTGGCCATCGGGGCCGACTCCGAGAGGATTCAAGAAGCTTTCGAGTGGTAGCGCGCGATACGCTGGCCGGCCGGGAGCTATCCCGCGCCAGCTTTTGGGGTTCTTTACACAGGAGGGCTAAGCGCAATCGGGTTTGGTTTTGGCCGCATTAGGTTTATGTGATCGGCTTCTACACCAGCGTTTCGATGACCCTCGCTTTTTACGACGTCCCAGCCGGCACGACCGGGATAGCGCGCTGAGCAGCGGGCTCGACAACGGCCGGCTCGCCCGGTCGACCGGAGCACCCGCCGCGGGTTCAGCGATCGTTCACTGCTGAGCCCACCCCAATTTCGGCGCATTCAGCCATTAAAATAAAGCCCTTTCGACGGCGCTCCGCCAGCAAGGCTGCTATCCGGGTTTTCAACCGCAGGCCGGGCGGGTTACTCTCTCTCCATGCTTGGTTTCCGATCGCGACCGCCGGCCTCGCTCTATGTCGCCGGGCCGTTCGCCCAGGGCTACAGCCAGTTCTACGACTTCCTGCTCCCGATATACGGGCTCTCGCTCGGCATGAGCGCGAGCCAGATCGGCATGCTCGTCGGCGCACGTTCGGTGCTGGCGGTGTTCCTGTCGATCCATATCGGGGTGCTGATGGACCGGTTCGGCACCCGCCGGGTGACCTTGTTCTTTGTCTGGACGGCGATGGCGTTGGCGCCGGTGTTTCCGGTGCTGCGGTGGTTCTGGCCCTTGCTGCTGTTGCAAATCGTCAATGGCGGCGCGCTGCAGTTTGCTTGGTCGGGTTCGCAGACCTTGATCGCCCAGCTGGGCGAGGGTGAGGCCGAATATCTCGGCCGGTTCAGTTTCTTCGCCCGCTTCGGCACGACATTGGCGCCGATGATTGCCGGCGTGGCCTGGGATTTTGGCGGCGCCTGGCCGTCTTATGCGCTCGGCTTCGCCTGGGGCGCCGCGCTAACTTGGGCATTGCAGCGTGCGCCCGAGGCGCAGCTTGCGGCGGGCGAAGGCCAGGACCGGCGCCGCCGCGCCCGGTTCCGCATTCGTGACGCGCTCCCGCGCCCACCCGACTATGTGCGCTGCTTTGCGCTGATGGCGATCCCCGCGGTGGCGACGACGATGGCAATCATCTTTCTGCGCACTGCCACCAATGGCGTGCAGAGCTCGCTCTATGTCGTCTATGTGAAGGGGCTCGGGCTGACCGGCACGTCGATCGGCGTCCTGTTCGCCGCCACCGAGATAATGGCCGGCCTGGGCTCGCTGTTTGCCGGGCGGGCGATGCTACTCGGCGATCCGCAGCGCACGATGTTGAGCGGCACCGTAGCGTCGATTGTCCTGATTTGCGTGACCCCGTTTCTTGGCGGCATTTTTGCCTTGCTTCTGGCGGCGCAGGTCTTGCGCGGCTGGCTGCAAGGCACTGTCCAGCCGATGATGTTTTCGGTGCAGGCAAAGGCTGTCGGCGCGCACCGTCAGGGTTCGGTGGTCGGGCTGCGACAGACGATGAACCGACTGGCGGCGATCATGATCCCGCCGGTGATGGGCATCATCGCTGACCGCTGGGGTGCGGGTCAGAGCTTTGTCATCCTCGGCACTTTGATGCTCGTGCTGTGCGCGCCGGTCACCTTGATCACCCGACGCGGCGCGCGGACCACGACAAATCAGGCAGGACCGACTTGAGTGCTTGACCCCGCATCAGGGACCAACCCCCACCGTCGCCACACCCGTTTCGCCATTGGGCAGTGGCACATGGCATCGGTCGCCAAACCGCCCAGATATCGTCTTTGGACAACGTATCTTTGCAAGCGGGATCGTACTCCGAAGTTGCGCCGCCCTCCGCGACAATCCAGTACATGAACGGGTCTCACTGAACCATCGGCATCTGTGCGAACAAGAATTTTGCAACGGGGCCGGGCTTGCTATTTTCGACCCCAGAGCGGTGGGCCTTCGTCTCCACGGAGCTCGAACAGCAGGATTTGTCCCTTAACCGACCTTCCCAAAACCCTTTCTTATGCCTTCGCCGTGGATAACAAGCTAAGGAGGCCTTGGTTATTCGTTGGGCATCCCTGCCCCGCGTAGGCCGACATCGGAGCGCCACGAACGTATCGAGGAGAGACGTTCCAATTCGGTGCTTTGGCGCAGTTGTGCAAATAAAGAATATTCGGGCTTCAGTTCGAGCATCTTGCTCAGAACGGCCTTGTCGTTGACGAAATCCCTCTCGCCTGCCATTCAAAAATCTGCGCCGTCGTAGAAGCGGCGAGATGGACAAGAGGACGCAATGTGGCCGTCAAATCCTTTGACCGAACGACTGAACCTCAAGTTCCCGATCATCCTGGCGCCGATGGGGATTATCACGACGCCGGCCCTCGCCGCCGCAGTCAGCAATGCAGGTGGCCTTGGCGGCATCGGCATGTGGGGTCTAACTGCGGAAGAAGCTGCGCGCCGCATTGCTGGCTTCCGCCAGCTGAGCCCAGGCAGTCTCAACGTCAACTATCCGTTATGGCCGGAACCTCGCTATACCGCGGAAGCCAGCGAGGCGATGCGTCAGCATCTGCAGACGCACTACGATGCCAAGGGGCTGGGACCGGTGCCGCACCCGCAGGGGGTGGCAAGCGATGTCAGCCCCGAGCATGTGGCGATGCTGCTTGAACAAAAGCCGGAGGTTGTTAGCTTTCATTTTGGCCTACCCGATCAGGAGGTTGTCGAGACGATCAAATCCGCCGGCATCTTCATCCAGTCGAGTGCAACGACGGTTGCCGAAGCGCGCATCCTCGAGCGGCGCGGCGTCGATGCAGTCATTGCCCAAGGCATCGAGGCTGGCGGCCATCGCGCCACATTCACAAATGTCGATATCAGCATGCAGGCGGGGCTGTTTGCGTTGCTGCCGCAGATCGTCGACGCGGTCAACGTCCCGGTCATCGCCGCCGGTGGGCGTTGGTGCACTTCCAGAGCTGAGCTCGAAATGACCCCAGCCCCAGGCCGTTACGCGATGACGCACATCCGGCGGATGGAATCAGGGCGTCCGGCCGCCAGCATCCGGTTCAGGACCGCGCCGCCGATGGCTGCCTCAGTCTGCTGAGCGTCGAAACCGCGTGCTCGCAGCCGGGGTCCGATCAGCGCCTTGTAGCGGCCCATTGTCGTTTCGACCAGCGAGCGTTGGCCATAATCTGTTGCCTTCTGCCAGGCCAACCGCCCTTGTTCCAGGATCATCTCGAGATGCCGGTCACGCTGGGCGAGCGGACCTGGTTCACCATTGAGTACGGCCGTCGAGCGCGGCGGGATCACGACTTCGACGTCATCGCCGTGCGCGGCGATCGTGTTGTAGGTGGGCGCGCCATCATACGCGCCGTCAGCCGTTACCCGGGCGATCGCGCCATCAATCTGATCGAGCAACGGCGTAACCTGAGACGGATCATCGGCGTCTTGATCCGTCAGGGTCTGGGCCACTATCACGCCATTTTCGGCATCGACCGCCAGATGAAGCTTGCGCCATTTCCGGCGCGACTTCGCGCCGTGTTTCGCCTCCAGCCATTGACCCGCCCCGTAGACCTTCAGGCCCGTGCTGTCGATCAATAAGTGCAACGGACCGTCTGACACGGAGGCCGGCGGGATCACCGGCAGTGTCTCCGCCCGGCGGCTGATCGTGGAGTGATCCAGCGCTGAGATCGTAAGGTCCATCAGCGTGATGACCGATGCCATCAGACCTTCGGTCTGCCGCAACGCCAGCCTGAACGCCGTGCGAACCATCAGCGTGGTCTGGATCGCAGCGTCGGTATAGCGGGCCTGGCCTTTCGGTCCAACGGTTTGCCAGTGGTCCAGCGCCGCATCCTCAATCCACAACGTCAGACTGCCACGCCGGCGCAGTCCCGCTTCGTACTCGGCCAATTCTGGACCTTGAACGCCATCTTCGGGATGTGGTGGCGGCGATCGTCGTTGTGTTTGTGCGGCATCGGAATACCACGACAAAGGATGGCGTAGCGTGCCTCAGTGCTCCAGGCCGTCCAAGTGCACCAACGCCGCGTTTGTCGCTCGAGGAGCGGTACGGTACGATTGCAGGCTACGTCTGCGTTGTAACGGCTGTTGCGAATGAGGCTGTCCAGCAGCGCTTCCTTCTCGCGTCGGACGCACAAACGCTGATTTCTAATGCGGCTGCATCGAACGTGCTTGGGCCTCCCTACGTGCCGACGTCGGCAGATATCACCCTGGCTAATTCCTTGTGCTCGCATTAACTGGACTTTGGCGGTTTGGGAGGGTGTCAGGCGGCGTAGGACGTAAGCTCCGCCAGACGCTGCTGAAGAGGCCTGGGTTTTTCGGTGGTTCGTGCTCGCGACCGCCAAGTCGGAAAATCGTCCCGCCATAGGATCGGGCGCACGGCCTCCTCGGCCCAAAGGATCCGCCGGACGGTGGCGAGGCAGTCCGAGAACGTCGGGTCCGACTTCTTGTACCAAGCCGCGCCGAGCACCGACAGCTTCCCGGTCTTCGCGGCCAGTTCGGAGGCCCACAGGATCACCAGCGAGAACAGTCCGAACAAGAGCGGCGTGGTTCGGTGGATCGCCAGATCCGACCATTGGCGCTGTGTCTCGACCCCGAGATGGCGCCGGGCCTCTTCGAAGGTCACCTCACCCGCCCATCGCATCGCGTACCAGGTCAGGATCTCCGACGCTGACCTCTGCGGGTCGGAGCAGACGAAGACGCGCGTCTCGGCGCGCCCAGCCGGGTCCCGGGTCGGCACCCAGCGCACCGGCACGGTGATGCCGTGCGCGTTCCACAGGGCCGTTCCCGTCGCCACATCGACTGGCCGATCTGTCGTGCCATCCTCGGCCCGCCATCCCGGAATGGTCATGCGTACCCACTTGGTGGCCTTCCTGACCGACCGGGTCCTTGGCGTCAGCTGACGGGTGCCGATAACGCGCGGCCGCCCCTTCTGTCCTGTCTTGCGCGCTGGCGGTGGATTGAAGAACCGCGCGTCCATCCGGCAGCGGGCCACACCCAGGGCATGGCAACGCAGCGTGCGGAAAAGCTCCAGGCTGGCGAAAGCGCCGTCTCCCACCATCACCAGCCGCCGGTGCGGAAACCAGCGAGCCATCAGCCGCATCCCCCGGGCAGCCTTCTCCGGCACCGTCTGGTGTCGCCGCCGCCTCTTGGCATTGGCCCGTTCCGAACGGCACAGCACGGTCAGGAACGGCAACCCCCAGGTGCGCGTCGCAAAACCGGGTCGGGCCAGCACCTGCAACGACAACCAGCGCAAACCCTCGACCTTGACGAAGAACCCGCGGCTTGACCGCACCGGATCACGGTCGATCCCTTTGTCGCGGATCTTGCTGCCGCGCCGACGTTCGATGGTATCGTCCACGCCAATCACCAGCGGCTGGCCGTCCGGCACAAACGCCTTCAGCAGCAAGCCAAGCAGGATCCTCGAACCGGTCAGACCCGACCACGCCCCGCGCGACAAGAACCGATGGAACCGACTGAACCCGTTGTCCGACGTGCCGTCCACCGCCCGCAGCGCCGCGCACACCGTCCGGCGGTTCAGGCACAGCAGGGCTCCCGTCGCCAGCGCCACCGCGTTCAGCCACGATGGCTGCGTGAACATCGCCGCGAACGGCAGCAGCCAGATCTCCATCGCCCGGGCGCTGCCGGTTTCACCACTCTGCGCCATGGCTCGCTCCCCCCACGAGGTCATCTCGTCTTCAGGGAGAGGATGGGGGCGGGGCATCGCCAGTGCCTCTTCTCCGCTTGCCCTGCCCAGATGCTTTCCGCATCTGCTCTCGCGATGGCAACCCGCCACCTCCCGCGTCAACGCCACAGTCGCCACTGATGACCCGGACCGAGATCCTGACCCGCTACCGGCGCCTACGTCAGATCAGCAAGGAACACCACCAGGCTGTCCTGGACATCATCGCCCCGGACGTCGTGCTGGACTGGGCCAAGCGGCTCGGCCTGACGCAGGGTAGGACGGTGGTACTCGAAAGCGAGCATGACATGACGCTCGTGGAGGATCTTGCCACCTACCGGCCCAGACCGGGCCGCTCACACCCGCTCGACCGCTACGCCCGGACAGCACGGTTCGCTCCGGACGCCGACGAAGCGATCGTGCGCGAGGCGATGCGCCATGCCCGTTTCTCCCTCTGGCGTGTCGAGCGGCGGCACGAAACTGCGGGCCTGATCCTGCGGGACCTGCTGCGCGGCGGGGAGATCTGGTTGGTCGATGAGACCATGGAAAAGAGCGCGCCACGCGGGGTGGAGATGGCCGCGCGTCTTCTACAGCCCGAAAGCTTCGCGATGACCGCCCGCATCATCGTGCCGGTCACCTCGGATCTGATGGAAGAGGTATTCACCAGGGCTCCCGCCTTGCGGCGCACCCAGGGGGACACCCCAGGGCTGTTCAGTTCTGTTGACATAGGCGCATAGCAGCGAGAGCGTCGAAGCCACCAAGAGCGGCAGCGTAGCGATCCTGGGCGAATGTGCCCCGCTGGTTAAAACGTAAAATATTGTAAGCAAAGCTGCGCAATCTGGCGAAGATACCAGGATTGGTGCGAATACGGCTGGCATCTTCGCGAAGGGTGACATCGCGGACGTAGTGCAGGCCATTTTCGATACCCCAGTGTTTACGAATGGCATCGGCAGCCGGTTTGGCATCGATGGGGCGATTGGAGAGATAGAACGAGGTCTCGCGGGATTCTTTCCAAAAGCCCGTTGCTGGCTGAAAGGTCAGAACATTGCGCTCGACCTGGATAGCGGCAGCAACGTAGGGTGCCCATTCCGTTCTGGCCACGGCGGCAGTCGCATCGAAGACGCCGACGATACGTGTTTCATGACGGTTACGCGCTTAGGCATCGGTCGTTTGGACGCCGGATAGGATCCGAGATCTCCGACAAAAAGCTTCGACCTTCCGGCATAAGGTCAGCTGGTTGTCCTTAAGCTGAACGATCAGGTGCGCGTTCGCAGCTTTGGCCGCTTCGAAAGTTTTTTTGGCAATGCATGGCATCGCACGTAACGATGTGATCGGCGACATCAAGCTCTTCCAGCAGTTTCTGGGCCGGCCGGGATCTCGTTGGTTTTTTCGTCAATTTCCATGTGAGCCAGCACCAGGGCTGTATCGGTGGCAAAGGCGCTCAAAACCTGCCGGGCCTTGCTGTCATGAAACGCATCGAAACTGCCTTTGAGTATCTTCCCATCAAAGGCCAGAACCCGTGCTGCTCCTGTTGAAGAATGGACCGCATTAAGCTCGGCGGCATGACGACGAAAGGTCCGTTCAACATGTCCGGCATCAAGCCCGCTCAAAATAGTGCGGATCGATGTATGCGCCGGGGGCTTCTTCCACCGTAAACCAAAGGCTCTGTTCAAGCGCGGCCGATGAACCTCGATAAACGTGCGAATGCCTCGGGATGAGTTGGCCCCCGTGACAATCGCCAATATCGAGAACAACAGGACATAACGTTGCTCATAGCGCTTGCCCTCGGCGCGCCGCGGATCTGGGATTGTATCGAGAAAATCGAGAAATCGATCGAATGGGCTCGGCATGACAACCTCCGTTTATGCGGTTGTCCGCTATAAATTCAGAGCCTATTCCGCCTGTAAATCCGCTTTTTGTTGGTCTGGTTCAATTCCTTGTCATCTGTGACCCTTCAAACTCAGTTTTTAGAACTGAACAGCCCTGGGGGACACCCTTGCCCGGGACCCGCGCTTCGCGATCGGCATCTACCGAGCCGCCGTGCTCACCGGAGCAATGGGTTCTGTCCGCTTCAAACGCTGATAGGGGCCAGCTTCATGCATGCGAACGCAGCTCTATCGCTTACCCAAAACCGCCAAAGCCCAGCTAACGCCTAATCTTCATAAAGATACTGTAATCACAGCCAACACATGTAGCGGAGCTGGGGCATCGGCTATCCCTCAACGTCCAGCCCCCGTACAGCAACAACGGCCGGCCAAGGACATAGTGCATGGCATCGCCCCGGATGAGTTGCCGCGGCTAGCTCCGAAGCTGAAGCCCTATTTGCAGCGCCCGGATCCAACCTGGCCGGAGCTTGTCGACGCTGCGGACTAGCTGCGCGTCGATCTCGGCGTCTCGAAATCCCTCTGGGGCGATGCCTGCATCGCCATGGGCCGCGAACTTGCCGCCATCGCGCTTGCCATCGTCTCAACCAAAAAGGCCGGGTATTTCACGACCTCACCGGGTGGATATTTCCACGGCATGGTCGCCAAGCACGTCGCCGGCGAGCTGCACCTCGAGCGCACCGTCTGGGTCCTGCGCCGCGCGATCGAGCCCGAACGCGACGCCGTCCGCGAACGCTCCAGCCGCAGCGATGCCTACGGGCACCATCAAGTTGGCTGAGAGCGGGCTTGGTAGGAAGCGGCTTGGTGGGGTAGACGGGCGGGGTGACGACGCCTCGAGACCCGATTTACGCCGGCCATCAATACCCTGCTGAGATCATCAGCTACGCGGTGTGGCTGTATTTTCTGTTCCCGTTGAGCCTGCGCATGGTCGAGGAGATGCTGGCCGCCCGCGGCATCTCGGTAACGCACGAGACGATCCGGCAATGGGGCCTCAAATTCGGGCAGGTATTCGTCAGGCACCGTCAAGTTGTCGGCGCTGAGCCTGGCGAAATGGCAGCCGAGGGCGATGCTGGAGCAGAGTTCAGGCCGCGGCAGCAACCCCGCTGATATCAACCCACATCTCGAACACACGTGCCCTTACGGTTCGAGACGCGCTGGCGGTGATGTGGTCGCGGCGGAGATGGAAGAGATTGCTGATCTGATCGTGGGCGGAGAGAAACCGCTGTGCCGGCCGCGCCGACTTGAAGCGCTTCATCTGCCGTTCTCGTCGTCGTGTCGGCTGACGCGAATTCTCGGCTCGATTGTTCAGACCCTTGTGCCGGCGGTGCTCGACACCGGGCATCAGCTCCCGCTTTGCCGCGCTATAGCTGGCAAGCTTGTCGGTGATCATGACGCGTGGTGATCGGCATTGTCGCTTCAGCAACTTCCGTAACAGGCGCTTCGCTGCGCGCTTGTCCCGCTGGCGTTGCACCAGCACGTCGAGGACCATCCCGGTTTGGTCGACCGCCCGCCACAGCCAGTGCTTCACCCCGGCAATCTTGATGACAACCTCATCCAGAGGCAACTTGTCTCCGGCACAGGAGAGCCTCCGCCGGATCCGGTTGGCAAACTCCTGGCCGAACCTGAGAGCCCACTGCCGGACGGTCTCGTGGCTGACGACGATGCCGCACGCTGCCAGCATCTCCTCGACCATACGCAGGCTGAGCGGGAAGCGGAAGTAGAGCCAGACGGCTTGACTTGTCAACCGACGTTCGGAACTGGACCCTTTGCGACATTGAGAACTGAACCCCGTTTTAATTTCTGCTGGCCGCGAGACGCGGGGCTGGGGTGGCTTGTCCAGGTAGTTCACAGGAGGGACCCGCGCGCTGCGGAGCGACCTTCGCGAGTCTGGCGCAGCGGCGCGCGGGAGATCCCTGTGGACCCACCTGGGCAAGCCTTGCTCACATCGGCGCTGCCGCGGTTTCGCCACTCGCCGGGGCTCTGAGCAGCCCGGATCGGCGCTTCTCGCGCAGCCGGTAGCTGTCGCCGCGAATCGTGATGACATGGCTGTGGTGTAAGAGGCGATCGAGGATCGCCGTCGCGGCCCCACTCGCTGACCGCGCGGTTGCTGGTAATCAGCATGCTTCCGCGCTCATAGCGGCGCGATACCAGCTGGAAGAATAGATGCGCCGCGCTCGGCTCGAATGGCAGGTAGCCGAGTTCGTCGACAATCAGCAGCTTGGGTTTGCCGAAATGAATGAGCCGGTCCTCGAGTTTGCCTTCGCTATGCGCCTTGGCGAGCTGGGCAACCAGGGTCGGCGCCGGCACAAACAGTACCGAATAGCCGGTAAGGATCGCCTGGCGACCGATCGCTACCGCGAGGTGCGTCTTGCCGACGCCGGGCGGGCCCAGCAGCATTACCACCTCGGCATTGGCAATAAACCGCCCGGCTGCGATCTCGCGGATCTGCCTTTTGTCGAGCGAGGGCTGAGCGGCGAAGTCGAAGCCGTCGAGGTCGCGGACAAACGGGAAGCGCGCCAGCCCAATGCTCATCTCGATGCGACGCTCGTCTTTGCGCGCAATCTCGCGTTCGCAGAACAGCAACAGTGCCTCGCGAATGGTCAGCTCGCGCCGCCCCGCCTCGTCGATGAGACTGTCGAGCTGGTCCCGGATGGCGGTCAGCTTGAGCCGGTTCAGCATCGCGACGAGATGATCATGCTCCATCACCAGCGCCCTCCGACCAGCCGCTCGTATTCGATCAGCGGGCGCAATAACTCGGGGTCGGCGGTGCCGGCAGCGGCCGCCGGCGCGACCACAGCTTTGGATTGGAACCCGGCGACGCCGGCGAAGTGCCGTGGATCGATACGGCGTTCGAACCGGCCGGCATGGCAGACGCGCAATTGGCCGCCGGCGAGGATGACGCGCACTCTTTCGCCGATCAGTCGCCACGGCACCGAATAGGCGTTGCCGTCGACCTCGATCGCACAGTCGGCCTGGACCTTGCGCACCAGCTCGCGGCTCGCCGGGAAGGGCGGAATGCCGGCGACCGGCCGCAAGGCGCCAGCCTCGGCACGCTGAAAGCGCTTGATCGGGACCTCGCCGGTCGTACCATGCACCCGTTGATCGGCAATCTCGCGCGTCCAGTGGTCGAGATGCGCCTCAAAGGCCGACCAACTGTCAAAACGGCGACCAGCAATCGCGTTCTTTTTGACATAACCGACGCCGCGCTCGTCTTTGCCTTTGGTCCGGCCCGATAAGGGGTGCAGGCCCGCGGCCGGAACCGCCAGTGCCGGGCAAAGGCATGCAGCCGAGCATTGAACTCGACCTCACGCGTTTCACGGTCGTGCCGGACCACCAGCCCGCGGTCGTTGTCGAACAGCACCTCTTCGGTGACGCCGCCAAAATGCCGGAAGGCACCCTCCAGACCGGCAAAGAGCGACTTGGCAGCTGGCGCACTCATTCCGGCTGCTTACCGGGCCGGGCCCCGCCTGCCAAGCCTCGCTCAACTTGACGGTGCCCGAAGGGCTGCAGGCGGAACGAATCCCGGCAAGGATTATGACACGGGCGCGATTGTCATGGGCGAAGCGCAGTGCCGGAGACTCTGCAAGCCGCGGACGACAGCGTTATCATACAGGCCTTCCCTGTTTGAATCATTGAAATTATAAAGTCACTATCTAGTGAGATAACTAGATAGCGAAATCACAAGAATGCTTCCCTGCTTGTCTGAAGTTTAATGGCTGGGTCAAATGCGATACGCAACCGCGCGGCCTTTAGGGGGGTCCGGTAGCAACGGAACCGAAAGTTCGATTCAGGTTTCTCGACTGTCCCCGACAGCCGAGTTCGACCCGATGCAGACAGTCCGGCAGAACGCGGAGTAGCTTCCCTCAGCCTGCCCGCCGGGCAATGTAGAGGCTCGTCGTCATGTTCCGGACAACGCGATTTATAAAGACATCGCGAGCGATACGGCCGATTTCAGCCAAGACGGCCTCGCGGTCGAGACGGGCACTCACGTTCGAGTAAGTTGCATACAGCGCTACCGTTTGGTCTGCATCGAGAACCAGGGACCATCGGCTTGTCCTGTTCTCCGCAACATCGAATGCTCCTGTGCACTTCAAGGCAGCCAAGCGAGCGACGGTATCCAATCCGAAGGGAATGCCTCTTTCCCCGGCTGAAGGGCTGGCAGGGGCTCCTAGCAGTTCTTTGGTCGCCTCGTGAAACGGATCGGGTTGGCTGTCATCGCCGAACACGTTCCAAACCGCCGCCCACCAGCCACCGGGGCGACGACCATCTTCAATGCCTTGTCCGGATTGTTCGTGCGCAAAAAGTCGGCGAGGCGCTGGTCCGGCTCCACGGCCGTCAGCGGGTCGGCGCCGAGATCGAGCAACCGGCGTGTTGCCGTGCCGGTGCCTGCTCCGATCTCGAAAACCGCAGCGTTGCGGCGTAAGCCGCATCCCGAGGCGAGGGTAACATACACCCATTCCGGATACTCAGGCCGCGAGCTGTGATAGCTGGCCGGGTTCTCGCCAAAGGCCTGACGGCCAAACTGCCTGGCTAGCTTGGTTGCAGTCGCCATGTCGTCCAAATCCTGGGTGCGCTTCAATACCACTGCTGCCCATCGCGATAAATGCGCGAGGTCGGACGAAACTGACTCCCTGCCCAAAGGGCAGCTATCTACCCAGTGCGGCGGAAGGCCGCGCAGAAAACCACCGTTTAATGCACGGTCGGAATACCCTGCGCACCGAATGGCGTAGAGGGCGCCCTCGTCCGCACAAACCCATGCATCTATCTCTGGCCGGCAAACCCTGCTTTGCTGACTTTCTGCGAGGCTGGGAGCTGGGCGGTGCTGGTCGGCTATATGCGGGTGTCGACGAATGAGCAGAACCTGGCTCTGCAGCGGGATGCACTGAAGGCGGCAGGCTGTGAGCGGCTGTATGACGATACCTGCAGCGGTTCGGTTACTGAAAGGCCGGGTCTTACCAAGGCGCTCGACCACATGCGCGCTGGCGACGCCCTGGTGGTCTGGAAGCTCGATAGGATTGGTCGCTCCCTGAGCCACGTTGTCGAGTTGGTCGACGAGCTGCAGGCCAAGGGGATCGGTTTGAAGGTGCTCACCGGCGGCATCGACACGACCACTTCCACGGGGCGGCTTGTGTTCGGCATTTTCGCGACCCTCGCAGAGTTCGAGCGCGACCTGATCCGCGAGCGCACGATGGCCGGGCTTGCTGCTGCTCGCGCGCGCGGCCGTAACGGCGGGCGGCCAAGGTTGATGACACGCGCGAAGCTAAAGACCGCGATGGCCATGATGGCCGACCGCGGCAACGTCGCGAGTGACGTCGCCGAGCAACTCGGTATCTCGATCAGCACGCTTTATCCTAATTCCGGCAGTTGGAGCCGAATAGCTTAGCCTTACGGGGTGTCAGTTCGACTTTAGCGTGCAGGATCAGGCCGCCTGTAGGCGCCGTGGCGGGTCGAGTTGGCGGCCTTTGAGATACTTGGCAAGGGCATGACTGAGGATGCGGTACCATCGATCGAGATCGGTCAACTGCTCCGCAGTTTCGCGCAGGGTGGCGAAGAAGGCGGCGATACGGGTGAGCGCCCGGCGCGCCCGATCCCGCTCACCGTGAGAGCTGGTGATTGTCACAGTGGCGCGGCCGGCATGGTTGGTCTGTCGACCAATCGCTTGCAGCAGCAGCGGCCGACTGGTGATCGCCTCGCGATGATGGTCAGGATCGGCCAGACGCACAAAGAGGTTCCACCAGTTGAAGATGAGGGCGACAATGCGTGCCATGATCTGTGATAGCTTGAACTTAATCTGACATTCGTTGTTGGTTTCCGAAACGGAGCCGGAGGGCGGGGCGCGGTTCTCACCCGAAGCTGGGACCGCGACCCGCCCTTCGGCGGGACGGAGACACGAGATGACCCAGGAGCAGAAGATTATCCGGGCAAAGGTCGGACTGCTGGAGCTGGCCAAGCAGCTCGGCAACGTCAGCCAAGCCTGCAAGATGATGGGCTACAGCCGCGACAGCTTTTACCGCTTTAAGGAGCTCTACGATAAGGGCGGCGAGCTGGCGCTGCAGGAGATCAGCCGCAAGAAGCCGATCCTGAAGAACCGCACACCGATCGAGATCGAACAGGCGGTGGTCGTGATGGCGATCGAGCAGCCGGCCTGGGGGCAGGTGCGGGTGTCGGAGGCGCTGAAACGGCAAGGCTTGTCGATCTCGCCGGCGGGAGTGCGCTGCGTGTGGCAGCGCCACGATCTGACGTCGATGAAACTGTGCTTGAAAGCGCTGGAAGCCAAGGTGGCGCAGGACGGTATCCTGCTGACCGAAGCCCAGATCGTTGCGCTCGAGAAGGCCAAGGCCGACAAGGCGGCGCATGGTGAGTTCGAGAGCGAGTGCCCTGGCTATTGCGGCGCCCAGGACACGTTTTATGTCGGCACCTTGAAGGGCGTCGGCCGGGTCTATCAGCAGACCTTCATCGACACCTATGCCAAGGTCGCATTCGCAAAGCTATATGACCGCAAGACCCCGATCACCGCGGCCGAGATCCTCAATGATCGGGTGGTGCCGTTTTATGACGAGCAGGGCATCCGGCTGTCGCGCGTGCTGACCGATCGCGGCACCGAGTTTTGCGGCACGCAAAGCCATGAATACGGGCGTTGGTGCACTTGGACGGCCTGGAGCACTGAGGCACGCTACGCCATCCTTTGTCGTGGTATTCCGATGCCGCACAAACACAACGACGATCGCCGCCACCACATCCCGAAGATGGCGTTCAAGGTCCAGAATTGGCCGGAGTACGAAGCGGGACTGCGCCGGCGTGGCAGTCTGACGTTGTGGATTGAGGATGCGGCGCTGGACCACTGGCAAACCGTTGGACCGAAAGGCCAGGCCCGCTATACCGACGCTGCGATCCAGACCACGCTGATGGTTCGCACGGCGTTCAGGCTGGCGTTGCGGCAGACCGAAGGTCTGATGGCATCGGTCATCACGCTGATGGACCTTACGATCTCAGCGCTGGATCACTCCACGATCAGCCGCCGGGCGGAGACACTGCCGGTGATCCCGCCGGCCTCCGTGCCAGACGGTCCGTTGCACTTATTGATCGACAGCACGGGCCTGAAGGTCTACGGGGCGGGTCAATGGCTGGAGGCGAAACACGGCGCGAAGTCGCGCCGGAAATGGCGCAAGCTTCATCTGGCGGTCGATGCCGAAAATGGCGTGATAGTGGCCCAGACCCTGACGGATCAAGACGCCGATGATCCGTCTCAGGTTACGCCGTTGCTCGATCAGATTGATGGCGCGATCGCCCGGGTAACGGCTGACGGCGCGTATGATGGCGCGCCCACCTACAACACGATCGCCGCGCACGGCGATGACATCGAAGTCGTGATCCCGCCGCGCTCGACGGCCGTACTCAATGGTGAACCAGGTCCGCTCGCCCAGCGTGACCGGCATCTCGAGATGATCCTGGAACAAGGGCGGTTGGCCTGGCAGAAGGCAACAGATTATGGCCAACGCTCGCTGGTCGAAACGACAATGGGCCGCTACAAGGCGCTGATCGGACCCCGGCTGCGAGCACGCGGTTTCGACGCTCAGCAGACTGAGGCAGCCATCGGCGGCGCGGTCCTGAACCGGATGCTGGCGGCCGGACGCCCTGATTCCATCCGCCGGATGTGCGTCATCGCGTAACGGCCTGGGGCTGGGGTCATTTCGAGCTCAGCTCTGGAAGTGCACCAACGCCCAGCGAAGGCAGCGCGATCTCGTCCTTCTCCAACTGCTCGAGCAGGCGCAATTGTCTGTCACTCGCAAGCTGCGCGAAAGGCCGGTCGAACTCGGCTCTGCAGTACTGGTTGATCTCGCGAATCGCAATTCGATACACCTCTTGTGGCGTGAAGCGCGATTGGTAGCCCTGCTGAGGCGTGCCCTCCATCCATGGGCCGCCGCGATATTGACGGCCGTGGACGCCCCAGGAGCCGGCCAATTGGCGGTCGATATAGACCACCACACCAGCATCGCGAGCCCCAGGACCCAGCTCATCGGTCGGAATCAGATGCTCGACGGCGGCCTCCAGAAAGCGAACCTCAGGCTCCAGCAAATAGAGATAGGAAGCCCCGATCGGGTTGTCGCTCAAGGTCATTCTCCTCAATTCCCCACTTCGGTTGCCCGAAACGTATGGCAACCGATCCGGACTTTCATATCAAGGCCCGCCGCGCGGCGCTGAATCATGCGCCACGCGTCGATCCGGAGCGGTCCTGTTCGTCCGTTCGCCGCCCTGATGCCGTGCACCGCACCGACCGCGCTGCTTCTGCTTCAGTAACGCCGGGCGATGGCGTTGGAGGAACATTTCGTGTGCGGCGTCGCCCGCGGGCCCGGAGCTACCTGTCCGCTTTGGGGCATGAAGACCAGTTCCCGCCGCTTCCGCTGCCTCTCGCTGGTGAGATGAGCGAATAAAGCGGCCAAGGCTGTGCGCCTGCTCTTGGGTTTGGTCAACGGGCCTTCGCTGGAGCCAGCAGCAACCAGAAGGATGCGCCGGAAGCGGTCATTCTTAGCCCGAATTGCGCGATCTACCGCCTATCGCCGCGCACCGTGACAAAGCACAGATGCTCGGCGCGCATCTTGGGCGTCTGTGGATCGTCAAGGTCGCGCTCGATGTGCCGCAGCCCGGCCGCATACGCCGCGTCGGATAGCGATAGCAGTTGCGAATTCCGCTCGCGGAACCGCACGGCCGACAGCAGCTCCGCCAGGTCGCGCTCGCGCTGGACATGCCGCCGCGCCACCGCGACTCCGGCAAAACCGGTTGCGGTCATTTCCGAAACGATAGCGTCGGGCGGCCAGAAATCGGCGAAATCGCGGGCCTTCGCCTCCGGGAAATAGGCGTAATACAGCCAGTCGTCGGACTCCTGCGGACACATATTGTAGAGCGCGAACCGGCCGCCGCGCCGCAGCACGCGAAAGGCCTCGCGCAGCATGCCCGCCTTGTCGCGGAAATGGTGGAAGGCGTACTGGCAACTGACGAAGTCGAAGCTGCCCGAGGCAAACGGCAACGCCGCGCTGTCGCCGTGCACCCAGGCGATGTCCGGCATTTTGCGCCGTGCCTGGCGCAACATCCCGAGCGAGCCGTCGAGACCGACGAATTTGGCGTTCGGCGTTAGGCCCCGGTTGGCGATCTGCTGGTTGCCGGTGCCGCACGCGATATCGAGCAGCGTCAGGGTCGCGGTCGGCCCGCGCCCGGCCAAAAACGCTATGATCTCAGGGTCGGCCGATTTCTCGCGATGCGGCGTGCTATCGTAGCGTTCCGCTATCGCGTCGTAGTTGACGCGCGTCGATCGCTGCATCCCTGGACCTTCGCAAGACGGACATAAATGCTAGGGCGAGTTTATCGATGGGTCCAATGCGCATGCATCAGCCGAAGGTGGACAGCCGATTCGGGGGCATCACCGGTCGATCGTGTCACGACTCGTCCGTTACCCTTAGGGTCGACATTTTTGGGTGGTCTGGCCTGGGCGAGCGCACTCACAACTTTCGCGAGATGACTCCCGCGAACCCCGAGCGTCAGCGGAGCGTTCTCAAGCTGGCTGCGCAACGGGGCATTCACAGAGCGGCCATGAATCCGTGCAATGTGCTCGAGAAGGCAAAAAAGACCGACGCGACAAGTGTACTTCGGCCGAGTGTTCGCAATGCGAACAGACCGGCATCCCGCGTTGTTGAGTCCTTTAAGGGATCTGAACTTGGGAGGATTTCATGGCTGGCGAGCAGTCGAAGCCGAATGGACCCGATCTCTCGCAAGGCGTCTCGATTGACGACATTCGCGACGGGGGCATGGTAGGTGGGGTTGTCGACGATGAATCCGTGCTCCTCGCGCGGTGTGCTAACGAGTTTTTCGCGATCGAGGCGACGTGTTCGCATTACGGCGGACCACTTGCCGAGGGATTGATCGTTGGCGATACGGTGCGGTGCCCGTGGCACCATGCGTGCTTCAGCCTGCGTACTGGCGCAGCGGTCGCAGCGCCTGCGTTTAATCCAATGTCGTGTTGGCGGGTTGAAACGCGCGACGGCAAAGTTTTCGTGCGCGACAAAGTCGAGTTGGTCAAAGAACGCAAGCCCAGCCAGGCGCGGTCTGGGGCTGTCAAAACCGATCATGTAGTGATCGTGGGCGGGGGCGCTGCGGGGTTTGCTGCGGCCGATATGCTACGGCGCGAAGGGTTTGGCGGTAGTGTGACGATGTTTTCCTCAGACGATGCGGCCCCCTACGACCGGCCCAACTGTTCGAAGGACTATCTTGCGGGGAACGCGCCGGAAGACTGGATGCCGCTGAGGCCGTGTGAATTTTATACCGAGCAATCGATAGATCTTGAGCTGGGCACGCGGGTAACGGGAATTGACGCCAAGCTGAGACACGTAGCGCTGGACAACGGGCGAAGCGTGCCGTTTGACACGTTGCTGCTCGCCACTGGTGCTGAGCCAATTCGCCTCGACATCCCTGGCGCGGATCAGCCTCATGTCTGCCTTCTGCGATCGCTCAGCGATGCGCGGATGATTATCGCCAAGGCGAAGGAGGCACGGCGCGCGGTGGTGCTCGGCGCGAGCTTCATCGGGCTTGAGGTCGCCGCCTCGCTGCGGGCTCGTGAGATCGAGGTTCACGTCGTGGCGCCGGAGCGCCGACCATTGGAACGCGTGCTCGGCTCCGAATTCGGCGATTTCATCCGCGGAATTCACGAGGAACATGGCGTCGTATTTCATCTCGAAGAGACTGCAACGGCTATTGATGGAGGCAATGTCAAGCTCAAGAGCGGTGCAATGCTGGCAGCGGATCTCGTGGTTGTCGGTGTCGGCGTGCGCCCGCGGGTTCAACTCGCCGAACAAGCCGGCGTAAAGACCGACCGCGGCGTCTTTGTGAACGAATACCTCGAAACCAGCATGCCAGGGATCTTTGCGGCGGGCGACATCGCGCGGTGGCCTGATCCCCACTCGGGCGAGAACCTTCGGATCGAGCATTGGGTCGTGGCCGAGCGTCAAGGCCAGACCGCGGCGCGCAACATGCTTGGACTAGGACAAAGATTTTCCGATGTCCCGTTCTTCTGGAGCCAGCATTACGACGTGCCGATCAACTACATCGGCCACGCTGATAAATGGGACAACGTCGAAATTGAGGGCAGCATCACGGCACGCGATTGCTTGGTACGTTATCGCCTCAACGGCGACGTGATCGCGGTGGCCTCTATTTTTCGTGATGTGGAGAACCTCAGGGAAGAGGTGCGGATGTCGCGGCGCGCTCCCCTGGCGCGACCGCCGAGGTGACCGCTCGTAGTCGACAAACGTAGTGGAGCGGCTGTGATCAGAGATAGCCAGTACGAGGTCGCACCTTGAGCCGAGGTAGCTCTGCCCCGACAGCTGTCGTTCGGCACGTCGGCGGGTATCGGTCGGAGGCAGCAAAGCGCCTGATCGGTTAGGCGAAGGCGCGTAGCCGTCGCGTCGTCTCCTTGGCAAGCCGCTCGATCAGTTCAGTGGCATTAGTGTCCTGCGCCAGTGCGGCCGACTGGCCAGACAACAGCACCGCAAAGTCACGATCGCCTCCCGCGCCGAGAGGAAAGGTCAGGCTCAACTGTGCCGGGATCGGCAGTGGTCTCAGTCCCGAAGCAGTCAGATCGTCGATCAATTTGTTCTTGATGTAGCGCGCCAGGCGACCGCTGATCAGGTCTGTAACAATCGTACAGGAGTCGTCCGCCTGGGCCAGGGCGGCCCGGTGGGCGTCGTACATATTGGGGCGTTGGTGCACTTGGACGGCCTGGAGCACTGAGGCACGCTACGCCATCCTTTGTCGTGGTATTCCGATGCCGCACAAACACAACGACGATCGCCGCCACCACATCCCGAAGATGGCGTTCAAGGTCCAGAATTGGCCGAGTACGAAGCGGGACTGCGCCGGCGTGGCAGTCTGACGTTGTGGATTGAGGATGCGGCGCTGGACCACTGGCAAACCGTTGGACCGAAAGGCCAGGCCCGCTATACCGCCGCTGCGATCCAGACCACGCTGATGGTTCGCACGGCGTTCAGGCTGGCGTTGCGGCAGACCGAAGGTCTGATGGCATCGGTCATCACGCTGATGGACCTTACGATCTCAGCGCCGGATCACTCCACGATCAGCCGCCGGGCGGAGACACTGCCGGTGATCCCGCCGGCCTCCGTGCCAGACGGTCCGTTGCACTTATTGATCGACAGCACGGGCCTGAAGGTCTACGGGGCGGGTCAATGGCTGGAGGCGAAACACGGCGCGAAGTCGCGCCGGAAATGGCGCAAGCTTCATCTGGCGGTCGATGCCGAAAATGGCGTGATAGTGGCCCAGACCCTGACGGATCAAGACGCCGATGATCCGTCTCAGGTTACGCCGTTGCTCGATCAGATTGATGGCGCGATCGCCCGGGTAACGGCTGACGGCGCGTATGATGGCGCGCCCACCTACAACACGATCGCCGCGCACGGCGATGACGTCGAAGTCGTGATCCCGCCGCGCTCGACGGCCGTACTCAATGGTGAACCAGGTCCGCTCGCCCAGCGTGACCGGCATCTCGAGATGATCCTGGAACAAGGGCGGTTGGCCTGGCAGAAGGCAACAGATTATGGCCAACGCTCGCTGGTCGAAACGACAATGGGCCGCTACAAGGCGCTGATCGGACCCCGGCTGCGAGCACGCGGTTTCGACGCTCAGCAGACTGAGGCAGCCATCGGCGGCGCGGTCCTGAACCGGATGCTGGCGGCCGGACGCCCTGATTCCATCCGCCGGATGTGCGTCATCGCGTAACGGCCTGGGGCTGGGGTCATTTCGAGCTCAGCTCTGGAAGTGCACCAACGCCCCATCGGTTCGGTTTCCCTCTCCATGACGGACACGCTGGCCGGACCGTAGTCGGGATCGGAAGTTCCCGGCCGTCCGGCTTTAACGGGTTCTGCTGATTTATGGCCGGCCGGAAGCACCCGGTCTGCCTCACCCGTTCGCTTGTCTCTGCGCGCTGCACCGCGCAGAGCGCGGGGTCTCACACCCCGCAAGGTCACTGACAGCTTCGCAATGAAGAATCTCCTTTCTTCATCAACTACCTGACGCACCGAGAGCAAGAGGGCAGCCGGAAGAGGGTGAACCGGGACAGCGCCAGAGAGCGCGCCGGACTTTCAACCTTCACTCCGGAGATCCCATGCTCGACCTCACCCCCGCCGCACCCGCGGCAAGCCTGCTCCCGCGAAAGCGGGGGACACTCCCGCTGTTCCTGCCGCAGGCCCCGCCGGACAAAGTGTCGGGTCTGATCCACGCCGCGACGTTGCTTGCCCAGCTGCTCGGGCAGGGCCGCGCGATCGACACCCGCACCCTGCGTTCGGCGATGGAAACCGCGTTCTGCGGCAGCGATGCCGAGGGCGCGTGGGCCTGGAAGGACGCCTACGAAGCGTGTGAGGCGGCGCAGGTCATGTTCCTGCGCAAATTCGGGGCGGCGATGCGCACGCGCGCGGGCGCGGCCGCCGCGATGCTCGACATGCTGATCCGCTTGCCCCAGCGGCTCGCCTCGCAAACGCGCCGCTCGGAAGAATCCGAGCAGTTCCAGCAATTCTCGACGCCATTGGCGCTCGGCTTTGTGGCGACCGAGGCGGCGATGCTGACTTCGGCCGACCTGGCGCTCGAACCCTCGGCCGGCACCGGCATGCTGGCGATCTTCGCCGAGATCGCCCGGGCGCGGCTCGTCCTGAACGAGATCGCCGACACCCGGGCCGGATTGCTTGCGCGTCTGTTCCGCGACGCCGCGGTCAGCCGCCACAACGCCGAGCAGATCCACGACCGGCTCGATCCGGCGGTGCGGCCGAGCGTGGTGCTGATGAACCCGCCCTTCTCGGCCTCGCCGCATGTCGCCGGGCGCTTTGCCGAAGCCGCGATGCGCCATGTGTCTTCGGCACTCGCGCGGCTCGCCGAGGGCGGACGCCTCGTCGCCATCACCGGGGCGTTGGTGCACTTCCAGAGCTGAGCTCGAAATGACCCCAGCCCCAGGCCGTTACGCGATGACGCACATCCGGCGGATGGAATCAGGGCGTCCGGCCGCCAGCATCCGGTTCAGGACCGCGCCGCCGATGGCTGCCTCAGTCTGCTGAGCGTCGAAACCGCGTGCTCGCAGCCGGGGTCCGATCAGCGCCTTGTAGCGGCCCATTGTCGTTTCGACCAGCGAGCGTTGGCCATAATCTGTTGCCTTCTGCCAGGCCAACCGCCCTTGTTCCAGGATCATCTCGAGATGCCGGTCACGCTGGGCGAGCGGACCTGGTTCACCATTGAGTACGGCCGTCGAGCGCGGCGGGATCACGACTTCGATGTCATCGCCGTGCGCGGCGATCGTGTTGTAGGTGGGCGCGCCATCATACGCGCCGTCAGCCGTTACCCGGGCGATCGCGCCATCAATCTGATCGAGCAACGGCGTAACCTGAGACGGATCATCGGCGTCCTGATCCGTCAGGGTCTGGGCCACTATCACGCCATTTTCGGCATCGACCGCCAGATGAAGCTTGCGCCATTTCCGGCGCGACTTCGCGCCGTGTTTCGCCTCCAGCCATTGACCCGCCCCGTAGACCTTCAGGCCCGTGCTGTCGATCAATAAGTGCAACGGACCGTCTGGCACGGAGGCCGGCGGGATCACCGGCAGTGTCTCCGCCCGGCGGCTGATCGTGGAGTGATCCGGCGCTGAGATCGTAAGGTCCATCAGCGTGATGACCGATGCCATCAGACCTTCGGTCTGCCGCAACGCCAGCCTGAACGCCGTGCGAACCATCAGCGTGGTCTGGATCGCAGCGTCGGTATAGCGGGCCTGGCCTTTCGGTCCAACGGTTTGCCAGTGGTCCAGCGCCGCATCCTCAATCCACAACGTCAGACTGCCACGCCGGCGCCGTCCCGCTTCGTACTCCGGCCAATTCTGGACCTTGAACGCCATCTTCGGGATGTGGTGGCGGCGATCGTCGTTGTGTTTGTGCGGCATCGGAATACCACGACAAAGGATGGCGTAGCGTGCCTCAGTGCTCCAGGCCGTCCAAGTGCACCAACGCCAACCGATGGCAGACGCCCCGTTAAGAGGAACCTCGCCGATGCGGAAGTGGGCGGGGCGGTCGCAAGACCTGTGGAGCGCTGGTTCCCTTTTGAGAGGTGGGAACCGGGGGTGCTTGAGGAAATCGAGCACCAGCCCTCGGGAAAGTCTGCAAGGCCCGAGGGTCGGAATCCGCACGGGGTACAGTCGGCTCCTAAAACGGACGAGAGGTTGTCGACGGAACCTGAGAACCCTTTACTCGCCTCCTGCCTCAACCGGGGCAGGATGATCGAAGCGACTGATGATCGCGGGGACGGGGGACGGAGCCTTCGTAGTAGTCCGAGGACGGGAAAGCCGTCCACATGGCAAAGGAAGGCAGTGGGTACAGAATGCAGGCAGGAGGCGGGCTGATGACCGACGCGGTGAATACCGGGTTTGTCCTCGACATGCAACGCAAGCTGTATCGGTGGAGTACCGTAGATACCGACAAGGTGTTCTCGGATCTGTTCAATCTCGTTTGTGACCGCCGAATGATTTCGGTTGCTTGGCAAAAGCTGTCCCAGAATACAGGCAGCCAGACGCCGGGCACCGACAGAATGACGCGGCACAAGGTCGAAAAGCGTGCCGGTGGCGTCGCCGCTTTCCTCGAAGAAATTCGAGAAGAACTGCGCAATGGAACCTACAAGCCCCAGCCCGTCCGGCAACGGCTCATCCCGAAGCCAGGCAAACCGGGGCAGTTCCGGCCGCTGGGCATCCCCACGCTTAAAGACCGAATGGTGCAAATGACGCTGAAGCTGGTGCTGGAACCAATATTCGAGGCGGATTTCTATCCGACCTCCTATGGTTTCCGGCGCGGTCGAAGCACCCATGACGCGCTGGCAAGAATCCAGCGTCGACTGCACCCGCCTAACGGCAGCGGGCCGTCACAGACCCGCTACGTAATCGAGGGCGACATCAAGGGCTGTTTCGACGCCATAGATCATCATGTGCTGATGGAGCAGGTGCGACGCCGCATCAAGGATCGCAAGGTCCTGCGGCTCATTCTCGCTTTCCTGAAGGCCGACATCATGATTGAAGGCACCCTTCGCCACCCTGTCACGGGAACCCCGCAGGGCGGCATTATCTCGCCATTGCTGGCCAATGTTTGTTTGACGGTGATCGACGAGAGATACGGGCGCTGGTCCCCGCGTCCACAAGAGGAGTTCGCCAAAGCAGCCAGTCGCCGGAAAGTCGACCGGAAGGCGGGGCGTCCGACCTTCTTCGTGGTGCGATACGCGGACGATTTTGTCGTCCTCGTAGAAGGGACATTGGAGCAAGCGGAGGCGGAACGCCGCGCGCTGGCGGAATTTCTTAAACAGAAACTCCGCATGGAACTGTCGATGGAAAAGACCAGGATCACCGATGTCAGGGAAGGTTTCGACTTTCTCGGTTATCGAGTGGTGCAAGAACCGGCTCGTCATACCTGCAACCGGGTCGGCAAACTCTTCATTCCGAAGGGTAAACTGAAGCAGCTGCGCCACAAGCTCAAGGTCGAGGTGAAGAAAACGCCGACAGGCAAGCCTTTCGCCGATCTGATCGACAGCCTCAATCCCATCATTACCGGCTGGCGGAATTATTACCGCTACGCCGGAAGAGCATGGCGGGAGTTCGCCAAGCTCGATTGGTGGCTGGAACGGCGTGTTGCGCACTGGGTCCGGCAAAAACACTGCGGCGCAGGGTGGAACGCCTTGCTCCATCAGTATGTCGGAAACAGACCTGGGGAGCGGCGATGCTGGAGCGATGGAACCAAACAGTTGAGGCTCTTCAGCGAAGGCGGGACGAGCCGCTTCCCAGACCGGGGCACCCGGATACCGAACGGATGGAATGTCGAACCAAAGGAGCGGTTCCAGCCTGGAGCCGATCATTTTTGGGAGGCAACCAACACCCTCGCCAAACTCCTGCGAGGGCCACCCGTGGCAATCGCCACGCATGGAGAGCCGGATGCAGGGAAACTTGCACGTCCGGTTCGGGGTGGGGGATGAAGAAACTTGTCCCAGAAATGGGATAAAGCGCTTCATCCCTACGCTACGGCCGGGCCGCGGCCCGGCCGTTCAATAAAAAAGGCCCGCGCGCGGCGGGCCAGGGAGGCTGTGACTGGCGTGAGGTAGGATGATCCGTTGGGTTACTCGGCCTCGGCAGTTAAGCGTTCCGGCTTGCCGTGGAGGCGCTTAAAAACCCTCGTCCTCGACGATTTCCAGAGGCCACGGGAATTTGTGGATCGCTGCCATTAGCGCGATCTCATCAGCTAGGGTGCCGGCGTCGAGATGCTTTTGGATATCCTCGGCATCAATCAGCGGGCCGCGGCCAATTTCAGAGATCGGCCATGTGCGCACCTTGCCCGGCTCCATGTCGGGGGAGCGGTATTCCATGCCTGGGGACCATTCGCCGCCGGCTTCATATTCCAAGACATAGATCAGCCCGTTCTGGCGACAGAAAGCCTCAGTGCTTTCGTACTGTCCCCACGGTTGTTCGTTATTGCAGAAGTACAGATGATCCTTCGCGGCAACCTTGCCAAGAATGTGATCGACAAGCTCGCCATCTTCGAGAAAGTCCGTCCAATCGATAGTGGCGCTGTCATGTGCCAGGGCTGCTGCCAATTCGGCAATAGCGGATCGCTTGATCTTTCCGCCGATTGAGATGGCAGCGTTGCAGCTTTCCATTTTGTGGTTTCCTCTTCTGAAGAGTGGCGCCGCCGCGGCGGTGCCCTGGTTACAAAAAAGGCCCGCGCGGAGCGGGCCCGGGAGTTGAGGTTCGGGCTGTCAGGCAATGGCGATGAGGATCTCCTGGGCGCCGTAAACGGCATGTGCGCCGCAGCTTTCGCATTCGTGTTGCCTGGCGTCGGGCTCGCAGCTCTCGGCTTCAGTGCCGCAGACGAGGCATGATCCCGGCTTTCGCCGGGAGGGATTGTCGAGGCTGGTGAGCTGACGCTCGACCGCTTCGGTCACCCGTTGCGCGGTGATCGAGGGTGCATGTGCGCGAAGTGGCCGCGGCGCAGCATGGCGCGCGCCGCCACGGGCGTGAGGGCGGACATTGATGGCTCCTTTCGAAAGCGGGGCGATCAGGCGGCCGCAGGCACGGGCTCGTCGAGATCAGCCTCGGCCAGGAAGTCGGCGATGATGTCGTTGGTCGATTTGCCGACGATCGCGTTCGCGGTAATCAGCACGGCCATGCCGCCGAACCCGTCCGGGCGCATCTTGGAGCAGGTGAAGGAGGAGACCGCGGTGACGTAGCGCAGGCTGCGCGAGCGGCGCACGATGTCCTGAAAAATAAATTCCCAGGACGTAGCGCTGAGGTGGAGTTCGATCTCGACATTGTCCGCCGGCACGCGTGCGAGTTGTTCCATGACGAAACCGGCGGCGGTGCTCTCGGTCGTGGTTGGCGATTGCGCCAGAGCGCCGTCGATGTCGGCGCGATCGAGCCAAATAGTCGAGGCCGGGCCTTCGTCTTCATAGAAATACAAGCCGTCGGCGCTGGCCTCGACCTGGAAGATATGGCTGAGCAAGAGACGCTCGAGCGGCGTGATGTCGGCGACCGGGATCGCCGGCTGGATCACGGTTGGGGAAAAATAGTCGGTCATGAACGGAACCTCCGGGAGCAGGGGAAGGCCGGCGGGCATTGGCCGGGCCAAACCCGGGCACGCGCTCTCCTGTCCGGCCGGGTTCACCCTCTTCGGGGTTTCCTCTAACTTTGTGGATACTCACAGCCGGCTCCGTTTCGCCAGGCACGGCTTGTTTTTGCGGCATTCGGCCTGCTTGCGCATCACGCGGGTCTGCACGGCGGTCTCGTAGGCTCCGCGGATCGAAAGCGTTTCCTCATGGCGGCACTTTTCGAGACGCAGGCCGATGAAGCCGGCCGGTTTGCCTCGGTCATAATCGATGATGGCAATGACGTCGCCATAGACGGTGCGGCTGTAGAGCGCGCGAATTCTGTTGTTTAAAATCATTGCAGCCTCCCTATGTTATTGGCGTTGCCGTATTCGGCGGTGCGGTCTTTATTGGACCGGCCTTGGCGAGCGCCGTGCGCGCCTGCTCCGATGGTGAGGCGGATATAGCCTTTACGGCAGCTGCTGCCATAGTCTTGCATGATATTAAAGAAGTATTCCAGTGGCTTGTAGAGATCGGGAGCAGCCGTTGCGGCGGCGATAGTCGTCGCTTTCCCACGCGGCCAGCGTGCCGCGTTCGTTGTCCCAGATCTGGATCTGGTCGAGACCGGCATTGTCGTCGTAGCTGCGGAAATCGAGTTCGATTAGATCGTCGTCGTAAAACCGGCGTGCCAGTTCGAGCGCCTGTTGCGGCGTCTCGGCTTCGAAGTCGCGGACGGCGTAATCGGCGGCAGTGAAAAATTCGGCGCGGTAGGTTTTGGTCGTCATTTGCTCCTCCCTGCTGTGGTGAGTGATGGGTCGTCTTTTGCGGCAAGTTCGTAGGTCTTGAGGGAGGCGAGCATTCCGATCAGGATTTCGCGTTCCTCGTCAAAGACCTGCCGGAAATAGTCGTCGCCGCTGTCGCTCTCGATGCCCCACAGACCGGGCGATAGCAGTTCGCTGGTGGTCCAGCATTCCGGGTTGCTGCCGTGGGGAAGTTTGATCGTCGCCCTGGCGCGAATGCCGACGAAGTGCCAGTCCTCGTTGCGCCACGCCGCGAGCCGGGCTTCGTCCTGCTGGCGATAGTCCGGGTCTTGGAACAGGTAATCGAGTGGATGCGCGTCCTGATCGTAAGTTTCGACCATGTCGATTTCGATTTCGGCGCAGCGGGTCATGGCGAAGCCTCCGTTCGCGTTGGTACAATGGGATTGGGATTGGAATGAGCAGTGCGGCCTGGCAATGCGGTCGGCCACTGGTCTTAATGCGATCGGCACCACTGGCGCGCGGCGTTCAGATCCATGAACGTCACGCGCTGCTTGACCCAGTCGAGCGGCAGCGTGCAGGGCGCCTCGTCGCCATCGTCGGTCGAGGCGAGGATGACGCCATTGCCGGCGAGCGGTTGATGGCCCTTTTTGAACAGGAAGAAATGCCGCGGATTGTCGTAAAGGCCTTCCTCATTGACGTAGCAGTGGTGCTCGCCGTCCAGTCCTTGGCTGACCGGCTCGATCAAGCCGCCGACGATTTGCTGCAGGGATGCGAGCGAACCGTCGATCTCGGTTTCGGTGACGGTACGGTGCTGGGCGTTGATGATGATCGCGCGCATGGAGAGGCCTCCGGGAACGGGTTGGGGACAGCCGGGGCGCTCTCTCTTGAACGCCTCAGTTCATCCCTTTCCAGATGGCTCTTTTACTTTTACTGGCTGGCGGGGACGGAGCTTGGGATCTGGACTAGATCAGGCCGCGCCGGTGCGCCCTGTGGGCGGCCGCCATCCATGGCTGGCCCTTGATGCGCCGAAGAAAATCGGCCGCGGCCGGGATGCGGTGGAGCACGGTGCGGACATGCCATTCACCGGCGACGCGTGTGGGAACAGGGCAGGGGCTGTCCTGCCCAAGTACAATGCTAAACCGCCGTTCCGCGCTTATATGGACAGATCAACCGAGGAGGAGGGAGCGCCATAAGCTCGAACTGTCGCTCGCAGACGATGCGCGAGAGCGATTCTGGCCGCGCGAAGCCGAACGACACTGCTCGGCCGTACGCCGCATTGAGCAGTTGCTCGCTGACCTTGGAGGAAGAGCAGATTGAGATGTGCAAACGAGCGGGTTTGGTTGACGGGAGAGGGCGCGCCACGATTTCCACACATCAGTCCCCGCCGCTCAGGCTGAACGCCCGCTGTCGGTCCGGTCAAGAGACCTTCGCCGGGGTTCGGGGCAATGGGCGAGACGCGCCGCTAGCAGCCATTCCCCTGACGGCCATCGATCTCACCTCGATCTCAGCGGAGGAATTCGTCGAGAAACGGATAGACTTCGCGATACTGGTCCTCGATGGGGATCCCATGCGGCGCTCCGGGGAACTCTTTGAGCCTATATCGCACGCCAGCGGCTTTTAATTTCTCGGCAAAGGCTTCGGCTTGCTGAACCGGAATCCGTTCATCGGCTGTCCCATGGAGAAGCAGTACGGGTGCCCTGATCTGCTGAACATGATAGATCGCCGAACGCGCCATAAAAGCCTCGGTCGACATACCTGCCTCGGCAAAAAGATTGCGAGAGATGCCCGGTAGTGTAGGGCGCCAGGTGAAGAAGTCGTAGGCGCCCGCGCCCAGTACTACGGCCGCCAGTCTCCGGTCTAGCGTCGCCACCATAGCCGCGACAATTGCGCCGCGGCTATAACCAAAGAGTGCAACCTTCTCGGGCTTGACGAAGGGTTGTCGACGCAAAAAATCGATTGCAACCAGCGTGGTCTGCTGCGTGTAGGGTCCGCAGAAATCCGGCGGACCGGAGGAATTGCCATAGCCGGGCTGTGAGACAGCCGCCGCTACATAGCCACGGCGCGCCATAATGCCGAGCCGGCCCGTCAGGACGTAAGCCTCGCCACCATTCCTTTGCGTCTCTTGATGCCCGTGAATGAATAGTACAGCTGGGAATGGGCCGTTGCCATCAGGCTTGGTCCAGAACAGTTCGATAACCTTGCTGCGGTTTTGGTTGTTAGGCAGCAGCTCGCGGTGAATGCGCCACCCCCCTGGGTCAACTAGTGCGTCCTCTGCTATGGCAACGCGCGCTGCCATCAGAAGCACAGCGAAAACGAGAAAAATCCTGATCCCAAACGGGGTTGTCTCCCCATGAACGATCGAAACCGACTTCCGCGATGCTGCTAGTGCAATACGGCAAGTGTATCGCCCGATCGGCTTGGCTCCCGCCATCCGGGGAGCCCGATGGCCTCGGTTTCGGTACGCTTGCGGAAGCGGCCAAGATAGCTTTCCCATTGCCAGAGCATCATTGCCTTTTGGACAAGCGGGGGGAAGGGTTGCGCCCACGATGGTACAAAAGTCAACGACTGCTCTCGATCTCCCTGCCGTTCCTCGGTACCCTCATGGAGGACCGCTGTGGGGCATTAAGACCAGTTCCCGCCGCCAAGGCTGAGCGGCCGTTGTGGGTTTCGATTCCGGTCCTTCGCTGAGGCGCGCGTCAACGGCGAGGCAGCGCCGAATTCAGACATTCGCTTCAAGGCAGAGGTTTGTTCTGCGAGCCGGCGAAAACGAACTGGCTGTTCTCCCAGGATCCGTCGCGGCTGCTGTTTTCGTCAATGGCGCCGAGCGGGAAGTGTGAGTTCAGTGGGAAGCCGCCCTAACCGGCTATCGGCGGATTTATCCGATCATGTTGCGATCCCTTTGTCGAGGGACCCCGCCCCGCACGACCATCCCGATCACATGTCGCTAAACTGGTTCGGCGGCCTGGGGAGGCGGAGCCGGTCACGCAGGGTACCGCTAGCATACTGTTTGGGCGTCAACCCCCGGCGTTGCAGCTCAGGCACGACGTATTCGGCGAAGTTCACCCAGTCGTCAGGCAGAAGTGGAAACATCAGATTGAAGCCATCGGCGGCTCCCGCCGCATACCACGCCTCCATCTCGTCCGCGATTTCCTGCGGGGTTCCGGCCATGACAGGACCGGTGCCAGCATTGGAAATGCGACGGGCAATCTCGCCGATCGTCAGGTTCTCTTGAGCAAACTCCTTGAGCCTCTCCAAATTCGTGCGCCAACCATCGTAGCTTGAAACATCCGGCAGCGGCGGGAGCGGGCCATCGATCGGATAGGAGGACAAATCCACCCCGCACCAGCTCGACACCAGATCGATACCCACGCTGGCCGGCACGAGCGCCTCGAGTAAATCTCGTTTCTCCTGCGCTTCGACCCTCGATCGCACGACAATCGGCAGGATGCCGAGCAAAACCTTCAGGTCGCCGGGCTGCCGCCCGATGCGCCGAAGGCGCTCATCAAAGTCTTTTCGATAGCGCTGGGCTTCCTCGATCGTCCGCACGAGCGCGAAATTCAGATCCGCATGCTTGGCCGCGAGGTTCTTCCCATCTTCGGACGATCCGGCCTGAACAATCACCGGATACCCTTGGGGTGGACGGGGAACATTCAAGGGGCCGCGCACCTTGAAATGCTTGCCCGTGTGGTTGATGCGGTGAACGCGCGCCGGATCGGCGAAAAATCCCGATTTTTTGTCGAGCAGCAGCGCGTCGTCCTCAATACTGTCCCACAGGGCTTTCGTAATATCGAGAAACTCTTCGGCGCTTTCGTAGCGGCGGGCATGCTCGATATTGGCGTCGCGGCTGAAATTCATCGCCTCTTCGTTCATGCCCGAAGTCACGACGTTCCAGCCGAACCGACCCTTACTGATGTGGTCGAGTGATGCGAATATGCGGGCGATATTGTAGGGCTCGCTGTACGATGCCGAGGCGGTGACAATCAAGCCGATATGACGTGTTACCGCCGCAAGGGCGGCGAGCATTGTAATCGGTTCAAGGCGCGCATTGGCGTAATGGGCTATGTTGCTCTCGTACGTGTCCCACATCGCCACATGATCGGCGACAAAGATTGCATCCAGACAGGCCGCTTCTGCGGCTGCTGCCAACTTTTGGTAGTAAGACAGTTCGAAGATCTCTCGGCCGGGCGCATCAGGATGACGCCAGGACATCCGATGATCGCCTTGCGGATTGTAGAAAAACGCGTTGAGGATCATGGGTCCTCGTTCCATGGCGCCTCCTACCGCCTTCAGGCCCGTTCTGCTCAGGGCGTCAGCAACGCGGCGAGGGTGCGCATGTCGTCCATCTCCTCGATATGCTCGACCGTCTCAATCACGAGCTCGGGGGGGCCGAGCGCTTCGGCGGCGAGCGTCCAGCAGCGGCGGAACTTTGCGAAATGCTGCTCCGGCGACAGCGGGCGGGCCGGGTGCGCCAGCATCTCTTCGCAGCGCCATTCGAGGACTGTCCCGTTGTTTAGCTCCACCCTCACCGATTGCGGCGCGAGGGCGTTCGGGTCCGGGTTGCCATCTGCCACTGTCGTCACACGCCGGGCGAGGGCGAGAGTTTCGGGATTGCGCAGCGCCTCACCCCGATAGTGCACTGGATCCAGCGCGCCGTGCTGCAAGAGCTTGGCGATCGCGAAGCCCATGCACAGCCGCGCGTAGGCGGGGCTGGGTTCGGGGATAGCAGGCCGTCCGCACAGACGCTGGATCAGTGGCGGGCCGAGCACGGTGATATGCGCGACCTCGCCGGCCGTGAACCCATGCGCCGCGCGCAGCGCTGCGACCCCCTCGATGCCGGCATGGGTTGCGCGTCCGGCAGGATAGGGCTTGTGGCTGAGCTCGGCGATGCGCCAGGTGCGACCGAGTGCCGGCCAGATGGGCGCCAAGTCCCATGTATCCTCGAACAGGGGCAGATAACCGAACGGGCCCTCGAATACGTCGCGCGGGCCGGTGATGCCAGCGTGCGTGAGATCGCAGGCGGCGAGCGCAGCGCGGCTGTTGAAGCCGATCTGTAGCGGGAGGGCGATGCTGCCTTCGACGTGTGGCTGCATCGTGCCGCTCGCCTGGGCATATTGCAGGCCGAAGGCGCCGGCAAGGCCCGCTTCGTCCAGTCCGGCGAGGCGGCCGACAGCGGCGGTCGCGCCAAACCCGCCGGCCGTCGCGAGGCGGAAAAAACGCAGTCCGGCGCGAGCGGCGAGGCCGAGGCTGATCGCGACATCGACGCCGACCGCGAGCGCGGCCGGCAGCAGCGTCGCCATGGGATGCAGAACCGCGGCCTCGTGGACGCAGTCATATTCCTGGCAATGCACCTGGAACCCGTTCATCAGGGCGGCGGCCGGTGCCGGAAGACGCTCGTGCCGGCCCCAGATCGCCGCTTCGGAGCCGCTGCCCCAGGCGGCCACGGCTTGCAGCAACAGTCCGGCGCTGGGTTCGCTCGATCCGCCGACGCCGACGCCGAGCGTATCGAGCAGGAATGTCTTGGCGGCGCGGATCGCAGGAGCGGGCAGGTCCTCGAAGAGTGTCGTCAGGGCGTGGCGGGCAAAACGCCGCGCAGCAAGGCTGGGGGCCGGAGGCGCGCCTGTCGATCCCGCGTGCGAAGCGTGGCCCGGGGGTAGCCCCTCCGAACGCCTCACCCGTCGAGCCGCCGCTTCAGATCGGCGAGGCGATCGAGCACCGGCAGGATTTCCTCTCGCCTCGCCGGGGGCACCGGAAAGTTCACCCGGGCCACCCCGAGATCGCGATAGCACTTCAGCACATCCGGGTCTTCCGGCGCGCCGCCCACCGTGACCGCCAAGGACTGCGGATCGCGCCCGGCCTCCTCGGCCATCCGGTGGAAACGCGGCAGATAATCGAGCGGATCGCCGTAGCGCGCGCCGCCGGCGAGCGGGATCCAGCCGTCGCCGTAGCGGATCGCGCGGCGCGCCGCCCACGGGAAGGCGCCGCCGACGATGACCGGCGGGTACGGCTGCTGCACCGGCTTGGGCCAGGTCTGCATCGGCGGGAAATCGACGATGTCACCGTGGTATTCCGGCTTTTCCTGCGTCCAAATTGCCTTCATCGCTTCGACCTGCTCGCGCATCTTCTTGAAGCGGGTGGCGTACACCGTGCCGTGATCCTCCATCTCCTCAGCATTCCAGCCGCCGCCGATGCCGAACAGAAAACGCCCGCCCGAGACCTGGTCGATCGAGGCGACGAGCTTGGCGGTCTGGATCGTATCGCGCTGGATAACGAGGCACACGCCGGTGCCAACCTTGAGCCGCCTGGTGGCGCCCGCCGCCGCCGTCAGCGTGACGAACGGGTCCATCACGTCGTAATAGCGCCGAGCCAACTCGCCGCCGCCCGGCACCGGCGTGCGGCGCGAGGTCGGGATGTGCGAGTGCTCGGCCGCCCAGAGCGAGTCGAAGCCCCGTTCCTCGAGTGACATGGCCAGCTCGGCCGGCGCGATCGAGTAATCGGTGAAGAAAATGGAGGCGCCGAATTCCATGGCTGATGCCCCTGAGCCGGTGTCCGGGCGGCGAGGATACAGGGGCCGGCGAAATGACTGAAGAGTTGTCGAATGGCTTATCGAAACCCTCTGGCAGCGTGATCCGGTGCTTTTTGCAGGAGCCTATTTCGCATTCCGTTCTTCCGGTATCCTCCGCGTCCACGCGTAATGTTTTAAATAATCCTGCGTCGTCATCATCTTGGTCGGATCAAGCAGCGAGCCGTGGAGATGAAAGACGGTGTTTCGAGTTGCCAATCGCGTGGACCGCCCAGAAGCGCTTGCTCGGGCTCGCCTAGCCAAGTCGACACCTGAGCGAGGCCCAAGCCCCATTCCGAACCGTCAAATTGGCCAGCGGAAGAGCCTCGCCGGTCGCTGCACTATCGGTGCCTCCGCTGCCATCTCTGGTTCGGTCTTCCATTCCGAAGACCCACTGAACCGCGGCCTTTTGCGGCATTGTCGGCCGAGACGTCGGCAAAGACCATCTTCATCCAGGTGAGCTGTGCCCGGCCGGCAAGGAAGTCCGGATGATGCTTGATCCGGCCGGTCCGATCGCACCGTCGCAGGTGCCAGACCCGATCCTGGTCAGAGCCATTGTCAAGGTACGTCGGTTCAATGACCGACTGGTGCATAAGCATGCGCGACCCGGAATGACCAGTCGGGCAGCAGTAGTTCCAGTAGTGTGTTCGGCTATTGAAGATCACCCGCACATTGGCTGCGATCCGAAAGCACCCTTGTCTTGGGGGCTGCACACAAGGGTTGAGGTAGTCTGGGGCCCTTCAGGCACGAGCCCGGTTTGGCCAGAGCTGGCGCGTCGCTAGCCGGGCGCCGTCCGACAACGAGCAAAGCTTTGCCCGCGCAATCTGCGGATGCACGCGCCCGCCGAGGCCGCAGTCGGTGCCGGCGATCACGTTCTCGCGCCCGACCATGTTCGCGTAGGCGATGAGCCGGTCGGCGACGAGTTCGGGATGCTCGACCACATTGGTCGCGTGGCTGACGACCCCGGGAATGAGGATCTTGCCCTCGGGTAACTTCACGTCACGCCAGACCTTGTATTCATGCTCGTGCCGCACGTTGCCGGCTTCGACTGAATAGGCTTGAGCTTTTACCCTGAGCATCACCTCGACAATGTCGCGCAACGGAAGGTCGGTCGTGTGAGGGCCGTGCCAGCTGCCCCAGCAGATGTGATGGCGGACGCGGTCCTCCGGGATGCCCTGGAGCGCGTGGTTCAGCGCCTCGACGCGGAGCATGGCGTAGCGCGTGTATTCCGCCAACGTCGGATGGGGGTCGAGCATGTCCCAGGTGTCGGGCAATCCCGGATCGTCCAGCTGCAGTACGAACCCGGCGTCTACGATCGCGCGATACTCGACGGCCATAGCGTTGGCGATGTCATCGAGGAACGCCTCGGCGCGTTTGTAGTAAGCATCTTGGCCCCGGCAGAACGTCTCGATGGTCCCGACCGCGATCGACGTTATAAACGCTTCCTGGACGCCGGCGGCATCGGCCGCTGCCTTTAGGTTGATGACGTCGCGCCGGACGGCGTCCACGCCCCTATAGCTGATCGGCGCAACACAGCAGGGACGGGAGGCGACGCTCGGCACCATCTCCGACGCATCGTAGAACTCGGCGAACTCGCGCTGCTCCCAGCGCTCGCCGACGATGCGCATCGGCTGGCCGGCGGCGGTTCGGGCCGGCGCGGCGGCGCCGAGTGGCGTCGGCCCGAAGCCCGTGAGCCTGCCAAAGATATAGGTCCCCCAGGCTGCCAAGTCAGATGCGGCGCGCACCGGCTTGCCGAATTCGCCATCGTTCGGAATGGCAATTCCGGCCTCAAGCTGGTCAGCGACCACCGTTGTCACCGACTGGCGCAGCAACGCATCGAGCGCGGCCACCTTTTGCGGGGTCTCCGTCGGCTTCGACCACGCGGCGCGTAGCGCGTCCGGCCGCGGCAGGCTGCCGGCGTGGGTGGTCAGGATCGCATCGGTGCTGCGTTTCATTCCCTTCCTCCGCTCACGCGCTCCAGGAACTGATCCGCGTGATCGGGAATAGGATCGCCGCGGCACGTGAGTACCCATCCAGGCGGATCGGTACGAGATGGCCATTAATCGGGTTCTGTGAGCCTAACTTCGCCGATTGGCGCGGTCGAGACCTCGTGAGCCGAGCGATGCTATGATCTTAATAGGCCGAATGTCGATTCGTCCGGCAGTTGGTTGCCTTGACACCCTGCAATAATCCCGGGAGGAGCAAACATGAAGGAATTCGCTGGGAGGACCGCGGTCGTCACCGGCGGCGGCTCTGGGATGGGCCGCGAACTGGTTCGCCAGCTGGTGGCAGAAGCCTGCAATGTCGCAATGAGCGACGTCTCGCCGACCGGCCTGGCGGAAACGCAAAGGCTGTGCGAGGCAGGGGGATTGCCGCAGGGGCTGCGCGTCACGACGCATATCGCCGATGTCGCTGACCGGCATCAGGTCGAGCGGTTCCGCGACGAGGTTGCCGACCGTCACCAGACCGACAAGATCCACTTGTTGTTTAACAACGCCGGTATCAGCGGCGGCGGTAGCATGGTTTCCAACAGCCGCGACGAATGGGAGCGCACGTTCAACATCTGCTGGGGCGGTGTCTATAACTGCACCCGTGCGTTTCTACCGATGCTGCAAAAGGCCGAGGAAGGCCACATCGTCAACACCAGCAGCATCAACGGCTTTTGGGCCTCGGTAGGGTCGCGCATCCCGCACACCGCCTATTCGGCCGCGAAATTTGCCGTAAAGGGTTTCACCGAGGCGCTGATCACTGATCTCCGGATCAACGCGCCGCACATCAAATGCTCGGTTGTCATGCCCGGCCAGATCGGGACTTCGATCCGCGCCAACACGCGCAAGATCCACAGCGGCGATCGTGAATCGGACGCGATCGATGCTGCCGGTCTCGCTCAGGGGCGAGAGCGCTTTGCTTTGCTGGGCCGCGACGTCTCACAGCTTTCGGACGATCAGTTGCGCGACCTCGTGGTCGAGCTCGAGCGGCGCTTTCGCGACGAGGCGCTGACCAGCGCGGCACAGGCCGCGACGATCATTCTCGATGGCGTCAAGGCCGATCGCTGGCGCATTCTCGTCGGGGCGGACGCTCATAAGATCGACGAAATGGTTCGCCAGTCACCGGAACGTGCCTATGACAGCGAGTTCTTCGATGAATTCGCCCGCGCGGCGGGGTGGACCGACCGCCTCTCTCTCGAGAACCCCGAATTGCGCTCGCCGAGTTGATCATCGGCCTATCGCCGTCCCCCGGCGAGGGATAGGCGTGTCGGCGTCGATCACGAATTCATCTTCGTGTTCGCGCCTCCCCCGCGGTTCGGGAAGGTAATGGCATGCGACCTCCCGCGCCGCGGCTAGGCGCGTCGCCGGATCACGGCGCCGCTAATTTATTTGCTGCGAGGGCGGGTGTGGCGCCGCCCATCGTCTCGTCCATCTCCTCGATTGTGCGGCCGCGCGTCTCGACAGCGCCATCAGGAAGAACACCGATACGCGGTCGCGCCGCGGCCTACCGCGGCCCTTGCGGGTCGTGAACTGCAGCTAATCTTACTGCGTCATAAAATCTTCTATAGAGTATTTGTCTAGATAGCAATCACAAGTCTGGTATTTGAGCCTATCGCTTGACCGGTTGGGAGACCGGAATGGACGAGGCAGCGAGTGGAGGGAGTGAAGCGCGATTTGCCGCTTATGTCGAGGCGCTTGGCCGGGTCATTGGCCATGCCGACCGGCAGGAACCGATGCGCGATTACTGTTTGGGGCTGTTGATGCCGATCGCCCGCAAGAGCGTCGAGCCACTGGCGGCGGTGACGGCGACGGCGACAGTAGCGGCCAAGCACCAGTCCTTGCTTCATTTTGTTGGCAATACGCCGTGGTCGGATGCGGCGATGCTGGCCAAGATAAGTGAGCTGGTGCTGCCGGCAATCGAGCACAGCGGACCGGTTGAGGCCTGGATCATTGACGACACGGGCTTTCCCAAGAAGGGGCGGCACTCGGTCGGGGTGACCCGGCAATATTGCGGTCAGCTCGGCAAGCGAGACAACTGCCAGGTCGCAGTGACCCTGTCGCTGGCCAATCATCATGCCAGCCTGTCGATCGCCCATCGGCTCTATCTCCCCGAGGACTGGGCCAAGGATCGGGCCCGGCGCGACAAGGCCCGTGTGCCAGAAACAATTGCGTTTCAGACCAAGCCCGAGATCGCCTTCGGGCAGATCAGCGCGGCGCAAGCGGCGGGGCTGCCCCAGGGTGTAGTGCTGATGGATGCCGGCTACGGCAACGACACCGGGCTGCGAACGGAAATCACCGCTCTTGGCTTGCGCTATGTGGCGGGTATCGGTTCCAACACCTCGGTCTGGCCGCCAGGGACGGGACCTTTGCCACCGCAGCATGGCCGCGGTCGCGGACGACCACCCAAGTTGCTGCGGCGCGACGGGGAGCATCAGCCGCTCTCGGTAAAGGCCCTCGCTCTCGGCCTGCCAGCAGCAGCATGGCAAGCCATTACGTGGCGCGAAGGCAGCGCCGACTGGCTCACTTCGCGCTTCGCACGGCAGAGGGTGCGACCGGCACATCGCGACACCACGCTGACCGCGCCACGCCCGGAAGAATGGTTGTTGATCGAATGGCCGCCAGGCGAAACCGAGCCGACGAAATATTGGTTTGCCACCGTGCGCGAGGATGTTGCCTTTGATCAGTTGGTCGACATCGCCAAACTGCGCTGGCGGATCGAGCGCGATTATCAGGAGCTCAAGCAGGAGCTTGGCTTTGGCGATTACGAAGGGCGCGGCTGGCGCGGCTTCCACCATCACGCGACGCTCTGTATCGCCGCCTACGGCTTCCTGATCGCCGAACGCGGCGCCCTTCCCCCCTCAGGACCGACCCGCGCCGCGCTCTGCTCGCGATCTGCCTTTCCCGACAGTTATCGACCCAGAGGCGCCGCCGATCCGACCCGAACGACACGTCCCAAACTCGATCGCAACCATGCGCCGACGGCTCATCGTCGCCCTCACCAAGACCCTCCCGAGATGCCCTTGCTGCAACGCGCCGATCCACAAAACGCAAAAGATTCCAGATTATTGACGCAGTAAGACTAAGAAGCTGTACGCAATTAAACCCCTTGCTGCGCTTGGGCTTGGGCGACGAGCCGTCGTGAGATGATGGTGAGCCCGGCTCCGGTCAGGCGCCGCTTTGCGCCAGAACAGCTCCTGCGACACGAACTCATTTCGCGTACTGACTTCTAAGCAACGAGCGGCCTGCCGGCGGGACACGAGCAATGACTTTGGGGCAGAAGAGTAGTCCTTGCCATTAAGGCCGAACGGCCGGTGTCCGTTCAGTTAACCGACCCTTGCGAAGACGTACGGCAACGAGAAGGATACGTCGACAGCAGCCGTTCACCTGTCACGGGTCGAACGAGTCAAACCGACCCGAAGCCGTCGTTCGCTTCCATCGATAGCAATGCCCTAAACCGCCGTTGCAAGGTAGCGGGCCAAGCCGGCCAGAAGGATGGGAAGACGGCATTAGGAAATGGTGGACAGTTGATCTCCGTAAACACTGGATTATCTAACGATATAACTGCGATAAGCTCTCCTGAATCACACCGACGCGCTCCGACTTAATCGTTCTACAGCATCGGCGACAGTACCGCCTATGACATCTGGATTTGCGTCTAGGGCTTCGATCCTAAATACATCCGCGATAATTGAAGGAACCGGAGTTTTGTCGAGTCTTACAACAATCAAAGGAATAGAACGCTCTATGAGAAGCGCAATTGCCGAATTTAGTTCTCGTTCAACCCAGGGTGCCCCATGTCTTTCTCACATCCCATCTGGGTCGGGCGCCTTTCAGCAAATCCAAACCCGAGTAAAAGATCGAGAGGACATGCTTCAAGATGTCAGCGCCAGAGGCAAAGCATCGCATTATCGAGACCAACGGCATTCACATGCACATCGCGGAGCAAGGGACCGGGCCCACAGTCCTGTTGTGCCACGGTTTTCCCGAATGCTGGTATTCCTGGCGGAATCAGCTCGCGGCGCTGGCGGCGGCCGGTTTTCACGCAGTCGCCCCCGACATGCGCGGTTACGGGCAGACCGACGCCCCGCCGGAGATCGAGCGCTACACGCTGCTGCACTTGCTCGGTGACATGGTCGGCCTGATCGACGCGCTCGGCGTTGAACGGACGGTGATCGCCGGGCACGACTGGGGTGCCTTGGTGGCGTGGCACGCGGCGCAATTGCGCCCTGACCGCTTCCGGGCGGTCATCGGGCTGAGCGTGTTGTTCTGCGCGCGCGGCCCGGTGCCGCCGACGAGCGTCATGCCGCGGACCGATGACGCCGTCTGGTATCAGCTCTATCTTCAGGAGCCGGGTGTCGCCGAGGCGGAATTCGGCCGCAACGTGCGCACGTCGTTTCGCATCGGCCGGATCAATGTCTCAGGCGATGCGCCGCCGCTACCGCAGCCCTTCGGCATGGTGCCCTTGCACGGCGGGTTGTTCGCGCGCGTCCCGCCGGTGGCACCGCCGCTGCCTACCTGGCTGACCGAGGCCGATGTCGATTTCTACACGACCGAGTTCACCCGCACCGGCTTTCGCGGCGGGCTCAACTGGTATCGCAACATCGACCGCAATTGGGAATTGCTCGCGCCGTTCGACGGTGTGCCGGTTGAGGTGCCGGCGCTCTACATCGCCGGGGACCGCGATCCGGTTGTCAAATTTCCCGGCATGCACCGCCACATCGCCGACCTGCCAAAATTCGTCCCGCAGCTTCGCGACGTGATTATGCTGCCCGGCTGCGGCCATATCACCCAGGAAGAGCGACCGACCGAGGTCAACGCTGCAATAATCGACTTCCTCCGGAGTCTACCTTGAACCTGACAGCTCCGGGCATCCGGCCGTGGTGATCGCTCCTGAAGTGGTGAACACCTTCGGGTTGGCTGGCGAGAGCCGGGCGGTTGCGCGGGGCCTGCCCGAAGATCCGCGATCGTCATCTCGGGCGAATGACTGCTCGCCCCGATCCTGATAGTTCCGGCTTGGCGACGGCAAATGGCCGGAATGGGGCATGAAGACGAGTTCCGGCCGCCAAGTCTGAACGGCGGCTGTCGGTTGGGTAAAGCGACCTTCGCCGGGATGAGCGGCAAGGAGGAAGATGCGCCGTAAGCAGTCATTGCTCGACGGCGACAGCGGACTAGCAAGAACACGTGCATTGCCACGCACCAGGCATCTGGTTCGCGACCTTGGCGATGGCCAACCCACTATGACCGACCGAGTCGTGGCGAGGGTCCGTCGGATTGGATCGGCGCGCGCACCCTCGCCTCCGGAGCGGAAATGACCGTAACGCTCGCCTCTGGTGGCTAGTGTGAGGTTGACGCTTGCGCCCAGGCTCACGAGTATCTTAGATGCTTTTAGTAGCAAGCTGTGTTCTTCTTTTGGAACCTCGCTTCCGTCGGCGCATCGATGAAATCCTTGCTCTGGCATACGCCGATCGTGTTGAAGTCGTGATTCGCTTGCCCGCTTTTATTCTCGTCGGGTGCGTGGTCTGCGCGGGGCTGATCCTTATCGAATTCAGTTCCATCAGTAGCCACCACCCTTCACCCGGGGTCCGCTTGCCACCCGCGGAAATCGAACCCGCAGCACCGGAAATTCGGAAGCTTGCCGATCCGCTGTTCAGCCCGACACAGCGCCGTCCGAAAACCGCGTCCTCGGCTAATGATGCTGATTCACTACTGCGCGATGTGAGGCTGACTGGCATCGTGATCGGACCGGATGTGCGCATCGCGATCTTCGCTGTGACCGGCACTAACTCGCGCGTGTTGTCGGAGGGCGAAGCGCTGAAAGGCTGGCAACTCGAGAGCATCTCACCGGACCGGGTCGTGCTCAGCGGTCCGGCCGGTAACATAATGCTTGAGCCTCAGCCGGATGCAGAATCTGGTTCGACCGCCTCCGCCTGTTGCGGTCCAGTCCGGCCAGCCCGGCGCGGCGATGGCTGGTGCGCCGGGGCAACCAATGGCTGTGACGCCTATTGCTGTCGGCAACTTATCGACAGCCACCCCCGTTCAGACGCAAGGCTATCCTTATTATTCTCCAGAGTATTACCCCGGGTATGACCCGTATTATCCATCGGGCTGGGGTTGGGGAAACCCATGGGGCTGGGGATGGCCTGTCGGAGTTTCCGTCGGATTTGGCGGATGCTGGAACTGCGGGTTCCGCGGCGGCTCTTTCCGTCCAGGTTTCCGACGCTTCGGCTTTGGTCACCCTGGCTTCTTCCATCCGGGGTTCGGACGCTTCGGCTTTGCGCATGCGAGTTTTGGTGGCGGTTTCCGCGGCGGCGGTCGCAGATAGCATGATCAAGCCGGAGGCGGGCTCCGGCCGCATGCCCCTCGGTTCCCCGTAGTGCTCGGATAAAAGAGAGCCGATCAGGTCCCCTACGCCACCGCTTTTAGGAGGAAAATCTCCATGTCTGGCATAACCCCGTGCCTCCGGTTCGATGGCAATGCCGAAGAGGCCGCCAAGTTCTATGCCTCCCTGTTCCCCAACAGCCATGTTGATGCAGTCCATCTCGCACCGAGTGACTACCCGTCGGGCAAGGCAGGCGACGTGCTGCTGGTCGAGTTCACACTGATGGGTCAACCGTTTGCCGGCCTAAATGGCGGACCGCAATTCCAGTTCAATGAAGCGATCTCGTTCCAGATACCGGTGGAGACCCAAGCCGAGGCCGATCGCTTCGCCGACGCACTCTCGGCGGTCCCCGAGGCTGAGCAATGCGGCTGGGTGAAAGACCGCTTCGGCGTGTCGTGGCAGATCGTTCCCCGCCTGCTTATCAGGCTGATTGGCGATGCCGATCGCGCTCGGGCAAGGCGGGCCTTCGACGCGATGATGCAAATGAAGCGCATCGATATCGCCGCGATCGAGCGGGCCACCGATGGCATCGCTCCGTCCGCCTAATCGCCAAACCCAAGGAAGCCTCGCTCCAATGACCGGAAGGGGCACGAAGACCAGTTCCTGCCTCCCGGCCTAAGCGCCCGCTGTGGGATCGGAAAGGGGACGATCGCCGGAACGTGCCGCAACGGGCGAGACGCGCCGAGAGCGGCCACTCGTGCGCAGGCGATTAAAGCCGCGAAGAGCAACCCATTAAATCCGCCGCGCGCAGCACCCGACCCCGCCTTGACGATGCAACCTCCGCCGCGCAGGGTGCGCCCTCACCCCAGAAGCTCATCATGATGATCAGGGTGGAGACGATGATCTGGAGTTGGTGTGGTCGTCTGCTCGCCGCAAGCGCGGTCGGCATTGCTGTTGCGGTCGTGACGATCCCGGCTTCGGTATTGGCGGCGGACCTTGGTGCCGCCAATGCTCTGATGCTCCGCCTCATATTGATGGATAACGTCCCCGGTGCGGCGCTGGCGTTGATCAAAGACGGCAGGATCGTGCTGGAGAAAGGATACGGTTTTCGAGACCTGGCGGCTCATGCTCCCGTCACCACTGAAACGCTCTTCAACATCGGCTCCATCTCGAAATCATTCACTGCGCTCGGCATCGCTCAACTGGTCGATCAGCATCGGGTCGATCTGGACACACCGGTTATCAGATACATCCCTGTGTTGCGGCTGAGGGCTCTGTTGCAATCTTCCGGCGAGGGCGCGCGTGTTTATGCCGTATGTCGGCGGGATCACCGCCTACAAGACGAAATGCGATGAGGTCGCGGCACGGGGCTACGAAGGCTTTCGTCTCGGTCGGGGTGTCGAAGGGCGGCGGTTTGCGGCGGAGTGATCGGCCGAGCGCTGGTGACGGCCTCACGCCGTGCCGCACCTCGGATAATGCTCTGCGGCCAGGGCTATCGCATTTGCATTTTGCCGAACTGGGCGAGGAGGCGGGTTAGGAAGGTGTCGTCCAAAGCGGCGCGCATGCGCTTTCCCTTTATGGACCCCTTGGAGCCTTCGAGTTTGGCAAGGTTTAGAGCAAGGCGCCGCAGCAGGGCGATATTTTGCGGGCTGTGATCCTTGCGGTTCCTGGCTTGATCTTCGTTCATGATCACGTCGAGGACCCAATGCAGACCGTTTTCCACCCCCCAATGGGCACGTGCCACCGCGCCGAAGTGCTCAGCGCTTAGAGGGGTGCTCAGCAGATAGTAGGCGGTCTCGGTCGTGATCTTGGCGCTGACCTCGCGGGTCCGGAGCACGCGGCCAATGGCAGCCAGCCCGGGCCAGGCATGTCGCTCTTGCAGCCAGGCGATGTCCGTCGAGACCAGACTGGTTCGGGTCTCGATGCGGCCGTGATCGCCATCGACCGTGGTATGGCCAATCTCGGCGGCGCGGGCGGGATCGTCGAAGAAGCAGCGGACATCGTCGTGCAGGCTGCCCTGGTTACTCTTCAGTGCGAGCACATAATCGCCACCCTGCTCGATCACTTTGGCGGCTATGGCGCGCTGACAGTTGAGCGCGTCGGCGGTGACGATGCAGCCCTTGAGCGACAGCAGCGCCAGCAATTTCGGCACCGCTGTGATCTCGTTGGACTTGTCGTCGACCTTCACCTGACCAAGCAGCAGGCGCTGCTCAGCGGACCAGGCATGGACCATATGCAGCGGCGACTTGCCCGTGATGCGATCAAACGAGCGCCGCAACGTCTTGCCGTCGACGGCCACCACGCCCCGCAGGCTCTCGGCGAAACGCTGCATGAAGCAGGTGAAGCAGGTCTCGAACGGCTTCGGATCGAGCAGGCGGAACACGCGGCTGAAGGTGTCATGGCTGGGAGTGCCATGACACAGGCGCAGAAATTGGCGCAGGTATGGTGCTTTGATCTTCCCAAACAGCGCCATGTCCGAGCAATCCTCGCCGCCAGACAGCAGAGCGCGATCAGCAACAGTTCATGTAGATCGTGGCGGGCATTGTTCTGTCGTGGGTCCACGATTTCGGCAAAGCAAGCGACGAATTCTTCCATAGGGCGGCCTCAGCGCTGGATCGAATACCGAGACTCCAGCTATATCCCCTCCGCCGCAACGCCCGCGTTCAAGCGCCAGCGCCATATGCGATAGCCCTGGCTGCGGCTTAAAGCCGAGACGCCTCGCCGTTCAGTGCTTATTGTCATCGTTCTATTATTGCAGCCACTCGTGCTGCACCCGAGGTTTCACACGGTCTAGAACGTTTGTGCAACTCACTGTATAGGCTCGGTTATTCGCTTATACAAAATCCTACTGATTAGAACTTATAGGCCCATTCGCGTAAGCTGGACTTTGGCGCTTTTGGGGAGGTCAAGCGGCATAGGACATCAGCTCTGCCAGACGCTGCTCCAGGGGCCTGGGATTTTCGGCGGTTCGTGCGCGTGCGCGCCAAGTTGGATAATCGTCCCGCCATAGGATCGGGCTCACCGCCTCCTCGGCCCACAGCACCCGTCTGACAGCAGCGAGACAGTCCGCGAACGTCGGATCCGGCTTGCGGTACCAGGCAGCGCCGAGCACCGCGAGCGTGCCGGTCCTTTCGGCCTGATTGGCCGCCCACAGCGTCACCAGCGAGAACAGACCGAGCAGCAACGGCGTGGTCCGGTGGATGGCCCGATCCGACCACTGCCGTTGGGTCTCGAAGCCGAGATGGCGCCGGGTCTCTTGGAAGGTGGGCTCGACCGCCCAGCGCCTCGCATACCATGTCAGGATCTGCAGCGCTGACTGCGCGGGATCGGAGCAGACGAACACGCGCGTCTCGGCGCGCCCGGTCGGGTCCCGAGTCAGCACCCAGCGCACTGGCATGGTCTTGCCGTGCGCGCTCCACAGCGCCGTGCCGGTCGCGACATCGACCGCCCGCTCCGTCCTGCCGTCTTTCGTCCGCCATCCCGGGATGGTCATGCGCACCCACTTGGTGGCTTTCCGCACCGCCCGCGTCCGCGGCGTCAGCTGGCGGGTGCCGCGCACACGCGGCCGGCCTTTCCGGCCTTTCTTGCGCGGCGGGGGCGGGTTGAAGAAGCGTGCGTCCAGGCGGCAGCGCGCCACGCACACCGCGCGCTCTCGCAGCGCCCAGAACACGTCGAGGCTGGCGTAGGCGCCGTCCGCCACCATCACCAGCCGTCGGCCCGGACACCAGCGGGCGACCAGCCGCATGGCCCAGGCAGCCTTCTCCGGCAGTGTCTGGTGCCGCCGCTGCCGCCTGGTATCAACCTGCTCTGAGCGGCTCAGGATCGTCAGGAACGGCAGCCCCCATGTGCGTCTGGCAAAACCGGGCCTGACCACCACCTGCAACGACAGCCACCGCAAGCCCTCGGTCTTGACGAAGACGCCGCGGCTCGAGCGCACTGCATCGCGCCAGATCCCCTTGTCGCGGATCCTGGCGCCGCGGCGCCGTTCGACGGAGTCATCCACGGCAATGACCAACGGCTCGTCATCCGGTACGAACGCCTTCTGCAGCAGGCCAAGCAGGATCTTCGCCCCTTGCAGGCCCGACCACTGCGCGCACGAGAGGAACCGATGGAACCGGCTGAACCCCTTGTCCGCGGCGCCGTCCACCGCCCGCAGGGCGGCGCACACCGTCCGTCGGTTGAGGCACAGCAACGCTCCACTCGTCAGCGCCACCGCGTTCAGCCATGAGGGCCGCGTAAACATCGCTGCGAACGGCAGCAGCCACAGCTCCATTGCCCGGATGCCGCCGGATGCATCAACCTTCGCCATGAGCCACTCCCCCAAAAGGCCATACCGCGCCTCGTCTTGAGGGAAAGGAGGGAAGATGGCCGGGTTGCCACAGGGACCACTTCGCCGCCTACTCTCCCGGCTGCCGTCGCGTCTGCTCGCGCGACAACCTCCTGTCAGCCCGATGTCGCCGCCAGGGCTGCCTCCGGTGACCCGTGCCGAGATCTTGTCCCGCTATCGTCACCTGCGCCAGATCAGCAAGGAACAGCACGAGGCTGTCCTGGACATCACCGCTGCCGACGTGCTGCTCGACTGGGCCAGGCGGATCGATCTGACGCAAGGCAGGACGGTGATATCGGACAACGAATATGAAATTGTGCTCGCCGAGGATCTGGCGATTTATCTGGCCCGGTTGGGCCGCCCACACCCGCTCGACCGTTACGCCCGAGCTGCAGGTTTTGCGCCTGGCTCCGACGAAGCGATCGTGCTCGAGGCCATGCGCCAAGCCCGTTTCTCGCTCTGGCACATTGAGCGGCACCACGAAACCACCGGTCTGATCCTGCGCGACCTGCTGCGCGACGAGGAGATCTGGCTAATCGACCAGGCCCTAGCGAAGAACGTGCGGCCGGGACGGGAGATGGCCGCACGCCTCATCGTACCCGACCGCTTCGCAATGACGGCTCGCGTCATTGTGCCGATCATCCCGGCTCTGATGACACGCTCGGAGCTGATGGAAGAAGTGTCCATCAGAGCCCCTGCTTTGAGAAGCCTCCAAGGAAAGGCCCTTGCTGGGGACCCCCGTCTTGCCATCGGCATCTATCGCGCCGCCGTGGCCACGGGGGCAATGGACTTCGTCCGCTTCAAGCGAAAATAGGCCAACCTTTCGCTTACAAACGCACTCCAGCTCCCCTCAAAAGCGCTAAAGTCCAGGTAAGCCGATCGACATAATGATCCAGGGCTGGGCGACGAGTTTGTTCCAGGCGTAGCAGCAGTGATCGAGGATGGCGCGGTAGAAATGGAACACCCGGTTGGAGAACCAATTGTCGCGCAGAAGTACCAGATGTTTTCAACCGGGTTGAATTCCGGGCATTTTGGCGGCAATGGCAAGAGGGTGATGTTCGCCGGCACGCGGAGTTTGTCCGACAGATGCCATCCGGCCTGGTCGAGCAGCAGCACCGCATGCGCGCCCGGCGCCACCGCGGCGGCGATCTCGGCCAGATGCAGGTTCATCGCCTCGGTGTTGCAACGCGGCAGCACGAGAGCCGCGCCCTTGCCCTCTTGGGGCAGATGGCGCCGAAGATATAAGCCGAGGCGGTGCGCTGATCGCGCGGCGCCGACCGGCCGAGTGCCGCGCTTGGCCCTCCTGAGCCTGTCGAAGGGCCGGGTGATCTTGTTCTTCTGTCCGATGCGGGCCTCGTCTGGAAACCACACCTCTATTGGCTGGCCGGCCGCATCGCGCTGCGCGATCGCCGCCAAGCGCGCGGCGAAGTTTTTTAAACGCCGCAAGGGCGGCGGGGTCCTGGGCATGATGGCGCGGACGCGCGGAGAGCTTGCGATAGCCCATGCCCGCAGCATCCGGCTCAGCGTCTGCTTGCTGACCGAAATGCCGAATTCCGCAAACACCCACTGCGTCAGATCGACCAGCCGCCAGCGCACCACCCCGTCCACCGCCGGGTTCGGACCGGCCTCGACGATTTGCTTCAGCGCCTCGCGCTGCTCGGCATTCAACAGTGGTTGGTTGCCCGGCGCTTTGCCGTCGATCAGCCCTGGCGGACCTTCGACGTTGAAGGCCAGCACCCAATCCCGCACCGTCTGCACCCCGACACCGCCGATCTTGGCCGCCTCGCGGCGGGATGCCCCGTCATAGATCGCCGCCAGCGCCAGCAGGCGCCGGGTCTGGTTGGCATCCTGTGACGCTTTCGCCAGGGCGCGCAGGTCCGGCGCATCGTAATCCTCGTGAAGCTGTACGGGAGGCCGCATGGCACCCACCCTCCATCCGTTTGGCAAGGGGAAGCACAGGTGCGGTGGTTTGGGAACCCCAGAAAGGTCGCACTCAGGGGGATCTGGTATTAGCGTATGTTTTGAGGAAGACTCTGCGATGACCCCTCACCGGTTATCGTATGACTCAGCCAAAATCCCTCTGCCGGCAAGAGCGTCAAGGCTTACGATTTGAAGATCGCTCTAACCATGAGGGCACGATTGTATGGGGTTGTCACCCGCATAATCTGAAACAGGTGAGTTTGGTGGGTCTGTTTTATCTGTCCTACAGTTTTTCGTATTCGTCCCGTGCGCATAAAAATCCATCAAACTCGCGAAAAAACCTAAGCAAATTCTGCTTGGTTGACCAACGGATAGGTTTTGCGATTCAGTGGCGACACGGATTCGCGGGTGTGTGGCATGGCGGGCAAGTCTCCGGTGACAGCGAGCGACGAGCAACGCGCCGCGCTTGGGGTTCTTGCCGGCTCGCGCGATCGTGGCGAGGCAGACCGGGCGCGCGCCGTGCTGCTGACGCTTGCTGGTTGGACCAGTCCCAAGATCGCCGAGGCGTTCGGCGTGCGGGAAGATACGGTTCGCCTATGGCGCAGCGATTTCGCTGCGGGCGGTGTTGAAGCGCTGCGGGCGAGCGTCGCGGCCGGTCCGCCTGCGGTGAAGAGTGCAACGGCTTTGCGAGTGGTCACGCCGTTGCTGCAGGAACCGGTAGCGGACCGGCCCAACTGGACGATCCCCCGCCTGCGAGCCGAGATTGAAGCGCGCGAGGGTCTGAGCATCAGCCGGGCGCAGCTATCCAAGGCATTGCGAAAAAAAAGTTCCGTTGGCGGCGGCCCCGGCACACGTTGAAGGGACGTCAGACAGCAAGCGAGGTGGAACGGGTCGGCTTGCGCCTGCAACTGCGCAAGCAACAGGCCGAGGCAGGCGACATTATTCTCCTCTTTGGCGACGAGAGCGAGGCGTTGACGCATCCCTATCTCGCCCGGGTATGGGCGGAGTTGGGTGCGGACTTGCGCGTGCCGGCACCGGGACAAGCCAAGAAGGTAGCGATCCTGGGATCGCTCGATCACGTCACGCGCGAACTCATCGTCCATACCAGCCCGACCAAGCGCAGTAGCGACTTCATCGCCCATCTCGAGCAACTCGACGCTCTCTACGGCCCCCAGCCCGGGCGGCAGGCCAAGCCGGTCGTGTTGGTCGAGGACAATGGCCCGATCCATACCAGCAAGCGCTCGCTCGCCGCTCTGGCCGCTCGCGCGCACTGGCTCACCGTCGAGTGGCTGCCCAAATACGCGCCCGAACTCAACGACATCGAAGTAGTTTGGCACCATCTCAAGGCCTATCACCTCGCGCACCAGACCTTCACTGACGCAGCCGCACTTGACCAGGCCATCCATGCGGCAGTCACCGACCTCAACCGCGAGCGCATGCGCGATCCGTTGGCCAAGCCGCGAATCTCTGCTTAGGACAGATAAAAGTGACCAACTAAAGAACCAAATCCAGGGGGAGATCAGCGATGGCCACCTTGACCGCACCTGCCGCCGCCCGTGCCGCCGCCAAGGAACGCGGGCTCGTCCCGCCACCCAAGCCCGAAACTTTGGTGCCAACGGAACCCAAGGGTTCCGAGAAACAGATCCCGTCATGATGTCGGCTTTGCGGCCGAGGATGCGCGAGGTCTCCTCTTTCACATCCATCAGTTCGAACAAGCCCAGCTTGCCCCGTTCGTAGTCGAAAAACAGATCGACATCCAAATCCTCCCGCGCCTCGTCGCGCGCCGTTGATCCGAACAAATAAAGATGCTGGACACCAAGCTGCCGCAACTCGGCTTCGTGCTGTTTCAGTTTGGCTATGGCGTCATCGCGGTGCATCGGTCTCTCGTGGCATCTACTATAACATCGAACAGTTATTAAAAAATTTATCAGCGATACGGACAGCTTAGTCGAGCCCATCGGTCAAACCGACAACAGCACCTAGCACGTCATCGGCTCAATTCCTTTTGTCGGGAATCTCAAGCTTCCCGCTGCCTCCGGTCAAATTTCGGCCGGTGCCAGCACCCGAAGGGCGGCCTAGACCCGCAACAGCTCACCCCACGCCGTCGTTTAGCAGGGCGACAGAAACTTCCGGCTCATGTTCCACGGGCGCCGGAGACCGGCGGCGGCGAACGTCACAGTGCCGCGGCCGAAGCGGAGGTTCAGCCGATCGATTGTTCGCATCAGCGCGACGCGGCGCGGACTGTCCGCCTTGTCGAACAGCCCTTCCTGCACCGCCGATGCCCGATGCAGATCGAGCAGAATGACGCCGGCCTTTTTGTATCGACAGCCATTGCGCCAGATCAATCTGAGACCGGTGAGCGCTGCGCCGATCAGCTTGCTAGTATCGCTCATCGCAACCGGCAGGTGGACGGCCCGGCTTGCGCAGCGCTGCGCGTCATCTGGTTTGAACCGATTGGTTTGGACGAACACCATCAAATCGGCGGTAGCCAGATGCTGCCGCCGAAGCTTCTCGGCCGCGCGCGCGCCGTATAGGACGCGACCGCTTCGCGCATCTCCGCCTATGTCGTCACCGGCCGTCCGAAAGCGCGCGAGGTCATGATGCTTTTGCGGTCTGGAATTTCCCGCTCGAGACTGAAGCATGGCACGCCGCGCCGCTCGAGCGCCAGACGCATGGTGACGACGCCCAGACGTTCGCGGATCAGCCATGGATCGCCGCGCTTCAGATCGAGCGGCGTGTTGATGCCGATCGCTTTCAAGCGCGCCGCCAGCCGGCCGGCGATACCCCAGAGATCCGTGAGCTCGATATGCGCCAGGGCCGCGTCCTGCGCCGTCTCATCGAGCAGCAGCACCGCCCTGCCGTGTTTCTGATCCTTTTTTGCGATGTGATTGGCGACCTTGGCCAGTGTCTTGGTCGACGCAATCCCGACTGATACCGGAATGCCGGTCCATTGCAGCACGGCGGCGCGCAGAGCCCGAGCATGGCTTTCAAGGCGCTCGCCAAAGCCTTGCAGGCCGAGGAAGGCCTCGTCGATCGAATAGATTTCGAGATCGGGCGTGAACTGGCACAGTACGCTCATCAGGCGGGCGCTCATATCGCCATAGAGCGTGAAATTGCTCGACCGCACAATGACGCCAGCGGCGTCGAATTGCTTGCGATGCAAATGCCATGGCGCACCCATGGCGATGCCGAGCGCTTTCGCTTCGTTGCTACGCGCGATCACGCAGCCGTCACAGTTCGACAGCACTACGACCGGGCGGCTGCGCTACGCCACCGCGACCGCCTTCTCCGTCGCGAATACCCCGCTCACCGCTCACCGCTGCCCGCGCCGCTGAGGCGGTGCGCGCGCATTGGCGGATCGAGACCACCTCCCACTACAGCCGCGATGTCACCTTCGGCGAAGACCGCTCGCGCATCCGCTCCAATCCCGGCGTGTTCGCCCGCCTGCGCAGTTTCGCCTTCAACATCCTCAAGGCCAACCGCTCCGGCACGCTCAGCCAGGACCGCTACCGCGCCGCCCTCGCCGGCGTCGACAATCTGCTCAGACTTCTTGTCATCCCATAGCGTTGAACAGCCCTGGGGTTCGAATGTAGATTCCACGCGACAAGACCGTATCATCCATCGCAAAGACGCGTTCCCACAGCTGCCGGTGATGGTTCAAGGTATCGACTGTTCACTCAATATCAGAAAGGGTTTCCCCCCGCTTTATTGATAATTGACCGCGACAGTTTCTGCTGACGCTGTGGCGCCGCAGCATCCGAACGCTAACTGATGGGTGACAGGATTGAATTCGCAAGCGGATAGCTAAATTCTTCCTTCTAATTAATAGCTTAGCAAGCCGATTTAAGAATGATTTCAATCAATGAACAACCGGAACTTCATCAATTTCACGCGGTTATCTTAGCTGGACTTTGGCGCTTTTGGGGAGGTCAAGCGGCATAGGACATCAGCTCTGCCAGACGCTGCTCCAGGGGCCTGGGATTTTCGGCGGTTCGTGCGCGTGCGCGCCAAGTTGGATAATCGTCCCGCCATAGGATCGGGCTCACCGCCTCCTCGGCCCACAGCACCCGTCTGACAGCAGCGAGACAGTCCGCGAACGTCGGATCCGGCTTGCGGTACCAGGCAGCGCCGAGCACCGCGAGCGTGCCGGTCCTTTCGGCCTGATTGGCCGCCCACAGCGTCACCAGCGAGAACAGACCGAGCAGCAACGGCGTGGTCCGGTGGATGGCCCAATCCGACCACTGCCGTTGGGTCTCGAAGCCGAGATGGCGCCGGGTCTCTTGGAAGGTGGGCTCGACCGCCCAGCGCCTCGCATACCATGTCAGGATCTGCAGCGCTGACTGCGCGGGATCGGAGCAGACGAACACGCGCGTCTCGGCGCGCCCGGTCGGGTCCCGAGTCAGCACCCAGCGCACTGGCATGGTCTTGCCGTGCGCGCTCCACAGCGCCGTGCCGGTCGCGACATCGACCGCCCGCTCCGTCCTGCCGTCTTTCGTCCGCCATCCCGGGATGGTCATGCGCACCCACTTGGTGGCTTTCCGCACCGCCCGCGTCCGCGGCGTCAGCTGGCGGGTGCCGCGCACACGCGGCCGGCCTTTCCGGCCTTTCTTGCGCGGCGGGGGCGGGTTGAAGAAGCGTGCGTCCAGGCGGCAGCGCGCCACGCACACCGCGCGCTCTCGCAGCGCCCAGAACACGTCGAGGCTGGCGTAGGCGCCGTCCGCCACCATCACCAGCCGTCGGCCCGGACACCAGCGGGCGACCAGCCGCATGGCCCAGGCAGCCTTCTCCGGCAGTGTCTGGTGCCGCCGCTGCCGCCTGGTATCAACCTGCTCTGAGCGGCTCAGGATCGTCAGGAACGGCAGCCCCCATGTGCGTCTGGCAAAACCGGGCCTGACCACCACCTGCAACGACAGCCACCGCAAGCCCTCGGTCTTGACGAAGACGCCGCGGCTCGAGCGCACTGCATCGCGCCAGATCCCCTTGTCGCGGATCCTGGCGCCGCGGCGCCGTTCGACGGAGTCATCCACGGCAATGACCAACGGCTCGTCATCCGGTACGAACGCCTTCTGCAGCAGGCCAAGCAGGATCTTCGCCCCTTGCAGGCCCGACCACTGCGCGCACGAGAGGAACCGATGGAACCGGCTGAACCCCTTGTCCGCGGCGCCGTCCACCGCCCGCAGGGCGGCGCACACCGTCCGTCGGTTGAGGCACAGCAACGCTCCACTCGTCAGCGCCACCGCGTTCAGCCATGAGGGCCGCGTAAACATCGCTGCGAACGGCAGCAGCCACAGCTCCATTGCCCGGATGCCGCCGGATGCATCAACCTTCGCCATGAGCCACTCCCCCAAAAGGCCATACCGCGCCTCGTCTTGAGGGAAAGGAGGGAAGATGGCCGGGTTGCCACAGGGACCACTTCGCCGCCTACTCTCCCGGCTGCCGTCGCGTCTGCTCGCGCGACAACCTCCTGTCAGCCCGATGTCGCCGCCAGGGCTGCCTCCGGTGACCCGTGCCGAGATCTTGTCCCGCTATCGTCACCTGCGCCAGATCAGCAAGGAACAGCACGAGGCTGTCCTGGACATCACCGCTGCCGACGTGCTGCTCGACTGGGCCAGGCGGATCGATCTGACGCAAGGCAGGACGGTGATATCGGACAACGAATATGAAATTGTGCTCGCCGAGGATCTGGCGATTTATCTGGCCCGGTTGGGCCGCCCACACCCGCTCGACCGTTACGCCCGAGCTGCAGGTTTTGCGCCTGGCTCCGACGAAGCGATCGTGCTCGAGGCCATGCGCCAAGCCCGTTTCTCGCTCTGGCACATTGAGCGGCACCACGAAACCACCGGTCTGATCCTGCGCGACCTGCTGCGCGACGAGGAGATCTGGCTAATCGACCAGGCCCTAGCGAAGAACGTGCGGCCGGGACGGGAGATGGCCGCACGCCTCATCGTACCCGACCGCTTCGCAATGACGGCTCGCGTCATTGTGCCGATCATCCCGGCTCTGATGACACGCTCGGAGCTGATGGAAGAAGTGTCCATCAGAGCCCCTGCTTTGAGAAGCCTCCAAGGAAAGGCCCTTGCTGGGGACCCCCGTCTTGCCATCGGCATCTATCGCGCCGCCGTGGCCACGGGGGCAATGGACTTCGTCCGCTTCAAGCGAAAATAGGCCAACCTTTCGCTTACAAACGCACTCCAGCTCCCCTCAAAAGCGCTAAAGTCCAGCTTAGTAAGACCGACATCTGGAGGATGATCGGCGATAACTGAGACCAGTGGGAGTTTTGATCATGGCGGATCGAGAACAACGCGGTATGGAGCAGAAACCCGAGCGCGACTTCACCGGCGTGGTTGGCCAGAGCCATGGCAGCGATCTCCCGAAGGAGCAGCAGAGTATCGGGAAACCCGGAGGCACCGTCGGGCGCGAGGTGCCGGACGAGAGCAAAGAACACCGCACCGAAATCGCCGTCGAGACGGGTCACAGAGATGGCGAGCACCGCGGCGACAAGCGCTAATCGCGCTGCTTAGAAGCGAAAGCCCCGCTCCGGCGGGGCTTTTTTTCAGCGCAAGCCGACGGCCGTGTTCAGGAAAGTCACAATGGGCCATCAGGTTGCGTTTTGCGCACAATATGACTGGTTGGAAGCTCAAGTCCCGATTGCTGGAACGTTATGCGGATACTGCCTGCGGCTCTGGTGCTGCTGCTTCTGCCGGTCTCGGTCTTTGCTGCGGATGCTAGCCCGAGCGGTCCCTCAGAGTTGATTTTCCTCGGTCAACTCGTTGCATTGCTGGCCTGCGGTCGGTTGCTGGGCGAGTTGATGCAGCGGATTGGCCAACCTGCCGTCATGGGCCAACTGATCGGCGGTGTCCTTCTCGGCCCCTCGGTCTTGGGCGCCCTGTTGCCCGAGCTACAACATTCGTTGTTTCCAGCCGCGCTCGGGCAAAAGGCGATGATCGACGCCATCGCACAACTCGGCATCCTGCTGCTCCTGTTGCTGACGGGAATGGAGACTGACCTCTCGGTCGTCCGCACATCGCGGAAAGCGGCCTTCTGCGTGTCGATTGCCGGGATCTTCGTGCCCTTTCTACTGGGCGTGCTTGTCGGCGAGCTGCTGCCGATTGCGATGCTGGCAGATCCCGGGAAGCGGCTCATCACTGCCCTGTTTCTCGGGACCGCCCTGGCAATTTCGTCGGTCAAAATCGTGGCAATGGTCGTGCGCGAGGTTGACTTCCTCCGCCGCAACGTCGGCCAGATTATGATTGCGGCTGCAATCATCGACGACACGATCGGCTGGATCATCATATCGATCGTCCTTGGGCTTGCTCGCAACGGGACGGTCGATCTTCTCTCGCTCGCGCGCAGCCTTCTTGGGACGGCCGTTTTTATCGCCGTCAGCTTCACCATTGGGCGGCATCTTGTGTTTCGGATTATCCGTTGGGCCAACGACCAGTTCGTCAGCGATTTTGCCGTCGTCACCGCGATCTTGGTTGTAACCGGCGTCATGGCACTGCTCACCGCGTCAATTGGCGTTCAAACCGTGCTCGGCGCCTTTATCGCCGGCATCCTCGTCGGGCAATCGCCTATTCTGACCCGGCATATCGATCAGCAGCTGCGCGGGCTGATCGCGGCGCTGTTTATGCCGGTCTTTTTCGGAATGGCTGGGCTGACTACGAATCTTGCGGTTCTCGGCAAGTCGAACCTGCTTCTAGTTACGATCGGGCTAATCGCGATCGCCAGCCTGGGCAAATTCAGCGGCGCTTTTCTCGGTGGCCGGTTGGGCGGAATGACCAGAGCAGAGTCGCTCGCTCTCGGCTGCGGTATGAACGCGCGGGGCTCGACCGAGGTGATTATTGCGTCGTTCGGGTTGTCCATGGGCGTTCTCAATCAAACCCTGTTTACCACCATTGTCGCGATGGCTGTGGTCACGACGCTGTCGATGCCGCCCTTGCTTCGCCGGGCATTGACGCGTCTTCCGCTAACCAGCGACGAGGCGGCCCGGCTCGAGCGCGAGGAGATCGAGGAGCGCGGCTTTGTTCCCAACATCGAGCGATTGCTCGTTGCCGTCGATGCGAGCCCGAGCGGATTGTTCGCGTCACGACTAGCCGGATTGCTGGCCGGGGCTCGGGGCGCTCCGACGACGGTGATCCATTTCGACTACGAACCCGAGGATCATTCGCAGGAAGGGACGAGGCAGGCCGAACGCACCAAAACTGTCGTAAAAAAGAGTGCGGAGGTCGGCAAAGAGGCCATCTCCGAGCCCGACCGCAGGCTCGTTAATATTATTAACAGGGTCGAAAAGCCCAGCGAAGACGTCATTACGGAAGAAGCAAAAAAGGGCTACGGACTGCTTTTCATCGGTCGCGAGCCCGCTTCGGAGGGCGATACCTTCCATCAGCAAATTACTCGCAGTGTCCTCGGATTTGCCGGTCCGTTCGCGATTGCCATCGCGCGCGGAACATATCGGCAGGAAACGGCCGGGTCGCGTTTCAAAATTCTAGTGCCGGTCACCGGGACTGTCGCATCTCGGCGAGGCGCTGAGTTGGCGATAGCCCTGGCACGGGCATCCCGAGGCTCGCTAACCGCGCTGCACGTCACAGGCGGAGAAAATTCCCGGCGCTCATGGCAGCGTCAGGTCGGTGCCGCCCTTGCACCAGCAACCAGCGCCGATGCGATTATCCGTGAAATCGTTCGACTGGGCGATCCATACGGCGTCGATGTCAAAGCGAAAATTCGCAGGGGTTCACCATCCGAAACCATTCTCCGCGAGCTCGCGGTGGGCGACCACAATCTCTTAGTCATGGGCGTCAGCCCGCGACCGGGCGACCAGCTTTTCTTTGGTGAAATCCCGGCAGCATTGCTTGAGCAAGTGCGATGCTCGATTGTTTTTGTGGCCGGTGAGCCGTTTCTTGCCGCGCCCGAACGGCCGTTGCTGACTGACTGAAATCTTGAAATTTGAAAGGTATCCCGCACCAACTTGCCGGAACGCTTGCCCGAAGTCACATTCTGACGTGCCTCGGTGACGGCGGTCGAAACCAAGCCTCAGTGCACTCTTACCCGTCTCATTGGGCGAATGCGGTTTTTGTAGTCGCTGGGTTGGTCTGTAGAGCTACTCTCTTCTTCTGGCACAAAAACGACAGAACCCGCGCGCTGCAGCTCGAAAAGGCGTCGATCTTTATCCGGGTTCAAGGCGTCGATGACAGTGCCAGATTCGACGACGGAACCGTGCCAGGTCAGTGTGATAATCGCCAAAATAGGCTACTTCGCCGGAACAGAAAAGCGGCGGCAGATGTTTTTGCGTACAACGGGGAAGGGGGAACATCTATGAAGATTATGATTACAGCGTTTGCCGCGATCCTGTTCGGTAGTTCACTCTCACATGGAGCGTACGCTCAAGCTCAGATCGGAGTGCCTGGAATTGGCCAGGTCACGATTGGCCAGCCACCACCGCCACCCACACCCGGCTACGGTCAAGCGCCGTCGCCGTATGACCGCCGCGCTGAGCATTGCGAACACCTGCGGTATCGAGAGCACGAGCTCCGCGAACGCGTCGCGTACATGCCGTATGGGCCTGAGCGCGCCCACGTTGAGGAGGAGCTTCACTATGTGCATGAAGCACGAGAGCAGTGCTGGCACCATGGAGATTGAGTTACGAGCTGGCCGATGACATCTCTAGATCGAGGTTAAGCGGCACGGCAGGGCCGTTCAACGCTATGGGATGACGAGAAGTCTGAGCAGATTGTCGACGCCGGCGAGGGCGGCGCGGTAGCGGTCCTGGCTGAGCGTGCCGGAGCGGTTGGCCTTGAGGATGTTGAAGGTGAAACTGCGCAGGCGGGCGAACACGCCGGGATTGGAGCGGATGCGCGAGCGGTCTTCGCCGAAGGTGACATCGCGGCTGTAGTGGGAGGTGGTCTCGATCCGCCAATGCGCGCGCACCGCCTCAGCGGCGCGGGCGGCGGTGAGCGGGGTATTCGCGACGTAGAAGGCGGTCGCGGTGGCGTAGCGCAGCAGCCCGGTCCTGGCATCGCGGGTGAAGACATCGCGCTCGACCCGGATGACGGCAGCGACGTGGGAGTGCCAGTCGGTGTCGGCCAGTTTGTCGGCGGGATCGAAGACGCTGACGGTGCGGGTTTCGTCGCGGTTGCGACCCTTGTCGCGGCGATGGGCTGACCCGAGCGGCGTCTCGGTTGCGGCGATATCCTGGATCTGCTGATGCAGGGTCGGTTGGTTGTCCTTGGTCTGGACGATCAGCGCGATGTTGGCTTCTGCCGCGACTTCAAAGTGTTTTTTTGACAGTGCAGCGCATCGAGCGTGACGATGGCGCCGGCAGCGACGCCGAGTTCGGCGAGCAAGGTCTGCGCCGCCGGAATCTCGTTGGATTTCTCAGCGATATCAACATGGGCAAGGACGAGGGCGGTATCGGTGGCGAACGCGCTCAGCACCTGGGCGGTAGCGCGGTCGTTGAAATTGTCAAAGCTGCCCCGCAGCGTCTTGCCATCCAGCGCGATGCCGCCCTGCCCGGGTGTCGCGCGTGCGGCCTGAAGCAGGGCGGCATGGCGACGGAATACAGCCTCGACCGCCGCCGGATCGAGCCCCTTGAGGATGTAGCGGATCGCGGTGTGCGCGGGCGCGCGGCGCCACTTCAGACCGAAGGCGGCGTTCAGCTTGCGGCGATTGACGTCGATAAACGTGACGATGCCTCGATACGAGTTCCCGCCGGTCACGATGGCGAGGATGGAGAACAGCAGCACGTGAGGCAGTTTGTAGATTTGCCCCTGCGCCCGGCGTGGATCAGGAACTTCCGCCAGCAAGCCCAGCAACGGCGCGAATTCGGTCACGGCAACCTCCGACACGGATGCCATCCCAGGAATCAGACATTCGCCGATTCGTGAATCCCCTTTCCCATCCGGCGCTTCACTTCGCCCATCCTGCGCTTCACTTCACCCATCCTGTGTTGCAACGCGGACTCACTTCAGCCCATCCAGCAGCGTTGAACAGCCTTGAAGCGGCACGGCCGCTTCAGCTCGGCAAGTTCTGGCGTCCCAATATTTTTCTCCGCCATGCTGTCCGCATCAACTCAAAAATAAAAAGTACAGATTCGACCAGCGAAAGCTGCTTATACCAGGAAGGAGAGCACCTGGAGAAGCGCAGGCCGTCAATGCCCAAAGCGGCTTGAGGGTCAAGCGCAGGTGCTAGCTTTCTACCGCCGATCCAGCCGGAGCTCGCAGAGCAGCATACAAGCAGCCGTCCTCGATTCCCTAGGAAACTTCAATTGCTCCAACTCGTCGATGAAACTTCATTTCAACACCCCGAGGCGGCTTGCTCGTTGCCGGTTGGTTGAAACCCAGTAAAGTTAGATTGGCCACCAAGGATATCACCAGGGAGGAAGGATAACCGAGATGCCACGTGCTTTCCAATTTGACGTTAACGCCGTCGTCGAGCAACTCAACCGAATTCTGCAGATGGAGCTTGCCGCAGTCATCTACTACACGCACTATTCCTTTATGATCTACGGTCACGCGCGGATCCCAATCACCTCGTGGTTACGCGATAACGCGACGGAATCGCTGGCTCATGCTCAAGAGGCGGGGCAAATGATCATGCGGTTGCACAAGAGACCGGCTCTCGGCATCGCGGCGTTGCCGACCACTCAGCACAATACGATTGATCAGATCCTGGCTGAATCAATACAGCGGGAGGAGGCTGGGGTGGAACTCTATCGGGAATTACTCTCCCTTGTGAAAGACAAGTCTGTCGTTCTTGAAGAATATGCGACCCGTCTGGTCTCGGCGGAGGCCGTACATTTGCGAGAGATGGAGCTTATGGCGATGCAGCGCGCACCCGACTAATCGTCATATTCAGACATATACTGAATTCTCTCTGAAAACTGCCGCAAACGTGACGTTGTTGCAGGGATCGGCTGGGTTGCCGGCGCACCGAAAGCCTTGACTTCTGCAGTGCGCCCCGAGGGCGCGTATCACCAGTGGAGGAAGGATCCATCTGGGGAATTGTCGATTGCTCTGGTAGCTGACGAGCGGTTTGGTCGGGTAGCGCACCATCGCTTCGGCGGATGCGCCGCAGCGTCGCCCTAGTATGCCTCTTCTTGCTTTCCTTTCTCCTTCGGCACCGGCTTGCCGCCGGGTGCGGGTGGCGGATGAGCGGCAGCCGGCTGGACCGGATGCGCTGGAGGTGCCGCGGGATGCGACGGAACTGCGGGCGAATGGGCGGCGGGTGGTTCAGGCCTTGGAGGCACTACAGCCGCTGCCGGATGGCTCACCGACGGGCTCGGATGAACCACCGCCGGGTGAACGACCTGTGCCTCTGCCGGGGGATGGATCGCGGGTGCGGCCGGATGCGGCGTCGGCGCTGGATGGATTGCGGCAGCGGGCGGCAATCGACGTGCGGGCTGGTTCGCGCCCGGCACCTCACGCCGTGCGCTTTCCGCGTTGGGAACGTGCTCGGGCTTTGCGGCATTAGGTGCCGCGGGGAGAGCCGCATTCGCGGGAGACGGGGGCAAACGATGCGAGGCGGCAACCCCGGAGGGCGGCGGTAACGCGGCGGTATTTGCCGACCCCGCCGCGCCGGGATGCGCGGTTGGCGCGCTGCCGTGCTCGGTCGGCGGCGGCAGACGCGGTGTGGCCCGCTCGCCCGGTCCGACCTCGCCGGGATGCGGCAGCAATGCGGCGGTGCTCTTGGGTGCTGTGCCTGGTGCGCTGGGATGGGCCGTGACCGGCGCGCCGGGACGCGGCGGCAATGCTGCAGTGCTCGTCGTCGCGGGGGCGGTTGGGGGCACCCGCGAGCCTGCGGCCTGGGCCTTTGCCACCACCGGCGTGACCCGCGGTGGGCGAAGCGCGACCGGCGCCTTTTGCAACTCCGCCGGCGGGACGTGCACGACCGCCGATGCTACCAAAGCGGCGCTGGCAAAGACGCGCTGCGGCACAACGGTCGCAGCGCTGTGGTTGGCAAAGTTGGCGTTGACGACCTGTGGCGGCGGTACCCCGTCATGCGATGCGATGATCGCGGTATTGATGTTTTTGACATTGGCGATGTTGATGTTGTGGATGTAGGTGGTGTTGCGGGTATAGCTCGGCCAATAGACCTCGCCCGGCGCGAGGGGAAACCACCCTACTGCCCGGCCTGCGGCCGCTGCGGCGCCGATTTCGGCAGCACCAAGGCTGACAAAGGCGACGAGTGCCGGCGCATAGACCGGCTGCGCGACATATTCGCCCGGGACCCAGCCCCAGCGATCGTCGATATAGGCCCAGCGCCCATAATGAAATGGCGCAAAGCCCCAGGGCTGTTGGTCGACCCAAGTCCAGCCCCAGGGCGCGACCCAGATCCACCGCCCGTCGCGGTAGGGCGCCCAATCCGCCGGCACTTGGCTCGGATACCAGACCTCGCCGTATTGCGGGCTGCTGCGCCAGTCGCCGTAGCCGCCGAGATCGGCGTAGCCCGTCATGTGAGGTGAGATGTAGTGAGTGGTCGCGACGACACGATCCTCGCGGTAGTCGTGCGCGGTGCACCATTCGACAAAGGCATCGCTCCCGGCGCGTATGCTGGTGACCGTGACCGGATTGGTCTGGCTCAGCACGATGGCTTCACCGGCCTTGAGGCTGATGTCGGCGCCGCTGCCGCCAAAGCGCGCGTTGCCAGCAAACACGGCGATGCGCGCACCCTGCTTCGGGTTGCCAGCGTCGATGTCGTAGGAACCCGGCCGCAGCACCCACACTGCACCCTGCGGCAGGTCGATCTCAAAGCTCTGCCCGGGGTCGAGCTGGCGCAGACGGAGATGGATCCGCCCCTGCGGCAGGCTTAGCTGAGCGACTTCTTCGTTCAGATTGGTGACGTCGATTTCGGTCGCGCTGTCCATGCTGAGCGTGGTCGGACCGATCTGGATCTGCGCGCGGGCCTGCTCGTCGGTATAAAACGATCCGCCGGCGGCGAAGGGATAATTGGCGGCGGCGGCGGACCATTGGGCGTCGCTGGGGCCATGAAATACGAGACTGCCCGAGACGTAGGTGACCGCGCCCACGCGTGACGACGGCGACTGCTGCACCGACATAGCTGGCGCCGGGGCCGGCGCGGGCTGCGCCGAGGCCGGATGAGCGGCGATCAGGCCGAGTAATGCGAGGATCAACCAGACGCGCATCGGACGCACCAATCATCGCTGCTTAGATGACACCGGTAATGAGCCGAATATGGTGGGTTTACGGCAGCAGCGGCGTTACAACGAGACGACCGAATAGCGAACCCGGAATGGATTGAGCTTCCGCTCTCCACCCGATTGAAACGATTCGGCTGGCCCAGACACACCCAGCGGTCGGCGCTTCGTGCCTGCCCCACAGGCAGCATCATGGCGCCGGCTAGCGCAAGGCTGGCTCCGAGGAAATGGCGTCGCTTCATCGAGGTCTCATATCGAGGAGAGGATCGGTTAACTTAAATCTGCGACGCCTCAAGGCAGATTATAGTCATTCCAGATAATTTCCGTATGTGGATTGATGGAAACTCATTGTGATTTCAAGAAGACAAGAACCGCCATGTGTGTGCTGGTCACGCGGAAATTAAGCGGATTGACTATAAGTTCCAATCACCTAGCTCGCGTTTGACCGGTTTGGGGGTGGGCCGGCCTTCTGCGAGCAGAAGAGAACGGCCGCTAAAGGATCGAGAGCGGCCGACTGGCTGTGCAAAAACCGTGTGAAAACGCGCTGTTTAGAGGCGACCAGCGTTCTGCAGGCGACCGAGGATCATGAGCGGCACTGTGTGACATCGCGGATCGGTCCGATTGATCGCGCCGGTGCCCTCTCGGGGGCGACCAGATCCGTCCAGCCAGTGCGACCAGGCACAGGTGGCCGGGCTTCTCAGCCCGGCGCGGCCTTCACCGCCGCCATCAGTTTGTCAAATGCGACAAGGTTGAGCACCCGCCTGATGTTGTAGGCAAGCGCGGTCAGGCTGAACTCAGCCCGAACCTTCTCCAGACCCCGCATCAGGAATGCGCCCTGATACATCCATTGTTTGATCGTGCCGAACGGGTGCTCGACCGCCTCACGTCGCTGGCCAAGAATGCCGGGACGCAGCGCCAGCCGGGCGGCCATCCGATCCAGCACCGCCTCGTTCTCCAGCCGTGACACCGAGCGGAACTGATTCCCCGTGCATCGAGGCCGCAAGGGACAGTCGCGGCAGGCCGCACGGTTGGCGTAGTTGATCTTCTTCAGTCCGCGCATCAGCGACGATGTATAAGGATGAAGCCGCTGCCCGGCCGGACAGATCATGCTGTCGGTCTCGGCGTCGTATTTGAACTCGTCCTTGCGGAACAGGCCTTTTCTGACCGAAGGACCGCGCTGTGGGCGAGGCACATAGGGCACCATGCCCGCCTTCTCGCAGGCCTCGATATCCTCGATTTTGAAGTAACCCATGTCGGCGACGACATCGATCGTCTCAACGCCGAGGATCTCCTTCGCCGGTTCGGCGGTCTCGGTCAGCAGCCCCATATCGAGCACCTGGTTGGTGACCTGCTGCTCGACGATCAGCTTGTGTTTGGTATCGACCGCGACCTGCACGTTGTAGCCGACGGCAACATGCGTGTGCGCCGCCATCGCGCGGCTGTCGGGGTCCGTCAGCGAGATCTGGTTCTCTCCGGTCCGGTCCAGCTCTGCCAGCATCGCCTTGCAACGCTCACGCCGCTCGCGGACGGCGGCGATCTTCTCCGCGAGGTTCTCGACCCGTGCGCCACCTGTGGTCTGCTCGGTCGCATCGCTTTGGTCGAGGCGCTGGAGGTAGTCGTCGAGCTTCTCGTCGGCCAGTTTGATGAACGCGGCCAGCGACGCACGGGTGAAATTGCGGTCCTTGTTGTTGACCGCCTTGATGCGCGTGCCATCCACGGCCAAGAGCTCGCGGCCGAACAGGTCCAACTGCTTGCACAGCAGCACGAACTGGCGGAACACCGGGCGGAAGGCCGTGCGGTTGTCGCGGCGGAAATCGGCGATGGTCTTGAAGTCGGGCTTGAGGTGACGCAGCAGCCAGATCACCTCGATATTGCGGTGGGTTTCGGCTTCCAGACGGCGACTGGAGCGGATGCGGTTCAGATAGCCGTAGATGTAGAGCTTCAGCAGATCAGCGGGCATGTAGCCGGGACGGCCGGTCTCTTTGGGCTCGACACGCACAAACCCGGACGCGGCAAGATCGAGCCCGTCGACGAAGGCCTCGATGAAGCGCACAGGGTTCTCGGGGCCGACGTAGTCGTCCAGGGATTCGGGGAGAAGCAGCAGTTGGGAACGGTCATGACCGGCGATGTGGGGCTTGTCGTGATTCTAACGCAGTACGTGCCGCGCCGGAATCCGTTGCAGGGGAGTTTTCACACGGTCTGGTTGAATTTCGCAAACGCGCGCTCGGAAGCGTCACCTGGAAGGGATACTTTTCCCGCAGATGGCTGAGCACGAGAGCCCGCGCACGACCAAGCTGTATGATCGGCGGAATGATGTCGTTAGTTTGGATGAGGTGGAGAAGGTGGTGTTCTAATTGGCTCCTGCATATGGGGTCGGGGGTGCCGGGGTATGCAACACATCGGAGGAGAGACGGGCGCGTCTGCACATGATCCAATCATCTCCTGGCCGTGCCGCGGGCCCAATGGTCTGGACAAAGTTATTGAGGCTGGGCTAGTGAGGACTGCTGTGGCGAAGATCGTCCTCACCCCAATCGGCGAGACTACACGTTAAAGGAATTTGCCATGCATATCATTTGGACAATCCTCATTGGGTTCATCGCAGGTGTGATCGCGAAGTTCGTCACGCCTGGCGACAACGAACCGTCCGGATTTGTTCTCACAACAATTCTCGGAATTGTAGGAGCTTTTTTGGCCACTTATCTGGGCCAAGTGATAGGCTGGTATCGCGCGGACCAAGGCGCTGGCCTGATCGGAGCAGTGGTCGGGGCAGTAATTATCTTACTGATTTGGGGATTTATCGCTGGCCGGCGCAGCTCGTCTCCTTAGCGAAACCCCATTTCCGCGGTGGAAATTCGGCCTTTATGAGGTCTTGATCGAGGTTTGTTGATTGATTGTTTTTCTTATATTTAATCACAACGGTGTGGGAAGCGGGATAGGTTTATATCATCCTCCCCCTGCTTCGCCGGTTTATCGTCATCGACCGGCTTGATGAGCTCGGGGTAGTCGTTGCGGGGATTTCGAGCGGCATCTGAGACGTGCCACTCCTCCATCTGGTCCGCCGGGTAGGGCCGCAGAAGCGGCCGAATATCATGACCCGCGTCAGTGCAGCGGCCCAGGCGGTGTGGTGTTCGTGAGGCCGCCAAGGCGCTGCTGACCAATCCCGACATCGGCGTGACCCAAATCGCGCACCGCCTCGGCGTCTCTCCCGCGACGCTCTATCGTTACATCCCCGCCGCGCGCACCGCTAAGTTTCCCGACGTTTGAGAGCGGGTCGTGAATCCCAGGCCTGTTGAACGGCTTTGACAAACTGGGTTTGAAACGCATCTTCACTAGGAGGAGCGACGCCCGTCGCCTGGCGCTGCTCGGCATCGTGACGGGCTCGGCGCTTGCTGCGAGCGCCGCGGCACAAGAAGCGGGAGGCCCGACACCGCAGCAGCTAAGCAGATTCTGCTTGGTTGACCAACGGATAGGTTTTGCGATTTTAGTGGCGACACGGATTTGCGGGTGTGTGGCATGGCGGGCAAGTCTCCGGTGACAGCGAGCGACGAGCAACGCGCCGCGCTTGGGGTTCTTGCCGGCTCGCGCGATCGTGGCGAGGCAGACCGGGCGCGCGCCGTGCTGCTGACGCTTGCTGGTTGGACCAGTCCCAAGATCGCCGAGGCGTTCGGCGTGCGGGAAGATACGGTTCGCCTATGGCGCAGCGATTTCGCTGCGGGCGGTGTTGAAGCGCTGCGGGCGAGCGTCGCGGCCGGTCCGCCTGCGGTGAAGAGTGCAACGGCTTTGCGAGTGGTCACGCCGTTGCTGCAGGAACCGGTAGCGGACCGGCCCAACTGGACGATCCCCCGCCTGCGAGCCGAGATTGAAGCGCGCGAGGGTCTGAGCATCAGCCGGGCGCAGCTATCCAAGGCATTGCGAAAAAAAAGTTCCGTTGGCGGCGGCCCCGGCACACGTTGAAGGGACGTCAGACAGCAAGCGAGGTGGAACGGGTCGGCTTGCGCCTGCAACTGCGCAAGCAACAGGCCGAGGCAGGCGACATTATTCTCCTCTTTGGCGACGAGAGCGAGGCGTTGACGCATCCCTATCTCGCCCGGGTATGGGCGGAGTTGGGTGCGGACTTGCGCGTGCCGGCACCGGGACAAGCCAAGAAGGTAGCGATCCTGGGATCGCTCGATCACGTCACGCGCGAACTCATCGTCCATACCAGCCCGACCAAGCGCAGTAGCGACTTCATCGCCCATCTCGAGCAACTCGACGCTCTCTACGGCCCCCAGCCCGGGCGGCAGGCCAAGCCGGTCGTGTTGGTCGAGGACAATGGCCCGATCCATACCAGCAAGCGCTCGCTCGCCGCTCTGGCCGCTCGCGCGCACTGGCTCACCGTCGAGTGGCTGCCCAAATACGCGCCCGAACTCAACGACATCGAAGTAGTTTGGCACCATCTCAAGGCCTATCACCTCGCGCACCAGACCTTCACTGACGCAGCCGCACTTGACCAGGCCATCCATGCGGCAGTCACCGACCTCAACCGCGAGCGCATGCGCGATCCGTTGGCCAAGCCGCGAATTTCTGCTTAGCGAGGGACAGGGAGAACCCGTTCGCCCAAACCATCAACCTCCCGCTCGCGGCGGTGACCGGATTCGGCATCGGGCCGCATCACGATGTCGGCGAGCAGCTGACCATCCAGCCGCAGATACCCCTGTCGCTCGATGCTGAGTGGAACCTGATCGTGCGGTCGCTGCTGCCGGTGACATTTTCGCCCGATCCACAACGGCGTCTCGGCCTCGGCGACGTTCAGCCTTCCTTCTTTCTCACGCCGGCCCGCAGCACGGGATTGATCTGGGGCGCGGCCATTATTTCGAGGCTGTCGTCCTCACCGGCAAGCGTGTCACCACCAACATCGGCATCATTCGCGATCCCGGACACGCCGAGCCCTGGATCATCGCCATGTCGGCCAAGCCGGGATATCTCACCACCCTGGGGTACACCGCGCGCTGGGACATCGAGCCCATGGTTTCCGACTTCAAATCGCGGGGGTTCGGCCTCGAACAGACCCATCTGCGCTATCCCGACCGTCTCGCCTCCTGAGCTCGTCGAAGGGCTGATCCTGGTCATGTCCTTGGCCCTCTATTGGGCGGTCTCGACTGGCATGTGGGATCAAGCCAACCACCCAGGGGTTACGCATGAAAGATGCCGGTGAGGACTTGCTCCATGTATCGGTTATTCCATGCGGCCATTTTGCGACGCCCCTTGAGGCTGGCCTTTGAGGTCTGATGGCGGCGGACGAGGTTGATCGCGATTTTCCGGAGCAGCGCGAAATTCTGGACGGCATTCCGATCCCGCATCCTGCAGTGATCTTCCTGGAAGATGACGTCGAGAACCCAGTGCAGGCCATTCTCAATCTGCCAGTGCCGACGGATCGCTGTTGCCAGGCGCTGCGGGTGCTCGGCGCTGCTGGACAGGAAGTAGCGGATGTCGGTTTCGATCTTACCAGACCCATTGACCTGACGGATGGTTTCCACGGCCAGGACGGTCTGCAAGCCGGGCCAGTCGCGCAGCGGTTCCAGCGCGGGAGCCTCCGGGCAGACGAACACGCGGCGCCGGACCAGGCGGCCGTGGCCATCATCAAATTCGTCATGGACCGGCCGGTGGAGGGGCGAGCGGCTGAAACAGGTCGTTGCGCAAAGCTCTTGGACAGCGGTGAATTTCTTTCCCTGGTTCGCCTTGAGCGTCACCAGATAATCAGCCCCTCTCTTGAGGATCCTGGTGGCGATCGCTCGCTGGCAGCCCATCGCATCCAGGGTGACGATCGCCCCCTTGATGTCCAGCACGTCGAGCAATTCCGGGATCGCGCTGATCTCGTTGGATTTGTCACCAACCTGACGCTGGCCAAGGACCAGCTGGCGATCACAAGCCCACGCGCTGACGACGTGAAGCGGCCCCTGCTCGCGACCACGATCAAAGGAGCCGCGGATCGTCTTCCCGTCGATCGCCACAACTTCCCGGTCCAAGGGCGCACCGAACGAACGCACCCACGCCTCGAAGCACCTCTCGAAACGCTCGGTATCGATCAGCATGAACACACGTCGGAAGGTGTCATGGGCTGGGATGCCATTGGGCAGCACGAGAAAGGTGCCCAACCAGCCGATCTTGCTGCGGCCATAGAGCGCGATGTCTTCCCAACTCTCGGCTCCCGCAATCACAGCACAGACCGCGATCACCAGGATATCAATCAGCCGGTGCTCGACCTTGCCGCGACAGCGGGGATCTTCCAAGGCCGAGAATTCTTCCACCAAAGTCCTTACCGACATGCGGGCCTCCCGATCTCAAGAAGACCCCTCGAACCACACCAAATTCCATGCCGTCAAATACCCTGGCGATTTTCATGCGTAACCCCTGGCCAACCACCCAATCCCGGCCGAAAAAAACGATCGGATCGTCAGCCTGCCAAGCGCGCTCGCGGAAGGCTCTCCTGGTTCACGCGGGGCATCCGCCGCGCCATCAAACTCCTCCTCGAATGCCTCCCACTCCCGAAGCTATGGGGGTGCCTGTTAAACTGATGGATGCTCAGCTTCGCGAGCGCGGCTATAAGACGACGACCATTGAGGAGTTGGTGTGCGCGTAATGCACTGCATCCGGGGCTGATCACTGGGGTTTTTCGTTCGTCACTGTTAATGACGGTGATGCCAGTGAATGGCCGCGTCGGGCGGATCCTGGTCCTTCGCCGATACGACCGCCAATGGCGAGGTTGCGCCGAAACCGGCCATTGGCGAGACCGCAATAGAACCGTGAGGTCCGACCCGTAGCTGCCCGTCGGCACGGTGGCACAACATCAAGAAGTGGCAGAAGCCGGCATCAAGGCCGGCTCGCTGTCGATCATCTGGGATGCCGATTTCCTCTATGGGCCGTCCACCGCCTCGGGCGAAGATACCTACGTATTGTGCGAGATCAATGTGAGTTCGTGCTTTGCCCTCCTGGAGCAGGCGCCCGCCGTCATTGCAAGGCTCGCCTTGAGGAGATCATACAGCGCACGACACGAAAATCGGCCGGATCCAAATCATCCAATCTTTTTGATCAATTCGATCCTGTGCATCAGGGAAGGCGCAATGAACACCGCTATTCGTGCAAGCTGGGTTGATGCTAGTAAACAACGGCATCTTCGCCCTTTGATCGGCTATCTTCGACCGGCAGCCGTTGTCGGCATGGGCAACCAAGGATGGCGCGCGGTGCTGCAAGTGTTCCGCCTGGTCGAGGCACCGCGACGAATATCGCTGGCCGCCAGGTCAGGCTGGACTGCGGTCGACGGGACTTGGGTGTTTGCCGTCGGCCATTGCAGCCCACTCGGCATTATCAACCGTCCGTGGGGGCAACAAATAGCGGATTGACGTAGGATCGGCGAGGTCATCCGGGAGAACTGGCCTGACATCAATGCAAATTGCTCCTGAAGTAAATGCATCAAGTGCATTCTCCTAAATTTTTATCGTAATGATTCCGATAGGCGGTGACCACCGGATGCAGCGGCCGCCCGGCATTGGCGGGGTCCGCGTGATAGCCTTGGTCCCAGAGCGGGCGGATGATGTCGGGATTGAAGCCCAGCTTGTAGTCCTGGCCAGCACGCTCGGGGTCGGCCATGACCAGATCGCGAAACGCAGAGGAGCACGACCACCATTCCAGCACGCGCTTGGCCTGCCCGATCGTCAACTGCAGCGGCTCAGGACCAGCCCGTGCAATGGGTTGCGCAGTGGTCATGCTTGGGTCCTCTAAATGGGTCGTTTCGTTTGTCTGCTCCAGAACTGCATGGTCTGTGTCAACACCTTGGTGGTCCGGCAGTTCCTAGCCTAACCTCATTGGGAGCAGAAGCTCACCAGTCGTGACCTCGATGCACTCACACCGCTGATCTGGGACTACGTTAATCGGTATGTGGCCCGCCAGGGCCATGACCGCCGCCGCCGCCGCCGCCGCCGGCGCCGGTACCTGCAACGGCGGTGACGACCACCACTGCGGCGACGGTGAGAATCACAGCCACCAACACCGCGACGGTCTCAGTCGCCACCCCTTCGAGGTTGTCACCAATCACTTCGCTGAGCTTGATGTCAGTCGGATTGCGCGGCAGGACAAGGTGAAAGAGATCCGCCGTTTCCTCATGCACCTGTACGTTCAGGGCGTCAGGCAAGGTGATCGAAGGGTCGATCTCATACAACTCGTTCCGCAGGACCGCCTTTGGGTTCTGGATCAGGCGGGACTTGTAATCCGGGTCCTTCCAGGCTTTGGCGATGATGCGCGCCTCGAGGTCGCGCCGGGTCATTGGCTTCGACGAAGGCTCATTCGTAGTGCTGTTCATGTCTGCTGATTCCTATCCTTGCTGTGTCACGTTGATTGATGGACGCTGTCGCGATTACCGGGAGACGGCAAACAATTCCTGGATAGAAATGTCCCAAGGTGCCTCGGACTTGGCCGGCACTCGACGGGCCGCGATACTCAAAATGCCGCCGGGGAAATCACCGACCGACAGGTGGGGCAGTGGCTGCTCGTCGGTGGCGAGGCAGAGGAAATTGCCACCGAAATCGCCGACAATCTTCCAGTCGACCAGCCGCCGCCGCGCTGTTTCGATCTCGGCCTCCTCTGCGGCGCATCCAGTGCGGCGCAGCGCCTGCACCAACGCCCGCGCCCCGAGTGCGGTGTCGAGAATGCGGCAGATCTGTGATTCCAGCTCGCTCAGCACGTGCACCGGGATCACAGCGCAGGGCCGAGTGTCGCGGATCGTCAGCGCTGGGCCGTCCCCGACCATCGTCAGCATCGGTGCGGCCTCCCAGCGCCGAGGCGGCTCGGTCGTGCTAGAGCGCGGGCCATAGAACCGCTCTGCCCACTCGCGCATCAGCGTCATCAGCCGTGGCAGCGGCGGGACGGACGGGTTGTCGTCGTTAAAGAAATAGGCTTGCCGCGCCAGCTGGCCAGGAGCCAAGGAATAGGCATGTTCGTAGCCCCAGCAAGGCTTAAGGTTCAGGCCAAAGGAAGTCGGCTTGTTGAAATAAGGGCTGAAACGGTCATATCGGATACGGGTCAGCGCTCCGCCGGAGGGCGGCTGCAGGTGCATGATCAACGGCACCAAGTCGGCGACTCGCTCGTAACACTCGGACTTTTCACCTGGTGCGCCGTAGAGGTGGTTCCAGATCACCCAGATGCCATAGTTGTAGGCCCACTTCAGCAGTTGCACGTTGATGACCGTCGAGCAGCCCTTCCGCAGCAAATCGAGCAGCTCGTCGTCCAGCGCCTCGATACCCGGTTGGATCCAGCGCACTCCGGCCCGCGATAGCTGCGCCACCTGCTTTCGGCTGAGATTTGCCTTGGTTTCGTAGAACCACAGCATGTCGCCCAACTCCGCGAGGAACGGCATCACCGTGGTAAAAAATTTTTGATCGAGGATATTGTCTACGGCCATGAATTTTTTGATTTTGTAACGGGCAGCGAGGTGACGGACCTCCTGCTTTACGCGTTCCGGCGACTTGGCGCGAAACGCCATTCCGGTACCGTTGAGGCCGCAGAAGGTGCAATGGTGCTTGGCGCCCCACCAGCAACCGCGTGATGTTTCGATTGGCAGACCCGGGATTACATGCTCCCGCAGCGGCGACGCCTCGAGCTGCTCGAAATAGTCGTCGAAATTCGGCACAGGCAGCTCGTCGAGCTTCGCGATTAGCGCCCGCTCGAAATCAGCCGGCGGCGCTGCTGCGGCCTCAGCCCCGGCTGTGTCGGCATGTCGCGAGCCGGGGCCAAATACGCCATAGGGCAGAAGCTTCACCGGCACCTCGAGGCCATAGGTGAAGATCTGTCGGCAGAGGTCGGGCAGCAGCTTGTCAGCCTCGCCGGAGACGACGAAGTCAACCCACGGGTAGTGCTGATGGGTCGCCGCGCCCATTTCACCTTCGCAATTTGGCCCCCCCAGCATAGTCACCACTGAGGGGGCCAGCTGGCGGATCTGGCGGAGCAGTGCGAGCGAGGCGCAGTGTTGCTGGAATACCGAGCTACAGCCGACGATCCCGGGCTTCAGCGCCACTACCTCCTGCGCCAATTCGGCCACGAAGCGTGCTGCCTCCGCGCGCAGGCCCAACAAAAGTTCCAACAGGCCGGTCTCCGAAAATCCGGAGGAGACCAGCCCATTGACGAACCCGCCGATGTCCGCTGTCGGCCCGAACACCGCCTCGGAAAAGGTCCACTCGCCGATCTGGAGGGTAATATCCGAATTGTTGATAATCTCGTAGAGCGGCCGACCGATGCGCGCGACAAACTCAAGGTTGGAATGGATCGAACGACTTGTGATGCCCTCGCGTTCGAGCACGGCCGCCAGCATGCCGAGCGCGAGTGATGGCCGCTCCACCGCCGCATAGGGCATGCAGATCAGCACCATGTCGATGGCACCCCGACGGAATGGATATGCTGCCATCTCGGTATTCAGGGCCACTTTGGAAAAAATGGGTTCTATATCCCCAAGCATACCATTCATCTCCGACGGCCCCGTCAGTAGCCGCTGCCGTCTCGTGTTGCTTTTTATGAACATAATCGAGGCGCGCCGCAACCAGAACAGTTAACCCAACTTCGCCGATTGGAGGGGCATGAGGGATCTAAGCAATTGTAATTGCTGGATCAGGTGGTCAAAGGTCGGCACTACAGCGGGGTCGCCGAATGGCCTGTTTCGGCAGTGATCCTCGGTTGTGGCTGGGCCGGCAGGGTGAGCTTGAGCGCATCGAGCAGCAGCCGGAGCTCAGGCTCCGGCTCGGTGTGGCGGGTAAGGACGAGTTCCCGGCCGTCGGTGGTCGGCACGTGCAGATCGATCATCTGCACCGCAGTGAACTTTTCGATCGCGCTCCTCGGTGTCAGACCGGGCGCCAGCGCGTGCAAGCGCCGCTCCAGGGTGACGTGCAGGCAGTAGGCCAGGAAAGCGATGAAGATGTGCGCCTCGATGCGCGCCTCAAGCTGGTGAAACACCGGCCGGATGGCGAGATCACCACACCGCATTTTCCGCGGACGGCTTGTCGCGCGGCTTTCGCACCCGTGCCGGGACGATCGCCACGTCGTAGTGGCGGCCGAGCGCGTGATAGCTGCGGTTCAGCACCGGGTCCCAGTAATTGGCGTTGGTGACCCCGGTCTTGGTGTTGTCGGGGATCAGCTTCTGCGGGCAGCCGCCGATATAGGCAAAGACGCGAACATGGGCGCCGAGCCAGGCCTCATGACCTTGGGTCCAGCTCGCTTCGGCATAGGTCAGGTCCGAGCCGGGCAGGCAGGCGACGAAGACCTGCGCCTGGCGGACGACGCCCTGATCGATGACGCTCAGCGTCATGCCGGCCCAATCGACTTCGAGCGCCTCGCCGGCGCGATGCTGCTGGCGCATCGGCGGGCGGCCGCGAGCGTCGCTGCCAGGCGTGGAAATGCGCGCAGAACTGGGTGTAGCGATAGCCTTCCGGATGCCGCCTCAGATATTCCAGCCACACGAGCCGCAGCGTCACGCCGCGGCCGCGCAGCTCCTTCTCGACCGCCTCCCAGTCGGGTAATGGACGATCCGGATCGCGCCTGTCGGCGGCCGCAAATAGGCGACGCTCAACTTCCTCCTCGCTTAGCTCTGCCGCGATCTTCCAGCTCAGGCCGGCGCTCGCAGCGCGATCGAGATATTCCTTCACCGTCGAGCGCGCGATCCGCACGCTGCGCGCCACCGCCGTGTCGCTCAGCCCCAGCCCCTCCTTGAGGCGAAGCACTTCCTTGATCCGCCGCATCGCCACCCTCGGTCTCGGCATCCCGTCCCCCAAAAGATCCTATGCGGGTGGACGGTCGCCTGAGTTGGTAGGCTGAGCTTCCACACACCAGCATGGAGGCCCCCGATGCAGACCGAGACCCCCGCAACCATTGTCGAGACTACCGTCCGAGATCACTCTAACACGCTGTTCGCCTCGCTCGAATTGAGCAAAGCGAAGTGGCTGGTGACCGCCAACAGTCCGGGTGAGGAGAAGTTTTCCCAGCATATCGTTGCCGGCGGTGACGGCGGTTCGCTGCTCATCCTTCTTGCGCGCTTGAAAGCGAAAGCCGAGCAGCGCCGCGGCGTCGCGGTGAAGGTTGTGGTCATTCAGGAGGCCGGACTGGACGGCTTTTGGATTCATCGCCTGCTTGTCCAAAACGGGATCGAGAGCCATGTCGTCGACGCGGCCTCGATTGCGGTTGCCCGGCGCCATCGGCGCGCCAAGACGGATGCGATCGACGGCGTGAGCCTGTTACGGACGCTGATGGCCTGGGCGCGCGGGGAGCGGCGGGTCTGCTCCATGGTTCGGCCGCCAAGTCCGGAAGAGGAAGATCAGCGGCGCCTGTCACGGGAGCGCGGCACCTTGCTCAAGGAGCGTATCCAGCACACCAATCGGATCAAAGGACTGCTCAGCGGGCAGGGCATCCGGGGATACGATCCATTGAAGCCCGATCGTCTCGATCGTCTCGATGCGCTGCGGACCGGCGATGGGCGCCCGCTGCCGGAACGGCTCAAAGCCGAAATCCGCCGGGAGCTGGCCCGGATCGACGTGGTGGCGACCCAGCTCGCCACCGTCGAGCGGGCACGTGACGCATTGGTGCGCACGCAGACGACGGAACGGACAAACCCGAGCACGCTGCTGATCAAGCTCAAGGGCGTGGGGATCGAATTCGCCTCGCTTGTCTGGCTCGAGGGGTTGTTCCGCAGCTTCACCAACCGGCGCCAAGTAGCCGCTTACGCCGGACTGGCGCCGAGCCCTTGGCAGAGCGGCGGGACCGACCGGGACCAGGGCATCTCCAAGGCCGGCAATCACCGCTTGCGGCGCGTCATGATCGAAATCGCCTGGTTTTGGCTGCGTCATCAGCCGAACTCGGCCTTGAGCCGCTGGTTCCACAATCGGGTCGGCACCGCGAAGGGACGGGTCCGGCGCATCGCTATCGTGGCCTTGGCCCGCAAGCTGCTCGTCGCCCTGTGGCGCTATGTTACGCAAGGCATCGTTCCGGAGGGCGCCACCCTCAAGGCGGCGTGATCCGATAACCCAACTTGCCATCCCGCGAAGCTGAACGCGACGGCTTCGCCGGATCCGGGCGGGCGGTGACCGAGACTTGCCCCATGGCCGCAAAATGCCGCGAAAAAGGATGGTCCCGCCACCCCGAGCCCGATGCCCTCGAGCATGAGGGATTATGGTCCGAGCCCGACCGCTCGACCGGATGTGAGGTGATGCGGTCACCGGGACCGCATGGCAAAGACGGGCTCACGCTCTGGATCCAAGCGGCAAAGAGAAAGCACTATGCTGAAATAACAGGCCTTGACCTCAAACACCCCATGTGAGGGGCAACGGTAGACACCAATACTTGCCGCTCAGCAGCGATGCCGAAGCCGATCAGGGGTGCCGAAAACGCCGAAATCCGGTGCCGGATTGGAGCGAAATCCGGTGCCGCTTTCCGCCGAAATCACCTGCCGCTTTCGACCGAAATCAGGTGCCGGTTTCCTCCGATTTTTGCAGTCTGCTGATCGGAGGAGACGCGAGCGTAGAGGGCAACGCGTAATGCCGGCATGCTCAGTTACTCCTTATCTCTTTAGTCCTGTTAGTCCTGCCGGACGCGCCACGCTTGGGCTCGATCGCGAGCTCGGCAGGTTGCGCCAAGCGGCGCTCCACCCGCGGAAGCAATCGCTCGAAAGCTTCGGCAAGCCATCGGCTGCTGTATCGGGTGGTCTCATGACTGGCCCGCACCCGCAGGGGCGGGATTTGCTGGTCGCGCCGGGCCATCGGCGCCTCCGCCAACTGCTCGGCCCTCATCCTGGGGCCGACGCACCATCAACGGCGCCCCGCCAAAGCCATCGCCGTAGCGCGGCCGCAGCCGCGTGCGCGGCACCCTCACCGAGGGATCAAAGGGCAATTTTGCAAGATTGTTGGAGGAGTGGTTAGCCCCGTTTTGGCTAATCTATTCCTGCACTATGCGTTTGATGCCTGGATGAAGCGGGAATATCCCGAACTACCATGGTGTCGATACGCAGACGATGGGCTGGTACATTGCCGAACGCTCGAAGAAGCGGAAGCCGTTAAAGCCGCGCTTCAACGGCGGTTGGCGGAATGCAGCCTTGAGATGCACCCGGAAAAGACCAAAATCATCTACTGCAAGGATCGAGACCGCACAGGAAAGTATCCCAAAACGTCCTTTGACTTTTTGGGATATACATTCCGGCCGCGAAAAGCGAGGAATAGGAAACGCAACAGCGTTTTTCTAAGCTTCACTCCGGCGGTCAGCAAGGCGGCTCTCACAAATATGCGGCGGAAGATATGGAAACTGCACTTATGCAACTGGACGCAAACGGAGCTGAAGGAAATAGCTCGCCAGCTCAACCCCGTCCTTTGTGGATGGATAGAGTATTATGGACGCTACCGTCCTTCAGCGTTGCATCCGCTCTATCGCCACGTCAACAAGACGTTGGTGAGATGGGCTATGCGTAAGTACAAGAGGTTCAAGGGAAAGAGAACGAGCGCCGGAAAATGGCTTGAGGGTTTTGCCAAATCCGGCCCACGCTTTCTCATATACTGGTCACGCGGTACGATCGGAGCATTTACCTAATGGGAGCGGTATGACGCGAGAGTGTCACGTCCCGTTCTGAGAGAGCCTCGGGGTGCAATTCCCCGGGGCTACTCGCCAGAATTTCGAGCCGCGTGATGCCCTGTCAGCCTTCCGCTCCAGTCGCTAACTAGCGTGGTAAGCGGCCAACAATTTTATCGATACCCGCTTGCGCGCACATCTCGTCTTTATCGCCCCCGGGTGCCCCTCCCACTCCAAGCGCCGCTACGATTTGCCCGTTGACCTTGAACGCGACCGCACCGGGCAGCGCCATCACATTCGGCAGTCTTGCCAACTCGGGCGCAAAGGGACTGGTCTTGACCAACTCGAAGAAGGCGCTCGATGTGTCGAATTGAAAAATTGGCCCCAAAGTGACAACGGTATATGCCTTTTGAAAGCTTGATGTCCCCGTGTGGATGGTTGCACCGTCGCCTCGAAGCACGACCTGAGGGACGCCTGACAAGTTCACGACCGTCGCGGTAACCTGGTAATGATTGATAACGCCGACTTTAACTGCCTCGCTTGCGGCCTCGACCGCCAGCTCCAGGGGTAGATTATAACTGTAAGTTCCTTCTGTCGTTGGCATGCTGGATTTCCTTCTGAGCCACATGGATTACAATCTAACGGGCAACTTGCCTGGATGCCATTCGGCCGCGAGTTTGCATAATTCAGGCGCGTTCCCTTTGGGGAAAGCGCGCCTGCCGAGCGCTTCTGTCGTAAGGAAGTATTATGCGTTTCGTAACGATGCACGGGCTATGCCTCTCAGAACCGCGCGAGCAGGCAGGAATTTTTAATGGTTTGGTGGGTGTGGGATTGGGCCACGCTGGGGAAGCAACCGTCCAGCGCCTCATGTGCCGACTGACTCTTTGTTCTTGATCCGCCGGAAACAACCGGGAGACGCCCTAAACTAACTATGATGGGGCCGGGGTTGGGGCTGTGGACACCCGGCTAAAGTCCCATGTGTAGGCCCTTAGTACTGGCGCTTTCGCGCATTCCCGCTCAGGACACCCACCACTTGCGAGTATATCAGCAGACTACGATTTATCGAAGGCGTAATTGACAAGCAGAAGGCCGCCAGGGCTTTCGCCTCTGACGGCCTTTGAGCCTACGGCATCGCCGAAGGTGGGTTACGCTCACAATCTACCGACAATTCGAGGATTTTCCAAGCCAAGGAGTTAACGAAGCAGAGCCAACGCGATCTGGCGATCACTTACTGTGAACGTATGGCGCTACACATGCATGCTAATTGCGGTGTTAGGAAAGCGGCATCGCCCAGTATCGAGCCCCATGAATAATCCGGACTGCCGGGGGACGCTCAAAATTCCCAGCTCTTGGGCACGCCCGGAAGTCGGCATGGCCTCGGAACGCCGATCCTCCAGCCCCCTCATGCCCTACCAATTCGTCCGTGAACCGCTGCGGCCCGAAGAGGCCGATCGGCTCTGCCATGCCTGCCGGACGACGGACGAAAAGCTTGTGATCTGGACGCTGCTCGACACCGGCGGATATCGGAACTGTGCGGCCTGACAAGGGCTTGCCTGGGGTTTCTCATTCTGTAGAAGGGGCACATGCCGATTTTTATGATATCGTAGTATTGGTCTATTAGGATGCGCGACTTTGTGCTTGTCTCCGGCCTGAATACTGGAGCTGACGGTGCAAAAGTCCCGGTCATACGGATTAAGGAGCGGATCATGGGAGCTGTTCTTGAGATCTGGGCGGTTGACCGCGCTGCGCTCGAGCGCCGGCTTGATGATCCGGACGCGCACTGGGATGAAGCCCTGGAGAAAGCCGCCTCTGCCCCCGAAATCAAGATGCGGGTGGCGTTGATCGAGGGTCTTGCGGCCCGCAAACGAGGCGACTGGAAAAAGGCATATGATGCGGTCATCGCTACCATAAGGGCCAGTGGCCGGCTCTGCAGCGACATCTCGGTCAGTTCGCTCGCCGCGGCGGACTTTGCGGACGAGCTGGATCAGGCGGGGCTGGGTGCACTTCTGGGTGGTGCGCCCTATTGGATGAAGCCGTGGAGCGGCGATGAGCCGGCCTTCGGCTTCGTGGCGCAGGATGATCTTGCAAATGTCCGGGCAACCCTCAGCGACAAGGCGTCGTCGTTTGAGATCGTTCCTGCCGGTCCCCTTGATGACGCTCTGAGCGAAGTCGAGTGGCTCGAAAAGGATCTGGCAAGCATCTATCTCTGATGAATGCGAACATGGGGGGTTCAGTTGAGCCCGCCCGCTTGAGGCCATAGTCACGTATATTTTATTTAAACCCACCAGCTGATGTCGAAAAACGGCGATGCCGGCACGGGCATGCCGGTCTTATGGGCAATCAGGAGCAGGATCGTCATCTCCATGTCCCAGAAATCCGTAGATTCAGCGTCACAGGGAGAAGTCTCGGTGTATCTGTTCTTGAGTTGCTTGTCGATCCATCGCCGAAAGATGGCCGGACGTATTTCGCCGGCAGCGTGAAGACGCTGTGCATCCCCTTCGATGATTGCCTGTATGGCTTCCGACAATGGAGCGGATGTTTCACAATCTAGCCGCCGATAGGCCTTCTTAGTACACTTGTCGGCCAAGGCGGCGGCATAATTTTGCGCGAGATCTGACCGTCCAAGAAACAGAGCGGCCGTTGCCTGGGATATCAGTCCGTAAGGCTGCTCGTCTGAAAAATGGCTACGTTCTTCTTCAATTCTCTTGGCGATCTGTACGGCAGATGGATTGTCTTTTCGAATTATCGCAAAGAGAAGATGTTGACTAAAAACGAGTGGTGACCATTTCACGTCCGGCGGCAAGGTAAGGATGGAGTGTCTGGCATGGAACAGAAGGGTGTTGTCAAATTCCGCTTTTTGCTCCAACGCATAGTAGCCGGCAGCCCGTTCTGCTATACAACCCAACATCCAGGCAAACCATGACCAATTTTTTTCCAGTTCACTGCATATGCGATTTTGTTCTAGCGCGGCTGGAGTACCTTCAGAACATCTTAATTCGTTCCGCACAAACTCTTCTGCGTCTTCCTCCATCTTCAATCCATAATCGCGCATATTATTGTGCCCCATACATTCGGAAGATGAGTTTATGCTCGAACTTTCCATCCTCGGCAAAGCCCCTGGCGCCGATATAGACCAATCTTTTGGCTTTGGCTGCATCTAAAATGAGTTCTCCCACGCCTCTACGAATTTCAGGAACCCATTGTTTTCCTTTTGCCTTCTTCATACGTTGAGCACGGTTTATAGGATATTGGAAGTTGTCTTGGCGGAGTCCGCCAAGAAGGGTGTCATAGGGGCTGTCTCCGCCTTTTGCTTCGGCGACAATAACGATAGGTTCATTGAAACCCGGAATATAGAGACTGTAGACTACATTGACATTGTACGGTCCCATACTGTGAAAATAGACGATGCGGTCGCCCTCTAGCTGCACAGCCTGGTAACGGGATAAGTCAATCGTGGCACCCGATCGCGCCAAGGGACCGATGTCGTGGCCCACAAAGGCGGAGATTTGGTAGAGAGCGCTGATGATCCCGAGCTGCTCCGAAATCTTTCTTTTCTCATAGGATGTCCGGGCCGCTTCCTTCTTGACAGCCAACGCCTCGCTGATCGAACCGAGACTCATCTTTTCGATAGGATGCAGCATCTGCCAATGCGTCGAGCAGATCTCCATCGCTCGTAGAAAGAGCCGGTCTCTGCGCGCGCGAAGCCAATGCCCATAGGTGAGTTTCCTGAGCTCGAGGGCATGCGTCACCATCTCGCCATCGTCACACCCGCCCCGGCGCGACAGGATTTCCAGCGTCCGGATGGCGATCTCTGCCGCGTACTGTGGATCCCGCCCAACGCTCAAATCATAGAGCGCCGCCTCCAGCATCATAATTGATGCCTGACTGCCGTCGGCGCCGCCGGCATCCGTACGAGGGTAGGTGATCAGGCTCACACGGCGTCTTCATCGTCAGGGGTAAGCACGACCAGGCTGGCGGGCGCCGGCGCGGGCGAGGCCAAAACATCCAGACGCCGCTCGAGCGCATCCAGGTCTTCCCACATCCGGGCCCGGACGCGCGCGGCGTCAGCCTCCGGCGCAAGCACGGGTAACAGGTTCATCAGAACTTCGCCGGGGTTGAGGACACCCGAAGCGACCTTGTCGAGCTGCTTTTCGAGGTTGCGCGTGAAGGTCGGTTTCGACAGCTCGGTTTCGTATTGCTCGGCCGCGACCGCCGCGGCAACCCCCGTGCGGGTTAGGCGGACCGGGCCGCCGTCTTCGGGATAGGCGAGATATTCGTCCTCATAAAGATTCCTGAGAGTGCTTGCATAGGTCGACGGCCGTCCCAGCCCCCGTTGCATCATTCGTTCCAGGAGGTCATCAACGCTTTTCGTCCATGTATGGATAGATCCCGGTTGAGCCTTGACGCCGTAGTCTTCGAGCATCGTCCAAACCGCGGCGATGTCCTCGCAGGACGGTCGTGTTGCCGCCAGCGGGCCATAGGCGATATCGGCCAGTTCTGCGATAGGGTCCAGCCAGTCCAGGCCTTCGATGCGCACCGTGAGCCCGTCGAGAACCTGGCCTTCTGATATGACATCGCAGTCGAGGACGGTGTGCCGCATCCGCAAAACCTTCCATTCGGCGATGCGCTGAAAATCCCATGCGAGCTTGTAGACGCATTTCTGTTCGGGCTTGAGCTGGCCGTCCATGCGCTCCGGCGGCACGGCGCGGTCGGTCGGCAGGATCGGCGGGTGGCCGCCGGCAGGCCACTCGATATCGATCGGATCGAGGGGCTCGTCGGCTGTTTTCCGGTTTCCGGACCAGGTCCCGTCGTAGAGAGATTGGAGGGCCGCCATGGTATCCCATGGCATGATGTGCGCCCGCCGCCAGGCATGGATCATCACAGTGGCGGTTGTGCACAAGGGGGCTGGCTGAGGCCATTCCGAAGTCTTCGGCATGCCACGGGCGCGCAGGCGCGGCGCGCGCCAGATCTCTTGCAGCGCGCGGCGTTCTTCGGGACAGACGACGTAGGGTTGGCCATCCTTGCACAGATAACCGGTGATGGCCCGTGCGCCCGGGTCCACAATTACGCTGATCGTGCGGCTCCGGGGATTGTGTCCCGCAAGCTCGCGCAGACGATCGAGCATGTCGCGAAGAACGGCGCCCGTCACACGCCCCAGGCCGGGCCGCCCGCTTTGGCCTTCGGCCGGCACCTTGCGACCGTCAGACTCGCCGTGGACGCCGCCGGTACCGGAGAGCTCTTGCATGAGCTTATCGAGCTCAGGCCCCGGCACCCCCTTCCTTACAGCCCGGCTCAGCCGCGCGCCGGCGATGCTGTCGATGATGTCACGGACCAGCTCGGCGGAGACGAGATGGCGGTTGATCGAGCCGCGTTCCTGCATTCGCGCCATGACGGCCGGCGGCGTGAACGCGCCGAGCCGGGCGCGCGAGACCGGCACGCCGACCGAGGCCGCTTTGAGGCATCTCTCGACGTGCCAGCTTATGTATTCCCCCATGCGATCCGCATCCGGCATCAGGATGATCTCCTTGATGCCGGGCTTGCGGGCCTCATCGATGATGCGCTTGATAACTTCCGGCTTCTCGGGGGTGAAGGCCGGGATGAAACCGCTTTCGATATCCACGTCGCCGAGCTTGATGGACTGGATGGCGCCGCCGGTCGCGAGCACCAGGCGATCGCGGCCGAGAATGGATTCGATCTTATTCTGCTTGCCGCCGGCTTCGATGATCACCAGCGAGGTCGGATAGACGCGCTGTCCATGCTCCCGCATGTAGCGCCCGAGACGGTGAAAGGGTGCTGCGCCCTGGGCGTTTGCGTGCGGATGAAAAAGACGCTGCGGGTGGGCAAATACGATGAACGCGGATTGCGCCCGCGAGACGGCGACGTTGATCAGGGTCGTGTCGCGGTCGATGAAGCTGTTCACCTTGTCCGGCCCCTCGACCAACGACAGGCACACGATTTCGCACTCGGCGCCTTGCAGGCTGTGGACCGTGCCGATGACAAGCTTTTTCACTTCCTCGGCGGTGGGCCAGGCGATGGAGGGCCGGTCCGCCCGGGCCACATCGAAAGCATCGGCGGTCAATTTGCGGAGGAGTCGGGCCTGGGCGGCATAGGGGGTGATCAGGGCCACAATCTGTTTCGGCTGCCGGCCCGCGAACTTCTGCCGCCATTTGGGCCAGCTTTCCACGATCCAGGCAACCATCTCCGTGGCTTCGGCCTGATTACGCCAGGAACCGCCAGGGCTATCGGCGGTGCCGGGGACCTCGACCCACCCCATGGGCGGCAGATCCTGCTCGGGATCCTCCTTGCGCATATTCAGGATGCCGTCATAGCAAAGACTGTTGCAGAAGCTGATGACGGTCCGTGGGCAGCGATAGTGAAACCGCAACGTCACCCCATCATCGTCGGGATCCGATGCCTGGGACACGAGACGCGCCATGGCCAGCGCGCTGCCATTGGCAACGGAACGGCGGGCGGCGACGATGTCTTTGAGGTTCTCTTCGGACAATCCCGTCTTGTCGGCTAACACATAATCGGAAAGTTTGTCATGAGACCAGATGGGGGCGAGCTGCCGGATATCGCCGACCACGAGCGCACGCCTGGCAAGGGCAAGGGATGCGCCGACGAGTTCGGGCGGAGCCTGGCCGGCTTCGTCGAGGATCAGCAGGTCGATCCCGGACCAGAGATGGGTGCGCGGATCGTCCGCCGGGATTGTCCGGGGATCGGTTTGCAGCACGGCGGGCAGGTGGTGCAGCGTTGAAACGAGGCATGGCGTCAACATGCAGAGGCGCTGCAGCATATCGGCAAGGGCCAGAGGATGCCGGGTCAACAGACGGCGGCGCTGGGCGAGCAGAAAGCGCCCCTCCCAGTAATGGGCGGCCAACATAAAGGCATCGGTTCTCAAGGTCAGATCGAGGACCGCGTCGATTTCGCCGGCCGCCGGCCTGGCGAGAAAGGTGTCGACCAGTTTGATGCGGCGGTCGGACCAGATCGGCTGTCCTTGCGCGAGGCTTTCATGAACCGCGGCAAGGTCTTTCTTTTGATGCCGGGAGAGCCCGGCGATCGCCCCGGCCAGCCGGCCGAGCCGTTCGCGGATCGATTCTATGGCGGCTTCGATCTCCTGGTGCTCGCCGAGCCCGGCCTCCTTGACCCGGGACAGCCAGGCAGGTTCGAGATCGAGCGATGTGGCGGGATCGAGGATATCGGGCAGGCGCTGGTAGTAGCGATAGAGCGCAGACCAACCCGCTTCGTCCGGCTCGTAGAGAACCAGAAAATCCCGGTAATCCTCGGCATTATCCTGAATCCGGCCCTTTGCCGGCAGGTAAGCGCCAAAGCTGACGAGCTCCGGCAGCCAGCGTTGGCCAAGCCGATAACTTTCGTCAGGATGCGGCGCGCGTCCGAAGGCCTCGATGACGTTGGTAACACTTTGATTGGTCGCCCCGGCCGCCATGATGACCGGACATGGCCCGCCCTTGACGGCGGCATTCACCCATAGGCTGGCGACTACACCGCGCAGCATTGAGGTTTTTCCGGTCCCGGGCGGGCCGTTGATGGCCTGGATTTCCCTCTCTTTCAGGGCGAGGCCCGACCACACCGCACGCCGTTGCGCGTCGTCGAGCGGATCGCACGCGCGTTTGCCGCCGGCATAACTGTCGATGTTGCCGGAGAAGATGGCTCTGCCTTCCGCAAGGCCATCGCGGCGTTTTTCTGGCGGAGCGGCGAGACGGTGGAGAAGGGCGATCTCGGGGCGGAGCTGATCGTATTCGCGGAGCAGGGACCCGTAAACAGTGTCGATGGCGGCGGTCGCAGACGATGTCTGTGCCAGATAGATAGCGCCCGCCAGAACGAAGAGGCGGGCTTGCCGTATAATTCTGCGATCCGGGCGGATAGAGCCTCGGCCGAGCTGCAGCCGAGCAGATCGATGAGTGTGCCGATAGCGGCACCGCACAGATCGGGCCAGGCAAAAGCATCACTTGCGGTGCCGTCCGCAACCAGCCGCTCGAGCCGTGCCTTCAGGCATGAAGCGGCGTCTTCCTGCGTACCGATCTTGAAGCGGCCGCCGGGACGTCCCTCGAGGTAATCCGGGTTGAACACCGGCACGTCACGGGCCGTGATACCTTGCCCAGCCAGGCTTGTGGCTGGAATGGCCATCAAAATATCGTAGAGGCGCCCGGGTTTGCCGCTGCGGTGAAGCGCGAAGGCCGCGATCACGACATGGACCGGGTGCGTCTCGATCTGGCCATCGATGTTCTCCGCGGCATCGGCGTCGGCCCCCCAGCCGGCGATCTCGTCGAGCGGAATAACAGGTTTCGGCGCCTTCTTCGCTTCCTCCCGCAGCTTGCGAAAATCGACGGTCGTCAGGGCGGCCTGCCAATAACCGAGGAGCAGCCGGGTGTCGATTGCGGGAACCCGTGGTGGCGCATGATCGGATAAGACCGTCGGCTCCTCGCCGCCAGCGCGCGGGCGGCCGAACAGGTTGCGCATCAGATTGCGGAAAGCGCTCTCGCTCATGCCGCAGCCGGTTTGACCCGATCGAAGACATGGACCCGGTCGAGCGACCAGCCATTGTCGTAGGCTTTTAGACCAAGGATGACCTTGGCGCCGGCGATGAAGTCCTTTGGAGCGCGCTCGGCATGGAAGGGTTGCAGCAGCACCTCGCCCTTGCCGATGCGTGGATCGTCATAGGCGACAAGGCCGCGGAGCTTTCCGTCCGCCGACGGCGAAAGCTCTTCAAGGATCTCGCCTTGCACCCAGTCAACGATTTCCTCGGGGACCGCCGGCAGCCGGTTGGCCCGCGGCCGCAAAAGCTTCGCGGCGTACCAGCGCGGGGGTTCCGTGTCCTTTGCCTGTTGGGGGACGATTTCAAGGAGAAGGCGTGACGGCTTGATAGTCCTGGCTTCTTGATAGGGGGCAGTTGTCAGCCGCTGCTCGATGCTGTCGAACTCCTCCTCCGCGCCCTTGGCCAGATCGGGGCCTAAATCATCCGCTTCGGCAAGAGAAACAAGCCCGGCCTGCCGGATCAAGGCGGACCGGGCCACGACATCGATGGCAAGATGCGTCGAGGGGTCCCAGCAGCGTAGATACGTTGGGGCATGCCGCGGATTGGCCGGCCATGGATTGACGGCGGCGGCGACCACTTGCCGGGAACGGGCGTCGGCGAAGACATCTTGGGCGGTCGGTGCGGCGAGGCGGCTGACGGTCCATCCTGAATCGTCCGGCTCTACATCAACGATGACGCCTTCGCCGTCGGCTATGTCGGAAAGGCGTGCCTTCCAGAGCAGGTGCTCCGGCATAAAGGCCTGGGTGAACGGGGCGCCGCTCTCCTTGGACGGTATAACGGTGTAGCCTTTGCGTTTCGGGTTTTTGCGGATACACCCTGAGACGTCTTTGAGGAATTCGCGTGCGAGGCCTTTAACACGCCAGCCATTGGCGTTTTGTTCGATGAAGCATTCAAAGGGTTCTCCGAGCGGAACGAGGGTGTGCTCGACCTCGGCCAGGCACAGTGCTGTTATGCCGGTGCCTTCGCCGTCGACAATCTTGGCGAAGCCGTAGTTCTTACCCGGCACCAGCTGGTTGAGGATCGCCCTTACGGGGGCCGCCGCCAACTTTGGCTCCATCGTGACGATCAATCAAGTAAGCTGTCCGCATTCCGGCACAAGCGGGGTGATCGTTTCACACGGGCGCGAAGGCGCTTATTGGGCCCGGTTAGCCGGTAGCGCTCAAAACGGCCAAGGGCACGGAGTGTTGCGCAAACGAACGTCTGTGCGACAGAAACTTGCCGGAACAAGATCAATCACATGCGCCGTGCGAAATCCGGTTGCCGATAATCCGTCAAAGGCAACCGATTTTTGCATCATTGTTCCTCTGGACTTTGGCGCTTTTGGGGAGGTCAAGCGGCGTAGGACATCAGCTCTGCCAGACGCTGCTCCAAGGGCCTGGGATTTTCGGCGGTTCGTGCGCGTGCGCGCCAAGTTGGATAATCGTCCCGCCATAGGATCGGGCTCACCGCCTCCTCCGCCCACAGCACCCGTCTGACAGCAGCGAGACAGTCCGCGAACGTCGGATCCGGCTTGCGGTACCAGGCAGCGCCGAGCACCGCGAGCGTACCGGTCCTTTCGGCCTGATTGGCCGCCCACAGCGTCACCAGCGAGAACAGACCGAGCAGCAACGGCGTGGTCCGGTGGATGGCCCAATCCGACCACTGCCGTTGGGTCTCGAAGCCGAGATGGCGCCGGGTCTCTTGGAAGGTGGGCTCGACCGCCCAGCGCCTCGCATACCATGTCAGGATCTGCAGCGCTGATTGCGCGGGATCGGAGCAGACGAACACGCGCGTCTCGGCGCGCCCGGTCGGGTCCCGAGTCAGCACCCAGCGCACTGGCATAGTCTTGCCGTGCGCGCTCCATAGCGCCGTGCCGGTCGCGACATCGACCGCCCGCTCCGTCCTGCCGTCCTTCGTCTGCCATCCCGGGATGGTCATGCGCACCCACTCGGTGGCTTTCCGCACCGCCCGCGTCCGCGGCGTCAACTGGCGGGTGCCGCGTACACGCGGCCGGCCTTTCTGGCCTTTCTTGCGCGGCGGGGGCGGGTTGAAGAAGCGTGCGTCCAGGCGGCAGCGCGCCACGCACACCGCGCGCTCTCGCAGCGCCCAGAACACGTCGAGGCTGGCGTAGGCGCCGTCTGCCACCATCACCAGCCGTCGGCCCGGACACCAGCGGGCGACCAGCCGCATGGCCCAGGCAGCCTTCTCCGGCAGTGTCTGGTGTCGCCGCTGCCGCCTGGTATCAACCTGCTCTGAGCGGCTCAGGATCGTCAGGAACGGCAGCCCCCATGTGCGTCTGGCAAAACCGGGCCTGACCACCACCTGCAACGACAGCCACCGCAAGCCCTCGGTCTTGACGAAGAAACCGCGGCTCGAGCGCACTGCATCGCGCCAGATCCCCTTGTCGCGGATCCTGGCGCCGCGTCGCCGTTCGACGGAGTCATCCACGGCAATGACCAACGGCTCGTCATCCGGTACGAACGCCTTCTGCAGCAGGCCAAGCAGGATCTTCGCCCCTTGCAGGCCCGACCACTGCGCGCACGAGAGGAACCGATGGAACCGGCTGAACCCCTTGTCCGCGGCGCCGTCCACCGCCCGCAGGGCGGCGCACACCGTCCGTCGGTTGAGGCACAGCAACGCTCCACTCGTCAGCGCCACCGCGTTCAGCCATGAGGGCCGCGTAAACATCGCTGCGAACGGCAGCAGCCACAGCTCCATTGCCCGGATGCCGCCGGATGCATCAACCTTCGCCATGAGCCACTCCCCCAAAAGGCCATACCGCGCCTCGTCTTGAGGGAAAGGAGGGAAGATGGCCGGGTTGCCACAGGGACCACTTCGCCGCCTACTCTCCCGGCTGCCGTCGCGTCTGCTCGCGCGACAACCTCCTGTCAGCCCGATGTCGCCGCCAGGGCTGCCTCCGGTGACCCGTGCCGAGATCTTGTCCCGCTATCGTCACCTGCGCCAGATCAGCAAGGAACAGCACGAGGCTGTCCTGGACATCACCGCTGCCGACGTGCTGCTCGACTGGGCCAGGCGGATCGATCTGACGCAAGGCAGGACGGTGATATCGGACAACGAATATGAAATTGTGCTCGCCGAGGATCTGGCGATTTATCTGGCCCGGTTGGGCCGCCCACACCCGCTCGACCGTTACGCCCGAGCTGCAGGTTTTGCGCCTGGCTCCGACGAAGCGATCGTGCTCGAGGCCATGCGCCATGCCCGTTTCTCGCTCTGGCACATTGAGCGGCACCACGAAACTACCGGTCTGATCTTGCGCGACCTGCTGCGCGACGAGGAGATCTGGCTAATCGACGAGGCCCTAGCGAAGAACGTGCGGCCGGGACAGGAGATGGCCGCACGCCTCATCGTACCCGACCGCTTCGCAATGACGGCTCGCGTCATTGTGCCGATCATCCCGGCTCTGATGACACGCGCGGAGCTGATGGAAGAAGTGTCCATCAGAGCCCCTGCTTTGAGAAGCCTCCAAGGAAAGGCCCTTGCTGGGGACCCCCGTCTTGCCATCGGCATCTATCGCGCCGCCGTGGCCACGGGAGCAATGGACTTCGTCCGCTTCAAGCGAAAATAGGCCAACCTTTCGCTTACAAACGCACCCCAGCTCCCCTCAAAAGCGCTAAAGTCCAGCTGAGGGGATCAATAACGGCGCCATTGTTAGTCGTACCGTTGCCCGACGAAAGCCCGAAGTCTCGGGGTCTCGGGAGGAGCTGCGGCGGCTCCTGCCCGCGGCCTTCTCAGCAATCTAAAGATCAATATCTAAACAACCATGAATCAGGCGATTGCGCATCGATCGGGATTGGTGACGAGGGAACCTCCGAGCGAGTTTAGGGGCTGACAGGGGCTGACCGAGATTCAACCGTATTTGAGGAGAAGAATACCCGCGACAGCGGCAAAACCTGCCCAGACGGCACGGGCCTGATGTTAGCATGGCGCTGGTCCACCCTGCGGCTCTATTCTCAAAAAACCCGAACGCGGGGGCAGGGCCGGAACTGCTTTTAAAGGGTAGGTCGTGCGGTTGGAAGGCAGCGGCCCTCCCCTGCCCTGAAGTTCAGTTTACCGGGCCGCTTGGTGTCATGTTAGCGAGCTGCCGGACGGCTTCAGTGATTCGGCGCCAGGTCGCGGTCCCGTCGTGATCACCTTCGGTCGAGAGCTGATCGGCGCGCGCGGCGCTTTACTCCTCGGCCTTGTCGGCATAGCGCCGGAGTATCAGGGTCGCGGCACACGAGATGTCGATTTCCGGTATCACGGGACAAGGTTATCGCCAGTCGGCAGAACGAAATCCGTTTAACAGGTGGCGTCTGGAGCCGAGCGATCAGTGACAAGGGTGTCCCCAAATATCTGTCGCGCCATCGCCACCTCGGCCATCTGGAACGTCACATAGCGGCCGTGGCTGGTGAGGCGCTCGCCGACGGATGCGATTGGCGAATTCTCGGCAGAATTTAAGGCCCCCTTGCGGCGCGCTGAGATCGCGGCACTCACCGTCGGCGATCTGCACCAGAACCGCGGCGATGATTCATTGCGCGTATCGCGCAAAGGCGGCCGCCGCGACGCATAGCGACCAATCCGCAGATCACGGCGCGATTGCGCGCTTATCTCGAGGCCGCCGGGCACGGTATTCCGCTCTTTGCTGTAGCAATTTAATTCTATAAAGAAAAGGAGGGAGCTCTCACAGGGCTATCGCATATGGCGCTGGCGCTTGAACGCGGGCGTTGCGGCGGAGGGGATATAGCTGGAGTCTCGGTATTCGATCCAGCGCTGAGGCCGCCCTATGGAAGAATTCGTCGCTTGCTTTGCCGAAATCGTGGACCCACGACAGAACAATGCCCGCCACGATCTACATGAACTGTTGCTGATCGCGCTCTGCGCTCTGCTGTCTGGCGGCGAGGATTGCTCGGACATGGCGCTGTTTGGGAAGATCAAAGCACCATACCTGCGCCAATTTCTGCGCCTGTGTCATGGCACTCCCAGCCATGACACCTTCAGCCGCGTGTTCCGCCTGCTCGATCCGAAGCCGTTCGAGACCTGCTTCACCCGCTTCATGCAGCGTTTCGCCGAGAGCCTGCGGGGCGTGGTGGCCGTCGACGGCAAGACGTTGCGGCGCTCGTTTGATCGCATCACGGGCAAGTCGCCGCTGCATATGGTCCATGCCTGGTCCGCTGAGCAGCGCCTGCTGCTTGGTCAGGTGAAGGTCGACGACAAGTCCAACGAGATCACAGCGGTGCCGAAATTGCTGGCGCTGCTGTCGCTCAAGGGCTGCATCGTCACCGCCGACGCGCTCAACTGTCAGCGCGCCATAGCCGCCAAAGTGATCGAGCAGGGTGGCGATTATGTGCTCGCACTGAAGGGTAACCAGGGCAGCCTGCACGACGATGTCCGCTGCTTCTTCGACGATCCCGCCCGCGCCGCCGAGATTGGCCATACCACGGTCGATGGCGATCACGGCCGCATCGAGACCCGAACCAGTCTGGTCTCGACGGACATCGCCTGGCTGCAAGAGCGACATGCCTGGCCCGGGCTGGCTGCCATTGGCCGCGTGCTCCGGACCCGCGAGGTCAGCGCCAAGATCACGACCGAGACCGCCTACTATCTGCTGAGCACCCCTCTAAGCGCTGAGCACTTCGGCGCGGTGGCACGTGCCCATTGGGGGGTGGAAAACGGTCTGCATTGGGTCCTCGACGTGATCATGAACGAAGACCAAGCCAGGAACCGCAAGGATCACAGCCCGCAAAATATCGCCCTGCTGCGGCGCCTTGCTCTAAACCTTGCCAAACTCGAAGGCTCCAAGGGGTCCATAAAGGGAAAGCGCATGCGCGCCGCTTTGGACGACACCTTCCTAACCCGCCTCCTCGCCCAGTTCGGCAAAATGCAAATGCGATAGCCCTGGGAGCTCTCATGTCGCTCGGAGCTTCGATCGCTGGCTGGCGGTGCGCTCAAATTTTATTGCCACGCAGAGGCACGAGGCGGACCATCGACCGATCACCTCGGGCAACCGGGGAATTAGCCGTCTTGGGAGGAACGACAATGACGGAAACGACGGTTCGACGACCATCTCTATCGCGCCGCAACTTACTGAGGGGGACGGCCGGGTTGTTAAGCGGGGCGGCTCTCTCGTCCGGCGTTGCGCTCGCCCAGAACACCCCACCAACTAGCACCGGTACGGCGCCCAATTCATCGTACAATCCGCATTATCCCACTCCGGCCTGGCTTGCTCTGACGCAGGAGAAGATCATCGAGCCGGGACTGGAGATCGTCGATCCCCACCATCACCTATGGGATCACCCCGGCAACCGTTTTCTCCTTGACCAATTGCTCGCCGACGTCGGCAGCGGCCACAAAATCACCGAGACCGTTTTCATCGAGTGCGGCTCGATGTACCGCGCCGATGGCCCACCCGAAATGAAGTTCGTTGGGGAAACCGAGTTCGTCAACGGGACGGCGGCGATGAGCGCGAGCGGCCAGTACGGTCCGACCCGGCTCTGCCGCGCTATTGTTGGTCATGCCGATTTGCGGCTCGGCGACGGGGTCGCGAAAGTGCTGGAGGCTCAGATCACTGCCGGGGACGGCCGCTTTCGCGGCATCCGCCATTCTGTCGCTCGGGATGATAGCGATGCCTTCCCCAAGGGGCGCACCAATCCAATCAAGGGGCAAATGCTCGATCCGACCTGGCGCGCCGGTTTTGCGCGTCTGGCGCCGCTCAACCTCACCTTCGAGGCTTGGCTTTACCATCCCCAGCTTCCTGAGCTTGCCGACCTCGCCCGCGCCTTCCCGCAAACCACGATCATCCTCAACCATGTCGGCGGGCCGCTCGGGATCGGGCCTTACAAGGACAAGAAAGCCGAGACTTTTGCGCAATGGAAGGCCGGCATCACCGAGGTCGCAAAATCCCAGAACGTTGTCATCAAGCTCGGCGGTCTCGGCATGCCAATCGGGATGTTCGACTTCTATACGCGCGAGAAACCGCCTTCTTCGGAGGAGCTGGCGACCACCTACAAGCCCTACATCGAAACCTGCATTGCGGCATTCGGAGTGGATCGCGGGATGTTCGAGAGCAACTTTCCGCCCGACGGCGCCAGCTCGAGCTATCCGATCTTGTGGAACGCCCTTAAACGGTTGGCGGCCGGATACTCGGCATCCGAGAAGGCAGCGCTGTTTAGCGGCAACGCAAAACGTGTTTACCGGCTGGCCTGATCCTTTCCCCAGAATCGGCCCCGGCGTGGGGAGCACCCGGAGAGCGACCATAGGAGCGGGCTGTCTCGGCGGCCGGTGCCGTTCGCCGCGCTCCGGGAACCAGCCTACCAATACCAGAGAACGCAACATGCTCCTGTCATTGACCCGTACCGCCTTGATCGGCCTCATCGGCGTCCTCGCCTCCCCCGCCTACGCCCAGCTGATCACCCATCGCGATCTCTCCTATGCGATCGCCAAAACGATCGCCGAGGCGACGGTCGCCAGTTGCGCTGCAAAGGGGTACGGGGTGTCCGCCGTGGTGGTCGATCGTGCCGGCGAGGTCATCGTGGCGTTGCGTGGTGACAATGCCAGTCCGCATACGATGGAAAATGCGCGACGCAAGGCCTATACCGCGCTTAGCTTCCGCGTCTCAACGACCGAATACGCAAAGCGCTTCGCCAGTGACAACCCGGTCGTCCGCCAACAGGTGACCCTGCCTAATGTCATTGCCATTCCCGGCGGGCTGCCGATCAAGGTAGGGAACGAAGTCATCGGTGGGGCCGCCGCGTCCGGGTCGCCCGGCGTCGACGAACCGTGCGTTCAGGCCGGGCTCGACAAGGTGGCGGACCAGCTCAAGTGAACCTATGCCGAACGAGGGGAATGGAAAGACGCTCGTAATTCTTGGGGCGAGGTGGCGAAGCGGGCATAGGCAGACGCCCGTAGCGGCGGTGCCCTTTATGGAGGCTGCGATGACGCTCCGTCGTATCAGCTATTATTGTGCCATCGCGCGTTGACCGTCGTCGTGCTGCCGGCCGACACCTTTGGCTAGCAGAAATCGCTGCGAGACCAGTTGGTGGGGGTGTGGGTCCCGACGGCGCACGAGGCGACCTTTCAGGATGGCGGTAAGCGCCAGGGTTTGGCGCCAACCCGAAAGGAATGATGATCCTCGACGCCATCGGCAACTACACTCAGATTTCGGTGTGTCCCGACTCGCCGAAATCTCGAGTCACGACATCGAAAGGGCAGGATAGCACGTCGCTTTTATCAACCAAAGGCAGCGACAGCGGATTTGATGGCGATGCCGCCAATGCGGGTCCGCCGCATCTCCCGGCTGACCGCGGCCCGGAAGACCTGCGGCAACTGGAGTGCCGGCGGCACCCGTGACCACAGGATTCGGGTCTTCTCGCGGCCATGCCGGGTGCGGCGGACGACCTCGCCTGCGGCGATGCGTTGCGACCAGCGAAAGCCGATTTCATGAAAATAGAGGTTGGCATGCTCGGGGGCTGATATGATGAAAGATGCCGGCCATCGTACGCTGCACCCGCAGATTGAAGTCCTCGACCGAATTGCGTGAACCGGGCCACAAACATATTCGCGCCGCGCATGCTAAACGGTCTTGTGCGCGACAAAACTCTGATCAACCGCGACAAACGCCTTCCACTCATCGCTCATCAAGTAGGCCCGCGGGTCGACCTCTGCCGAGCACGCGTTCGACTTCATCCATCGAGAGATTGGCGACCACCGCGGTCCCGGTATCGCCGGCCGGTGCCCCTTGTGTGATCGCGCTGGGCCGCTGCACGACCGCCAGAACCGGATGCTTTGTGGTGCACCGCAAACCCTTGCGACCACGGCCCGGAGATCTGACGCGGCCTAGTTACCCGCCGACAGCACCCTGAGTCTCGACATAGACCGCATAAATCGATTGGCTCGCGGCCATGAACAGTCGGTTGCGCTTGCGCCCGCCGAAACACAGATTGGCGCAGCGTTCGGGCAGCATGATGCGGCCGATCATCTTGCCGTCGGGGGCGAAGACTGCCACCCCATCCTCTTTCTCGCCGCCGGAAAAACCGCACCACAGATTGCCGTGGACATCGACGCGAATGCCATCGGTGCCGCCCGGCTCTGCGTTAAAAAACTGGTGCCCATTCGCAGTCTTGGTGCCGTTGTCGACAACGTCATAGACCTGAACTGTTCGCGGTCCCAATGCGCCCGGAGTGTCGACGACGTAGAGCAGCTTTTCGTCGGGAGAGAAGGCGAGCCCATTCGGCCGCTTCATGTCGCTAACAGCAATCGTCATCTGCTTGGTCGCAGGATCGAGCCGATAGACGCGATACGGCAATTCCTGGGGTGCCACGTGGCCGAGATAATTACCCCGGGTACCGGCGCCGTTATCGCTGAACCAGATTGAATTGTCCGATTTGACCACGACATCGTTGGGACCGGTCAACCGCTTGCCCTCGAAGCTTTCGGCTAGCACGGTAATCGCGCCATCATATTCGGTGCGAGTGACATGCTGGGCATCCATCTCGCAGGTCACGAGCCGGCCTTGCCGGTCGCGGGTATTGCCGTTGGCGTAGTTCGACGGCTTGCGGAACACGCGGATGTCGCCGGTTTCCTCATCCCATCTCATGATGCGGTCGTTCGGGATGTCGCTCCACAAAAGATAGTGGCCGTCGCCAAACCATACCGGCCCTTCGTTGAAGCGGCAGCCGGTGGCAATCCGCTCCACAGCAGCATTGGTGAGTATGAGAGGCTGAAAGCGAGGATCGAGCACCTTCAGGTTGGGATCGGGGTAGCGGATCGGCTCCGCCGCGACGGAGCGGGACGCACCGGCTCCCGAGCCAAACCCTATTGCCGTCGCTGTGCCAGTTAACATGAAAGACCGTCTGCTAAGTACCATCGCTTCCTCCAGGTTATCGATTACCTGCTCAAGTGCCTTAGCAAAGACTTGTTCGCAATAACTCTCTATCCGCAGCGAAAGCCTGCGACGAACCCGACCAAGATCAGCTCTCAGAGGTTGACCAGCAGCTCACTTCTCGCCACAAAACCAGCCACCAGCAGGGACGCCTCAAACGGGCGACATCATGTCGGAACAGCGAGCGACATGATCTCGGAATGACCAGGCGACATCGTCGGAATCCGCACTGCAGCACCAAGCTGGCGCAGCACGCGGGCAGAAGCGGGTGCGACCTGAGCAATGTCGAACTGACCCATCGCCGCGTCGTCACCAACATTGGCATTGTCCGCGATCCTGGCCACGACGAACCATGGCTGATCGCGATATCGGAGAAGCCGGGCGACCTGACCACCCTCGACGATGCGGCGCGGTGGGGCATCGAGCCGATGGTCTCCGACTTCAAGTCATGCGGCTCTGGCCTTGAACAAAGCCAATTGCGCCGCCCAGACCGCCTGGCGCGCCTGCTGATGATGATGAGCCTGGCGCTCCACGTTGCGGTGTCGACCGGCCTATGGGACGCCACCAATAATCCCTCCGCCGATGAAAAAATTCCCCTCTCGTCAGCCCAGAAATCTCCATCGGGGCAGACTGTCCTGGTTCACCCGCGGGCTGAGATGCATTGCTCGAATGATCCAGTTTTGTCTCCCACTGCCACCACTCTGGGGAATGATTCAAACTGATGGGTGGTAAGGATCTGCTGGCCAGTGAGCGTGCGCGTCGATAACGTGTAAGGCAATGACCTCAGCCTGATCGAGCCGATTGCCGCGGTCGGCTAATCGATATCAGGACCACAAGAAAACGGAGGAAACGTGACCAGACCGCGCGTCGTTGACGATTTTTCGACGATCCGGGCACGCATAGAAGAGCTGTGCCGCGAGCGCGCCCAAGTGTTGGCCGAAGCGCGGAGCCGTTCGGTGATCCACCCGAGGCCTTATCATCGTGCCGCAAGTACGAGTCCGAGCATGAAGGCCGTCAGCACTCCCAGCGTGACCTCCGGTCCAGAGCTCAGCGGCGGTTGGATATGTTACTGCACCGCCCCGAGAGGCCTTGACCTTACCCCCTTCTCCTCGCGATCCTCAGATCAAGTCCGATGATGGAAAGGAAGCCGGGCGCTAGTGAGGCGCTGCCTCCCGGGATGATGCCGCCCTGGGAGCTTCGGCAGTGAGGGGCGAGGCGTTCGCCCCAGTCCCCAACCGCGGCATGATCACGCTCTCGATCATGCTAGCGAACATCATGCAGGGCCTCGACAACACGATCCTCAATGTCGCTCTGCCGCACATCCAAGGCAGCCTGTCGGCTTCGCTCGACCAGATTGCCTGGGCGCTGACTTCCTATATCGTGTGCTGCGCCATCATGATGCCGCTGACCGGCTGGCTCGCCGGCCGCTTCGGGATCAAATACGTGTTCCTGGCCTCGGTCGCCAGCTTCACCGTCGCATCGGCGCTGTGCGGCGCCGCTACCAGCCTTGGGGAACTCGTCCTCTTCCGGGCCCTGCAAGGGTTGGCGGGGGCCGGGCTGATCCCGCTGTCGCAAGCGATGTTGCTGCAGATCAACCCGCCCGAGCGCCACGGCCATGCCATGGCGGTGTTCGGCATGGGCACGATCTTTGGGCCGATCATGGGGCCGGCGCTCGGCGGCTGGTTGACCCAGGATTACAATTGGCGCTGGATCTTCTACATCAACCTGCCGATCGGCGTGCTGTGCACGCTGGGCGCCCTGATTTTCATCCGCCAGACCCGCAACGTGCATCGCGAGCCGTTCGATTTCGTCGGGTTCCTGACGCTGAGCCTGGGGATCGGCGCGTTGCAATTGATGCTCGACCGCGGCGAGTTGAAAGACTGGTTTTATTCGAGCGAGATCTGGATCGAGGCGACGGTCGCCGGGCTCGGCTTCTATCTTTTCACCGTCCACACGGCCACCACCGGCGAGCGCTCGTTTCTCAACCGCGACCTGCTGAAGAGCGCCAACTTCGTGGCCGGCACCCTGCTGATGTTCTGTGTCGGGTTGATCATGACCGGCACCTCGGCGCTGCTACCGACGATGCTGCAAAACCTGATGAACTATCCGGCGCTGACCACCGGGCTGGTGACCGTGCCGCGCGGTTTCGGGAGCATGGCGGCAATGTTCTTCATCGCCCGGGTGATCAACCGCGTCGACAACCGGATAATCATCCTGTTCGGCTTTGTGCTGACCGCGCTGTCGATGTGGCAGATGACCCAGTTCTCGCTGCAGATGGGCATGAGGCCGGTAATCATTTCCGGGCTGCTGCAGGGTTTCGGGCTGGGCTGCACCTTCGTGCCGCTGAACATCATCGCGCTTTCGAACCTGCCACGCCACATCCTGACCCAGGGCACAGCGATCCGCAGCGTAATGCGCAACCTCGGCGGCAGCATTGGCATCAGTGTCCTGGTCGCGACACTGGCCCAGAACACCCAGGTGGTTCACTCGCGTCTGGTCGAGGGCCTGCGTCCGGACAATCCGCTCGCGCGGGCGCCCTATATGACCGCGCCGTTCAGCCTTAATACGTCTACCGGGATGGCGGCACTCAACGCCGAGGTGACGCGGCAGGCCGCCATGGTCGCCTACATCGACGCTTTCAAGCTGATGATGTTGATCGCGCTCGCGTCGGTGCCGCTGCTGCTGCTGTTGCGCGAGGAGCGCCGCCGCCCGCCGCTCGTGGCGGTCGCTGCCACCGCGACCGCCGCCGACTAGCCGCTCTTAGTACTACAGTTGCAGTTATTCAAATGGTTGATGATCGCTAGACCTTTACACGCATTTCAGGACCAATTTGCCCTGCATAGACACATTGTATAGGGCGGTCCAAATTCAGGCCACGCGGCGGAGGAAAAACCGGCCACCCCGGCGGTCACTGGCCCAGAACGTGTGCCACTAAAATCCCATACAAGACAGGCGTCTAGAACCTTTTGGTCTTTGGAACCATCAGCGCTCGAAGCCTGCATTTTGTGGCGGCGGAGTGGCCTGAATTTGGACCGCCCTCTACACCGGCGCCGCTCTTGCCCTGGCATGGAACCACCGGTGCACAAAGAGCGGCTCGGCAACGAAAAGAACGAGGGTAAATATCAGCCACAGACACACCATCGCGTGCATCCACCAGAACTGGACCGAACGAAACCGGCCCCACAAATCCAATCGATCGGTCATATAGAAGCCGGTCAACCCGACAACGACGCTGGCGGACCGGGCGTGCCATGTAAACCGCCGCTCGACGGCCTCGAAGACCTGAAGCCGGTTCCTGCCGAGATCGCCACGCCGGAGAGCCGGCAGCACGATCATGGTCACCATCGCGACCCCGCCGATCCAGATAACGATGTCGAGAACATGCAGCGCCCGAGCGATCACGACGTCATCCATGACTGGCAGCGCCCGGGTCCGTTTCGGGGGACCGCGCTTCGACTTGGAGACCCAAGCTGTGGGCGAGCCACGCGCCTGGAGTCAGAAGATCGGCCAAGGTGTAGCCGTCCAAAATCTGCAAAAAGGCCTGCGTGGCCTCGTGGAGCGCGCGCCGCAGCACACAGCATTCCTCGATCCGGCAAAACCCGGTCTCCGCGAGGCATCCCATCACGGCGAGGTCTTCTTCCGTCTCGCGCACGATCCCCCCGACGCGGATCTCGGCGGGCGTACGCGCCAGCCTTATCCCGCCGCCCTTGCCGCGAACCGTATCGAGATAGCCTTGTCGTCCCAGTTTGTTGACGACCTTCATCAGATGCGGCTTCGAAATATCGAAACTCTCGGCAATCTCGGCGATCGTCGCGAACCCGCCGCGCTTCGCGCCGACGAAGATCAGCGTGCGCAATGCATAGTCGGTCCACAGGGTAAGACGCATGACATGTTCTCCGGCCGGAGGCGTCGTAATCCGCGATTGACTAGAACATTCATATTATATACATCTTATGTTCGGACGCAACACGCGGCCCTCTCTCAGGCTCCTCGCACGAGAACAAAGGATGAGTGCTACCACGGACGCCGCATTCCCCAGCCGCGATGTGATCGTCGCAGACATCGTCATGCGCACCGGCATCGACGGGCCGATGATCGAACAGCTGGTTCGAACCTTCTACGGCCGCGCCCGGCTCGACCCGCTGATCGGACCCATTTTCGAGAACAAGGTGCATGACTGGGAGCGTCATCTCAGCCGCATCTGTGCATTCTGGTCATCTGTTGTGCTGATGAGTGGCCGCTATCACGGCCAGCCGATGGTGGCCCACCTGCCCCTGCCTATCGATACGCCGCATTTCGATCGCTGGCTGGAGATCTTCGCCGAGGCCGCAGGCGACATCTGCCCGCCGGCTGCAGCGGCTTACTTCCTCGGGCGGGCCCGGCGGATTGCCGATAGCCTGGAACTGGGGATCGCGGCCCGCAAGGGAGAGATCAGCCTTAAGCGAGCGCGCCCGGCATTGACCTTGCCGTCGAGGCGGGAGGCAAACGATGTCCGGTGAGGAGGACGTCGCGCCACGGATCGCCGCAATCGGCGATTACTTCACTGACGGGCAAACCTACAACGCGATCACGCTTTCGAAAAATAATGTCCTCGTCGAAGCAGAGTTCGTTGCCAAAAAGCTTGGCCTCACGCCCGACGTCTTCTGGCGGGAGATGAAACGCGGCATCGTCTATGGGGTGGTCGAACGCGGCGAAGGCGATGATGCCGGCCGCGTGCGGCTGACCTTCCGCTATCGCGCCCGGTCCTGGTCCGTGACGTTGCAGGAGATGCTTAATGACAAATCGCTCGAATGACAAAGCAACCGTCAAGCTCAGCTCACCCGCCTGCTCGATGCATGAGGCTGACGATGCTTATATGGGCTACATCGGTAAGGACGAACTGACCGCCTTGCTGAATGAACTGCTCGAGGCCGAGCACGCCGGGGCGCGGGTCACGCTCGATAGCGCACGGGCTGCCGGCAGTGGCCCGATCGCCGAGTTAATGCGGCGCATTCAGCATGACGAAGCACACTGGTGTGGCGTGTTGGCCGATCACGTCAGGGTGCTCGGCGAAGCACCATCGCTGAAGGTTGGCGCTTTCTACGCTAAGGCAATGGCCATAGCGGATCTTGGGGAGCGCATCACCTTCCTCAATCGCGGCCAGGCCTGGGTGGTGCGAAAGCTTCGCGAAATACTGCCCCGCGTGCGCAGCGATCAGCTACATGCCGATCTTGCCGAAATGCTGCAATCGCACGAAGCCAACATCGCCCTTGCCGGCAACGTTGCGGGCCATGACGCCGGCACCGCTTGAGTCGATCGATGTAGCTGCTCGTTTCCACAGCACGGACGCGATGTGTCGAGCGATCGAATAGTGCACAGATCAAAACCACAGAGTGCTGGGTAGAGCACTCGCAATTTCAACGGAGCGCTTAGAGTGGATGCGACCGAGGTCAAGGCTTGGCGTCGGCTAGAGCGCGCCCGCTTGATTACACGGCGCATGGGATTATCGCCCGCGGTCCGGCGAGAATGGGGCGAGCGGATCACCGCCGAGCTGCGATCATTGCTGACTGAGCGGCCGGGTGTGCTCGGCGTTTATTGGCCGTTTCGTGCCGAGTTCGACCCGCAACCGCTGATCGAAAGATTTGTCGCCGCTGGGCGGGTGGTGGCGTTGCCGGTGGTTATCGACAGGCGTGGGCCGCTCGAATATCGCACCTGGCGACCGGGCGAGAACCTTGTCAGTGGGGTATGGGACATCCCAATCCCAGAAAAGCGCGAGATCGTGGTACCGGCGATGGTTCTTGCGCCGCTCGTCGGCTTTGATCGCAGTTCCTATCGGCTTGGTTATGGCGGCGGCTATTTCGATCGCACGCTGGCGGCATTGACGCCGCGCCCGTTCGCCATCGGCGTTGGATTTGAATTCCAGCAACTCGAAACGATCCACCCTCAGCCCTTCGATATCCCGATGGATCTGATCGTTACCGAGGCGGGACAGGGCGGTGTTGCCGAATGTAAGTAACCCCAACTATGGATACGCCTCGAGGCGTTAGCTTGTGAGCGAGATGGAAGGCTTGCCTGGCCTGAAAGCATAGGCGACGAGGCAGGATAGGACATAGACCATGGCGTTGATCACCGACCTGTGGCGTGAATTCTCAAACCCCATTTCGGATTTCGAGGTTGGCATAGGCCTCCGTTATTGGGGATCGAGCAGCTTGTCGAGATCGGCGTGCCGCTCATCCATGTCCGAGCTGCGGATCGCTTCGATCTTTTCCTCGCGCAGCTCAGCAGTGGCAAAGCTGTGGCGGCTTTCGCGAAAGCGTCTGAACTCCTCATAGTCGTCGGGGCCAATAAAGTAGCCGGTGATCTGGCCATGGCTGGAGACGGCAACCGCTTCGCGCTGTGCCCGCATGCGGTAGCGGCCGAAATTGCGGGTGAACTCGGAAGCCGGGATGGGGGTGTCCATGGCATGCCCTCACTTTCATATATCACGTAATATACATGAATTACTGTTATTACGCAATATGATCTTATCGCGTAATTTGCGCATTTTGGCCATAATCATGCCAAGGTGAATTTATGACCCATAAAGATCCTATGCGGGTGGACGGTCGCCTGAGTTGGTAGGCTGAGCTTCCACACACCAGCATGGAGGCCCCCGATGCAGACCGAGACCCCCGCAACCATTGTCGAGACTACCGTCCGAGATCACTCTAACACGCTGTTCGCCTCGCTCGAATTGAGCAAAGCGAAGTGGCTGGTGACCGCCAACAGTCCGGGTGAGGAGAAGTTTTCCCAGCATATCGTTGCCGGCGGTGACGGCGGTTCGCTGCTCATCCTTCTTGCGCGCTTGAAAGCGAAAGCCGAGCAGCGCCGCGGCGTCGCGGTGAAGGTTGTGGTCATTCAGGAGGCCGGACTGGACGGCTTTTGGATTCATCGCCTGCTTGTCCAAAACGGGATCGAGAGCCATGTCGTCGACGCGGCCTCGATTGCGGTTGCCCGGCGCCATCGGCGCGCCAAGACGGATGCGATCGACGGCGTGAGCCTGTTACGGACGCTGATGGCCTGGGCGCGCGGGGAGCGGCGGGTCTGCTCCATGGTTCGGCCGCCAAGTCCGGAAGAGGAAGATCAGCGGCGCCTGTCACGGGAGCGCGGCACCTTGCTCAAGGAGCGTATCCAGCACACCAATCGGATCAAAGGACTGCTCAGCGGGCAGGGCATCCGGGGATACGATCCATTGAAGCCCGATCGTCTCGATCGTCTCGATGCGCTGCGGACCGGCGATGGGCGCCCGCTGCCGGAACGGCTCAAAGCCGAAATCCGCCGGGAGCTGGCCCGGATCGACGTGGTGGCGACCCAGCTCGCCACCGTCGAGCGGGCACGTGACGCATTGGTGCGCACGCAGACGACGGAACGGACAAACCCGAGCACGCTGCTGATCAAGCTCAAGGGCGTGGGGATCGAATTCGCCTCGCTTGTCTGGCTCGAGGGGTTGTTCCGCAGCTTCACCAACCGGCGCCAAGTAGCCGCTTACGCCGGACTGGCGCCGAGCCCTTGGCAGAGCGGCGGGACCGACCGGGACCAGGGCATCTCCAAGGCCGGCAATCACCGCTTGCGGCGCGTCATGATCGAAATCGCCTGGTTTTGGCTGCGTCATCAGCCGAACTCGGCCTTGAGCCGCTGGTTCCACAATCGGGTCGGCACCGCGAAGGGACGGGTCCGGCGCATCGCTATCGTGGCCTTGGCCCGCAAGCTGCTCGTCGCCCTGTGGCGCTATGTTACGCAAGGCATCGTTCCGGAGGGCGCCACCCTCAAGGCGGCGTGATCCGATAACCCAACTTGCCATCCCGCGAAGCTGAACGCGACGGCTTCGCCGGATCCGGGCGGGCGGTGACCGAGACTTGCCCCATGGCCGCAAAATGCCGCGAAAAAGGATGGTCCCGCCACCCCGAGCCCGATGCCCTCGAGCATGAGGGATTATGGTCCGAGCCCGACCGCTCGACCGGATGTGAGGTGATGCGGTCACCGGGACCGCATGGCAAAGACGGGCTCACGCTCTGGATCCAAGCGGCAAAGAGAAAGCACTATGCTGAAATAACAGGCCTTGACCTCAAACACCCCATGTGAGCTTGTTATGGGGCACTCTTTTTATATCTTGAAGTTTGAGTGATACAGCGTTAATGAATGCATCAATTGATCAATTCATGCATGGAAGTCGCCATGAACCGCCGCATCGACGCCCACATCGCTCGAACCCAGTTCGGCCAGATTATGGATCTCGCCACCAAGAACAACGAACGCTTTATTGTCGACCGTCGCGGCGAGCCCGCCGTCGTGATCATGAGTGTGCAAGATTTTATCCGTACTGTGGCACCGCCGCCTGACTGGCTCGAGAAAGCCTGGACTGGCGCCAAGCAGCGCGGGCCCGACAAGCTAGCGCCGGCAGAGATCGACGTGGAGATCCACGCAGGCGAACGAGACCTCTGAACAAGCAATAAAACTCTGCTCGTGGATGCTGTCATGGCAAAGCAGTCGTTTTGCGGCGCCTGCGCAATCCTGATGCTAACGACTGTCGCCGCGACCACGGCATCATCCGCAGTGCCAAGCGGGACGTGGATGTTCGCCAATAGAGTAGCCCTTCAGATCTTCGACTGTAGCGGTTTGCTCTGCGGTAAAATTGTCTGGCTGTTGCGACCGGATAATCCGGCCGGGCAGCCTGATCTCGACGATCGCAACCCCGATCCGGCGCTGCGTCAGCGGCACTTATGCGGTCTCACAATCATCTGGGGAATGCAAGCTAGTGGGCAGGATCATTGGTCCAGCGGCTGGCTTTACGACCCGAAAGACGGCATTACTTACAATCTGACCGCAGAGCTGACCTCGCCGACCATCATCACAGCGCGGGTTTATCGTGGTGTCCCTCTGCTCGGCCGTACTGAAATCTTGGTCCGCGATCCGCCGCTTCGCCCCGACGGACGCTGCTGAACCGATGCTTCGGTGGCCCCCGGACCGCTTGAAGCGGTCGGCGAGCGCCTCGTGAGCCGACACCCCGTATCACTCAAAAAGCCGTACAAACGCTTCTCTGGGTTATGAATATGCGCGGCGTGGCCACGCCAAACCGCACGCTTGTCGCGGGCGACGAAAAAAAGAGGAGCGCATCGATGCGAACGACGCACCGCCGATATTGGGTCTTTTTCCTGCTGTTTCTGTTCAGCGCCATTGCCTATCTCGATCGCGTCAACATGTCGGTTGCGGGCAAGCCGATAGCGCACGAATTCGGGCTGTCGCCGATTGCGCTCGGTTATCTGTTCTCCTCGTTTCTGTGGGCCTATGTGCTGATGATGCTGCCCGGCGGGCGGCTGATCGACCGCTGGGGCCCGCATGTCATCGCCTCGGTTGCGACCGTAGTATGGTCGACAGCGCAGATGGCCACCGGACTGGTCGGCAGCTTCGTGGCAATGTTGATGGTGCGGCTCGGTCTGGGCGTCGGCGAGGCGCCGTTCGCTCCGATTTCCTATAGCAGCGTCCGGTTATGGTCGCCCTATACCGAGCGCGGCACCGCGATTGCCGCGATCTCTTGCGGGTCCACCCTCGGGCTTGCACTCGGCGCGCCGGCCGTCGCCTGGCTGATCGAGACATTGTCGTGGCGCTGGTCCTTTATCATCACCGGCGCGGTCGGATTTGTTTGGGTAGCGGTCTGGACGGCACTGGTCTCGACACCGGAAAAGACCGGGTGGCTGCCCCCAGCCGAGCGCGACCACATCCTCGCCGGGCGCGACGCCGGCATCACGCCGCCGAGCCACAGCGGCGTCGGCTATCTCGGGCTGATCCGCTGCCCGGCGATGTGGGGCTTGTTCATCTCGCAGGGCTGCCTCGTCTATACCGGCTATCTCTATATTTCCTGGCTGCCGAATTACCTGCAAACCGCACGGCACCTATCGATCTTGAACTCCGGCATCTACACCGCGATACCGTTCCTGATCTCCACCGTTATCGGCGTCGTCGCCAATTGGGCCGGCGACAGGATGCTCACCGCCGAAGCGGTGCGCGGCGGCAGCCGCCGCTATCTGGTGGTGCTCAGCCTGCTGTTTATGGCTGCGGGCCTAGCGATCCCTTTTGTCCAGTCACTCGCCGCAGTCATCACTCTGATCACGATTGCGGTATCAGCCGCCCATGTCGGGCCGGCCGCCAACGGCGCCCTGGTCGCCGATCTGCTGCGTTCGCCCGGCGATGCAGGGCGGGCTACGGCCTTTCTTGTCCTGGGCGGCAATACCTTCGGCCTACTGGCGCCGATCGTGACCGGCTATGTCATTGCCGCAACTGGCAGTTTCAACGCCGCCTTCGTTGTCGCCGGTGCGCTGGCGCTGGTCGGGGCAGTGGCGGCTCTGGCGCTGGTGCGCGGCACACTCGGCGAGCACGTGCGGCCGTCTCGTGCGAGTCCACGTCTCGCCAGTTGAGGTTCGCAGCGATGCCAATCGTGGAACCGGTCGAAACCCCAATACCGCCGCTCGCTGCGGCGCGTTGGAGCCGCGTGGAGGTCAGTTCTGCTCGATCTCGCTTGCGGCGCGATCCAGGACGGCCGTAACAGCGCGCACCTGATCGGCGGTCAGTGGACCGTGCCCGAGCCGGATCGTCAGCGCGGCCTCGAGATTGTGCATCGCCCGGCGGATTTCCGGCGCTGGGCCGCCGGCATAGACATCGCTGACCTCCGCCATGCGGGCGAAGATCTGGTCGACGACTGCCTGGTTGGCGGCGAGGAACGCCGCCCCTTCTGGTGTGATAACGAACTGTTTGCGCGGACCCTCGACGCTGTCCGGCCTGATGTAGCCAAGCTCTTCAAGCAAGGTCAGCGTCGGGTAGATGACGCCGGGGCTCGGGCTGTACATACCGCCGAATTTCTCCTCGATGGCCTTGATCAGCTCGTACCCGTGGCGCGGCCGCTCGGCGATGAGGCCGAGCAGCACGTAACGCAGATCGCCGTGGTCAAAAAACCGGCCGAGCCGGCCACCGCGACCACCGCCGCCATGATGATGGCCGCCAAAGCGACCGCCACCCATGCCGAACATGCCGCCGCGGGCGTGACGGTCGCCGTGTCGATGTCCGAACATCCGCAGGTTCCCCTATTCAGGCTGACGGCAAAAGCTCGGGACGATAAGCCCGGCTCAGGACGTGGAGCTTCAACGGCACCGGCGTGCCGAGCCACGCGCAGTCGGTGTCGTGGTCGCGAACCGAGTTGTCGGTCAGCGGATGGATCAGCACGCTAAGGCCGCGGCGGTTCAGCATGAGCCAGGGCACCACCGACGCGAATTCCGCCGTCGAGAAGATGATCTGCAGGTTTGCGACGGGGTGCGGCCCGATCGGCTCGTCGAAAAAACCGCCGAGTTCGACGGCGAACTTGTCGGTGACCACCTTGGCCAGCTGCTCGGCGGTCGCACGGCTGTCGCGATCGTAATAGACATGCGCGTGATAATCGTCGATGCGGGGAGATTGGTCGTTCATCAGAGTTTGCCTCAGATAGAGTTTCGATATAACGAAACTTAGATATATCGAAATAGCTCGACGTCAACCCCGCTGAGCATCACTTCGCTCGACAGCTGCTTGCGGGAAGGATTTCGGATGCCGGCCCGGCGGGTACGGGTAATCCCGTTAATCGCACCACGTCGCAGGCAAATGGGCCGCCTGTCTAACTCTCGGCCTCGTGGGGCCTGCTCGGTGGACCCCTGCCCCACCCCTATTCTCGATCAAATCTGTTATCAAGAATAAAGCCGGGAAGGACGGTTCGACCGTTTCGAGTCCGTTCCGATCAGTGTGGTGGTCCGGGCGGTGTGTGTTGGCGAGTTGGACGACGGCGGCCACATTCCGGCCCGGGTCGCCGCACCATTGTCGGCGCCGCCGGCCGCGAGTTCGTCGGCCCGCCCCGCGTTTTCCTCGCGCCTCGTCTGTCAATCCAGCCTGCCATTTTGGGTCGGCGCGCTGAGCTGGTTCAGTCTACCTCTATCGCGATCTAAGGTCGGCGCCAAACGGCTTGCACAAAAACCCCTGCCGCATCTTGCACTGATTGCGACTGAACGAGCACGTACCCTTGAGCTGCTAGTCGCCCAAGTCGTTCATAGTGCGGGGTACAACCTTTTGAGTTTCACTCGCGCGTTTGCGGTGGTGAAGTGCCAGTCGGCCTTGGCGTGCTTGCCGTTGCGGACAGCTTCCCATGCCTGGACCTCTTCCTTCAGCACCTGCTGATCGGGGATGCGGCGGTCGAGGCATTGGGAGGAGAGAACAGCGAGTTCGGCTTCCGCCATGTCCAGCCAACTCCCGTGTTTGGGTGTGTAGTGCCACTCGAACCGTTTAACGAGGCGGCGGGCTTCGGCGGGGGGAAATGCTTGGTAAAGCGACGCCGGCTTGTGCGTGTTCAGGTTGTCCTGGACGAGCACAATTTTCGTCGCACCGGGGAAGTGCATATCGGATAATTCCTTGAGCACCTGGGCATAATCGAGCGCTGTGTGGCGATCGGTTACCTTGACATGCCGCCAGCCTTCCAGCGGTGCGAATATCATGAACAGATTGGCCGTCCCATTGCGCCGGTACTCGTAATCATACCGGGCGGGGTGTCCTGGTTTTGCCGCGATCGCCACGCGCGTGTCGGTAATGAGTTGCTTTGAGGTCTCGTCGAGACAGACCAGGGGACGTTCTGGATCACACGGCCTTTGATAAACGTCCAATATGTCTTCCATGGCGGCAACGAAGGCGGCGTTGGCGTCCGGTGGGATGACCCATTGTTGTTTCAGATGCGGCTTGAGAGTGTTTTTTTCAGCGTACGGCCGATCGTGTTATCGCTGGCGCGTTCGACGATCTTCAGTTCGACGACCGCCTCCTCCAGCAGTTGCAAGGTCCACCGGGCCCGGCCGGCCGGCGGTTTGGAGCAAGCCAACGCGATCAACCTGGCCTCCGCCGCCCCGTCAAAGATGCGCCGCCGCGCTGAATTCGGCGAATGCCTGCGAAGCAGGGCGGCCTCGAACCCGTCTTCGACCAGCCGCTGGCGCGTCCTGGCGACCGTATCGACACTGGTCTCCAGCGCCGCCGCGATCTGGCTGTCGCTCCAGCCCGCACCACCCTCCGAGGCGTCAGCTTTTAGCAAGATGCGGGCCTTCAGCAGCTTTTGTGCCGGATGTTTCCCGCTGTGGATAAGGGTGGTGAGCTGCTCTCGTTCCTCATCGCTGAGTGTCACGATGTACTTCTTTACCGCGATCTCTTTTCTGGCCATGAACCCGCTCCGTCGTTGGTGACGGAGGCATCGAGTCAGAAAATAGACGCAGAATCAATGACGGACACGACTAGCTCTGCGTTCCGCTGTCTGACGAATTCAGGGGATGAATTGTGGTGACTCCAATACGATACACCAGGATGAACGCGCACGAATTTCGCTCGAAACTGGCGGATGCCATTGCTATCGCGGCCTTCGACTACAGAGGGGAACCATCCCAAGCGGGTCACCTGGTCAAAATACCCTTGATACCGTTCCGAGGTCATCCAGTCCGAAAAGCCGTCGGTCGGAGACGGCGTGAACTGTTGCAAAGACGACTGCGGTCGGCGCCAAACGGCTTGCACAAAAACCCCTGCCGCATCTTGCGCTGATTGCGACTGAACGAGCACGTACCCTTGAGCTGCTAGCTCTGCGTTCCGCTGTCTGACGAATTCAGGGGATGAATTGTGGTGACTCCAATACGATACGCCAGGATGAACGCGCACGAATTTCGCTCGAAATTGGCGGATGCCATTGCTATTGCGGCCTTCGACTACAGAGGGGAACCATCCCAAGCGGGTCACCTGGTCAAAATACCCTTGATATCGTTCCGAGGTCATCCAGTCCGAAAAGCTGTCGGTCGGAGACGGCGTAAACTGCTGAGGAAGCAAACGCTGAGCAGCAGGGGGCGACACCCCAACTGCTGGTGGCGGTGACGTTATAACCGGGAAAGCTCTGTTTGGGTCTCGCAAATCGGATGAGGGTGGATAAGTAGTCAGGGTTATTATAGATAGAGCGATAATTAAGCTAATGAACAGAGCCAGAAGCGGCTTTAATACGGGTGTTGGCGCGGGGTTTGGCCCACCTCCGGCGCTCAAGCTTGCTGAACTATCGCCTGCCCCGCCACTCGTGCTTCCGCTCGAGGTTTTATTTCCCTTCATCCCTTCATTGTGATGTGTTTGGCCGTTCTCAGAAGGGATTCCATCCGTGTTCGTGGGGGAGGAGAAATCTGATTTTGACAGATCCTGCACGTTGATGATCTTGCGATCAGCATCCCGGGTGACTTGCTGATCCGGACCAACGACGCCACCGAAACCAATCTTCTCAACTGCCGTGGATTCGATCAGTCCATTAAGACCATACGTTGCGGTAGTGCCGTCGTTGAACCAATACGTTTCGGTGCCGTTGTCGTGGACTGTGTGTGACGCAGTGCCTTGATGACCCATGTCTTCAAGAATGGTCGGTCCAGGCATTCCCACCTCGTCGCACGATCTGCACGCCTCTCGCGAGGGCCCAGCTGGTCCGAACGCAGCATAGCGTTATCATTCGTGTCGTGTCTTGTCACTCACATCCGCTTACGCGACTCCTCTTGGCCTAGCCAGCGAAATCGAATAAGGCGTAGTACCCTCGTTGTGGCTACGGAGGGGACTAGCCTGTCATTTTGAAGATTAAGTGGGCTCTTGGCCAAATTTTGATGATCATGCCGCGAGCAGGAAGCGGCGGCCGAGCAGGTCGAGGCCAGCGCGCCCGTACATGGTGCGCTTTAGCATCTTGAGGCGGTTGATCTGGCCCTCGACCGGACCATTGCTCCAGCCCAGCTTCACCGCCGCACGCACCGCCTCGTAATCGGCCGACAAGCGCTTGGCGAACCGCCGCAATGAGACAATGGTACCATCCTGCGCCCGCTGCAGCCAGGGATCGAGGCGCTCCGGCTGGCGCCCTCGGACCAGGGCGGCGAATTCTTCGGCGAGCGCGATCGCCTCATCCAGCTCGGGATTGCACTGGCGCAGCTCGGCCAGCATTTCTCGGTCCTGGGCGCTCCGCTTCTCCTCCCGGCGCAGCACTGTCCAGGCCGCGGTGCGTGGCGTCAGCTCTTGGCGCGGCACAACCGCGACTGGCACCGGCCGGGATCTGTCCGGCACTGTGCTCCCCTGCGGGACCTTTAAGCGTCGCAGATAGTGCATCAGCGTCCCATAACAGCCCCGGTAGCCGAGCCGCTGCAATTCACGCAGCAGCGTGCGGCCGTTACGCCGACCCTCATTCCAATGCTCCATCACGACGGACGGCCACGGATCAATCCGGCTGTGGCCCGCATCACGACGCATCCTGCGCTCGGGAAAGGCTTCGCTGCGCAGATGTCGGCAGACAGTGCGCTGGCTGATGCCGAGGCGAAGGCCGATCCGCTCCCCCGACCAGCCCTGGCGATGGAGTGTCCACACGTGCTCGTGCTGAGCCTTGCGCCGTTCGTGGCGCGCGCCAGCCAGGAGCCTGGCTCTTTTCTGTGTCTCGGCGGGTGGGAGAAGAAGATTGCCGTTTCTGCCCATGGCCTCGCGGCGGGCCTGCTCGACCGTGCGAAGGTGCTTGGCATGGATGGTGAACACCACTTCCAGCATCTCGGCCAGATTCTGCAGCAGGTGGAAGCGGTCGGCAACCTGCACCGCCTCAGGCGCGCCGGTTCGTGCGCCCTTGGCATAGGCGCCGGAGCGGTCGCGTGCGATCACCGCGACACCCGGATGCGCGCGCAGCCACGCCGCCAACGTGCCCGCCTCGCGATCGGGCAGCAGCGCCACCGGACAGCGGCGCTCTAAATCCACCAGCACAGTGCCGTAGGTGGCGCGCTTGCGCAGCGCCCAGTCGTCCACTCCGAGAGCAGACGGGGTCCCGGCTGGCGGCACCGGGGCTTGCCGAACCCGGCGCAGCAGCGTGTTGCGGCTGGCGGCCAATCCGAGCTTGGCGCCAAGGCGCACGCCGGCACTGCCGCCGAGCGCCAGGCCCAAGGCGGTCAGCCGGGCATCCAGGCGCCGCGTCCGGCGCGCCCAGGGCAGGGCGAGGTCGGGCAGGCGCTCGGCGAAAATGCGGCGCGCGCAGCGGGCGTTCCGGCAGAACAGCCGGCGTACCCGCAGCCGGACGGTGACGGCGTGCATGCCCCAGGGCAGATCGGCGAGCGTGCGCTCATAGCGGCTGTGGATGCGCTTGGACCACCTGCCACAGAGTGGGCAACGTGCCGTAATCCGACGCGCCTGAAGGGTGACGGTGATCGCAGAGTGAACAGGTGCGAGACTCCAGGTTGCGAGCCGAACGTGGGTCTTGTCCGGCAAAAGGTGCGAAAGAAGGTTCATTCACCTTATGTGGTTATGCCCGACCCCGATCATCAAAATTGGCCAAGAGCCATTAAGTGGCGGCGATTTTTGAGCAGTAAGTGGCGCAGCCTCCCAGGCTCCGCGGCCATGGGGCGGGTGCGGGTCCGCCTTCGCGTCCGTCAATCATCCAGTCCGGTTTGGCGTCCTCAGTCCCGGATTGCCGGACATTTCGACGGTGACCGCTCTTCGGTCGTTTGACGGACAGACGGGACACGCCGACGAACACCCATGGAGCTGGGGATGGCGTACGCTAGATAATCTTCCAAACCCTCAGGCAAGGTCCCCGACACGCACTCGGTAGGTTCGATCTGCGATCACGATTTCGGCGTGTTCACTGTCACCAACATCGCGGCGGAAAACACCGATGCGGTCCCGCCAGCGCACGCGGTCCCCAGGATGCCAAAGGCGGCTAATCAAGGGTTGCAAAGGTGCCGCGGGCCGAGAGTGCCGTTGACTCGCCTTGCGCCGCGCACCGCCTGGCAATCGCTGTGTACCGGACATGTTGACGCCTCACTGGAAATTCTGTCGCACTGGCCTTCGCTGACGGGAACCGCCCGAGCGGCAATAGCCGATACTTCCGTCAGCCCTGCGTCGGAGCGCTCGCCTCCCTACCGCGACAGTGAGGCCTTCTCGTAATCAGGCGGAAGCGTTTCGCCCTTAGACAGGATTTAGGGATGTTAGGGGCGTATTACGAGAACCTGCGCTGGTGGGGCTTCGGGAAAGAGAATTCTACCGCTTTAGATCAGACGTAAACCGGCCGCCTCTGGACCCTTCCTGCCGTCGATTACGTCGACGGCGACTCGCTGGCCCTCCGTCAGGCCCGTGATCCCCGCGCGCTCCAGCGCCGAAGCATGCACAAAGATATCCTTGCCGCCCCGATCTGAGGCGATAAAGCCAAACCCCTTCATCGCGTTGTACCACTTGACCGTGCCGGACTCCTCGACGGCGGCTTGGTCGGTCGGCGGATACACAGGTCGCTCCGGTCGCGCACGTCTGAGCGGCTCTTGCTGTGCGGTGCTGCTGTCGACGCTCAGGATTTCGGTTACCTGTGGCCCTTTGGGACCGAGACCGACGCGGACCTCGAGTGTCGCGCCCGGCGGCACACTATTGTGGCCGCTGCGCTCGACCACACTCACATGCAGGAAGGCGTCGCTGGACCCGTCGGCGAGCTGCACGAATCCGAATCCCTTCTCGGGATTGTACCATTTAACTACGGCTTTGACCGGGGGACCGGAGGGGGCTTCAAACCTCTGGGCGCCAAATTGTGGTGTGGATCCGAAACTACGCCGGGGTGCTTCGAAGTTTTCATCATCGAAGCTGCGGCGACGGGTCGGACGAAAATCTCTGTCTCTGCTGCTCACTTAAGTTCCTGGGGCCGAGTGGAATGGTCGCACTCTGAAATGTGGCGGAATGATCGTCAACAAATTCCGTAGCCGCGCTGTGTCCTACGTTTTTTAGACGGCTTTGTCGCCAATCGGATAATGGCAAGGATTCGTACCAAATCCTCACACATGGACGGCTTGAGTTGTCTGACGCCTCGCCTGTCGGCGCTGCGGCAGCGTGAATGGCAGCGGCGCGGGCGGCATCGACATATCAAGCACGTAGTCGCCGAACCGGTTGATTGCTCGGTCTGGTAGGGGCTTAAGGTTGCGCTTCCCTCAGGGCTGACCGCGTCACCGAAACCGTTGGCCGCGATGCCATCCAGCACGCGCGTCATGCCGATCGTCGTGTGCGACACGCGCGCGTAGAAACGACCTCGACGGCGAGTTTGTCGTAAGATAATGGACTGAGCGATATCCACAACTTCTGAGTAGAATTATCCCCGTGGACGCACCCAATCCAACTTCTGGATCAAGTGAACCAGGCAAAATCGGGTATCTGAACTCACCTTGCATTAAATCGGGGCATCTGACTGTCCAAGAGGACCCGCTTCATCGGATTTATTGGGAAGAATACGGTTCTGCAGACGGCGAGCCGGTCATGTTCGTGCACGGCGGGCCGGGCGCGGGGAGCCACCAGTTTTTCGCCCACTTTTTCAACCCAGAGCGATACCGGGTCATTCTTTTCGACCAGCGCGGCTGTGGCAAAAGCACACCCAGCGCAAGCGACGACGACGCCACGGCGGCACTCACCGACAACACGACTGCGCATCTGATCGATGACGTGCTGCTGCTGCGCCGTGAGCTCGATATCCACGGCAAGATGCACGTCTTTGGCGGCAGCTGGGGAAGCACGCTCGCTTTGGCTTACGCCATCGCCCATCCTGAAACTGTGCAGACCCTGATCCTGCGCGGTGTTTTTCTGTGCCGGCGAGCGGACATCGATTATTTCTTTCAGGGCAACGCCGCCGATTTCGCGCTGGCCCCGCTCGGGATACGGGCGCCCGGCACCTATCTGGATTTCCCGGCAGCGTGGGAGCATTTCGTCACGGAAATCCCGCCCGAAGACCGAGGCGATGTGGTCAGAGGGCTGGCGAAGATTTTTGCGGTGCAGCCGCAGAATGAAGCCGAGCGCGAGCGCGTCTTGAAGGCCGCGTCGGCCTGTGTGGCGTGGGAAAGCAGCGCCAGCCGCTTGAAGCGGGATGAAAGCAGCCAAAGCCAGCCAAATCAGAAATATGCTTTGATGGCTGGCAGGATCTTAATTCACTACATGATCAATGGCGGGTTTCTTGGTGCCGGCGGCGAGCCGAATCGCGACAACAACTACATTCTCGACCATGTTGATAAGCTGAAAGAGATCCCGGTGCATATCGTGCACGGACGTTACGACAGGGTGTGTCATCTATACCAGGCGGAAGCCCTCGTGCGGGCTTTGCGCGCCATTGGCAACAACGAGGTAAATTACTTTATTACCATGGCCGGGCATAGCAGCCTGGAGCCGGAAACCGACTCCAAGTTATGCGCGATCATGAATGATCTGCCGCCGATGAGCCCGTTTGACCGCGGCGGCAAATAGCACCGACGGCCTAATGTAGAGGGCGGTCCAAATTCAGGCCACTCCGCCGCCACAGGACGCAGGCTTCGAGCCTCGATGGCTCAAAGGCCTAAACATCTGTCTCTTATGGGATTTTTAGTGGTACACGTTCTGGGCCAGTGGTAAGTTTCTGGTTGTGGCGCCGGGCAACATTCGGGTTGCGGGTCGACCTGAGGCCTAGCAGGCTGTTGACCACAGCGAGCACGGCGACAAGCTCCCCTCTGGGCACTTTATAGGAGGTCAACGCTCAGGCGATCTGATCCGGCGACACCGACAGACTCCTCTGGATGTATGGCAGGGCGACATTGAGGATCGTGTTGTCAATGCCTGTCATGACGTTTGCCAACATGATCGAAATCGTGATCATGCCACGGTTGGTCGCCGGGGCGAACGCTTCCCTCTCACCGCCGACCCTCGAGGGCAGCCTATCCCGTCGCTGCTACTAGAGGCTCCGACGTCCTGGACTTCGCTGGTGTTTCGCGGACACCTACTGCTGCAACAATTGCCGCCAACGCCGCAAACCCGGCAAGCGCGTAGAGACCTCCAGCAAAGTTTCCAGTCAGGTCGCGGAGATATCCCATGATCGGGGGCGACACGCTGCCGCCAAGAATGCCGACGGAATTGACCCAGGCGATACCGCTCGCCAATGCGGGACCGGTGAGGAAAACCGCGGGTAGCGGGAATAGATGCGCGTTCGATGCATAAAGCCCGATCGTGATCAGCGATAGACCAAGCAGCGACCAATAACTGCCGGTCAACAGTGCGGCAGTGATGCAACCCAGCCCCATCACCGCGCAGGAGGCGGTCAGGTTCCAACGCCGCTCATTCTTCTTATCGGAGTAGTGGCCCCACAGGAGCATGCCGATGGTCCCTGCCGCATAAGGGATGACCGTGGCAAAGCCGGTTTGCATGTTGGTAAGGCCGAGCCCCTTGATGATCTGGGCGACAAACACAGCCAATCCCACGCTTACCCCCGCCTGGCCAAAATGGATCGCGGCGAGGGCGAGGACACGCCAGTTGACCAGCGTCTGCAGCACCGAGAAGGTCCGATGCTGTGCAACGATCTGATTTTCCCGGTGCATTTCGGCGCCTAGCCATTCCTTCTCTTGGATGGTTAGCCACTTCGCGTCGATCGGCCGATCGGTCAGGCAGAAAAAACAGACTACTCCAAAGATGACTGCCGGTACTGCCTCACCAAGGAACATCCATCGCCAGCCGGCAAGGCCTAATAGCCCATTAAGTTCGAGGAAGGCGGTCGAAACCGGTGCGCCAAGCCCGATCGATATCGGGACGGCGGCCATAAACCCGGCAACGATCCGTGCGCGGTGATGCGGTGGAAACCAATAGGTGAAATAGAGGATTATGCCGGGGAAGAACCCGGCCTCGGCGAGACCCAGGCAGAACCGCAGGATAATAAAGCTGATCGGCCCCTGGGCGAATATAAAAGCACCCGAGACCAAGCCCCAGCTGATCATGATCCTTCCGATCCAGCGCCGCGCGCCGACCGTCTCGAGGATCAGATTGCTCGGTACCTCCAATAGAAAATAGCCCCAAAAGAAGGCGCCCGCGCCCAGCCCAAAGACATAGGAGCTGAGTCCGATATCTTTGTTCATAGTCAGCGCCGCGAACCCAACATTAACTCGGTCCAGATAACAAATGAAATAGAGAAGAAAGCAGAACGGCAACAACCTTAAATAGATTTTTTTCATAGTTTGCCGTTCAATTGCTGCTTCCATGGCTTTCTCCAGTTCTTTATTGGTGCAAATCGTATGCTCTTATGAGCGTACACGTTACATGAAGCCGCTCCGCTCTCCGATAGTTCCGGGTCTGCTGCCTGTTCAGCGCCGAATGGATCGAGATATTAATCGATATTTCCCGGATAGGGGCGATTTTGGTGCCTCGGACAATACGTGCGACCACGTATGCGAAGAACCGGGTAAATGCAGACCCAACCGGCATCCCTGATACCGGCGCCATGCGCCGCCCTCACCAGCATAACCTGCAGAGCAGGCCAGGATGCGGAAGACCACGACGATAGAGGTGCCTTCGATGGGAAACCTATGAATTCCCGTGCTGTAAGCCGAGGTACCCGGTCATTTTGCCTGATAACGGGCCAATTGCGATCGAATTTCGCTGCGTCAGCGCATCAATGAGACGGAAAGTCATATCCAACAGCCCGGGAATCTGGGAAATGCCGGTTGAGACGGTCAGTTCGTCAGCCAATGCGTCGGCTCTATAAGCGGCAGAATTTTCTGCCTATTAGGGTTGCGCCGGCAGGCGCATGCCCCCGGGGCCGATCAAACCGGGATAGGGCGCCTTGAAGCGCCAGAACGTCCCGCTCGTCGCTCCCTCGAAATACACGTATTGGTTATTCGGCCCGCCGAATGCGAAGTTGGTTGTCGCGGTATCGCCGTTCGGGATCGGCACAAAGCCCCATAATCAGCCCGCGCGGATTGATCTCCGCGATGCCGCCGAGCCCGGCCAATTGCGCCCACAGATTGCCTTTGACATCGTAATGGATGCCGTCGGGTCCGCTGTTGCCGGGGACATAGGTGCCGGCCTTGACGCCGAGGAAAGTCAGATGCAGCGGATCGCGGGGGCATTGCGGGCAGCCCATGCTGGGCCCCGTCTCAAAGGTGGCGTACCACATGCGCCCGGCCCGGAAGTCGCCGATCGCCACTGTATTGTCGTCAGGCGAGACCGCGATGCCGTTTGGGAACAGGCTGCTATCCATCACCCGGCGCAGGACTCCGTCACGCGAGTATTGGTAGACAGCGCCGGTGCGGTCGCTCTCGTTCGGCCCGGGGCCGGTACCCCATGGATCGGTGAAGAACAGGTTGCCCTCGGCATCGAAATCGAGGTCGTTCGGGCCTTTGAACAACTGGTTCCGGTAGGTATAGACCAGGGTCTTGAGCTGCTTGGCTTGTGGGTCATAGACCAGGATGCCGAGGTGCCGCGTCGTTAAATAGAGCTTGCCGTCATGCCATCGGGTCCCTTGCGGCTCGCAGGTTTGGCCAAGCGCGGCGGGCGGATTGCAATTGACGACCGGGACCAGCTTGCCGTCGGGTGTCAGATAGGAAATCCACCCCGAACCGATCGCGACAAACCACAGGTTCCCCGCAGTGTCGAAGGCGCCGCCCTCGAGAAATCGGCCCTGCGGTGTGCCGCTGACATCGGCAAATTTTTCGACCGGCCCGACTCCCGGTGGCAATGGTGGTAAGCCCCAGGGCTGCATCGGCATCGGCACGGACGGTGCTGGCTGCGCGGGTGCCGGCGCTTGTGCCTGCGCCATCTGCTCAATAAATCCTACGCCGACCAGCACCATCGATACCAACAGCAGTCCCGCTCTCCAGATCAGCAAGCGGCGCACGCCCATGACATTTCCTCCTCGGTTGCAGGCCTTCCCGTTAGCAATTCAGCCGTTACTTAAAACGATCATTAATGATAGGCAGTCAAGCTTGAATTCGCGCATTCGTTGATACGGCTGGCGAGATCGGCGAAACCAAACTGATAGGGGAAGGTGCTCGGCAGCATGCGGGTTTTATAGCTCGGAAATCTGTCATTTTCCGACCCCGGATAGAGAAACATAAGGTCCTCTACGACGCCCATAAGGTGTGGAGATTGCCGAGCAGCTTCCTCCCCCATGCTCTTGCTCTATCGGGCCGGAAGCCGCTTATTCGCCCACCGCCAGCGCCGGAATTTACCGGCCGCGACCACCGCCCTCCCGCGAGAGCGGGTTCATTGATCGCGATGAGCCAAGAGAGTTGCTAGAGCCGAAGGGCAGCTTCGGCCCCGATCGCGGGCCGCAGGCGGCTTATGAGTACGCCTTGGCTGTAGCCGGCTTGGCAAAGCCGTGCTGGCCGGTGCCGATGAACAGCACAGGAACACGCAGACAAGCTTACTGCTCGCCATAATAGCTGGTTTCCTGAGGAGCGGGTGCTCGCCGCACTCCGGCTTTTCTATTTTCGACTATCTCTGCTCAGGGCTGTCCCTGTCCGCCGCCAGAGCCATAGATGTTCCCGGTAGCAAAACTGGCATCATCAGCCGCAAGTTGCACATAGATCGAGGCAAGCTCCGCTGGCTGCCCTGGTCGGCCAAGCACAGTGGTGCTGCCAAACTTCTCGTATTTCTGCTCTGGTGCGCCGCCGCTGATCTGTAGGGGCGTCCAGATGGGCCCCGGCGCCACGCCGTTTACGCGGATACCCTTGGGCCCAAGCTGCTTGGCCAATGATTTGACGTAATTCATCGTCGCGGCTTTGGTCTGAGCATAGTCGTATAAATCCGGCGAGGGATCGTAGGCTTGTTCGGAGGTCGTGCCGATAATGCAGGAGCCCGGCTTCAGATGCGGCAGGGCGGCCTTGATGATCCAGAACGGAGCATAGATGTTGGTCTTCATCGTCGCATCGAAATCCGCGGTCGAGATATCGAGGATCGAGGGTTTGGATTGCTGCCGACCTGCATTGCAGACCACAATGTCGAGCCCGCCGAGCCTTTGCACCGCCTCGGTCACCAGCCTCTGGCAGAACTGTTCGTCGCGTAAATCGCCGGGGATGGCGATCCCGGTCCGGCCGGCGTCCGTGATCAGCTGGATCACTTCGCGAGCATCCGGCTCTTCGGAAGGAAAGTAATTTATCGCCACGTCCGCGCCTTCGCGCGCGTAGGCGATTGCCGCAGCCCGTCCCATCCCGGAGTCGCCGCCGGTAATCAGGGCCTTGCGACCGGCGAGGCGACCCGAGCCGCGATAGCTGGTTTCGCCATGGTCCGGCTTTGGGTCCATGTCGCGCGCTAGACCCGGCCAGGGCTGGGTCTGCTTCTTGAACGGCGGCTTGGCGTACTTGGAACGCGGATCTTCCATGGTCGTCTCACTGCTGCGGGGGCTGGTGGTGCGCTGAGCTGTTTCCTGCACGAGCGCCGGACCTCCTACAGCTACCGCCATGCCGACCCCGACCCCGCCGACCACGTGTCGGCGGGATAACGGGTGGCGCTCTCTCTCATCCATTAGCCTGCTCCGTCGACTTTTACGCAAACGGGTGGGGGCGGGTTTGGTTGCTAGGAAAGCCCGGCGATGCCGCCGCGAATACCTGCCGGTGAACCGGCATGCTCACGCTGGTTGTCAATGCAATCTACAGATGTCACCAACGCGTAAATACAGATGTCACTCTCGGAATGTAACACCGTAAAGGAACGGCCTTTATTTAGCATGTTGCTTTAGCTCCTCTCAACTCCGTCCGATCGGAACAAGAAAGGATCAGCACACGTTATTCGCGGTGATCTCGCGATGAGATCCGAAAACTGGACCTAGAAAAGGAGTGCCAAGATGTGGTTGAAGGTTCGGCTGGCTGCAATCGCGGCGGCGTTTGTCTTAAGTAGTACTGCGGTCGGATTTGCGCAGGGGGCTGGCGGCGCGACCGGAACCGGCGGGAGTTCGGGAGGCAGTGGCAGCTCGGTGAGCGGCGCCGCACCTGGCGGCGGAACTGGCGGCAGCGGCACTACCACAGGATCATCCGACTCCTCTACTGGCGTCATGTCGGGGAGTGGGAGCACCGGGAGTGGCAGCGGTTCATCGCCAGGTGGCGCCTCAGGATCGACCTCGGGTTCCGGCGTCGGCGGATCAAATTCGCGGTAGGACTTCTGATGGGACGGTATTGGCCACAAGTTGGGCGATACCGTCTTATCTTCGAGGCGGGTGGTCCGTCGGCAGGCGGCAAATGGCCTTGCCGGGGCCGATCCGCGCGCCGGATTCAAAAACTGTGCTGATCCTCAATCTTGCCATCAGGCACTGTGCTACGAGCAAGGCTCCGAGCGCAGATTAGGTTCTGGACAGTCTTTCATCTGGCAGCCCATGCCTGCCAGGGTTTCGCGCATGTTCCGGAATACGGCGTGGGTCTGTGCCTCGATATCCCCGGGACCGACGAGGCAGCCTTCGGCATCGAAGAGGAGTATGCTCCCGGTATAGACATGTGTGCCGTACCGGGCGGCCGCTGGGATATCGAGCTGGTCGGGAAGTCGCCAAATGCTCAACCGCGCTCCTATCTAACTAAAAAACAGCAGAATGACATCATCCATTCCTGGCTTTATCGACTGAGCCCGAACAACAGTCCGGACAGGATCAGCCACGGCAACCGCGCTCGCGGCCGGCGCCAGCATCGCGATGCGGGACACCGGCAGGTTTGCCGGGTACGGTCTTACGGTGATCGATCCGTGGACAGCGTCTTCATAGCCACGTAACAAGCGTCTCAGGCGGCTGTATTGATCAACATTTTAGATCTTCTGGATACGCTGCAAAAATGAGTGCGTCAAATCCGAATGCCCAATCGGCGACATGGCGAGAAAAGATCGAAAAAATAAATTTGGGTTCAAATTGCTGTCGCATTAATCGGGGTGATTGGCGCCACGGCTGCCACCTATATTACGGCTTCCAAATCAAGTGTGGATACGTCCGTGGCTGCGGTTGACGCCCCGTCTTAAAAATCTGAAAGCTATTGACGTTCGCACTGGCATTGTATTGGAACAAGCGCCTCAAGATAATTGTAAAGGATGGATAATGTCGGATGGGGCGCCCGGGCCTCGGCAGATTTCTCACCCGGCGCTGCTCGCTGCCGGTTCAGTTAGGATTCCCCGCCACGCCGTCTGCGCCCTCCGCTTCTCATCGGACACCCGCCTTTTAGGATGGTCGAATTCTTGACATTATCCTCGGATGCAGACCTACATCGGCATGCTCACGGCGATGGTGGATGCCAGGGCACTTGGCGAACCAGTCCCTTGGTCATCCGAAAAATTTCAAATAAATCACGACTATGCCATCGCCGGTAGTGGCTGTTTCTCACCGATGATCGCGTTCTCCGCACCCTATTTTAATTTGCGATGACTGTGCCCGGTCGGAATTTGAAATTCGCCACGGTGACGCCGACAACAATTCCCGCCGAGGGGGCTGCGCGAACCTCGCCGCCGCGATCACCGACATGGGCGTCATTATCGCCGGGGAAGCCGTCCGATGACGAATGAGGCTTGGGGGATCGGTGCCTCCTTACTCCGCCGAGAGGACGAGCGCCACCTGCATGGCCGCGGTGAGTTCGTCTCCGACATCAAATTGCCCGGCACGATGGAGGTCGCCTTCCTGCGGAGCCCTCACGCGCATGCCCGGATCAAAGCGGTCGCTGTCCCGCCCGAGGCCGCCGGGCGGGTCTTCACCGCCGCCGATCTGCCAGCACTTAAGCCGATTAGGGTCGCCACGCAGGCGCCCGGCGCCAAGTCGTCGGCCTGGCCGCCGCTGGCCATCGACAAGGTGCGTTATGTCGGTGAAGCGATCGCTGCTTGCCTCGCGCCGACACGCGGCGAGGCCGAGGACTTGGCCGCCTCGATCCTGGTCGAATACGAGGTGCTCGACGCGGTCGTCGACGCCGTCGGCGACACGCACGGCAGTCCTGCTCTCGTCCACGAGCACTGGGGCGACAATCTCTACCTCGAGCAAACGACCGAAGGCGGCGACATCGAGGCTGCTGCGCGGGCGGCCGAGGTCACGGTGACGCGCCGCTACCGCATGAACCGGCAATCCGGCGCTCCGCTCGAGGGGCGTGCCGTGCTCGCTTATCGCGACCATCGGCTCGATGAAGTCGTGATCTATGCCTCGACCCAGACGCCGCATATGGTGCGGGTCGCGATTGCAGAGAATCTGGGCATCGATGAGCGCTCCGTTCGGGTTGTTGCTCCCGATGTCGGCGGCGGGTTTGGCCCGAAGGCGCGGCTCTACCCCGAGGAGATCATCCTTGCGGACCTCGCGCTGAAGCTCAATCATCCGGTGCGCTGGGTCGAGGACCGCAGCGAGCATCTGTTAGCGTCAGCTCACAGCCGCGACCACCATTACCGGGTCACCGCCTATGCCGACCGGCACGGCAAGATCCTCGGCATCGATGCCGATATCGTCGTCGATGCGGGGGCCTATGGCATGTGGCCGCGCGGGCCCACTTCGGAGACGAGCATGGCGGCGAGATGCCTGCCGGGGCCCTACACGATTGCCAATTACCGGGCGCGCGGCTGTACAGTTGCCACCAACAAGACGCCGTTTGGCCCCTATCGCGGGGTCGGCCGCACAGGCGCATGTTTTGCGATCGAGCGAACCATCGACGAGGTCGCGCGGGCGGTCGGGCGCGACCCTTTCGAGATACGCACCGAAAATATGGTCCGACCCGAACAGATGCCGTACCGCTCGGTCGGCCGGATGCAGTACGATGGCGGCGACTATCCCGCCGGTGTGCGTTTGTGCGCCCAATTGCTCGATATGCCCGCGGTGCACGCTCGCCAGAGACAGGGTGAGCCTGACGGCCGGCTGATCGGCATAGGTTTCGCCTCATTCGCCGAGCAGAGCGCGGGTGGCGTGGCCGAGTACGCCGCCCGCGGCTTCGCCATCATCCCAGGCTACGAGAGCTGCACGGCCCGCATTCTGACCGACGGCAGCGCTGTTGTCATGGTCGGCATCCAGTCGCACGGCCAGGGGCTCGAGACCGCCTTATCGCAGATCGCCGCGCAGGAACTCGGCATCGACCCTGCGCGGATCGCCGTGCGTCACGGCGACACCGACATCAGTGCCTTCGGCTTCGGTACGTTTGCTTCGCGCAGCATGGTGATGGCGGGAGGTGCCGTCGCGCGCGCCACACGTATGTTGCGCGACAAGTTGACCCGCATCGGCGCCCACCTGCTGCAATCCGATCCAGCCGAAGTGCGCTACGCCGACGGCACCGTATGGGGGCCGCAGGGATCGGTTACCGTCGGCGAGATCGCCAAGATCGCGCATCTGCGGATGGATGGATTGCCGCCGGGGGTCGATCCGCTCCTCGATGCAACCGCGACCTACGAGCCCGCGATCGGCACGGGCGTTTTTTCATACGCGACCCATGGTGCCGTCGTCGCCGTCGATCCGGAAACCGGTTTTGTCGAGATCCTGGACTTCGCGGTCGCCGAGGATTGCGGCACGATGATCAACCCGATGATTGTCGAAGGCCAGATCAGGGGCGGCGTCGTGCAAGGCATCGGCACCGCACTTTACGAGGAAATACCCTACGATGACGCCGGCCAGCCGCTTGTCGGGACTTTGGCTGATTATCTGCTACCGGGTGCGGCCGAGATGCCGGCGATCAAGATCGGCCACCTCCACACCCCCACTCCGCATACCGAATACGGCATGAAGGGCATGGGAGAAGGCGGAGCGGTAGCCCCACCCGCGGCGATCGCCAACGCTGTCCGCGATGCCCTCGCCGGAATCGGGGCCGAGGTCAACGAAACCCCGATCACACCGCGCCGTGTTTTGACGGCGATCCAAGCCGCGCGAGCCGCGGCGAGCTCTTAAGCTGACCACCTACGCAAGGCCAGTGAATGTGAAATCCCTGACGGCGTTTTTGTAGATCCGCTTGGTGCCGGGGTTCTTGAGGTTTTCGAATCACTCGATTTCCGGCGGGACGGCGGCGAGGTCCTGAAACTCGGCGGCCGTGAGCCGACGTTCGGATGAGGCGATTTCGGCGGGCAGCTGGCTGTCGTTCATGGGTGAGCGGCGATGAACAGCGACGGCGGTTCCGCCGGACAGGACGGGCAAAGGTGCATGAGAGATATTTCGAAATGGTTAACGAAGGGCTTGGAACCACTCATTCCCGACATTCGGTTTTAGTATTGAAAAAATCTGTTTTCAATAATAAACCCAGCGGGTGAGGGGGCCGGAACGATCCGATTGCGGAAGGAAATTTTGTGTCGTCAGGTGCAATGCGCCGGGCGGCGTCGTGTTGGCGAATGGGACATGCCCAAAACAATTAAAGAAGAACAATCATCCCATCGTTCGTATAGCTCTCGGCGTAACATTCAAACGTTGGCAATTCGTCGGCGCGAAGTCGGTATCTATGAAGATATCGTCCATTCCACATTTTCGTTTTTTTAACGCAGAGAAGACCTCCCATATTGATGTCCTTGTCTGCCGCCGCAGTGGTAAAGAACCGCTCATACAACACCGGGTTTTTGTCGTCGTTGTTAGTCATTTCTCTGTGTCTCACTCGACGGAGCGGCAAATTCAATCCTGATGGTTTTGCCGGTTTCGCGCTGAAGCTCGTCGAGCCAACCCTTCAGTGCTTCCCACTGCTCGGTATTGCGCGGCAACGGCAATGAGAGGCAGGTCTGCACACGATCCATTTCTGCGAGTTGGCCTTGCAGGGCGCGATCACACGCGGCGAGGTAAGCCGCTATCTCCGGGTTGCGAGAGTTGATCATATAGGCTGTGTGATCGATTGTGCCGCGTTTTTCTCCTGTGTTTATTGCCGCCTTCGCGACGACTGTCAATTTCGATAATGAAATGGCTCGACAGGTGGAGAAAATACCCTCTTGCCTGAAATATCCAACTCGCCTAAGCCGGTTGGTGCATGCCGCGTTACTTCATTATCTTATTTCTCTTGTTTCCGCTTTTGCTCGCCGGATGCTGTTGCTGTCGCGACGGTGCGCAAACGGTCAATGCCGATACTGAGAATGCGCAGGTCTTCCACGGCGAACCGGTCTACGGTCTGCCGCCGCCTGCCGCTGCACCGCCATTGCAGCCGCGACAGTAGATCATGCAAAAGGCGTCTCCCTCGCTATTGATCCTGCTGGCGTGCCTCGCGTCGGGGCCAGCCTATGCCGGTTGTTCAAATCCGGCAGGGAACGAAGCCGACCAATTTTACAATAAGGACTATCACACGTTGCAGTTTTGCAATGGGTCACAGTGGATCGCCGAGGGCGCAGCGGGCGGGAGCGGCGGGCCGATGCTGATCTCGACGCAGACCGCGAGCAGTTCATCGAGCCTGCAATTCACCAATCTGCCGAGCACCTACAACACGCTGTTCCTGAATTGCGCCGGCTTGCTGATGAACAGCAACAGCACCGCTCCTCAGTTGCTCGTCGGCGAAGGTTCTACCCCGACATGGGAAACCGGGGCTAATTACGTCGTTACAATCGAGTCTTTCGGTGGCGGCGCGTCCGGTGCCTACGGCACCACGATGTCAGACCTATTGGAAGCCAGCGGATGTTCATGCGATTACACTGGCTCGACAACGATCCCTACTTCATTAAAGGCCTATATTGATAATGTTGGCTCGTCGAGCCTCTATAAATATGTCACCACAACTCTGGACATAACTCTGGGCGGTTCCGGTAACTACTTAAATATTTACTACAGTTACTGGGCCGGGGACACCAATCCTCTCACGGGCATAGAGTTGGTCGCCAGCGGCGGCGGGACTTTCACTTCGGGCACATGCAGCCTGTACGGGATGAACTGAGGGCCCGTTTCTATGAGTATCTAGCCATCCTCCAAGGCCTGTGAAATAGTCCGAACTGCTGCTCTACGGGCATGTGGTGAAGGCGCTGGAGCATGCCCCGGCATCGACCGACGAAGGCGGCAGGAAGCCTGCGGTCATCCCATAATTGATCGCCGGGCATAGCTTTCTCGCGGCAAGCGGACATGGCTGAAGCCGCGTTCTCGTAGTTCGTCAGCAGCCAGCGCGCCCACCGCAGGCCGAACCCTTTCAGCTCGGCGAATGGAACGCTGTTTTCGGGTAAACCGGGACCGGGGCCGGTATTCCGCTCGGTACCGCGCGCTGGATGGATCCCGGCGCTGCGGTCAACCGATTTTGAGGCGCTTCTGCCGAGGCGTCAGCTTCGGGTTTTTCAGTCGGATGCGCTCGGTCTTGGCAATCCTCAGAACTGTCCAGTAGCTCGCGCCGACAATCTTCGTCGCGACCCGCTTGGCATGCGGATCGACTTTAAGAGCCGCGATAATGGCGGCGCGCGTGGCGCTCGGGATGGAGACGGCGGCGTGTTGTTTGGCGCGAAACGCCGGATCGGCGTTGCGGCGTCTCATTCGGGTGCGGTTCGCCGCCTTAAAATGAGGATCGGCGTTAGAGCAGTTTCTGGATCAGTTTGACAGGGGATATCCGCAATGGCGGAACCAGCCCCTGGCATCCTGGAGGGTGATGGTATCGAGGGCCGGACCGATTTGCTCGTCGATAGCGGCGATCGAGCGCGGCTCGGCGGCGCGCAGCAGCGTCTTGAGCTTGGACCAGCACGGCTCGATCGGCGACAGGTCGGGGGAGTAGCGCGGCAGGGGCAGCAGCGTGAAGCCGGCGCCCTCCAGCAGGACACGTGCCTGAGGGATGCGATGGGCGGCGAGGTGGTCCATCACGATGGTGGCTCCCGGCTTGTGCCGGCGCAGAGCGGGGATCAGGACCTGTTGCAGAAAGGCCTGAAACACGGGCCAATCGGTGGCGACAGCAACCGTCATGACGGCGACAAAACCGCCGCGCCCGAGTGCGCCGAGCACAGTGAGGCGGCGCCAATGACCGGGCGCGCTGCCACAGGCGCGCTGGCCGCGCGGCGCGCGCGCATAAAGCCGCGTCAGCTTGGTGCTGACGCCGGTCTCGTCGAGAAAGACGAGGTTCTCGGGCGCGATGCTCTTGACCTGCTCGGCAAAGGCGGCGCGTTCGGCAACGACATCGGCACGCTCCTGCTCACTCGCCCGGAGCGTCTTTTTTTGCGCCGCAAGCCCAGGTGCTTGAGAGTGATGCAGAGCACCGGCCGGCTGACGTTGACCCCGGTCTGCGCCGCCAGCCGCGCGCAGTATTCGGCCAAAGTCGCATCGTTGTCGGCCGCCACCAATTGGCGCAGCACCTCGCATTCCGCCGTGCCCAAGCGCGGCGCCGGACCGCGGCCCAGCGGTTTGGCGACCCGCCGCCCCTCGGTTGCGGCCGCCCGCACCCAATTCTTCACTGTATTGACCGCCACCCGAAACCGCCTCGCCTCCTGAGGCTCTCGAAGGGGCCGCCGCATTGCCCTCACCATGCTCATGCGCCGACAGCCCCCGCTCGCGCAGATCCGCCGAATATGGACGCGGCATAGTTCCCTCCACCAGCATCCCACTCCTTCCCGGAGGACGGCGGCGCGCCACCTTGGTTCCGCCACACCAACCCAAAAACCGCTCTAAGGCGCCGCATCGACGCTACGTGCGCCGCATTGAAAGCCGGGTCAGCCCGTTTCCGGCTCATACGCTTGCTGTAAGCCGCACGGATGGCCGGATCGGCAAAGCGCCGGCAATCTTGGCACGGGCGGCTTTGGATAGGCTGCGTCGCCTGAGCATCCATCAGTTTAATAGGCATCCCCAGAGTTTCGGGAGAGGGAGGCATTTGAGGAGGAGTTTGATGGCGCGCCGGAGGCCCCGCGTGAACCAGGAAAGCCTTCCGCGGGCGAGCTTGGCAGGCTGATGGTCGGGTCGTTTTTTTCGGCGGGGATTGGATTGTTGACTTGGTCCCACATGCCGGTCGAGACCGCCCAGTAAAGGGCCAAAGACATGACTAAGATCAGCCGGGCGAGGCGATCGGGATATTGGATATGGGTCTGTTCGAGGCCAAACCCGCGCGATTTGAAGTCGGAGAACATCGGCTCGATGCCCCAGCGATCAGCATATCCCAAGGTGGTCAGATATCCCGGCTTGGCTGACATGGCGATGATCCAGGGCTCGGCATGTCCGGGATCGCGAATGATGCCGATGTTGGTCGTAACCCGCTGGCCGGTGAGGGCGACAGCTTCGAAATAGTGGCCGCCGGCCAGAGCGAGGCCGCCGGTCGTGGTTTTTGTTGTGCCCCAGCGGGCGAGGAGATTGCCCTTGAGCCGCAGGCGATAGTCCCACCCGCGATCGTGACACCACCGGATCATCGCGGGGGTTCCGTAGAAGCGGTCAGCGAGCAGCACCACCCCCAGATCGGCAGGCAGCCAGCCGGCGACCACCGCGAGCAACTCTTGTTGCGTGGCGAAGCCGATGGCGCCCGCGGTTTCCTCGACCCGCCAGGCCAGCGGCAGAGCGCGCTCGCCCCAGCGCACGCTCAGCATCAGGATCTGGTGTCGATCGGAGGCCGTGGTCTGGTCGAGGATCAGCGGGATCGGCTCCCCGGTCTCGGCCAGCCGGGCCAGGATCTCGCGGGCGAACGGTTCCATGACCGTATCGCAGCACACCAAGTCATTGGCCAGAAACCGGGAAATCCATTGATATCCCATGTCCCAGCGATCGGAGTCCCGAGGCAGCCCAGCCGCCAGCTCCACCAGATTGGCACTGCGCACATGCAGCATGGTCGCCACCAGAACCGCCAGCTTGTCCCGCTGCGTTTTGCGCTGCTTTGGCAGCCGCTTTGCCAGCTCCGCTTTGATGCCTTCCGTCCAAACCACGATCCCGTTCACTTGTGCCATGGCGCGATCCCACGTCAGAGCAAACACAAAATCGTTGCATCACACCTCGCTTTAACCCGTCAAACCATTCTCGCGAAAACTGATGGATGTTGAGCTGCGTCGCTTTTTCATAAAGGTGAGTCTTTTATGCAGCAGCAACGAATGGTGTAAACACCCTTCTAAGAAATATCTTGTCAAACAAATTAGTAGTGCTAATCAAAATTGCAATGCTGTATCGCTTGATAGCTTCATCGATTGTATTCACGTTTGTTGCCGTCTTTGCTTTCGCCGACAACACTTCATCTGGCGAGCACGCAATTGCTCGTGCCGGCGGATTGGTGTGCCGTTCGGTCGAAGGCCGGCATGGCGCAAACTGCGATGCGTTGTGCGCCAAATCGGATATGGCCTGTACAGCCGTGGAAGGCCAAGGCCGTTCGCCGCCCCTAGCCTGCGGTAGCGTGATCGACGATACGATTGCGCCGTTCCCGGTCTGCCGATGCTGCGCGATCGAACATCGCTGAGGCGCGCGGCGCTCGTCCTAGCGCTAATTCTGTGGGCCTCGCCCGCGGCCGCACAATTGGGAACGTCGTGCACGCCGGGCGTGGGTTCATGGGCGGCCGACAGCACCGGCAACAACTGGTACTGCAACGGCAACTCCAGCACTGTGTCCTACCCGGCCTATTGGTTCAGCAGCACGACAAGCGGGTGCAACAGCGGCACTGCGGGGCTGTCGCAATTCACTGGCACGAGTGTCTCACCGAATAACACCTTCGAGTTCTGCAACGGCACGAGCTGGCAGGTGCTCGGGACCGCGACAAGCCTTGCGCTTTCGAGCATCACGGCGGCGACGGGCAGCAACACAATCACCGGCCACGCCAACTATGCCCAGACCTGGTCGTGGGGAACGCTCGGCGGCAATACCGCGCTGGCGCTGACCTCGACCGACATGACGAATGGAACAATTCTTGAAATCGAAAATACCTATGGCGGGAATTCGACCGGGTACATGGTCTTTCTGGAAGATGTGACCACGGGCACAGGCTATGCGCTTTACTCGCTCACCACAGGAAATGCCAACACCGGCTATGCGGGTTACTTCGTCAATACGGCGACCAGTGGCGCAAATTACGCGCTCTATGTAACAAGCTCGACACAGGCCTCCGCCTACGGCGTCTACAGCGCATTGCCGCAAGCCTCCAACAGCGGCTATGCGGGATATTTCTCTAATTCCGGCACTGGCGCAAATTACGCCGTCTATGGCACAGACGCCAGCAGCAGTGGTTACGGGGGATACTTCGCCAACTCTTCGGCCGGCTGGGCGCTTAATGTGACTGGCACCAGTTATTTCAACGGAAGGGTCGGTATCGGCACGCCAACTCCCAACTCTGCTCTTACGCTTTACACGACAACGACTGGTGGCTTGGGATTCACGATGAACAACGCCGCTTCCGGCGGCGCCGAATGGGAAATGATCGTTGCCGATAACGGCAACAGCGCCGAGGCAGGCAGCCTTAACTTTGTGGCCAACGGTAATTCCTCAAGCCAGGGTGCGCTGGCGATTACGACCTCAAATTGGGTCGGCATTAGCAACATCGGTTACGCCAGCATCCCGATCAGCATGCTGGACGTGGTTGGAAACTCGGATACGCGAATAACGGTCCAGAGTTCGGATACGACCGGCGGAAATTACACCGGGCTCCAGCTCGAGGCCGGCAGCGCAAGCCCGACCTTCGAGGGCGGGATAATGATCCCAAACAACAACAAGAGCCTTGTCGAGCTATGGTCGCAGGTGGACACGCTGAATCTCACTTCGACGGGCAGTGTCGGTATCGGCCAGACCTCACCCGGCACCAGTCTCGACGTGAACGGCGGATTAACCACCGAGCCGGAAACCGTCAGCGTCACTGGCAATAACCAGCTTATCACCGTCGGCAACCATTCCTTCATCCAGCTCAGCTCGAACAGCACCAGCGGCTATGTGGTCTGCCTCGGCCGGTACCGCCGGCCAGATGCTGGTTCTCGAGGACGTGGCCGACAATGTGGAGCTTGAGAACAACGCCACGCCATGCTCGGGCGGAGCGGCCAATGTCCATATGGCCTCGAACTGGAATGCGACCGCCAATGATACGCTCAAGCTCATTTACGACGGCGCGGACAGCTATTGGGTCGGGGTGGCGCGGACGGTCGGCAACAACACCTATGTCGATTCCGCCAGCCAGACCGCGAATATATCCTCGACCCAACTTGCGACATCCTCGCCGGTCGCCGGCAATTTTTACAAGATCACCTCTTTTGTGATCGTCACGACAGCGGCGACGACATCCTCGACCATGCCCTCGTGCGCCTATACTTACACCGACGAAGCCAGCTCCACGCATACAGCAATCCCGATCACGGCGACAAGCAACGCCAACGCGGCCGGCACAAGCTCGCTCGGAACGGCAATGTTCTTCGCCAAGGCAAATACCGCCCTCGATTACAGCACGACCGGCTACGCCAGCAGCGGCGGGACGGCGATGAATTACTCCCTTCACGTGAGGCTCGAACAATTATGGTGAAGCAGGGTTTCATAGCCGGCGGGTTGCTGCTCGCGCTGGTGTTGGGGTTGCTCTGGCGCGCATCCGCCCTGGCGCAAGGGGAAATGGGCAACAGTGCGCCGCTTGCGTACCTGATTTCGAGATAGTGTCCGGAAAGTTCTGCAAAAGCCGCTGAGGCGGATGGTCATGGTAAGCGGGTGATGTCGCAATCACCGGATCCTTTGGCGAGGATGCACACCATGACCAAGAGACAGGGTAAATCTGGGACGATCGATGTCAAAGCCCTTCTGAGCGAAGACGAGGAGTTTCTGCGGGCGCTGGTGCGAACGGCGCTGCAGGAGGTGCTCGAAGCGGAGATGACAGAGGCGCTCGGCGCCGAGAAGGGTGAACGGGCGGCCAGCCGACAAGGCTATCGATCGGGCTGTTACGGCCGGACGTTGATTACGCGGGTCGGCAAACTGGAGCTGCGGGTGCCGCAGGATCGCGCGGGGCGGTTCTCGACTGAGCTGTTCGAGCGCTATCAGCGTTCGGAGCGGGCGCTGGTGGCGGCGCTGGCGGAGATGTATGTGCAGGGTGTTTCGACCCGCAAGGTGAAGGCGATCACCGAGGAGCTGTGCGGCCACAGCTTCTCGGCCTCGTCGATCAGTGCGATCAACCGCCGACTGGATGACAGCCTGGCGCAATTTACCGGCCGCCCGTTGGCCGAATCCTTCCCCTATCTGATCCTAGATGCGCGTTACGAGCGAGTGCGCGAGGCCGGCGTGATCACCAGCCAGGCGGTTCTGATCGCGATCGGCATCGACTGGGACGGCCGCCGTCAGGTACTGGCGGTCGAGCTCGCCAACCGCGAGAGCCGATCGAGCTGGCGCGATTTCCTGTTGGGGCTGAAGGCACGCGGTCTGCACGGCGTCGAGTTTGTCGTGGCCGACGATCATGCCGGTCTGCGGGCAGCACTGCGCGAGGTTCTGGCGGAGGCGGCCTATCAGCGCTGCTATGTGCATTTTCTGCGTAACGCGCTCGACTACGTGCCGCGCAAGAGCCTGCCCTCGCGAAAGCGGGGGTGGACGACGACTGCCTGCAGGAGTTGCGCTGGCTGTACGACCGGCGCGATCTCACCGAGGCGCGCTGTGATCTCGCCGCTTGGCTCGCCAAATGGTCAGGCAAATACCCCAAGCTCACCGGCTGGGTCGAAGAGAACATCGACGAGACGCTGACGTTTTACCGGCTGCCACGCCAGCACCATAAGCATCTCAAGTCGACCAACATGCTGGAGCGTTTAAACGAGGAGATCAGGCGCCGCACCCATGTCGTGCGCATCTTCCCCAATGGCGAGAGCTGCCTGCGGCTGGTGCGGGCACTGGCGGTCGAGACCCACGAGAACTGGCTCGAGCAGTATCGCTACCTAAACATGGACGATCTGCGCGAGCACAAAAAAGAGGCGCTGCGCCGTGCAGCCTGATCTCCGACCCGTTCAGCCTAGCACCGTGCTCGCTCTGTCAAGGACGCTGCGCCGGCTACGCCGGTGCCGCCGCTTTCGCGACGGCATCCTTGACTGCCGCTGTGCGCGGTGCTTTGCCAAAAGGCAGGTCGGGACGAAGGGATGGTCATTTTGATCGAACAAAGGGATGTTGCTCTTGACCTGAAATGAACCAGCACCCGGTCACCATGACCAATTTGCTGAACTTGACGCACACAACTGATTTCGACGCAGGCCGCCAGCAGCAGCACCAGCCTGCAATTCACCAGTCTGCCGACCAACTATAACCGGCTTCTTCTGCATTGCACCGCCTTGCTGGCGAGCAGCAGCGGGGGCTGCATTCAATTGATCGTGGGCGAAAGCGGCGGGTGGAAAACCGCCGCCGATTACTCGGTTCAGTATGAGGGGTATTACGTCGCGAACAACTACGACGATAACGGAGGAACTGCCACCGGCACGGACATTTTCGATGTCTGCGGAGGAGCCGGCAGCCTGACGAATACCTATCCGATCTCGTTCGAGGCGTGGATCGACGGCGATGTGTCTTCAACAAGCATCTACAAGAATGTGATTTGGCAATATGAGTTTGAACCCAGCAATGGCGACGGAATGACGAGCTTATCGGGGGCATCGTATTGGAGCGGCGACAAAGGCGCGATCACCGAACTGGCGGTCACGACCTCGGGCCAGGCGGGCAACATCACGTCGGGCACGTGCAGCCTGTACGGATTTTAAGGGGGGCGGATCTTGCGATTCACCACTCCGATAACCGGCGCATTTCAGGTTGCCGCATTTGTGGTTGCGCTTCTCATGGTGATGCTGTGGCGTGTGGGTGCCTCGGCGCAGCAAATGTACAAGAGCGCGCCGGTCCCGTACCTGATCTCGACGCAGATCGCCAGCAGCACGACCAGCCTGCAATTCACGCCGCTGCCGACCAATTACACCACGCTCCTTCTCAGTTGCACCGCCTTGCTGGCGAGCAGCAGCAACGGCTGCATTCAATTGATCGTGGGCGAAAGCACCGGGTGGGAAACCGCCGCCGATTATTCGGTCGCGGCCCTGAATGCCAACAGTTCCGTGGGCGTGACCACCGGGACGGACATTTTCGATCTCTGCACAAACGGTGGGGAAATCGGTAACAATACCGAACCGATCTCGTTCGAGGCGTGGATCGATGGCGATGTAAGTTGGACGTCGATTCCCAAGAACGTAATCTGGCAGTATGCCCTTAATAACAGTGGGATAAACTACTGGGAAGGGGCGAGCAACTGGAACAAGGATAATAGCGCGATCACCGGGCTTGCGGTGACGACCACGGGGGTTACGTCCGGCAGCGTCGGCACCATCACCTCGGGCACGTGCAGCCTGTACGGATTTTAACGGGGGCCGGTCTTGCAATTCACCAATCCGATAGCCGACGCATTTCTGGTTGCCGCATTTCTGGTTGCGCTTCTGATGGGGATGCTGTGGCGTGTCGAGGCATCGGCGCAGCAAATGTATAATGGCGCACCGGTTGTGCGCCTGATCTCAACGCAGCTCGCCAGCAGCACGACCAGCCTGAATTTCGCGCCGTTGCCGACCAATTACAACAGGCTGTTCCTCGCTTGCACCGCCTTGCTGGCGAGCAGCAGCGACGGCTGCATTCAACTGATCGTCGGCGAAAGCAGCGGGCCGACTTGGGAGACCGCCGCCCATTATACGAATGCGTTCATGGGGGATGCCGTAAGCAACGCCCTTCTCCCCAATAGCAATGCCGCCTCCGCAACTGACGTTTTCAATCAATGCAATGGCGGCGCCGGCATTAATACAAATACGTTGCCGTATTCGTTTATGGCATGGATCGATGGCGACGTTTCCTCGACGACCATTTATAAGAATGTGATATGGCAATATTTCATTCCTGAGACAAGTTATGGATATATTTACCTGACCGGAAACAGCTACTGGGCGAACGATACAAATGCGATCACCGGGCTGTCGGTGACGACCACGGGCGTCGTTTCCGGCAGCAAAGGTAACATCAAATCGGGCACGTGCACCCTGTACGGGATGTTCTGAGGTGAAAATCTTCGGGACGGCGCGCGGGCCCTCGCACAATTCCAACAGAATAACGGTCTAACCCGGACAGCATCGCTCGATGCGCAAACCTGGGAAGTCCTGACCGGCAACCCCGGCGTCGCTGAGGGGTCATCCAGCATACCGCCTGATACTGACAACTCCGGATCAATGACCAAATCGCCCCCGGCGAGCGATTTAGGCAGATAACGCGTGCTGCACTGATGTAAATTCCTACTCAGGCAGCGGAGGTCGGCGGGCCTCTTAACAGCCTCTAGTGCTTTGAGGTGTTGTTTGTGCGCGGGGGGCTCGACCCGGAGATGGCCGCCGCGGCAGTGCGCCACGCCCATGCCGCGACAACTTATGGCCGCGACGACGCCACTGCAATGGGCTTGGCCGTGTTCGTTTTATCGTTGGTTGAGCACGATCGACCCACCGCGATCGAGGTGTCGGGTGCGGCGTCTTCGCCAGGAGTGCAGTTGCCGACATGATCTGGCCGGCCTGGCAATAACCGCACTGCACGACGTCGACGTCGAGCCAAGCTTCCTGCACCCGCTTGCCGACCGGCGTGTCGCCGATGCCTTCGATTGTCGTGACGGCGGCCTCGCCGACGCTCGAAACCGGCGTCAGACAGGAACGAATGGGGGCGCCTCCGAGGTGGACAGTGCAGGCACCGCACAGTCCTATGCCGCAGCCGAACTTGCTCCCCTTCAGATCGAGCACGTCCCGCAGCACCCAAAGCAATGGCATATCCCCGTCGACATCGACGGTTCGCTTCTCGCTATTCACTTGGATCGTGTAGGACATCGTATCACCTCAATTGAGCCTAGATCCGAGATGGCGGTGAGGCTTCTTTGAAGGAGTGGCAATCCGGGCCGTTGCCCAGTAAAGGTAATCGGACGACATTTGCCTGGATTTGCTTTCAACAGCCTCGGAATTGCCAGCCCGGCTCGCTTGTGGCCGTTTCCAAGCTCAGCGCTGTGCAGCATCCGAGTTTTACCGCATGCATCCGGCACGTATCCCCGGGGTTCTCGATCAGGCATAGGACACTGCCTTGCAGTGCCCTTTGGTCGCCGGCCGCGGTGCACGCCGCTGAGAACATTGTCCCCCGGCTATTCCTTGTAGGACGGGTCGATACGGTCGAGCTTGCGCAGCAAGGCCGGCCATTCGAACTTGGCCGGATCATTTCGGCCGGCGCCAGTTGAGCGCAGCCTGTCGTTATTGTAGGCAGCGCTCACGACAGCGTCGTTGATCGGGTGGAACTCGGCACCGGATTGTTGGAAGGCCAGCTGCATCGCGCAGGCCCGCTCCATGCGATAGGTTGCGATAAACGCTGCCGCGATGCTCGTCCCGACCACTAACAACCCATGATTGCGCAGCACCATGATGTGGCGAGCGCCGAAATCGGCAAGCAGGCGCGCGCGCTCCTCCGGGTTTCGCCCGGTGCCCTCGTAGTCGTGATAGGCGACATCGGCGATGATCTGAAGTGCGTGCTGGTTCAGCGGCAGCAGCCCATCCTTTTGCATCGATACGGCGCAGCCGGCGATCGAGTGAGTATGGAGGACGCAGGCGATTTCCGGCCGCGCCATATGCACCGCGCTGGGGATCGCAAAGCCGCCGCTGTTAACCTCATAATCCGAGGGTTCAACCTTGTTGCCTTCGCGATCGATCTTGACCAGCGACGACGCGGTTACCTCGCCGAATATGAGGCCATAGCGATTGATCAGGAAATGGTCATCACTGCCCGGCACGCGCGCCGTGATCCGCGTGTTGATCAGGTCCGACCACCCGAACAGATCGACGAGGCGGTAGCACGCGGCAAGATCGCACCGGGTTTGCCATTCTTCAGCGGACATGCGCGCGGGCATTGCCGTTGCGGTCGAGGCCATAGCCTTCCTCCAATGCGAAACAGGTACTTGAGATCAGCGCACGCCCTTCAGGTAGCCGTCAAGCCGCTCGATGATCTGAAACTGGGATCCGACCGCCAGCTCATGTCAAGTCGGCACAATCTGAGCAGCGAACATCGACAGCTCCGGTGATTAACGACGATATCTCTTCGATTAACCATCAAAATTATAGAGTAATGGGTCGATTTTGCTCAAATTGCGACGGCGTATTAGGTCACCTAGACGAGTATTGAAATGAACGGTAGGGTTAAGGTGTACCGGTTTCGCCTTTTCGATATCGGCACCGGCGAGTTCAAAATCTCGACCCGGATGGCGACGCGTGCCTGTATTCAGCGCATTCACGCCGGGCTAATACGAAGCAGCGAGTTGGAGATCGACAAAAAGGACCTGGACGCGGATGGAATGACAGAGCCTGTTTTTGCGGATCGGCCCTGCTGCAAGCTGTTCGTATGCGTGCCAAATGCGACAGCGTTAAATTAGGGAGTGGCCCCTGAGCTCGCGCAAGCCACTGCAACTGAGTCAATGCGATTGCCCGCAACCCGGCGGTCACGTCACGGCGAAGCGACGGCGAATTGCTTTCTGCGTGATCGGCAAACACTGGAACTACCGCTAAGCCGCACCGAGGTATTGAACCACGCTTGTTGTTCCGGGTCATCGAACTGACGCATACCAATGACATGGGCACCGTCAACTTGGCATTCACAGATTGAAGAAAGCGCGATGGGCTGAGCGATGCCGGGCAATACGGGTGATCATGCCGCCATGGCAACGCCAGTGACGTCGGCCCATGTGGCGAAGGCCTGCGTGCGGTCAGATCGGAGGTTGGCGGCGGTGTCGTGGTCTCGGCGGCGGGGGAAAAGGTTGGCGAACTGGTCATGGGTGGAAAGGAAGCGTTGCACTTGCCGCGGCGACTTGAACCGCTTCATGATCCGCTCGCGTCGTCGGGTCGGTTGATGGGAGTTTTCGGCCCGGTTATTGAGGCCCTTGTGCTGCCGATGCTCGACCCCGGGCATGATCTCCCGCTTGGCCGCGGCGTAGCTCCTGAGCTTGTCGGTGACGAGCACCCGAGGGGCTCGACCTTGCTTCTTGAGAAGCTTGCGGAACAGGCGTTTGGCGGCCTTCTTGTCGCGCCGGCTCTGGACGAGAATATCGAGAACCAGCCTGTCCTGGTCGACGGCACGCCACAGCCAAAGCTTGTTCCCGGCGATCGTGATGACGACCTCATCGAGGTGCCATTTGTCGCCCCGGCGAGGCGCTCGCTGACGGATGCGGTTGGCGAATACCTGCCCGAATTTGAGGCCCCATTGCCGGATCGTCTCGTGGGTTACCGAGATGCCGCGGGCGGCCAACATCTCCTCGACCATGCGCAGGCTCAACGGAAAGCGAAAATACAGCCATACCGCGTAGCTGATGACCTCAGCAGGGTACCGATGGCCGGCGTAAATTGGGTCTCGATGCGTCGTCACCCCGCCCGTCTACCCGACAAGCCGCTTCCTACCAAGCCCGCTCTCGGCCAACTTGACGGTGCCGGTGCAAGTCCACTACGGTGAAGGAGTAGCGATCCGCACTGACCCCGGGCCGTACGTTGGCACCTGCGAGGGTGTCGGCGAAGCGTCGGCAGGGGAGCGCATAGGCCAGCTATTGAGCCGCGAAAACAAGATAGTACCGGGTGGAGCAACTGTCAAAGCCCAGGCCTCGCGTGATAGGGATGGCGGCGGGACAAGCGCAGCGGACCGTCCCGTCCAGTCGTGGAGCCGCCAATGCCGTTCGATTTTCAGCCGCTTGCCAATTTCCGCCTGGCGAGAGGATCACACAAGCAGCCGAACAAGGATGGGAATATCTGTGTGAATGAAGCCGCGGTGATTGCCGCCGGTTTCGAATACCGGGCGGTCAAGGATGTTTCATGTCTTCCGGATTGCTTCTCCCGCCCGGTTTCGGATTACGCGATTTACCTGAACGATTTGATGTTGCACAGGGTGCGCAACGAACTTCTCATGCCGTTCGTCACCCGGCTTCCCGGGACGTCGGATTCCCCTTGGATTGAGGCAAAACGCGCCGAGTTCATCGTCATCGAAACCGTTCGCTGCATCGTCGCGGCCGAGTACGACGAAATCTGGCACAAGCCGGCGGTCGCCATGAGATGCCGTACAGTGCGTTCTGTGCAGCAGATTTCATTGGTGATGGCAAAAGCGAAGACCGTGCTGCCATTAGAGTGCGCAAGAGAAATGCTGCGTGCTGGCCGCCGGTGTTTGTCTCGCGACTTTCGGATTGGCTCTCCTTGCGCTGCTGCAACTAAAGCTGTCGCCTGCTCATTCCGGAATAAGCTGGGTCCGGATGCAGACCGAAAAATCTGGCAAATGGCCATCAGCATCCTCGAGGAAGCCATCCTGCTCGGGCGGCATGACGGGATCGATGATCACGCGGCGGCCGTGGAGCGGCTGGAACAGGCGAAGGCCCCTCTCGTACCTGTTGTCGTTCAGGGGTAAAAACGTCTGCTCCACACGCGTTGAAAAATTTCCGCGGTTGGAAGAGATCCTGGGATTGGGATTGACCCGGTTTGGTGGACACCTGAAGTTTTTGCCAGAGGTGCTGCCGATGCCAAGAACACGCCCACCGTATTCGCCGGAATTTCGCCGACAGATGGTCGACCTCGTCCGTGCTGGGCGTAATCCTGACGATCTAGCCCGCGAGTTTGAGCCGAGCGGCCCCTCCACTCGCGCGTGGGTCGCCCAGGCTGACCGAAACGAGGGCCGCCGAGAGGAGGTGGCTCCGGGTCTGACCGCGGCTGAGCGTGATGAGTTGACCCGGCTTCGGCGTGAGAACAAGCAGTTGCGGCTGGAGCGCGATATTCTGTCAAAAGCCGCGGCCTGGTTCGCTCGGGAGACCGGCACGCTGCCGTCGGGCTCTTCCGGTTCATGAGTGCGAACCAGGCCTCTTTCCCGGTTGCCGCAATGGCACGCGTGCTCGGCGTGTCCAAGGCGGGCTATTACGCGTGGCTGCAACGGCCACCGTCCGCCCACGCCACGGCCGACGCGGCCTTGCTGAAGCGCATCAAAACGGTGCATGCCAGTTCGAGGCAGACCTACGGGGCGCCTCGCGTCCATGCCGATCTGCGTGAGGGTGGAGAGAGGCACAGCCGCAAGCGGATCGCCCGTCTGATGCGTGCGGCGGGCCTGGTGGGCGCCAGCCATCGGCACGGCGGCCCGACAACAACCTGGCGGAACAAGGACGACCGGCCGGCGCCCGACCTGGTCGACCGCGACTTCAGCGCCACCAGACCGAACCAGCTGTGGGTTGCCGACATCACTTAGATACTGTCGGCGAATTCAGGCGGCCTGAGCCAGGGCGGCGAAGCGGGTCACGCGTGTCTTGGCGCGCGGCGTTCCGGCCAGCCAATGCACAATGCGCGCGGCGTTCAGCGCGGCGGCGGTACACACCTGTTGCAACCCGGTCTTGGCAAGGCCGATGTAACGGCTTCGGCGCATGCCGAATGCGCGCACGCCCTGTGACAAGGTGCCTTCGACGCCGGCACGCACGTGATAACGTTCCTTCCAGACCGGGTCATCCATCCGTGCCCGCGCCCTGTTCAGCGCCTCGTATTCCGGACGCGGGTGGAAGTAGACGGAGCGGCGCGCCGCCTTGGCCGGGGTGCATAAGGCGCGCACGGCGCAGGTGCCACAGTCGGTGCGGCTGAACACCGCGCAAATGCGCGGGGCGCCGGCGTCGTCCAAGCCGCGGCGCCAGGTCACCGATGTCTTGCCCTGCGGGCAGGTGACCTGTTCGCGCTCCCAATCAATCGCAAAGTGGCGCTGCTCATAGGCCTGTTCCGCCGCATTCTGCCGCTTCGCTACTGCCCGGACTGGCCCTTCCAAGGAGACGCCGTGGTCACGTTGGCTGCTCACCAGCAGCGCCGCGTCGACATAGCCTGCGTCCACGAAGTGCTCGGCCGGCAGCAGCCCCTTGTCGGCCAGGCATTTGTGGATGTCTGCCGTGCTCGCCATGTCCGGCTGCATCGCCGGGCAGGTCATGATATGTGTAACCAAGGTGTGCGGCATTCTCGTCGCAGGTTTCGGTCACGTGCACCTTGTAGCCCGACCATTCCGTCTGCCGTTTCGTGCTGTAATGCGCCTCCGGATCATAGGGGGATTGCAGCCGCTCGCCCACGGGCGGCAGTTCCGCTCCCGCCCGCCAGCGCGGTGGCCCGTTCCCCTCGCGGGCATAATGGATCCGCCACACATCCCGCAGCGTCCCAACCATCGGCTGCTGGCGCGCCGCGGCCGGTGCATTCGGCACCTCCAAGGCATGCACCTCCAAGGCATCCAGCAAGGTGAAGCCGTCCGTGGCCGGCGTCGGACCGTGGCCACGCCCTTGCGGGGGTTGTCGCGGCCGATGATGTTCCAATAGCTCGTCGGGTGGTGATGCGAGGCCAGGCCGAGGACAGTCTCGAAGGAGACGTGTCGATAGAAGCGGCGGTTGTAGCGGAAGACAAACTCGTTGAGGTAGCTATCGATGTGCTTTCGGCGCAGGCCGTGATAGGTGCCGAGCCCCCACCGTTTCATCAAGGAGAAGACCCGGTGAATCCAGGGTAGCACCACGTGACCCGCCATCTTGCCGACGGTCCGCGGGTCGTGCCGATAATCGGTGAGCCCCGGGATAGGATTGGTGGCCATCGGTCAGCAGCGTTGTTCCGGGCTTCACGTTGGCCCGGACGAAGGTTTCGAGGGATGCGGCGGAATTATCAGGAATTGCGGCCAGGCGGATACGACCCGACCGAGTGTCCAAGTATCTTGCCCCTTTCCGCCGGGGCTTTGCTTGGTTGGCCCCACGGTCGATCACCTCGACCGCGCCGGCGATAAGGATCTTTCCGGATTTCACAGGGTCGAAGAAGGTGTTGTCGGCGCGGAACAGGATTTTGGCCTGATCGACCTCCACGACGCCCTCAAGCGGCTCGCGCTCCGGATCGACCATCGACCGCCGCAGCTTCTGCGTCAGCAACCAAGCGGTCTTGTAAGTAATGCCGAGCTGTGCTTCGAACTGAAGCGCCGACATGCCGTTGGAATGCGTCGCCATCAAGTGCGCGGCCCAAAACCATACCGTCAACGGCAATTTCGAGCGGTGCATCACCGTGCCGGCCGTGATCGAGGTCTGACGACCGCAGGCGAGGCATTCGTAGGTGTACGCCCGGCTCCTCAGCAACGCCGCCCGCCCGCCGCCGCAAACAGGGCACACGAAGCCTTCCGGCCAGCGCCGCTCAAACAGGAATGCCGCGCAACTCGCCTCGTCCGGGAAACCCGCCTGGAATTCGCTCAAACTGCGCGCTCGCGCCATTGCAGGCCCCCATCGCATCCGTCCCGACCGACCGACGCGCGAGGCCACGATACCACATATTGATCACCCTGGGACAACGGGATAAGCCACTACCGGATCACCTGATCCAATCACCTTTTGGTATTGGATCGAGAGCGGCAGGTCATTGGCAGCGGTTGCTCACCCGACAGCGGAGGTCGATATGTTGCAGGGCTTCAAGCAGTTCATGTTACGCGGCAATGTTCTTGATCTTGCTGTCGCAGTGGTCATGGGCGCGGCGTTTGGCGCAGTCATCACCGCGCTGGTCAAAGATTTGATCACGCCCTTGATCGCAGCCATTGTTGGGAAACCTGATTTCTCGGCGATCCAGTTCACTGTCCACGGTAGCCGGTTTCCGATCGGCGATTTCATCAATGCGATCGTCTCGTTCATCCTCATTGGCGCAGCCGTATACTTTTTCATCGTGCTACCGGTAAACAAGCTTACCGCGCGAATGCGACGTGGAGAGGCACCCCCCGATCCGACCACCAAAAAATGCCCGGAATGCCTCAGCGATGTGCCGATCGCGGCGCGGCGTTGCGCCTTCTGCACCTCCTCGTTCACCCAAAATGTTAGTGCTAACGCGCCACCGCCAGGTACTCGCTCTCGGAGACGCTGAACGACAATTCGTCTCATTGTTCAACTGACAGGCGTACAACAATCAGATTAACAAAGGACTTAGAGCCTGTTTGAATGCGCTTTTGCGCCCCGATCCCATCTGTACTCCTAAGGATCACACTGGTCCGCCTGGCAGGGCGGGAGGTGAGGGAGTGGATGTGGACCGAGGCGCATCGGGCGCGGCATGAGGCGCGCCTGAAAGACATGGTGAGAGTGAGTGCAGTGGGCGAGATAGCGCGCTGGCTGGAGCGAGCGGATCCCCCGCGCTCGCCGCGGCGCACCCCGTTGCGCTGGATTGTGGCGGCACTGGCTTGGCACTTGCGGGTGGGTGGCCCGTGGCGGGCGCTGCCCGGCGGCTTCCCCCCGTGGCGCACCGTCTATGGCTGGTTCCGGCGTTGGCTGGAGGCTGGCTTGATTGATGCGCTGATGCGGGGGATCGCCTGTCTGCGTCGCCGGGCAGCAGGCCGGCGTGCGAGGCCCCGGTTGGGCATCATCGATACGCAGGCGGTCACGTGCATTGGCGTGCGCGGGCCGCGGGGATACGATGCCGGCAAGGGCGTGTGGGGTCGTAAGCGTGTGGCCCTGGTGGAAGCGGCCGGGCACTGGCTGGCAGTCGCCGTGGTGCCGGCCTCGGTGCAGGATCGCGACACCCTCCCCGCGTTGGACCGCGGCAAGGCGGCATGGCCCAGCCTGCGGGAAGCGGTCTATGACGGCGCCTTCACGGCCGAGCGCTGCCACGCCTGGTCGAACCTGCACGGCATGCGCCACCACGTCGTCGAACGCGACCCGGCGGCCAAGGGCTTTGTCGTCGTCCCCCGGCGGTGGGTGGTGGGTGGTGGAGCGCTCTTTCGGCTGGCTGGCCCACTGGAATGGCTTACTGCGCGACCGCGCCGGTCGCCTTGATGTCTCCGCTGGACGCCTGGCCTTCGTCGCCGTCCTGTCTGGCGTCGAAGCCCTGATCAATCCGATGCCAAGCCATGAAACAGCTGCCTAAATCACTCAAACAGGCTCTTAGTTTAGGAACAACACATTGGGAACGGCCCAAGGCTGGCCTGAGGTGCCCAAGTTTGTTGATCGGCATCGGGCTTCCCACGTCCTTGCCAGATTAACCAGTTCCATTGTGATATCGCGAGATGAGTTGATCATTCGGAGCAAATCTTGCTTAGTACCCGACAGCAACAATTGCAGCCTCGCGACGATGATCGCGAGCGGATTAGCAAAGCGCGCCAGGCGGCCGAAGCGCTGTTCACATCGAAACCGCCAGCCATCGGGCCATCAGACCCGGATTCCCCACCAGCCGACCGATCAGCGCGCAAACCACGCGTTCTGGCCATTGCACCGGTTGCCTCGGTCCATCACGAGGACGCCGAAACCACGGTCATTCCCGAGCCGCAGGCGACGCGTGAAATTCCGCGCTCGCAATTTGCGCGCATCCGCACCTTGGTGAGATACGGCATGACGGTTGCGCAAGTCGCGAATGTCTATAGGGTTGCCGTCGGCGAGATCAAACGCATTCTGCACAAAGTCTGACGGCGCCCATCGGCCTTTTGGCCACGAGAATGTGGATTGCTCCCCGTCGCAATCCTGATCCAGTAGAAAGATGGGGACCAGAAACCGTTACCCGCAGCGTGAACCGTACATTTCGATCCAGTCTTCTTGAATTTTGGGCATGCGGGAAGGCCGCCGATTGCTCAGCTGTAAAAGTCGGTACTTGATTTATCGGACAGTGTCCGGAGTGATTGCGAGGGACGGCCCGGGACAGTCTGTCTCGGCGGCGAGCGCCGCCCTCAAGCCCGGCGCCTACGGCGCCCCGCTTCGCGGCTTCAGGGCTTGACCGCGGCGCTCCGCCAAGAACCCAGCATCCATGCCGTCAAGGCCTGATCCTGTCCCTTACGGCAAGTGCCGGTTTGCACTACATCCGACACTGTCCGTGAGGTCAAACCCAGGTTTTTACAGCTCAGCGACCCTTTGGTTCGATTACCTTGCCAGGCTTCGCCGTATATGCCGAAGCTAAAAAGACAAAGGGCCCGCTTGAACCAGGAATCGGTCACGGCAGCATGCGGCGCAAGCAGTCGTTCGATCCGCTCGAGCCGGAGGCGGGCGGCGCGCGCCCGTTGGTCGAGCTCGACCCGCGGCACGCTCTGGCTCCATAGGGTTTCTTTCAGCATAGCGCCCTCCATAGCGCGCTCGTTCCCAATCGCAACCGGGGCGGAGCCACACCAATATCGCACTGGGCTCCGAACCCGCGTGATCTACCCCACATTGCCCGGGTTTATTCTGCGCGGGCGGGGTTTACGCCGTCGCCATTCGGTTTTCGTCCGTGATCATCCAGCCGCCTTATGCTCGGCTATGCGTCGGCAACCGCGAGGCACGTGCCGATCGTCAATGCGGCGAGCTGGTAGACCGCATTACGGCCGGAGCGCCAATCGGCGCGCTTCTCTCGATCAAGGCGCTCGGGGATATGTGGATGCCATAGCCCGAGACAAGTGAGACTTGCGCTTATGACGTTAGTTTGTCCACCACTCGTTGGGTAGTTTGCCGCCAAGTCCCAATATCAGTTCTTCGTCCTTGCTTGACGTCGGCGCGCACTGCCTCCCGACTGACCTTGATCGGTTGGTCTAAGGATGTAGCTTCGGAGGTAGTAAACGCCAGGCGAGCCCGCCAATCGATGTACGCTGCGACAGCGTAACGCTTTTCCGAATCTCGACCGCACCATTTTTCGAGATCGTCGATGAGACCATCATATTCCTGGGCCACTCGCTCTAATGCCGTTTTGGTCTGGTGCTGCGTCTGGTACACACCAGCTAATCGACGAGCACTGCCAGCTTGATGCCCGTAATAAGATAGGAGGTCCATATCGCCTATACGGCAGAGATCGGCGCGAAGTTCTATCTCTAACCCGAACTACGGATAAGGGTTGAGGGGCTTCCCAAAGAACCAAGGCTTTGACAGCATCGGCTTGCGAACATTGAGCGTCAAACCCGGATCTGGAGAGCCCCCTCAATGGCGATCGATATCACAGCGCTGTATTGCTGTCTCGATGACTTCTGCAAGCTGTTCGTAGACTGGGAAGCGCACCGGTTGCTCCCGTCGGAGCAGACCCGGCAGCGCCCAGGCAAGCTGTCGCGCGCCGAGATGCTGTTCATTGTGGTGCTGTTTCACCTCTCGCCGTTCAAGCACTTCAAGGCATTCTACTGCTACGGGATCGGCCAGCAGTATCGCGCCTGCTTTGGCGATCTGCCGCACTATGACCGTTTTGTCAGCCTGATGCCGCGGCTGTTCGCCCCTCTGATGGTGCTGCTGCACAGCCTCAGCGGCGAGCCGAGCGGCGTCGACTTCGCTGATTCCACCAAGCTCGCCGTCTGCCACAATCGCCGCATTCACCGCCATAAGGTGTTCGAGGGCCTCGCCGCACGCGGCAAGACCAGCATGGGCTGGTTCTACGGCCTCAAGCTGCACTTCGTGATCAACCACAAAGGTCAGATCATGGCGCTGAAAATCACCCCCGGCAACACCGCCGACAGCACCGTGCTCGACGCGATGACCCAGCACCTGGCCGGCACTCTCTACGCCGACAAGGGCTACATCGGCCGCGAACTCTTCACCAAACTCTGGCAGCGGGGCTTGCACCTCATCACCAGCATCCGGCGCAACATGCGGACCGATCTCATGCCGCTGGCCGACAAGATCATGCTGCGCAAGCGCGTCCTCATCGAGACCGTACTCGATACTCTGAAATCCGAAATGGGGCTTGAGCATTCACGCCACAGGTCGGTGATCAACGCCATGGTCCATGTCCTGTCCTGCCTCGTCGCCTACGCTTTCAGGCCGGGCAAGCCTTCCATCTCGCTCACAAGCCAACGCCTCAAGGCGTATCCATAGTTGGGGTTGAATTAGTGATCCGCACCGCACCGCACCGTCGGCGGTCACGATTTCGGCTTCGAGGAGGCTGGCGGCCGCCGTTCCGTACAGCCGCGAATAGGTTCCGAACCCGCCGCCGAGGACGAGACCGGCGACGCCAACCGTCAGGCAGCCGCCGCCCTGAACCAGGCGGGCGCCTTTCGTGGTCACGGCGTTATAGACATGGCCCCAGACGGCCCCAGGCCCCACCGTGACCGCCGGGAGTGGAGCGGCTTTCGTGCCCGCCGGGACGAATGCGTCGTGCAGCTCGATCCCGGACATGCGGCGGGTCCAGATCAACAATGAATCCCGTGAGTTAGAGGTACCGAGATAACTGTGCCCGCCGCCCCGGACGACAAGCCGCAGATTGTGCTCGCGGGCGAAGTCGACGGCAGCGGCGACATCCGCGGCACTCTCGGCGGCCACGGCAAAGGTGCTTTGCTCCATCGTCCAGGCATCGACCCACCCGGTCGTCTGGGTCAGCCCGACCTCGTCGCCGATGTAGTAGGGGTTCTTAAGCTCGCGGAACAGGGTGCGGCAGGCCACGCCAATGGGTGCTTCCCGGCATGGCTGGAGCGGTGATTGCACAGCGATCAGCCGGCTGCCGACGCGTTGCCGCAACCCATCCCATTCAGCCGGCGACGGCCAGTCCGGGTCGCCCGGGCGGGCTCTGTTGCAAACTTCTCCGTTGTCCGTCGGAATGGGTCCTGCGCGAGGGAGGGAGCTGGGCATGTCGGACTTCAAGGGGCGCCACTTCGAGGGTGAGATCGTGCTCTGGGCGGTCCGGTGGTATTGCCGCTATGGGGTGAGCTATCGCGATCTCGAGCAGATGATGGGCGAGCGCGGCGTTTCGGTTGACCATTCGACGATCTACCGCTGGGTTCAGAGATACGCGCCCGAGATCGAGAAACGGCTGCGCTGGCAGTGGCGCCGGCCGGGTTCAACGAGCTGGCGCATCGACGAGACGTACGTCAAGGTCCGAGGCCAGTGGGCCTACCTCTACAGGGCCGTCGACAAGCACGGGAGCACCATCGACTTCTACCTCTCTCCGACGCGCAACACGGCGGCGGCCAAGCGCTTCCTCGGCAAGGCGCTGAACGGCCTGAAAGACTGGGAGAAGCCCACGGTCATCAACACCGACAAGGCGCCGACCTATGCCGCCGCTCTCGCCGAGCTGAAGAAGGAGGGCAAATGTCCGGAGGAGACGCTGCATCGACAAATCAAGTACCTGAACAACGTCATCGAGGCTGACCACGGTAAACTGAAGCAGCTGATCCGACCGGTCAGAGGCTTCAAGACCCTGAAGACGGCCTACGCAACGATCAAGGGTTTCGAAGTGATGCGCGCGCTCCGCAAAGGACAGGCGTCGGCGTTCAACATCACCCGTGACATCCGCGGCGAGGCCCGCATCGTCGAGCGCGCCTTCGGTCTTGGCGGCTCTATCCTGGCCGAGGCGGTCCAGTTTGTCAGTGGGCAGCTCGAGCTCGAAGCCGCGTAACAGAACAGGCTCTGACCCGACCGGGCGCCTTCGCGCGCCCTCGCCGGAAGATTGCAACAGAGCCAGTGAGAGCGTGGCCTACCAGCAAGGTCGAAGTCGGTGGCCAAAGAATCCGGGAATCCTCATCAACTATTTGATTTACAAAGATAGTGAACAATTTCGAGGGTCTGGGCTTAGCCCCCCACATTGACGCGCCTCGGATGCACATAGGCCATCAGCGCGCCGATAGGCTTCGCTTTTGCGGCGGTCAGAAATCCCGATCGGGGACGGCCGAATAAGCGCGTTCTCGCCACCGGGTATTTGCCACAGATCGAGCTCCGTGTGGCGTCACAATATCATCCACTCGGCTACGATCGATCCGACATCGGGTTCTCATGTGTCGCGCAAAAGTCAGAAATATCGGACACCGAATCGCCTCCGTCGTTCCACCTTCCTCCCTTGCCTACCGTCCTGCCCTTTTGGCACGTTCAATCGGCGGCGCCCACTCGCTGCGCTGTCGGGCGGTCCAGGCGTAGCGCGGGTCGCCCTCCAGCAGATACAGATGATCCGACAACCGGTTGCGCTCCAGCCAGCCGATCGCAGCCTCCAGTTCGGCCAGGGTCATCTCGGCGCGGCCCTTATTGCCCATCACGCGTTTCAGCACGGCGTTGTAGCGGTGATACCCCTGCCCTTTCGGCGCCCGCATCGCGACCTCGTCTTCCACGGTCTGCGCCGCCAGCAACTCACCGATCCGCGCGCGCAGTCGCCGTTCCACTACGCTGGGCGGGTCCAGCAATTCGGTCTGCGCTTCTTTGTGCTCGGGACGGACCAGGGCGAAATCCGGGCCCGGCTGGAGCAGGGCGTAGCGCAACGCCAGCGCGTTGCTCTCCAGCGGCACGATGCCGCGCTCCTCCCACTCGCGTTCGGCGAGTTGTTCGTGCAGCCAGAACGGCAGCGCGCTCTGGCGTTTCGGCTTCGGTTTGCGAGCCAGCGTGCCCTGCTCCGTCTCCATGCGTTCGCGGAAGCGAGCGAACAGCGGATCGTCGGGGTGGAACACCAGGGCGCTCTGGTCTTCATAGGAACCGGCGTTGGGGTCCACACGGGTCGCCCGCGCTACCATCTGCTCCAACCAGGGGCGACTGCGGATGTGGGTGAGGGCTGCAACCACCGCGACCTCTGGCGCGTCCAGCCCCTCATAGGCCATGGCCACCGTGACTAGAATGCACGGTTCCGCCTGCAGCCGGAAGCTGGCCAGCGTTTCGTGCGCGTCGCGCTCGTCTGAGGTCGCCAGCCGCGCTGCGTCCCGGCTCCCGCGCGGCAGCCAGCCGCGCACGACTTCCAGGTAACGCCGGGCCACGGTTTGGTCCGGCGCCACGACCAGCAGCTTACCCAAACCGCGTGAGTCGTGGCCGCCGTTCTCCCGCCCCGGTCCGAGACCACGCGCCTCACGGCGGCGCGCGCGCAAGGCTCGGGTGGCGTCGAACGCCTTGCGTAGCAACTGGTCCGCGAAGCCGGTACGCAAGGCGGTGAACAGCGCGGGCCGCGTCGTCTCGGTGGGCCAGTGACTGAACAGTCGGTGTGGCCCCACCGTGGTTGGAGTGCCATCAGGCTGCTTCGCGTCGTAATCGAGCCAGCGCGCCTCGCCGTCCAGTGCCCCGAACATCACCGGCAGCACAACGCGTTCGGCCAGCGCCTGGGCGCGGGAGTAACCCACCACCGCCCAGTGGGGGGCGGCCAGATCGACCTCGCGGATGTTGGTGCGAGGGCCTTTGCGGTAGGGCAACCACAGGATGCCGCGTCCGTCGGCGCGCTCCAGCGTGCCCGAGAGAAACAGGCGGACCGTGGCCATCTCCAGCAATGGCAGCAGTGCACGGCTCCAGCCGACGGCGGCGTCCTCCTCCGGGTCCAGAGGAGCGCCCGCCGTGCTGCCGGCGCCAGCGTCGGACAGCGCCGGCAAGTGATGCACCTCGTCCACGACCAGCAGGGTGCGATGGCGCTTTGCCTCGCCCAGATGCAGGTCAGGGGCGGCTGCGACGCTCTGGTAGGTGGTGACGTAGCCGGCCAGGCCCCGGCAGGGATCGGGCGCGTTCTCCGCTGTGCGCACGGTCAAGCCGTGGCCCAGAGTGGTGCGCCAAAGGGGATCGGCGAAGGCTTCCTCGGCCTGTAGGCGCAGGCTGTCGCGCGGCACCACCCAGACCACACGCTCCACCACGCCCGCCGCGATCAGCGCGTGCGCGGCCAGCACCGGCAGCAGCGATTTGCCACCGCCCGGCGTGACGGCAGCCAGGATATCGCGCACCTCCCGGGCCTCGCCCGAGGCGATGGCCTGGGCGATCGCGGCGACACGGACCTGGTGGGTACGAAGCGGGCAGGCGGGGGCGGTCGGCAAGCGGTGCGGCTCCAGGCAGTGGTGATGCGAACATAAGTTTAGGCGGGGCAGATGCTCTCGCTTACGTCGCACAATTCGATAAAGTCGAGTTGAACGGACGGCTGCGCCTGTGGCGCAGCCGAGGGGAGTGGCGGCGTCTGCTGAGGGTAGCTTGTGAGGCTATCGTCTGCGTAGAGACCGAGGGCGCGCGGCAATCCGGCGGCTGCGTCATGTCCGGTTTGCTCCATCGGGTCATACCTGTGGCCCGACCCGCACCGGACCAGGTCGAGCGCTCCCAAACAGCGACGTGGGGAAATGTACACGACTTGCCAAGATGGCTCGGCCACCTCTATCAGCCGCTCGCATTCATCATCGGCTACCGAAGCTTCACGCCGATAGACCCATTGGGAGTATGCTACCGCCACTAACCCGCCCTGGAATTTGCCATGCCATGGCCGACACCGGTTGCTCGCTGGCAAGAACCGCAGTCACGAAAGGCTTCGGGGATCAGCGAGTTCGCCTTTTGGATGTGTTGTGACATTTCTGTCCCGGAAACTGTCAGCGAATTCAATGGGCCGAGCAAGTGAAATTCCCAATTAGCATGCCGCATGCCAAGTGCGCGATGGTTGCAACAGCCTCCAACCCCAGCCCGTCGCGCCAGTTATTCGCCGCGACCGCTGAACCTCCTATTCCTTCGACAACTCGCGCTCAGATGCGTCCGTTCAACCGAGCCTGCGCGCCCGTTACGGGCACGCAAACTCTAATTCGTTTTAAAAAGGAGGTTAACAAATGACAATATCTGAGTGTTTTCCAATGAGGGTTTTTAATCGTGTCACGATTTGGTGGAATGGCATTCCGCCAAGCATTACGGAGCAGGAAGATTGCGGCAGTTTCCTCATTCGCTATCAAGATCCAAATCACCCTCTGGCCCGCGTACGCTTTAACGCAGCCGCGAGGCACGTTCGGTTTTTCAAGAAGGCGATTGGAACAATTCTCACCCCCGTAGCCACTGCGGCGATCATCAAATGGCTCGGCCTGTCCTAGAACTTAGGCCTTTAACAGAAACTTGACGTGTTTCGCGTGAAGAAAGAGAGCGATAGGTATGTCGACGGAAGTAACACAATGTCAGAGCCGCCGCCTAACCGGTGGAATACTTTAAAAGCTGCAAAAGTGGGGGCTATCGTCGGCTTGCTTCTGACACCTGTTTCTCTCTTGCTTCATCAAGAGCATATTCGCTGGTGGATGTGGCTATATCAGCGAGGAGACCGGGGAATGGCCTTCGTTAATATTACGAGCTATATTTTAGGCGGCTGCGCTGCGTGGTCTCTACCGGCGGCGTTGATTTGTGTTACTAGAAATCTGTTCGTTATGCGACTGCGACCTCGTCTCCGGCAGCAAGTTGGGTAGCTAATCAAGATGTTGTGGTTTTCTGCCCGGCAAAATCCGCGAAAAAAGCCGCATAAGGCGCATTATGTTAAGCGAAGAAAAGCGCTGTTAACTATGGTGGTTTTGTGCTTCGTTAAAGTTAACCAAGAAGGGTGGAAGAATGCTCGTGACGATCCCCGCGAACCGAGTTGTTAGTGCCACGACAAGCGGGGCCGGGACGCCGACGATCGTTCTGCCCAAAAACCTTTCGTACCTTCGGAGGCTATCGGCGGCGAGGACCGGCGCTGGCACGCTGGGCGGGACCTTCTTCGTCTACGAACCTGCCGGATCGGGAGCGAGTGGGCCAGGCCCGCTGCCCAGAACCACCAGCCGGATCGTTACCGATCTGCAAGAGGCTCTGGCGAGCACCGGCCTTGGCCCGCCTTACATCGCGGCCGGTTATTCCGCCACGGCGTTCGCAGCGTTGATGTTTGCCTATCGAAACAAGCAGCATACGCGCGGCCTGATACTGATCGATCCATCGACGCCCTTCATAAATCGAAACATCAATCAGATGTCGCCGATGCTTCGCGAGAACGAGGAAGAAGGACGCCGGCACCTGGTTGAGGCCTTAGCGGAAGCGAAAGAAGACCGAGAGCACGGCGACGGTTCTGACGAAAAGCAAATTGAACGCGTCGCAA
>CAWJXM010000002.1:0-50243 GCA_963846635.1 uncultured Alphaproteobacteria bacterium | reverse complement strand
TCATCACGCCGACCCAGAAGCCAGGGCAGAGTTCGCCGCTGGACAGGATCAAACGCTCGCCAAGCCATATCTTGCTTGTCTTTTTTTGATAAAATGAGGCATCTCATCGAGATTGACGAGGTCGACATCGGCAGGCATCTCCGGCTCCGGTAACTCCAGCGCCGCCGCCCGCGCCCAGCGCAGCACGCTCGCATCGCTGACCTTCAGCAAGCGGCCGATGCTGCAGAAACTCATATTGCCCATCGCATAAAGCAACAGCGCCAGCGCCTTCATCGCCGCCGGTTTGCCGCGCGGCTTGGTCGCTGTGAAATTGCAGCAACACTTGTGGCAACGATAGCGTTGCAGTCCCCGCACGATCCCGTTCTTAACGTACTCCGTCGCCTGACAGCGTTTGCAGATGATCTCGGTCATGGTTCGCTCCACGGTTGGATAAACCATACCCTTCTGCGCCCCATATCCCTAAATCTATCTTAAGGTAGCACTCTCCAAAGGGTCGACCGGGTCTATCAGCAGACGATGATCGACACCGATGCCAAAGTTGCCTTTGCCAAGCTCGGCGCCTGTCCCTGGGTGTGGCAACGCCGCAACCCGAGGGATCACAAGACCCCGATCACCGCGGCCGAGATCCTCAACGACCGGGTGGTGCCGTTTTATGACGAGCACAGCATCCGGCTGTCGCGCATGCTGACCGATTGCGGCACCGCGGTTTGCGGCACCCAAAGTCATGAATACGAGCTCGACCTCGCCGTCGAGGTGAACTGCACCCCGTTTTTGACCGGATCACCCGCGTCCGCAGATCGGCGTCGGTCAGAACGAGCGGTTGACCTGCCGCATGATGTTCGTCCACCGGTCGACGATCGGCAGAACCGTGTCCGCCTTCTCGGGCGGGAACATCGGTACGACGCGTGTGACCCCCATCTCGGCCAAGCGCTTGACCCGGTCGAGATCCTCGCCGAGGCCGAACACGCTGATTTCGATGGAAGCCGGATCGCGGCCAGCCTCCTTCACCATCTCGCGGAATTTCGGCAGGACCTCGGCGATATCGCCACGAGCCGTTGGAATCCAACCATCGCCATAGCGGATTGCGCGCCGGGCACCATACGGGAAGGCACCGCCGACATGGATCGGCGGATGCGGTTTGTGCACCGGTTTGGGTCTGGCGATCATCGGATCGAAATTGACAAACTCCCCGTGGTATTCGGCCTCGGATTTCGTCCAGATTTCCTTCATCGCCTCGATCGATTCGCGCATCCGCTTGAAGCGGGTTGCATAAACGGTCCCGTGGTTTTCCATTTCGTCCTGGTTCCAGCCGCCGCCGACGCCAAACAGGAACCGTCCTTGGCTCACCTGATCGATCGAGGCGACGAGCTTTGCAGTCTGGATCGCATCACGCTGCTGCACCAGTAGCACGCCGGTGCCCAATTTGATGGTCTTGGCAACCTGGCTGGCCGCGGCCAGCACCACGAACGGGTCCATTGCGTCGTAATACTGTTTGGGCAGGTCGCCTCCTCCCGGGAACGGCGTCTTGCGCGACAGCGGGATATGCGAGTGCTCGGGCGCCCAAACCAACTCGAAACCGCGCTCCTCGAGCGCGCGGGCAAGCTCCATTGCCGACATCGAATAATCGGTAAAGAACATCGCGCCGCCGAAATGCATGCCATTCTCCCGTGCTGTCTCCTGGTCTAGCGGTCGAGCTTAGCTGGTGACGTCGGCCGACGCTATGGATTACCTATCCCAAGGACTCGCGGTATCACGCGAACCGCATCCTCGCCTGGCCAACGATCGGGAGAGAGGGCTCAAATGGACGAGGGAAGATCGCGCGGAAGAATCCTCGGCCGAGGCGGGCGCCTCGCGCAAAATCATCCATATCGACATGGATGCGTTCTACGCATCGGTTGAACAGCGTGACAATCCGGAGCTGCGAGGAAAGCCGGTCGCGGTCGGCGGATCGGGCGAACGCGGCGTGGTTGCCGCCGCAAGCTACGAGGCGCGGAGGTTCGGCGTACACTCGGCGATGCCATCGATCACAGCCAGACGAAATTGCCCCAATTTAATCTTCGTAAAGCCGCGGTTTGACGCCTACAAGGCGATCTCTCGGCAGATCCGGGAGATCTTCGCCGAATACACGCCGATCATCGAGCCATTGTCGCTCGACGAGGCCTATCTCGATGTCACCGAAAACCTCAAAGGCATCCTCTCGGCGACGCAGATTGCGGAAGAAATCCGGGCAAGGATCCGCGCCGAAACCGAGCTCACGGCTTCGGCCGGCGTCTCTTATAACAAGTTCCTCGCCAAACTCGCCTCCGATCACCGCAAACCGGACGGACTTTTCGTCATCACTCCCAAAATAGGGCCGGTCTTCGTCGAGACCCTGCCAGTCAGGAAGTTTCACGGCGTCGGGCCTGCAACAGCTGCAAAGATGGAGCGATTCGGGATCAAAACCGGGCTCGACCTCAGGGCGCAGACCCTGGCGTTCCTGCAGCTTCATTTCGGGAAAGCGGGCTCCTACTATTACTGGGCTGCGCGCGGCGTCGATGAGCGGCCTGTCCGTGCCGATCGGATGCGAAAATCTATCGGCGCCGAGAACACGTTTCCCGCCGATCTCGTTACCTACGAGGCCGCGTGCGCCGCGCTCAGAGAGATCGTCGACACGGTATGGGGGTATTGCGAGGGCTCCGGTCTTCGCGGCCGTACAGTCACGCTCAAGGTCAAGTTCGCTAACTTCCAGCAGATCACGCGAAGCCGTACCGGTCAGATGCAGATCAGGACGCGAAGCGAACTCGAACAGCTCGGCAATGCCCTGCTCGAACCTCTTTTTCCGGTGGCGAAAGGCGTTCGACTCCTGGGTGTCTCCTTGTCTTCACTTGCGGTGGAAGAGGTCGAACGCGAGTGCGAATTTAGCCTGCCCCTTTAAGCCCTTGTTGTGTGTCCGGGTTACGTCCGCGGCAAACTACCAGCCCTAGGGAGCAATCGGCTCGATCAAGCTCGGATCGTTGTTTTTGAAAGACGGGATCATGGATCCTGTCATGGTCAGACAGTCGATGACGGCGTTTGCCCGGGAGGTGATCCCGCATTGTCGCTAGCCTGCATCAGAAAGGCGCGATCCGAGGCAAGCGATAGGGGGCAGATGACACCGATGACCACAGACTCAACAGCGCTTGCAGCTAGCCCATCGGTGGGACCGCTCATCAGCCGGCGTCGCGATAAAGCTTCGGGCGTGCGCGCACCGGATCCAAGAGGGACCAGTCGCCTTGTTCCACCTCAAACCCTTTGGGAAAGGGCGGCCGCACTTCCATGCCCAGCGACCGCATGACCCTGTCGTCGCGGTAGTAGCATTGCAGGATGATCCGGGTCAGGCACATCAATGCCTCACCGCCGGTTTCGCGCAACCGAGCAGCAAGGGCTTCTCGCCGTCCCGGATCGAGATCGGCAAACGGGCCCGCGGACATGGCGTCGAGCGTTCGCAGCACCGCGATCACATGTTCCACATCGCGCCCAAGGCTCTGCAGAATGTCGCCAAAGATCGCATCATCGCCGGCACTCGGCACACCGTATTCGGTACTGGCCGGGATCATCATTTCGGCAAGGCACCGCAAGGACCGGGATTGATCCGCTGACAACATGGGTCACCTCAATCGAACAGGGTAGCCAGGCGCTGCTTGATATTGTCGGTGACGTAGAGCGCCAGCGCCTGGATTGTCCGCGTCGGGTTCACACCCGCCGAAGTCACGAAGATACTGCCATCGACGATGAACAGGTTCTTCACGTCATGGCTGCGGCCCCATTCGTTCACCACGGATCGTGCCGGATCGGTGCCCATCCGCGCGGTGCCCATCAGATGCCAACCGCCGTCAGGGATCGGCGCTTCGGACCAAAGATCCTGCGCTCCGGCGGCGCGCAAGATCTCGCTGGCCCGCGCGACGGCATGATCCAGCATGCGGCGGCTGTTCTCGCTCAGCCTATAGGTGATCTTCGGGGCCGGAATGCCGTTGGTGTCCTTCAGCACCGGATCGAGCGTGACGGTGTTGTGCTCCTCCGGCAGGTCCTCGCAGATCGCCACCATACCGGTGCGGTGGCAGAACAACTTACGATAGGCGCCGTGGTGTTCGGCGCCCCAAGGCAGGCGGCCGATCTGCATGCCGTGAACCGCGGCCATCACCGGCCCCTGACCGCGGGAGAATTCGAAGGTGTAGCCTCGCACGAAACCGCGGGAGCGGTCCGTCTCGTAAAATTCCTGGCTCCAGATGCAGTTTCCCGGGCCGCGATAGCCGTCGAGCGTTTCGTCGAAATAGCCGGCGATCCGCGCATAGGGATGGAACATCAGGTTCTTGCCGACCAGGCCGCTGGAATTGGCAAGGCCGCTGGGGAACCGCGCGGACGCGGAATTGAGCAGAATGCGCGCGGTGCCGACAGCGTTGCAGGCAAGAATGACGACTTCGGCAGGCTGGAAATGCTCGATCCCGTTCGCGTCGTAGTAGATCACGCCCGACGCCATGCCGTGTTCGTTGGTCGTGATTTCGCGCACCCGGCAGCGCGTGCGCAGCTCGACGCCGGCGCGGATGGCGGCGGGCCAGTAGGTGATGTCGGTGCTCGCCTTTGCGCCCTGCGCGCAGCCCGAGGTGCAATGGCCGAGATTGATGCACCTGGCGCGGCCCTCGTAATCCACCGAGGCGATCGCGCTGTCGGACGGCCACCAGTGCCAGCCGAGCTTGTTGAGCCCGCGGGCCAAGGTTGCACCCGACTTGCCAAGCGGCAGCGGCGGCATCATCGGTTCGTGCGGCGGATAGGCGGGATCGCCCGCCAAGCCGGACACGCCCATCATCCGGTCGTTCTCGGCGTAGAACGGCTCCAAGGTCGCGTAGTCGATCGGCCAGTCATCGGCGACGCCGTCCAGCGTGCGCACGCGAAAATCCGATGGATGGAAGCGCGGGAAGTGACCCGCGTACAGCACGGTGCCGCCGCCGACGCCGTTGAAATTGGCGATCTTGATCGGCGAGTGGGCGTCGTTGATGGGATAGTCGGTAGCGCGCGCACGACGGTTCGGGCTGATGTGGAAATCGTTGAGCTGACGCGCCTCCCAATCGCGACCGGTGCTGGGATATTCGGAGGGCTTCATCCAGTCGCCCTGCTCGAGACAGAGGATGTGCATCTTCGTCTCGGCCAAGCTCCAGGCCACGGCGCGCGCCGGAGGCGCCGGCGCCAATGATCAGCACATCTACGGGATCTTTCATGTCGGTCTTTCCCTCAGCTGGCGCAGCATGCCTCGATCGGCTCCCGAGATGCAATTCAGCATGCCGGCTGGCCCTCCGGATTTTGGCATCCGGCTGCGTGCAAAATCAGCGCCCACGGCAAGAAAGCACGGTGATCGATGGCCCCTCGGCATCTCACGCATTTTCTGATCGTCGGCGCCGGCGCTGCGGGTTTGATGATGGGCTGTGAGCGCGTGCGAGCGGGCAAACGGGTCACGATCCTTGAGGCGCGGGACCGATGCGGCGGGCGCATCTACCCCGCTGCCTGCCCAGAAATATGGCTATCCGGCTGAAGGTGGTGCCGAATTTGTCCAGACGCCGCGCCGGCGACCCGCCCCTTGATGTGCGAAGCGCGGATCTCGCTGTTACCGCGCGCGGGTACGCGATGGAGTGCGCCTGCACGGGCATTCAGCTTACTCTGAATTTCGAGGACCGGTTTTGTAAATCCAAAACACAACCTTCGCTGATCTCGATCCTGTAAAACTCAGAGCCCGTCAGCCTTGTCGCTGGATTTGACTTCGGGACCGTTACGTCGGTTAACGGCCTCAAGAGGTTATCGCAATCGGCAATGGTGCAGCACTCGCCGTCTCAGTTCTGTCTGCCACGTGATGGCAGGCGGCAAGCTGACCAGCCGCGACCCTTTGCAGCTGTGGTGCGACACTGCGGCAAAGATCCGTTGCGCGCGCGCAACGACCGTAAAGCCGGCAGACTTCCGGATCGGGATCGATCGGGCTGCGCGGCTCCCCGGAAAGAGCGATGCGGGTACCGCGAGCACCAGGCCTTGGAATCGCCGACAGCAGCGCTTGTGTGTAAGGGTGGGCGGGAGCGGTAAAGATCTGCGCTGCGGGTCCGCTTTCGATGATGCGGCCGAGATACATGACGATCACCCGGTCGCATAACAGCCGCACCACGTTGAGATCGTGGCTGACGAACAGATAGGAAAGGTCAAGCCGCTTCCTTAACTCCTGCAGAAGCTTGAGGATGACCATCTGAACCGAAACATCGAGTGCCGAGGTCGGCTCGTCGAGCAGCAGCAATCGCGGCTCGACGGCAATCGCGCGGGCGATGCCGACGCGGGCTTTCTGTCCGCCGGACAACTGGTGCGGAAATCGGCTGAGCAGTTCCGAGGGCAGACCTGTCAGGCGCGCAGCTTCCTCGACCCGAGCGCGCAGTGCGGCGCCGTGTAAACCGCGCAAGCGGATCAGCGGATCGGCAATGGCGCGGTTCGCGGTAAAGCGCGGATTGAGGCTGTCGCCCGCATCCTGGAACACCATCTGAATATCTGCCCGCCACCGACTGCGGCCGAACCTCCGCGCCGGTACCGCGCCGATGTCGGCCCCGTCGAACCTGATCGTGCCGGCGGTCGGATCGATCAGCCGCGCGAGGAGTCGCACCAAGGTTGATTTACCGCAGCCGGATTCGCCGACAAGACCAACCGTTTCGCCGCGCCGGATCACAAAATCGACACCGTCGACCGCGTGCAACAGCGAGCGCTGCGCCTTGCGACGGCCGGGCAGCACCCGGTGTCCGACAGGGTAGAGCTTGCGCAGCTCGCTGACCGCGAGCAGGCCCGCCGGGGTGGCGATGACGCGGGTCACAGCGGGTGCCGGCAGGCGACCAGCCGCCCATCGGCGGAGGTGACCCGCAACAGCGGCGGCTCGCGGCAGTCGGCCGTCGCCCGCTCGCAACGTTCGCTGTAGCGGCAAACCGGTAGGTCAGTGCGCCGCAGATCGGGAATCGCTCCTGGAATCGCCGTGAGTTGATCGAGCCGCGTTCCGTTGCCGGGGGTCGCCGCGATCAGCTTCGCGGTGTAGGGATGCCGCGGCCTCGCAAACAACAGTGGGGTCGGCGCCAGCTCGACGAGGTGGCCGGCATGCATGACCGCGATGCGGCTGCAATATTCGGCGGCGAGGGCGAGATCGTGGGTGATCAACAGCGTCGCCATATTCCGCGAGGCGACGAGTTCGGCCATGAGATCCATGATCACCGCCTGGGTCGTGATGTCGACACCGGTTGTCGGCTCGTCGGCGATCAGCAAAGCCGGCTCGCAGGCTAACGCCATCGCGATCATGACCCGCTGGCACATGCCGCCCGACAATTCGAACGGATAGGCGAGAGCGCGCCGCTCGGGGTCGGGGATGCGCACCTTAGCCAACATCTCGACCGCGGAGTGCCGTGCCTGCGCCGCGCTCACAGCGCCGTGCTGCAACAAGATGTCTGCGATCTGCCGGCCCACAGGGCGGATCGGATTGAGCGCGGTGCGCGGGTTTTGAAAGATGATCGCGAGCTCGCGGCCGCGGAGCTCGGCCATGGCCCTTTTACCCGCTGTCAAAAGCTCACGCCCGCCGAACATGATATGCCCGGAGGTGATCCGCGCTGCGGCATCGAGAATTCCCATGATCGCGTATGCGGTGACCGACTTGCCCGAGCCGCTTTCGCCGACAAGCGCCATCATCTCGCCACGCCGGATGTCGAACCCGATGCCGTCGAGCGCGCGTATCGTACCGCTGCGGGTGCGGAATTCTACGCGGAGGTCATCGACCGCCAGTAGCGGGCCCCCTGGATAGTCGCTCGTTGTGCGTTCGCTCATCATAAAGGGCTCAGGTTCGCCGTTGCGGGTCGACGATGTCGCGCAATCCATCACCCATCAGGTTGAAGCAGAACACCGCGGCCATCAACACGAGGCCGGGGAAAAGTGCCACCCACCATTCGCCCGAGATGATATTGCTTGCACCCTCGGCGACCATGATGCCCCATTCGGCAGTTGGCGGCCGCACGCCGAGCCCAATGAACGAAAGGCCGGCGGCATTGAGGATGGCATAGCCCAGGGTCAGTGAGACCTGCACCATCATCAGTGGCAGGATGTTGGGCAGCAATTGGGTGAGCACGATCCTGGCCTCGCCGTTGCCGCACAGCCGGGCGGCCTCGATGAACCCGGTATTGCGACGGACATTGGCCTCGGCGCGCGAGAGGCGCGCGTAGATCGGCAGGTTGATTATCGCGGTCGCATAGACAATATTGGCAACGCTGTTGCCGAGTGCTGCGACAATGCCCATCGCCAGTACAAACAACGGGAACGCCATGATCGTATCGACGGCGCGGCCGATGATCCGGTCCGGCCAGCCGCCGCAATACCCTGCCGCCAGCCCGAGCACTGTGCCGCCGGTGAAGGCGAGTGCGACCGCGACAATCGCAATCCCAAGGTCGAGCCGCGTCGCCACGATGACGCGCGAGAGGATGTCCCGCCCAAGTTGGTCGGTACCGAACCAATGGGCCAGGGAGGGGCCGCTCAGCGCCTGTGCGGTGTCACTGGCCAGTGGATCGTAAGGCGCTAATGCTGGACCGAGTGCCGCTACCAGCGCGAACAGCACAAATAACGCGAATGCCAGCGCAGTGATCGGGTTTTCGCTGAGGACGTAACCGGCATGGCGCAAGGTGTCGTTAAAAGCTCCGGGGATCATGCCTCGAGCCGCACCCGCGGGTCGACCACCGCATAAACCAGATCAATTGCCAAGTTCAACAGCACGTAGAGCAGCGCCATGACCAGCACAAAGCCTTGCACCGGCGCGTAATCCGAGGCGATCAGCGCCTCGACCGCATAGGACCCGATGCCGGGCCAGGCGAATACCTTCTCCACCAGCACATTGGCGCCAAGCATAAATGAAAACACCATGCCCAGGGTGGTTATGACTGGCAGCAGGGCGTTGCGCAGTGCGTAGGTCAAGACAATCCGCCGGCGCTGGAGGCCGCTGGCACGGGCGGTGCGGACGAACTCGCTGCCCAACGCGGCCAGCATCGACGCGCGGGTGATCCGCGCCAATGGCGCCAGCGAAAAGATTGCCATTGTCGCGGCCGGCAATATCAACTGGCCCAGGGCCGCGCGGAATGTATCGAACTCGCCAGCAATAAGGCTGTCGATCAGATAAAAGCCGCTCCAATGCGGCGGGGGAGTCGAATAGACATCGAGCCGACCGAGCGGCGCCGGCGCCACGCCTGTCAGGTAATAAAACAGGTAGACCAGTAGCAGACCGGTAAAAAAGGTCGGCAGCGAAACCCCGGCGGTGGTGACGATGCGACAGGCATGATCGACCAGCGAGCCGGGACGCAATGCCGCCGCGATGCCGAGCGGTAGCGCTATCGCGATCGACAGCAGAAGTGCCGACAATGTCAGCTCGGCTGACGCCGGCAGCCGTGTCGCCAATTCGCTCAGTACCGGTTGCCCGGTGGTGAGCGAGGTGCCGAGATTTCCATGCGCCAGGTGGCGCAGATAGTCAAAAAACTGCACCGGCAGGCTGCGGTCAAACCCCATCAGATGGCGGATCTGCGCGATTGCCTGTTGGGTTGCAGCCGGACCGGCAAAGTAGACCGCCGGATCGCCCGGTAGCGCACGGGTCAGCAAGAAGGTTACGATGATGACACCGGCGACGCTTGGCAGCGCCATAGCAAGGCGACGCAGCACCAACATAGCGCAGCACCAACATATCAATGCATCATCAGCATCCACAGCTCCGGGTCGTCCCAGATGCTGTCACGCGGCGCATGATCCTCGGGCGGCATCTCAGGACCGCCGTTTCCAGTGTGGCGTTTGCGCCATCTGCGGTTGAGCGTTTGGAGCAATTCGCGGCCCCTCAGCAACGCTGTTGCCACCAGTCCTAGCGCGCCTGGCTTGGCGCCGAGGCCAAGCGGCGGCGCCAGGGTCAGCCGCGAAGCGGGGCAGCCGGCGAATGCAGCTGTTTGATAATTCGTGTTCATGTTGATGCCTCCTGTTACACCTTTGCCAATTGACGGTAGTCGAGCTGCCGATGGAACCAATAGCGGTAGCCGGTGACGTTCTTTTGCATTGCTACGTCGAGATAGGGCTGAAACAGCAAGATGCGCGGTGTCTCCGTAAACGCGATCTCGATGAAACCGACGATTTCCTCTTTATATTTCTGGGGGTCGGTCTCGAACCGGGCGGCATCGATCAGCTTGTCCATTGCCGGGTTCTGATATGACATCGTATTGAAGATCGAGTTCTGGCCGTGGTAATTCCAGAAGAAGAAATATTCGGGATAGTTGAGCCATCCGCCAAAGACGTTGGCGCTGAAAGGCAATGTTTTCTTGGCAAACTCGGCGCGCCAGTTGGCGCCGGGTATCTTGTTGAGGGCGATCTTGATGCCAATTTGCCCGAGGCTCTCCTGCACGAGTTCGCAAATCGGCTCGTTGATCACGGCGGCGCCCATGTCGAACGACAGCGTGGTCTCGAAACCGTTGGGCAGACCGGCTTCGACTAACAGCTGCTTCGCTTTCGCCAGATCGGTGACATAGGGGCTCGGCTGCGGCCAGACCGGCTCGGTGACTTCTGCAGGGCCGCCGAACATCGGCTTGCCGCGGCCAAACATCGCCGCATCCAGGATCTTCTGGTACGGGATTGCGTACGCAACCGCCTGCCGCACCTTGATATTATTGAACGGCGCCATCTTCACATTCATGTCGAGGTACTGGATCGCATTCTCGATCGGCGTCCCGACGACCCGGAGCTTGTTCTCCTTGGCCATCTCGGAGACATCCTTGGGCGGTAGATCGACCGAGATATCGGCGTCGCCGCGCTCCATAAGCGCGCGGCGGGTGCCCGCCGCGGGTACGGTTCGCCAGATAACCCGCTCGATCTTTGGCAGCGGTCCGGATTTCCAACCGTCGAACCGGCGGAAGGTGATTTCCACGCCAGGTGTCCACTTTTCAAGCTGGAACGCGCCGCCGCCGGCCTCGGCATTCTTCAGCCATTCCATTGCCCAAGGGTCTTTGTCGCTGGCATGTTTTTTGGCGAGCCCGGAATTGATCACGATCGGAGTCGGTACTGCCAGATCCGGGAAGGTCAGCCTGTCCTTGCGCAGGAAATCGATGCGGAAGGTGTGATCGTCGACGACAACGAACTGCTCAGGCTTCTCCAGTGAGCCTGCCTTGAATTGGAAGGTGGGGACGCCGCCGACAGTGACCGCGCGATCGAACGACCATTTGACATCGGCAGCGGTGACCGGCGTGCCGTCGTGAAACGTTGCATCCTTGCGCAGTCTGAAGGTAACCGACATGTCGCGGAGGTCCCACGACTCGGCGAGTTCCGGCTCGAACTGGGTGTAGTCATAGTGATCGTTGCCGTTTTCATCCTTCTTGACGCCGTAGGTGATCAGCCGGTCATAGGTGTTCCACGACACTTCGTAGCCCGGCCGGTTGGTGCCGACGCCCATGATGTCGAGGTTATTGGGGCCACTTTCGGACAATGTCAGCAGCGTCTCTTTGCGGCTTTGCGCAGCGCTCGGCCGGATATACGCAGCCGCAAGCGCTCCTGCCGCTGCCGTTGACGCACCCTTCAGAAACTGGCGCCGCTTCATGGTTACTGCCACCTTGTCGGTATTTAGCGTAGCAAGTCTCGTGCCATTGCCCAATCTTATGGCAGTTTGCATCTGCCTTATTGGCAGCGCGTCATGCACCCCTAACGCACAATCGCCAGTGAACTGCCAAATGCATTCCTCGATGCATGCGGCGTAGCCCCAGGCAACAGGGCAAACACACGCTTTCTCGTGCAAGGGCTGGGCCAATTAGCGGCGGGAACTGAGAGACGGCTGTTCGTGGGACGTGACCGATCGAGTCCATCCGACGGTCTCCGAGGTGTTGGGATTTTGAAGGCGTATCGTTGAGCACGCCACTGCCCATTGTCGCGTCATGGCTGAAACAGCCGATCGGTGGAGGTCGGCAATCGTTCGACCGTTTGCCGGATCGCGGTCGCAGCGCTCACCCCGAGCTGCAGATCGGTGAGCAGTAATTGGGGCTTTGCTGTCGGAGCTTATGTCAACCGGGTTGACCCGCCAATGCGGCAGTCGCAGGAAACTGGCTGGGCGCGCTCACTGTCAGCGCACAAAACCCGCAATCCCGCCCGGAGAGCTCAATGATCGAATTTCTAATGGTATCGGAGGCACCGACACCGGTTGCGCCGTTCAGCCATGCCACCGCAGCCGAAGGTTGGCTGTTCGTGACCGGTCAGGTGCCGACGGATCCCCGCGATAACAGCGCCCCATTGCCCGAGGGCGTCGAGGCTCAGACCCGCCGGGGGCTCGAAAATCTGAAGCTGGTGCTGGCCGGCGCGGGGAGCGTGCTCGATCACGTCGTTTTCGCCCGCGTCTACCTGACCCAATTCGAGCGCGACTACGCGGCGATGAACCGGGTCTACGAAGCCTATTTCGCCCCCGGAAAGCTGCCGGCACGAACCTGCATTGGGGGTACCGGGCTCGCTCGCGGGGCACTCGTCGAAATCGACCTCATCGCGCGCCGAGAGCAGCGTTGATCGGCGCTCTTGCGGGTCTGCTCAGCGGACCCGCTGGGATCGTGTTTGGTACGCTTTTTGCTGCCCTCTCCCATCTAATCGCTGAGCGGAGGGCGCCTCGCCGAGCTCGGTCTGGTCGATCGCGACCGCCTCGTCGCGGATTACCGGCAGTGGTGCGACAGCGGCCGCTCCGACGGCGACCTGCAGTTTTACGCGGCGGCGATCCTCGAGCAGGTATTGCGGCAGTAAGATAGCCTATCCTTGGAGCCGGCGCGCCGCGCGGGTCCCTACTAAGCATTACCTGGACAAGCATTACCTGGACAAGCATTACCTGGACAAGCATTACCTGGACAAGCCGCCCAGCCACCGTCTCGGGGCAGCCACACGGGTCAGGATACAATCGGCAACCGCACGCGCCAAAGCGGGTCAAGATTCAACCGGCGTTGCCACCGGTACTCCCTCCCACAGCAGCGTCGGCGTGACGCCGGCCCCAAGGCTGACCGACCAAGGTTTTAGCAAATTGACCACCGATACCGTTAAAATTACGTCCACCAGAAGTTGGCGGAGGCTTTCCGCGAGGCCAGGACCTTACAATTAAGGCTTTGAAAAGTTGGCATACCCGGCGAGATGATTCGAACTCATGACCTCTGCCTTCGGGTAAAGGGGTTGCGGCTTGCCGACCCTTGCGACCCCCTCTCCTAGTGCTTGATTTCTACCCCCTCCTCGACTCACAGTTTCCCCGAGTAGGCCCGGCATAGGCGCGAAGGCACCGGTTTGCTGCCGGCGACCGGCTATCGGCTCGGTGCCGACTGCTAACAGCCAATATTTTTTTGTGGTGCCGAAGGCGCCTGCGGATCGAGCCGGTTGACTCTCAATTTCGCCGCACACCGCGCCCGCCCAGAGCTGCCGCGCGCGCCAAGGTGCCTTTCGTACCAGCGGGTCGGTCTAACAGCGACGGCTCGCGAGACTCCGCTTCGTGGTTGCCATATGTGACGGCAACCCGCAGAACAGCCCTCTGAGTATTTGATGTATTGGAGCGGGCGAAGGGATTCGAACCCTCGACCCCAACCTTGGCAAGGGTAGAGTAAGCTGACATCTTGGATTTTCCCGTGGTTCCTCCCATCTTCCGCTCGTTGATGATTATGCGATATCGGCGTTACCTCAGAGCGTCCGTTCGTTGACGTTCATCTCGAAGATCGTAGCGTGGTGGACCAAGCGGTCGATGACGGCGACAGTCATTGCCGGCTCACCAAACACCGCAGACTGCCATCATTTTTGATGGGCTGGTGTCTCACGTCACGGTGACGGACCCGCGTCACGCGCTGTCGGGTCAGCGACTGGCGCTGGTGTCGCTGCGCTCGGCGCGCGGCCCGGCCTATGTCGTCGTGACCCTGCCGGACGGGCGACGCCGCTCGCTACGCCGCGCGTTTACCGATCTTTCGGGGGCGGCGGGAGCTCCACCGCTCGCCCCTGCTCTTTCGTCACATAACGGCCGCCGCATCGGCGTCGGCACACTGCTTCCCTTGGCCCGTCATATCGTTGCCCGCCTTGCCGCTCCCGTCGAGGAGGTGACCCGTGACGACCGCTCCCCGCCCATTGCCATATCCGCCCCGTCGTGCTCCCTCTGCGTCACGGCGGTTGCGGCCCTGGCCGAACCTGCCGCGCGAGACGCAAACGCAGATCGCCCGCCTTCTCGGCGACCTGCTGCAGCGGATGGCGCCGGAAAACAGCGCGGTGATGGAGATCCCCCGTGCTGAGCGCCGCGAACAGCGCTGACGAGCGGGTGAGCGCGGCGCACCGCGCCAAGCTCGCCTACGTCTATGTGCGCCAATCCTCGGTCACCCAGGTTCGCCAGCACCAGGAAAGCACCGCGTTGCAGTATCGCCTCGTCGACCGTGCCGTCGGCCTCGGCTGGCCGCGCGAGCGTGTCCATGTCATCGACGAGGATCTCGGCAAGTCGGGGGCGGAGAGTACCGAGCGGCACGGTTTCCAGCGGCTGATCGCTGAGATCGGGCTCGGCACCGCCGGCCTCGGGCTCAGCCTCGATGCCTCCCGACTGGCGCGCAACAACCGCGATTGGCACCAGCTCCTCGAACTGTGCTCGCTGTTTGGCGTGATCCTCGCCGATGGCGAGCGTCTCTACGACCCGGGTGCCTATCACGACCGGCTGCTGCTCGGCCTGTCGGGGATCATGAGTTAAGCCGAGCTGCACCAGATTCCGCCTGCGTCTGCATCAGGGCGAGCGCCAACCCTTCGACAAGCTCAGGAGCGGCGCGCGGCGAGCTGCGGGTTCCCGTGCCGGCCGGGCTCGCCTACGACCGCTCCGGGGCGATCATCCGCAATCCCGACGAGGAGGTTCAGGCGCGCTTGCAGCTGGTCTTTACCAAGTTCACCGAGTTACAGAGCGCGCGCGGGGTGATGCGCTATCTGCGCGCCCACGACCTGCCGCGGCCGGTTCGGCCGCTGCGCGGCCCGGCGCCGCACGAAGTGGTGTGGCGCGAGGCCAACAGTGCGCGGGTCCGCCACATCCTGCAGAACCCGGCCTATGCCGGAGCCTATGTCTATGGCCGCCGGCAGGCGGATCCGGTGCGGCGGCGGGGTGGAGCGCGCTCGGCGACAACAAAGGTCGCCCTCGGCGAATGGGCGGTCTGCCTGCCGGCGGCGCATCCCGGCTATATCTCCTGGGAGGCGTTTATGGCCAACCAGCGGCGTCTGGCAGACAACACCAACCGCTACGCGGCGGGCCATACCGGTGTGCCGCGCCGCGGCAGCGCGGTGTTGCAGGGCATCGCCGTCTGCGGCCGCTGCGGGCGGCGGATGAGCCTGTGCTATACCGGCCCGAACGGCGATTACCCGGTCTATTGCTGCCGTGCCGATCGCGATCTCAGTGCCGGGCCGCTGTGCCAGGAGGTGCGCGCCTTGCCGGTCGACACCTTTGTCGAGCATATCCTCCTCGACGCCCTCGCCTCCGACCAGATCGCCATCGCCGTCGCGGCACTCGGGCAGTTGCAGGAGGAAACACGCCGGCTGGCGAAGCAATGGGCTTTGCGGCGCGAACGCGCCCGCTACGAGGCCGAGCGGGCGCGGCGCCAATACGACGCAGTCGAGCCCGAGAACCGCCTGGTGGCACGGTCGTTGGAGCGGGCCTGGGAGGAGAAGCTGCGCGCCGCCGAAGCGATCGAACAGGACTATGAGCAGTGGCGCCGCGCGGAGCCGCTCGTGTTGCATGATGCCGATCGGGCGGCGCTGCAAATCCTGGGCGAGAACCTGCCGCGGATCTGGCATGCGGCGACGACCACCGCGGCCGAACGCAAGCGCCTGTTGCGCTTTATCATCCGCGAGGTGGTTCTCGACCAGAAGCGGGCGCCGGGCCAAGTCTGGCTCAAGATCGTGTGGCAGACGGGAGTGACCAGCGAGCATCATGTGCAGCGGCGCGTTCATACCTACCGCGATTACATCGATCTCGAGCGGCTGCGTCAGCGTGTGACGACGCTCAACGGCGCCGGCATGATGGACAAGGAGATCGCGGCGGTGCTGAACCGGGAGGGCTTTGTCGCCGCGCGGAGCTGCCGCTTCACCGGCGAGAATGTCTGGCTCCTGCGCCAGCGTTGGGGCCTTGCGACGGTGAAGATCAATGGGGTGAGCGCGAACCCGCCACGCTGGCCCGACGGCACCTATTCGGTCCAGGGCGCCGCCGTGGCGCTCGGCATCACGCCGCAGACCGTCTTTGATTATCTCGCGCGCGGGCTGGTGCGCGGGCGGCAACTGGCCAAGGGACAACCCTGGCAAATCGATCTTTCCGAAGAGCAGATCACCCAGCTTCGCGAGCGCCTGCGACACACCAGATGGTCAAGAAAGGAGGTATCATGAGATCTTCGGCTCGGGGAACACCTTGCCCCACTCGCCAAACGGCTGGTTGGCAGTAATCAGCAGCGAGCGTCGCGCGTAGCGGGCGCTGATCAGCTTGAACAGCACACTGGTCTCGGCTTGGTCCTTGGTGACATAGGCGAGGTCGTCGAGGATCAGCAGGGGATACTTGTCGAGCTTGGCGATCGCGGCTTCGAGGGCGCGTTCGCGGCGAGCGATTTGCAGCCGTTGGACGAGATCGGTGGTGCGAGTGAATAGCACGCGCCAGCCGTTTTCGACCAGCGCGAAGCCGAGCGCTGCCGCGAGATGGCTCTTACCGCCGCCGGGCGGCCCGAACACCAGCAAATTGGCAGCTTGGTTGAGCCAGGCATCCCCACGGGTCAAGCCCGTGGGCTGAAGGCCCACGGCGGCGAGCGCCATGACCTGCACCTTGCTGACCACCGGAACGGCCTCAAAGTCGAAGGTATCGAGGGTTTTGCCGGGCGGCAGACGGGCTTCGGCGAGATGGCTTCGACAGCGACTGCGCTCGGCCATCTCGTGCTCGGCGAGGGCGGCGAGAAAGCGCGCCGCCGGCCAACCTTCTTGGTCGGCCTGAGCGGCTAGCGACACCCAGACCTGTTTGACGGCGGGCAGGCGCAGTTCGGCCAGCAACAGCGCGACGCGGGCGGTGTCGATCGGATCAGCCGCTTTCATCCGGCTCTCCCAACCGGACGGTACCGAGTTCGTCGTAGAGATGCAGGGGGGCCAGTTCGATGATGATGTCGGGAATGCCGGCAGGATCGGGAGCGAAGCGCCGGCCGAGGCGGTCGTGATCGGGCAGTCTGCCCGCATCGAGCTCGGTGTCGATGGCAGCGGCGAGTTCGGCCTCGCAGGCGCGGTCGTGGGCCAGGGCCAGCAGCCCGACCATGATGCGGCATGCCGGCTTCTCGCCGGCGACCGCCAACAGCGCCGCAAACGCGCGCTGGTAGGCGCGGCGCGGAAAGAGCTGCTCGCGGTAGACCAGGTTCAAAAGCGCCATCGGCTTGCGGCGCAAGGCGTGGATGACGTGCCGGTAATCGACGACATGACCGTGCTTGCCATTGGGATGCGGTCGGCCACGGCGCAGCGTCATCAGTGGCGTGGCGCCGAGAACGCATTCCAGGCGATCGTACTCCGGGTCCGGCTTCGCCGGCCCGAGGACAGGCTCCGAGGCGCACCCGCAGGCAATGGCCGATCAGCCGCGACGGCACCGCGTAAAATACCTTCTTGAGCGTGAAGCCGCTCGTCGAGGTGACGGTGACGATTGTCTCCTCGTCATCGGTGGTGCGGCACATCGGCAGCGGCTGTCATGCCGTGCGCTCGAGTTCCAGCCGCTTGGCCAGCCGGGCATTACGATGGCCGACAATCTCGGCGAGGAAGCGGCGATCGGCATCAAGCGTGTCAAAATCGCGCGAGCCGCGCAGCAACAGTGCATCTTCGACCGCTTGCTTCAGATGTCCGTGCAGGCTTTCGATCGACCCGTTCTCGTGCGCGCGGCCGCGATTGTTGCGGGTTGGCTCCATGCCATAATGGGCGCACAACGGCACCGTCAAGTTGGCCCGAGAGCAGGCTTGGTGGGAGCCGAGCGGGTCGGGTAAACGGGCGGGATGACGACGGCTCGAGACCCAATTTACGCTGGCTATCGCTACCCTGCTGAGATCATCAGCTACGGGGTATGGCGGTATTTTCGGCGGTATTTTCGGTTGCCGTTGAGCCGGCGCATGGTGGAGGAGATGCTGGCCGCCCGCGGCATCTCGGTGACGCCCGAGACGATCCGGCAATGGGGCCTTAAATTCGGCCGAGAATTCGCCAATCGCATCCGTCGGCGAGCGTCGCGCGGGGGCGACAAATGGCCCCTCGATGAGGTTGTCATCCGCATCGCTGGGAAGAAGCATTGGCTGTGGCGTGCCGTCGACCAGGACGGCTTGGTTCTCGATGTTCTCGTCCAGCGCCGGCGCCACAACAAGGCCGCCAAACGCCGGTTCCGCAAGCTCCTCAAGAAGCCGGGTCGAGACCCTTGTGTGCTCGTCACCGACAAGCTGAAGAGCGCCGCCGCGGCCAGGCGGGAGATCATGCCCGGGGTCGAGCATCGGCAGCACAAGGGCCTCAATAACCGGGCCGAAAACTCCCATCACCCGACCCGACGACGAGAGCGGATCATGAAGCGGTTCAAGTCACCGCGGCAGGCGCAACGCTTTCTTTCCACCCTTGACCAGGTCGCCAACGGTTGCATCCGCCGCCCTGACCACGGCACGGCCGCAAGCCTCCGGTCCGGCCGCACCCAGGCCTTCGCCACCTGGGCCGAGGTTACCGGCGGCGCCAGAGCTGCATAATCACCCGTATCGCCGGGCACCGCTCAGCCCATGGCGCTTTCCGTCAATCTGCAGATCCCAAGTTGACGATGCCCTTGAGTGTTGTGTGGAAATAGATGTCGTCGAGCGCCAGTGGCTTTCTTAAGAGGCCCTGCTCGACCGAACCACGGATTGCGCGCTCGATCGTATGGCCCATTGCGGCAAGCCCAAGTGGGAACGGATCGGCGCCGATAACCGCAGCCTGCTCGGCGAAATCCTGACCCGGGAAATAGACGCGGGTTGCTTCGCAGCGCCGCGCCCGCTCATAGGCGATCTCTTTCGACCGGCGGAACGCGGTGAACAATTCGAGCGCAGCCCAAGGGTGCTCGCGCAGGATCCGGTTCTGCACGATCACGTGGTGATTGGCCTGGAAGCAGCCGGTCTTGCGGTAGAACTCGAAGACGACGCTCTTGCCATTGTCGTCGAGCAGCTTCTTTAGCCGCGGGTTGCCGCTGATCTCGGTGCCGCCCCAGCGATCGATGACCGTTTTGTCGCCGGCAGTGACGCGGCTTTGCGGGCGGATCGCGGTGCAAACGTCGATCTCGCCACGGTCGAGCATGACGTCAAGCGTTTGTTCGGCGGTGAGCCAATGGTGCTCGACCCCCCTCGGCCCCTCTTTGTCGAGACCGAGCGCGCCGGCATGGCTCAGCTCCTTGGTACGGCCGTTGAACCAGACATTGTCGCTGGCCTCGATGCCAAAGAGGTCTTTCAACGTGATCCGAAACCACAAGGCCGCGGTCATGTCGTAATCGGGTACGCCGATGCGCTTGCCTCTGATGTCGCCTAATCCGGCGATGCCGGATGCGGTATTCACATAAAGATTGGGCCAGTGATGCCCGCGGCTCAAAAACACCGGCAGCGCCGACCAGTCCCATTTGCTGCCGTCGCTGCGCTCACGCGCCAATAATGTCTCGGAGATCGACATCTCGGAGGCGTCGAATTCGTCATAGGCGAGGTTGCGGTAAAACAAATTCCCCGGCTCGATCGTAACGAACTCGAGTTCAATGTTTTGTGGCTTGACGGTTCCGTCCTTCAGCGGATCGAGACGTGGATTGTCGGAAAAGGCAAAGGTCAGTCGCAGTGCCATAGTTTCCTCCTGCTAACCGCTTTTTGGTTGTCCCGGCGAGGGGACCCATCGCTGCAATGGATACCGGTTTTCGCCGGTATGACGAGTCAGTGATCGGTATGCGGTCAAACGATGCCGTCCTCGCGCAGACGGCGGATTTCGTCGAAATCGAGACCGCAAATTTCGTGCAGCAACTCGGCGGTATGCTCGCCCAGTTGCGGCGGGCGGGTGACCGTGGCCGGCGAGTCCGACAGTTTAATCGGGCAGCCGACGGTCTGGTAGGTGCCGCGGGTCGGATAATCGACATCGACGATCATCTCGCGCGCCTTCAGATGCGGGTCGGCCAAGACCTCGCCGGTGTCCTGGCAGGCGCCGCACGGCACACCGGCCGCACCGAGCAATCGCATGACCTCGTGCTTGGTACGGGTGGCAGTCCACTCCTCGATGACCGCGTTCAATGCGGCGCGGTTTTCCCAGCGTGCCTCCTCATTGGCAAAGCGCGGGTTGTCGGCCAGCTCGGGACGACCGATCGCTTCGGTAAAAGCCGGCCACATCTGCTGCTGGGCGTTGATAAAGACATAGTCGTTGGGTCCGCCGGGCGCGCAGGGATAGGTCGTGCTTGGCACGCCGCGGCCCATCTGATTGCCGCGGCGCGGCATCGGCGCGCCAAAGCGCTGGTGATCGCGCAGGCTGACCCGGATCAAATTGACGACGGCGTCCTGCATCGATACTTCGACATGCTGCCCGCGGCCGCTCGCATGCCGCTGCTGCAGCGCCGCGAGGATGCCGATCGCCATATGCATGCCAGTGCCGGAATCGCCGATCGCCGGGACCACATAGGTCGGCGGGTTCTCCGGGAACCCGGTAATGCTCATCGCACCCCCCATCGCCTGGGCGATCGGCTCGTAGCTTTTGTAATCGCGATAGGGACCGTAGGTGCCAAACCCCTTGATCGTCGCATAGATCAGCCGCGGGTTGATCGCGCTCAACGCGTCATAGCCAAAGCCCAGCCGGTCGAGCGCGCCCGGCCCGAAATTTTCGAGCAGGACGTCTGATTTCGCGATCAGCTGACGAAACACTTCCTTGCCGCGGCCGGTTTTAAGATTGAGGGTCAGGCTGCGCTTGTTGGCGTTGAACAGCAGGAAAAACAGGCTGTCGCTGTCCGGGCGGTCACGCATGTTACGGCGCGCGATATCGCCGCCTTTGGGCTCTTCGAGCTTGATCACATCGGCGCCGAGAAAGGCGAGAATTTGAGCGCAAGCCGGTCCCGCCTGGTTGTGCGTCATATCGATGATGCGGATGCCCGCAAGCGCCTGGCTCATATTGACCTCCTCGATCGGTTGGTGAGGTCGAGTCTAACACTCGTCGGGCAGGACGGCCAAAGCCCATGCACACCAAAATCAAGGCGGCGGATCGCGCGTCACCAATGCAGTTCGGTTCGCGGGATATTCCACTTGCTCATTTGCTCTTCGAACTGCCGGGTGATTGCTGCCGCATCGCTGTCATTGGAAATCACATAGGGGGTGATGAACACGAGCAGTTCGGTCCGGGTCTTGCTCACCATCTGACTGCGGAACAACAAGCCGAGCCCGGGGATGTTCTTGAGGTACGGGATGCCGGTGTCGCTGTCCTGCCGGTTTTCGGCAATCATGCCGCCAATGACGACGGTCTGGCCGTCGCTCAAGCTCAGCTGGGTCGAGACGTTGCGGTTCTGGATCAGCGGGCTCGATATTCCGGGGGTTGTATTGGGCAGTGCCTGGCTGACTTCCTGACTGACGGTCAGATCAATTCGGTTCCCCGAATGGACCACGGGACGCACCGACAGCAGCACCCCGGTCTGAGTGTATTGGATCGCTTGCAGAATGCCGGATGTGCCGGCGTTTTGGGCCACATTTGTCGTGGTCTGACCGGTGATGACCGGCACTTGCGTCCCGACCTGGATGTTTGCGGCTTGACCGCTTTCCGCCAATACGCGCGGCGTCGACAATACGCTCAATCCGTTGTTCTGAGCCAATGCGTTGAGCACGGCATAAACCGCGCCGAGGTTGCTGAGGATCGTATAGTTGAACCCGGTGGTGCCGACCGGCAGCCCCACCCCGGAACTGGAGCCGCCGCCCGCGCCACCGGGCAGCGGCGGCGTCAATACATTCCCGCCGGTCCCAAAGGCTTGGGTGCGGGTGGCGCCAAAGGGGGTGACTGCGGTCCATTCGATGCCGAGATTGTTGGCATCATTGAGATCGACCTCGGCCACCGTGACCTCGATCAGCGCCTCGCGCGGCGCTTTGTCGAGCGCCTGCAGCAATGGGCGGATGCGATCGTAATCTTGCGCCGACCCGATCACGATCAGCGCGTTGCGCGGGGAATCGATGACGACGCGCGGTCCGAGCGGTCCTCTGCTCCCGGCCCCAGGTGGCGTTGTCGGGTTGCTTAAGGGCTCAACCGCAGCCGATGGCGTCGGAGGCGGGCTCGGCATTTGCGCCGGGCTCAGCCCCGGACCCGCCCCCGAAGAGGACGAGATCGGCGCGCCCGGCACCGTTCGCCGCACCTCCTCGCGCCGAGGCTCGCAAGCGGCTGGGTTCGTCCGGCCTGCTCGAGTTGCGCCTCGGCCGGAGCCGAAACCGCAGCTTGCCCGCCGAGCACCGCCTGAACTGTGGCGCCGATGCTCGCCGCCGTCGTATTCTGAACAAAGTAGACAAAGATGTCGTGAGTCGGGTCGACCAAACCGGGCCGGTCGAGGTCGCTTACCCACTGCCGCACATGGGTCAAGATTTTGGCATCGCCGGCAAAGATGATCAGCGAGTTGTTGGTCTCGACCGGCACGAGGCTAATCGCCCCACCCCCGCCGGTCGCCGAGGTAGAGCCGGAGGCGCTCGCGTCATAGCCTTCGGCCTTGAGGATCTGAACCAGTTTGGCGGCGAGATCACGCGCCGACCAATAGACCGGGCTGACGCGCAAGCTCGCGCGCCCGGCGAGCGGGGCCTGATCGAGGACCTGCACCGCCTGGATGGCCGCCTCGACGTTCTGCGGCAATCCGAAAATCATGATCGAACGGCCCGACGGCGAAGCGGTTACTCTGACATTGGCGCCGTAAGCATTGGTCAACCACTGCATCATATCGCCAGCGGACACCTGGTGCAGATCCACGACCTGAAAGATCGGGCGCAACATGGTCGGCAGCTCGCGTAGCGCCCGGCCGCGGATCACCTCGGGCATCTCGGCCAACAGCTTCTGATCGGTGACGACGTGCAGCACTTTGCCGTCCCAGGTAACCGCGACGCCGTAATCGGCAAGAACGCTTTGCGCCATTGCGAAGAGTGCTTCGCCGGATAGCGGACCGTTCGTGCGCAAGGTCACCAGATCGTTTCGCGACGCAACGGTCGGCTCGATCGCGATATTGAGCTTGAGTGTTTTCGAGAAAACTTCGGTGACGAAGGCGGGCAACGGCACTTGCTCGAGGCTTAGCGCTTCGCCGGGTCCTGATACCGGCAAAACCGGGGCGGCGGCTTGCGGCGTGGCTGATGGTTCGGCCTGCGGTGGTCGCGGACCGAACGCCGCCTTCGACTGCCCGGCGGCCGGGCCGATTACCAGCGGTCCGCCAAGGGCATCCGGCCTCGTGGACGTGCCGGCAATCGTTGGCGTGGTCTCGAGTGCTGGTGGCGGCTCAGGCGGATGGGCGCAGGTCGACAACGCCGCCGATGCACAGGCTGCCGTGATCCGCAAAAGTAATGCAAGAGCACGCATCGGCTATTCTTTGGCTCCGAACAGCCGGTACATCGTGCGAGCCGAGGGCTGCTTGCCGCCTCTTGTCATTATGCTGTCCGGGGTCAGCGCGACAATGACGCTGCTGTCTGGGAGCCGGTCGCCGACGCGCATATAGTCGATCTGTGCCGTTGGGGCTGAGCCCTTGGCGATCAGTGCGACGCTTTCGGTGCTGCGTTTGGCGATGCCGGCAAGGCGCCAGCTCGGAGGCGTGGGGTTGACCGGCATCTGCGGCTGGGGGCTGGTTCCTGCGGCGTCGCTGCGGTTCCATGGGCGCCCGGCAGTGACGACAGCGAGGTCTCTCGCCGGATCTGCGGGCCGCAGCCGCGGCAGCGACCAGCGGGTCGGCGGCAGCGGAGGCGGTTGCGGGACAATGATGTCACCAGCGCTCCACCCCAAAACCACAGCGCAGGCAAAGATAAATCCCGCAGGGATACCGACGCGCATCAGACTTCCGCGCGTCAATAATAATAATTGCATCATCGCATGGTCGACCGGTTTGGGCGGATGATGCGCGCATAGGCGATCAGCGTCATCTCGAGCGAGGCGACAGGGTGCTGCTGAACATGCAGTCGATCGACGACCAGCAAATGCGGTTCGCGCTCGATCCGATCGAGGAACTGCATCAGCGCCGTGTCGGTCGGCAGGGCGCCGATTGTAGCGATCACTTGCCGGAGATCCGGTGCCAGCCCTTTCGGTGTGGTCAATTCGATCGAGACCCGGATTCGGTCGAGACCGGCCTGGCGTCCGTTAGCGGTCACCCAGTCCTGGAGATCGGCGCGCGCCACGCCGTCGCTATCGGCCGGCCACAGTCTTTTTTCGAGGGCCGTACGCATTGCGGTGCTGGCCGCGTCGCGCGCCGGCCAATCCTTGTCGTCGCGATCCGTCGCGATCCGTTGCAGATGCTGGTTTTCTTCGACATAGGCGCGCCGCGCCGCATCATTCGCATCGGCGAGCAACAACAGACCATACCCGGCCACGAGCACAGCGATCGCCGTCAACCCCACCGAGGCCCGACGATTTTGCTTCAATTCGGCAAGAAACCCGGGGACGAAGCCAAACAAGCCGCTTCGCTCCGGCAGGGAATTCTCCGGCGCGGTCATTTGGGGTCGACCGCCAACCGGATGCGCAGCGAATTGTCGCCGCCGGCGCGTTCGGCCGCGACATTCTTGAAGCCGTCGATCTTTTCGAGCGACCGAACAAAGTAGAGCGCGTCGAGCGGGTGGTCTGCCGCGACCGTCATTTCGAGCTGACCGTGCTCCCAGGTCCACTCGGTCAGATGGGTTTCATTCTTCGGCAAGATCTCGGTCACTCGCGCGAACACGGCGAGCTGGCCGGGATAGCGATCGAGGCCTTGCAGCGCGCGGATTACTACCGCGTTGTCGAGTGCGGCGGAGCGTGCGCGCCGAGTGGGCATGCTCGCGCTTGCCGCCGCAGCACCTTCCGCCGCCACCGCCGATAGCGCGCGGTCGAGCCGCAGCCATTCGGCGCCGAGGTAGCCGTATGCGATCAGCAACATTGCTGCGGCGACCGCGGCAACAAGCCTAAAGTCGACCCGGCCGACATCGAACCCGGCGCTGTTGCGCGCACGGGTCCACGGACGATCGAGCCAATCGAGGCGCATTGGTGTGGGCGGCGCCGGCGCAATGCGATCGGCGGCGATCGACGCGCCGCGTTGGAACAATATCCAAGCGCGCGCATCGGGCGAAGTCGGCCACCATCGACTGGCTGCGAGGCTTCCGCCGTTCCAGCTCTGGGCTTCGACCCCCTCGACTGCTTCGATCAGGCGGACACCCTCTGCGGCTCGAGGGCGCAATGCGGTCTCGGGCAGCACCGAAATCCGCGCGAGGTCGACACCGACGGTCTCAGCCGCTTGCTGCGCCGCTCGCTGGTCCCAGAGCCACAAGCTGACGAACTGGGCGCCGAGATCATGGTGCGATCCGGTTTCGGCAAACGGCGACAGCCGCTTTATCTGTAGCGCCAGCGCCTCGAGCTGGCGCGCGGCCGCCGCGTTCGGCACCAGTGGAACCCGAAAAAACCGGCACAACCCGCGTGAAACAACCCAATAACGCCGACCCCGCCTTCCGGTCGGTTGTTGCACTTCGCCGGTCTTCTGAACATAGAGCCGCGGCGGCGCCGAAAGGCGCGACAACAATGCCGGCAAGTTCGGCAGCAGGGGGCGAGGCGGATGCGGGTCGAGCCTCAATTTGCGCTGCCGGTAAACGACGGTTCGTTGTCGCGGCGATAGCCGAGCCGTGTCACCGCAATCGGTGCGATCTCCGTGCCGCCGATAAAACTGAACGTGATCCGATAGAGCGCAACCTTGAAAATTCCGCGACCCGCCGGATAGCGGCTCGACTGGTGGACCTCGCCGACCAGTTGCGAGCTCCAGGCAATTCGATAGGTGCCGAGATCGAAAGTTCCTTGCGGGGTCGCCATCGGATTGATCGCAGTCGCGATTTCGAGCGCGTTCATGTGGCGGTCATAGGAATTGGCCGCCTGCTCGACCCTGCCGGCCCCGTTCAGCTGACCCGACAAAAAGCTCGAAAAAACCACCACGGCGCTCGCCAAAATGACCAGCGCGACAATCGTCTCGATCAGCGTAAAGCCCGCGCCTGCTTGTGTCCGATCAGCGGGCATCGACGACACGCGGCCGACACAATGGCGGGGTCAGCACATAGTGCAGCGACAGTGGCGGCAGCGAGAAGATCACCTCGCCCCCGTCGCAGGCGCCGGTAAAATGATAAAAGATTGGCTTCGGCACTGTAACGGTCCAGTCGTGCGGCAGGTCGAGCGCGAGCTTCTGCGCGCGTTGGAGCGGAGCCTCGCCCGCCGCGCCGGCGGGGATGTCAGGAACCGCAGCCGATGAGTCCTCGAGTACCCCGGCCTGACCGGCGTTGCGCACCCGTTCCGGCAATTCCAACAGCTGGCGTTCGAGATCCTGGCGCTCGAACGCCAACCGCACCCGGCCATAAAGCCGAACAAATTGGGGAGCCGCGATCGCCAGCAGGGCTGCGATCAAGGCCAGCACCACCATCACCTCGACCAGCGTAAAGCCAAAGCCGCTTTCATCCTTTCGGCAGGAGGCCGATGCCTTTATTCGTGCCATCAGCCGCAGGCTTGCCCTCTGCGCCATAGCTGAAAAGGGTGTAGGGCGGGTTGCCGGTGCCCAAAAAGGAATAGTTGAACGGGTGACCCCAAGCGTCGTTGGGAAGCGCATCCTCAAGGTAGGGTCCGCGCCAGCGTACGCGCAATTCCGGATCGGCGGGAGCGTTGGTCAGCATGGCGAGACCCTCATCGGTTGTCGGATAGCGACCGATGTCGAGCCTCAACGTGTCGAGTGCCGTTCTCAGTTCACGGATCTGGGTTTCGGTCGTCGTCACCTTTGAGCTGTCGAGCCGCTCCAGCAGCCGCGGTCCGACGAGGCCCGCCAATAAACCGATGATGACGAGGACGATCAGCAGCTCGAGCAGCGTGAAGCCGGCGCTTGCCCGTGCGATTCGCCGTTCGTCCGACTGTCGCCACGACACCGTTATATTCAGCACTGAAGGAACCCACCCCGCCTGCGCCGGCTTTCCTCGCGGTCGACGCGATGACAGAGCCGCAGGATTGCTTTCTATTAAGGTTAATAGGCGGTTTGCGAAAAAGGTCAACCGGCTCGCGCTGGTGCCCGCTATGGTTTCGCAACCGATGCGGGAATGCTGGGACGGAATGGACGAGATCGTTATCTTTTCGACCGGTATGGGCGAAACGTCGCCGTCACAGTTGCCGATCGGTCAAATCCTGTTGGCCCGCGGTTTTATCAGCGCTGGCGATCTCGAACGCGGACTGGCGTTTCAGACGCAATTCGGCGGGCGGCTTGGCGCTGTGCTGGTCCGAATCGGCGCGTTGTCGGAGAGCAACCTGCTCGCGGCATTATCCGACCAGCTCGGTCTACCGATCCTGGCCGTAACCGAGCTGCCGGCCGACGCCGCCCCGATCCTCGCTGCAATCGAGCGCTCGGGCCAAATGCCCGAGTGGTGGCTCGATCAGGAGGCGGTCGTCTGGGAGAATGCGGCTGATGGCGCGATCTGCTGCGCCGCCCGCGACCCGCTGTCCCCGAGTCTTGCCGAAGCGGTCGAGCTCGCTTTTGCCGGACAGCACGTCCAGTGGTGGCTGGTACTGAACCAGAATCTCGACCGGGTGCTCGACAATGTCGAACAGGCGCTGCACCAGCAACGCCACAACGCTTCGGACGAAATCAGCCATCTCCGTCATCTCGCCGAGGAGGCGCCGGTCGTCGAACTGGTCAGCAATACCCTGTCACAGGCGCTCGGCGAGCGCGCGTCCGACATCCATGTCGAGCCGGAGGAACGGCGCTTCCGCATCCGCTACCGCATCGATGGCGTGCTGCACACCCGCCTCGATCTGCCGCGCGAGCGCTTTGACGCGGTCAGCTCGCGCATCAAGCTGCTGGCGGGAATGGATATCGCCGAGCGCCGGCTGCCGCAGGACGGGCGCACGACGCAGCGCATCAACGGGCAGCAGATCGATATCCGGGTATCGGCGCTGCCCGGGACCTGGGGGAATTGCTGGTTCTGCGGCTTCTTCCCAAGGAGCGGCAGCAGCTGCAGCTCGAAACACTTGGCATGGAGGGCGATCACCGGCGAGCCTTCACCACCGCGATCGAGGAACCCAACGGGATTGTGTTGGTCACCGGGCCGACCGGCTCCGGCAAGTCGACCACACTCTACGCCGCACTCGAGGCCATCAACGACGGCAAGAAGAAGATCATCACGGCCGAGGACCCGGTCGAATACGACATCGTCGGGGTCAACCAGGTCCAAATCCATGCCGAGATCGGCTACAGCTTTGCCCGCGCGCTGCGCTCGATCCTGCGCCAGGACCCCGACATCATTATGATCGGCGAGATCCGCGATCTCGAAACCGCGCAGATCGCGGTACAGGCGTCGCTGACCGGGCACCTGGTATTCTCGACCCTGCACACCAACGATGCCGTCTCCGCTTTCACCCGCCTCGTCGATATGGGGGTTGAGCCGTTCCTGATCGCGGCGTCGCTGCGTATGGTTGTCGCCCAGCGGCTCGTTCGCCGGCTATGCTCGCGCTGCGCTGCCGAAGCCGAGCCCCCTTCCGACCAGATCCTGGCCGAACTGCGGCCGGCGATCGCGCTCGACCGGCTGAACCAGGCGCGCTGGCGGCGCAGCATCGGCTGCGCCGAATGCCAAAACACCGGCTACAAGGGCCGCCTCGGCATCTACGAGCTGGTCGAGGTGATTGAGCCGCTGCAGGAGGCGATCCTGCGCCGGGGGACGGCGCGCGAGGCGACCGATATCGCGCGCCGCGCCGGCGCCCGCTCGCTGCGTCAGGATGGGCTTCTGAAAGCGGCGTCCGGCATTACCAGCGTCGATGAGGTCATGCGCGTGACCGGTCTCAAAATCGCGGATTAGCGATGAGCGGAGGCGCTCGGCCCCTCACCCCCTCCCTCTCCCCGCCCGCGGGGAGAGGGAGGGGCCCGCGCCGGAGGCGCGGGAGGGTGAGAGGCGGGGAACAACGGGCTGCTGCGGGGTTTACGATCGTCGAAATCCTGGTCGTATTGATCATCGTCGCGGCAATCAGCGGCGTCCTATTATTCGCATTTGAGCGCGTGCTCGACATTCGGGTCCGCCTCGCCGCATTCCTCGAAGGCACCGACGTACCGACATTGATCGCCGGCTGGTTTCGCGATTCGGTCGAGGGGCTGCTGCCCGACATGAAAGACGGCGCTGATCAATTTACTGGCGACGCGAGAGGTTTCAGCGGGTTGTCGGTGGCGCCGATCGACGGCATGGCGGGGGTGCCGATCCGGATCGGCTGGGAGCTCGATTTCGACGCCTACGCCGGGCGCACCTATCTGCGCTACCACACTGCAGATGCTGGGCCGTTGACCGTGGCCTCGTGGCCGGGCGATCTCGGCAGCCTCAGCTATTGCGGTCCCGATCTCGTCTGCGGCGACCGCTGGCCACCGCCGGAAGCCGAGGCGGCGGAACTGCCGGCGCTGATTCGTCTCGATGCGGTCAAGGGTACCCAATTCTGGCCGATCCTCGCGGCGCCGCAGGCCGACCGCGAGCCGCTGGCAAAAATTCCAAACTTTGCCGCTCCGCCACGATGACGCCAAAGGCCTGCTGCGCTTACGCCCTAGCCCCACGCTTCTCGCACACGAGCAGAGGCAGCGAGCACAGGGGCTGGGCACGAAATTCCTCCAACCAATCATTCGTCGCCCCCGCGAAAGCGGGGGTCCAGGGCAAACTACTGAAATCTCTGGATTCCCGCTTGCGCGGGAATGACGGAACCAGAATTGGCAACCCTGTCAGCCGAATTTTTTCCCTGCCTCGCAAGCCCCGAACCTTTCCCGGGGTGCAGAAAAATGCTGGGAAACGCAGCCTAGCGCTCGGGTGGGAACACCCGCTCGCGCAGCAGCAAGGGTTTGTGCTGGTCGCGACACTCTGGTTCGTGGCATTGCTCGCCCTAGTCGCGGTGATCGTCGGGGGATGGGTCGAGCGCAGCCTTGGCCGGGCCAGTGCGCTTCAAGATCGCGTCACCGCGCGCAGCGAGATAATCGGCGCCGCCAATCAAATCACCTTTTTGATGCTGACCAGTTATTTCAGCCCACGCGGGCTGGAGATTCTGACGCGTGAGGATCTCGCCAGCGCTTCGCCTATGGACGTGTTCGGGTTCACCCCGAGCGATGCCAGCCAGTTCGTCGGACTCGACGATCGCCCGTATCGCTTGGGCGATGTGATTATCCGGCTGCAGGATGACCACGGTCTCTACAAATTGAATTTCGCGGACCTCGACACCCTGGGCCGTCTATTGGCGGAATATGGCGTTTCCTACGAGGACAGCGCTGTCCTCAATGATCGCCTGCTCGACTACATCGACAAATCGCCATTGATACGGCTCAACGGTGCCGATGCCGATAGCTACCTGCGTGCCGGCCGCCCGCCGCCGCGCAATAACCCGCTGCTGACCCCGTGGGAAGCCATCGCGTGCTCGGCTGGGACGATTACCCGAATCTGTGGAATAGTCCGACGCCGTTCCCCGAGGTCGCGACAGTGCGCGATATTGGCGGGCTCAACCCGAACACCGCACCACCTGCGGTGCTGCGTTCGATCCCCGGTCTCGACGAGCGGGCAGTCGAGCGATTGCTCGATTACCGCGCCAACCAATGGATCTTGAACGAACTCGATCTCGAGCGTGCAACCGGCGTGACGCTGCCGGTCAGCCTAGCGCAATTTTCTTTCTTCCCGGCGAATAGCCTGCGGTTGACGCTGTTGTCGCCGCATGACCCGCTCGCTCAAATTCTTGAGATCCGGCTCAACCCCCTCGGACCATTTCCGTATCGCATCGATTATCTGGTCGAGCGTCCGCAAACCACCGCCGAACGCGCTCTCCTCGACCGCACGGACATTCCCACCCTTCCGCTGCCGGGTGATCTGCCGCTCCTCGGGCAAGGCTCCGATAGAGCGGCTTCCCATAGCGTGGAGTGAAACTGCTTTCCTGGGCTTGCTCGATTTCGTTCGAATGGTTCTGTGAGGCGGAGGACAAGAGGGCCCGGTTCGTGCCCTTGTCGATAAATATCCCGGACTTCGCGCCGGACAATCCACTGGTTTCGTATCGCAGTTGCAATGCCGGTCTGGGGGACCCGAGCCCCAGAACGCCGCGTCCTCCAATTGACGCGCTGCGAATTTGCTTTCTGGGCGTCGGTTGCCCGGTGATTAAGTCGCAACCGGTCATCGGCAACGGTGGGCTCCGCCGCGCAGGCAAGCAGGTCTCTATTTAATTTAACGTTTTAGCTTTCCGCACGGAGTTTCGAGATCGCGTCTTCGAAAGAGGGCGAGCCAATCAGAGGTGAGCCCTCGTCCCGAGGTCCCCGGTAATCTTCGCTCCAAAGTAGATGACTTACACCTGGTCCAGGCATGCGACTGCCGAGCAGCGATTCCAGCGGTTAATCTTTTAAGACGGTTTTTAGACGCCTATAAGACGATTTTTGGTCCATGTTCTCAACTATAGATACACTAAATCGGTTGACAATGGTTAGCTGAATTTGGCGAAATGATGGAGCCCGATTAATGCGCCGGGTCCGGTATATCCACCTTTAGGCGAAAATCTTGCGTACCGGGGCAGATCGGGACCGGGGGGAAGGTCGCCTCCTCTGCGGTTGGTGGAGATCGTCAGGTTTCAGCATGGCCAAGTTTTTCACAGGAGGAGGTCTATGATTAGGATCGGTACAAGAGCCGCCGCCGGGTTCGCCTTTATGGCGGCGGCTTCGCTGCTTTCAACATCGGCATTCGCCGACACGCTTTTCCCGGCTACTCCCGCCGGGCCGGCCACGACCAAAAACGGCGGCACATTATCGAACGCCGCCAACACCTATGCCACGCAAGCCGTAACGGCAGCGAATGGCGTCCTCACCATCGCGTCCGGCGTCGTGTTCAGCCAGGTTGCGGGCGCGTGCACTGGGGCGGGCAGCTTTTTGCTGACCTTTACGCTGCCTTCGGGGGTGACTTTTGCGAGTAATCCGACGGCAACCGGCGACGGCACGGTGTATACAGGCGTCTCGCTATCGAGCGGCGGCAGTGGCAGCAGTTCGGTCACCTTCAGCGTCAACTCGACCGGCGCCGCGGGCACCGGGACGGTGTCGCTGGGCAGTTTTCAAGTTGCGGGCGCCACCGCGCTCGGGAGTCAGACAACCCTAATTGGCGGCAAGACCAATTCGGGGAATTTCAATATCAGCGAGCAGGAGACCGGTTCCTCGGTTTCGGGCTGCAACGAATCGACCGCCACTGCCGTCGCTTTGGCGCTCAGCGGCAGTCAGGTGATCAACTCCACGATCTCCAACGCCGTCGTACCTGTCATCAACGTCAATACGCCCAACCTCGGCACTCAGTTTCAGCAGCCAAATGGGATTCCGGCTAATGGACAAGTACTGGCCGATCTCGGCGTCGACGCAATCGGCACAAACACCTATCTGAATGCGACAGCCAGTGCCATCTACCGGCTGTCGGGAACATCAGCCACACTGACGCAGACCGGCAACTTCCAAGGGATCGCCAGCGCCTATATCGCCCCGGCGGGACCTTGCGCGACGACCGCTTCGGCTGAAGGCGCAGTAACGGGTGCGATCGCCGGCACGATTTCCGGCAGCACGATTACCTATACTGGCATCAACGGCTTCGGGGGCGCTACTCCGTTTACCGTCAACAACTACGGCACGTTTCCGCAGTACGAGGTGTGCTTCTACGCAAACGGCACACAGCTGATCGCCGCGAATCCGCAGAGTGGCACGCCGCCATTCCCGAGCCAAGGGATCGGTTCTACCGTTCTAGTCGGCACCGTCTCGCAAGGCCCGCCCGGTTGGGGTCGGATTCCCCATGTTTAGCGTCGGCGGTCTCGACGGGTACAGTTACAATGGTGAAGTTCAGACGATCCTGTATGGATCCAATAATACATCTTATCCGAGCTACTTCCGCTTCGTGAATACCGGGGCCACGCCGGTTCCGATCTACGCCTTCGTCCAGGGCGACGGCGGCTCGACCGGGACGGCTACTGTTGAAAACCCGCTCGGAGCAAATCAGAGCGATCTGGTTCCCGCTTCGACACTGATCAGTTCATCGGGCATTACGACGGGGCCATTTGGCCGATTTGCGGTCACGTTCTTCGCACCGACTGCTCCGAATTGTGTGCCGGGCGGGAACACGGCAGGGCTTGCACCCTGCGTCGTCGGCATCTCGCAACTTATGGCCAACCCCGACGGCACTGTCGTTCAGATGGGCTCCGGCAGCGCACCCTAGGAGCTCCAGGTTACGTAACGCGGAGGGGGCGAAAAGCCCCCTCTTTTTTATCTGCGCGGCGCGGCTGACTTGGCTCCATTCTGAAAGTCTGCGGAAGCTCCCGGAAGTGCAGCTGGCGGAAGTGCAGCTGGCGGAAGTGCAGAATTTTCGCGCTCGCAGCCTTTCGCGAGCTGGCGCAGCGGTTGCACGCCGGCGCGCCGGTTTTGGATATGATCCCGGAATAGCGTAGGCGAATTCGCCAAGATCGCCGATGCGGTTTCGGTTCGAGGCATTGCAGGGAGATGGGCGCGCGATTTCGGGCCAGATCGAGGCCGAGTCCCCGCGCGCGGCTTATCGCGACCTGTTGCGCCGCGGCATCCAACCGACGGCGATCGCCGATGCCGCCGTATCGGCGCACGCGCCGACACCGCTTCAGACTGGCGTCAAGCCGCCGCACTCGACTCTATGTACTCAAGGAATTGCACGCGCTCGCGGGCGGCGGCGTGCCGATCGCCGATGCGGTGGCCGCGCTTGAAGAGGCCTGCGACGAACCCGCATCTGCTGAAGCTTATCGCGCGCTGCATGCCGGGCTGCGCCGTGGTGAGAAATTCTCGGTCGCCTTTGCCCGCGCATTCCCGAGCTTCCCAGTTTACATCCAGACCTTGATCGAAGCCGGCGAACTCAGTGGGCGATTCGCCGAAGCGCTGGCCGATGCCGCCGCCGAAATCGAGCATGAGGCGCGGATCCGCACCGAGCTGCGCAACGCGCTGCTCTACCCGGCCTTTCTGGTTTCGTTTGGTCTGCTGGCGGTGCTGTTTATCTTTCTGGTCGTCGTGCCGCGCTTTGCCGTCATGTTCCGCGGCAAATTCGATCAGCTGCCGTGGCTCTCCTGGGGCGTCATCGCTGGCGGCATGTGGCTGCGCGGACATCTGGTGCTGACCGGCATCGTCGCAATCGCGGTCGCCTTTGCGCTCGCCTGGCTGCTGCGTCAGCCCGAGGCACGGCGGCGGGCTTTGGCATTGATCACGCGTCTCCCGATGCTGCGCGACGGCTTTATCGAAATCGAGACGGCGCGCTGGGCGGCGGTGCTCGCCCGGCTGCTGGAGAACCGCGTGCCGCTGATGCACAGCCTCGAACTCGCCCGCGGGGCGTTGCGCAGCCTCGATATCCAGCTCCGCCTCGGCCAGGTCGAGCGTCGCGTGCGCGCCGGCGAAGCGCTCGCCACCGCTTTGCGCGACATCGCGTTTTTGCCGACCACGGCGCTGAGCCTCGTACGCGTCGGCGAACGCTCGGGCAATCTGCCGGACATGATGCGCAGCGTCGCGCAGATCTATGACGAAATCGTGCGCAACCGCATCAAGGCGGCGCTGTCGATCATCGAGCCGACCGCGATCGTGTTGATCGGTGGTGCCGTCGGCCTCGTCGCGGTCGCGATCTTTATGGCGATCACGACGATCAATAAGGTGCCGGGCCTGTAACCGGCAACCCGCCATAATCCCGCCGATTTTTGCATTCCGGGTCATGATCGGTCATAAATCCCGTCGAGATGGCAATTCGGGCGGTGGTGGAGACGGGCCGCGGGCGCTGGTTCCGCCGTGGCGGGATGCTGGCGCTGCACGCGGCCCTTTGGATGTGGCTGTTGGTCATCATCCTGATCATGTGGCTGCCGGCGTCCGAATTTGGCGGGCTCGACTTGACCTCGACCGTCGTGCAAGGCGGCAGCTTTGCCGCGGGCGCGGTGCTTTTGGCATTGGCGGAACGATCGCGGCCGCGGTTGTGGCGGCGGCCCTCTCCCGGGCGGGGCAGGTTGCAGGACCTCATCGCTCGCTTCGCGCGACCGCTGGGCCACCTCGCCGCCCTGCTCGCCTTCTATGCGGCGATCCTCGAACTCGGGCAGTACAGTGTCGATGGCCGGCGGTTTCGCCTGGCGCCGCTGGTGCCCGGCACCGCCTGGATATTGCTCGCCTGTGCCGCGCTCTATGCGATTGTGCGCCTCGCCCTGGCGGCGGCCAGGCTCGGCCGCGAGGCTGAGGGCCATATCGAGCGGGTCGCTGCCGCGTTCCGCTGCGAAGCAAAATATGCAGCACTGCTCCGCGACGCGATCCAAGCTGCTTATGCGGTCTGCCTCGCCCCGTCGCTGCCGGCCGAGAACCGGGTCGAGCGGGTGCGCCAGCTGCTCGACGAGGCACTCGGCGCCGAGCTGCCGAACCCTGACGAGGACGTGCTCGACACCGTGTTTGGTCCCCGCAAGGCTGCCCCAGCCGAAAATCGGCCGAAGGTCGAGGCCGCTGCGGCACGCCCGTCACGCCCGTCACGCTGACACGCCCCTCCGCCCCCGGCAATCGCGACTTCCGACAAAGTCGAGGCGACTACAGTTCAGGCAGGTGTTATTCATTACTAGCGTGAGTTTAGTCGCCCCACGCTAACTGTCCGTCCGAAAACATAACTCACAACTTCAAAAGCTTACCGTCACCCCCGCGAAAGCGGGGGTCCAGGGCAAGCGCCGGAGCGCTGGGGTCCTGGATTCCCGCTTGCGCGGGAATGACGAACAACTTGATGAAATCCATCGAATTGTTTCCGGACGGACACTAACTGTCGCAACATACCCAGCTGCGATTTGCGGTAGTAGCCTGTCGGAGTAGTTTCGGGGCGGGCGCCGATCACCCGGCGCCCGCGATCCGTTCACGGAAATCGGGTCACGGAAATCGGGTCACGGAAATCGGGTATCGAAGCGGTGCTTTGATGTTTGCATCGGTTGTAAGCCTCGGCATTCCGGTTTCGCGATTACGCCCCACTTCATCGGGCGGGCATCATGGCGCGAGGCCGCAGCGTGAAGGATGGCGCATGAAGGTCGTTTCAATCGTGGCCGCACTCGCGGGGCTCGCGGTCACCGCCATGCTGGTCGCGTTGCTCGGCGCAGACACGGTGGTTCATTCCTTTCTAGCGATCGGCTGGAAGGGGTTCGTTGCAATTTGTCTGTTCCATCTCGGGCTTCTTGCTGTCATGGGCCTCGCCTGGCGGGCGCTGGTGCCGAGAGCTCCGATCGGATCGTTCATGGCAGCGCGGGTCGTGCGCGAGGCTGGTTCGGAGGTGCTGTCCTTATCCCCGATCGGCGGCTGTGTACTCGGCGCCCGCGTCTTGATTCTTGCAGGCGTATCAGCATCGATCGCCGCTGCCAGTACGATCGTTGATTTGACACTCGAATTTTTTGCAAAACTCGCTTACACGGCCATCGGCTTGGTGTTGTTGGTCAGCCTGCGCCCAGGCTCGGCGATTGCAGCACCGCTGAGCCTCGGATTGGTGGCAGCGAGCCTGGCGGCGGTTGGGTTTGTCGTCGCGCAGCACCGCGGGATCAATCTCTTCGATCGCCTCGCCCGCGCCCTCGGTCGCGGTTGGGCCGAACGGACCGCCGCGGGTACCGCGGCATTGCGGGACGCCCTGCGCGCTACCTATGGGCGCCAGATCGGCCTGTGGAGCGGCTTTTTTCTGCATCTATTCTGCTGGATTGCGGCCGCGATCGAAACCTGGTTTGCTCTTTGGGTTCTGCGCAATACCCTGCCGTTCAAGACCGTACTGGTGATTGAAACGCTGCTCCATGGTGTCCGCACCCTGTCCTTTATTGTTCCAAACGCGGTTGGCTTGCAGGAGGGCGCATATGTGCTGATTGGCGCCGGGTTTGGCCTGCCGCCGCCGGTGGCCCTGGTCGTATCACTGATCAAGCGGGCGCGTGATCTAGCGATCGGCTTGCCGGCCCTTGGTGTATGGCAATCTGTCGAAGGCGGGCGGCTTTGGCGACAACACGGAACAACTGGTGATACAACGCCGCGGATTGGCCGAACCGCCGAGATCAAGGAGTAAATCATGGCTGAAGCGCTTCCGCTCCTCTATCTCGGCAGGCACGGTGAGACCGCGTGGACCCTTTCGGGCCAGCATACCGGCCGGACCGATCTGCCGCTGACCGAAAACGGCGAGCGGCAGGCGCGGGCGCTGGGACAGCGGCTGCAGCGGGTCAGTTTTGCAAAGGTTCTGACGAGTCCGTCACAACGCGCTGTGCGCACCTGCGAACTCGCCGGTTTCGGCACCGTTGCCGAGACCGATCCCGATCTTGCCGAGTGGGACTACGGTGAATACGAAGGTCGCCGCACCTCCGAGATCCTTGCCGAGCGGCCGGGTTGGCGATTATTCCGCGACGGGGCGCCCGGCGGCGAAACATTCGAACAAGTGGGTGCCCGCGCCGACCGGGTTCTCACCCGCATCCGCTCGATCGGCGGGAACGTCCTCGTGGTCTCAAGCGCTCACTTCTCGCGCGTGCTCACGGCGCGATGGCTTGGATTACCGGTTACGGCCGGCCGCTATTTCTATTTGAGCACGGCGAGCCTCAGTATCCTCGGCTACGAGCACGACAGCATCGACGAGCCTCTGGTTCGGCTGTGGAATGACACCAGCCATCTGAATTCGTAGAGCGCGCTCAGGCGTCGTCTGGAACGGCTGCGTCGAGTTCCCGCAGCCACACCGCCGCACTCGAATCCGAGGGGGCGCGCCAGTCGCCGCGCGGCGACAGCGACCCGCCCGATGAGATTTTGGGTCCGTTGGGCAATGCCGAGCGCTTGAACTGTGAAAGCTGGAAAAAGCGCAGCAAAAAGACCCGCAGCCACTTCTTAATCTCGGCGAGGCTGTAGACACGTTTGGCGATCTCGGGGATGTTGGCCGGCCACGCCCCGCGCTCGACGTCGTGCCACGCGTTCCATGATAAATACGCGATCTTGCTCGGCGAAAACCCGTACCGGGTGGTGTAGAATAGATTGAAATCCTGCAATGCGTACGGGCCGACGACGCTCTCGGTCGACTGGATCACGCCATCGGCACCGGCCGGCACCAGCTCCGGCGAAATCTCGGTCGCGAGGATGTCGTAGAGGATCGGCGCGGTCCCCGATCCGAGATCGCCGGTCGCCGCGACAAACCGGATCAGGTGCTGGATCAGCGTCTTGGCGACAGAAGCATTCGGGTTGTAATGCGACATCTGATCCCCGACCCCATAGGTGCACCAGCCCAGCGCGAGCTCTGACAGGTCACCGGTGCCGACCACCAGCCCGCCATTATGGTTAGCGAGCCGGAACAGATAATCAGTGCGCAATCCGGCCTGAATGTTCTCGAAGGTCACATCGTAATGCGCCTCTCCGCCCGCGGCAGCGTGACCGATATCCTGCATCATCTGCCGCGCTGCCGGCCGAATGTCGATTTCACCGCCGCTGACGCCGAGCGCCTTTATCAGCCGCCAGGCATTGGCCTTGGTCGCTTCGCTCGTCGCAAAGCCCGGCAATGTATAGGCGAGGATGTTTGTCCTCGGCAGGGCCAGGCGATCCATCGCCCTGGCGGAGACGATCAGCGCCTGGGTCGAATTGAGCCCGCCCGACACACCGATAACCAGCTTTTTGAGCCCGGTCGCCCGCAGCCGTTGCGAGAGCCCTTGGACCTGGATGTTGTAGGCCTCATAGCAATTATCGTTGAGCATCGCCGGGTCGGCCGGGACGTATGGAAAGCGCTCGACATTGCGGTGCAATGCCAGCGACTCGGCGGGGGCCGAAAAATCGATGACGATGGTGCGAAAAGCGGCCGAGCAGCTCCATTCGCGCGCACGCAATCGCCGAACGTATTCATCCGCCTACGCTCCTGCCGGATGCGCCCGACATCGACATCGGCAATCCCCATCTCGGGATTGGCCGAGAAGCGTTCGGTCTCGGCGAGCGCCTCGCCCAATTCAAAGATGCCGGCCTGACCGTCCCAGGCGAGATCGGTTGTCGATTTGCCGGCGCCGGCGGCAGAATAGGCGTAGGCGGCAAGGCAGCGCGCCGATTGCGACGCGCATAGGAGGCGCCGCATCTGCGCCTTGCCGATCGTGATGTTGCTGGCCGACAGGTTCACCAGGATTTCAGCGCCGGCAAGTGCCGCGACGCTGCTCGGCGGCTGCGGTACCCAGAGATCCTCGCAGATCTCGACATGAAAGGTGAAAGCGGTCTCGCCGCCAGCAGCGAACAGCAGATCAGTGCCAAACGGTGCGTCGTGACCGGCAATCGTCAGTATCTGCCCGGCAACGCCCTCGCCCGACATAAAATGGCGGCGCTCGTAAAATTCGCGGTAGTTGGGGAGATAAACTTTTGGCACGATGCCGAGAACGCGCCCGCGGTGAATGACGATCGCGCAATTGTAGAGGTGGCCGCGCCCGCGCAGCGGCGCTCCGACGACAAAAATCGGCAAGCGCTCGCGGCTCGCCAGCGCCAGTCGGCCGATTTCACTTTCGACCGCGTCAAGCAGGGCATCCTGAAACAGCAAATCGTCGATTGCATAGGCCGATAGGCCAAGTTCGGGAAAAATCATCAGCGCAACGCGCGCATCATCCCCGTCGGCGAGCATCGCCTCGATAGCAGCGGCGTTGCGCCGAGGATCGGCGACCGCGACCTGCGGGACGCAAGTAGCGAGGCGAATGAACTGATGCCGATAAGGCGAAAAAAACAAAGACATGGTGGTCGACGCTCGCGGTCGGATCCCTGGTTGGGATTTGGGAGACCAAACCCGTTTCGGTAAGGGGAAATGAGGGCTGCAACCCTGGGTGCGACGGCAATGCCACTCGCGCAGACAACGCCTTGGCGAGTAATACTATCGGGTCTCGTGACAAAAAAATGAGCAAAACGGAGGAGGTGCGTCATGGCTCATCCAATCGTCTATGGCCGGGCGGGCAGCACTTATGTGTGGAGTGCGCGGCTGGCCCTCGCCGAAAAGGGTGTTACGCACGAGCTTGTCGATGTGCCGTTTGGCAAGCATCGCGAGGAGCCGCATTTGTCGCGCCACCCTTTTGCCAAAGTCCCGGCCTTTGAGCATGACGGATTCGCGCTGTATGAGACGCAGGCGATCGTCCGCTATGTCGACGAGCGGTTCGCCGGTACGCCATTACAGCCCGAGGATGTGCACCAGTGGTCGCGGATGAACCAGATCATCGGCATCGTCGATGCTTATGCTTGGCCCAGCATCGCCGGGACGATCCTGTTCAACCGCATGTTGGCACCGCGGTTTCTCGGCCGCGAACCGGACGAGGCGGCAATTTGCCAAGCGTTGCCACGCGCCCGGCTATGCCTTGCCGAAATCGATCGGCTAATGGAGGATCACCATTTTCTTGCCGCCGATTTTGTCACGCTCGCCGATCTGATGGTGATCCCGCTGCTTTATTATTTCGGGAACATTCCGGACGGCCGGGCCCCGCTCGCCGAGCACCCGAAACTGCAGAATTGGATCAAGCACATGGAGACCCGCCAGAGCTTCCAGGTGACCAAGCCACACTGGTAGGCTCGCAGCCGATCACAGGGGGTGCCCCTCGGAGCTGGGTAGCCCGGGTTGGTGGCGGGAATATCATTTCTGGTAGGGATTGACGAGGCCGCTAACGATCGACACCAGCACTTCGCGCACCTGATGCTCGTCGGCCCCCATCAGCACCGCGTCTTCGAGCGCCTCCTGTGCTAGCGCCCGCAATTCGGTCAGGTTCTCGTTCAACACCTTGATTTTTTCGACGCAGGAAACGGGCTCGCCTTCCGGCGTCCGCCAGACCGGGAAATCGTCGGATTGGGTCATCGCGAATCTCCTCTCGGCACCGCCCTCATTTGAGACCGCTTGAGCCAGCGCCGGGGCCAGTGCCGGCCGGCCCGGGACCGCCGCCCGGGGCTGCCTCGCCCCCCGCGCCGGGCTTTTTCTGTCCGCCGCCTGGCTGCGAAAAGATCATTTGGCCGATCAGGTTTTCCAGGCTAACCGGCGCCTGGGTGTATTTGATCTGACCGCCGGGCGGGAGGTCCTTTTCCGAACCGCCCGGCACCAGCGACATATACTTCTCGCCGAGGAGGCTCGACGAGGTGATCTCGGCGACGGTGTCGACGGGTAATTTGTATTCGGGCGCGATGCTCATCTTCACGGTGGCGAGAAATGTCTTCGGGTCGAGAGATTCGGCTACGACCGAGCCGATCTTGACCCCGGCGATGCGCACGTCGCTGCCATTGTGAATGCCCTCGACGCTCTGGAACTGCGCCGTAAGCGGGTACCCGCCGGTCACCGCCGCAACCTGGCTCGTCGAATAGGCGAAGAACAGGAACAAGGCCGCGATAACAATCACGACGGCGCCCATTACCGTCTCGATCACATTGCCGCTCATCCGCAGATTTCCCCAATCCCGAGCTCGGGCGCCGAGCCACTCCTCGCGATTAATCGGGCGTCCACGGCTCGTAATCGTCGTATGAAGGCCCCCGCTTTCCCCCGCGCAGGATCGAGCCCGGTGGGTGATAGGCGTAGCGAGTCCCGGTCATATTTGGGAGATGCTCCTTTTCCCAGGGATAACGCTTACGCGCCGGGTTTGGCACCTCGTCGACCGTGTGATGGAGCCAGGCGTGCCATTCAGGGGGGACCTTCGAGCCTTCCGGCTCGCCGGCATAGATGACCCAGCGTTTCTCCCGGCTTTCCCGACCGCCGCCACGCACCAATTGCCGCCGTCCCTTGTCGCGGTAGTAGCGGTTTCCGAGACTGTCGGTCCCGACATACTCGCCGCGCAGCCAAGTCAACAGACGCGTGCCGAGAGTCATCGCTCCATCCGTGTTGAGATCGTGGCGGCCGGCCCGCCCCACAGCGGCGGGTTTATCGCATTGCCCGTGCCGAGCGGGCAATAGCCGGGCCGACGTTGCGCTTGCGCAACATATGGTGTGCTTTCGCGCGCCTTCAGCACAAATTCATTTGCCCATATGGATATGGGACGTCTAGATATAGATTCGACGATATGGTCGACCGCTATATGTGCTTTTAACGCCGTCGGCCGACCAACTTTGGCGGGAGAGAGGAATGCATATCGCGCGTCGCTTGACCATGGCCGGCCACGATCCCTATGACGCGGTGGGTTTCCGCACGGCGACCAGCGAAATCCGCAATCCCGACGGCTCGCTCGTCTTCGCGGCCGAGGGCATCGAGGTACCGGCGGAATGGAGCCAGGTCGCCGCCGACATTCTGGCGCAGAAATATTTTCGCAAGGCCGGCGTTCCGGCCGCATTGGTGCCGGTTGCCGAAGAAGGCGTGCCGGCTTGGCTGTGGCGCCGGCAAGCCGACGAAGCAGGGCTCGCTGCCTTGCCTGAAGACGCCCGCTTTGGCGGCGAAACGAGCGCCCGTCAGGTCTTCGACCGAATGGCCGGGACCTGGACCTATTGGGGTTGGAAGGGCGGTTATTTCGACACCGAACAAGACGCCTCGGCTTTTTATGACGAGATCCGGCTGATGCTGGCGCGCCAGATGGGGGCGCCGAATTCGCCGCAATGGTTCAACACTGGGCTGCATTGGGCCTATGGCATCGACGGACCGGCGCAAGGCCATTGGTATGTCGATTACCGCAGCGGCGAACTGATCCGCTCCTCCAGCGCCTACGAACACCCGCAGCCGCATGCCTGCTTTATCCAGAGTGTCGCCGATGATCTCGTCAATCAGGGCGGGATCATGGATTTGTGGGTGCGCGAGGCGCGGATCTTCAAATACGGCTCGGGCTCGGGGTCGAATTTTTCGAAACTGCGTGGCGAGGGCGAGCGGCTCTCGGGCGGCGGCCGCTCTTCCGGCCTGATGAGCTTTCTGCGCATCGGCGACCGTGCGGCGGGTGCGATCAAATCCGGCGGCACCACGCGGCGCGCTGCCAAAATGGTCATCGTCGACATCGATCATCCCGACATTGAGGCCTTTATCGATTGGAAGGTCGTCGAGGAAGAAAAGGTGGCCGCCCTCGTCGCCGGCTCGAAGCTGGCCGCCCGCCATCTCGCGCGGATCATGGCAGTCTGCCACGAGGCCGGAGGGGACCTCGCCCGCGCCTGCGACCCGGCGCACAATCCCGCGCTGAAGCGAGAGATTGGCGCCGCCCGCCGGGCGATGATCCCGGAGAATTATATACGGCGGATCATCCAGCAGGCGCGCCGGGGCGAAACCACATTCGCGTTCCGCACCTACGATACCGATTGGGATTCGGAAGCCTATCTGACCGTCGCCGGGCAGAACTCGAACAATTCGGTGCGCGTCTCGAACGCGTTTCTTGAAGCCGTTGCCGCCGACGCGCCGTGGCATCTGACCCGGCGCACCGACGGCAAGACCGCCAAGACTTTGCCGGCGCGCGCGCTATGGGACCGCATCGGTCATGCCGCTTGGGCCTCGGCCGATCCCGGTCTGCAGTTCGATACGACGATCAACGAATGGCACACCTGCCCCGAAAGCGGCCGGATCAACGCGTCGAACCCATGCTCCGAATACAATTTTCTCGACGACACCGCGTGCAATCTCGCCTCGCTGAACCTGATGGCGTTCCGCCGCGCGGCGCCTGCCCCGGCCCCCGGGTCCGCGCCTGGCGCGGCCCGAGGACAGGCTCCGGCCGGGGGCGGCTTCGACGCCGAGGGTCTTGCCCATGCCGTGCGGCTGTGGACGATCGTGCTCGAACTCTCGGTCATGATGGCGCAGTTCCCGTCAGCCGAGATTGCTCGCCGCTCCTACGCCTTTCGCACCCTTGGGGCTCGGCTACGCCAATTTGGGCGGTCTGTTGATGGCGATGGGCATTGGCTATGACAGCGCCGAGGGCCGTGCTCTCGGCGCGGCGATCACGGCGCTGTTGACCGGTGCGAGTTATGCCGCCTCGGCCGAGATGGCGGGCGATCCCGGCCTGTTGCCATGCGGCGCCTTCCCCGGATTTGCGGTCAATCGAGAGGCGATGCTGCGGGTGATCCGCAATCACCGCCGCGCCGCTTACGGCGAAAGCGACGAGTACGAGGGATTGTCGATTTTGCCGGTGCCGCTCGATGCCGCGAATTGCCCCGACCCGCAATTGGTCGCGGCGGCGCGGCAGAGCTGGGACAAGGCGCTCGCGCTTGGGGAGCAGCACGGCTTTCGCAACGCCCAGGCCACGGTCATCGCGCCGACGGGGACGATCGGGCTCGTCATGGATTGCGATACGACCGGCATCGAGCCCGATTTCGCGCTTGTCAAATTCAAAAAGCTCGCCGGCGGCGGCTATTTCAAGATCATCAACCGCGCCGTGCCGCCGGCACTCGCAGCTTTGGGCTACGACCCTGCCGAGATCGCCGCGATCGAGCGCTATGCGCTGGGCCATGGCACACTCGTCGGCGCACCCGCGATCAATCATCAGAGCCTGCGAGCGCACGGCTTTGACGACCAAGCGCTTGCCGCGGTCGAGGCCGCGCTTGCCGGCGCCTTCGACATCAAATTCGCCTTCAACAAATGGACCCTGGGCGAAGAGTTCTGCCGCGAACGCCTGGGCATCACCGCTGCCGCATTCGACGATCCCGGCTTCGACCTGTTGGCCGCCATCGGCTTTAGCCACGCCGAGATCGACGCCGCCAACGCCTGGTGCTGCGGTGCGATGACGTTGGAGGGTGCCCCGCATCTGAAGCCCGAGCATCTGCCGGTGTTCGATTGCGCGAGCCCGTGCGGCCGTACCGGCACCCGCGCGTTGTCGGCCGAAAGCCACATTCGCATGATCGCGGCGGCCCAGCCCTTCATCTCCGGCGCGATCTCGAAGACCATCAATATGCCGAACGCGGCGACCGTCGCGGACTGCAAGGAGGCCTATTGGCTATCCTGGCGGCTCGGGCTCAAGGCGACGGCACTCTACCGCGACGGCTCGAAACTGTCGCAGCCCTTGGCCGCGAGCCTGTTGGGCGAGGACGAGGAGGCCGAGGAGCACGCGGCCGAACTGTTTGCGCAATCACCGGCGCAGCGCGCCCCGCTCGTCGCCGAGCGCATCGTCGAACGGGTGGTCGAGCGGGTCATTGAGCGCGTTGTACATGTGCAGCGCGGCGAGCGCCGCCGCCTGCCGAACCGGCGCAAGGGCTATACACAAAAGGCGATTGTCGGCGGCCACAAGGTCTATCTGCGCACCGGCGAGCACGAAGACGGCAAGCTCGCCGAGGTCTTTATCGACATGCACAAGGAGGGCTCGGCGTTCCGCTCGCTGATGCACAATTTCGCGATCGCGATCTCGATCGGCCTGCAATACGGCGTGCCGCTCGAAGAATTTGTCGAATCCTTCACCTTCACCCGGTTCGAGCCGTCGGGAATTGTCGAAGGCAATGACGCGATCAAGATCGCGACCTCGATCCTCGACTACATCTTCCGCGAACTGGCAATCTCATACCTCGGCCGCGGCGATCTTGCGCACGCCGAGCCCGGCGATTTGTCGCCGGACACGGTCGGCAAAGGCGAAGCCGAATCGAGCCTCGCCGAGCCCGAAGCGGCCGCCGACATGCGTGCCGCGCCGGCGCGCAATCCCGAGATCGAACCGCGGGTCGCGGCGATGATGCAGCGGATGACCTCGAACGGCTACGTCCGCAACAAATTCACCGTGTTGCACGGCGGCGCCCGCGCCGCCGCCGTTTCCGCGATGCCGGCCGCGGAGGAATCCCTCGCCCCCGCAGGGATCGCCGTGGACGCTGACGACGAGCCCACCTTGGCGCTGCGCCTGGAGCGCATCCGCGCCGCTCGCATCAAGGGCTATGAAGGCGACAGCTGCGAGGAATGCGGCAACTTCACCCTGATAAGAAATGGTACATGTTTGAAGTGCGATACTTGTGGGGCGACAAGCGGATGTTCGTGAGACTGTCCAAAGGACGGCAATTTTAAGGGTTGCGAGCTAAAATGGATATGTACAATACTTTGAGTTCTGGATGGTCAAACGCTTTCAGCGTAATGAAATCGTAACAGGGGCAAAACCGCGGGCGTGGGCACACATTGGTCATTTTTGCCGACAGGGCAGCCCTGGGTGGGTCCGCGCGTCTGAACGCTGCTGCGCCGGCCGGCTCACCCCAGTGGGTCGGATATGTCACACCGCCGCGGGGATCGACCGCTGATGCGATTTTCTGGAGTCGCACGGAGAGCAATTACGGAGAGCAATTTCTGATGCAAGCGATGTGTGATCCCACCCCCCGACCTCGATGAGTTGACGCCGGCCCGGTTGCGGGAGCTGGTGGCCCTGTTGCTGACCAAGATGGCCGAACTGGACCAGAAAACCGTCGAACAGCGCGAGGAGATTGCGCCCCTGAAGGGGCTGAAGGGGGGTCCCGACATCAACCCCAGCGGCATGGATAAGGGCACCGAACCGGCCAAGCCCAGCGCGACAGGAAAGCCCCGACGACGCGGCGCGGTCCGCCCCCGGGTCAGGGTTGCGGATCGGATCATCAAGGCCCCTGTCCCGGCCGGATCGCGCTTCAAAGGCTACGAGACCGATACCGTCCAGGACCTGGTGCTGACGGTAACCTGGTGCTGACGGTCCATGCGGTCCGCGACCGGCGCGAGGGTTGGGTCACGCCGGACGGCAGAACGATCATGGCGCCATTGCCCGCGGGTCCCCGCGGACCCTTCGGCCCCGACCTGCGGCGCTTCGTGTTGATGCAATACCACCAAGGCCAAACGACGTTGCCCCGTCTGGCGACGCTGTTGCAGTCGGTTGGCGTGGCGATCTCCAAGCGTGCGATCCAGCGGTTGCTGACCAAAGGCCAGAACGACTTCCTTGCCGAAAACCGTGACGTGTTGCGCGCCGGCCTGAAGACCGCGCCGTGGATATCGGGCGACGACACCGGCGCGCGACATCAGACCCTGAACGGCTACTGCACGCAGATCGGCAATCAGCATTTCACCTGGTTCGCCACACGGTCATCGAAAAGCCGGCGGAACGTTCTCGATCTACGGCGCGCCGGACATACCGACTTTGGGTTGAACGCCGCGGCCTTCGATGACAGGCGCGGCCGCGCTCTGTCCGCGCCCCTGATTGCGCGCTTGGCCGAACCGCCGGAACCGGTCTTCGCCGATCAGGCCGCCTGGTCAGCACACCGCGACCGGCTCGGCTTTAGCGCACTGACCACGACACCCGACCCAGTACAGATCGCCCCTGAAGGCGCCATCTGGGGCAGCGTCCACGCCCACGACTTCCGGCGTGATGCCGTGGTGCTGAGCGATGATGCCGGACAATTCGCCGTTGGCCGGCACGCCCTGTGCTGGGTCCAGGCGGAGCGGCTGGTGCCCAAGCTGGACACCGTCACTGATCGGCACCGGGCTGCCCAACACAAGGGGCGCAAGCTGATCTGGGACTGCTACGCCGATCTCAAGGTGTATCAGGCCAGCCCTGACAAATGCCGTCGTCTCGCGCTGCGGGCGCGGTTCGACCGCATCTTCCGACGCCGCACCGGCTGGGCCACGCTTGACCGCCTTCGGGCGCGGCGGCAGGCCAACAAGGCCGAGTTGTTGAGGGTGCTGGAGCGGCCGGAAATCCCGCGGCACACCAACGGCTCCGAGAACGATATCCGCTGCCAGGTCACACGGCGGAAAGTCAGCGCCGCGACGCGCCGCGATCTGGGACGGGACTGCCGCGATGCTTTCCTGGGCCTCGGCAAGACTTGCGCCAAGCTCGGCGTGGCGGTCTGGGACTATCTGTCTGGGACTATCTCGGCAGCCGGCTCGGCGTTCCCGCTCACCCTGTCGTTCCGCCACTCCCTGAACTCATCCGATGCCGCGGGCAGCTTGTCTGATCAATGGGGCTGCCCGCGGTTTTGCCCCTGTTACTGAATGTGACCCTAACTTAACCCGAACTATGGATAAGGGTTGAGGGGGTTCCCAAAGAACCAAGGCTTTGACAGCATCGGCTTGCGAACACTGAGCGTCAAACCTGGGTCTGGAGAGCCCCCTCAATGGCGATCGATATCACAGCGCTGTATTGCTGTCTCGATGACTTCTGCAAGCTGTTCGCAGACTGGGAAGCGCACCGGTTGCTCCCGTCGGAGCAGACCCGGCAGCGCCCAAGCAAGCTGTCGCGCGCCGCGATGCTGTTCATTGTGGTGCTGTTTCACCTCTCGCCGTTCAAGCACTTCAAGGCATTCTACTGCTACGGGATCGGCCAGCAGTATCGCGCCTGCTTTGGCGATCTGCCGCATTATGACCGCTTCGTCAGCCTGATGCCGCGGCTGTTCGTCCCTCTGATGGTGCTGCTGCACAGCCTCAGCGGCGAGCCGAGCGGCGTCTACTTCGCTGAATTCAACCAAGCTCGCCGTCTGCCACAATCGCCGCATTCACCGTCATAAGGTGTTCGAGGGCCTCGCCGCACGCGGCAAGACCAGCATGGGCTGGTTCTATGGCCTCAAGCTGCACTTCGTGATCAACCACAAAGGTCAGATCATGGCGCTGAAAATCACCCCCGGCAACACCGCCGACAGCACCGTGCGCGACGCGATGACCCAGCACCTGGCCGGCACCCTCTACGCCGATAAGGGCTCCATCGGCCGCGAACTCTTCACCAAACTCTGGCAGCGGGGCTTGCACCTCATCACCAGCATCCGCCGCAACATGCGGAACGATCTCATGCCGCTGGCCGACAAGATCATGTTGCGCAAGCGCGTCCTCATCGAGACCGTACTCGATACTCTGAAATCCGAAATGGGGCTTGAGCATTCACGCCACAGGTCGGTGATCAACGCCATGGTCCATGTCCTGTCCTGCCGCGTCGCCTACGCTTTCAGGCCGGGCAAGCCTTCCATCTCGCTCACAAGCCAACGCCTCAAGGCGTATCCGTAGTTGGGGTTGATTACCGACGACCTTGATTTCATCAAGGGGCAGCTGGCGCGGATCTCGACGCGGCGAGAGCTGGCGCGGGTGGCGCTGACCGCCATTGTCAGCGTTGCAGGGATCGCGCGATCGCGTGGTTCGAACTGTTTTTTCGGTAACATCCCTAAATGGACGAGACCCAGATTATTGCCGCGATCCTTTGTGCTCAGACGGTCATTCTCGAGGACGCTGCGAGCGACCCGGTTGTCAAGACCGTCGATTTCTATAAGCGCGTTCTCGAAGAACTGCGCCGCCGAGGATACGGGCAGGATCCGCGGCGCGGGACGCAGGTGGCAAGCGGCAGATTTTAGCGATCCCTTTGAACGCGCGGTCGCTCGGTCGCACGCCTGTCATCGTCAATCAACCCGGCAGTGCCACGCGACCAAATCTTCGTGCCGGTGCAATTCTACCGGCCGACTTTCCCGTATGCGATCCGGCCGTTGCAGCGCTCGCTGCGCACAGCGCGCGCCGAGAGGCCGACCAGCTCAGCAGCTTGCGCTGTGGCATAGAGCCGCAGATCAACGCTCATCGCCATCCCCCCGTTGCCGCCGCGGCGCCACCTGAGCAGGCACCGGGCATGGCGGGAACGAAGCGCTAACATTTTCCCAATTCCCAACGGGCTCCCAACGGGATGTTCCGGCTTTGTCCGTCCCGTTCTGTCCATTTGGGCGGGACCGCGTTAACCCCGAAACTCTAGCAAATCCACGGTTTTCCTGATGTTTTTGATGGCGCACCCGGCGGAATTCCAACTCACGACCTCTGCCTTCGGAGGGCCCTACTCTAGCCGGCCGCTTTCCGCCCAGCCTCTTCTCGCCCAGCTTTTTTGCTCCTGGCCTGTTCGCGCCCAACCTCAAGTGCCTCGATCTGGTCGAGCAGTTCGACGATTTGCGCTGTCTGCGCCCCGATCGGATGGACACGGTAAAGATTTTTGTTCAGCGCAGGCACCGACAATTTGAGCAGCTCTGCCGCCTCGGTGTGCTTTAGGCGGCGGCGCTTGATCCAGGCGCGGAGTTCCTCGGATTCCATGTTCCGGCCCATGCCGTGACGGCACGCACACTAGAAACAGGTAATACGCCGCGCGGCATATTAACGGACACCGAAGCCCCGTTACCGGACGGAATTTTGCGGACATTTTTCGACATTGCCGCTGCCCCAGACCTCTAAGATATTGAA
>CAWJXM010000001.1:0-288839 GCA_963846635.1 uncultured Alphaproteobacteria bacterium | reverse complement strand
CGGCTGGGATCCAGCATAATCGCCAACTCCCTCACGCAAAGAGCGGCCGGTTCTGCCCCAGAGCAGTCCTTATCCCGCTGATTTGTCACGGATTTCCGGGCATTTCCGCTGATCGTGTTACTTCATTTGTTATGATCCGAGTTGTGTCAGCGCGTTCGGACCACAACTCTGCGCCGACGGGTATATAGAGATCGGCCAGATGGCTCACTACAAAGACATCACCCTCGCTGATTTGCCCCCGGAGCTGCCGGTAATCGCGGCTCTTGCGACGCAAAGATGCTGCATGCCGCTGTATTGGCACGACCGAACACTGCCTTGGCCGAAAAAGGTGACGGGCGGGTCTTGCTTTGTCCTTAAGTTTCCCGAGCGGTTGGTGTTGGTGACGGCCGCTCATGTGTTTCGAGCTTACGAAGAAGCCGCTCGCCACACGCCGAGCACCGTGTGTCAGGTTCGGTTATTCCCGCTTGATCTTTCATCGAGATTGATCCAGGTCGACTACGACCTCGATATCGCGACCTTTGACATTACTTCCAAGGAGATGGCCTTGATCGGAACCACAGCAATCGACGCTGCGTTGCAACCTCCACCTCTGCAAGGGGGGGAGGGGTTTGAGTTTTGCGGGATTCCCCGAGTTGCTGCGCGAGGTGTATTCGGATGGCTCCGCGGAATTTAAGCTCTATGGCGCGCTCCCGGCAGTCGATGAGTTTTCGGTCAGCACGGTCCGCGTGAGTTACGATCCAGCGCGTGATCTACCGCTGATGCCAGGAGTTCCGGCCCCTGATCTTGGTTTTAATATGAGTGGGTGCAGCGGCGGACCCGTGCTCTTGCCCGACTACACGGGTGGTAAACTGCACCTATTTGCGGTCGGGCTGATCGTGGGCGGCCGGCGAAACATCCCTGGAGAAACCGACGACACAGATATCATTGAAATCCGGCGCATCAACGCGATCCAGCCAGATGGTTCAATTCGGCGGGTGCGGGAAGACGGCACGCTCGATCCCCCTTCGATTGGATGGCTTCCGCCGCGAAGGTGACGCCCGCCCGCCAGCTCGATCTCGATCAGCCCTGCTTTCTTGCGCTGCCGACGACGGGGCGCGTCATTGACCGCGGCCGGTTTGCTTTCGGGAACCACGGAAAAGAAATTCGAATAAGAGTGAGCTGCTATGGCTACTACGATCGAAGATAATGAGCTTCGTCGCGCGCTGGTGATTGAGGGTGAAACGATCAAGGGGCACTCCCAGTGGATTTCCCGTATAGGGGAGAGCCTCGGCCACACCATCGCTCTGCTGGCGCAGCCCACCGAGGGCACCTGTGTCACGCACGCCTTCGGCTTATTGGTATGCTATCGCCAGGTGGTTGAGGAACTTGAGGCCCGGGATGTGAAGGCCGGTCTAGATTTCATGAGTTGGCTGCTTGATCAGTGTGTGCTCACCGAAGTCCAAGAACCTGCGACGGGCAATCTAGTGCTGTACTTCTCGGAAAGACGTTGGCGTCACGCCGGCATTGTTGTCGCGGACGGTCGCGTGGTCTCGAAATGGGGGAGTTACGGCGTCTACGACCATGAGCTCGGTGAAGTCCCAACGGGATACGGCGATAGCACCCGGTTCTTCGTTATGCCAACTGCACAGGATGCAGCAGAGCTGCTTTTCGCATTTGCGAGCGGTGAGTTGAACCTTAATGCCACAGAAGCTGAGCGGCTTCGAATGATCGTTGGTCTGCAAGAGCAAGCCTTCTAGCGCTGCGAAAACAGCCGCCCCGATTGCTGGGAGCGGCCTTCGACATGCGTCGGTGGTCCCCCTTCGTTTCTGCTTGCGCCGTAATAAGGACCGCTACCGGCGCGAAGCCGACAGCTACAGCCCCGCCATTTAGGAGCAGCGTACTCCTGCGCGGGAGATCACCACATCGCCGCGAGAGCCGGCGCGAGGGCCAGCATCGCGGTATCGCCGGATGCTCGCCAACGCGGCAATGACGGCGAAAAACGGTATACCTGTCAGGTTCGTGCTGACACGCGCGTGCGGCTCAGCCGCTGGCGGCGAGGCCGTCGCGGGCGAGCTTGGCGGTTTGCGCGGCGATGTCGATGCCATATAGCCGGGCGGCGTTTTCACCGAGGATCTTGCGCTTGATGTCGTCGGTCAGATCAACGTGGTATTCCTGTTTCAAATCCTGCGGCAATTCGTAAACCATGAACTTCTCGATCAGCCATTTGGGTGACCAGATCGCATAATCGCTGCCAAAACACAGCTTGTCCGGGCCGAGCCAGAACAGCAGATTGGCCATGATCTCGCCAAAGTACCGCGGACGAAGATGGACGAACGCCATCGCCACCGACAGCCCGGCATAGACATTCGATTCCTGCGCCGCGATCCAGCAGAAATCATCGAGCCGCGGCAGCCCGACATGCTCGACGATAAAGTTGAGCTCGGGAAAATCGGTGGCGGCGTAATCGACGTCATGGACATCGAAGGCGTCGGCGCTCAACGGGTACACGGTCGGGCCTTTGTGCACGTGGATGTTCTTTATGCCCGATTGCTGCGCCAAGGCGAGATACTTGTAGGCCCAGGGGTCGTTCAGGCGCCAGCCGCGCGAGCCGTTGCGCCACTCGGCGGTGTAGAGCTTTAGCCCCGAAATCGGGTATTCGCCCATCATCCGGCGGAACGCCTCGAACCCCGCCTCTTCGTCGCGCGGGTCGAAAGAACCGCATAGCAAAAAGCGGTCCGGATACTTGCTTTTCGCTATATTGTTTTGGATGTGAGAATTGAAGCCGTTCTTGTAAAACTCGTGGAGGTAGGTCGAATTGAGGATCGCCATGTCGACATGGCCGGAACGGAACAGATCGTCAACCAACGCCTCTTCACCGTAGCGACAGAATTTGTCGAACGGCCAGACGGCCTCGGCGGGGCTCAGAGCGTTGTGATAGGCGTAGAAGCATTTTATCCAGCTCTCGCCGTACTGGTTGCGCCAATTCTCTGGGTTGGCGTCCCAGAAATGCATATGGCCATCGATCACAAAGAACTCTTGCCCATTATGGTTGTACATGCGTCCCTCCGGTCTTTCCGTTCGCGGCTTTTTCGGCGGCCTCGCCGGATGCTCTCGCCATTAGAGCATGACAAAACGAGCCATTCGCTTCGAGTGCGATGCGCATCGTCCGGGCGGCCTCGTAATGCGCCTGTAGCCGCTCTGGCGCGAAAGGCCTGCCGTCAAGATCGATGATCAGGGCTGCGGCCGGGCTGCAATCAAATCCAAGTTCGGTCCGGCGCTGCAAATAACGCTGCAGAATTGTGCCCGACCCGCTGGGAAACGGGGCCGGGCCGGGGTCTCGGAGCACGATCGCGCCATCGCGCACTGCGATATCGGCAAGCCTCAGCGCGCAAATTGCCGCCGCGGCCAAACCGGCTTCGCGCAGCTCGCGCAACAGCCGCTGCTGGCGGATCAGAAAGCCTTTACGCTGAAAGGTGGCGCGAAGCGCCGCGAGGCTCCCCGCGCCCTCGCCGGGAAACGCATCGGCAAAGGATCGCCCGGCATTGACCGCCGCTTCGATCTCGGCCGCAGCACAGTGGTCGCCGAGATGCACCGTCACCTCGCGGACGGCCTCCACGCCGAGCAAGGCACGCCGAACATCCTCCGCCATCAGATAGGCGAAATTGACCGCGCACCAGCTCGTCGGCAAATGCAGCGCGATATCGGCATGGCCGCCATGTAGCTCCACCGAGCGCACAAAGCCCAGCTCAAGGATCGGCTCGTCCAATTCCGGATCGAGCACCTGATCCAGCCGGTCCAGGATTATCGAGCCGTCATATCCGGCCGGGACGTTGCAGGACACATCGCTGCGCATCGTCTATCAATCGCCATGTGCTGTGATCCTCAGGATACGATGCGCTGCTGTCTGAGCTGCGGCAAGAGAAAGCAGGTGCCCGATAAGGTCGAACGGTGGTCCCGAATTATCGCACTGCGGCGATCTCGGCCGTCCGCCCGATTGGCGCTGCCAACTGATGCAGCCGCAAGGTCAGCAACAGCGCGACAGTCGCGAGCCCAAGGGCAAGGCCCCACCACAGACCGACAGCGCCATAGCCGAGCGGGAATGCCAACAACCACCCGCCGACAAATCCCACCCCCCAATAACCGAAAGTGGCGAGCAGCAACGGAATTACGGTGTCCTTATAGCCGCGCAAAACGCCCGCAGCGATCGTCTGCACGCCATCGAACACCTGGAAGATCGCGGCAATCGCAATCAGCTGGCGCGCGATCCTTACCATCTCACGATTGGCGGGGTCGCTGAGGTCAGCATAGACGCCGATGATCGCCCGCGGCATCGTCCACAACACGAAGGCCGCGGCAGTCATGAACAAGATTCCGAGAGCGATAGCGACAAAGCCGACGCGGCTCGCCGCGCGCGGCCGGCCAGCGCCAATCTCGTAAGCCACCCGCACTGTCGCGGCTTGGCTCAGACCCAACGGCACCATAAAGCTGACGCTGGCGCAATTGAGGACCAGCTGGTGCGCCCCGAGGGCCGCTGCCCCGAACAAGCCCATCAACACGCCGGTCGCGAGAATGACGCCGGACTCGATCCCTCTGATCGCGCCCATCGGCAGACCGAGGCGCAGTATCTCCGCCATCTGTCTCCAGCTCGGCGCGAAGGCGCCGCGTAATAGGTGGAGACCGGCGCATTCGGGAGAGGCCCGGGTGCACAGCGTTAGGCCCGCCAGCATAAGCCATTGGTTAATGGCGCTTGCATAACCCGATCCGGCGAGGCCCATAACCGGGGCGCCGAGATGACCAAAGATCATCGACCAGCTCAAGATGGCATTGCTGATAACGCCAACCAACAGCACTGCCATCACGGCCCGCACATGCGAAACCGCCGCAAGCAGGCTGCGCAGCACCGCAAAACAGAGAAAAGCGGGCCCGCTCCAGGCGAGCGCTCGCAAATAGCGGCCGATCTCGGCGATGAGCGTCGCATCATAGCTGAGCCGTTGCAGCAGGCGCTGCAAACTCGCCAATGCGATGACGAACGGCAGCGACAACAACAGGGCGAGGACAAGCCCGGCTCCGGCGGTCCGACCGGCCGCGCGGCGGTCGCCGGCCCCCAGCGCATGCGCGGCGATCGGGGCGACCGCGAACAGGATCCCTTGCAGCACGATGCCTATGGTGAAGTAAAACATTCCGCCCAGCCCGGCGGCGGCGAGCGGCATCGTGCCGAGCCGTGCCACCATTACCGTATTTGTGACGGCCATCGCGATCAGCGCGACATTTGCCGCGGACAGCGGTACGGCGAGTGCGAGCGTCGCTCGCAACTCCGCGCGGATGCCGGATCCGGCGCCGCCGTTCGGCAGCCGATCGAATGGATTGACCTGTCTCATCCGCCTCTCTCTGTTCTCTTCGGAGCCATCGCCAACTCGGAGAGAGGCCCGTCAAAAGAAAAGGCCCCGACCGGTTTCGGCGGGGCCCCGATATGTCGCGTATTTGTTGGATTCAGCGCGCGCGCATATCCTCAAGCCCCAAATCAAAGCCGCACGAGGCGGCTGTGGTCATAAGGGTTCGGTACGCGCTACTCATGCGAGGGTCATAGAGTGCCGCGAGGCTCGCGTCAACGATCAGCACCGCCCGTGACGCCCGGTTTGCTCGATTGACGGAGACCGGTGCGAATGCAAGCTTTGCGGGAAGCCGTGGGAGCGGGGAGAATGGAGATGGAGATCGGTGCCCAAATCTTTTTCACCGACTATTCGATGGCGCCGACCGATCTGGCGGTGGCGCTCGAAGAGCGCGGTTTCGAAATCATTGTGGGTGGCGGAACACTCGCACATTCCGGTCACCCGCCGGTTCACCCACCCGCAGGGCGAAGCGGCGCTGACCAAGGAATATTTTGACGTGATGGATCCGTTCGTCACGTTGAGTGCCGCGGCTGCAGTCACCAAGCGGCTCAAGCTCGCGACCGCCATCTGCCTTGTTATCCAGCGCGATACGATCCAGACCGCAAAGAGTGTCGCCTCGCTCGACCAGATCTCGAAGGGGCGGTTTCTGTTCGGCATCGGCTGCGGCTGGAACGCCGATGAGATGGAGGACCACGGCACGGTCTACGAAACCCGTGTCCTCAAGATGCGCGAGCAGATCGAGGCAATGAAGGCGATCTGGACCAAGGATGTCGCGGAGTATCACGGCAAAATCGTCAATTTTCCGCCGATGAACGCCTGGCCCAAGCCGGTGCAAAAGCCGCATCCGCCAGTCATCGTCGGCGGCGCCTTTCGCCTCGCGGCGCGGCGCGCGCTGCGCTACGGAGACGGCATATTGCCTGCGGCGCCGAGCGCCGGTTCGGGCAGCCCCGAGGAGTTCATGCCGCGCTGGCGCCAAATGGCCGAAGCGGCCGGCCGCGACCCGAACTTGTTGTCGGTGACATTGGGCGGCGCGCCCGAAGACCTCGATCTCCTAAAGCGCAACCGCGATCTCGGAGTCACCCGCATGACCGTGCGCCTGCCTGCGACCAAGGAAGACCAGATCCTGCCGATCCTCGACCGCTATGCCAAGCTGATCCCGCAGGTCGCGTAATCCGCGGTGTTTGCCCTTTTAACGCTCCTTCATTGTCATACCGGCGAAGGCCGGTATCCATGCCTGAAATGGATCCCGACTTTCGTCGGGATGACAATAATTATGTTCCTGGTGCCAGCTCAATGCTTTAGGGAAATGAGCATCGACTGCGAGGACTTAAGGCGATGACGCGCAAATTCTTCTTTTTCTCGGAGATGGGCTACAATGCCTATCCCGATGACATCCTCGAACGCTATGGCTTTACCGCGCTGTTATTGCCGAACAGCCTGTTTGACCGGGAGAAGGCGAGCGAGCTCTGGCAGATGTTCCTGCGTGAGCACGAATATGCGTCGGAGATGGGCTTTGACGGATCGGTGTGCAACGAACACCACAACAACATCCTGTCGATGCAGGAAAGCGTCAATATCTCGGCGGCGGTCGTCAGTCAGCGCGTCAAGGGCAATGTGGCGCTGATCGGAAATCCGCTGCCGATTCACGACAATCCGGTGCGCGTCGCCGAGGAGATCGCGATGCTCGATCTGATCTCGGGCGGTCGCATCATCTCGGGTTTTGTGCGCGGCACCGGCATCGAACAGCTGTCGACCAATGCCAACCCCGCCTACAACCGCGAGCGCTTCGAGGAAGCCTTTGCGCTGATCAAGAAGACCTGGACCCAGCCGGGGCCGTTTCGCTGGGAGGGCAAACATTACCACCTTCGCGTCGTCAATCCGTGGCAATTGCCATTGCAAAAGCCGCACCCGCCGATCTGGGCGGCCGGCATATTGAGCCCGGAAACGATCCGCTGGGCGGCAAAAGAGCGCATTACCTATCTCGTTCTCGGCAGTGCACTCGACGCCACCGCGCAATGCCGCGAGATCTATCATGAGGTCGCGCGGCAGGATGGCTGGACGCCGGCCTCAGAGCATCTCGGTTATCTGATTCACACCTGCGTGCTCGACACCGACGAGGAAGCGTTTGAGATGGGCCGCCATCATTATGGCGGTGCCTCGGTTATCGGGCGCAGCGGCGGGGTCGCGGCCTCGGCGCTGACCGCCGGCACCGGTTCCGCCGGCGTAACCGGCGGACCGCATCCCGAATGGATGGCGCCGCCCGGCTATATGTCGAAGCAGGCGAAAACCGGCGCCATGGCGCGCGAGCGGCGCGCCTCAGAGGAGAGCTACGAGGAGGCCGTGCGCGCCGGGCTGATTGTCACCGGCAGCCCCAAAACCATCATCCAGAAGTTCAAGCACATCATCGACCGCACCGACCCCGGCTATCTGACGTTTTGGGCGCGCGAGGGGAAAAAGCCGCACCAGGCGACGATGCGGGGCCTCGAACTGCTCGGCAAGGAAGTCATTCCGGCGCTGCGCGAGCACCAATCGGCATTGGGAACCGGGAAAGAGGTGACGCCGTGGCCGCAATGAACGACGTCACATCACAGCTGACCGAGGCGGCCGGAATCACGGGCGAATTGCGCCGCGCTGGCAAAGGCGCGCCGTTGCTCTTCATTCACAGCGAATTCGGCGTACCCGGCTGGCTCGAGGCTTTTGCGGGCCTTGCCGAGCATTACGATCTCATCGTTCCGTCGCTACCCGGCTACGGTCGGTCAACCCGGCCCGATTGGATCATGAGCGTGCACGATCTCGCCGCCTGGGTGACATGGTTTGCTCGCGACCTCTACCTACACGAGCCGGTCAATGTCATCGGCTCATCGCTCGGTGGCTGGGTCGCGGCCGAGATCGCGACGGTTGCGCCGCAGTTTTTCAACAAGCTGGTGCTGGTCGGCGCGATGGGCATCAAGCCCGAAAAAGGCGAGATCTTCGATTATTTCCTCAATTCCGGCCTGGCCGGGTTGCGCCGCGCGTTCCACCGGCCCGATCAGTCGGCCGAGTTCATGCGCTACTGGGGCAGGGAATGGACGCCGGAGGAAGCCGATCTCGTCGAGCAGCATCGCGAGATAACATGCCGGATCGCGTGGAAGCCCTATATGCACAGTCTGACCTTGCGCCATCTGCTGCCGGGCGTGCGCACGCCGACATTGGTCGTCTGGGGCGGCAATGACGCGATCACGCCGATCAACAGCGGCGAGATCTATGCGCGCGCAATTCCTGGCGCCCGGCTGGCCACGATCGCCGATTGCGGCCACATGCCCGAAATGGAAAAGCCAGCCGATTTCGTTGAACTCGTTCGCGATTTTCTGCAGCGGTAAACCCGCCGCTCTCGCGAGCCGAACGCGGGCAGGCAACGGACACGCAATGGGCCAATAGCGGTCCGGCAGTGCGGGCGCTGCTGATGAGTGGCCGCCCTTTGCCTGATTGCATGCAGGCCGCCTGCTCCTCAACAGCGGTGGCCGATTCTCAGATCAGTGCTCGCTGCGGCGGATCAGTTCGGCCCATCGATCGAGCACCGGCAGGATCTGATCGGCTTTGGCTGATGGCAGCGCCACAATCGCACGGGCCACGCCCTGATCGCGATAGCGCTTCAGGCGATCGAGATCTTCGGGCGCACCAAAGATCGATACCGGGATGTCCATCGGGTCGCGGCCGGCATCACTCGCCATCTGCCGGAATTGCGGCAGAAACTCGGTGACATCGGCATAGTGCTGCCGGCTCGCGTTCGGCACCCAGCCATTGCCATAACGAACCGCGCGCCGCGCACTATACGGAAAAGCGCCGCCGACAATGACCGGCGGGTGCGGCTTTTGCACTGGCTTTGGCCAGGTCTTCATCTTTGGGAAGTCAACGATCTCGCCGTGATATTCGGGTTCTTCTTGGGTCCAAATCGCGCGCATGGCCTCGATCTGCTCACGCATCCGCTTGAACCGGGTTTTGAACACGGTGCCGTGGTCTGCCATTTCCTCCTGATTCCAGCCGCCGCCGATACCGAACAGAAACCGTCCGCCCGAGACCTGATCGAGCGAGGCGACGAGCTTTGCGGTCTGGATCGTATCGCGCTGGATCACGAGACAAACCCCGGTCGCCACCCTCAGGCTCTTCGTCGCCATGGCCGCCGCCGTCAATGTCACGAACGGGTCCATCACGTCGTAATACTGCCGGCCGAGCTGGCCGCCCGAGGCCGGCTGAGACAGCCGCGAGCTCGGAATGTGCGAGTGCTCCGGCGCCCAGACCAACTCAAAGCCGCGCGCTTCGAGCGCCTGCGCGAGTTCGCCAGGGCTCATCGAATACTCGGTGAAAAACATCGACGCGCCAAAATCCATCTCCGTCCTCCCGATCTGCGTCAGTAATCCGCTCATGCTTCGGGCGGGACCTTAGCGGCGATCCGCTCCACCCCGCCAGCCGGAAGTTAGAGGGGCTAAAGATCAAAGCGTCGGCATAGCGCTTGCGTCAGCCCATGGCGGCGCAGCTTATCAGACCTGACTCGGCCGGTGTTGCTTCAGCAGCTCGCCTCGCCAAAGCCGATCGGCAGACACGAGGTCTGACAGCGGGCTAACGATGCGGCAAACCCATCATCTCCGTGCGCGGATTATAGGATTTCCCTTCAACGCCGGCGCGAGCTTCAACTTGACCGGACCATTTAAAAGGCGGTTAATGGTTAACGGTGGACTGGACCCGGCACTGCCGCTACCGGCGCACCAAAAAATGTAATGGAGGAAATAACTTAGGAGATGGAGAATGACACGGCAAAAGAAGACCGCATCCCGGACAAGTGCTTTGTTGAGCGTTCTTCTAGCAGCGGGCATCGCTTCGACGGCAATGGCGGCCGAGGGTGCCGACCCACAGGGCGGGCCAGTTGTCCAGACTGCCGAGGGTCCGGTTCGCGGGCTGCTCAATAACGGCGTGTACGAATTCAAGGGGATTCCCTACGCGGCTCCCCCGACCGGCGAGTTGCGGTGGATGCCGCCGCAGCCCGTCACCCCTTGGCAGGAGCCGCTGGATGCGACATCCTATGCCAACACCTGCCCCCAGGTGACGACGCTCGGCGTGTTTGCCTCGCCCGCCAGCATTACCGAGGACTGTCTTTATCTCAATGTCTTCACGACGCGGGTCGGTGCCGAGGGCCTGCCGGTTTTCGTATGGATCCACGGCGGCGGCAATGTCGACGGCGAATCCAATGATTACGACGGGAGCAAGCTCGCCACGGGCGGGCCAAGTGGGACGCCCGTCGTCGTGGTCACGCTCAACTATCGTCTCGGTCTCTTCGGTTTCCTCGTGCACCCGGCGTTGGATGCTGAAGGCCATCTCTTCGCAAACTATGGCATCATGGACATTCAGGCCGTGCTTCACTGGGTGCAGCGCAATGCTGCCCGGTTTGGCGGCAATCCGAACCTCGTCACGCTCGGGGGGCAATCGGCAGGCGCACAAGACACCGGCCTCAACATGATCTCGCCATTGAGCGCGGGGCTGTTCAGTCGGGCAATCTATGAAAGCTCGCCCTTGTCCTCGCTGACGCCCCTCTCGATCGGACTGACCAACGGCATGAACTTTGCCGCAGCCGCCGGCTGTCCGGGCTCGGACGCCACCACCGCCGCCTGTCTGCGCGCGCTGTCGGCGGCGCAGATCCTGCAGCTTCAGGGAACGGCGAATGCTAATGGCCCCTACGTGACCGGTCCAATGGTGGACGGCTCGGTTGTGCCCGTCACGCCGATCACGGCATGGACTACCGGTCAATTCAACCATATGCCAGTCATGGGCGGAAACGTTCAGGATGAGGGCAACTTTGGGATCGGCATCACGGAATATTTCAGCGGCCCGCCGCAAGTACCTATGACGGTGGCGCAGTACACTGCCGCCGTCACCGCAACCTATAGTGGCCCAGAATACCCGGGCGGCCCGAATTACCCGGCAGGGACAGCCGCTGCGGTCCTGGCTGAATATCCGCCCGGGGACGACCCACAGGCCACTTATGATCTGGTCACCACATATCCAGGAGCCTGCCGAAACCGCCATATCGATGCTTTGTGGGCGCAAGCGGGGCTGCCGGTGTACGCATATGAGTTCAATGACCAGAACGCGCCATACTACTTTCCTCCGATGCCGGACTTCACGCCCCTTGCAGCCCACACCATTGACATCCAGTTCCTGTTCCCGCTCTGGCATGGCAGCATTCTGGGCGTGCCCGGGGCAAGTCAATCACCCGCTCTGACGCCGCAAGAGTTGATCCTATCTGACGAGCTCGTTGCAGCCTGGACGAACTTTGCGCGCACCGGTAATCCGAACGGAACGGGAAATGCGCCGTGGCCCCAATTTGTCAATCAGGAAGGAGTGCCCGAATACTTGTCGGAGAACGTGCCCGCTTTATCCACGTTTACGAACGCGCAATTCGGCGCCCGCCACGACTGCGACTTTTGGGACACTATTATTGTGTACCAGCCTTGAACCGAAGCGCTGTAACGGAGTGAGGGCCAACGGCCCTCACCTCCTTTTGTGACGCAGTGAGGGCAATGATCCGACGGCATTTTGTCGCCCAGCGCCTGAGCGACATCTTGCAGTCATTGCCATTGATCGTCATGGCCTTGTTGATGACAGCCTCGCTCGGGCCCTCGCTCGGAAAACACGATCATCGCGATCTCGATCGCGCTGCTTCCTTCTTCGGCTCGCGTCGTCCGTGCGAATACGCTCTCTCTGCGTGATCTTCCCCGGTGTTGCAATCAGCGCCGTCGTCTTTGGCACCAATCTGTTGGGCGACGCGATCCGCGATATTCTCGATCCGCGCCAGCGTGGCTGAGGCAAAGGCTCGACCAATGATGGCGAGACCAGGCGACAATGCCCCCGCGGTGCTCGAGGTCGAGGGGCTGCGTACCTACCTGTTTACCCGCTCCGGCATCGTCAAAGGCGTCGACGACGTGTCATTGTCAGTGTGTCGCGGCGAAACCTTGGCAATTGTCGGCGAGTTGGGTTGTGGCAAATCGATGACCGCGTTGTCGATCATGCGGCTCGTGCCCGACCCGCCAGGGCGGATCGTCGACGGCCGCATCCTGCTCGAAGGCAAGGATCTGGTCCGCCTCAACGAACGCGAGATGCGCGACATTCGCGGCAACCGCATCTCGATGATTTTCCAGGAGCCGATGACTTCGCTGAACCCGGTGCTGACGATCGGCAGCCAGATCGCCGAAGCCTTGCGGCTGCATCAGAATTTGTCGAGGAAGGACTCCGCCGAAAAAGCCGTCGAGATGCTGCGCCTCGTCAAGATTCCGGAACCGGCGCAGCGGGCACGCGAATACCCGTATCAGCTGTCGGGCGGGATGCGGCAGCGGGCGATGATCGCGATGGCGCTCGCCTGCAACCCGCGCGTGCTGATTGCCGACGAGCCGACGACGGCGCTCGATGTGACGATCCAGGCGCAAATTCTCGACCTGATCCTGGAATTGCAGAGCGAGCTTGGTACTGCGGTGATCCTGATTACGCACAATCTCGGCGTCGTGGCCGAGACGGCGCAGCGCGTCATCGTCATGTATGCCGGGCGCAAGGTCGAAGAGGCCGATGTCGAAGCGCTATTTGAGGAGCCGCTGCACCCCTACACACACGGGCTATTGGCTTCGATCCCCCGCCTTGCGGTCATCAGCGGGCGGCCGGCCAATAGCGGTGAGCGGCTTAAGGAGATTCCCGGGATGGTGCCGGCGTTGAGCAACCTGCCGCCGGGCTGCACGTTCGCGCCGCGCTGCGCCTTTGCCGATCAGCGCTGTCGTTCGCAATTTCCGCCCTACGAACAGGTGAAGCCTGCCCATTGGGTCGCCTGCTGGCATTCGGAGAAATTGTATGGCGGCATCAATGCCTAACGCAGCCAGCGCCGCATCGGTCGCGCCATTGCCGCCGCTGGCCTCGGCCCCGGCGGTCCCCGTGGTCGAGGTCGCGGGGCTGCACAAGCATTTTCCAATAAAAAAGGGGCTGCTGCGCCGTGCCGCGGGTCGGGTCTATGCCGTTGACGGGGTCAGCTTTTCGATCGGGCGTGGCGAGACCTTGGGTCTTGTCGGCGAGTTGGGTTGTGGCAAATCGACAGTCGCACGTACATTGCTGCGCCTGATCGAACCGACGGCGGGCTCGATAAAACTCAACGGCCATGACATCACGCGGCTCGGCCGAGCCGCAATGCGGCCGCACCGCCGTCAAATGCAGATCATCTTCCAGGATCCATTTTCGTCGCTAAACCCGCGCATGTCGGCGGGTGCCATTGTCGGCGAGCCGTTGCAGATCCACAGCATCGCCAGAGGCAAGGAGAAAGAAGAGCGGGTTGCAGCATTATTCGAGCAGGTTGGTCTGCGGCCGCAGCAGATGCGGAGCTTTCCGCACCAGTTCTCCGGCGGTCAGCGCCAGCGCATCTGCATCGCTCGCGCGCTCGCCCTCAGTCCGCAGCTGATCGTCGGCGACGAGCCGGTGTCAGCGCTCGACGTATCGATCCAGGCGCAGGTCATCAACCTGCTGATGGATCTGCAGCGCGAGAAGAACCTGTCCTACCTGTTCATCGCCCACGACCTCGCCGTTGTCGAGCATATCAGCCACCGCATCGCGGTCATGTATCTCGGGCGGATCGTCGAATTCGCCGATAAGGAGACGCTGTTCACCAACCCGCTGCACCCTTATACCGAGGCATTGCTGGCAGCGGTGCCGGTGCCGAACCCGCGCATCAAACGCAAGAAACAACTATTGCAAGGCGACGTGCCGAGCCCGATCAACCCGCCGCCGGGCTGCAGGTTTCATACCCGCTGCCCTTACGCCGAAGCGCGTTGCAAAATCGAGAGCCCGCCCTTGCGCGAGGTGGCCCCAGGCCACCAAGTGGCCTGTCACCTGCGCTAAGCGGGTAACGGCTTGCCCGGCGGTGGGTCCCCGGTCGCGATTTCCCCAGTTTCCCCTCCGACAGCCGGTTTTCCCTCCTCGCGATCGGTTGCCGAGCCTCGCAACATGCGGCTCGCGACGAACTCGATCTGGCCGACCGCTTCGCGTGCACAGAAACCCGCCGCCAAGCCCAACGCCGCCAGGACGAAGATGCTTGTGCTAAGGGCCATACCGGTATTCTGGTTTGAGCCGCCGAAGAACAGCTGACCGGCTCGGAACATAATGTAGATACCGAGAGCGATGACGCCGCCTGCCACCGGGCGGTAGCAAAGATCGCGAAGCGACGGGTTTGGCAATCTCGGATCTACGAAGTATCGGGTTATACTGATGACCGCCCCAAGCGCGCCCATGCATACCAATAACAACATCTCGAGTAGCTCGAACGGCATTCGTGCCCAAAGGGTCACGATCCTGCAACCTGAATCCATTAACCCCAAAACCGGAATCAGTTGCGGATCTTTATTCCGCATAGCATCTCGGTATCGGTCATAGTATTCGGCAAGATTTGCCTTTTTAAAAAGTACACTCTCTTCAAGTAAAGACAGTGCGTTGAGATGGTCGTTGACCATCGCCCTGATTTCCGCACAGGTTTTGGGTAGCGTATCCTGACCGCTCCCCCCGGGATCGCCGGGCTCCCCCGAGGTTTGTGTGGTTGGCTGCTTGCGAGTCCGCAAGCCGCCGGTGTGATCGGAGCAGCGTAATGAACTCGCCCAGTTCTGATACTGGTCTCGATCCGTAGCAATATTGTCGAGTATGCTGTCTAGATAACTATTCGGATACCAATCTCGCTGATCGAGAGTAGCGATCAGAGCGTTGAATGCTGTTAGGTTGCTTTGGCGGATCTCGATCAAGCCCAGCGTCAACAGCGCTAGTCCAGAGATGAAGATATAAGCGGTGGTAATCAAGATTAAGCCGCAGCATTTGAAGATCTGGTAAAATCCTCTATTACCGTGCAATCGCCCGTTGCGGGCGGAAAAATCAAATGCGCCATGCAAGGCTTCGGTGGTCATCGCAGCATCCTTTCGCCCAGCGGCGCCGCTGATCCGGAGTAGATCCACGGGAAGTGCCGTTGCCACATTATTGATCGTGACAATCCGCTCTCGGTGTGAGCGGCCTCACAGCCGCCGCAGAATCTTCTCGTTCCGGCGGAAGGGGCTGTTCAAGCAGGCATCAAGATTTGCGCCCGGCGGCCGGGGATGGCTCGGCTTTGTGCAGGGTCCCGGCCGGGGTTTATCCGACAGCTTTACGTTTACCGAGCGAGGAACCAGACGACATGGTCGACAAAGGCTTCGGGCTGCTCGATTTCGGGATGATGCCCGGCGCGCTCGATCAATTCGAAACGCGCACCCGGGATCATTGCGGCATAGGCGCGGCCATATTCGGGGCTGACGACGCGGTCACTAGCGCCCCAGACCAGCAATGTCGGCACATCGATCCGGCCGAGCCAGCGCGATAATTGCGGGTTGTACATATATGGGTGCCAGGCATACAGGCACAGGGCTTCACGGTTGCGCGCGTGAATCACCAGCTGTTCGTCCGACATCGCGTCGTAATCGGGGGCATAGCGGTCCGGATCGTGCCAGCTGCGGCGGCGCACTTCGTCGGGCGATCTGTTGAAGATGTCGAGGATGTCGGGCGTTTCGCGATCGCTGATCTTGATGCCGAGCGGATCGATCAGGATCAGCCGATCGATGCGATGGGTACAGGCCGCTGCGATTTCTGCGGCAAGCCAGCCACCAAACGAAAAGCCGAGCACGGCGATGTTATCGCCCGGCAAGGCGGCGAGTGCCGCCAGATAGAGATGGACGAGGTCGTAGACCGTGTCGAAATCCTTTGGCCGCCGCGAATTGCCAAAGCCCGGCGATGACGGCGCGATGATTTCGCCATGTCGGGCGAGTGCTTCGAGAAATCGAGCTCCGGGATCGACCGTATCAAAGCCGTGCAACAGCAATATCGGGCGGCCCGTGCCGCGGCGGAGGACTTCGAGTTCAATCCCCGCCACCGTCAGTCGATCGGTCGGCGGTCCACTCGTCATGACGTTCGTTCCTCACCCGAGCCGGTTTGCGTGCGGGTTATAGCCGCGATCGGCCGGGCGTGAAAACCGTCCTCAGTGCAGCGAACGGCTTGCAGCCTCTGGACGCGGCTCGCAAGAAGACTAAATTGTGCGGCCGTCCGGATACCGGATTGGCCGCCCGCGGGAGAGTGGCAAGACCGATCATCCGGGTTTTTGTCGATCTCCGCTGACCGCTAGCCGCGAAGGCTCCAATGATCACGCTTCCCCGTCTGTACGATCTTGCCGTCAAGGCGACGGCTGTCGCTTCGATCACGCTCACCCTTTACGGCTGTAACAGCACCGGAGCCGGCGCAGCCTCGACGGCGTCGGGCGACCCCGCCGATTTCGCGTTGCTGCAAACCGTGGCACGGGTCGTACAGCGCAATTATGTCGAGCCTGTGCCGGGCGACGAACTGACCACTGACGCGCTGAAGGGCATGCTGACTCGGCTCGATCCGCATTCGGATTACATGGACCCGGATCAATACCAGCAAATGAATGCGGTCACCCGCGGCCAATTCGGCGGGATCGGGATCGAGCTGACCCTCGAAGGCAAGGTGCCGGAAGTGATCTCGCCGATCGACGGCACACCCGCGGCGAATGCCGGCATCGAGCCGGGCGACCGCATCGTCAAGATCGACGGGCTGTCAACCGCCGGAATGGACGTGGAGACGGTCGTCAAGCGGCTGCGCGGACCGGCCGGATCGCGGGTAAATCTTGAGATTCTGCGTAGCACGCGGCCGCCTTTCGATGTGACCCTGACCCGCAATATCATCCATGTCGTTTCGGTCAAATCGGCACTCAAAGGCGATAAGATCGGCTATGCTCGGGTCTCGACCTTTACCGAGAACACGGCCAACGAACTTGCCGATGCCATTACCAAAATGAAGGCCGAGGCGCATGGTCACCTGAACGGCTTCATCCTCGATCTGCGCAATGACCCCGGCGGCCTGCTCGACGCGGCGGTGGATGTCACCGGGGAGTTCGTCGATGGCGGTGTCGTCGTGACCACCCGCGGCCGCAACCGCGATGACGACCGGGTCTATCGCGCGCCGGTCGCAGGCAACCTGATTGCCGGGGTCCCGATGGTCGTCTTGATCAACAGCGCATCGGCATCAGCGGCTGAGATCGTCGCCGGCGCGTTGCAGGACGATCACCGCGCCACCGTCATGGGCACCCGCAGCTTTGGTAAGGGCTCGGTGCAGACCATTATCCCGATCGAGGGGCATGGTGCGTTGCGGCTGACGACGGCGCTCTATTACACGCCGTCGGGTCGGTCGATCCAGGGCCACGGCATCAGCCCGGACGTCGTCGTCACGCTGCCCAAAGATGAGGAGGTCGCCAATGCCGTGCTCAGCCATGAGAGCGATCTTTTCGGTGCGCTGAAGAACACCGGGTCCTTAAACGGCCGGGCGACGAAGGCGGCGAGCGTCTCCTCGGAAAGCACCGGCGACAGTGCCGAACACCCGATCAAACCGTTGATCATCGGAACAAACAAGGACGCGCAGCTCGATGCGGCGATAGGTTATCTGCAGCGCGCGGTGCGGGGCGAGACCGGAGCACATCCCGGCTGATCGCAGCTATCGGCAACGCCGCCACGCAACGACGGCAATGACCGCGGCGGGACCCGTATATCACGCAGTCCCGCCCAAGTCCGTGCAAGAAAGTCCAATATCATCAGAGTGGCCGCGATCATCCATTGCAGCCGCACACCTACAGCGGGTAAACCTTAATTCGAGGGCACTCAGCCAGTCTTCACCACCAAGCCCTCAATCCTTTGATTGTCTCGCTTCTAGCGCGGCTTACGTTGCCGAGCCGTAGGTGGTCGGCTTAGTGAGAACGGCCTGGTTCGGGATTTGCCGCGCGGTAAGGTGCCCGGTATGATGAGGCCGGCCCCAATCTATTTTTGCACCTGGATTCTCGGGGACGGGGAACCGTCATGCCACTCAATACGGTCAAGATGCCGACGCTCGAGCAGCTCGGCGAGGTCGCGGCGGAGCTTGGCTTCAATCTGAGCCAGGCGGATTTGTCGGCCCACCTCGAAGCGCTGCAGCCAAGCTTTGCAGCCTATAATCTGCTGGATCGCTTCCCCGACGAAATGCCGCAGGTCGCTTACCCGCGACGCCCGGGACAACGCCCTGATCCCGCCGAAAATAAATACGGCGCCTGGTACATCAAAACCGAGATTGCCGGCGCCTCGTCAGGCAAGCTTGCCGGCAAAACCGTCGCGCTAAAGGACAACATCTGCCTCGCCGGCGTGCCGATGATGAACGGCGCCTCGACCCTGGAAGGCTACGTGCCGGAGGTCGATGCGACCGTCGCGACCCGTATTCTCGATGCCGGCGGCACGATCGTCGGCAAGACGGTGTGCGAGTATTTCTGCTTTTCAGGCGGCAGCCATACCAGCGCGACCGGCCCGGTGCACAATCCACGCCGCCGCGGGTATTCGGCCGGCGGCTCCTCATCGGGCAGCGCTGCTGTCGTTGCCGCCGGCGAAGTGCCGATGGCGCTCGGCGGCGACCAGGGCGGCTCGATCCGCATTCCTGCCGCGTTCTGCGGCATCTATGGCCTAAAGCCGACGCACGGGCTCGTGCCCTATACCGGCATCATGCCGATCGAGCTGACCCTCGATCACACCGGACCAATGACGGCTACGGTCGAAGACAACGCGCTGCTGCTCGAAGTCCTGGCGGGTCCCGATGGGCTTGACCCCCGGCAATATGGCGGCGCGGCTGTGTCGCCTTATCGCGAGGCCCTGGGCCGCGGCGCCGCCGGGCTCAGGATCGGCGTCGTCGAAGAGAGCTTTGGCCATTCGCAATCGCTGCCGCAGGTGGATGCTGTCGTGCGCGAGGCGGCCGACCGTCTGCGCGGCCTCGGGGCAACCGTCGAAAATGTCTCCATCCCAATGCATTGCGCCGGCAGCGCAATCTGGCTGCCGGTGGCAGCCGAAGGCGCGTTGATGCAGATGATGCTCGGCAATGGCTTCGGCTTTAATTGGCAAGGACTTTACGTAACCTCGATGCTCGATTTCCATAGCGGGTGGCGCAATCGCGCCGACGAATTGTCGGATACGCTCAAGAACACAATGTTGCTCGGGCAGTTTATGGTGACACGTTACCGCGGCCACTATTATGCAAAGGCGCAGAATCTAGTGCGCCGTTTGCGGCGCGCTTATGACGAGGCGCTGTCGCATTGCGATCTGTTGTTGATGCCGACCCTGCCGATCGTCGCGACGCCGTTACCCGATGCCGATGCGCCGATTGGCGAGATCCTGCAGCGCGGCTTCGAGATGCTGGCAAACACCGCGCAGTTCGATTGCACCCATCATCCGGCGATGAGCGTGCCATGCGGCATGGTTGACGGGTTGCCGGTTGGTATGATGCTGATCGCCAAAGCCTTTGGCGAAGACACGATCTACCGCGCCGCAGCCGCCTTTGAGCGCGGCGTCGATTGGCAGACGCTTAGCGTCTGATATCCCGGGCATGCAGGTCGAGCGGCTGGGTATACATCGAGTGCCGTAGCCGCCATATTGCAGCGATGGCTTTATTGAAGATCGCCCGTATGGGCAATCCGGTGCTTCGCCAACCGGCAGCCGAGATAGAAGATCCGACAGCGCCATGGGTGCGCCGGCTCGTCGATGACATGATCGAGACAATGGAGGATGCGAGTGGTACCGGGCTGGCCGCACCGCAGGTGCATCAGCCTTGGCGTATCGTTGTCTTCTTTGTCTCCGGCGAACGGCTGAGCGGATTACCGGGGGATGTGGCGCAGGATTTGACCGTATTGATCAATCCGGTTGTCGAATTGTTGGGCGAGGAGCGCGCTTTTGGCTGGGAAGGGTGCCTCTCGGTGCCGGGGTTGCGCGGCATCGTCCCACGGCATCTGCGGATTCGCTATCGCGCGATCGGGCTCGACGGTGCATTGATCGAGCAGGAGGTCGAGGGCTTTCATGCCCGCGTGGTCCAGCATGAATGCGATCATCTCGACGGAATCCTCTATCCGCAGCGAATGACGGATCAGCGCCATCTTTTCTTCATGGAAGAGCTGCAGCGCCATCCGATCGATCTCGCAGCTTTCCTGAACGAGACGCGGTGGCGATGAATAGCCCACTTGCCGAAAGCCAGCGCGCGGCGCTGATCGAGGCGATGCTGCCTGAAGTGCCGTTCGAGGGCTGGTCGCGCGCGGCGTTGCGCGCAGCAGCGCGACGCTGCGGGATTACCATGGAGGGGGCGCGCGCGTTGTTTCCAGGCGGCGCGGCAGATCTCGTCGCCGCTTTCAGCCGCTGGGCTGATCAGCGCATGCTTGATCGGTTCGAAGCCTTGCCGCTGACCGACACCAGGATATCCGACCGGATCGCGCGGGCGATCGCAACCCGGTTTGATATTGTAGCACCCTGGCGCGAGGCGGTGCGGCGGGCCCTGACGGTGCTGGCGTTGCCCTACAACGCGCCGCTCGCGGTGCGGCTCGTCTACGACACCGTCGATGCGATCTGGTACGCGGCCGGCGACGCCGCGACCGATTTCAGCTTTTACACAAAGCGCGCAATCTTGGCCGGAATCTATAGCGCGGCAGTGCTGTACTGGCTCGAGGACCGTTCCGAGGGGTTTGTCGATACCCTGGCTTTTGTCGACCGCCGCCTTGCCGCGGTGGCCCGCTTCGGCCGCCTGCGCCGCGATCTTGAGACGGTGACAGAGCGGCTGCCGAACCCGCTGCGGTTGTTGCGTCCTTTGCGCTGACTTGGCGCACGCTCAGCGATGCGGGATCAGCCGTGTGATGTGGCCCATTTTGCGGCCGGGCTGGATCTCGTGCTTGCCATAGAGATGCAGCTTTGCGAACGAGTCGGCGAGCGCGTCGCGCCATTTTTCGACATCATGGCCGAGCAGGTTTTGCATGACCGCGTCCGAATGATGCTCGACCGAGCCTAACGGCAACCCGCAAAGCGCCCGCACCAGCTGTTCAAATTGACTGGTAACGCAGGCGTCGATCGTCCAATGCCCGGAATTGTGGGGCCGTGGCGCCAGCTCGTTGACGAGGACCTCACCCCCCGGCCTGACAAACATCTCGACCGCCAGCACGCCGACGAGATCGAGCCTTTCGGCAACATGGCGGGCGATGCCTTTGGCGCGTGTCGCGACCTTGCTCGCGATCCGGGCCGGCGCGATCGTGGTGTCGAGGATGTGATGGCTATGCTGATTTTCGACCGGCGGATAGGTTGCCCAGGCACTATTACGCCCGCGCGCGACAATGACTGAAATCTCGCAGGCGAAGTCGACGAAGGCCTCGAGAATGCCGATCTCGCCGCCCATCTGCCGCCACGCCTCCTCGGGTTTTGTCTCGGATGTCAAGGTGACTTGGCCCTTGCCGTCATACCCCATACGCACGCTTTTGAGTACTGCCGGAAAGCCGAAATCACGCATCGCTCGCGTCAAGGCCGACGCATCCGAAATCTCGCGGTATGCGGTGGTGGCGACATCGATCGAGCGCAGGAAATCTTTTTCGCGCAGACGATCCTGGGTGATTTCAAGGATCTCGGGTCGTGGCAGCACGGGCTTTGAGGCGGCTACCCGGCGCACCGCCTCGGCCGGAATGTTCTCGAATTCGAAGGTGGCGATATCGACCACCGCGGCAAACCGATCAAGTGCATCGGCGTCGTCGTATTCGGCGACCGTCGCCGCGCCGCAGACCTGCTCTGTCGGGCTATCGCGCTCGGTGGCAAAGACATGGCAGCGATAACCGAGGCTTGCCGCGGCCAGCGCCGTCATTCGTCCGAGCTGACCACCCCCTAAAATCCCGATTGTGGCGCCTGGGGCCAGCACCGCCGCCGACATCACGGGAGCCCTGGCCGCTCGGCCACCTGCTCGGTCTGGATCTGACGCCAGCCGTCGAGACGCGCCGCTGCCGCAGCGTCCGAAACTCCGAGAATTGCCGCAGCAAACAGCGCGGCATTGACGGCACCGGCCTGACCGATCGCAAATGTCGCAACCGGGATGCCCGCCGGCATCTGGACGATTGACAACAAGCTGTCAACACCCTTGAGGATCCGGCTTTCAATCGGAACGCCGAGTACCGGAAGCGATGTCAAGGCTGCGGTCATCCCGGGGAGGTGGGCTGCCCCACCGGCCCCGGCGATGATCACACGCAGACCACGCTCCCGTGCTGTGCGGGCATAGTCATAGAGTCGATCCGGGGTGCGATGCGCGGACACGATTCGCGCTTCATGACTGATCCCGAGCCGATCGAGGGTCGCGGCGGCATGCTGCATTGTCTGCCAATCGGACCCGCTCCCCATGATGATGCCCACCGCCGGCCCGGCCCCGCTCATTCGCCTCCTGCTCCTGGAAAGAACGATTGGTCCCTGCAATTACAGGGAATTATAATGGGAGGTGGGGCTGTTCGTACAAGCCGACCCCGGTGCGGCGTCACGCGATGATGTCGGGGACGAGCTCGCTCTCAAGCTTTGCGATCCGGTCTTTCAGCAGCAGCTTTCGCTTTTTGAGCCGCTGCATTTGCAGCTGGTCGAGCGGCGCATGTTGTGCAAGCCGCGAGATGACATCATCGAGGTCGCGATGTTCAGACTTTAGCGCGACGAGCTTCGCTCTTAGCAATTCAGCGTCGAGATCCATGGCAGGCTGAAAAGTATGCTTTCATCCTCATATCACCATAGATGGGCGATCTCGCCGATACCCCACAACGAAAAATGAATTGCGCGAGCGATCGGGACGCGTCAACCCGTGGGTTGTGGTCCTTTTCGCTGGATTTCTACGACCGACCGGGTGTTGCCGCAGTCGCTGCTTGCGCTGCAGGACGAGGCGGGCGTCAACGTCAATCTTGTCCTGTTTGCGATTTGGCTCGGCCTCTCGGGACGAGGCGGACTCGATAAAGAGGGAGTTGGCGAAGCAGAGCGCGCGATTGGCTCGATCAGCGCCGAGGTGATCGAGCCGCTGCGAACGCTTCGCCGCCGGCTCAAGACAGCGCCCGACACGGATATTCAGCGTCTGCGCGAGAGCATCAAGGCGATCGAGATCGAAGCCGAACGGGCGGCGCAAGCCCGGCTTGCGGCGTTGAGCGCCGCCGCCTTCCGAGGCCGATCCATCGCAATGCCAAGCCGATGCCGAGGCCAATCTGATGCTGTATCTCGACCTCAAAGCAGCCACAAATCCGCAGGGTGCAATTGTTCGCCGCCAACTGCAGCGACTTATGCCTGGAGTGCTAACAGCTCTCTTTCGTCTCCCTTGGCATCTCGCCCCAGCGCCTGACGGTGTCGGTCTCGATCCCGAACAGGTCGAGCACTCGGCCGAGGGTTTGATCGATCATCTCGGCGATCGTCGTCGGTTTGACATAGAAGGCCGGCACCGGTGGTGCGATCACCGCACCCATTTCCGATAACGCGGTCATCGTGCGCAAATGCCCGATGTGGAGCGGGGTCTCGCGCACCAGCAGCACGAGCCGCCGACGTTCCTTCAACACAACATCAGCCGCGCGCGTCAACAGTGTCGTCGTGACCCCGCTCGCGATTTCCGACATGCTGCGAATCGAGCACGGGGCCACCACCATGCCGATCGTCTTAAAGGATCCGGAAGAGATCGGCGCCGCCATATCGCCGATCGCATGGACAACGTCGGCGCAGGCGCGCAGCACCGCAGGCTTCAAGCCAGTCTCGAGCGCCAAGGTAAGCTCGGCGGCGCGGCTCATCACGAGATGCGTCTCGATCGGCAGCGGATGCAGCAGCTCCAGCAGTCGTGCGCCGTAAATTATACCGGAGGCGCCACTGATCCCGACGATGAGGCGCGGCCTAGTAGATGTTTCTGTCATCGGGCTCTGTGAAACTCCCGGATCTTGACATATTTTCGTCATCGGGCGGCGGTGCTGGCCCGCCGACCGCTCCGGCGTTATCTTTGCCGGTTGTCATGGTCCTTGAGGAGGATGTGCATGTCGCAGAAGGATCGTATCGAGGCGCTGAAGCAAAAGCATGCGGCACTCGAACGTGCCATTGAGGAAGAGAACAGCCGACCGCTGCCGAACGACGACGTGATCTCCGATCTGAAGCGCCAGAAGCTCCGCATCAAGGACGAAATTTTCCAGCTGGAACGGCTCTGACCCGCAGCTTTCAGCGATTCGTTTATCGAAAGCCGGGAGGCGGTATAATCCCTCCCGGCTTTTATGTGATTGAAGGACCCCGAGCGGCAGCCCATGATAAACAGCAATCGAGCAGCTGGCGTTGCCTTCGGATGCCCTGGATTTACCTTTTCGACCAGAGCCTCCAAATAGGCGATTGCTGATTTGAGATTTGCCACTCTTGGCGCGTGCGTGGCAGTCGCGGCATCATTCTTAGAACTGTCATATACTTTCTGCAATCGACAAAGGGAGGCGCCTACAAAGGGCCGAGCGCCGCCATCTCATAGTCTATCGCTCTCACCGCTGCTTCCGCCATTTCACGAGCCTCTTTGTCAGCTCTGCATAAGCAGCGGCGCCAGTACATCGGGATCGGACAGCATCGGATAATGCCCGGTATCGATCTCGAGGTATTTGGCGTCGAGCTTCTCGGCAGTGCGGCGCTGGTGCGCCTCGCCCGGATTGGGGGCGCGGCGGCAACGGATCACCATCGCGTGCCACGGCTCCGACCAGAAGCTCTTTAACGACACCGGCTCCTCCATCGCCGCGATCGGGTGCGGAGTATAGCGGGCGAGCGCAAACGCCCGTGTCGTCGGATCAAGACCTGAAAAGCTGCGATTTTCAGCGTCTTCGCGCGACGGGCCCACCGAGAGTGCTGTGGTTATGCGCGGCGTCGGGCGATTGACGATCTGCGCCACCCGTTCGCCATCAAAGAGCGCCAGCGCGTCGACAAAAATCACGCGGCCGATGCGATCGCGAGCCAGTTCTGCGGCACGGCACAGCACCATCCCGCCGGAGCTGGTGCCGGTCAGCACGACGTCCCGGAGGTCTTCATAGAACAACAGCTCGGCGATCTCAGCGGCATGCGTCTCAACCGTAATTCCGGGCCGCAACGTGTGGCGCCGGTCGGCGCAGCCGTCGAGCGACGGAGCATAGACGAGGTGACCGACTTCCCGCAGGCGCGTTGCCGTCGGCTTCCAGATCCAGCCGCCTTGATAAGCCCCGTGGATGAGTATGTATGTTGCCATCGCATTCTCCTGCGCCAACCGTCGGCGAATCTTTCGCGAAGACTAGACCCGATCCGGCGTTATCGCTACTCCGGGCGCCTCGAGACGGCGCGGCTCAGTCCGGCTTGACCCAGGGCGGGTGCGACCCGGGATCGGGTTTTGGCACCATGATCGCCGCCGACAGCTGTTTTGCCTTTGCTTTGACGGCTCCGTTCTCGGCCGGTCCGATGTTGGCGCCTTCGAGTTCGACATTGATTTCGAGCAGTGACGTTTCACCCGACCGCGCGACATTAACCCGCAGCCTGTCGTCACGGATCTCGATATAGCGGCCGACGACCTCGATCAGATCTTTTTGCAACGCCGGCAGAAAATCGGGCGCTTGGCGGCTCGCCCGCTCATGGGCGAGCACAATCTTCAGCCGGTCTCGGGCGATCGCGGCCGAGTTGTGGCGGTCGGGAAACAGAAAATCGAGGAGCCGCATCACACCCTGCCGAACAGATTGCGCAAAAAGCTGCGGCGCTCGGGCTTCAGAAAGCGCAGTTCGCGTTCTTCGCCGAGCAGGCGGGCAACGGCGTCGAGATAGGCTTGGCCCGCCGGGCTACCCTCGTCGAACACGACCGGTGTCCCAGTGTTCGAAGCGCGGAGCACCGATTCCGATTCGGGAACGATGCCGAGAAGCGGGACAGACAGGATCTCATTGACGTCCTCGAGCGCCAGCATCTCGCCCCTTTCGACACGCTGGTGCGAATACCGGGTCAGCAGCAGATGCACTTCGACCGGGTCCATATTCTTTTCGGCGCGACGCGATTTCGAGGCCAGGATGCCGATAATGCGGTCGCTGTCACGCACCGAGGAGACTTCCGGATTGGTCACAATGATCGCCACATCCGCGAAATACAGCGCGGTGATGGCACCGTGCTCGATCCCGGCCGGGCTGTCGCAAACAATGTAATCGAAACCTTCTCTTAGCTCATCGAGTACGCGCTCGACCCCGTCGCGTTTTAGCGCGTCCTTGTCACGCGTCTGCGACGTCGGAAATATGTAGAGGTGGTCGTTGCGTTTATCTTTGATCAGGGCCTGATTGAGCTTGGCGTCGCCATTGATGACATTGATAAAATCGAATACCACGCGGCGCTCGCAGCCCATGATCAGGTCAAGATTGCGCAGCCCCACATCAAAGTCGATGACAACGGTCCGGTGGCCGCGTAGCGCCAAACCGGCGGCTATGGCGGCGGCGCTGGTCGTCTTGCCGACGCCGCCCTTGCCCGACGTGAGCACGATGACTTTTGCTGACAATAAAGACCTCCCCCTTCCCCCGGGCGGCCCGACGCCGATCTGACGCCGGTCAGGTTGCAAGCACGCTCGGCGCTTGCGGCTCACCTAGATGAGCGTCAATTGCGGGTGATGGTCAACCGGTCATCGACGAGGGCAATCTGGACCGGAAATCCGCGCTGTTCCGGGGGCATTTGCTCGCTTACGAGGTAATGGCCGGCGATGCTGACGAGTTCGGCTTCGAACCGACTGCAAAAGATTCGCGCCTCAACGTCTCCCGCGGCACCAGCCAATGCGCGCCCGCGCAATGGGCCATACACATGTATGTTCCCATCAGCGATGATTTCAGCGCCAGGGCTGACCGGCGCGACGACGACAAGGTCGGCGCCGCGGGCGTAAATCTGGCTCCCCGAACGCACCGGCTGGGTAATAAGCCGGGTCTTTGCCGCGGCTACGAGTTCGGGTTGCGGCGAAGGGGGCGGCGGCGAGGCGGCAGGCGGTGCGCGCGGCGGCAATGGATCGGCTGGGCGGGCGCGGCGCGGATGGGTCGAATTTGGAGCAAAACCGGCGAGTCCGGCGAAGGCCGCGGCCTCAGTTTGCGCCGGCCGTGCATTCTGCACGCCGACGAGGGTCAGGGTATAGCGTCGCAACAGGTCTTTTGCCTCGGTAAATTCGGCTGCGGTCGTGAACTCGCTCGCCTCTCTAAGATCCAGCACGACTGGCGCGTTCAGAAAGAAGCGCGGGCTGCGACGGATCTGCTCGGCCAATTCGGCCTCGAAAGCCGGATCATGCAGCAATCCCGCACGCACCACCATAACGGTAAAAACCGCGCCTTGAACGAGATTGCCCGCCATCCGAGAATCGATCCCGCTTGCTGCGCTGTTGTCAAATCCGGTTAACCCCAAAACCGGACATCCCGCAACGTATTTTCCACCTTGTCCGTCAACCGTGATCGCGAAAACGCGATTTTCGGCATTAATTCACGCGGGTCGACGCGATCCCTTGGTCTGGAACCACCTCGTAAGCCTCCCCGTTAGGAGCGCACGATGCGCGCGGATACCGGACGAGGAGATTGCAATGTCAGAAACCAAGCAGCCGAGAAAAGACGAAAAAGACGACGACTGGCGCGACAAACCGGTCGAAAGCGAAGCCAACAAGGACATCAAAGAAGGTGGAATAGGCGGCGTTCGTAGGGAACAAGGGAAAGAAGACCAGCAATAATCGGCGAGCGTCGTTGGCGTGGCCCCCGAATTGCCAACCTTCAATACTGTTGCGCAGTGCTAGCGGCGACGCTTGTATTGTAAGCGTTCTCTCAAGGTACCGATGATACTCGTCGGACGTAATGTGTAGTCCCGCATCTTTGCGATGCCAATGGGACGACGTGCGCCGAAATTCTGGCCCTTGCATTTCTGCCCACTCCGCCCGGAACCTCTGCAATAACTTCGACTCCTCGGCAGGGCGCCTGTCGTCCTTAAAGCCCCTTTGCCACAGGCGAAGACCATATTCGTTCCACCCTTCGGAGCTTCCGTCCTTGTAGCCAATATACGTCTTACCCACCCATATGAACCTCACGGGGTTCCGGCATGAGCAGGTACCCGTTGCCGAAGTTGTTCCAGCGACCGGCTTCCGCGTTAAGGTTATCGGCCTCCAGTTGTGCAGTTGCTGCGCGTTTAAGGTTACCGCTTCGGCTACAGCATCGCGCTCATCTCGGGAATGGCTTCCGCCGCGCCACGCTAAATCCCGACCTGCCCCGACTGCTTCCGCTGTGCTAGAACTGCGCCGTCCGGGCGGATGCTTGGCTTGGCCTCGGGATTCTCGGCGTGACAGGAGTCGGCAATGAAGACATTTGTAGAATGCGGTCAGCTATTCTCCGGTACGGACGACGATGCCGCGGCCAAGCAAACCCTGGTTTTTGATGAAGCCGGTGTCATCGACTATGTCGGACCCGATGCCGAGGCGCCGCGCCGCACGCTCCAGGACCGTGTGCTCGACTATTCGAGCCTGTTCGTGATGCCGGGTCTGATCGACGTTCACACGCATCTCGCCTATGGCAATGCGAAAAGCGAGGAGGACATCGATCTTTACAGCCCGCTCGAATTTCGTGCGCTGCGTGGTCTGTTCTTTGCGCAAAAATGTGCCGCCGCCGGGTTTACGGCATTGTGCTCGCCGGGCGACGCCGGCCAGATCAGCCTATCGATCCGCAACGCGATCCGCGCCGGGCTGTTCGATGGCCCGCGGGTCATGGCGGCTGGGCGTTACGTCACGACGCATCAGGGCCTGACCGATTGGTACCCGACCTGGATTGGCGCGCCCGAAACCTCGATCGGCAAACTGGTGACGAATATCGCCGAGGCGATCGAAGAGATCCGCCGCCAAGTCAAGGACGGCGTCGATTGCATCAAGATCGCGCTCGACGGCATCCAACGCCGCGACAATGGCGAGCTTGTCGCCGCTTTCAACCAGGAAGAAACCGACGCGATGGTGCGCGAGACCCACCGCCTTGGCAAAAAGGTCGTCGTTCACGCACGCGGCCGCGAGGCGACGCTGTACGCGGCGCGCAGCGGCGTCGACCTGATCTTTCACGCGAACCATCTCGATGACGAATGCATCGCAGCGATGCTGGAGACGGGGAGTGCGCTGTGCCCCACTCTGACCCAGCCAAAGAACGTCATCGAGTTCACGCAACCGCACGAGCCGGCTGGACAAAAGGGTCGTCCGAACGCGGCGCGGCGTGAATACGAGATCGGCTGTGCGAATTGGAAAAAAGCACGCGCCGCCGGCATCCCGATGATGACCGGAACCGATACCGGTTTTGCGGTGACGCCATATGGCGAATGGAATGCGCGCGAGCTCGAATTGTTTGTTAACGATCTCGGCTTCACGTCGGCCGCTGCCTTGCGCGCCGCCACCGAGGTCAATGCGCGCTTTATGACCGAAGGTGACCGCATCGGTCGGCTTGAGCCTGATCGCTCGGCGGACTTTATCGCGCTCGACTTCTCTCCACTCGACAATATTGCATTGCTGCAGGATAGGAGCCGCATTCGCGCGGTCCATATCGGAGGCAAGCAGATCTTGATCCCTGAGCGCGGTTACGACCCGCGGCAGGTCACGGACTTTGCATTGTCGAACTGGACCGAACTTTACACCCGCGCTCGGGTCGCCGAATTGCGCGGCCAGCAACCAAGGCTCGCCGCCGAATAATTTTCGCCCGCCGTTGCAGGTCACCCCGACCGTCGACGCGTAACCATTTAGGTGTTCGATCACCCGCCCGCTATTCGACCGGGCGCGGGTGATATCGGGTATCTCACCAAGAGCTTGCCGATCATGTATTGGCGAGGGAAGTGCGGAAGCGCCCAGCCGAGGGCGAGCGCCTTTGCTGGACCAGGATTGCTGCTCCCTGGAGAACGCAGCCTGCGGTTGCGTAACGCGCCGCGATCGTTTCGGTCTCGACAACGCAAAAATGGACAATCTGGAACGTCGGCAAAATAGCAAGGTTCGTTGCCGAGGCGTGGCGGAACCGCTCGACATAAACCGCCGCGTCCCAATGACTATGGAGGAGTTCATGAAGGGACTGATCCTGGCAACGGTTTCGGCGCTGACGCTCGGCGTTGGGGGTATCGGAGCGGCCTATGCTCAAGGGTACTCGGGCACCGCAATGGGTCCGAACAACAACTACGGCAATGCGGCCAACACCGGCGAGGCCTATGCCTTTGTAACCCCCGGCCAAGTCGCGCAGGCCCAGCAGGAGCTCACTCGGGCAGGCGACTACAATGGGCCCATCAATGGGGTCCTGGACCCGATGACCAGCGATGCGCTCCTCCGCTATCAGGAACAGCGGGGCTTGCCGGACACCGGCGGCTTCAACCCGCCGACGATGGCAAGCCTCGGCCTTAGCACCGCACCCCCTTACACCTATGAGCGGACGGGATACGGCTATGCCGCCGTCCCGGCAATAGGGGCACGCCGGGCGTCGGCTATGGCAGCAGCGGTACGTATTCGGAGATCGCGGAGCCGGATACGGCCATGGCAACGCAAATTATGGCTTCGCTCAGGCTCAGCGCGAATTATCACAATACGGTTACACGGATATCCGCAACCTGCACCCGACGCATGGTTGGACCGCTGATGCGATGAAAAACGGCCAAGACGTCCATATCATTCTCGGCGAGAACGGAATGATCGCGACGCTTCGCGGCGATTGATCAGCGGTAATCGGATAACCGGCATGGCGAGGGGCTCTTGCGAGCCCCTTGTCCGTTTTCGAGCACGCCGTCCGGCTTCGCCGGCGCATCCAATAATTATAACATCCAAGAGTTCACCCTGCTGCACGTGCGCCCCTTGCGCGTCGCGGCAATGTTCACAGGACTTATACCAACCTGATCAATCACTGACACGCGGGAGCCAGGGATAAGAGCACAGCGAGGGCATGCGCCTGGCTCGAACGGGTTAGCAATTAATCAGTTCGGTATTATATTTAACTCAGATCTCGTCAGATCAGGGCGGCAGCAGGTCGGGCGAAATTGCGCCCTGGCCTCTTGCCTTCATGCTTCTTGCCGGTAACAGCGGTCGCGCTCTAGGCGGTAAAACCGGCTGCGCAGTGGCCGACCTGTGTTCCGGCCACCGCGCACTTTCCGAGGAGTTTCGGCAGGTCGGAACGAGAAGCAATTTAGGCTCGAGGCGATCGTTTCGGCTCAGCCGGGAGCGCTGCCTCCGGGCTGCTCTCCCTGCGACAGCGCCAGATAATGGTTGCTGCCGTGCCGGTTCACCAACACCACGACGGTCTTGCCACTGGTTGCCGCTGATCGGAGCTTGGTAAATGCATCCCGCGGTGAGGCGACGGGCTCCTGGTTGACCATCAGGATGACATCGCCGGGCAACAGATCCGCGCCGGACAGCGGATTGTCGTCGGGGATCGCGGTGACGACGGCCCCGCTGACGTCTTTGGGAACCTGCAGCCGCTTGCGCAGTTGCCCGGTCAACGGAGCGAGCTTGAGGCCCGCGGTAATGTCCGGCGCGGGTTTGGTCAAAGGGGCCGTTTGAGGCGCTCGAAATTCTGCCGTCTCCGGCTCGTCGGGCATCAGGCTGATCACTGGCCGCAGCGTGATTTCGCGATTGCCGCGCCACACCGTCACATCGGCCGATCGACCGATCGGCATTTCGGCGATGATCAATGGCAGGTCGCGCATTCTTCCGATATCGCGCCCATTGACGCTCAAAATCACATCGCCATTGACGAAACCCGCTCGCGCCGCCGGGCCGGCTGGGCTGACCCCGGCAACGAGCGCGCCCAGCGGCGCCGGCAGACCAAAGCCTTGGGCGATATCTGCCGTTACCGGCTGGATCTGCACCCCGAGCCAACCACGGGCGACTTTTCCGTGCTGCAGCAATTGCTCGACCACGGGCCGCGCGAGATTGGCCGGGATCGCAAAGCCGATGCCAACCGAGCCGCCATTGGGGGAGTAGATCGCCGTATTGATGCCGATGACGTCGCCGTCGAGATCAAAGGTTGGGCCGCCCGAATTGCCGCGATTGATTGAGGCGTCGATCTGCAGAAAATCGTCGTAAGGACCCGAATGAATGTCGCGGCCGCGCGCCGAGACAATTCCGCTGCTGACCGTGTCATCGAGCCCGAATGGGTTGCCGATCGCCAGCACCCAGTCACCGACCCGCACCGCATTGCTGTCGCCCCACCGCACAAACGGTAAGGGCTGCGGCGCCTCAATCTTCAAAAGCGCCAGATCGGTCAACCCGTCGCGCCCAATGATCTGCGCCTGATGCTGTGTCGCGTCGTGAAAAGTGACCGTGACCCGATCGGCATTCTCCAGCACGTGATCGTCGGTGACGATATAGCCGCGCGGATCGATGATGAAACCCGATCCCAATGCGAGACTTCGGAGGTGAGGCCCGCCCTTGCCCTCCTGCTCTTCGAAAAATTTGCGCAGCAACTCGTCGAGACCCGAGGCGGGCAGGCCGGCGTGTCGCTCGGCGGCCGGGGTGGTGCCGTTGTCGACATCCCAATCGGCTGCCGCCCTACTCGGTTTCTGTACCGCCGACACATTGACAACCGCCGGGATCACCTGCTGCACGAGCGGGGCAAAACTCGTTACTCTGGCCTGCCCCGAACTCATTGTGCCCGAGGGCGCACACCCCGACGCGGCAAAGCTGATGCCGAGGAGCAGGATCACGAAGAAAGTGTATCTAATGCTCAAATTCATGCCGCCCTCCGCCCATCCATTATAAAGATAACGCGATCGAGCGAATCGAACGTAAACGCATATATGCCTGTGACGGTTTCCGCGCACTGACCTCCGTTAACCAAACAAACCAGCGAAGCGCCGCGGATCACCGAAGGGTGGCGGATCGGAGCAGGCCCGCACCCATCCGAACGATAAATCAGGTGTCGCCCATCTTGAGCGCGGCGATAAAGGCGGATTGCGGGATCTCGACCTTGCCGAACTGGCGCATCCGCTTTTTCCCCTCTTTCTGCTTTTCGAGGAGCTTGCGCTTGCGGGTCACGTCGCCGCCATAGCATTTGGCGAGCACGTCCTTGCGCAAGGCCTTGACCGTCTCGCGCGCGATGATGCGACCGCCGATCGCGGCCTGGATCGCGACCTGAAACAATTGGCGCGGGATCAGATCTTTGAGGCGTTCGCATAACGCCCGGCCGCGACGCTCGGCGTCGTGACGGTGCACGATGATCGACAGAGCATCGACCGGCTCGCCATTGACGAGAATGTTCATCAGTACAAGGTTGCCCTCGCGATAGCCGTCGATCTGATAATCGAAGCTGGCATAGCCGCGGCTGACCGATTTCAAACGGTCGTAAAAGTCGAACACGACCTCGTTCAACGGCAGCCGGTAAACCACCATCGCCCGGTTGCCGGCATAGGTGAGATCGACCTGTTCGCCGCGGCGTTCCTCGCACAGCGCGAGAATGGACCCGAGATAGGCGTCCGGCACCAGGATCGTCGCCTTGATCCACGGCTCCTCGATATGGTCGATGCGCACTGGGTCGGGCATGTCGGCCGGATTGTGCAGGGTGCGCACGACCCCGTTTGTCAGATGCACGCGATAGACGACCGAGGGCGCGGTCGCGATCAGATCGAGGTCGAATTCGCGCGCCAGCCGCTCCTGGATGATTTCGAGATGCAAGAGACCGAGAAACCCGCAACGAAAGCCGAAACCGAGTGCCACGGAGGTCTCCGGCTCGTATTCAAAGCTGGCATCGTTGAGCCGCAATTTGGCGAGGCTGTCGCGCAATCGCTCGTAATCGGCGGCGTCCGTCGGAAACAACCCGCAAAACACGACCGGCTGCACCGGTTTGAAGCCGGGTAACGGCTCTGCCGCAGGACGGCGGTCTTCGGTAATCGTATCGCCGACGCGGCAATCGGCGACGGTCTTGATGCCTGCGGTGATAAAGCCGATTTCGCCCGGTCCAAGCGCCTCGACCGCAACCCCTTTCGGGGTGAAGACGCCGACCCGTTCGACCGCATGCACGGCACCCGTCGCCATCAGCCGGATCTTTTGCCCGGCGCGCAATTCCGCCGTCCTTGACTCGCACCAGGATGACGACACCGAGATACGAATCGTACCAGCTGTCGACGAGCAGCGCCTTCAACGGCGCCTCGGCATCGCCCGCGGGCGGCGGCAGCCGGGTCACCAGCGCTTCCAGCACCTGATCGATGTTGAGCCCGGTCTTGGCCGAGATCAGCACTGCGTCGGCGGCGGACAGCCCGATGACGTCCTCGATCTGCTCCTTGACCCGGTCGGGTTCGGCCGCGGGTAGATCGATCTTGTTCAGAACCGGGACGATCTCGTGACCGGCATCGATCGCCTGATACACATTGGCAAGCGTCTGCGCCTCGACGCCTTGGCTGGCATCGACCACCAACAGCGAGCCCTCGCAGGCGGCGAGCGAGCGGCTGACTTCGTAAGCAAAATCGACATGGCCCGGCGTGTCCATTAGATTGAGGACATAGCTTTCGCCGTCATGGGCGCGGTAGTTCAAGCGCACCGTCTGCGCCTTGATCGTGATGCCGCGTTCGCGCTCCAGCTCCATCTGATCGAGCACCTGCTCGCGCATTTCGCGCTCTTCGAGCCCGCCGCAAGCCTGGATCAGCCGGTCGGCCAAAGTCGACTTGCCGTGGTCGATATGCGCGATGATCGCGAAATTTCGGATATGCGAGAGCGGCGTCATGCGAGCCGGAACATAGGGCCGCCGGTGCGCCGGATCAACGCGAGGCGGTGCGGAACAGCCGCGAGCGCGCCAGATCGGTATGCGGGTCGCGTCAATGACTGATCGGAGTTTATATGACGCACAGCGTTTTTGAGAGAGCCGTCCGAAGCGGCGCCTGATCGAAGTGGGCTCTTCTCGCTTCGAGGCCTGAGATGTGGAACTTGTTCAATGCATAATATGGGGATATGGGGCGAAGTCGTGCGGGTAATGTTGCCTCGGCTCCGCCCGTTCCCTTGTATTGCGTTCGCCGCAGCCGGGCTTTTGCTGGTTTTGCCGGCTTTGGCGGCGGATGGGATCGAAGGGCTGCTCAATGAGGTGCACTGGGGCGAGAGTTCGCAAGGGCTTGCGCGACAGTTCGGCGCAGAAGCAGTGCAGCTGCCGCGGCCGCTCGATTTTGGCGACAGCTATGCCGCCGTCGTGCTGAACGACAAAACCCTTGGCAGGGTGCCGGTCGCGGTATTCTTCCAAACGGACAAGACCACGCAAGGGTTAAAGCGCATCCAGCTCCAACCGCTGCTTCACGAACGCAATCCCCGCGCGTTTCGGGCGATCGCGGCGGCGCTTGACAGGCAATACGGCCGACCCGATCAGATTTGCGTCACGCCGCCGGTGCCTGCGGCCGGGTTTCAGGCCGCAATCGAGGAGAGATGGCGGCACGATGACGAGATGATCAGCGCGATCTTCCGCGACACGACGCTTCAGGCGTTTGAGGGCTGCCTTTATGGTCCCGCGAGCGGCTGGTGCGGGCTGCACGGCCAGATTTTGGTTCGTATTGCGCCGTCGGCTCACGCCGCAGCCGGCTGTACCCCATCGGCGCACCCGGAATGATCTAAGGCGCGCAGGACAGCTCGGTGCCGGCGACGAACGGCTGCAAACCCGCGGCACCTTGTGGTGGGCACAACAGCCAAGCGGGTGCGGTTGCCGCGGCCGCCGGCGGCGCTGCGGTCGAGGTTGCCGCCGTCGTGCCGGCACCGGTCGTGCCGCGCGTGGCTGAAGTGAGACTCGCGCGGCCAGCCCCGCTCACGGAAGAGGTCGAGCCGTTCGATGCGCCCGTCGTCGTTGTGGTGGTCGTCGCTCTTGTCGTCGTTCCGCTCGTCGCGGCTTCTGCGGCGGTCGTCGTTGTTGGAGAGCTCACAGCACCCGGCTCTGTGGTCGAGGTCGTCGCGGCGGTTCCGACCGCTCCGGTGGTCGCCGCGGTTTGCGCGGCGACCGGGGTCGCCACAGCGAGCAAAAGCGGCAAAGCGAGATACGTCACCAGCTGCCAAGCTCTGCCTCGGAGATATCTCGTGGGCATCATGTGGTTGTACGGTTCGAGGGCTTGCGGAGCAAGCCGGGCGCCTGGGCAAAAATCGAGGCAGTCCGGGCACCCGCGATCAAGGTGATTCGATGCGGGTCGTGGTAACGGGCACCTCGGGCGCCGGCAAGACAACACTGGCGCGGAAAATCGCGGCAGCTTTGGCCATGCCGCATATCGAACTCGACGCCATCAACTGGCAACCGGGTTGGCGCGATCTGACGCGGCACGACCCGGAGGAATTTGTGCGCCGCGTCAATACGGCGATCGCAGCCGAGGCATGGATCGTCGACGGCAATTACGGACCGGTGCGCGACATTATCTGGGAGCGCGCGACGCATCTCGTGTGGCTCGATTACGAGCGGGGGGTGATCATGGCGCGGGTGATCCGCCGCACGATTGTTCGCGCCGCGCTGCGTATCGAACTGTGGTCGGGCAACCGCGAACGCTGGCGGCATCTGTTGCGGCCGAGCCACCCGATCCGCTGGGCCTGGAATACCTGGGAGCGGCGCCGCCGCGAAACCGCGGAACGACTGGGTCGCGAGGATTATGCCGAGCTTGTGGTGCTGCGGCTGCGTCACCCGCGCGAGGCACGACGAGCCATCGAGCTGCTTGCGGAGCATCGCGCCGCAGAACTGCGACCCTCTTTGCGCTTGGCGGAACGCTCCAATTCCTCGGCCCTGCGGTCGAGATAATCGGCAAGCTTCAGTCGCCATTCGCGTTCGTCGGAATGGCCGATCTGGGCAAGTGAGCGATACCATTCGGCCAATTGCCGAAGGTCGTGCGGTTTTTCCATGGCAGAACAATCGCCGGGGCAAAAGCACGCCGCGTTGATCTGCATCACGCGCGATGTCGGCTCTATGGCAACGGCATCAATTGCAGCTGACCCGGCAATCGCCGCGGGTGTAATATCGGCAGCATGCCGAGGCTCAGCGTTAACCTCAACAAGATCGCGCTGTTGCGCAATTCGCGCCGCACCGGCGTGCCGGATGTCATGCGGTTTGGCAAAATCGCCCATGATGCCGGTGCCGACGGGCTAACGATGCACCCGCGCCCCGACGAACGGCATATCCGCCGCGACGACGTGCTCGGTACGGCGCGCATGATGGAGCCATGGCGGCCTGGTTTCGAGCTCAATATCGAGGGCTATCCCGACGAGCGGCTCCTAGACCTCGTGCGCCAGGTGAAACCGGAGCAATGCACGCTGGTGCCCGATGCGCCCGGTGTTTTGACCTCGGAGGAAGGCTGGAAGCTCGGCCCCGATCAACGCGCCGTGGTGCTGCCGGCGCTCGCCGCGCTAAAACAGATCGGCGCACGCGTAATCCTGTTCGTCGATCCCGATCCGGAAATCGTCGAGCACGCACGTGACGTGGGCGCAGATGGGATCGAGATCTACACCGGCGGCTATGCGGCGGCGTTCCGCGACGGGGCACCCGAGGCTCTGTGCCGAGCCTGTGCCGCGACGGCGCAACGGGCCGGCGAGATGGGCCTTGTCGTCAACATCGGACACGACCTGAACCTTGACAATTTGCCGACTCTCGTCGCTGCCATGCCGGATTTTGCCGAGGCTTCGATTGGACACGAGCTGACCGCCGACGCCCTTGTCATGGGTTTCGCCGCAGCGGTGCGCGCTTATAGCGCGGCGCTGAACAGCAGCACTCGCCGCTGATTGCGGCATTTCGCGCCACGCGATGTCCGGCCACTCGGGGATCGTGGTATAACGATCGGGGGAAGACGGCAGCGCGGTCGATAGGGGCGACCGGCCCGCGGATGGACGGGGTCCTGCGGCAATGAACTATGTGAGACGAGTGCTGCAGCCGGGCGAGAGGATCATCTACGAGTCGCGATTGCATGCGGTGATTTTTACCCGCGCCGTTCTCGCCGGCATCGTGTGCCTGGTTCTGATCGTTTCCGCGATCTACGAGGCGGGAAGCCAGACCCAGTATTTGAGCTTGGCGTTGTGGATCGCCGCGGCGATTTTCGGCGTGTTGGCGGCGTGGGCCGGGCTGCGTGCTTACATTCGCCGCGCTACGACGGAGTTTGCGGTCACCGACCAGCGCATCGTCTATAAAACAGGATTGCTCGGACGCCATACGCTCGAAATGAACCGCGCCAAGGTCGAGAGCGTCGACGTCGACCAGTCGATCCCCGGGCGGCTCTTTGATTACGGGACGATCATCGTACGCGGCACCGGTGGTAGCCTCGAACCGATCCGGCACATTGCCGCACCGCTGACCTTTCGCAGCCACATTACCGCCGGCGATTATTGACGGATTTAGAGGACCGAGATGAGGGCGAGCTGCTTGTCTCAGCCGCGTGTTCACGCGGCGAGAAGGCGGCGTTGCCGCGGTGCGGCCTTTCTGACATCATCCCGGCCGATCAGGGAGCCTATATGATGGTTTGGTTGAGGAGCGGAACGCGAGCCGATGCTGTTTGATTTCGGCTGGTCGGAGATCCTGTTGATCGGGACGGTGGCGCTCGTTTTTATCGGTCCCAAGGATCTTCCAAAAGCGATGCGCGTCGCCGGGTATTGGGTGCGCAAAGCTCGTACCTTGTCGCGCGAATTCCAGAGCGGCATCGACCAGATGATCCGCGAGGCCGAACTTGACGAAATGCGGCAAGAGCTGAAAAAGGCTTCAGAATTCGACTTCGAGAAGGAGTTCAACAACTCAATCGACCCGACCGGAAGCCTCGCCGAAAGTCTTAGACCGCCAGAATTGCCCAATTTTTCGGCGACCGTGCCGGTAGCTGCCGCGACCAACAGCCCGGACCACGGGGTGACGGCGGTGCCCGACGCTATCGAGGCCGTTCCTGCCGCAGCAGGGGGGTTTCCGGTCGCGCACATGCCAGAGACGACCGACCGCACGCCCTCTCACATCGCAACGGTAGGCGAGCCAGTCCCGATGGTGCCTGGACCGGAATCTGAACCGGATGTGATTGCTGCACCAAAGCCGACGCCGGTTGCACCGCCACCCGAGCCCGAGGCACAGGGTGTAGTGCCGCCGAGATCCTAGAAGCCGGAAATGACCTACGACGACCGCGAGACCGAGCTCGAAGCCGGCCGAATGCCGCTTCTCGATCATCTGATCGAATTGCGCAACCGGCTGATGTGGTCGATTGGCGCGATCATGGTCGCGTTTCTCGCCTGCTATCAGTTCAAGGTGCGGATCTTCAACTTTCTGATCCACCCGCTGGCGGTGATCTTTGAAGGCCAGACCGGGCGCCACCTGATCTACACCAGTTTGACCGAGGCCTTTTTTACTTATGTCAAGGTCTCGTTCTGGGCGGCGCTGTGCCTTGCTTTTCCGATCGTTGCTATGCAGATCTGGAAATTTGTCGCTCCCGGTCTCTACAAAAACGAAAAGCGGGCGTTTTTTCCTTACCTGTTCGCGACGCCGGTGTTGTTCCTGATGGGCGCGGCGCTCGCCTATTTTGTCGTCATTCCCTATGCTTGGCGATTTTTTGTCAGTTTCGAATCGCCCGGTGGACCCGGCACGTTGCCGATCGTGCTGGAGGCGAAGGTCAACGAATATCTGTCGTTGGTCATGACCCTGCTGTTCGCGTTCGGGGTGGCGTTTCAGCTGCCGGTGCTGCTGACCTTGATGGCGCGGGTCGGGCTTGTTACCGCAGCCGGGCTCGCCTCAAAGCGGCGCTACGCGATCGTCATCATGTTTATCGTCGCCGCAGTGCTGACGCCGCCTGATGTGATCAGCCAGACCAGCCTTGCGATCCCGTTGATCGTGTTGTTCGAAGCGTCGATCATCTCCTGCCGCATGGTCGAGAAAGCGCGCGCCAAGCGCGAGGCCGAAGAGGAGGCCGCACTCGCCGGCGGAGGAAAGCCAGCCGCCGGTCTATGAGCCCGCGTACGCCTCTGCGCGAGGCTGATCCGAAGCGCCTCGACCGTACCTGCCTGGGCCTTCAGAAAGAAGGATGACTGGGCAACGGCCGTCCGTCGAGGCCAGCCGCGGGCAGGCCGAGATGACGCAGCACCGTCGGCGCGATGTCGATCAGCGATGAGCGCTCGCGATAGGCTCCCGGGGTAAAGCCTCCGCCGGAAACGAAAAGGAACGGGCGCTGCTCGTTGACACCGAGCCCGCCATGCTGGCCAAAGCCGGTCGCGTCTTTGGGTTCGAGCGCGTCGCGCACGGCGTGGCTATGCCCCGGCACGCCATGCGGGTTGGCGCGGTCGTCGGCTCTCATCGTAATCGCGATTTGTGCCGGCGATCCGGTCGGCAGCCCGGCGGCGGCGAGCCGTTCCCCGGCAAACACCTGGCCGACGCATTCCACGCTTTCAAGCAATCGCGTGACTGCCGCAACGTGAGCACCTTCGGGTTCCGCGAAATAAAGGAGTGCCGCCGTGCCGTTGGGGGCGACGACGACATCCGAGGATCCTGGCGCCCGCTTTAGCCCGGCATCGATCAACAGCCCGTCGAGATCGATCGTCTCGGCGACGCTTTCCATTCCGTGATCGGAGCCGACGACGAATAGGATATCCTCGCCGCCGGGGTCGAGCCGCGCCACCGTTTCGGCGACGCGGCGCACATTGGCGTCGGCCGCAGCGATCGCGCGCTTGTGCTCGGGCGAGCCCAAGGGCGTGTGGTGGCCGGTGTAGTCAGGCTCGGACAACCATAGCACCGCCAGCGCCGGCGCGCGCTCGCGCAACACCTCGGCGCAAAAACGCTCGCTGACGGCGTTGTCGCCAGCCTCGCCCTTTTCGACAGCCAGCCCTTCAGCCAAGGGCAACGGCCGACGGCCGGGTCCGAAACTGCCGGCCGGGTTGTAGACCCAGCCATAGCCGTCGGGATCGAGGAAATAGGCGGCCCCAGGCGACACGTTCGAAAAGGCGATCGCGGTCTCGCCGGCGTGCGCGACCCGCTCGGCCATCGTCGGCATGTGCAGAGTGCGGCCGGTTGCGCGGTGCAACCGATCGCGGAAATCGGGCTTTCCGACCGACAGGCAAACGAGCCCCTGCCCCTCGTCGAGCGCCATTGTGTTGCCGAGGAGCCCGTGGCGCGCCGGCAAGCAGCCGGTGGCGATCGATGCCGCGCTCGTCCGCGTCGTCGAAGGAAAGACGCTTGAGTGATTGACGAAGCGCGCCGAGCGCTGGCCCAGTTCGGTCAAGAACGGCGCCACCTCGGGGGTGATCAGATCGCGGCGCAGGCTGTCGCAGATGACGATGACGGCGCGCTTCATCCGGATGTCCTCTTTTCGCTGACGCCGGCCTCGCGGGCATCGGGGTCGCGCGCCAGCATAGCGCGCCGCAACGCCTCGGGCAGCGGCGTCTTTTCACCGGTCGCGTTAACGAGAAGGATCAGCACCGCCCGGCCTTGCGCGAACAAGCCTTGGCGCCATACCGCATATTCCATCTCAAAGCTGGTGCGGCCGAGCCGCACCGTGCGCGCGGTAATCAACACCTCGTCGCCATAGGCGAGCGGCCGGTAATAGCGAATGCTGGTCTCTGCCATGACCGGCCCCGGCGTCGTTGCCGATAGTGCCGGGAGCCCGACATCTTCCAGGTAGCGATTGCGCGCTTCTTCGAACCATTCGAAATAGGCGCGATGGTTCGCATGGCCAAACGGATCGCATTCGCTCCACCGCACGCGGTGGCGGATCGCAAATCCCCACCCCGGTTCGACCCCGAAGCGCGCAAACTCCGCCAGGTCCGCCGTGCCCATACGACCTGTAGCCTCACCCCGCTTTCAGGGCGCGGGCGGCATCCACAGCGGCGTAGGTCAGGATGCCGTCGGCGCCGGCACGCTTGAAGGCGATCAGGCTTTCCATGACCGCACGGTCGCCGTCGAGCCAGCCATTTTGTGCCGCGGCGTGCAGCATCGCGTACTCGCCCGAGACCTGATAGGCGTATGTCGGCACCCGAAACGCCTCTTTGACCCGGCGCACGATATCGAGATATGGCATTCCAGGCTTGACCATGACCATGTCGGCACCCTCCTCGAGGTCGAGCGCCACCTCGCGTAGGGCCTCGTCGGTATTGGCCGGGTCCATCTGGTAGGTGCGCTTGTCGGCGCTGCCGAGTGCGGTTTTCGACCCGATCGCGTCGCGGAACGGTCCGTAAAATGCCGAGGCGTATTTTGCCGCATAGGACATGATGCGGACATGCGCAAAGCCAGCCTCGTCGAGGGCGTCGCGCACTGCTCCGACGCGGCCGTCCATCATGTCTGACGGAGCGATGATATCGCAGCCGGCTTCGGCCTGGACCACCGCCTGCCGGGTGAGGATCGCGACGGTCTCGTCGTTCTCGACATAGCCGTTGCGGATCACGCCGTCATGCCCGTGCGAGGTGAACGGGTCGAGTGCGACGTCGCACAGCACGCCGATGCTCGGGCACCGCGCTTTTGAGCGCGGCGACGGCGCGGCAGACGAGATTGCCGGGATTGACCGCCTCGCTGCCTTCGGCGTCCTTCAGCGCCGAGCGGAACCGCCGGAAAGACCGCGATTGTCGGGATGCCGAGGGCGGCGGCTTCGCCCGCGGCATCGACCAGGGCCGGGATCGGCAGGCGGAAAACGCCGGGCATCGACCCGATCGGTTCTTTGTGACCCTCGTCATGGACAAAGACCGGCCAGATCAAATCGCCCGAGGTCAATACATGCTCGGCGACGAGCTTGCGCGACCATGGGTCGCGTCGGTTGCGGCGCATCCGCAGACGCGGATAGGAGGCGAGCGGCAGAAACTCGGTCACGGGTACCCCGACGGTCAGAAAGCAGCCAATCCCGGCAAAATACGCGCGGGAACCATGCGTTACAACTTGCGCCCGCGCCACGGTCGCGAGGGGAATCAGCCGGCCGCCGCGCCGCAAGGCGGTCGATGAATTTAGTCTTGGGGAGCCTGTATCTGCACCGGCTCGCCCGGCCGCGTCATCGAGCCCGATGCGATGACCAGATAGCGGCGGGGCGTGTTCTCCGCGCCCTGGACGATCTGGCGGATCGGGCCGATGGCGTTGACGATTGCCGAGCCGGCCGGATTGGTCATAAAGCCTTCCAGAGGCTCGAATTTGCCGCCGCCGTCGGCGCGCTCCGATAGCGCGAGCACATAGGGGTGCCCTGGCTCAAGCCCGGTGACCGAGGCTTCCAGAACCTGCACCAGCCCCTGGTCGAATAAACTCACACTAGTCGGCGCCGCGGCGGCGTGCCGCCGCCGTGCCCACCGGCGTCATCGTAAAATGGGCCGCCTCACCGGCGATGCCGAGCAGCTGCAGCCCCTGCGTTCCGGCTTCTGCGGGCATGCCGGCGCCGGCGCTCGACATCGCATTGTTACCAAGCTCCGGTCCGGTTCTTTCGGGCACTGCATTCGGCACGTAAGCGACGCCCTGCGGCGCCTGCCCGATCGGCACGGTCGCGATGACCGTATTCGTCAGGGTATCGATGGCGGTGGCCTTGTCGTCGATCTCCAGCCCGATATAGACACGTGTGCCGTCTCCTGACGGCCAGATGCCGTGCGGCAGTTTGCCGACCGGTATCGTCGCGACCAGGCCGAAATCGTCGGTGCGGAATACCTTTACCTCGTTGAGACCGCCGATCGTGACATAGGCGAACTGGCCATTCGCGTTGCGCACGATGTTGACGTGGTTGGTGATCGGACCGGTGTCGATCGTCCTCAGCACATTGAACGGCGGCTGTGCGTTGAATACCTCGGTCTTGCCGGTGTCCTTCAGGGTGAACCAGACCTGCGTGCCATCGGGTGTCGCGGCAATGTTTGGGCAGAATGGGCTCGCCTGCGGCACCCTGCCGACAATCGTGTGGTCTGCGACCGCGATGACGACGGTCTCGGGAGTGAACGAAGAGCATACGTAACCGTACTTGCCGTCCGGCGAGAAAATCGTCATGCCCGGCCCGTTGTTCGTGGTGATCCGCGTCTTTTCCTCATAGGTCGTGCCATCGAGGACAGACACGTAGTTTTCGCCGCGGACGGTAACCCACACTTCCTTGCCGTCGGGCGTAAAGAACGCCTCATGCGGGGAGCGACCCACATAGGTGACGTGCTTGACGGCATTGGTCGCCGTGTCGATGAAGGTGACGGAGTTCGACCCGATCGACACGACATCGAGCGTGCGGTGATCGGGCGAGAAGCCCATGCCGTGTACCAGGAGCTGCCCTTTGTACAATGGGCTGAAGTTCGCCGGTACCAGCTCCCCAAGCCGAATGACGCCGAGCAGCTTATTGTCGGCGGGGTCGACCACCGAGACCGTGTTGGAGAATTGATCGGCCGTGTAGAAACGGTCGTGGTGGCTGACCGGGATGTCGGGCGCGGACGCTGCCGCTGGAGCCTGCCCGGCCCATGCGGAAGCGCTGCTCGCGAACGCAGCGGCGCTCAGCACTGCAGCGACGAACAGATTGCGGATCATTTATTCCTCCCTTTGCATGTTCATTGTGGGGTGGGCGTCGGCTGGGGCGTCCCTGGCGACAGGTCCGATGGCTGGTCGGGGGCTGCGACCGAGGGCGGCAGAGGCTGGCCGAGCGCCAGTCGCATCGCGGCGATCTCCTGCTGCTGATCGACGATGATCTCCTGCGCGATCCGCCGCAATTGCTCATTATGCCCGTGGCGCAGCTCGGCTTGCGCCATATCCATCGCGCCCTGATGGTGCGGGATCATCATCGCGCGCGAAGTCGCGTGTCGATATCGCCCGACGGCTTGATCTCCATGGCGACCATCATTCTCGTCATCGCTCCGACATTCTCGGCGAGGAACGGTGCCTCCCGAGGCGGGGCCGAGTGGAACGCCGCCGTGCAGATCGCGGTGATGTATTGGGCCAAGGGCGGCGCCTCGGTAGAGTTTGCCGCGGTCCCGCCAGCGATGAGGCCGGCGGTGACCAGCAACCAGCTCGGGCGCAATCGCAAACGAGTGAAATGAAGCATCGCCGCTCCTTTGTTGACGGTCGGGTCTCTTCCAGCCAGCTCGGGATTCGGTATGGAGTTCGCTATATTGCTGTGAAAATCCGCGGCATGTCGAGGTCGAGACATGCTGGCCGGGCAGCGCGCACGCGGGGGTCGTGGGCTCTTTTTGCACGGCCAAATCGCGGCCGGTCCGTCTATCGGCAAAATTCCTATATGGGAAAAGGCAAACAGCGCGCTCCGCCTAAGCCAGCGGATAATCGTACCGGTGAAACCGTCGAACCCCCAGCCGTTCGGATCGGCGGCCGCGAGGGGTGTGACTACGATCGCGGCTATGGTGAGCGAGTTCACTCCCCATTTGTTATGGCGGACAGCTAAAATGGCGACAGATCACCTAACGAGGCTCGTAATGTTCATATTCCGGCAATTGTTCGATCCGCCCTCGTCCACCTACACTTATTTGCTGGCCGACGGCCGCAGCGGCAACGCCGTGATTATCGACCCGGTCTTCGAACAGGTTCGCCGCGATGCCGCGCTAATCGACGAACTGGGCCTCAAACTGCTTTATTCGCTGGAAACCCATGTCCATGCCGATCACGTTACCGGCGCCTGGCTGCTGCGGCGGCAGACCGGTTGTCGCATTGCCCTGTCGGCCGACAGCGGGGCGGAGGGCGCAGATCGCTATCTGGTTCAGGACGATGTGATCGCCTTTAGCGGGCGCAATCTGCAGGTGCGCAAGACCCCGGGGCATACCAATGGCTGCCTGACCTATGTATTGGACGATCGCAGCATGGCGTTCACCGGCGATTGCCTGATGGTGCGCGGCAGCGGCCGGACCGATTTTCAGCAGGGCGATCCCACCGCGATGTACCGCTCGGTGCATCAGCAGATTTTCACCCTGCCCGATGAGTGTCTCCTATACCCGGCGCATGATTACCGCGGACTGACCGTGACCAGCGTGCGCGAAGAGCGGCGTTTCAACCCGCGCCTTGGCGGCGAGACCGGCGAAGCCGACTTTGCCGGCTACATGAAAAATCTACGGCTCGCGCACCCGAAAAAGATCGATGTCGCGGTCCCCGCCAATCTCAAATGCGGCAAGCCCGAAGGCGAAATCGACTGGGCTGCGGCGCCGAGTTGGGCACCGTTGCGCTACAGCTTTGCCGGGATCTGGGAGGTCGACCCGCACGGGCTCGAAGAACATGCCCGCGCGGTGCAAATCGTCGATGTGCGCGAGCCCGATGAGTTTACCGGGCCGCTCGGCCATATCCGCGGCGCGATCCCGATCCCGTTGGGCGCGCTCGCCGGCCGCGCCGAGGAACTGGCGCATGACCGGCCGATCGTCACCGTGTGCCGCTCGGGCAGCCGCTCGGCGCAGGCGACGGTGATCCTGCGCGAGTCCGGGTTCAACGACGCCGCCAATCTTTCGGGCGGCATGCTGCGCTGGCGCGCCGAGGGCCATTCGGTAGAAGGCGGCAGCCCGATCGAGTACATCGCCGAATACTCAATCTGACTGGCACCTCCGGACCGAAGGCTTGGAAAGACGAACCGGCCCGCCCGCCTCGCCTATTGACGCTAGAGAGCCTATATTTGCAAGAGGCGAACTATGGCAGACGAGCCTGAAAATCTAACGCTGAGATACCTGCGGCGCATCGATGAACGCACTACTCGCATTGAAGAGACGCAGATAGAATACAGCGAGCGTCTCACCACAATCGAGCGGATGCTTGCGAGCCTGTGCCGCGAGCAGGCGCTTGATGCCGAGGCCCGTGCCGCTCTACGGCCCTCGATCTGACCTGCGCTGTTTTTTGATCGGACTACGACGGTCAGGTGGTACACTTTCCGGCGGGAAAACGGGTATCGGCTGCAACCACGAAGAAAGGGATGGAAATGGCGTATGATCTGCTGATCAAGAACGGCCGCATCGTCGACGGCTCGGGTATGCCGGCGTTCAAGGGCGATGTCGGTGTCAAGGACGGCAAGATCGTCGAAATCGGCAAGCTCTCCGGGCCCGCCGCGCGCACGATCGACGCCGCCGGCTGCGTCGTCGCTCCGGGTTTTGTCGACAATCACTGCCACTTCGACGCGCAGGTCACCTGGGATCCGCTGTGCTCGTTCTCGTCCGACCACGGCGCCACGACTGTCATGTTCGGCAATTGCTCGCTGGCCTTGGCGCCCGTCCGCCCGGGCGCCGCAAAGCGGGTCGCCGAGTTCCTCTCTTATGTCGAAGCGATCCCGATGGAGGTGTTGAACACCGTCGAGGTCGATTGGGAGACGATCCCGCAATATATGGACCGGCTCGACCAGAATTTGGGCGTCAACGTCGGTAATCTGATCGGCCATTCGACGGTGCGCTACTACGTGATGGGCGACGACAGCCAGAAGCGCACCGCGACCGATGACGAAATCCGGAAGATGCAGGACGTCGTGCGCGACGGCATCGCGGGTGGCGCGCTCGGCCTGTCGGTGTCGCGCAACCAGGGCCATTACGACCCGCAGGGCGTTCACATCCCGGCCTTGTGGGCAGATGAAAAGGAAATCTTCGCGCTGGGCGACGTGCTGCGCGAGATGGGCACCGGCATCATCCAATCGGGTGGCGGCCGCGCGGCGGAGCTCAAGAACGGCCTGATGGCCCGCCTGTCGGAGGCGACCGGCCGCACCGTCATTTACAACAATCTCGGCCAGACCGTGCGCGATCCCGATTTGTGGAAAAAGCATATGGCGCGGGTCGAGGAGACCTCGAAAGCCGGCATCCGGGCCTATCCGCTGTGCAGCCCGAACCGGACGACGCAGAGCTTCACGATGCGCAACTGCCAGACCTTCCGCGGCTCGCCGACCTGGCACCCGATCCTGCTCGGCTCCGACGAAGAAAAGCTGAAGGCCTACGCCGACCCGGCGATCCGGCAGAAATTGCACGAGGAGGTCGTCGAGCACAAGGTCGAGGTGCCGGCGGCCGGCTATTCGCGCGAATGGTACAATTATATGTGGGTCGAGACCCCGGTGCTCGAAAAGAACCAGGCGCTCCAGGGCAAGACCATCGGCCAGCTCGCCAAGGAGCAGAACAAGCGGGTCATCGACGCCTTCCTTGACCTAGTCGTCGAGGAGAACCTCGACACCGGCTTGATGCTGGCTGAGAACAACGTCGACGACGAAGCGATGGCCAAGATCCTGACCTATCCGAACGCGATCGTCGGATTGTCGGATGGCGGCGCGCATGTCCAGTTCCACGGCGGCTACGGCTATTCGACGCGGCTGCTCGCCGAATGGGTGCGCGAGAAGCACGTCATGACCTTGGAGCACGCGGTGCGGCGGCTGACCTTTGATTCGGCTTCGGCGCTGGGACTTTATGACCGCGGCTTGCTGCGTCCCGGCATGGCGGCCGACATCGTGATTTTCGACCCCGATACGGTTCGTCCGCTCCCGGAGAGCATCGTCCACGACTTCCCGGCAGGCGGCTGGCGAGTGAAGGAGCCGGCGGCCGGCATTCATTACACGATCGTCAACGGCCAAGTGCTAATGGAAGACGGCAAGCACACCGGGGCGCTCCCCGGCCGTGTGCTGCGCAACACCTATTACCACGCGCATCACGGCTAATCTCACGCTGTAATTTCTGTAAGCTGCCCGCAGCCTAGGCTGCGGGCATTTTTTGTGACCACGCCGCGAGGCACAAGGCCGATCCTTGGTCGCTCGTGCACGGAGTTGAAGCAAGGGCCACGACCACGAGATTTCTGGTTGCCGCCGTTATCAATCAGGGCCACGCTAATAACGTGTCGCGTCCGATAAAGCAGTCGGCTTGGCCAAAGGACCAGATCCAGGGAGGCTCGGACTATGAGAGATTTCGCGGGCAAGATCGCGGTCGTCACGGGCGGTGGTTCGGGGATGGGACGCGAGCTCGTCTGCCAGCTGGTCGCGGAAGGCTGCAATGTCGCGATGTGCGACGTCTCCGCCGACGGGATGGCGGAAACGCAACGGCTATGCGAAGCGGCGGGAATGCCGCAGGGCTTGCGCGTGACAAATCACATCGCTGATGTGTCTGACGCTGCGCAGGTAAATCGGTTTTGCGAGGATGTTGCCCGTCATCACGACACCGACAAAATCCATTTATTGTTCAACAATGCCGGGATCGGTGGCGGCGGCAGCATGATCGCCCACAGTCGCGAAGAGTGGGAAAGGACCTTCAATATCTGCTGGGGTGGCGTCTACAACTGCACTCGCGCCTTCCTGCCGATGCTGCGAAAGGCTGAGCAGGGCCACATCGTCAACACCAGCAGCGTCAATGGCTTTTGGGCGTCCGTCGGACCGGGCATACCCCACACTGCCTATAGTGCGGCTAAGTTCGCGGTTAAGGGCTTTACGGAAGCGCTGATCACTGATCTCCAGATCAACGCGCCTCACATTAAATGCTCAGTGGTCATGCCCGGCCATATCGGCACCGCGATCACGGCAAACTCGCGCAAGATCCACAGTGGCAATGAGACCGAATGACATCGATGCGACGCAGATCGCGCAAGCGCGAGCGCGCATCGCCTCGATGGGCCGAGACGCCTCCAGACTATCGGATGATGACATTCGGAAATTTGTTGCCGAGCGTGACCGGCGCTTCCGCGAAGAGGCGCCGACGAGTGCGGCCGAGGCCGCCAAGATCATTCTTGACGGCGTCAAGACCGACCGCTGGCGCATCCTGGTCGGCAAGGATGCGCATATCATTGACGAGATGGTGCGCACCTCACCCGAACGGGCCTATGATGTCGATTTTTTTGAGGAGTTTGTCACCAAAGCCGGTTGGCGGATCGGCTCCTGACCTCGTCTTCTTCAGTACCGAAGCGGCGGGCTTAGGGTGCAATTAGCGCCCGTTGTATGGCGCGACCCCAATAAGCCTTTCGCCGTTCAAGCCGTCTCCTCTCTGCGGCGGATAAAGAGGGCCGCGTCAGCTGTGCCTCCACTCGGGCCTGCTGTTCTTGAAGAAACCGTATGTGGGCGTCGCGATGCTGATCATGAATGGTATTCGCTGGCACGCTGGTGGGAGCAGGTGCGACCGGAGAGTTTGGGGGTACCTGCTGCGGTAAGGCGGTCAGCTCGGGCGGTGGTGTTAACGTCGCCTCGCTCGGCGCGTAAGTCCTGGGCCGAATCGACTTCGCGCCGTTCATATGCTGCCCCCACCACGCAGAGAAATCGAGGTCGAGCCGGGTCTGTTCGGGCAGGCTCGGTGTTGCGCGGGGCTGCGCGAGGGATGGCTCGGAAAGGGTTGGTCTCGCCTCCTTTGCCGCCGAAATCGGTTGCGACGAGGCCGAGGTCACATCGTGCGGCGGCAAGACCGGTTTGGGCGGGATCGATATCGCCTGCTGCTGTGATACCGTTTGCTTATCTGGCGCCAGCTTCGTTTCGTGTTTTTCCATTGTGGCCCCCGGCGTGGCCTGTCTGGGAGGGATCAGCGACAAAAGTCCGGCGCCGAATAAAGCGACAATAATCGCGACGGCGACGAGCGCGAATGAGATCAGCGAAAGAACAGTACCGTCCGCAGCCATTCCTCTTATGTTCAATCCCCGGATTGATTTTTTCTTCGCAGCGGAAAGGGCGCCCGACGTGTCGGTGGCTGCATCGCAAATGCCTGCGCTACGAGAAAGTTGAGGTACAATCTGCACAAGCCGTTCCGTCCGCCGATTGAACGGCAAGTTGGCAAGATTTAACCACATCTTCTGACCCCCCGGCTCTTGTTGCTCCCCATGGTTAAAATAATCGTGGCGGAGATAGTAGGTCAAATATGGGATATTCCTGATGATAACCTCCGCTGGCCTATTTATTGTCGGAGCCGGCACCGCTCCGGTCGTCCTGGCGGATGACATTGCTGAACTCGCTCATCCGACCTGCCGGAGGGAGAGGAGGTAGAACGAATTGGCAGTAGCGGGTGTACCAGGGAGAGAAAACGGCTCCTGTCAGGAAGGCATCATAACCGGCATGCGCGGTTCTTTAACCGCGCTAGAGAACAGCAATCCAGAAATCGGCGATCAGCATCATCCCCGGAGCCGGCATGGCGGGCGGCGTCTGGATGCAGACGAACGGATGCGGATGTGTGCCAAGCCGCGCCGACCATGCCATCGAGATGCCGGGAAACGCGGTCAAATCGGATACGAAATACTGGGCGCGCAGCATATCGGCCAAGGCTGTTCCAGCCGCCCGGCACAGCGCTTCGGCGTAATCGAAGACCGTGGCCGCCTGGGTGTAGCCCGCGTGCGACAGAGCGGCAAATCCTGGCGAAACGGATTTGCCGACCACATGCCCGTTGTGCCCGATCGCCATAAGACCCGACGGCAAAAGGAATTCGCCGGCGCGCACGCATGGTCCATAGGCTGCCATGCCGGGAATGTCGGCCGTCACAACCTGCTTGCGGCGGCTCGCCGCGTTGGTCAGCGCCAGCAGATTGATCTCGATGACCCCGCCGACCGTCGCGAACGATTTGGTCGGCACCAATGTCAAAGCGCAAGGAATTGTAGCGTAATACTGGTTCCACACGTCGAGGAAATCGGGGAAATCATCGACTCGGGCGAGGTAGATTTGCGCCTTTAGCGACTGCTGCAATGAAGAGCCAGCTGCCTCCAGCGCCGGCTTCAGTTTCTCCAGAATCAAAAATTCGGTCTGTTTGCGGATTTCGCTGCCGGCCCAGGCCGAATGGTTGGGAACATGCGCCCGCGGGTCGAGCCCCTGTCCCGCGTTGTGCGCCATCTGGCCGGCCACGAACACGAAATCATCGCAGACGACGGCCGGTACAAAGCCTGAACTCGGGGCGGAGCCGACGCCCGGCGGATAAATTTTGTGAATTTGATGTCCCGGCAGCACCGCAATCAGCGAAGTCGAAATGTGTGTTTCGGCCGCAAAGCAGCTTTCCATGACCACCGAGGTGCTCGGGGGAATGTAGTCGCCGAATTCGGCGTGGCGCGCCAAGTGATAGGGATCGACGGCGGCCGGGGTCGGATAATACTGGTCAAGGCGCACACCATGGGTGAGATCGGAGCCGAATTCACGCAGAATCGCCCGCATTCGCCTCAAAATGAAATCGCCCTCGCGGCGGCTGTGCGGAAGCCCGAACAGCGGGAAGCCTGGTGGACCGGCAACCTCCGCGGGAATGCCGCTCGCGAAGTCGAAAGCCTCATGGCCGTTCAAAAAGATCCAGGGGCCGGTCTTGACCGCATGGGCGTAGGACACCGGGGTCCCCAATAAATTTGCGACTGACTTGATCTCCAGCATTGTCATCGCTCACTCCCGGGTCGGTGTTGGCCAGCATCCTTACCAAACGAGCGACACCGAGCTACTGACCGCGTCCCTATAGTTCCGGCTCGGTCGCGGATTATAGGGCTGCTCATGTTCCGTCGATCTCTCGCCGATCTCCAGCGGTCGCGATACACCTCAACTTGACCCTAAGCGCTGTGCGGAGATCCGGCGCAATTGCTGCGCGCGTACCCCTCGGGCTGCGCCCCCAGGATCGGTCGGACCGGATTGGCGTCCTGCTTGACCTGTATCAAAGACAGCGAGTGGGCTTTGGCGATGCTGCGCTCGCCTGCTGTGATTTGGGAAGGCTTATGAACGAGTTGCTGAAACCGAAGATTCTTGATCTGCTCGATCATCACCGGATCATGACCGTCGCGACGAACAGACCGGATGGATGGCCCCAGGCGACGACGGTTGGATATGTCAATGATGGTCTGACGATCTATTTCCTGTGCAGCCCAGAAAGTCAGAAAGCGGCAAATCTCGCACAGGACAGCCGCATTTCGTTGACGATCGATCATGATGTCTCGAACCCGATGGCGATCACGGGGCTCTCGATGGCAGCCGAGGCGCAACGCGTCACCGAACCGACCGAAGCAGCGAAGGCCTTGAAACTGCTTGGGACCAGGTACCCCGAATATGCGGCATTCCCGATGCCAAAACCGGAGGAAATTGCTGTGTTTCGGGTGCAGCCGAAGGTGATCTCGGTTCTCGACTACTCGATGGGTTTTGGTCACACGGATCTCGTGACGGTATGAGCCGTATCGCACCAGCATTGGTGTCGCTCTGCGTAAAGCTGACACTCCCGCTTCGGGTGGGAGCCTCGGCTGCGGCACGGAATGCTTGGCGCTGCGTGATGCGGTTGACGAAGGAGAAAGCTTGGCGGCATAACTCCCGCGTAATTTTTGGAAGCGATACTGGCGAAAAATCGCGCGACAGCAATCGATGAACTGCCTGGACCGCTTTTTTGCCTTCAATCGCCGGCTCAGTTCGGAATTGGAAACCCGGCTACCCGAGGCGTTCAAGCACCATCTGCATACGCTCTACAAGTATCAGGTCGCCGCGATTATCAACCGCCGGCCCGGGCAGCTGGTTCTCGATGTCGGCGGCGGCAAAGAGTGCCCGTTTCTGCAATTCGTCGATCAGCCGCAGGCCCATATCATCGTCGCGCTCGACTGCTCGGAGCAGCAGTTGCGGCAAAATCACCAGCTCGCTTTACGCATCGTGGGCGATGCGGCTCTATCTGGTTTTCCGTTGCGCGACGGTTCGGTTGATCTTGTGGTTTCACGATCGGTGGTGGAACATATCTCCAACAACTTTGCCTATTTCAAAAACTGTGCACGCGCGCTTCGCCCCGGAGGGAGCATGGTTCATGCCTTCCCGGGCAGGTTCGCACCGTTTGCGTTGCTCAATCAGGTTCTGCCAAACCGATTGGTTCGCCGCCTGATCGGCTATTTTCTCCCCGAATGGGTCGAAGACGGCAATTACGGCTTCGTCGCCTTCTACAATCGTTGCTACTATACCGCAATACGGGATTTGATTCGCGACAATCGGCTGACGAATGCTCGGTTTGTCTTCACTTATTACCAAGCTCTGTATTTTGCCTCCTTTTTCCCGCTCTATTGCTTAATGGTGAGTTTTGATTTAATTGCCTGGGGGCTGGGGATCCGCAACCTCGCGTCCGGGATCTTGGTGATGGCGGAGCGCGAGAGGGATCGAGCCGCGCCGGCCGCGGCAACGGCGTGCGGCAACGGCATTCTTCCGGTGTCCGAGGTTGCCGGGTAAGATTTGCGGCTGCCGCTTTGTCGCGGCTCCGGCCTTATTGCAAGGGGCTGTGAGTGACTGATCCGATGGCAATACCATTCTTCGAAGACCTGCCCGTGCCCACCGGAACCGCTTTGCACGGTGCCGCGCAAAACGCGAGCACTGATCGCCGGGTCGCGCCTATCGCCCGCCGGAGGGGTGGTGATCGACGGGGTAGATTTGTCGCAACCGCTGTCTCGTGCGGAAGTCAACCTCATCAGGACAGCGTTCCTGCACCACCATGTTGTCGTGTTTCACGGTCAAGCTTTGAGCCGCGAGCAGCAATTTGCGTTCGCGGCCAATTTTGGTGAAGTCGAACACGGTGCGGTACACAAGCATAAAACCAAGCGATACGGCGTGGCCCATGTGATTTCGAACCTCGACGGCGACGGCAAACCCGTCGACAGGTCGGCCTCGCCGGTCAGCAACTACAATTGGCACACCGATAAGCCATACTATCGCGTGCCGCCGATGATGACGGCGCTCTACGCCGTCGAAGTGCCGCCGCGAGGGGGTGATACCGAATTCGTCAACACAGCCATGGCCTATTCGGCGTTATCGCCCGAGGTAAAGCGTCGCATCGCCGGATTGCGCGTGGTATTTTATTGGGGTGCCGGGTATGGAACCACAGAGCCACAGATTACCGGCTCCGGGATCCTGGAGGCAGTCGACCATCCGCTAGTACGCACTCACCCGGAAACCGGCACCAAAGCCCTCTATATCGGCAACCATTCGTCGCATGTTTTGGGGTGGCCGCCAGCAGCTGGTAGAGCATTGCTGGACAATCTTTTAGCGCACGCAACCCAGCCAGAGTTTGTTTATACGCATTGTTGGCAGCCGGGCGATTTAATCATGTGGGACAATCGTTGTCTGCTTCACCGCGCCGTCGCCAATTTCGACATGAATAAGGAGCGTCGCATTCTTCATCGCACCGTAGTCCGAGGCACCGTACCGTTCTGAGGTCGGCTCGGCGCACCGCTCTTCGCCGCTCCGTGGCCGCCAGACGGCAGAGAGCAGCGCGAGATGACGTACTTCGCACTCATCCGCTCGATTGAGGGGCAAGGCCTCGGGCGGGTCGTGCAATCGAAGCAAAGTTTCTGACACGTCCCGCCGCAACTTTGCGGCTCCGCAACTCCGCCGCAACGAGATGCCGCGCTGCCGCCGCCATAATCACGATTGCATAGAACCCGTCATACATCGCTTGGGTGGCAAAACTCGCACCAGCGCAATAGCCCACCAATGATACTTGCAGCATCCGCCCGAGATTGTTAGCCCACGCAAGGCCGGGATCGCGCCGCGTGTTTCGGATCAACCATTGTGCGTCGATGAAAGCGCTTCCCAAGATTGTGATGAACAGAGCGAGTCCAACAAAACCGTGATCGCCCAGCATTTCGAACCAGATGCTATGCGCTGCCCGCGGCATTGTCATTTTTGGTTCATCCGTATTGGCAAAGACTTCGTTTACGACACTTGGGTCGTATGACCAATGAAATCCGCCGCCGACGATCGGGCGCATTTTTGCCAGCACCCAGGCACGATGCCACATGTCAAGTCAACTCTCGGCCGAGGCGTCCTCGTTGTAGGTTTCAATGGTCATCATGCGGTCGATCCATGCTGTTGGTGCGAGATTCCACACCCCTACTGCGCTGACGACAATCAGAATGAGCATCAATACTTTGTTCCTCGAACGCAACCACAGTACCGAGCCCATTGCCGACAGAGCGACCAATGCGCCTCGAGAATAGGTAAAGATATCACCGAGGATGGTAAGACCGATCAATATGCTGACCGGCCATTTGACCGCGAAATTCCGATATTGCTGGCGCAGATAAAAGATCAGCGGTAGTATTGTCGTCAGGGCTACGCCGAGATCGTTGTTGTCGCCGATCATCGTGTATTCCGGCCCGTAAATACGCGTCCCGCCCCCGGTCAAAATCGCAATTACCCCGCCTTTGAAACCCCAAAAGCCGACCGACAAAACGCAGACGACAATGAATTGCAGCAATCGCTCTCGTGAATTAATCAATGTATAAGCAACAATTGTCATCAACAACATCTTCTCGGCGAGGAGCCATTTATCGTAGACTTGATCCTTGGGGCCGATGGCGAAAGCCGAAGTGACTGTGATCCACAGCATAAGCAGAATAAGCAAGGCGGTTGTTTTGCTCCGCGGCGGGATTTTTGGTTCACCTCGAGCGACAGCGAACCACATCAGTGTCGCGACTGCGACAATCAGAGCGTACGGAATTTGTGCGAAGACACTGTCCCATATGGCCTCTTGTGGGGACATCAAGGCCAACCAGAACCACATCAGGATCCCAAAAAACGGGCCCTTTATGAAAATAAATGGCAGCAAGGGAAAAAATATGGCGGCGAGAGCCAATCCACGCATCTGTTGCTTACTCCACAAGACGATGATTAGCCGCCGAAACCTATTTCAGAAATGAGTACAGAAGAGCCGATTCGGACGCGGCGAGCGTAACAGCTCGATACGGTTTCGGGCAGCTTGTGAGTGGCAACGCAGATCCGAGGCTAAGCAACGGCCTCTCGCACAACCGCCGGTATCGGCCGATGTACCCGAGTACGCCCCACAGGCCTACCGTGGCGCTCAGAGACCGGCTTTGCACCCCGGCAACCATGGCGATAGCCTCTTTACCTTTACTCGCCCGAACATCTTACAACTCGGTTTTTATGTCAATATACGCGCGGTCGCATCTCTCTTGTTATCGATCGCTGCCCGCTCGCTGCGTTTGCTCGCGGACCAGTGAGAATATGTGCGCGGCCTCCTTCCGAGCCGAGCGCCTTGCGGCTCGGTGACTGGCGCTCTAAGTTCGCAACACTTTGTTCGCACCCAGTCAGGAGGAGCGGCGTGATCAAATTAAAGGGTATCGGCCACGTCAATTTGCGGGTCGCAGATCAGGAGACCTCAAAGCGGTTTTATCGTGACATCCTCGGTTTTGTGATCGCCGAAGAAGACCCCGAGCATAGTGGGGTTTTTATGACTTTGGGCGAGAATTTTCACACCCTCGATATCGGCCAACATCCGCAGCCCGAGGCCGCGCAGCGGCCAAAGCGCGACCAGATCGGGCTGGCTCACATCGCCTTCCAGGTCGGCAGCTATCGGGCGTTGCGCGAGGCTTATGTCCACCTGGTCCAGAATGGCGTCAGGATCCTGCGTGCCACCAATCACGTCAATCAGCGCAGCTTTTATTTTGCCGATCCGGACGGCAATACGCTCGAAATCTATTACGAGATGCCGCATGCGCTGGAGATCTTCGCCGGCGGCCGCGCCGATGATGATGAAGCGCTGCCGGTCAGCGGCAAGGACGAGCCATTGCCGGCTTGGCTGCTCGAAGACTGGCCCGACCCCGATATGAAAGCGCGGATCGAGCAGCTCCGCCAGCGTCACAGCGAGCCCGCCCCCGTCTGACGCATGCTGAAATGAGCCCGCTGCGCCGGCTTGGGCTCCAGTCGCGGCTGGGTTCATCGGTAGAGGTCGCAACAGTTGCCTCTGTTCGGAGGCGCAGATTAAGAATTTCGCACGATGAAAAAAAGTCGGCAGAGGGCGTTCGGTAGACATTCATAGACTATCGGTAATGCGCGCGGCTTGCGTACTGCGGCGGACACTTGCCTGCGCGACAACTCGGTCCGTCCAGAGCACGAGAACCGAAGTCGTCACAGCGGCGATCACGCCCAGGCCGATTGCCAGGGCAATTCCTAGTGCCTCAAGCGAAAGGCCGATCGCGAGGAAGCAGCTCGCGAAGGAGATCCACGACAGGATGCTGCCCCGAAGCATGGCCAAGGCGGCGTTGCGACCAAATTGACTGTGCGTAAACGTTATCACCACGGTAATCGCTACTGGGTAAGTCCCGACGATCCCGCTTAGTATAGGTCCGAGCCTCGCGGCCGCAGCTGTGATCGCCAGTGTCAGAGCGGCGACCGCGAGCATGCGAACCCACAGGTCCCACCATGGCGGCGCTGCGCGAGCGATTCCAAGCTCTGGCCTGCATATCAGCGATGCCGCGAATACTAAGGCGAGCCAAGCGGCCAAGCCTGCGATAACTACATCGCTTCCTAATTGGTGAGCACCTGCCGAGAAGGCGAAGAACGCTACAGTCGCGGATGCAAGGGAAGTGACCCATCCCGTCCTGCTAGAAGCGGCTGCGTACGCCACCGCGAACGCCGCCAGCCCAACTAGGCCGAAGAGGATTCCCACCGTAGCTTCAGCAGCAAAGTGCGAACCTTGATCAATCGCCAGAAGTAGGAAGATTGGCCCTGTCGTCAGCGGCAATCCCAGTAAAAGGCCGCCAACCCTCGGACCCCACTTCTGAGCCGCGAGCGTGGCGGCAGCAACGAGGAGCGGAGCTAACGTCAGCTTCAGAAGCAGCATCATGGGCATCACCGCCTCGCAGCTCGGTCGGGCTCACCCCGGCGACGGCTTTAGGAGGCCTCGGCGCGGCTGCCGTTTTCCTCGCGCATCCCGACGCCGAACGTTTCCAAGAAGCCGCGCTTTCCCAACGGGGTGACGATCACGGCACGGCTGTGCTTCATCCTCTCGGTCCAATCGAGATCGAAGCAGCGTTTCGTGAGCGCGGCCCCGACCGCGCCCGCAATGTGTGGCCGTCTCTCGGTCCAATCGAGACACAATCGGCAGAAGTGGCGGCGGGCTGAACGCAGGGCGGAAAGGTCGATCCCGAACTCGGTGAGAAAACGGGTGCCTTTTGCGGTAATTTCAGCCGCTTCATCGCTGACGACTATGTATTCTTCCTTAGCCAGGAACTCGGTAAGGTCAACACTAAGAGCCTGTTTGAATGCGCTTTTGCGCCCCGATCCCATCTGTACTCCTAAGGATCACACTGGTCCGCCTGGCAGGGCGGGAGGTGAGGGAGTGGATGTGGACCGAGGCGCATCGGGCGCGGCATGAGGCGCGCCTGAAAGACATGGTGAGAGTGAGTGCAGTGGGCGAGATAGCGCGCTGGCTGGAGCGAGCGGATCCCCCGCGCTCGCCGCGGCGCACCCCGTTGCGCTGGATTGTGGCGGCACTGGCTTGGCACTTGCGGGTGGGTGGCCCGTGGCGGGCGCTGCCCGGCGGCTTCCCCCCGTGGCGCACCGTCTATGGCTGGTTCCGGCGTTGGCTGGAGGCTGGCTTGATTGATGCGCTGATGCGGGGGATCGCCTGTCTGCGTCGCCGGGCAGCAGGCCGGCGTGCGAGGCCCCGGTTGGGCATCATCGATACGCAGGCGGTCACGTGCATTGGCGTGCGCGGGCCGCGGGGATACGATGCCGGCAAGGGCGTGTGGGGTCGTAAGCGTGTGGCCCTGGTGGAAGCGGCCGGGCACTGGCTGGCAGTCGCCGTGGTGCCGGCCTCGGTGCAGGATCGCGACACCCTCCCCGCGTTGGACCGCGGCAAGGCGGCATGGCCCAGCCTGCGGGAAGCGGTCTATGACGGCGCCTTCACGGCCGAGCGCTGCCACGCCTGGTCGAACCTGCACGGCATGCGCCACCACGTCGTCGAACGCGACCCGGCGGCCAAGGGCTTTGTCGTCGTCCCCCGGCGGTGGGTGGTGGAGCGCTCTTTCGGCTGGCTGGCCCACTGGAATGGCTTACTGCGCGACCGCGCCGGTCGCCTTGATGTCTCCGCTGGACGCCTGGCCTTCGTCGCCGTCCTGTCTGGCGTCGAAGCCCTGATCAATCCGATGCCAAGCCATGAAACAGCTGCCTAAATCACTCAAACAGGCTCTAAGACGACCAGCTAGATGGTCATAGCAAATACGAGCTGCACTAAGCTCGCGTGCTTGACGCGACAGCGGACGGTATCGCGGTCTATTTTCCAAAGCGACGGCGACGATCCCGTCGAGCATCTCTACCACTTTGGGTGAAGCGAGACGGAAATACCGGTGCCGTCCCTCTCGCACAGCCGCCAACAACCCTACCTCACCGAGCTTCGCCAGATGCGTGCTCGCGGTTTGAGGGGTCACGCGGGCTGCGTAGGCAAGCTCCGTCGCGGTCAGCGCGCGGCCATCCAGGAGCGCTGTCAGCATCGTTGCTCCCGCCGGATCGCCGACCAGTCCAGCGATCTCTGCGATGAGGGAGCCGGTGTTCATGATGCTAATATAACATGGGGTCAGACCGGCCTTCGGGACGAACACTTCGATGGCGATCGAAGCGGCCTAATCTTGTTCTGCCGACACGTCGATCTGCGCGGCCCGACGAGCGATTTTACACCGCCTGTTTGGAAGATGGCGTGCAGAAGTCAAAACAAACGTCGGAAATGGCCTCGCAGGCGGGTCATCCTTTATCGATCCTTGGCTTCCCTTCGCCCGCGGCACAAATTTTCCCGGCTAGCTGTATCGATGACGCGGGGCGTCGATGTGATGCGAGCGCGATTGCCTGCTCCGGGAAGGTCGCCATTTTGCTTCCTTGACGCTAATGTTCATGCTGCGAAGAGGTTGGAGGAAATCGCACATGTTGAGATGGCCGCCCGCATGGGCGCGCTCGGGACCGAAACTGCTTTCGAGGTGTTGGCCCGTGCCAATGCGCTCGCCGCGCAAGGCCGTTCGATAATCAATCTCGGTATTGGCCAGCCCGATTTCCCGACCCCAGCGCACATTGTCGAGGCCGGCCGCAAAGCGCTCGCCGATGGCCATCATGGCTACACGCCGGCAAACGGCATCCCCCAGCTGCGCGAAGCAGTGGTCGCCGATCTCTATCGCCGCCACCGCATCGAGGTGTCGCCGGCGCAAGTGCTGGTCGTGCCCGGCGGCAAGGTGACGATGTTTTTTGCGATCCTGATGTTTGGTGAGCCGGGGATCGAGATCCTCTATCCGAACCCCGGCTTTCCAATCTATGAAAGCGTGATCCGTTTTTCGGGCGCCGTGCCGGTGCCGATCCCGCTCTATGAAAGCGCCGGCTTTTCGTTCAGCGCTGCCGAGGTACTGGAAAAGATCACCCCTCATACACGGCTGATGATCATCAATAGCCCGGCCAACCCGACCGGCGGCGTGGTGCCGCGCGCCGAATTTGACCATTTGATCGTCGGACTCGAACGCCATCCGCAGGTCGCGATCCTGAGCGACGAGATCTATGGCGAAATCCTCTATGACGGCGCTGAGCATGTAAGCCTGCTCAACTATCCATCAATCCGCGACCGTTTGATCCTGCTTGATGGCTGGAGCAAAACTTATGCGATGACTGGCTGGCGGCTCGGCTACGGCGTGTGGCCTCCGGCGTTGTTTGCCGCCGCCGAGCGGCTGGCAATCAATTGCCATTCTTGCGTCAACGCCGCTGCGCAATTCGCCGGAATCGCGGCGCTGACCGGCCCGCGCGAGCCGGTACGCCGCATGGTTGAGGCTTTTGCCGAGCGCCGCCAATACATCGTTGAGGCGCTGAACCGTTTGCCCGGCTTTCGCTGCGCTCGTCCGGGCGGTGCCTTTTATACCTTCCCGAACGTGACCGGGACCGGGCTCGACGCCCGCACATTGCAAGGCCGAATGCTCGAAGAGGTCGGGGTTGCGACTATCGCCGGCACCAGCTTTGGTGAGTTCGGCGAGGGTTATCTGCGTTTTTCCTACGCCAACAGCCGCGATGCAATCGCCGAGGCGATCGCGCGGATCGATAAGTTCCTGGCAACCCTCTCGGCCGATAATACTTCAGAGTAAGACAGATCTTTAAGGCGGATCGATTGCGCCTCTCAGGATAATTGATTAGAAAATAGGCACAAGCGCGCTGTTTTGGCCGGTGGGACCGCCCGGCAAGCGCACAAAAACTGCAGGTCCGATCACCGGTTCGGGTTGGCATGGGCCGTGCGTGGGCTCAAGCGGGTCCAAGGAGTTCGACAGGCGATGAAGAAGATCGAGGCCATCATCAAGCCGTTCAAACTCGATGAAGTGAAGGATGCCCTTCATGCGGTCGGGATCCAGGGCATTACCGTCACCGAAGCGAAGGGGTTCGGGCGGCAAAAGGGTCACACCGAGCTGTACCGCGGGGCTGAATACGTCGTCGACTTTCTGCCCAAGGTGAAGATCGAAGTCGTCATGGAGGACGCGCTGGTCGAGCGTGCGGTCGAGGCGATCCAGCAAGCGGCGCACACCGGCCGGATCGGTGATGGCAAAATTTTTGTAGCCAGTATCGACGAGGCAATCCGCATCCGTACCGGAGAGCGTGGGCCTGATGCGATTTAGGGCGAGGCGTCGGCAGATCGGGCTATAACCCTTGTGTCAGCCGGCGACCATTTGACCGATGATCGGGTATTGATCGCTTGTCCTGCCCTGGCGTAAGCAAGCACCTTGAGATGATTCTGGAAATTCAACAACGGAAGCCGTGAGATGTCCGATACCGGCAAAGTGATGGCACTGATCAAAGAGCACGAGGTCAAATACGTCGATTTTCGTTTTACCGATCCGCGCGGCAAATGGCAGCACCTGGCGCATCACGTGCGCACGATCAGCGAGAACTTCCTCGAGGAAGGGGTGATGTTTGACGGCTCGTCGATCGCCGGGTGGAAGGCGATCAACGAGAGCGACATGATGCTGGTGCCGGATTGTGCGACCGCGGTGCTCGACCCGTTTGCGGCGCAAACCTCGCTGATCGTCTTTTGCGATGTGCATGAACCGCTGACCGGCCAACCCTATGGCCGCGACCCGCGTTCGACCGCGAAAAAAGCCGAGCGCTATCTGGTCGCAAGCGGCATCGGCGACACTGCCTATTTCGGGCCTGAAGCCGAGTTCTTCATCTTTGAAGATGTGCGCTATTCGGCCGGCATGAACGGGGCGATGTATGCGATCGACAGCACCGAGGGGCCCTATGTCTCGGGCAAGGAATTCCCCGATGGCAATACCGGCCACCGGCCACCTATCAAGGGCGGCTATTTCCCAGTGCCGCCAGTCGACAGCCAGGCTGATCTCAGAGCCGAGATGCTCTCGGTGATGGCCGATATGGGACTCAAGGTCGAAAAGCACCACCATGAGGTGGCGCCTAGCCAGGCCGAATTGGGCTTTGAGTTTTCGACCTTGGTCGACACCGCCGACCACATGCAGATCTACAAATACGTGACGCAGAACGTCGCCCAGCAATACGGCAAGACCGTTACCTTCATGCCGAAGCCCGTGATGGGCGACAACGGCTCGGGCATGCACACCCACCAATCCTTGTGGAAGAACGAGAACACGCTCTTTGCCGGCAACCTCTATGCCGATCTCTCCGAAACCGCACTTTATTACATTGGCGGCATCATCCGGCACGCGAAGGCGATCAACGCCTTCACCAACCCGACGACAAACAGCTACAAGCGCCTGATCCCGGGCTTTGAGGCGCCGGTGTTGCTGGCCTACTCCTCGCGCAACCGTTCGGCCGCGTGCCGCATCCCGTTTGTTTCGAACCCCAAGGCCAAACGCGTCGAGGTGCGTTATCCCGACCCCGCCGCCAACCCCTATCTCGCCTTTGCCGCGATGATGATGGCGGGCCTGGACGGCATCCAGAACAAGATCCACCCGGGCGACCCGATCGACAAGAACCTCTACGATCTGCCTCCCGAGGAGTTGAAGGACATCCCGGTCGTCTGCGGCTCGCTGCGCGAGGCGCTGGGTGAACTCGCCCATGACCACGCCTTTTTGCTGAAGGGCGACGTCTTTACCCAGGACCAGATCGAAAGCTATATCGAATTGAAATGGGAGGAAGTGTACAATTTCGAGCACACCCCCCACCCGATCGAATTCCAGATGTACTACTCAGTTTGACCGCCGCGGCCGTCGGCCGCCCCTATCAGCGCGCCCCAGAAGGGCGCGCTGGCGAGGTGTCGACTGCTGGTTCGCAGCCGTTGCGGAGCCGGCGGCAAATAGCAATATTCTTCGAGGCCGTGGAGATAAACGAAATTGGTGGTAATTTTCACCTGCCTCACACTGGCCGTTTGGCAAAGCGCGGCATGTCGCCGACCGTTTGCACCCACGGCAACGCGTCGTCGCAAAATATCTCGCGCGCCGGGGTCATCAATTTCGGGTCGTCGAGAGTTCCGACATTGAGGACCACCACGCCCGGCCGGGTTCCTGGCTCCTGCGCAATCGACGAGCCGCATTCCGGGCAGAAATGTCGCAGCATCGGCTTCCCGCTGCCGCCGAGGCTAGTGAACGTTTTCATCGTGCCCTCGATCGTCAGTGCCTCCTTAGGCACGTACACCAGGGCGCCGAATGCGCTGCCGGTAAATCTCTGACAGTCGCGGCAATGGCATACGGTCGAAGTCACCGGTTCCGCCGTTATCCTATAGCGCACCGCTCCACAGAGACAACCGCCCTTCAGCTCAGGCATTACTTCCTCCCCTTGTTAGCCAGTCGTCTCTGTTAAGCGACAGCAGCCACTGGCCTTCTCCGTAGCGAGAAACGGCCGGGCGGCAGAGCATAGCGCCAATCTTGCCCGGCTGCTTGCGTTATCGACGCCGATCTCCGCGCGAACACCGGCTAATTCAACGAATAGGATGGTGGTAGGTGGCAGTCATACCGTCTCGCCCAGCGCCAGCCGCAGGCCTGAAAGATACAGTTCGCGGTGCTCTGGGTTGCGGTACGGCGATGCGCCATTGCGCAAGACGGCATGCAGGCGATCCTGCACCGCTTCGCGGTGCTCGGGGTTGCAGTACGGCGATGCGCCCGGCGCAGCGTCGAGCATGATCGCCCGCAGATGATTGATCGTCTCGCGGGCCTCCTCAAGCCGTCCCATATACGCGCAACAAACTGTTAGCCATCGGTGAGTCGGCACGGAGTTCGGAGACTCCTGCAGCGAACGGAGCAGCATCGCCCTGGCCTCCTCAAACTGTCGGCTAAGAACATGGCCGACACCGATCCCTAGGAAAGATGCGGCGATAGGATGACGAGGGCTGAGGCGCAACGAAGTCTGGAAATGCTCAATCGCCAGGTCGGGTTCTCCGTGCCACAGCCTGAGCCAACCGCTGCGGAACCACCCAAGGGCGAAGCTCGGGTTAAGCTCCCGGGCGCGGTCGCTCAAGGCGATGGCAGCATCGAGGTCTTCGCCGAAATAACCGAACGCGTGGGCAGCGCGGCCAAGGACATCGGGATCGTCCCTGGCGACCCGAAGTGCCTTCCGGGCAAGATCAATGCCTTCGTTGCGGTTCGTCGCCGGGTCCTTGCTCCAACCGATGATGTCGAGCACCTGGTGGCAGTGTGCGGCCAGGGCAAGGGCCGGACCGTAACCCGGATCGCGTTCGATCGCCCGTCCGAGCAGTTCCAATGCCTCCTGGACCCCAGCCCTGCTCCCCTCGTAGAGCGAGAGGGCGCGCAGGTAGAGATCGTAGGCGGTGAGGTCGCTCGTCGGTCGTTCCGCCGACCGCCGGATTTCCGCGGCCTGGAGCGCCGGTTCAATGACTCCAGCGACGCTCGACGCCACCTTGTCCTGCAGATCGAACACATCTTCGAGCAGACCGTCGAAGCGGTCGGCCCAAAGGTGCGCACCGGTTTCGGCCTCGATTAGCTGCCCGGTGATGCGCACGCGATTGCCAGCCTTGCGCACCGAGCCTTCGAGGAGATACCGCACGCCCAATTCGCGCCCGACCCGCTTCACATCAACGGCTTGCCCCTTGTACGTGAAGCTCGAATTGCGGGCGAGGACGAAGAGCCAGCGGATGCGCGACAGCGCTGTGATGATCTCCTCGACCATGCCGTCGACGAAATATTCCTGCTCGGGATCGCCGGTGATGTTCTGAAACGGCAAGACCGCGATCGACGGCTTGTCGGGGAGCGGCAGAGCCGGCGGCTCGGCAGCCCCCACCCGCGCTCCGCGGGTCAAGCCCGCGGGCTTCAACTCACTGTGCGCGCTTCCTTCCCCCGCAGGCGGGGGAGGGCCAGGGAGGGGGCCTTCGGGTCGCAGCCGGTACACTCGCACCGGGCGGGCGATGTTTTTGAGGCTCTGCTCGCCCAAATCTTCGAAGGCGGCATCAAGCCTACCGCCGGCGTCCTCTTGCACCCGCGCCGAGACGCAGACGCCGCCGGGCTCGGCCAGGGCTTCGAGGCGGGCGGCGATGTTGACGCCGTCGCCATAAATGTCATCGGCGTCGATAATGATGTCGCCGAAATTGATGCCGATGCGGAACTCGACGCGCCGATCCGCGGGCACATCGGCATTATGCTCCACCATCGCGCGCTGCATCTCGATGGCACAGCGCACCGCATCGACGACGCTGGCGAATTCGGCCAGGAGGCCGTCACCGGTGGTCTTGACGACGCGGCCGTGGTGCCCGGCGATTTTGGGATCGACAATTCCGCGCCGGATCGCCTGGAGTGCGGCGTGCGTGCCCTCTTCATCCGCCCCCATCAGCCGCGAATAACCCGCCGCATCGGCGGCAAATATCGCGGCGAGACGGCGGGTGACGGCCATCGGTGCCTCGGGGCTGGACGCCGCACTAGTTTAACCGAAACTCCCCCCGCGAACCGATCTTTTATTGCGTCCAATCACGCGAATTATCATCCGACGAACTGCCCAACACGAGCGTCCTGATGTGCGGGCGGTTAGCCCAGACCTTTGGGCCCGCCGCGAGCGCGCAAGATGCCGGCGGATAAGGGCCGCGCCCGAACCGAAATGAATTACCGAGAATTTATGTCGGCGGTATCGCGCTCAACCTCGGGCGCGCCAACTCCCGTCCTGGCTGCGGCCGCGCTGATGGCCGAGACCAAGCTCCTTCGCCATTGCCGAACGCTGTTCGGAATAGATTGGTGCGGTCAGCAGATGATCGCTCGGCAATTTCCAGCGGCGCAAATACTCGGCGACTTGCATTCCGTGCCGGGTTCCAAGATGCCGCCGCAGCGTCTTGCCCCGAAAACCGCATTCCAGGCAGACGACGTGATCATGCTGCACCGATCGCTTGATCGGGACTGCCGGCGCGCGCGCCGCCGGCGGCTGGGTTGGCATTCCCAGATGACGAATCGCGTGATCGACCGAGGCGATCAATTCAGACAGCTGATCCGCTGAAACTGTATGGTTGCCTACATAACTGGCGATAATTTTCGTTACCGGCCCGAGCCCACCGCTTCTTGGCGGATCTTGTGAGTTCATCGGTGATGTTCCCCTAACTTCGGTGAATTGGGGTCTCTAATACGACAAACCGGGAAAGATCAAACAAATTCTAGTGGATTAGGGAGATTTGCTACTTTTTTGTGCCTTTGGGATCGAGGCTGCTTCAACAATAACCGCTCTGCGGCCTTTGCTGCTGGTGCGCTCGGTAGGGCGATAAGGCGCCGATATAATGGCTTTCATGTTCCACCACAAAGGGCTCGCCGCGATGCGCCCTGACTACAATCAAATCGCTGGCCAGAACGTCGAGCGGCTGGCGGCGCTCAGCGACGGCATTTTTGCAGTGGCGATGACGTTGCTGGTGCTCGATCTGCACGCTCCGGCAATCGCTGCAATCCGCGGTGAAGCCGATCTGCTGCAAGCGTTATGGGGGCTTGCGCCCCGGCTCGTCGTCTACCTGATGAGCTTTCTGACCCTCGGGATCTTCTGGGTCGGGCAGCAGACGCAGCTCAATCATCTGTCGCGCACCGATCGCGACCTGACCTGGATCCATCTCGCTTTTCTGTTCGCTGCGACTTTGATGCCGTTTTCGACCGGACTAATGGCCGAATTTATCCGTTATCGCGCGGCCCTCTTGCTATATTGGGCGAATATTCTGCTGTTCGGTCTCTTGCTGCTCGCGAGCTGGCGTTATGCGAGCCGGGCGGCGCTCGTGCGCCATGATCCCGCAGAGGGCGTGGCGCGCTCGATCGAGTGCCGTATCATCGTCGCCCAAGTGCTATATGGGCTCGGCGCATTGCTCTCGATCATCAGCACCTATTGGAGCATCGGGTTCATCATCCTCGTGCAGCTGAATTATGCAATAGCGCCGCGGATTGGGCCATTGCGGCGCTTGTAAATGCGCGGCTGAGGGCGCTCTCGGCCGCGCTGACCATTTCACCGATTAGTGATTGTCTCGATTGTACCGTCCAATTTCGTCAGCTGCACAGTGAACTTCTCATTGTAAGTGTGCGCGAGGTCACGCAGATAGCTCAGCGCCACCGCTTCGCCCAATTGGATCGAGGTATCGCTGTCACTGCGCCAATGGATGCCGGCATGAATGCCGTGGCTAAAGCTTATATTGTGCGCCAGCTTGTGCAATTCACCATTGACCGTGAGCTGTCCGGCATCGCTGCCGGTATAATCGTTAAGCGCTGTTCCATCGGCCGATGGCACTTTCGGGTTCGGAATGACAAAGTTGCCGTCGAAAAAGAATTTGAGCGCCGTAATGCAGGCACCGGCTACAGCACCGTGTCCAGTTGGATAGGCGGGGTGGGTCGGCGACCCTTCGGGAAAGGCCTGCGACAGGAAATAACTTTTGTTAGTTGCAAAGCTGGTTTGCACCGCCTGTGAGTTTAGCACGGTCGGGCTGACATGGCCTTCGATCATGTTGCCTTCGCCGATCCTCTGCAAATAAACGATCGCTCCTCCCGATTCCGGCCGATGGCGAAGATGCACATACCATTTCTGGTACCATACCGCATTGAGCGCCTCGCGCGCGACGGCAGCCAGAGTAGCCGCGATATCCGGTTGCCCGAATGTACCAAAGCCGTTTTAAGTCTTTGATCCGACATAGGGATTTCCCGGGTTCAACGGCGCGGGATTACCGCCGTTGATCGTATTCAACACCAAATATCCTGTGAAATATGCCTGATACAGCACATCCGAATGGGTGTAGGCAGCAAACCCGCGACCGTCATGTAAAAACAGCGACGCATCGGTCTGCAGCTGCAATCCGGTCGAGATGCCGTTTTGCACCTGCAAGAACGTGGTCGGGTCCTTCATAAAGTCGATGTTCTTTTTGAACGTCGTGTATCTTTGAATGATCGGCAGAGCCCCCATGCTGGTGTTTTGAACAATCAACTGGGAGACATAGGGGCCAAGTGTCTCGCCAGCAAAATTGCCGCGGAACAACAGGTCGGGGGTTACGGAGTTGCTCGCATTCCGCGGCCCTTTATAGGCCGGCATCGAGGACAACTCGGTTGCCGCTTTCACCGCGATCGGATCCGAGGCGTAATGGGAGAACGGAACATCGCGCAGCAGCGACGCCCAGTACAGCTCAACCAGTTCCGCCGCATAATCCTCGCTAGCCAAAGCCGGGGCCGGAGCTACCGCGAATTGGCTGGCATCGAGGCAGTCGAGATAGAAGGCCAAACCACCTTGCGGCCCGTTCAGCGTACGCGGGCCGCCCAGCGTGATCGCTGCAAAGTCGGCGGGGTCGCCGGTGCGCAGCGCCTTTTTAAAAGTTTCGTAGGCCGCCAGATCTACCAATCCAACGCCTGTTTGCAGAATGCCTTTCGTGTAAGTCCCGGACTTGTCCGCGTAACGGGCTTTGTCGCCATTGTCGATCTGCGCGGGTGGGGGGATAAAGGCGTCGCGTCCGGCGACCCCGGTCCGCAGTGCAAGCGATCGTGGAACGCGATTGTGCGGTGATGTGATCTGTTGGTCGTCCATGGCTGTTCTCCAAGAGATATCGGATCGAGCCCGAGCCGCGCCACTCCGATAATTTGGTCGGTGGAGGTGCGGCACTCGCCTTGTCGGCTCGGGCGAAACGCCAATGCCGCGCGGAGCAGTTCGGGGCTGCTCACAGATAGCTCTGTAATGTTGAAAAAACTGTGAGCCGTTTCACATCGGAGTTGGTAACGTTGAACGTTATGAGCAGCAGCGGCGCGGCTTGCGCCGCATGGCGCCGGATCTCATCTCTGATGGGGTTAGGAAGGGAGAGGCTGATGACTATTCATCTCGACCACACGATCGTGCCCGCCCATGACAAGGAGGCATCGGCACGGTTTTTCGCTCGGATCTTCGGGCTCAGTTATGACGGACCGATGTCGCATTTCGCGCCGGTCAGGATCAACGACACCCTGACCATCGATTTCGATAATTGGGACCAATTCGAACGCCACCACTATGCCTTTAAGGTCAGCGAGGCGGAGTTCGATGGGATCTTCGACCGGGTCAAAGCCGAAGGCATCGCTTATGGCAGCGGTCCGCGTTCCTCTGAAGACATGACGATCAACCATCGCCACGGCGGTCGCGGCTTTTACTTCAAGGACCCGAACGGGCACCTGCTCGAAGTTCTGACCGCCTGAGGCTCCCCGCGCGAGTATCGGAAAAGAGCCCGCTTCCGACACTGATATCGCGGCCGGCATCGGCAGCAGCATCGCCAAGGTCCGGGCAGCAGAACGCGTCCAGCGCTAAGGGCGAAGGGTTAACGGGACGAGGTGGTTGTCTCGCGCAGTTTGAAGCGCTGGATTTTGCCGGTCGCAGTTTTTGGCAATTCCTCGACAAAGGTAATCCAGCGCGGGCGTTTGAACGACGGCAGGCAGTCTTTTGCGTGCTCTTCGAGGGCCTGTGCCAGTGCCTGACCGGCCACAATGCCAGGTTTGGCGACGACAAACGCCTTGGGCTTGATCAAACCGTCAGCATCGGCCGCACCGACGACCGCGGCTTCGAGAACGTCACCATGCGCGATCAGCGCGGCTTCGACCTCGGCCGGCGAGACGAACATGCCGTTCACCTTCATCATGTCGTCACTGCGCCCGCAATAGACGTAATAGCCGTCCTCGTCCTCGTAATACTTGTCGCCGGTACGTGTCCAAGGGCCGAGAAAGGTCGCGCGGCTGGCCGCGCGATTGTTCCAATAGCCGCAAGCCGCGGTGGCGCCATTAACCCATAAATCGCCGATTTCGCCGCGCCTAACCTTTTGCTCATTATCGCCGATGATTTTGAGCTGATAACCGGGGATCGGCTTGCCGGTGGTGCCGTAGCGCACATCATCCGGCCAGTTACTCAGAAAAATGTGCAGCATCTCGGTCGAGCCGATGCCGTCGAGAATGTCGACACCGATGCGTGCGGCCCAGCGCCGGCCGATCTCGGCCGGCAGCGGCTCGCCGGCCGAAACGCATCGCCGCAAGGCAATTTCATCCGCGATGCGGCAGATCGGGGCTCGCCAGCATCGCGTTGTAGAGCGTCGGCACGCCACAAAAGATCGTCGGCCGCCTCTGCCGCAATACATGGGCAACGTGCGCCGGGCTCGGGCGTTCGGCGGTCAAAACACTGGTCGCGCCGACCGCGAGCGGAAAGGTCAGTGCGTTACCAAGGCCGTAGGCGAAGAACAATTTCGCCGCCGAAAAGACGATGTCGCTCTCCTCGATGCCGAGCACCGGGATGGCATAAAGCTCCGCCGTCGCGATCAAACTGGCATGGGCATGGATCGTGCCTTTTGGGCGCCCGGTCGAGCCCGATGAATAAAGCCAGAAGCACGGCTCGTCGGGATGGGTCGGGGCAGGATCGGCCGTTGCCGACGCATCACCGAGCACCGCTCCGAACCCGCCGCTGCCGTTCCCCAAAGGGTCGGAGACGATGATCTCCGGCCTCGGGCCGATCAGTGAGGCAAGGGCCTGCTGCATCGCGGGCAGTCCCGGCGCCGAGACGACGATCAGTCGGGCGCGGCTATCCGCCAGCATGAATGCGAATTCCTCGGGGCCGAGCTGGGTATTGACCGCGACGGGTATAATCCCGGCTTCGATAGCGCCGAGGAAAGCGGTCGGAAAATCGATGCTGTCGTGGAGGCAGAGCAGAATGCGTTGCTCGCGGTGTATTCCGCGTGCGCGCATCGCATTGGCGAAGCGCCGGACCCGATCGGCCAGATCGGCATAGCTGTAACGACCGTGGTCATCAATATACGCGATCTTGTCGCTGCGCCCAGCCGCAAGGTTTCGCCCGATCAGATCGACGGCCGCGTTATAGGTCGACGGGTGCTTCATCGCATCTCCTGCCCTTCGGGAACAAGCTTGCCGTACCGGGGAAAGAAAAGCATCTCTGTAACGCTGCGGCTATAATGGCGGCACCGAGAGAATGATGATCACCTTCGACACCGATCCCGCTCGTTACCGCCACTGGCGCCTGGCCTTTGAGGGGGCGGTCGCGACCTTGACGCTCGACGTTGACGAGGAGGGCGGGCTCGCACCGGGATATCGGCTAAAGCTCAATTCCTATGATCTTGGCGTCGATATCGAGCTGGCGGATGCGCTGAACCGCATCCGCTTTGAGCATCCCGAGGTGCGGGTCGTGGTCTTTACCAGCGGCCGCGAAAGGGTGTTCTGCTCGGGCGCCAACATCTACATGCTGGGGCTGGCGAGCCACGCGCAGAAGGTCAATTTCTGCAAATTCACCAATGAAACGCGCAACGGTATTGAGGATTCGAGCGCCCATTCGGGGATCAAATTCGTCGCCGCGATCAATGGCGCTTGCGCTGGCGGCGGTTATGAACTGGCGCTCGCCTGCGATGAGATCATCATGGTCGATGATCGGTCGAGCACCGTCAGCCTGCCGGAGGTGACGTTGCTCGGGGTGTTGCCCGGCACCGGTGGGCTGACCCGCCTCGTCGACAAGCGCAAGGTCAGGCGCGACTTGGCCGACGTCTTCTGCACCACCGCCGAAGGGGTTCGCGCCGATCGCGCCAAGGCGTGGCGTCTTGTCGACCATGTAGCACCACCGGCCCGCTTTCCGCAGCTCGTCGATGAGCGGGCCGCAGCCCTCGCAGCCTCGAGCGATCGCACGGGCGAGGGCGCGGGCGTGCTGCTGCCGCCGCTCGAGCGCGGCATTGACGCCGATGGCTGGCGCTACCCCCGCGTCGCGGTCGAGATCGCCCGCGCGAGCCGCGTCGCTACGGTCACGGTGAGAGGGCCGGAGGCCGCGGACGCGCCCGTCGACATCGATGGCATCCTTGCGGCGGGCGCAGGTTGGTGGCCACTCGCGATGGCGCGCGAATTGGACGACGCGATCTTATTATTGCGCGCAAACGAGCCCGAGATCGGCACGGTCGTGCTGAAAACCCGCGGCGATATCGCGACCATGCTCGCTTGCGATGCGGCGATGGTCAGGCATCGTGATCACTGGTTTGTGCGCGAGACGATCGGATGTTTGCGCCGTGCGCTGCAGCGCCTCGAGGTCTCCTCGCGCAGCCTGTTCGCGATCATCGACCAAGGGTCGTGTTTTGCCGGCACCCTGTTCGAGTTGGCGCTCGCGGCAGATCGCAGCTACATGCTGGCGGACGGCCCGCAAGTGGCGCTGGGGGCCATCAATTTCGGCGGCCTCGAAATGATCAATGGGCGCACGCGGCTAGCGGCGCGCTTCAATTCGGAGGACGTGGAAATCGCTGCCGGCGCCTTCGATAGCGCCGCGGCGCTGGCCGCAGGTCTCGTGACGTTCACGCCGGACGAACTCGATTGGGACGACGAGATCCGTTTGGCACTCGAAGAGCGTGCAAGCCTGTCGCCCGACGCACTGACCGGCATGGAAGCCAATCTGCGCTTTGCCGGACCGGAGACCATCGCGACCAAGATCTTTGCGCGGCTTTCGGCATGGCAGAATTGGGTGTTTTCGCGCCCGAATGCGACAGGCGAGACCGGTGCCTTAAAGCGTTATGGCAGTGGCACCAAGCCGCGCTTTGACTGGGAGCGTGTTTGATCCTGATACGCCGTCCGCAAGTCGGAGCGGCAATCGGATCACATTATACTATGGCTTGCGGACGACTGTACCGCCATGCGGTCCGACGCATCCCGCTCGATAGACGCCGTTGGCGCAGCTCACCGCCGGTCTGTGATAGACTGGCGCTTTGTGAACGACGGCCGCCCCGTTCGGTCCGGTGCATCCGGCTCTGTATACCCCATTGACGCAGGTGGCAGCGCTGCTCTGTTGTGCAAAACCGAGCGTGCCAGCTGCAAGTATCGCAGCAAGTCCAAATTGTACGATCGTCCGTTTCATTGCAAATTTATCCAAAGTTATGTTCGCCGCGGCCGCCCCGAGGCGCGGCATCGCCGCGCCTGGAGGTACATAGCAAATAGTTATGGCCGAAACAGGGCGAAGCACTTGTCCGAGTTGAACAGGTAGGATTCGACGTAGTCGATGATCTCGGGCTTGCGGCCGAGAGCATTCATCGCGCCGGCGAGAGTGACCCAATTCAGGAATTCCTGCTGCCCGGCATCCTCGATCTGCTCGGTCGTCAGATTGCGCCAGCGCGCGTAATTGCCCGAGGCGAGTTCGTCGAAGCGCGCCCGGTCGCTGTCGACATCGGGATATATCCAATGGTGCTTGGCGGTCAGAAATGCGTGCGACCAGCTTGAGGACGCGATCAGCGCTACCCGCCACGGGCTGTCCGCCAAGCTGCGCGCGACTGCGGCACCGACATCGAAGCAGCGGCTCGGGTTGGGGCCTGGCGGATCGACCGCATTGGGGTCGGCCTCGCCGGTCAGGTGCGCGCTCGACCCGCGCTTGGCGATGACCGAGGAGCCGTAGCAATTCACGTGGAACGGCACCACCGGATAGGGGAACCCGCTGCCGGTCGTAGTCGAGGAACAGGATCGTGTTGATGAAGGCGTGCGGCAGCCCGAGCTCGTGCCGCATCTTGTAGGCGTAACTGACGTCGTAATCGGCCTTGATCAGCGACGCGGCGAGCCAGCTGCCGGCGGTGCGGTGGCCCTTGACCGGCACCACCGTATCCGACGGCAGGCCCCAGGCGTTGCCGAGTTCGGCGCGCCCGGCGCGGGCGAACGGCCGGCATTCGACCCCATCGAGTGCGAACACGCAGAACGACGGAACGCCGTCCTCGCGGAAATTCTCGTACTGGTCGTCGCCCCAGATCACCACAAAATCGGGCGCGAAGTCGTCGAGCGCCTTGCGCGCCGCACGGAAGCCGCCGACCAAACGCCGGCGGTGCTCGGCCGCGGCCGCACCGCTTTCGTTGGCCTCAAGTTCGCGCTGCAACGGCTCGGGCCAGCTTTTCGGATCCTTCAGCTCGGCTGGAATGCGTTCGCTTTTGAGCGTGCGCGTCAGAAAGCTGCTCATATAGGCGTCGGGCAGCATCAGCCCCGGAAAATGCGTGACCCCGATCCCAAGAATTTCGCCCATGATTTCCTCCCGTTCGATCGGTAAGAAAAGCTCCGCTGCCATTATAGACCCGGAAGCTATCGATGGACCGAAGAAGTTTATTAAAACGCGCCGCGGCGGCTGCGGTCCTCCCGATTTTGCCGCGGTTCGGCGGGTCTGCAGCTCGTGCTCCTACAAACGCGCCATTTCGGCGGGTGCGGCCTTCTGATCCGGGATGGCCTGACGCCGCGAGCTGGGCCCGGCTGAATCGGGACGTGGGTGGCCGGCTGATCAAGGTGTCCTCGCCCCTCGATCTCTGCCGCGATGCGCCGCAGGGTGCCGCATGCCGCGATTTGTTCCGCGAACTCAAAAACCCCTATTTCCTCGGCGACCAGCTCAATCTGACGCAGACCGCGGGGTGGGTCGACGCCTGGACGTCGCAGCCGAGCGTTTATGCCGTGGCTGCCGAAACTACGCACGACGTGGTTGCCGCCGTCGATTTTGCCCGCGAAAACAATTTGCGGCTTGTCGTCAAAGGTGGTGGTCACTCTTATCTCGGCGCCTCGAACGCCGCCGATTTGTTGTTGATATGGACGCGCCGGATAAACGAGGCGACCTTGCACGACGATTTCGTCGGTCGCGGCTGTGCCAGTCGAGAGCCGCCGCAGCCTGCGGCCAGGGTTGGCGCCGGGGCGATCTGGGGCCACACCTACAACAAGGTGACAACCGAGGGCGGCCGTTATGTGCAGGGCGGTGGCTGCCTGACGGTCGGGGTCGCGGGGCTGGTTCAGGCCGGCGGGTTCGGCAGCTTTTCGAAGAATTTCGGGATCGCTGCGGCCGGGTTGCTCGAAGCCGAGATCGTCACCGCCGATGGCGCCGTGCGGATCGCTAACAAGTGTACCAACCCCGATCTGTTCTGGGGGCTAAAGGGCGGCGGTGGCGGCAGCCTCGGCGTCGTGACCCGACTCACCCTGAAAACTCACCAGCTGCCGGCCTTTATGGGCGTGGTTCACGCGACGGTCTACGCTTCCTCCGAGGTCGCTTTTCGCCGGCTGGTCGGCCGGTTCATCGATTTTTTCGCGGACGACCTGCTGAACCCCCATTGGGGCGAGATCGTCACTCTGCGACCCGGTAATCGGCTCGACATCCGCATGTCGTTCCAGGGGCTCGACCGCCAACAAGCCGAGGCCGTGTGGCGACCGTTTCTTTCTTGGATCACGGCCTCGCCGCAGGATTTCACGTTGCGGATGCCGCCGACAATTGTCACCATTGGCGCCCGCGACGCGTGGAACCCGGAATTTCTGCGGGCACATTTTCCCGGAGCTGCGCTGGCCGACGATCGGCCGAGGGCGCCCGCTGACAATATCTTTTGGTCGGCGAACCTGGCCGAGGCCGGGCATTTTCTCTATGGGTTTCAGTCGGTGTGGCTGCCGCGCGAGCTGCTGCGCGCCGGCCGGCGCGGGGCGCTTGCCGACGCGTTGGTGGCCGCGGGCCGGTTATGGTCGGTTGAGTTGCACATGCAGAAGGGGCTCGCCGGCGGGTCCGAAAAGGCCATTGCCGCCACTCGTGAGACGGCGATGAACCCGGCGGTGCTCGACGCTTTTGCGCTGGCGATCATCGCCGGCGAAGGCCCGCCGGCTTTTCCCGGACTCCGAGGTCACGAGCCCGACCTCGCCGCCGCGCGCCATCATGCCGTCGAGATCGGGAAAGCGATGCGGGAGTTGAAAAAGGTCGTGCCGGCGACCGGCGCCTATGGCGCCGAGAGCGACTTTTTCGAGAAAGAGTGGCAGACCGCGTACTGGGGACCCCATTACCCGCGCCTGCACGCGATCAAAGCAAAATACGATCCCCAAGGCCTATTCTTTGTCCATCACGGGGTTGGCAGCGAAGATTGGAGCCCCGATGGCTTCACCCGCCTGACCACACCCCCCGGCCATGGCTGATGCAATCACCTCCGCGTCGGTTCTCGGCCCAGACCGTCTAAATCTCGGCACCGAGACTGCTGCGTCGCAGGTCGGACATTCCGGACCCTTGGCCGGCCAATAATCGAGTAGAAGCGAATCGACGCTTTTATCCCAAAGTACTCTATGAAGATCCAAAGCGTGACAGTTATTTCTATTTAGTTAGAGCATTATTTGCAAATCCGATACACCCCTTTCAGAATGGAATATCGTCATCGAGTTCATCGCGGGTGGTGCGGCCGCGGGAGCCGCCGCCGCGGCCGGAGGTGATCGATGTGGCGCGCCCCACTGATTCGTCGGCATAGCCGCCGCCATAGCCGTCGTCGGCATCGGCGTCGATTGGCGGACCGCCCGCCGCGGCGCCGCGGCCGCCGTCCAGCATCGTCAATTCGCCGCGAAACCGCGGTAACACAACCTCAGTCGTGGTTCGTTCCTGGCCGCTCTGATCGGTCCATTTGCGGGTCTGCAGCGAGCCTTCGAGATAGACCTTCGAGCCCTTGCGCAAGTACTTCTCGGCGATCTCGGCAAGCCGCTCGTTGAAGATTACGACCCGGTGCCATTCAGTGCGTTCCTTGCGCTCGCCCGAGACCCGGTCGCGCCAAGTGTCGGAAGTCGCGACCGTGAAGGTGGCGATGCGGTTGCCATCCTGCATCGAACGTATTTCCGGGTCGCGCCCGAGATTGCCGATCAGAGTTACCTTGTTGACGCTTCCTGCCATTGGTTCACCGCCTGTCACGAGTTCGAATTGCATCTTACCAAGCTCTGTATCTGTTCCTACTTTATTCTGTCATGGATACCCATCTTTTTCCCGTTTACGATACCGCCGAAGAAATCGAACCGGGCGCTTCACCCCCTGCGGGATCCGCCGCGATTGAAGATGCCGCATTGCTCGACGCCTATTCGCGCGCCGTGATCGGCGCGGTCGACAAGGTCGGCCCGGCGGTGCTGCATCTGCAGGTGACAGGCGCCAAGAGCGGCAGCGGCGCCGGTTCCGGCGTGGTTTTCACCCCCGACGCCTATGTCTTGACCAACAGCCACGTGGTCAGCAGCGCGCGCAAGATCGAGGCCACATTTCCCGACGGGCGCACGCTTGGCACGAACCTCGTCGGCGACGACCCCGACACCGATCTCGCGGTACTTCGGCTCGACGGCGAAACGACTGCTTTCGCCCGCCTCGGCGATTCGCGGCGATTGCGGGTCGGGCAGCTGGTCGTCGCGATTGGCAATCCGTTCGGCTTTCAATGCACGGTGACAGCTGGCGTCGTCAGTGCACTCGGCCGCTCGCTGCGCACCCGCTCGGGCCGGCTGATCGATAGCGTGATCCAGACCGACGCGGCGCTGAACCCGGGCAATTCGGGAGGGCCGTTGGTCACCGCGGCCGGCGAAGTCGTCGGCATCAACACCGCGATTATCGGCATGGCGCAGGGCATCTGCTTTTCGATCTCGGCGGCAACGGTCGAATTTGTCGCCGCACGGCTGATCCGCGAGGGCCGAGTGCGGCGCTGCTATATCGGTGTGGCCGGGCAGAATGTGCCGTTGCCGCGGCGCGTCGTGCGCTTCCACAATCTGGCGCGCGAGACCGCGGTGCGCATCCAATCGACGGCACCCGATGGCGCCGCACGCGCCGCCGGGCTTACCAGTGGCGACATTATCGTCGCCGCTGACAGCATTCCGGTCGCTGACATCGACGAATTGCACCGGCTGATGACCGAGGAGCGGGTCGGCAAGCCGGTGCCGTTCACGATTTTGCGGCTGTCGCAAAAGCTCGAAGTGATCGTAACGCCGCGCGAGACCCCACCTCGCGCGGCGGCATAGCTGAAATCCTCGACGACGGCAATTTCCCCATGGCCGGGCTTGACCCGGCCACCACTTATCTCGTCGACTTCATCCGTCCAACCCCGGACTGGAAGGTAGAACTGATTTTGCTAGAAAATCTCGGCAGATGCTGAACCGCGATATTCGGTTCACATAGCAGAGGTCACCGATGAGCAAAGCCTTTGTCAAAGAAACCGAGGGCGAGGCCGATCTGGCGCAGGAGGTGCCGGATCTCCCCGTCGGCACGAAAAACTACATGACGCCGCGCGGGCACCAGCAGATGCGAGACGAGTTGCATCAGTTGCTGCGGGTCGAGCGGCCAAAAGTGGTGGAAACCGTCGCCTGGGCGGCGGGCAACGGCGACCGCTCGGAAAACGGCGATTACATTTACGGCAAGCGCCGGCTGCGTGAGATCGATCGGCGCATCCGTTTTCTGAGCAGGCGGCTGGAAAGCGCCGAGATCATCGATCCGGACCAGCAAAAGCGCCGCGACCAGGTCTTTTTTGGCGCAACCGTGACCTACGCCACCGTGGAAGGGAGCGAAAGCACGGTCACGATCGTCGGCATCGACGAAGCCGATTTCGCTCGCGGCCAGGTCAGCTGGGTCTCACCTGTCGCCCGCGCTCTGTTGAAGGCGCGCGAGGGCGACGTTGTCGATCTGCGCGCCCCTTCGGGTGTCGAGCAGATCGAAGTAGTGCGTATCCGTTATGGCGGCGCCGAATGAGGCCGCTGCGAAGGCAGCCTGAATGCGCTCTCAGGTTGAGATTTGCTCTAGCACCACACCCGCCTGCTTGATGCCGAAGGTGCGAATCAGTGTTGCGGGTATCAATGCGCCGGGGACCAGGATCCACAAAATCCAGCCGAGGTGATTGGGCCCGAGGACATAGAGCGGCCCGAGCAAGGTGACGCCAGCCCAGGCCCCGAGATGGCCGAGCCCATCGGTCCAGGCAAAGGCGCGCGAGCGGATGCGGGTCGGATAGGCGACCGCGGTATAATTATAGAGATTAAACAGCCACAATGCGACGCCGATGCGGCTGATTGTAAAGAACACCGCGATGATCGGCAAACTCGGGAAGAAATAGATCACGATCCACGAGACGATGAACAGCCCGGCCATGCCGGACATCACATCGCGGCGCTCGACCCGCTCGCCCAGGCGGGAATTTACCTGAAAAGCGAAGAAGATAACCGCGCCGGAGACGGCAAAGGTCAGGAACACGAAATGCGCCGAGGCGCCATGGTCGACCATGTACACGGCAGCAAACGCGCCGGTCCCATAAATCAGCCCGGCATAGCCGAGCAGCCAAACCGCGATCAGCACGATCGTGCGGCCGCGATATTGCGGGTTGGCGAAAATTTCGCGCGAATTGCCTTTATCGGCGACCAGCACAGGGTGGACGCCGTGGTCGGGGTCGGGCAAGGTGGGATGGCCGGCGCGGCGGCAGCGCTCTTCCAGCCGCTCGATTTCCCGCTCCGCCGCCGCATGATGCCCGCGCGCTTCGAGCCAGCGCGGCGACTCAGGCAACAGCCAAAACAACAGCGGCAGGAAAACGACGAGCAGAATCGCGGCACTGATCCACAGATAGAGCTGCCATTGCCCCGGGATCAGCCAGAAGCCGAGCAGGGCGACCAAGACGGCGACCAGTGCGGTGACCCCTTGCGAGGCCAGCATTACCCGGTTGCGGATTGCGTGCGAGGTCATCTCGGCGAGGTAAACCGAGTGAGTGGCGACGATGCCGCCGACGCCGAGCGTGCTCAGAACGGAAAGGAAGACCAGCCCCCAGAAATTGGTCACATAAGCAAACGGCCAGACGCAGATCCCGCCGAGCAATGTCGCGAGCAGCATGGCCGGGCGGCGGCCGTGGCGGTCGGCGACCCAGCTCATCAAAAAGACCCCGAGCAGAATGCCCAATCCGACCTGCAACGCCTGGACCACCGAATACTGGAACACCGTGACGACGTGATGCGGGCGCCAGACGAACGGATAGAGCCGGGCACCGATGCCGTCGGTGTCAAAGATGATAAAGCCCCAGGCAGCCTCCACCAAAATCGCCAACTGCCACTGCACACGGGTCAATGGCAGCCGGTCGATGCGCGCCGCGATTTGCCCGCGCATTGCGTCTGGAGGCACCGCTTGCGCCGAGGCTCGACCTGCTTCCTCAATATTCGCCATTGCCCCCTCCCCTCCCTTGCGCCGATCGCGTTGGCGGCCTTTCATTTTTACTTCGGAGATGCCTAACCGTTGTTGTTCATCTAGCCCGGCAGCCGGCTGTTAACCATCCTCACCGTGTAGATCATTCCGCTTTTTAGCAACGAAAGAAAGCGCCTTCGGCACGGCGGTACGGATCTCCACCGAGCCGACCCGAAATGCGGGGAGCCGACCCGCTATTGCTTCTCGGCGTCGGCGAAATACAGCTTCGGGTCGGCGGCGCGGATATGGGCTTCGGGCAGACCGAGTTCGCGGCGCACGATATTGGTCCCCGCGACCAATGACACGCATTTGTAATAGGCGATGCGGCGCGACAGGCCCTCGCGGCCAAAGCCGCAATCGGTCGTGATCACGAGACGCTCGGCGGGGATGTATTCGAGCGCCTTCTTGATCAGCGCGGCGACATGCTCGGGTGGTTCGACGATCGTATTGCAGTGATTGACGACGCCGATGCCGATCTTTTTGTCGGTCTTCACCTTGGCGAAGAGCGGCAGCTCCTTGCCGTCATTGCTGGCGCATTCAAACGTGATCACGTCGGCGTTCAATTGCAGCAAATGCGGAAGCGCGCGCTCGTAGCTCGGCACCTCCCAATAGACGCGCTGCTGATTGGGGTTGCCCCAGCAGGTGTGGACCCAGATCTCGGCGTCGACGCCGGCGAGCTGGCGGTTGAAGGCCTCAGTCTGGAATTCGAGATCGGCATCGGTGCAGTCAGGCCTTGTCGTCAGCCCGTGATGGCGCGGCTCCTCGACCTGGATCACCGGGCAGCCCGCGGCGGCGAGCTCGCGCAATTCGGCGTTCATGATATCGCACAGATCGAGCACCATGGCCTTGTCGTCAGCGTAGTGCTCGTTCCACAGCATGCTCGCGAGCGCCGGCGCACAGATCGTGCCGAATTTAACGGGTCGGTCGGAAAGCCGCTGAGCGATCTGCCATAGGGCCGCGTATTCGAGCGGTCCGCGCGTCAGTTTCTCGGTAACGATAGCGGGCTGATAGGCTTCCTGCACCTCCCACAGGATATGACCGGGTTTGAGCCCGTGCCGTCCCATCCAGCCCTGCGACGTCGAGCGATGGCCGTGTATCCCCCGGAGCCGCTCGATCGGATAGAAGAACCAGGACTTGCCGCCGACCGCGAGGTCAAACCGGCTGTCGCCGTCGGTGACGATGTCGAGCCCGGCTGCCTCCTGCGCATTGATGATAGCGGCGACAGCATCGAAATACTGCTCACGAAACAGCGACTGGCCGAGAGCCGCCTTGAACGATTGGCCATTGAGACTGGCATCAAACCACAACGGCCGCGGATAGGACCCGGTGATCGCCGTCGGCATGATCATGTCGCGCGTCGTACTCAGCATCCGTTACATCGCCCCATCTGATCAGATGGGCCAATATATAGCTGCCGATGACAGGAATTCTGCCAGTTTATGACAATCATTATATTCGCGACACCCGTGGCGGGCGGTGGCGCTACGCCACCACATCGCATCGCAACGATCCCGGTCGCAGCTACTCGGAAATCGTGCGCCAATCTATCGTGGATAGCAACGTGTCGAACTCCGTGCCATGGGGCTCCGTGTCATGGGCGCCACCGCGCGCCTAGCGTCGACGGATCCCAAACCCGGGAATAAAAAGCCGGTGTCGGCGGCGCCGACGCCGGCAAGGTTGCGGGTGGCAAACCCGCGACAGGGAGACTTTGCCAAGCCGGGCTGCAGAAAAAGGCGGCGCCCGGCACCCGCCTGAGGTGTCAAACGCGACTTGGCCCGGTTGGTTCCCCCGACCGCTATGTTTATACGCGTTGCTTTCTCTTGCCCTCCAGGCTCGGCTCAACACCCCTTGCAGCAGCAGGTTTGCCAAAAGAACGGGGTTGGGCTTTCGCCTTGTGCGTATGCAAGTGAAGCGAAGTTCCATTGACGGAGGGCGTCCCGCGGCGCGCCGTGTCGGGTCGGACCCCGGCGCCATCTGGTCTGGACAATTCGCGATCATCTGGCTCGATTCCGACAAGCTTGCGAAGAGCTTCGCGACCGCGCGACAGCCGCGACCGAATGGTCCCGACCGGCACATCGAGAACGGCTGCGACTTCTTCATAGCGCATGCCCTCCAAACCAACGAGGAGAATTGCGGATTGCTGCTCTTCGGGAAGCTTTGCAATCGCGCGTTCGAGATCGCGCAGTTCGAGGCGCTGCCCCTGCTGTGGGGCGCGGGTCAGCAAAGGCTCGCTATCACTCAGTCCGACGGAAGCGCCCTCGCGCACTGACCGTCGTACGTAATTAACGTATTGGTTGTGGAGGATCGTAAATAGCCAGGCGCGCAGATCGGTCCCTTTTTGCCACAGATGCAGCTTGCCAAGCGCACGTGTCAGGCAATCTTGAACGAGATCGTCGGCGATGGTGACGTCGCGGGTCAGGGCGCGGGCATAGCGCCGCAGGCGCGGGATCTCGGCTTCGATCTCGCTGTAAATGTCTGCCACGAAAGGACTCCCGATGCTGGCGATCGGCCGCAGCCGACCATGGGCGGGACCTTATCGGGGCGGTGTAATCCGAAAATGTCTGCTGACCGTTTTTATGTAAGATTTTGTAACTATATGTATAATGTGCTCGTGATAATAGCCCTATATATACTGCGAGGGGGCCGCAGCCGCTGCGGGCCGGCGTTTGCCGGGACACTCAACACGCATAAGCGATGCGGACCGCGATGAGCGATAACGGCCATATACTGATAGTCGACGATCAGAAAGAGATCTGCGACATGGTCCAGGATTATCTGTCTAGCGAAGGCTATCGAGTATCGACAGCCCACGACGGCAGCGGCATGCGCCGGGTCATCGCACAATCTGCAGTCGATCTCGTTATCCTCGATTTGATGCTGCCGGGCGAAGACGGGTTGACGCTGGCGCGCTCGCTACGCGAGGAATCAAGTGTCGGCATCATCATTCTGACGGGCCGCGGCGAAACCGTTGACCGCATCATCGGCCTAGAAATGGGGGCCGACGACTATTTGCCCAAGCCGTTTCATCTTCGCGAGCTTTTGGCGCGAGTGAAAAGCGTATTGCGGCGCGTGTCGACCCGCACCACGGTGCGGCCGCATGTTCATCGCTCACAGGCGCGTTTTGCCGGTTGGCACCTCGATCTATCGAGTCGCGAGCTGTTTTCGCCTTCGGGTCGGGAGGTACGGCTGACCACCGGCGAGTTCGATCTGCTTGCTGCGTTTGTCAACAACGCCAACCAAGTGCTGACGCGCGACCGGCTGTTGGATCTGGCGCGCAATCGCGAGGCCGGCCCCTTTGATCGGACGATCGATGTGCAAGTCGGACGGCTGCGCCGCAAGCTCGAGGACGATCCGCAGAAGCCCTCGATGATCAAGACGGTGCGTGGCACTGGCTACATCTTCACCCCGACTGTCGAGACCGGCTGACCGGCGCGGCTGATCCTTTTCGGGGTCGGGATGCGCTCGGCTTATGCCGACGCGGCAGCTGCCTCGCTGCACATGCAAACCGGGTGGCGACCGGTAACCGAAGGGCGTAGGCTCTTGCGACCAACATTCGGGATCGTCATGACCGACGCCGACGCTGTGCTCGCGGCTAACCTCGAATTCTACCGTGCATTCACAACGCGCGATATCGCAGCGATGGATGCGTTGTGGGCCCGGGGGTCACCGGTCGCCTGCATTCACCCAGGATGGACGGCGCTGACCGAACGCGACGCGATCATGTCGAGTTGGAGCGGGATCCTGTCCAATCCTCATGCGCCGCGGATCGCCTGCTTTGACGAGCGGGTCCTACTCTATAGCGACACGGCTTTGGTGCTGTGCGAAGAAGAGCTTGAGGGCGGTACGCTCGTAGCCAGCAATTTTTTTGTTCGCGAGGACGGCGTGTGGCGGCTCGCCCATCACCACGCCGGCCAAATCGTTCGCCGTCAAGCCGAACAGCGACGCCCGCCGCCCTCGCGGCTCAATTGAGGCGTCGCAAACGCGGATCGAGGACCAGCGCAGCAGATGTCGTCGGTGGTTCAGCGCCGCCGCGAATTGTCGTAGGCGGCGCGCACTTCGCCGAGGCGCTGCGCGGTTTCCACATCGAGCTTGCCATCGCAGCGTCCAGGGCGAAAGCGGCGCTGGAACGCGGCAATCGCTGGCCCCTCTGCCGCATTGCAATAGCCGATCGCGACGAGGTTGGCGAGCGCTCGATTGCGGTCGATCGGGCGATGATGCGCCATCCCGCCCGGCACAGGCCAGAGACCGATGCCGGACCTCGCCAATCGTGGCCAGTCGAATAGCTCGCCCGGGTCTGTTTTGCGCGCGGGTGCGATATCGGAATGACCGACCACGCGATGTGGGGGAATCGGGTGACGCGATAGAATCGCACGGCAGAGCCACCCGACCGCCTGCATCTGCGCTTCCCCAAACGGTCGGTAACCCCACTCATGACCGGGATTGGCGATCTCAACGCCGATCGACACACGATTGAGGTCGTGTTCCCCCTCCCAGCACGAAATACCGGCATGGAAGGCACGGCGCGCCTCCGGCACCAGACGCCAGATCACGCCATCCTCATCGACGACATAATGGGCGCTCACCCGCGCCGCAGAGTCACACAGCCGCTCGACCGCCTCAGCGGCACTGCGCATGCCGGTGTAATGTAAGACAAGCATATCGATCCGCAGCGGGTCGTCGCGCGCCGCATGGTTGGGCGAGGCCCGCTCGCGGATCGTATACCTGCTCATGATCCGGGCTCGTTGGTTGCTATCTTTGAACAGGCGATCCGGCCCGCGGTCCCAGTTCGTCGATCGGTTCGCGCTATGCTCCCTTTGGTCGGCATTGTAAAGAAGAGCTCTAGAGCATCCGCGGCTGCGTGCCGCAAAAGGGGAAATGGGTGCAGCGCTTCGACGCAATTGTTATCGGCGGTGGGCTGGTTGGGTCGGCGATTGCCTACGGCCTGGTCAGAGAGGGGCTCGCAACCGTAATGCTGGACGAGGGGGATGTCGCGTTTCGCGCCTCACGCGGGAATTTCGGTCTCGTCTGGGTGCAGAGCAAAGGTGCGGGCGCGCCTCACTATCAACGCTGGACCAGGCGCTCGGCCGACGAATGGCCAGTGCTCGCCGCCGAGCTCGCAAAAAAGACAGGCATTGCAGTAGGTCATCAGCGCCCGGGCGGACTTCATCTTTGCCTCGGGGAGGCCGAATTTGCCGAGCGGCGCGAACGCATGGAGCAGATGCGCCGGGAAGCGGGTAATTTTGGCTTTGAATACCGCATGCTTGACCATCGCGATGTCGCCGACCTCTTGCCTGGACTTGGCCCGGCCGTCAGCGGAGCTTCTTGGACACCCTATGACGGGCACGCGAACCCGCTCAATCTGCTGCGCGCGCTGCATCAGGGCTTTGTCGATCGGGGCGGCCGCTACGTGCCGAACACGATGGTCAGCGACGCTGCGGTCGCAGCCCACGATTTTCGCATTGCCACTGCCGCCGGGGAGATCGCCGCCCCCAAGGTGGTTGTCGCCGCCGGGCTCGGCAACGCGGCGTTGGCTCCACGCTTTGGTTTGGATGCTCCTGTCAAACCCGAACGCGGGCAGATCCTGGTCACCGAGCGGGCGCAAACTCTACTGCCGATGCCGACGACAACCATTCGCCAGACCGAAGAAGGTAGCATCATGCTCGGCGACAGCCAAGAAGATGTCGGCTTCGATACCAGCCAGAAAGCGGCGGTCATGCAGGTGATCGCCCGCCGTGCGGTGCTGTCATTCCCGTGGCTGCGCGAGCTGCAGATCGTCCGAGCCTGGGCGGCGCTGCGAGTGATGCCGCCGGATGGGCTGCCGATTTACGATCAATCGGAATGCTTTCCCGACGCCTTTACAGTAAATTGCCATAGCGGCGTTACGCTCGCCGCCGCACATGCCAATTTGCTGGCGCCGATGATCGCTGCGGGTGCACTCGATCCTTCACTCGATCTGTTCTCGGCAAAGCGGTTCGATGTTCCGGTTGCGGCCTGAGAGTGGCGCCGCGACGATCGCGGTCAAAGTCGAAGGTACGATAGTGCATGTGCCGGCTGGCGCTTCGGCGGCCGCGGCAGTGCTCGCCGCCGGCTTTTGCAGCATCCGCGAAACTCCGGTTACGGGTGCCGCGCGAGGGCCGTATTGCATGATGGGCGTCTGCTATGAATGCCTCGCCGAGATCGACGGCGTCCCCAATCGACAAAGCTGCATGATCGAGGTGCGGCCGGGAATGCAGATCCGCCGCCAGATCCGGGCGCCGCGGATCGACCCGATCCGACAACCGTCATGAACAGGGTCGATTTCGCGATCGTCGGTGCCGGCCCGGCCGGAATGGCCGCGGCTGCGATGGCCGGTGAACTGGGCCTCGACACGATCCTGATCGACGAGCAGGGCGCGCCGGGCGGTCAGATCTATCGCGGCGTCGAGCGCGCCCGCTCCAACTCACCACTCGGGCAAGACTATTTGGCCGGCAAGCATCTGGTGGCCGAGATGCGGGCGAGCGGGATCGATTACCGGCCAAACACTGCTCTATGGCATCTCGAACCGGAGGGCAGGCTCTATCTCGCCGGGCCGACACGCGGCGAAACGCTTTGGGCGCGGCGTATTTTGTTTGCAACCGGCGCGATCGAACGCCCAATGCCAATTCCGGGTTGGACCTTGCCCGGTGTCATGACCGTCGGGGCGGCCCAGATCCTGCTGAAAACCGCCGACCTCATCCCTGCAGGTCGCGCCGTGCTGGCCGGACAAGGGCCCCTTTTGTATCTGTTCGCAGCCCAACTGGTCCGGGCCGGAGCGCCGCCGGCGACGATTCTCGATACGACACCCTCTGCGAATTATCACCGCGCAATCGCGATCTTGCGGCGGCGCTGGCCTGGGTGGCGGCTGCTGCGCGAGGGGCTTGGCCTAATTCTCGCCACCAGGCGCGCCGGCGTACCGATCCGGTATGGCGTGCGCGATCTGCGGGCGATCGGGCGCAGCGGCCTCGAACGCATTCAATGGCAGGGTGGGGCAATCGCCGCCGAGCAGCTGCTGCTGCACCAGGGCTTGATACCGAATATTCAAATCAGCCTCGCCCTGCAATTGCGCCATCAATGGGATGAAGATCAGCTCTGCTGGCGGCCGGCGCTCGATGCATGGGGGCAGAGCAGCTTGCCTTGCATCGCTGTGGCGGGAGATGGCGCCGCAATCAGCGGTGCGGAGTCAGCACGCTTGTCGGGACAGCTCGCCGCTCTCGACGCCGCCATGCTGCTCGGGCGGCTGAATGAGCACGATCGCAATCGGCGCGCCGAACCAATCAGGCAGGCGCTGGGGCGGGAACACGCGCTGCGCCCGTTTTTCGATTGTCTATACCGACCGCACGCCTCGGTTCTCGTGCCCGACGACGACGAAACAATCATATGCCGGTGCGAGGAGATTACGGCCGGACAGGTCCGCCAGGCAGTTCGTCTCGGCGCCCGAGGTCCAAACCAGGTCAAGGCCTTCACGCGTTGCGGTATGGGGCCGTGTCAGGGACGGATTTGCGGTCCGCTCGTCGGCGGGCTGATCGCTGACATGCTAAATCAATCACCTAGAGAGATCGGTATTTGGCGTCCGCGCGCGCCATATAAGCCGGTTAGCGTTGGAGCCCTGGCCGATCTCGAGGCGACCGATTGAATGCAAGGCGTGCCAAGTCGAGCCACCGCTGATCACTTGCCGCCACTCCAGACGATAATCCCTGCGCTGCACAACCGCGAGCGCGCTCTTCATAGTTCCCCGCAGTGGTCGGGTTGAATTAAGCGCGGCAGCGGCGACTGACGCGGGTTTTCCATTTCCGAGACGAAGAGAAAAAGCCCGGATTCGCCCGTTGTCCCACCAAGACGACAGGGTCGGATCGGACGTAAGGAAGTTTTAGGGTAATATCGGCAGCTTGCACCGAATGATGCGCCATGGGCGGGAAGCCCTCCATTTGACAGGCTCGAGCCTTGCGACCGGCATCGCCGTCGCGCCGCTTCCAACAGGGTCGCATAGCACTGCCCCGATTATCGGTGCCGCGGTCGACACGATTATTTAATGAGCTGACGAGCCACCCGATGCTCCTCACGTCAACGGCCAGTTCCAGATCTGCCCGCCATAGGCCGATCGTGATCGCATTCGCCGCCGTGCTCGCCGCTTGTTGCGGTTTCTACCTTTATTGCTGGGCGCGACTAGCCTTTGATCGCAGCGGCTCGCCCATGGCCGCGGCCTATCTTGTGCTATTGGCAGGCGGTGCTGCTGGCCTTGGATGGTTGGCCCGGACTTTACTGGGCCGCCACCGATTAGCTTATGCTCACCGCCAGCGCTACCGGGCGCGGGTGGCGCGGCAGCGTGCGCTATTACAGAACACCATCGACAACATCGGGGAAGGCCTCAGCGTTTTCGACTCGCGCGGCCGGCTGGTCGCGCTCAACTCGCGATTCTGTGAGCTGCTAAACCTGCCATCAGATCTCCCGATCGGCACTCCTCTCGGCGAAATTCTGTTGCGTCAGGCCAAACGGGGCGATTTTGGCAATGTCAACCCGCGCGAGGAGACTGCTCGGCGACTCTCCGAATTTTTCCGCGAGGTGCCGCTTGTCAAGGAGCGGGTCACGCTGGCAGGACGCACCCTTCAGATCCGCCGCACCGCTATGCCGGACGGCGCGGTGCTTTCGGTCTATTCCGACATAACTGAGATTCGTGCTGCCGAGCGACGGCTGCTCGAAGCGCGACGTCAAGCGGAAGCCGCCAATCACTCGAAAAGCGAGTTCCTAGCCAATATGAGCCATGAATTGCGCACCCCGCTCAATGCGATTATCGGGTTTAGCGAAATCATCTCACAGGAGCTGTTTGGGCCGATCGGCAACGACAAATATCTCGAATACATCAAAGATGTGCATTCGAGCAGCCTGCATTTGCTGTTGATTATCAATGATGTGCTCGACATGTCGAAGATCGAGGCCGGCAAGCTCGAATTGACAAAGCAAGCGGTAACACTGCAGACCGTGATCAATGATGTTATCCGTATCGTGCACGAACGGGCCAGCAGTCGCGGTATCCAACTGATGTTTGAGGCGGCAGAAGAGCCGGTGGTGATCTGGGGTGACGAGCGCGCGATGAAGCAGGTTTTTATTAATCTGCTTTCCAACGCCATAAAGTTTTCACGGGAGCAAGAACCGGTATTCATTCGGGTCAACATCGACCCGCCGGGAACAGCGATCGTCGAGGTCGAGGACCATGGCATTGGCATGGACGAACAAGAGCAGGAGAAAGCGCTGCAACCATTTGGTCAGGCCAAACCGGCGACAACCCGCCAATATGGCGGAACCGGTCTCGGCCTGCCGATCACCAAAGGCTTGGTCGAGGCACATGAGGGAACATTGGCGATCTCCAGCCGGGTCGGCGAGGGAACGATTGTGCGCGTGCTTCTGCCGCTGAGCCCAAGCCTAGCGCTGGTCGATGCCGAAATCGCGGATGGAACCGCCGCATTTGATCTCGACTGAGTTCCTGCGAACGGCGCCAGCTGCTCACCCGGCAAGCTCTATCAAGAGCGGCGGCGATACTCTACTGGGCCGGCGCCGGTTGATCCCTTCTCATTGCGGCAAACGCCATGCAACAGTAAAACGCCCGGGATCATCGCCAATGCGAGCATCGCCAGCATCCGAAAGCAATCGGCGTAAGCGGTAACGGAGATCGCGCGCAAAATGTGCGTGGAGGCAGCCGCAATACCGCCATTGGGATTCAGATCCGACAAGCGGGTCTGAATTCGCGCCCGCAGCACGGCGGTCATGACCGCGACCCCGGTGGCACAGCCGAGTTGCCGGGTGAGATTATAGATGCCGGCAGCGTCGGTCCGCAGTTCCGCCGCAAGCGTCCAAAAACCGCTCGTGCTGAGTGGCGTGAACAACAGCCCGATGCCGATCCCTTGCGCAGCGCTCGTTGCGGCCAGCCAGACCTCCCCGCCGTGTAGCGGCACTCGCGCCATCAGCATAAGCGCACCGGCGGTTATCAATAGGCCAAGCGCCAGCAGAGCACGATGATCGATGCGGTCGATCAGATGGCGCATCGCGAGCATCATCGCCATCGTCCCAAACCCTCGGGGCGAAATTACTAGGCCGGCCTGTGTAGCATTCGATGCCAATGGCCCCTCGGCCAATGCCGGGACAAAGACGATTGTCGTAAACAGCAGCGCGCCAACCAAAAAATTGTAAACTGTCGCGGTGGTAAAGTTCACATCGCGAAACACTTCGAAGCGGAACAATGTGAACCGCGAGCGGCGGCTTTGGAATGCGATCAGGGCGCCGGCGCCGACAGCAACGGCGAACTCAGTGGCGGTTTCCAGCGACGGCGGCCAGATTTGATCGATACTGCGCTGTAGAGCGAGCTGTAACGATCCGGTCGCGACGACCAGCAGGGCCATGCCCCAGCGGTCGACGCGATCGCCGGTCAACGCCGTGGGGGTCGACGGAACCGCGCCCAATCCCACCAGAGCGATCGCCCCGAGCGGCGCGTTTATCGCGAAAATCCAGCGCCAGGACGCGACATCTGTGATGATCCCGCCGAGCACCGGGCCCAGCATCGGGCCGACCATGATGCTCGCTCCAAACAGGGCCAGCATCCGCCCATGCTGATTTTTTGGGTAGATATCGAGAACGATGGCCTGCGCCAGCGGCTGCAGAATCCCGGCTGCCGCGCCCTGAACAAGCCGAAACAGGATCAGAGCCTCGGCTCCGGTCGCGAGCGCGCACAATAGAGAGGCAGCGACGAACAGCCCGACTGCGCCGGCGAAGACCTGGCGGGCTCCCCAGCGGCGACGCAACCAGGCGGTCAAAACGGCGGTGACGGCGGAAGCGCAGAGATAGCTCGTCATAACCCAGGACCCGAGATCGATCCCGGTGCCAAAGCCCCGCTCGAGCTGCGGAAGAGCGACGTTGGCGATCGTTGCGTCGAAAGCCTGCATCACCGTCGCAATCATCAGCGCGAGGGTCGTCTGAAACCGCCCCGCGATCGGCGGTCTGTCCGCCTCCGTGGTCATCCCCAGTCAAAGACCACGTTGGCGGGCTTCGAAGGTATGGCCCTCATCACCATGTCGCCGGACCCGCCAAAATCTCATGCATTTCTGCGCCGGCGTAGCTCCATAAAACCGTCGGATTATCACTGTATCGTTTATATTGTGTTAATGGTTCGGTAGAACATGCGTTATGCTCTCCTCGATTAAACAGCTTCAGATAGGATTAAAATATTTGTTCAAGGCATGTGAGTTCAGTGTTCGTTTGGTGATAAGCTATCTAGCGCTTGTGCGTCATAATCGCGTCCGCCAACACCGAGCGGCTTGGGGTCAAGCGGTCCCTTAAAATCGCGTGCCGCTCATCATTATTGTTCGGCGTTTGCGGTGGTTGACGCATGCCAGCGCCGATGAGACGCTTTTGCCATTACATGCGGCATGCGAGGAGCTCGGGCGTGGATAATCGCGAGCAGGATGTGATCGTGGTCGGGGCGGGCAACGCCGCCACCTGCGCCGCCCTTTCGGCGCGTGAACAAGGCGCTTCAGTATTGATGCTCGAAGCGGCACCTGAGGATCAGCGCGGCGGCAATTCGGCCTTCACCGGAGGCGCCTTTCGCGTGGTCTATCACGGCGGCGAGGATCTGGCGCGGCTAATCCCCGACATGAACGAGACCGAATTGCGCGACGTCGATTTCGGCACCTACACCGAAGAGCAATATTTCGATGACATGGGCCGGCTGACCGAATATCGCTGCGACCCTGATCTGACCGAGATCTTGATCCGCAGCAGCTTCGAAGCCGCGCTGTGGATGCGCGAGAAGGGCGTACGCTTCCAATTGGGTCTGGGCCGCCAAGCGTTTCGAGTCGACGGCAAGTTTAAATTTTGGGGCGGGCTCGCCTGCCATATCTGGGGCGGCGGCAAGGAATTGATGAAGGCGCTGCATGCCCGCGCCGCCCGCGACGGCATCACCGTCCTTTACGACACGCCGGCCATCGCATTATTGACCGGCGACAACGGCGTGGAGGGCGTGCGCGTGCGCCAACATGGCAAACTGCGCGATCTGCGGGCCAAGGCGGTGGTGCTGGCGTCAGGCGGGTTCGAGGCCAATGCCGAGATGCGGGCGCGCTATTTGGGCCCGAATTGGGACCTCGCCAAGGTGCGCGGCTCGCGCTTCAACACCGGCCAAGGGTTAAAAATGGCACTCGACCTTGGTGCCGCGGTTCATGGTCACTGGTCGGGCGCACATTCGGTCGCATGGGATTTGAATGCGCCACCCTTTGGCGATCTCGATGTCGGCGACCGCTTTCAAAAGCATAATTATCCGTTCGGGATTGTCATCAACGCGCGCGGTGAGCGATTTCTCGACGAAGGCCTCGATTTTCACAGCTACACCTACGCCAAATACGGCGGCGAGATCCTGAACCAGCCAGGCCTGTTCGCCTGGCAGATTTTCGATCAGAAAATCGTTCATCTATTGCGCGAGGAATACCGGATCCCGCGGATCACCAAGGAAAAGGCCGACAGTTTCGAGGAGCTGGCGCCGCGGCTCGAAGGAGTCGATGCGGCCCGGTTTCCTCGAAACCGTGCGGGCTTTTAATGCCGCGCCGCGGCCCGATGTGCCGTTCAACCCCAATATCCGCGACGGGCTGCGCACCACTGGGCTGCCGATCGATAAGACCAATTGGGCCCAGCCCCTCGATAAGCCCCCCTACGAAGCCTATGCGGTAACGACCGGGATCACCTTCACCTTCGGCGGGCTGAAAATCTCGAATGAGGCGCAAGTCGAAGACACGATCGGTCAGCCGATCCCCGGCCTCTTTGCCGCCGGGGAAATCGTCGGCGGCCTTTTTTACCACAATTATGCCAGTGGTACCGGTCTGATGTCGGGCGCCGTCTTTGGCCGCCTCGCTGGGCGGAATGCGGCGCGGTGGGCGAGGTCCGGATCTCGTACAGGGCCTTGAATTAGCAAGTGATGGCCGCTATGTTCTGACTAGTCTAACCAGAATTTAGCCGTTATGAGCCAATCCGCGAGAAAGATCAGGAGACCGGCGACTGTCGCCTACCGCTCACCCCCGGCTTGGACGCTTCAGGATGCCAAAGCTCATTTCAGTCAGCTCGTGCGAGAAGCTCGGGAACAGGGCCCGCAGCGCGTGACGTTGCACGGCAAAGACGCGGTGGTGATCTTGTCTGCCGAGGACTACGCGCGTCTGGCTCCGGCAGCGGCGCAACCAAGTTTGCATGCCCTATTGTCGTCCTCACCGCTGCGAGACTTGGACTTCGAGCATGAAGGTGTCCGCTCGCCGGTGCGCGATATCGAGCTGTGAGAGGCTGGCTGTTAGACACGAACGTAATCTCGGAGCTACGCAAGCCGCACTGCGACACGAGGGTCAAAGCCTGGGCAGATGATCAGCTGCCGACTAGTTTGTACCTCAGCAGGGTGACGATCGCCGAAATCAGGTACGGCATCGAGCGGTTGCCGACCGCCGATCGATCACCAAAGCGATTGGAGGCATGGCTGGCCAATGAGCTCCGACCGTGGTTTGCGGATCGGCTGCTCGATATCGACGAGGATGTTTTTGTCGTCTGGCGTCGCCTCGTGGAAAAGGGCAAGGCCATGCGTCACACTTTCCCTCAGCCAGATCTATTCATCGCCGCAACCGCGGCGTTGCATGACCTATGCGTCGTAACCCGTAATGCAGCCGATTTCCTTCTGACCGGAGTATCCGTCCTGAACCCGTGGACGGATACTGAACCGCAGTCAACCAAATAAACCAAGCGGCCTCTGCTGCCATCTTTGCTTGCATACCCGGCGATAGGAATCGCCAGGTATAACTCGGTACATACATATCCTGTACCTGCTTGAGATGCTTCTCTTGTAATTTGTTCTCACGCTCTGCCGCGTCTGCACGAAGCTTCTGCGTTCGACCTCGAAGAGGATTCTGCTCACCCCCTGTGCCGTCTTCTCGGCATATCGTACAGGCATCCGAACCGTAGTAAGCAGAGTAACGATCTTCCCCTTTGCTTCTCGCGGCACTAGCCATCCGGCCGGGAAATTCCGGCTGGCCGGGCCGGCCTGTGGGTCAGCGGAAGAATTCGACCTTCGCCTCGCGGAACCACAGGAAATTTGCCGGGGCCGCCGATATCGGGCCATTAATCCCGAACACCGCGATCTCGAATTTCGCGCCGGGAGCAACGGGGTTGGCGAGTACCAAGCGATGCGGCATGTTGAAGCCCTGGATCGCACCCGGGCTCGGCCGCCCGGCCGCGCGCGGCATTTCGCCATCGACCCAGATTTCGGCATAGTCGTCGACATTGACCCGCAGCACGATCATCGCACCCGCAGTGTCGAACCCGCCGGCATTGACCGGGATCGTCAAGGTTGCGCGAAACCAGCAGAACGAGACCATGCCGCCGCCGCGCTTGGCGCCGAGCTCCGTCGCCGGAACGATCGGCCAATCGGAATTGTCGTAGCCGCGTTCCTCGGCATGCGGCTCGACATCGTAGGTGGTTTTGAATTCCGGCATCGCATCGGCGAGTGCCGGGCACTCGACGATCTTGGCCTCGCGCGCCCGCCATTGCGCGCCGAAAACCGCCGATCCGGCTTCGGTCATCAGATCGACGACATGCACCGGCGGGATCAATGGTGCGACCGGCGGCGGTGGTGCCAAAAGCGGCGGACGTGCCGGGGCCGCCGAAACCGTTGGTCTGATTCGTCTGCTCTGTGCCATGTCAATCTCCCCTGGAGTCGACGCCACTATAAGCGGCCCCGACGCCATCGCGCGAGCCTAACGAGCGCACCGCGTCCTCTGTTTGACGCGCCACGTCCTGTGCGAGGCAGTCCTAGTCGAGCAGGACTCCCTTGGCGATTGGCTCGGTAGCGGGCCCCGTGATCGGCCCCAACGCGCCCCGAAAAGCTTCTCGGTTGGTTTGGTGATAGGGCGAGATCGCCGTGTGCTTGCGGTTGGAGGAGCCGTCCTCAGATCGCGCCGGCCACGGAGGGATCTGGCAATGGCTGATCCGGCCGTAGCCGCAGGGCTAGTGCCGCCCCGACGAGCAGCAGCCCGATTGAGGCGAGGAATGGAACGGTCCAGCTACCGGTCACATCGATCACATAGCCGAACACGAAAGGCGAAATAATTCCGGCGATACCAAAGCCGAAATTCATGATCCCGCTCGCTGAGCCGGCATAGCGAGGAGCAATGTCCATCGGCACCGCCCAAATCGGGGCGACGACCAGTTCGACGCAGAAGAATGCCAGCGACAGACAGACTGCAACGACGGCAAGATCGTGCACCAGAACTACCGGGATCATGAAAAGGAACCCGCCGAACAAACCGCTGGCGATCACCCCGCATCGTGCTCGGCGCAGATTGCCGGTCAGCTTCAAAATACGGTCGCTGACGACGCCGCCAAGCGTGTCGCCAACGACCCCGGACAGGAAGACACCCGAAGAAAACAGCGCCGAATGTCACCAGGTTCAGGTGGAAGTTGTGGAAGAAGAACGACGGGATCCAGCTAAGAAACAACCACAACGTCCAGCCGTAGCAAAAATCCACCGCCGTTACCGGGAGAATTCGGGGCACAAGACGAAGCCAGGGCACCTTCGGGCGCACTGCTCTGCTTCGGGTCAGCGCAAGCCCTTCAAGTTCCGCTGCCGTCATCTTGGGGTGCGTGCGGGGATCGTCACGGAAGAACCAAACCCATACCGTCATCCAAATCAAGCTGGCGGCGCCGAGCACGACAAACGAGCCGCGCCAAGACAGCACCGTTATCAGCCAGGCGATTAGCGGCGGCGTCAGCGCATTGCCGATGCGTGATGCGGAATGCGTTACACCCTGCGCGAACCCCCATCGGCTGGCCGGCAGCCAAGTGGCCATTGCCCGCGTCGCGGTAGGAAATGCCGCTCCCTCGCCAAAACCGAGCGCGAGGCGAACCGCGACGAGTGCGGCCAAGCCACCGACAGCTCCCGTCAACGCCGTTGAGATGCATACAATCAGGCCCGAGACGCCGAGCGTCCAGCGCGGTCCAAACCGGTCGCCAAGCCAACCGCCGATCAACTGGAACAATGCGTAGGGGTAAGCGAAGGCCGAAAACGCGAAGCCGAGCGCGGTGTTGCTGAGGCCAAGATCGCGCTTGATCAGCGGCGCAGCTGTCGAAATGTTAACCCGATCGACATAGAAGATCAGATACATCAGGCAAAGCAGGAGCAGCACTCTCCCGGCAACACTTTGCCACCCTAACCGCGCGGCGGGCGCGCCGACGACCGAGATCGAACCGCCTATTGGATCGAGAGATCTCATTAGAACCTACCAGAGCTACGCCATTTTGCCGGCCGAACTGAACGCAACTGACGTGTGGCGGCGAAGCACAACCCGCCGCTTCCGACCCGTCTTGCTCGTGATGTCGTCAATCAACATCAATAATCTCTCAACCAACTCCGGCCTTCACACACGAGGGAGTTCAAGCATCGAGCCAAACATCAGCCAGATCCTGCCCGATATATTGGCTCGGCGTAATATTCCAGCCTTTGACATTGGCAGTGGTCGGCACGATACGATTGTACCAAAGCAGCGGAACCGTATAAGCCTTGGTCAATGCTTGGCGTTCGAACTCCCGAACGATCAGCGTGCGTTTGCGGGGGTCGGATGTCACCGCTTGGCCAATGTAGAGTGCGTCAAGGAAGCGATCGGTCGATGAAGAGTAATTCCCCGGAGAGAGATCGCGCGATACATATTTTGTTAGCTGCAGTGTCGGATCGTCAAAATAATCACCGGTAAAATCGATTGCTGCGTCGAAATTACCGGCGGCAAGCGCGTCGGTCCAATCCTTCAAACTCAACTTTAGCTGGTCGACATTGAGCCCGACCTCGCGCCATGCAGCGGCGACGTAATCACCTCCCGGGATCCACGGCATCGGAAGATCACGATTGGTCAGTTTTACCGTGAGCGCTTGCGCACCAGCTTCGGCGAGCAGCCGTTTTGCTTCGGCACGGGCAGAGGCGGCGTCACGCGAATAGCCGGGAAGCTTCTCGAGTTCAGCTTCCGGCGTCGCCATGCTAAAGCCGGGTCGCAATAAGCCGCCGACAAACTTGAGCACGGTTTTTTGAGAGAGAGCTTCGGCGGCTCCCCAGCGATCGATGGCGAGCGACAGGGCGCGCCGAACCCGCACATCGTCGTAAGGCGGGCGCTTGGTATTGAATACGACAAGCAGGTTCAGCAAGGTCGGGCTCTCGTAAATTGCAACCTGATCGTCGCGACCTGCGGTCACCTCGTTACGCTCATTCGGGCTGATGAAACGAAAATCGGCCATGATGCGGCCATCTTGAAAGGCCTTGATCATCTTGGCTCCGGTCACGAATTCGGCGCGATAGCCGTCGAGATAAGGCCTCCCCTCCTTGAAATAATGTTCGAACCGTCGTCCGGTCCAATGATCCCCTTTGACATGCTCGACAAAGCTGAACGCCCCGGTTCCGAGCACGTGGCTCGCCGGGAAGAGCGGGTCCTGCCGCAGCTTTGCCGCACTGTAGATCGCATTCCACTCTGAAGCGAAGTTCTCCAGCATCGCCGCTTCCGGCCATTTCAGATGAAAGACGACGGTCAGCGGATCTGGCGCATCGATCGCCCCAATGGCCGCATAGTTGATGCGGCGTACCGATACGACCCCGGGAGGCGGCCGCACAATCCTTTCATAGCTCGCCTTCACATCTTCCGAGGTCAGCTTCGAACCATCGTGAAACAGTACGTTTGGATACAGCTTGAAGGTATAGGTCAGCCGATCAGGCGAGACCGCCCAAGATGCGGCGAGATCACCCTCGACGGCGGGGTAATTCGACGTATCAAACTTTAAAAGAGTAGAATAATGCGGCGCGACCGGGTGCAGCGTCGCAAAGGATGTATTGGCGTGACAGTCATAATTAGGCGGCTCTGCATCGACCGCGAATTTCAGCACGCCGCCACGCCTCGGCGCCAAATCGGCTCCCGCGCGGACGGCGCCAACTGGGACCACCGCGAATCCGGCAGCAGCAGCCAATAACGTGCGCCGACTGACGCCAGCTGCTCTCGCCCAGGCGGATGGCTGCGCGGCAGGCAGCATGTCGGTATTCGTTAACCGCGTCATTCGCTACGCTCTTGGGTCGCGGTTTATCGGGGCAAGCTCTTCTGCCACTGCTCGAATTGCGTAAACAGATCGTCTTTTTGTCGCTGGCTCAGCGGAACACCCCCGGCCGCTTGTTGCCGTTCATCGACAAAGCGGGCGAAAATCGCCTTCAAAGACTGCTCGTTGGGTTCACCCGCGACCGGAGCGTTGCGCCGCAGCCAATCGGCAGCGGGCGGAAAACGGTGCCAACCGGGGAGTTCGGCGGCGATGTTGACCTCGCGCCATTTCGGATGGTGGCCGGGCAACAGCAGCGACTGAAAGCCAGTAAAAAACGCGTCGACGAAGTTGACCACATTACGATAACGCTCGGAGCCCGGCTGCAGATTGGCAACGACGAGCACCGCGCCGACCGCAATCGTATCAACCGGATGGTTATAAGGGATCAGTGCGGGGTAATCTTCTGCAGTCAATCGTGATGGCACATAAGCCGCGGTGACCGCCGGGTTCAGCGGAACGGCAAGAAAATGCAGGTTGCTCTCGCCGATAAGATCGCGAAAGATCGGTGCTGGTCTGCCGGTTACAAAAGCGAGCGCAGCGATTTCACCGCGCCGCAATTTATCAAGCGCCACCCCCTGGTCATCATTGGTGGTGACGATCGGTATGTTGAGAAGGCCAAACAGACGGGTCGCCGTGATCTCGGTTCCGCCGCCGCGCACATCGACATTCACCTTTTGGTTTGCAAGATCGGCGATTGTTTTTATGTCACTGCGCGCCAGCAGATGAAATTCTTCATTATAAAGCTTGGCAATATACGCCATTCGGGATTCGATACCGGGAAAGAGGTTCTGCTGTCTCACATAATTCATCACATCGTCTTGCAAAATCGCAAGATCGACGCCGTGCAGCAATTCCAGATCGGTGATATTTTTAATCCCGCCTTTGCCGACGATCGGCAACACCCGGCGTGTTGCGCCATCGTCGATCACATCGGCGAGATCCTCGGCAATTGCCACCGAGATGCCGCTGCCCCGACCGGTTTCGAGCTCAACGACGCCGCGGTTGACCGCTGCCTGCGGGGGTGTCGCGCCACCATAACGCGCAGCATCGGTGCGAGTGGTAGATAGGTTCAGCACGGTGAGGACCGCGAATGCGACAAGGATCTTCCCTAGCCCATGCGCCATCGGTGCGGGGCCGAGGCGATCCCCCCAGCAATCCCGCAGGCTCTCTGCAGGGAGCCGGGACACTGTCAGGTCGCACTTGGTGAGCTGCAACTTATATCTCCGCTGGAGCAAAAAATCTTCGTGACACTACCGGCCCGGATCCTCCGGCAAAACAGGACCCGCGCAAAGGACAGGACAAGGGCAGCTTATTTCCGTCATCAAGGCGTGCGGGTCAAGGACGAGACGCTTTGGCGAATTGACCGCCAATTTAGTGTCCGCCAATTTTATGAATCAAGAGTTATGACGGACTCTGGTTTTCCGCTGGCTAAGCGCGGGCTCGAAATCTCGCTCAAACCGGCGACTGAAAATGTGACCCGCAAGACATCGGGCTGCAGCACGCTCAGCATTGACGGCGCCGACGATCGGATCAGGCGTTCGCTGCAGTCCCTCTCAGCCGACCGCAGGCTGCGGCTGGCGCTCGTAACGGCGAGCCGGGGTATTGATCGGATCGGTCAGTGGAGCGGCGGCGAACGCCGCGACGCGGCGCGCGGCGGGTGCATCGGCATAAAGCGTAGTGCGCTGGCGCGGAATGCGGCCAATCGCGCGGATCGTCTCCTCCATCACCTCGGGCGGCATCTCTTGACCGTGCACGGCCCCAGCGGCGCGCGTGATGCTCTCATTCATCAACGTGCCTCCGAGATCGTTGGCACCGGCGCGCAGACAAAACGCAGCACCAGCGCTACCCATTTTGACCCACGAGGTCTGGATATTGGTAATGACCGGATGCAGGGCCAGCCGCGCCACGGCATGCATCAGCACTGCCTCGCGCCAAGTGGCGCCACGCCGCGCCCGGCCTTTCAAATAGATCGGCGTCTCCATAGGAACAAATGGCAATGGCACAAATTCGGTAAAGCCGCCGGTGCATGACTGCAAGGCGCGGATGCGTAACAGATGCCGCGCCCAATGCTCATAGCGCTCGACGTGACCGTACATGATCGTGACCGTGCTGCGCAGCCCTGCGGCATGAGCCGCCTCCATGACCTCGAGCCATTGCGCGGTCTTAATCTTGTCTGGGCAGATCACCGCGCGAACCTCGTCGTCGAGGATCTCAGCCGCGGTGCCGGGCAATGAACTGAGGCCCGCCTGTTTTAACTCGCGCAAAAAATCCGGGACGGTGCGCCCGAGGGTCTTTGCCCCCTGCCAGATTTCGAGCGGCGAAAAAGCGTGGACATGGATGCCGGGCACCGCCTCCTTGATCGCGCGGCACACCGAAAGATAAGTGGCGCCGGTATATTCCGGGTGGATGCCTCCCTGCAGACAGACTTCAGTGGCGCCGCGCTCCCAGGCTTCTTCAACCCGACGACGGATCTCGGCAAGATCGAGATCGTAGGGCCGGCCCCGCAGGTTCTCGCTGAGCTTGCCTTTCGAAAAAGCACAAAACTGGCAACGGAAATAGCATACGTTGGTGTAGTTGATATTGCGGGTCACGACATAGCTGACGATCTCGCCGTTAACCCGCCGGCGAAGGTGGTCAGCAGCCTCGCAGACCTGCGCGAAGGCATCGCCGCGCGCCTGAAACAGCCGCACGATTTCGGCTTCGCTCAAAGGCTCGCCGGCGGCCGCTCGGTCGAGAATGACCGCAAGCCGCCGCTCACCCTCCTCCCCGGACTTGATCCGGGGATCCGCAAGTCTCTCCCTCTCCCCGCGCGCGGGAAGAGGGGCGGGGTGAAGGGCAAGCCCAGCGGGTGGCGGGCTGCCGGAACCGGCAATCCAATTGTCGGGACGGGCGAAGCCCTCGGCATCCATCACCCGCAGAACCGGCGCGTGCAATGCCGGATCCAGCCACTTTTGCGGCTCGCGGGCATAAGCCGGATAGATCGCGAGCCGCGGTACCAGATGTTTGCCGGCTGCCGCGGTCTGCCGCGCGAGCCGGTCGAGCGCCGGCCACGGCGCCTCCGGATTGACATGGTCGCAGGTGACCGGGGACACACCGCCCCAATCGTTGATTCCGGCTGCGATCATCTCGGCGAGTGCTGCCGGGTTCAGATTGGGCGGTGCCTGGATGTTCATGTCCGGCCCGAAGAGCAGCCGGGCGACGGCGATCGTCCACAAATGTTCGTCGAGGTCGGGTTCGGGCGCCTCGGCCATCCGCGTGCCGGGCTTGGCCCGGAAATTCTGGATGATGATTTCCTGGATGTGGCCATAGTGGTCGTTAAGGTCGCGCAAGGCCAGCAGCAATTCGACCCGCTCGCGGCGGGTCTCGCCGATCCCGATCAGAATGCCCGAGGTGAACGGCACGGCAGCTTCGCCCGCAACGCGGATCGTAGCGAGGCGCACCGCCGGGTCCTTGTCGGGCGAGCCGAAATGCGGCCCGCCCCGCTGACCGAGCCGCTCCGCCGCGCTCTCGAGCATGATCCCCTGTGAGGCCGAAACCCGGCGCAAAGCATCGATATCGGCGCGGGTCATCACCCCCGGGTTCAGATGCGGCAACAGCCCGGTCTCGCGCAGCACCAGCCCGGCCATTTCGGCGAGGTAAGAGAGCGTCGTGCCATGGCCGAGTTGGGCCAGTGCCTCGCGCGCCGCGGCGTAGCGCAATTCGGGCTTATCGCCCAAGGTGAACAGCGCTTCATGACAACCGGCCGCAGCACCAGCGCGCGCAATCGCCAGGACCTCCTCGGCACCGAGATAGACTGGCTCGCCGGGCCGCGGCGGATGCGCGAAGGTGCAGTAATGACACACGTCTCGGCAGAGTTGGGTCAGCGGGATAAACACTTTTGGAGAATAGGATACGAGGTCGCCATGGCCGCGATCGCGCAGTTCCGCCGCCGCTGCCATCAACGGCTGCAGCGCCATGCCGTCGTCTTCGGCCAGTACCAGCGCCTCGTCGGCAGCAAGCCGCCCTCGCACGAACGCGTGGTCCAAACTCTCGCCGGTGGTCATCCTTGGGCTCTCCTAGAGGCGCGCCGGAGCGAGCGGCGGGCCGACGAGCATAGCATTCTCCGCGAGGAACACACGCGTGCGGGTCAGCGACGGCTGCCTGATGAACATGGCGAGATCCTCGGGATGGTCGATATCGAGCGCAATGCCGGGCAGGCGCAGCACCGTCGGGCGGATGCCGTGCGCCTCGGCCGCCCGCAAATGCGGAAAAAAGCTGTCGACGCCAAAGCGTAACGGCACCGCATCGGGCGGCGATACCAGGATTGCGTTCGAGCCGCCTTCGTCATGCGACGGGACAATCGTGAAGGACGGCGCCGGTCGATGCGCCGCGATGATCTGCTCAATCTCGTCAGCGGTGACAAGCGGGATGTCCCCGGGAAGGGTCAACATGCCGCTCTGCCCTTCGGCTCTGAGGAGCTGCGCTGCGGCGCCGACCGCGCCGCTATGGCCATCGCGGGCGCCGTTCTCGACGACGCGCGCATCATAGCGCCGCGCCAGCCGGCGCGCCGCCGGATCCACGGTGACGACGATCAGTCCGACGAGCCCCGAGGTTGCGGCAAGGGCCGTCAACACGTCTTCGAGCATGGCGAGCGCCAGTTCCTGACGCAGCTCGGTTCGCAGCAGGGGGGCAAGCCGCTCTTTGGCGCGGTCCCGTTCCTTGACTGGCACGACCGCCCACAATGTCATCGTCAAGCGCCTCGGCCGACCTCTAACACCACCCGCGCCAACGCCTCGCGGTCGGCGATGCTTTCCATCAAGGTGCGCGTCGCAATCGTCGCCGCATCGAGCGTGCCGACGGTCTCCGCATCGGCTTCATCGATCACATAATGGTCGAGGAAATCGCCGTAATGGCGCGCGACGGAGGCAGCGTCGACCGGCATTCCGAGTTCGTCCATCATCTTTGCGGTCGGACCCTTCACCGCCTTACCGCCGATGATCGGCGACACGCCGACGACCGGGGCGCGGCACGCGCGCAACGCCTCGCGCACTCCGGGCAGGCTCAGGATCGGATCGATGCTGATCAGCGGGTTTGACGGGCAGATCACGACCATCCGCAGATCGTCATTGGCGAGTGCCGATAGAAAATCGGGCTGCGGGCGGGCCGTCGATGCACCGGCAAAAATGATCTCGCGCACCGCCGGGGCGCAGCGCCGCCGCACAAAATACTCCTGGAAGTCGAGCCAGCCTTCCTCGGTCAGCAACCGCGTGCGCACCGGATCGTCGCTCATCGGCAGCAAGCGCGCGGAAATCCGAAGCCGCCGGCGGAAATCATCGGTAATCGCCGACAGGCTTTCGCCGGCGTACCGGCGGCGCGTGCGCTCGACATGAGTGGCGAGATCACCGTCGCCGAGCTTGAACCAGGTCTCGCCACCGAGGGCTTCGAGCGCCGCCATAAAGGTCCATGTCTCTCCGCGCCGACCCCATCCGGTCTCGGGGTTGTCGATGCCGGCAAGCGTGTATAGCAATGTGTCGAGATCGGGCGAGATCGATAACCCCAGATGCTCGAAATCGTCGCCGGTGTTGGCAACGACGGTCAGCGCGCCGGGTGGCAGAACACGATAAAGCCCGAGCGCCAATTTGGCACCTCCAATGCCGCCTGACAGGGCAAGAACCGATCCCCCGGTCGGGTTCATCGAAACAGATCGTGCTCGGCGGGGCGGATCAATGCGGCGGCTGGTGCTTCGGGTGCGGACCAGGAGAGCCCGCGCACCAGGACCATCGGCAAGGCCTCGGCCGCTTGACCCATCAGCAGTCCGGCGGCGGCGGCGATCTCATCGGCAAAACCCGTTTCGGTGACCAGCAATTCCCGGCCAAAGAGATCGGGTTGCCCGCGCATGTCGATCACCGCGGGCAGCCCCGCCGCGCCGAGCGCGATACCGACCGTGCCCTTGCGCCACGGGCGGCCAAAGCTATCGCTGATGATGACGCCGATCAGCACGCCACAGCTGCGGGCAATATGGTCGCGCAAGGCGCGCGCCGAGGCGTCCGGATCACGCGGCAACAACAGCACGCGTTCCACACCATCGGCCGTCGACACGTTCGAGTGGTCGATGCCGGCATTGGCCATCACAAAACCGAGCCGATGCTCGACGATCAGCAATCCCGGGCGGTGGCGGACGACCCGCTTCGACTTGCCGAGCACAATTTCGACAAAGCGCGCATCCTTGCCGAGCTTGGCCGCGAGTGCGATGGCCTGCTCCGATGGCTCGACCCGCGCTACTTCAACATAGCGGCCTTCGGCCTTTGAGACGACCTTTTGCGCGACAACCAGCACATCGCCGGCTCGCGGCTCAACCCCGTTGGCGGCGAAGGCCGCGACGGTGATCGCACCAAGATCGTCACCGGGTTCAACCAATTTGATCCCGGTCAACGCCTTTAACGTGACCTCGCGGTTGTTCACCCGAGCTTATCCCGCAATAACGGCAGCACCTTTTCCGCGTAAAGCTTTAGAAAGCGGGCCTGATCGGGCCCCGGGGCGTGGAACACGAGATGATTGAACCCGAGTTCGACGTAAGGGCGGATCTGCCGCAACTGTTCCTCCGGGTCGGAGGATACGATCCACCGGCTCGCGGCGCGCTCGAGCGGCAAGGCTGCCGCCAAGCGCTCCATCTCGACCGGGTCTTCGACGCTGACCTTTTCTTCCGGCGTCAATGCCAACGCCGCCCAATGGCGGGTATCTTCCATCGCCCGCTGGTGGTCAGTGTCGAACGACACCTTGACCTCGATCATCTTTTCGAGATTGTCCTCGCTGCGGCCGCGTCGGGCAAGGCCCTCGCGGACCTTGTCGGTCAAGTCGGTATAGAGCTGCGGGTTTTTGCCGCTGGTGCAGATGAAGCCTTCGGCGACCTGGCCGGCCATTGCTGCCGCGAGCGGGCCCGAGGCGGCGACCCAGACCGGCACCTTGTCTTTCGGCTTGTCGTAAATCGTGGCTTTTTCAGTTCGATAGAACCGGCCCTCGAAGCTGACCCGATCCTCGGTCCACAATTTGTTGATCAGCGCGATCGCCTCGCGCAGCCGGTCGCGCCGCTCCTTGGGGCCGGGCCATTTGATGCCGCTCGACGGCACCTCGTTCAGCGATTCGCCGGTGCCGACGCCGAGCACGACGCGGCCCGGGAACATTGCTCCGAGCGTACCGAACACTTGCGCAACGACCGACGGATGGTAGCGGAAGGTCGGGGTCAAGACGCTGGTGCCGATCACCACCCGCCGGGTGCGCGCGCCCAGCGCGCCGAGCCAAGACAGCGCCGAGGGCGCGTGGCCGTCAGTGTGCTTCCACGGTTGGAAGTGATCGCTGACAAAGACCGAATCAAACCCGACCTCCTCCGCCAGACATGAGAAGTCGAGCAAATCGCACGGCCCGAACTGTTCAGCCGACGCCTTGTATCCGAGCTTGAGCAATGGCAACTCCTCATTAAGTTGGTGGTGCGGCCCTCACCCTCCCGCTGCGCGGACACCCTCCCTCTCCCCGTTAGCGGGGAGAGGGAGGGTGAGGGGCTTTCCCGCGCCTTCACACCTTCGCCAGTACGTCCTCGCGAAAGCGGCGCATATTGCCGATCATCGCCTCCGCCGTATCGCCGTCGAAATTGAAATCGACGTGGCTGACGCCGAAATCGCGGAACGCCCGCAGATCAGACACGATGTCGGCGATCTCGCCGGAAAACAACCGGCGCTCGCCGTCGTCGGCACGCGCCGGCAATGATTTGCCCCAGTTTGTGACGCGATAGGCAAGCGCAATTTTTGCCGGGTCGCGACCGGCCTCGCGCGCCAATCGGCGCAGCCTTTCGACACCGGCGGCAAACCGCTTCATCGAGTTGAGCCGGTGCTGCGGGTTGGTGCCGATCGGGTACCAGCCATCGCCGAGGCGTGCAGTGCGCCGCAAAGCCGGGCCGCTCTCGCCGCCGACCCAAATCGGCGGGTGCGGCTTCTGCACCGGTTTCGGTTCGAACAGGATATTGGCGAATTTGACGTATTTGCCGTCGAAACGAGGATTGTCAGCGGTCCACAGCTCGCGGCAGGCCAGCAAATATTCGTCGGTGACCAAACCGCGCTCGGGAAACGGCGGGACGCCCAGCGTCTCGAATTCCTCCTTCATCCAACCGGCACCGATGCCAAAGGTCAGCCTGCCTTTTGACAACACATCGATGGTGGCGAGCATCTTTGCCTGCAACACCGCCGGCCGATGCGGGACGACGGTGACCGAGGTGACGAGGCCCAGCCGCGACGTCTTTCCGGCAATAAAAGCAACCGCGGTCAGCTGCTCGTGACGGTCGCCACGCGAGCGGCCGGGAAATTCTCCGGTGTCACTATAAGGATAGCGCGCATCGATATCGCGGGGGATCACGACGTGGTCACTGATCGTCGTGTAGTCGTAACCCATGGCCTCGCCCTCGATGGCGATACGGGCAAGCGTCTCGGGTGCCGAGAGAGCGCCGCTGACCGGCGCGCCAAAACCAAATTGCATAGTCGCCTCCGGCGAGGATTCGAGTGCCGGGAGGGTAGCAGGCTCAGAGCGATTTGGCTCGGGTCGAATCACACCTCGGCGGGCGTTCTCCCGGAAAGGCCCACAGCCATCGCAATAGCCCACATATAGATGGGCTATCCCCGCCTAATGACAAAATCAAGTCCAAAGCTCGGGCTTCCCTGCAACGGCGACGCATTCGTGATACCCTCGCGCATTAATGATACCTTGGAGAGATGCCGGCATTCGCGCCTGGGCTCTTCACGGTCTGTTACAGCCGTTTACAAATTTTTACCGATGTAGGCTGGGAATATGCGCAATCTCTTGGCCGGTAACCTGAAGCGTAGGGGATAGCTTTGGACGGTCGAACTGGTTTCGGCGAAGTCGACGCGCTGACCACCGATCGGGTTATGCCCGAGCCGGCTGGGCTCGCTGAGCATAATCGACGCCATCTGGCGATAATTGATCGGAGCGCCCTGCGGCGCGACTGCCTCAAGCTGGCGCTCGGCCAGCAGCCGCGGCGTTGGCGCGTCACCGATGTCGCAGCGGCCGCAGATGTGGTGCGTCTGCAACGTCAAGGCGCCGGGTTTTCGGTCATTCTTTTGGGCGCCGCGACGGCCTCTCAAATCGACTTGGCCGATGTCACGATGTTGATGGCGGCAGCGCCGCACACCCCAATCCTGGTCGTTGCTGACTGCGATGATACCGAGCGCGCTCGGATGGTCTTGCGGTCAGGAGCGAGGGGTTTTCTGCCCGTGAGCAGTGGGCTAAAGGTTCTCGTAGCCGCGCTCGAGCGGATCCGGGCAGGGGGGACATTCGTCCCGCTAATGCTGAGCGAGGCGAAGGGCAACGGAGCAGGACGCGAGGTGGAGCAGTCACCACGGCAGCTACTGACGCGGCGCCAGCGCGACGTCCTGTCGTTGATATCGGAAGGTAAGTCGAACAAGTTGATCGCCGACGCGCTGGGAATGTCGGAGAGCACGGTCAAGGCGCATGTGAAGCAGATCATCCGCCGGCTGCATGTGGTAAACAGGACGCAGGCGGCACTGCTTGCAGCGCGCGTTGATCGGCAAGTCGGCGTTGCCCGCGACGAGGTTTTGGAAGAGGTATTGTAACCTCCGGGCTCGGCAGAATAATCTTCGGCGAGCGTGCGCAACGCTTCTGAGGCGCCGCCCGCCGAGGAGGAAGAACGCCATGTCGAGCCGGAGCCTGATCCCGCTCTCAGCCTACCCGCAACTGGGCAAGATCAGCGAAGCCGATTACTTTCGCCTTTACCAGCATTCTCTGGACGATCCGGATGGGTTCTGGGGCGAACACGGCAAGAGACTGGACTGGATCAAGCCCTATAGCCGCACAAAAGACGCCTCGTTCGATGGCGATGTCCGCATCGCCTGGTATGAAGACGGGACCCTGAACGCCTGCTATAATTGCGTCGACCGGCATCTTCTGCGCCGCGCCGACCAGATCGCGATCCTGTGGGAGGGTGACGACCCCTCCGAGGATCGGCGCATCACATATCGCGAATTGCACGAGGCGGTCTGCCGGTTCGCCAATGTCCTGAAGCAGCACGGCGTCAAAAAGGGCGATCGGGTCACAATTTACCTGCCAATGATCCCCGAGATCGCAGTGGCGGTGCTGGCATGTGCCCGGATCGGCGCGATCCATTCGGTGGTATTTGGCGGCTTTTCACCGGATAGCCTGGCGGGCCGTATCCGCGACTGCCGCTCGACTTTTCTCGTGACCGCCGATGAGGGGCTGCGCGGCGGACGCACCGTGCCGCTAAAGCGCAATGCCGACGCCGCGCTCGAAGGCTGCCCCGACGTCCACACTGTCATCGTGGTTCGCCGCACCGGTGGCGCCGTCAACTGGGTCCCGGGTCGCGACACATGGTACCACGAGGCGTGCGCGGCAGCCTCAGCCGACTGCCCACCCACCGAAATGTCGGCCGAGGACCCGTTGTTTATCCTTTATACGTCAGGCTCGACGGGCCAGCCCAAGGGAGTATTGCACACGACCGGTGGCTATCTCGTCTACGCTTCGATGACGCATGAATATGTTTTCGACTATCGCGAAGGCGAGATCTATTGGTGTACCGCCGACGTCGGTTGGGTCACCGGGCACAGCTATATCGTTTACGGGCCGCTCGCCAATGGCGCTACGACCCTGATATTCGAGGGTGTTCCCAACTACCCCGACCCGTCGCGCTTCTGGCAGGTCGTCGACAAGCATCAGGTATCGATCTTTTATACCGCACCGACCGCAATTCGGGCGCTGATGCGCGAGGGCGAGGATTATGTTCGCCGGACCAGCCGGCGCTCGCTGCGCATTCTCGGCACGGTCGGGGAGCCGATCAACCCAGAGGCGTGGCTGTGGTATTATGACAATGTCGGCGAGCAGCGTTGTCCGATCGTCGATACCTGGTGGCAGACCGAGACCGGCGGGATCCTGATCACCCCGCTACCAGGGGCCACCCCGCTAAAGCCGGGCTCCGCCACCCGCCCGTTCTTCGGGGTCGAGCCGCTTCTGGTCGACAATGACGGCAAACGGATCGTCGGCCCGGGCGAAGGCAATCTTTGTATAGCGCGTTCCTGGCCGGGGCAGATGCGCACGGTCTATGGCGACCATCGCCGCTTTGTCGACACGTATTTTTCGACCTTTCCCGGGCTTTACTTTACCGGCGACGGTGCAAGGCGGGACGAAGACGGATATTACTGGATCACCGGGCGGGTCGATGATGTCATCAATGTCGCCGGGCACCGGCTCGGCACTGCCGAGATTGAAAGCGCACTCGTCGCCCATCCGAAAGTCGCCGAAGCAGCGGTTGTCGGCTATCCGCATGACATCAAAGGCCAGGGCATCTATGCCTATGTGACCTTGCGAATCGACGAAACCCCAAGCGAGGAATTGCGCCGCGAACTCGTCGCCTGGGTGCGCCAGGAAATCAGCCCGATCGCCGCACCCGATCTGGTGCAATGGGCGCCTGGTCTGCCAAAGACGCGCTCAGGCAAAATCATGCGCCGCATTCTGCGCAAGATCGCAGCCGACGAGCACCGCGAGCTGGGCGATACTTCGACCCTGGCCGATCCCGCAGTCGTCGACGATCTCGTCGGCAACCGGCTGAACCGCGCGCCGTAACCGCCTCCTCAGCCGAGAATTTGGCGCAGCTGGCGTGTCGCGACCACCAGCAGCGCCAGATCGGGAGCGAGGCTCGCGCGCAATTCGCGGGCGACAGCTTCGGCCGGAGCAAGCTCGGCGGCATGCATAGCGGACCAGGCCGCAACCGCGTCGGCGACGCCAGGCTGCACCGCCCTCAAGACATGTCCTGTCAAATCGGCTTGCAATGTCGAGACATCCTCGATCGTTGCCTCGACCGCAAGTTTTTGCCATTGCGTCTCGGCCGGCAGGCGGCGTGCCGCGGCGCGGATTTCATCGAGCGCAAATCGCACGCCGACCTCATAAAACACCTGTGCGGCGTATTCGAGCGGCTTCCCGGCGCGCTCAGCCAACTCGGCTATGTCCAATGCCGGGGTCAGAAAGACCATGCCGCCGATGCGGGAGGCGAGCATTTGCGGTACTCCGGCTTCGGCAAAATGACGCGCTCGCTCCTCGGCGATTGCCTTGTCGCGCGGCGGCAACAATTGAGGAAGACCGGCGGCGAGGCTGCGAATGGGCGGGCCGAGCTGCAGCGGTTGCGCCGCAAGATCGAGACGCCGGTGGCGCAACAGCCAAGCCGCCGCCGATTCGGCGACCGCTCCAATCTCGAGCAGCATCTCAATCTCTACTCGCGCCGGAATCAGCTCAGCAACGGCCTCGATCTCGGCCCAAAGCCGCTGCAGTTCGAAGGTATCGCGGACTATCAGATAGGCGCGGGTGATATCGGCGGCGGATCGGCCGGTGCGCGCCCGCAGGTCAGATACAAAAGTGATGCCCACCCGGTTGACAAGATCATTGGTGACGACTGTCGCGGTTATCTCACGGCGCAGCGGATGGGTCGGGATCTGCGGCCCGAGCCGCTCGCGCAAGCTCGGTGGAAAATAGGCGTAGAGATCCTCCACGAGCTGCGGCGCGTCCGGCAGATCGGAGGCGAGCAATTCGTCGTCGAGCGTCATTTTGGAATAGGCCAGCAACACTGCCAGTTCCGGGCGCGTCAGGCCCTGAAGCTGCGCCGCCCGGGCTGCCAATGTCTCGTCATCGGGCAGGAATTCGAGCGCACGATCGAGGCGTCCCGATTTTTCGAGGTCGCGGATCAGCCGGATTTGACGATCGAGTGCGGCCACGCCGCGCGCCTCGGCGACCGAAAGTGCTTGGCCCTGCAAATAATTGTCGTGCAACACCAGGGCCGCGACATCCGCGGTCATGCCATGCAACAGCGCGTCGCGCTCTGAGGCAGGCAATTTTCTCGCGGCGATTGCGCGATCGATCAGGATCTTCAGGTTCACTTCATGATCGGAAGTGTCGACACCGGCTGAATTATCGATCGCATCAGTATCGATTCGACCGCCAGTGAGGGCATATGCGATCCGGCCGCGCTGGGTAACCCCGAGATTGGCGCCCTCCCCCACCACTTTGGCCCGGATCTCGGTGCTGTCGATGCGCAAGGCGTCATTGCTGCGATCGCCGACTTCGGCGTGGCTCTCGTCAGACGCTTTCACGAAAGTGCCAATACCGCCGAACCACAACAGATCGACAGCAGCGCCGAGCAATTTGCGGATCAATTCCGCCGGCGTCAGATGATCCACCTCGATACCGAATACTCGCTTCATCTGCGGGCTGATCGCGACCGATTTGGCGCTGCGCTCAAAGACCCCGCCGCCCTCCGAAATCAGGCTTGCATCGTAATCGGCCCAGCTTGAGCGCGGGAGATGAAAGAGCCTCTCGCGCTCGGCAAAACTGCGCGCCGGATCGGGGTCGGGGTCAATGAAGATGTGGCGATGATCGAACGCGCCGATCAAACGCAGATGCCGCGACATCAGCATGCCGTTGCCAAATACGTCGCCCGACATGTCTCCGACACCGACGACGGTCACATCGCTTGTCTCGATGTTGCGTCCGAGTTCGCGGAAATGGCGTTTGACGAGTTCCCAAGCCCCATGCGCGGTGATGCCCATCGCCTTGTGGTCGTAGCCCGCCGAGCCGCCCGAGGCGAACGCATCGCCGAGCCAAAAACCATATTGCTCGGCAATCGCATTGGCATAGTCGGAAAAGGTGGCGGTACCCTTATCCGCCGCGACGACGAGATAGGGGTCGTCGCCGTCATGGCGGGTGACACCCGGCGGCGGCACGAGGAGATGCCCCTCCTCCCCATCCGCGACGATATTGTCGGTCAGGTCGAGTAGCCCGCGGATCAGGATCTTGTAGCATTCGATTGCTTCGGCGCCGAACTGGTCGCGCCCCGACGGCGCCTGTTTAATGACGAAACCACCCTTCGCACCGACCGGAACGATGACCGCGTTCTTGACCGTCTGCGCCTTCATCAGCCCCAGGATCTCGGTACGGAAATCCTCTTTGCGATCCGACCAGCGGATGCCGCCGCGGGCGACCTTGCCAGCCCGCATGTGCACGCCTTCCATGCGCGGGCTGTAAACGTAAATCTCGAATAGGGGGTGCGGCGCCGGCAACAGATCGAGCTCGCTGCTGGCGAGCTTGACCGCAAGGTAAGGTTTGGGATCACCCGATGGCAGCCGCTGGAAATAATTCGTGCGCAGGGTTTTGAGTATGAGCATCAAATAGCTGCGCAGGATGCGGTCCTCGTCGAGGCTCGCGACTTTATCAAGCGCGTGGTCGATCGCCTGCACCTCGCCCATGACAGCGAGCCCGCGATCCGCCGGACCAGACGGATCGAACCGCATCTCGAACAGCCGCACGAGCCGGGATGCGATGTCAGGGTGAGCACCGAGCGCATCCTCCATATAGGCTTGGCTGAAGGTGCTGCCGGCTTGCCTCAGAAACTTGGAATAAAGCCGAAAAATCGTGACCTGCCGCGCCGAAAGACCAGCGGCGAGAACAAGGCGGTTGAAGCCATCGTTTTCGACGGCCCCCGTCCACAGCGCCACGAGTGCCTGTTCGAAGCGCCGCTGAACCGCACCGCTCACGTCGCCTGCGCCCGCAACCTCAAATTCATGGACCCAGACTGCATCACCATCGACGGTGTCAATGCGGAACGGCTCCTCGGCCACGACGCGCAGGCCGAGGTTTTCGAGCATCGGCAAAATGTCCGAAAGCATAACCGGGTCTTTGGCGCGGTAGAGCCGCAGACCCGTTCGGCCGCCTTTTGCACCAGGATTTAGCGACACTTCGAGAGGTGCGCCCGCCAGCGCCTTTTCGATCCGGGGTAAATCGACGAGCGCCTGGGTGGTCTCTGTCAGTACCTGATAGGCGACCGGAAACGGCTTCAGCCGACGCAGCCGGGCGCGCGCTTCACCTTCTCCAAACGCCGCGATCGCCTCTTCCTCGAGACGATCGGACCAGGTGCGGCCAGCCTCAGCGAGTTCGCGTTCGAGCGTCGCCGTATCGACCGCGGGGACCTGACCGCGGGTGGTGCGGATGATGAAATGGATACGGGCGAGCGCCGAATTGTCGAGATGCGTGTAAAAGGCCGAGAGCTGGCCGGCAAAGGCCTTTTCGAGGATTGCCGCAAAGCGTCGTCGTAAATTGCTGTCGTAACGCTCGCGCGGTGCAAAGACGAGGCACGAGACGAAGCGCTCGAGCGGGTCACGGCGCACGAACACCGCGATCCGCTGGCGTTCCTGTAGGTTCAGAATGCCGATCGCGGTGTCGAACAGCTCGTCTTCGCTGCCCTGAAACAGCTCGTCGCGCGGCAGATTGTCTAGAATGTGGGCCAGCGCCTTGCCATCATGGCTGGCGGGGGACAGCCCTGAGCGCGCGAGGATATGCCGGATCTTGCGCCGCAGCAGCGGAATGGCGCGCGGGTCGCGATTGTAAGCCGGCGAGGTCAAGAGTCCCAAAAACAGCCGGACCCCGATTACGGCGCCATTCTCGTCGAAGCGCCGTACGCCGATCGCATCCATATGCGCCGGGCGGTGAACGGTTGCCCGCCGGTTCGATTTGGTGATGATCAGAAGCTCGCGCCGACGGATGAAATCTTGCACCTCAGCAGGCAATGACGACAAATCGCGCAAGCCGTCAAAAATCCGATAATCAGCATCAGCTAGAATGCCCAGACTCGGCAAAGTCGGCTCGCCGACGCCGTCGAACAGGTACTCGCGAAAGCCGAGAAAGGTGAAATTGTCGTCATCGAGCCAAGCCAGAAAATCCTCGGCCTCGGCTAATTCCTGCGGCGGCACCGGGGGTGGCGGCGGCCCTGGCAAGGCGTCGAGCACGGCGCGCAGTGTGCGGCGCATCGCGCCCCAATCGGCCACAGCGGCGCGCACATCGGCGAGAGCTCGTGACAGCTGCTGCGTCAATTGCGCGAGACCGGCAGGATCGGACTCGCGGGTGATCTCGATCTGCATCCAGGATTCGCGCAGCCCTGGATCGGCGCTGTTGCGAATTTCGCGCAAGCGCCCGGCCGGGTCGCGATCAGCTGTCAGGATCGGATGAATGACCAAGCGGACGACGCGATCGCCGGCATTGATAGCCGCCGTCACCGAGTTGACCAGAAACGGCATGTCGTCATTGACGATCTCGACAACGGTGTGCGGCGACGACCAGCCGTCGGTATCAATTTCCGGATTGTAAACTCTGATCTTAGCTTGCCCCGGACGTCGGCGCCCGGCAAATCGCCACAGCGCCAGCGCGGCACCTCCGAGATCCTTTGGGCTGCGCTCGGCGACATCGCCGGGTGGCACATGTTCGTAAAATTTTGCGATGACTGTCGCTGCAGTTTCCCGTTCGGCAGGGTCGAGGCCTTCTTCGCAGAGAAGAATCGCTTTGCTGATCAGCCGCGCCTTCTTGGTCTCGCCGAGCGGACCCGCCGGGGCTGACAGTTTGCCTGCCGGGATCTCTTTTGCCTTCCCCGACAGCGTGAGGTCGATGATGTCAGTCATCTTGAAATAACACCGTTTAGCGGTCAGCGTTCGGTGGGGCTTCAGGCACGGGGAATAGTGGTAACGCCGACGAAGCCGGCGCTGATGGTCAGCGGGTTTGCTTCCTGAATCATGGCTTCAGAACCGACACCCGGCACCGGTGCGTATTTTGGCCCAGTTCCGCCTCAGTGTCATTTAGCTTCCAACGGCTGCTTCGTTTGGGAGAGATGGGAGGCTTCTGATCGTACCGATCTGCGCGAACAGCTCTAAGCGAAGGCGTGGTTGCCACCTTACGGAAAGTTAGCGCCCTTTTCGCCGCTCATTCGTTTGCTTGCGACAGTTAATTTGGTGTGCTTCCAGCTGGATCTCAATCGCCGATCGGGTTTGCGGCGATCAGGGCGCCGGCGGCAGACCACCATCCGGGTTCGGCGGCAGCAAGCTCCGCGCAGGCACTTTCTGCGGTCTCGCGATCGGCAAAGAGAGCAAAGCAAGTGGCGCCGCTGCCGCTCATGCGCACCAGCAAGCTACCCGGCAATTGCCGAAGCGCCACGAGAACGTCGCCGATCTCAGGAACAAGCGTCAGCGCCGCCGCTGTCAAGTCGTTGCGGCACACGGCGAGCGCGGCGGCGAGTTCCACAGCCTTTGTCGGGATCGGCAAGAACCGCTCGGCCGCATCAGAAAATGGGCCGGTTCGCGCTTTGAACACTGCCGCGGTCGGCAATCGCCGGCGCGGGTTTGCCAACACGATCCCGGCTTCGGGCAGAGCCGAGGCGGGCTCGATCTGCTCGCCGATGCCGCCGACCCAGGCGGCGCAGCCGTGCACGCAGACGGGAATGTCGGCGCCGAGCCGCGCGCCGAGTTCGAGCGATTGTTGCGATCTCGATCTCAAGCCGCCAGAGGCGGCACAAGGCGCGCAAGACCGCTGCTGCATCGCTCGATCCGCCGCCGATGCCGGACGCGACCGGCAAATTCTTTTCAAGACGAAGTGCTGCAGCAGCCGCAATCCCGGCATGCTCGGCTAATAGCCGGGCGGCACGCCAGACCAAATTGTCCGCACCACCGGAAATCTCGCCAGCTTCGGGGCCGGCCACCTGAAGCGACAGTGCGGGCGCGGGCCGAGCCGTCACCCGATCGCCGATATCGGCAAAAGCGACGAGACTATCGACGAGGTGATAGCCGTCGGCTCGCCGCCCGGTGACATGCAGATAGAGGTTGATCTTGGCGGGCGCAAAGACGGTGACCGCGGCCAAGCCGTGTCAGCCGCCGCCGGCCTTGGTCGCGACCGGCAGTCCGCGGTCGAGCTTGGCCTCGATCGGCTTGATGTCGTCCTTGTCGGGCTTGAATTGCAGGGCGCGCCGCCATTGATAGCGCGCTTCCGTTGTCCGCCCGCTCTTCCAATAAGCGTCGCCAAGATGATCGTTGATCGTTGGGTCCTCGGGCACGAGCTCGAGCGCCTTTTCTAGATATTCGACCGCGCTCGCATAGTCGCCGAGCCGGTAATGGGCCCAGCCGAGGCTGTCCACGATGTAGCCGTCGTCAGGCCGCAGCTCGACGGCTTTTTCGATCATCTTCAAGCCGGGGTGCAATTTTTCGCCACGGTCGATCCAGGAATAGCCGAGATAATTCAGCACCAGCGGCTGATCCGGTTTCAGTTCGAGCGCGTGCTCGAGGTCGGCTTCGGCAAGCGTCCATTGATTGGAGCGCTCATAAGCAATTCCGCGGCTGTAATAGAGCGCCCAGCGCGGCGGCATATCCTCGGCTTTCAAGCGTTTGATGGCTTCGCTATAGGCATCGGCCGCCTCGGAAAATCGCTTTTGCTCGCGCAAGGTGTCGCCGAGCTGGATCTCGGCGGAAGCCCATTTCGGCTCCTTGGCGGCCATAGCCTGAAGCTCGGCGATCGCCTCGTCGGTGTGATCGAGCGCCTCGAGATTGGCGGCGGCGCGCAACCGGGCCGACCATGAATAGCGCGATTGAGGCGGGATCTCGGTCAGAATTGCGAGACTTTGTTGCGGTTTTCCCTGGTCGGTCAAAATGTCGGCGAGCAGCAATTGCGCAACCATCAGATTGGGGCGCAGTTCGAGCGCTGCGCGATCATAAATCAGCGCCACATCGATCGTGTCCGGCCGGTTCACGACGCTCGCCAAATCGAACAGGGCCTCAGCCAGCCCGTCTGTCGCAGACCCGATCAGCGGCGCCGGATTGACGGCTGGTTTCTCCGATTGGACCACCTCGGCAAGCTCGCTGCCCGGATTCTCCTTGACAAAGCGGGCATAAACCGCGGCCGCTTCGTCGCGTCGGCCATGACGCTCGTAAAAGTTAGCCATTGCGTCGGCGAGCCGCCAATTGAGCTGGCCGGTGGCCGCCAGCGTTTTCTTATAGAGCTCTTCCGCCTTTACCGGATTTCCAACGAAATCATAAATGAGGCCAAGCTGAAAATACTCGAGCGGCGCAAAGCCGTCGAATTTATCAAGATCGCGAAGCGCCGCCTCAGCCCCCGACAGGTTGCCCATTGCAACCCTGGTCCATGCGCGCGCCAGCGGGCTTAGATAACGATGAAGACCATCATCCGGCAGCGCCTCGGCGCGCGCCAACGCGCCAGCTTTGTCGCCCGCTTTGACCCGATCGATCAGCAGCATCAGGTCGGCAACCGCATCCGAACTGTCGAACTGCAACGCCTCTTTGGCGAGCGGCAGGGCACGCTCGAAATGACCCTCATCGGCCTCCATCAGAAAGGTTCGGGTGATCAGTTCGGGCGCTTGCGGATCGGCGCGCAGAGCCTGCTCGTAGAATGCGGCCGCCGCGCCAAATGCCCGATCCTCCTGGGCGTGTCGCCCGGCGAGATAGGCCCCGTAGGGCGATGTTGCGGGCGGCGGCGCATCTTCGCGAGCGGCCCCCGCGCCTGTCGTCGTGAGAGCCGCCAAGGTGCCCAAAATCAGCCCGGCTACAGGCCCGACTTTTACCCACTCGTTAACCGCTTTCGTCATGTCTCGCTATCGTCCCCTGTTTCCCAGATCGGGCATTACATATTCGGGTAATTCGGGCCGCCGCCTCCCTCCGGCACAACCCAATCGATGTTCTGCTCCGGATCTTTGATGTCGCATGTCTTGCAGTGTACGCAGTTTTGCGCATTGATTTGTAAGTACGGACCGGCCGGTCCCTCGCGCTGCACGATCTCGTAGACTCCGGCCGGACAATAGCGCTGTTCGGGCGAATCGTAGAGCCGATAATTGACCGTGATCGCCTTTGCCGGATCGCGCAGTTTGAGATGCGGCGGCTGGTCCTCCTCGTGGTTGGTGTTTGAGATAAAGACTGACGACAACCGGTCGAAGGTGATCTGGCCGTCCGGTCGGGGATAGGCGATCTTTCGCGCTCTCGCCGCAGGCAGCAACCGGGTATGGTCCGCGTGATTGTGCAATGTCCAAGGTGCCGCCCCGCGCAGCACGTAGGTGTCGAGCGCCGAATAGGCGAGTCCAGCCCACAGCCCCCAGCGGAAGCTCGGCCGGATGTTGCGCACCCTGCGCAACTCATCCCATACCCAGCTCTCCTCAAGGGCGCTGCGCACCGAGGCCCGGTGGTCATTCCCGGTCACCCGGCGAAAAATGGTTTCGGCCGCGACCATGCCCGATTTTATCGCGGTATGGCTGCCCTTGATTTTGGGCACGTTGAGAAATCCGGCGGCGCAGCCGACAAGCGCGCCGCCTGGAAAATCAAGCCGCGGGATCGACTGAAACCCGCCCTCGTTCAGCGCACGTGCGCCATAGCTGATGCGCCGCCCGCCCTCGAAGAACGGGCGAATTGCGGGATGCGTTTTGAAGCGCTGGAACTCTTCGAACGGGTTCAGATAGGGATTGCGGTAATCGAGCCCGATCACAAAGCCAACCGAGACTTGCCGGTCTTCGAGATGATACAGAAACGAGCCGCCGTAAGTGGCCGCGTCAAGCGGCCAGCCAACCGTATGAATGACGAGACCCGGCTGGTGCCGCGACGGCGCCACCTCCCATAATTCCTTGATGCCGATCGCATAAGTCTGGGGATCGATGCCGTCGCGGAGAGCAAATCGCTCGACCAGGGTCTTGGTCAGGATCCGCGACAACCTTCGGCGAACAACGTCTCTCGGGCGACGAGCTCGACGCCGGGCTGGTAGCGTTCGGTCGGCCTGCCGTCTCTGCCGATCCCCATATCGCCGGTTGCGACGCCGCGCACCCGACCGGCGTCATCGTACAGAACTTCGGCAGCGGCAAAGCCAGAGTAGATTTCGACGCCGAGCGCCTCGGCCTCGGTCGCCAGCCAGCGGCAGAGATTGCCGAGGCTGATGATGTAATTGCCATGATTGTGCATTTGCGGCGGGGTCGGCAGCCGGACTGCGCGCGAGCGGGTCAGCAGCAAAAACCGGTCCTCGCTCGCCGGGATCTTGAGCGGCGCGCCGCGCTCGCGCCAATCGGGGATCAGCTCGTTCAGCGCCCGTGGTTCGAAGACCGCCCCCGAGAGGATATGGGCGCCAACTTCCGAACCTTTCTCGACGACACAAACCGCGATCTCCCGTTCGCCAGCAGCGGCGAGCTGCTTCAACCGGATTGCGGCGGCGAGGCCGGACGGTCCCGCGCCGACCACGACCACGTCGTATTCCATCCGCTCGCGCGCCGCTCGCTCTTCGGACATCCTTCCTCCGCAGATCAGCCGGGCGACTATGACTACCGCAGAACGAGGTCACGCAATGGCTCTTTCTCGTCGCTAACCGTGCGACCCGTCGCAGCACGTCCGACATGCGTGAACGCGCGCGCAGAATGTCGGCCGGACCAAGCCGCGCACTCGCGACGGACGTCGCAAGTCGGTGCTAGCCGACGCCGCTGTCGCTTGGGAGCAGTTTGGATGCGTGGCGACCCGCTGCCTTCCTTGTTTCGGCGATGTTGTCGAAGGTCGAGCTGAGCAGTCGTTTTAGCCGGGCGCAGTGGGTGTGCCCGCTTGCGCCATGATGCAAGCCGAAAAGAGAATGCTGCGGTGGCACCGTTGAGGTCAGTGGACGGGGTCGAGTATGACCACGGGGATCTCGCGCTCGGTCTTGCGCTGGTAATCGGCATAGGGTGGCCAGAACTCCAGTGCCTTTTCCCACAGCCGGGCGCGCTCTTCGCCGCTGGCGGTCCGGGCCCGTGCCTTTATCTTTGCGGTCCCGACCTGCATTTCGACGTCCGGATTGGCGACGAGGTTGCGATACCAGCCGGGGTGTTGCGGTGCCCCGCCCTTCGAGGCGACCACGATATAGCTATCGCCGATTTTCCCGTAGAATAGCGGGAAGATGAATTTTTCCCCCGATTTGCGGCCGGTCGTTGTCAGCAATAGCGACGGCACCGTCATTTCTCGCCCGCCCGGCGGGGTCGTCGTGTACATGTGCCCGTCGCTGCCGCCGCTCGAAAGATAGCGGTTGGCATGCTCCACCATCCAACCCGGAAGGTTTGGAGCGAGCTTGGCCCCGGTCATGCTTCAAACTCCTTCTGAACGCATAAAGCATAGATAAAAGGAGGCCTACCCGTATGTTTGCCAGGGTTCGATCCCGAAACCCTTCGTCATCATCCAAAACCCCCGACCACTTGTTATCGACGATATCAGTGAAAGTAGCGCCCGGAGTTCGATGACCACGGTCTGGCCGGTCATGGTTTCGGTGCGGCACATCGTGACCACCATGTCGGCACAGTCATCCTTGTCGGCGGGCTTTTTGAGCAGAGACGTCGACGACGAGTTCTGGATTTGCTCGGGGCGGAGATTGGCGGTCGCGCGCGTGCCTTCGAGCAGGCCTGGCGCGACGCAATTGACCAATATCTCGGGCGCCAACGCTACGGCCATGCAGCGCGTCAAGATGGATCAGCCCGGCTTTCGATACGGCATAGGCGATTGACGAGCCGGTCGGGCCAATACCCGACACGGATGAGATATTGACGATGCGGCCCCGGCCCTGGGCTTTCATGACCGGCGCCACCGCTTTGATCAGCCGCATCGGCCCGGTCAGGTTTACAGCCATGATCTTGTCCCAGACCTCCATCGTCAGACCGTCGAGGTCGTAAAACGGGATCGCCTTATTGTAGGCGGCGTCGTTGACGAGAATGTCGATGCGGCCGAAATGCCGGCTCACCTCGCCAAGTATCCGCTCGACCGCAGCGCCGTCCGTCACGTCGCAAGCGAAGGCCGCGGCATTGACCTGATGATGCGAGGTCAGGTCATGGGCGATCCCCTCCGCCTGGTCCCGGCTTTGCGCATAGATGACGGCAATATTCGCTCCCTCTTTCGCCAAGGCGTAGCAAATCCGCTGCCCGAGCCCGCCATTGCCGCCGGTTACCAATGCCACCGCGCCCGTAAGGTCCATCGGCATCCTCCGCCAATTAGGCCGCGGCCCGGCGGAACGCGTCGAGACTGCCGGCGTGGATCAACTCGCTTGGCAATTGATGGCCGACAATCTCTTCGGCCATGCGGCCAACCTCGATCAGCGCATCGAGATCGACCCCGGTATCGATGCCCATCTCCTCGCAGAGCAACACCAATTCCTCGGTGCAGATGTTGCCGGCTGCTTTGGGCTGCCCGGCGAACGGGCAGCCGCCCAGCCCGCCGACCGTCGAGTTGAATTGGGTGACACCCATCTTGAGCCCGGCATGCGCGTTGGCAACGGCGAGCCCGCGCGTATCGTGCAGGTGGAGGGAGATCGCCATGTCGGGCCAGCGGCTGCGCACCTCGCCCAACACGCTCTCGATGCGCAACGGCGTCGCCCAGCCCATCGTGTCGGCGAGTGAGAAATATTTGATCTCGGCCCCGGCCTCCTCGGCGATCCGCAACCCATCCTGCAAGGTCGCGATCACCTGTTTTGGTGCTATGTCGCCCTGGTAGTTGCAGCCAAACGCCGCCATGATTCCGATCCGCGGGACCTCGACGCCATTTTCGAGATGCAGTGCCGTTTGCTTTTTCATCGCTGCGACGTTTTCGGCGTGGCTACGGTGCAGATTCTTTTGGGTGAACGCCTCCGACGCGGTCAGCGAGATCGCGCCAGTGATTGTGAGCTTGTTGCGAAAAACGAGGGCGCGGTTGAGCCCGTTCGCGTTGAACCACAGCGCTGTGTAATGAACGCCTTCCTTTGGGGTGAACCCGGCGACGACGTCTTCGGCGTCGGCCCAGCCAGGCACGAGACGCTGGTTAACAAATGAGGCAACCTGGATATGGCGCAAACCGGTCTCGGCGAGAGCTTCGATCAGTTTAATCTTGTCCGTCAGTGCGGATCGGGCCGGGTTCGATCTGGAACCCCTCGCGCGGGCCTTCCTCGTGGATCTCCACATGTATCGGCAGATCGGTCATGGACTTGCTCTCCGGGTGAGCGTCTGAGCGCTAATTAATGCCGAGCCCGATAAAACCGCGAGGCGGTGCCGGCGAAGAGATCGGTCTTTTCGGATGCCGAGGCGCCATGCGCCAGCCGCTTGAACGCATTGAACAGCACCGGATAGCTGCACGCCCCCTTGTCGACCGGGAAGTTGCTTTCGAACATGCATCGGTTGGCCCCGAAACTCTCGATGCAGGTCTCGACATAGGGCCGCCAGGCGGTGGCCATCTCGCCCGATGACGGCGGCAGCGGCGCCAGGTGAAAATCAAAGGCGTTGACGATCATCGCCAACCCGCCAAGCTTCACATAGACGTTCGGGCAGGCTGACAGCTCCCTTATGTCGGCCCGCCAGCCGCGGAAACACCTCGTCCCGCTTGTATAGGCCCAACCCCGAGCGGGCCGCCAAAATGGTTGAGCACGATCTTCACGTCTGGGCATTCGCGCGCGACTTCGGTCAGGGTCTTGATCTGCGGATGGTAGATCCAGGCCTCGAAGGTCAGATTATGCGCCGGCAGCCGCTTGAGGCCGCGGCGGAAATTCGGGTCGTCCATCAGCCCCGGCGGCGGCACATAAGACGAGGCGCCGATGATTGCCGGATCATGCGCCGCGATCTGGCGAATGCCGCGAAACCGGCCGCCTGCGGCCTCGATCTGGCCTTCGAGAACGGCATCGACATTGGGCAGTCGCAAATCGGCGAAGCTGACGATGCCGGCGCAAATCTTGGTCTTGCCGCCGCGCCGATCGGCCTCCTCGGCGATCCCTCGAACGAACTCGCTTTCGCCGATCGGGCGCATCTCCTCGGGACCGCTCGTCCGATAGCCCGAACCGCACTGGATGAATACGGTCGCGACGATATTATGGCCGGAGTTGACGTCGGCCAGGAGTTCGTCGAGGAGATAGCGACTGCCCGGGTGATCCCACAGATGATGGTGCGGGTCGACGATCGGCAGATCGGGCTCGAGGATGTCCTCGCGCAGCTTGCCGAGCCACTCGGGATTCGGCAGCGGGCGGGGATAGGCGCGCGGTTCGACCGGCATGGGAATCTCCCCAATAAGGAGGCTCAGTCCTCAGTGATCACTGAGGACTCGGGTGGCGAAATTTACTCAGAAATGACGCGGCGTGAGCTCGATCGTTGTCAGCACGCGCTCATCCATCTCGCATCCTCCCTGTTCGTTGACGACATCCTATCAGCGCTCGGGATCAGGCGCCAATCACCCCAGCGGGGGGCGTATAAGGGGTGGCTTGTCAGCACGCCCGGCACATCTACCGAAGAGACATGACGAGGAACGCGTTCGACCCGATCGAGATGTTTGACTGATGGCGCAACGAGCTGGGACTGCGAACCTGCCGCCTAACAGGGCGAAAGAGGTGCATCGCATCTTAACAGGCCGCCGCCGACGTGACCCTTGGCCGACGCGCCCTCCGATGCGAGAGCTGCCTCCGGCCGATCCGTACCGATTTGGGGCTCGCTGGGTCAAAGGCGGACGGTGCGAAGGCGCAGCGCGTTGGTGACGACAAGGACCGAGCTCACGCTCATGGCGGCGCTGGCGATCATCGGGTTGAGCAGCAATCCAAGGAACGGATAGAGAACTCCGGCCGCGATCGGTACCGCGAGCGCATTGAACACAAACGCGAAGAACAGGTTTTGCCGGATGTTGCGCATGGTGGCCCGACTGAGGCGGCGCGCCCGCACGATGCCGTGCAGATCGCCCTTAATAAGCGTGACGGCCGCACTCTCCATGGCGACGTCGGCGCCGGTGCCCATCGCGATGCCGACCTCGGCCTGCGCCAGTGCGGGCGCATCGTTAATGCCGTCGCCGGCCATCGCGACAATGCGGTGCTGATCCTGGAATTTCTTGATCACCGATGCTTTCTGGTCCGGCAGGACTTCGGCGACGACATCATCGATGCCGAGTTTGCGGCCGACCGCGGCAGCCGTGCTGCGGCTGTCGCCGGTCAGCATCACGATCCGAATGCGATCTTGCCGCAGCGCCTGCAAGGCGCTGACCGCACTGTCCTTGACCGGGTCGGCGACGGCGATGAGCCCGGCCGGCTTTCCGTCAATCGCGGCGAGCATCACGCCTTGACCCTCCTGGCGCAACGCGTCGGCGCGGGACGGAAGATCATCCGGCTCGATGCCGAGCGAGGTGAAAAGCGCCGCGTTGCCGACCGCTACGCGCCGGTCGTCGACGAGACCTGTAACACCCTTGCCTGGGAGGGTTATGAAGTCGGTTGCGGGCGACAGCTGGAACCCGCGCGCCTCGGCACCGGCCACGATGGCGGCGGCCAACGGATGTTCGCTGCCGCGCTCGAGGCTGGCGACAAGCCGGAGGAGTTCGTTCTCGTCGCCGCCGGTCGCGGTAATGCCGATAAGGCGCGGCTTACCCTCAGTAAGCGTTCCGGTCTTGTCGATGACCAGCGTATCGATCTTTTCCAAGAGTTCGAGCGCTTCGGCGTTCTTGACGAGAACGCCGGCGCCAGCGCCGCGGCCGGTGCCGACCATGATCGACATCGGCGTCGCCAGCCCGAGAGCGCAGGGGCAGGCGATGATCAGCACGGCGACGGCATTGACCAGCGCAAAGCCCATGGCCGGCGCCGGGCCAAGCATTGACCAGGTGATAAAAGTCGCGACAGCGATGGCGATGACGGTCGGCACGAACCAGGTCGAGATCGTATCAACCAGCCTCTGGATCGGGGCGCGCGACCGCTGCGCCGCGGCCACCATCGCGACGATCTGGGCCAGCAGAGTATCGCTGCCCACGCGCTCGGCGCGCATCACGAAGCTGCCGGTCGTATTGACTGTGGCGCCGGTGACCTTATCACCTGGGTTCTTCTCGGCCGGTACCGGCTCGCCGGTGATCATCGATTCATCTATGGCGCTATGGCCTTCGAGTACCACGCCGTCGACCGGCACTTTCTCGCCAGGCCGCACCCGCAAGCGATCGCCGGGCACCACCTCTTCGAGCGGGATGTCCTGATCGCTGCCGTCCTCGCGCACCCGCAGGGCGCGTTTGGGCGCGAGATCAAGCAAAGCGCGGAGCGCGCTGCTGGTCTGCGAACGGGCACGCAGTTCGAGCACCTGCCCGAGCAGCACCAAGGTGACAATAACGGAAGCCGCCTCGAAATAGAGCGGTACCTGCCCGTCGGGACCGCGGAACGAGGCGGGAAAGATGCCTGGCGCCAGCGCTGCGACCAGGCTGTAGCCATACGCAACGCCGGTGCCGAGCGCGATCAAGGTGAACATATTGAGCCGGCCGCGGACAACGGACACCCAGCCGCGCTGGAAGAATGGCCAGCCACCCCATAGCACCACCGGTGTGGCGAGGATCAGCTGCACCCAGGTGAGCAGGCGAGGCGAAATGAAGGTGCCAGGAGCTGCTCTGTTGAAGTGCTCAGCCATGGCTATGGCGAGGAGCGGCACAGAGAGTGCAACACCAACCCAGAACCGCAGGGTCATGTCGCGCAACTCGGGATTTCTGATTTCGCCGGCGACGGGCGTCACCGGCTCCAACGCCATCCCACAGATCGGGCAGCTACCAGGCCCCGCGCGCACGATCTGCGGATGCATCGGGCAGGTCCACAGGGTCTCGTCGGCAGCCGCCGGTCGCGACGGCGCAGGAGCGGCAGACACCGAAATAACGTTCGGGTTCGGCCTCGAATTTCTCGCGGCAACGGCCGCTGCAGAAATAATAGCTCTGGCCTGCATGCTCGCTGTGGTGCTTTGCGGTAGCGGGATCGACCGCCATCCCGCAAACCGGATCGCGCGCTCCCTCTAGGGCGAGCTCGTCATGGCGATGGTCCTCGACGAGGCTGTTGGCCGTGGTCATCGCGTGCTTTCCCCGTCCTCGGGACCGATCGACGGAGGGCCGCTTTTCCCGTCGCTCTCGGCGGAATCAGAGGGCGGGCTGGCGAGCGGCTCTGCACGCTCCCGAAAGTCGGTCAAACTCCCATTGTATCGCAAGGCGTCAATCAGTTCGGCGATCTTGGCGCTACCGCCGCCGGCCTGGATCGCCTCGGTGACGCAGGTCTCCAGGTGATTTTGCAGCAGGATGCGATTAACGCGTTCGAGCGAGGCCTGTGCGGCGGCGACCTGTTTCATGAGGTCCGGACAATAGGCTTCGGCCTCCACCAGCCGGATCACGCCGTCCAAATGCCCGCGCACCGTCTTTAGGCGCAACAGAGCGTCCCGCTTGTGTGCAGCATTCATCGAGCACTCCAATCCCCACCCCGGTGGGGTGGGCTTTACATCGGTGCCCGTCATGCGAGATCAAGAGGCAGGTGACGCCCGGCTGGACCGGGTCCGGCTCTAATCCAGGAGGAGCTGGGAACGGCTTGACATAGATCAAGGAACCTCTGTGCGGCAGGCAATATCCATGACGCTGTGACTTTATGGAGAAGCGCCATGATGCCGCGCAAAGACCTTGCCTCGCTGATGCTAACCTTTGGGCTGCTGGCTACTCCGGCGCTCGCACAGCAAGCGACCCAATCCGACCACCACCCCGGCGGCGCTATGCCCAATCAGGCGACAGGCTCCGCCGGTTCGATGATGGGCGCCGGCAGCATGCCGATGATGGGCATGATGCGGATGATGATGGGCGAACAGGACATGGGCGGCATGCGCATGATGGCAGCCATGACCGAGCATGTTGAAGGCCGCCTCGCCTTTCTCAAGACCGAGCTGAAGATCACCGACGCGCAGATGCCACTGTGGAACGCCTTCGCCGAGGCCGTTCGCGCCAACGCGAAGGCGATGGAGAAGATGATGCAGGGTGGCATGATGGGGACCAGTCGGTCGGCGAGTTTGCCCGAGAAGCTGGCGATGCGCGAAAAGATGATGGCGGCTCATCTTGACGCCTTGCGAAGGCTAAAAACGGCGGTCGACCCGCTCTACGCCGCACTCAGTGACGAGCAAAAGAAAACCGCCGACGAGATCATGCTCACCCCCATGGGAATGATGTGACTGGCCGCCAAACCAGAGGAGAAATTCGATCATCCATGTCTCGCTTGAGTTGAGCCAGACTAAGTTTGGCAGGGAACAGGGTAGCGCGGCCAGCTGCTCAGCAACCGGCTCATCATTGCGGCAGAGCTCACCGCGGCGAGCGTGAACGGCGGCACAACCTCAATCGCGAATCATGATCCGAGATGCAACAACGCTGAATACATTGCCAAAGCGACACCAGGCGGGTGATAGGCTGGCAGCAGAAGCAGCGCGATCAACGCAATAAGTGCTGCGACCATCGCAACGCCAGGACCGAAGCCGAAAAACAAGCTGGGCACCTTCATCATATAAAATTACCACTATTACGAGAGCCATCCGACCATCAATCCGTCGGGCATCGTGCCGCTCGGTCCGATCATCGACTTCGCGGCACCGACGCGCGACGGCGCGGACGCGGCCCGCACGCGTACAAGGGACGCCGGTTCGCCGCTGGAGACCTCGGGCGCCCGAGCCGGTTTACAGAGTACCCAATGTGATACGAAGCCTTGAGGGTAGGGTTCACCGAGCCGCCCATTGGCTTGGCACTCCGAACCGCAGCGGAGGCAGTTCACTTAACAGTCGGCGCGAGCGATAAAGAATCCATGTCAGGTCCGCAGCGGCCCCGGCTCTCCGCATATCGTGACTGTGCCTGGCGTGCAGCATTTCGCCTTGGTTTCCCGCTTGCCCGCGTCTGGTGGCGGCTGACGACCCCCCAGCATGAGGGCGCCGTGGTAGCAATTCATGTCGGCCCGGCACTGTTGCTCGTGCGCTGCTCGTATCGGGTGGGGTGGCACTTGCCGGGTGGTAGCGTCCGGCGCGGCGAACGCCCGGAAACAGCGGCACGGCGTGAACTTGCCGAAGAAATCGGTCTCGTAGTAACGGAGCTGCATCCTGTGGGAACAGCCTGCAGGATCTGGGACGGACGACGTGACCGGGTACACTTTTTTGAGCTGCGGCTGGCAGCGTTGCCGAAGCTGCGGCTTGACAATCGAGAAGTTGTCGCGGCTCGGCTAATTTTACCCGAAGAGTTGCGAAGCCTCGCGCTGACCGGACCGCTCGCCGCTTATCTCGGCAGGTCGCTCGAAAAGGCCGGGAGAGCCGTTTGCTGCAAGGTTTGTTGACGCGGCGTCGGCCGAGAGCGCACTAACGACGAGGCGGCCCATTGTGCTGCGGGCGAGACGATCGGAGGGTCGAGGGAGGCCGGCGTGGCAAGTGATCTTTTCGATCAACGCGAGGCTCGCGATCCCGCTCAGCGCGAAGCGGCGCTGATGTTGCTGCTGCCTTCGGTGATCGCCGCGGCAAAGGAGCATTGCCCAGCCTATCGCAGGCTATTCGCCGAGGTGCAGCCGGGCGATATCGTCGATCGCGTGGCGCTTGCCCGATTGCCGCTGACGCGCAAATCCGAGCTGATCGAGTTGCAGCGCCGCGATCCGCCCTTTGGCGGGTTTGCGGCGGTGCCGATTTCGGCGCTGCGCCGGGTGTTTGTCTCGCCCGGCCCGATCTATGAACCCGAGGGCAGACGCCCCGATTATGGCCGGTTCGCGCGCGCCCTGTTCGCCGCCGGATTCCGCGCCGGCGATCTTGTCCACAATTCCTTCTCCTATCACTTGACCCCGGCCGGGGCGATGGTCGAGAGCGGTGCCGAAGCCCTGGGCTGTCCCGTCATTCCCGCCGGTACCGGCAATACCGAACAGCAATTGCAGGCGATCGCCGATCTGAAACCGGTCGGCTATGTCGGGACGCCCTCGTTTCTGAAGATCCTGCTCGATCGCGCGGCGCATGAGGGGATCAACATATCATCGCTGAAGAAAGCCCTGGTCGGCGCCGAGGCTTTACCTGCGGCACTGCGCCGCGAGTTTCGCGATCGCGGGCTCGCCGTGCTGCCATGCTACGGGACGGCCGATATCGGTGTCATCGCCTTTGAGAGCACGGGTCCCGATGGCGAGCTGGAGCCGGGAATGGTGCTCGATGAAGATATCATTGTCGAGATTGTTGGGCCCGGCACCGGCGAACCCGTCCCATCCGGCGCCATCGGCGAGGTGGTGGTAACGACGTTAACACCCGAATACCCATTGATCCGGTTTGCGACCGGTGATCTCTCGGCGCTTATGCCAGAGGCACCAAAGAGCACTCGCACCAACCACCGTATCCGAGGTTGGCTCGGCCGCGCCGATCAGACGACGAAAGTCCGCGGATTGTTTGTTCATCCCGAACAAGTCGCTGAGGTCGCGCGCCGTCACCCCGCGATCAGCCGAACACGTCTCGTTATCGAGCGGACCAATGGGGTCGATGCGATGACCCTTTTTGTCGAGACCCGCGAGCCGATTTCAGATCCGGCCGCGATCGCCGAAACCTTGCAAGGCCTGACTCGGCTGCGCGGCACAGTCGCTCCCGCGCCGGCCGGCAGCCTGCCCGATGACGGCAAGCTGATCGAGGATCGCCGGCCGCTCGATTAGGCTCGTAGGCGATCAATCATCAAAAGGTCATACTTCCTTCAAGCCAAAGTCCCAATTAGCGTCCATATGCAGAGCGTAGGGTTTATCCTTAGAGGTTTGTCCCCCAAACCTCGTACTCGGCCGAAAGCGATGGCTGACGGCCCAGCGGCTCCGGCTTCCCCCGCCGGAGCCGCCTTTTTGTGTTGCGGCAGCTGAGCAATCGCATTTCTCTCACCGCAGCCCCCGCTCTCGCGGCGCCCCTCCCTGACCTCGTCGGCGAGGATCTCGCCTGCCGTCGCGGCGAGCGGATTGTCTTTGTCGGGGCGTCGTTCCGGCTGTCGCCCGGCGACGCGCTGATTTTGTCGGGTGCGAACGGCAGCGGTAAATCGAGCCTGTTGCGGCTCGTCGCCGGTCTGCTGACACCCGCTGCGGGACGACTATTGTGGGGAACCGCGCCGGTAGCCGCCGATCTCGCCAGCCACCACGCCCGCCTGCACTACATTGGCCATCAGGACGCGTTGAAGCCGGCGATGACCCCGCGCGAGATTTTGGCCTTTGCCGCGGCGCTGCGCGGCAGGCGGCTTGTCGTCCGCAGAGCCGGCCCTCGACGAGGCGCTCGCCGCCTTTGATCTCGAGGGCATCGCGGATTGGCCCTGCCGCTGGCTTTCCGCCGGGCAGCGGCGGCGCGTCGCCCTCGCCCGCCTACTAGCGTCGCCAGCGCCGCTATGGCTTCTCGACGAGCCGACAACGGCACTCGATAGTGACAGTCAGGCCCGGCTCGAACAGGCGATCGCCACGCACCGCAGCCAAGGCGGAATGGCAATGATCGCGACCCACGCCCCGATTCAGCTCGATGCGGGCACGACCCTGGCGCTCGACAGTCTTGCCCCGCCTCGGAGTTGGATGCGATCTTGGCCGAGTGAACGTGGCGGCCTTTCTCGCACTATTCCGCCGCGATCTGCGGCTGGCGTTGCGGCAGGGCGGCGATACCGGCCTCGTGATCGCCTTTTTTGTGCTAACCGTCGTGCTGTTCCCGTTTGGGGTCGGGCCCGAGCCGGAAATTTTGGCGAGATCGGCACCCGGCATTTTGTGGGTCGCGGCCTTGCTCGCCGCGCTGTTGTCGCTCGACCGGCTGTTTCTGCCGGATTACGAGGATGGTGGCCTCGATCTGATCGCCTTGTCGCCGCTGCCGCTCGAGCTTGCGGCGCTGGCAAAATCCGCCGCGCATTGGGTGTCGACCGGTGTGCCCTTGGCCTTGATCAGCCCGGCGCTGGCGCTCGTCGTCGATCTCGACCCGCGAGCGATTGCGACTTTGCTGGGGAGTCTGCTGATCGGCACCCCGGCGCTCAGTTTAATCGGCGGGGTCGCCGCGGCCTTGACCCTCGGCGCGCGCCGGCAAGGTGTGCTCCTATCGCTGCTGGTGCTACCGCTTTATGTACCCCCGCTGATTTTCGGCGCCGGCGCTGTCGAGGCAGCCGCTCTGGGAATGCCGCCCCGCGTCGATTTGTTGCTGCTCGGCGCCCTCACCTTGGCCGCGCTGCCTTTGTGCCCGTGGGCTGCGGCTGCCGCATTGCGGCAGGCTCTCGAATAAAGCCGGAGCCTGCGGTGCCGAGGCCCTGGCGCAGCGAGGATTCTGCGATATGATCAAAAGAAGAAAGTGATTACATATCGGGCTCGATGTTATCCCGCTTTGCGAACCCGGCTCGCTTTATGCGGATCAGTGCCATAGCGCTGCCTTGGTGCGCCTGGGCAAGCTGCGCCGTTATCGCCGTCGGTCTTTATCTCGCGCTGATCGCCGCACCACCCGATTACCAGCAAGGTGAGGCGGTCCGAATCATGTATGTCCACGTTCCGGCGGCGTGGATGGCCCTCAACATCTACCTGTTTGTCGCGGTTGCCAGCGCTATTGCCCTGGTCTGGCGTCATCCGCTGGCCGAGATCGCGGCGCGGTCGGCGGCCCCGATCGGCGCCGCCCTTACTTTTGTATGTCTCGCCACCGGCTCCCTCTGGGGGCGGCCGATGTGGGGAACCTGGTGGGTATGGGACGCGCGCCTGACCTCGGTGCTGGTGCTGTTCTTCCTCTACCTCGGCTACATCGCGCTGGTGAACGGGTTTGACGACCCGGCGCGCGGCGGTCGAGCCGGCTCGATCCTGGCCTTGGTCGGGGTCGTCAATCTGCCGATCATCAAATTTTCGGTTGATTGGTGGAATACGCTGCATCAGCCGGCGAGTGTGCTGCGCTTTGGCAAGCCGACGATCGCACTGTCGATGCTGGTGCCGCTTTTGGTCATGGCGCTGGGCTTTACGCTGCTGTTCGTCGCGCTGTTGTTGGTGCGCATGCGCACCGAACTCAACGAGCGCAAGATCCGGAGCGTTGCGCCTGAACAGTGCGGCGCCGGTCCGGGCCAAAAGGCGCTCGGAGCATGGGGCACCGGCGCGGCCCGCGGCGCTGCGATGAGGGACCGGATTTGAGCGCGATCGGCGCGTATTTTGCGATGGGCGGCTACGCGGTTTTTGTGTGGCCGGCTTATGCGCTAACCGCAACAGTGCTCGGCGGCTTGGCGATTTATTCCTGGCGGCGTTACCGCGATAGCATCAACGGTCTCGAAAAGCTGCAGCGTCAGGTGAGCCCGCGGCGATGACCCGCAAGCAACAGCGCCTCGGGCTATTGGCGCTCGGCATGACCGCACTCGGCGGTGCGACCGCGCTGGTGCTGACCGCGTTCAGCAGCAATCTCGTATTCTTTTACAGCCCGAGCGATCTGAAGGCGCAAGCGATCTCAGCCGATCGCCGGGTGCGGATCGGCGGACTGGTCGAGGACGGCAGCGTCAAGCGCGGCGCCGACAGCCGGGTCGTGTTTCGCATCACTGACGGAAAACGCGACGTTGCCGTCGTGTACCACGGCATTCTTCCGGATCTGTTCCGAGAGGGACAAGGGGTCGTGGCCGAGGGAAAGCTCGAACCGGGCGGAGTGTTCGACGCTTCGACGATCCTCGCCAAGCACGACGAACGCTACATGCCGCGCGAGGTCGTGGACGCGCTGAAAAGGAGCGGGCACTGGCGGGAAGGTGGGGCCAGCGAGGCGGCTGCCGCGCCGCTGAATGCCGGTGTCGCGCCGGTCCGCTGAGAGGCCCGTGCGACTGCCTGTGTCTCGTGCACACAGCCAAGTCGTCGGCGCGCCCTCATGGTCCTGGTGAGATTATGTCGGTTGTCTGACGGGGCATAGTCGGCGTGGCGCGCAAGCTTTTCTTTCTGTTGCCGGCAGCATTATTCGCGGTGCTGATTGTCGCGTTTGCGATGGGGCTCAATCATGATCCGAGCCTGTTGCCCTCGGCGCTGATCAACCGGCCGGCCCCGAATTTCGCCTTGCCTGGCCTCTACGACCCGGGCAAAAGGCTCGCGCGCAAGGATTTCAGCCAGGGGATAACGCTCGTCAATTTCTTCGCGTCATGGTGCGCGCCATGCCGTGAGGAGCAGCCGGCGCTGATGGCGCTCGCTCGCCAGCCCGGCGTCACCCTTGACGGCATCGCTTACAAGGACAAACCCGCCGACGCGCGCCGGTTTCTCGACAATCTCGGCGACCCCTATCGGCAAATCGGCATCGATCAAGACGGAACGACCGCGATCAATTTCGGAGTCTATGGCGTGCCCGAGACCTATGTCATCGACGGCACCGGCCATATCCGTTATCGCCACGTCGGGCCACTCAGCGAGCAAGATGTCGACCGCAAGATCCTGCCATTAATCATGCACATTATCACTGAAGCTCGCAAGCCGCGAACCACCCAAGATTAGCTCGTGGCGTCGACAGCCCGCAAGTCCTGTGGCTCGGCCGAGTTGGCACGATCACCAAATCGGCAGCAGCGACGACAGCGCCGATGGTCTCTGTGATGGCCAGCGGGGTGTCGACGATGACCAACGCTACTTCGCGACGGTCAAGTTGCGCCAATTGCAATTCTAAATCGCGGATAGCGGCTCGCGTAAGAAGCGGCTCTCAGCCTCGCGAACATCCCACCACGCGGCAAAGCTCCTTGTCGGTCGGTATCGATCAATGCCACTGGGCCGACCTAAATTTTGTCGCCTATGTGATCCACCTCACAGGCGAAGCGGTGATTTAATGGCAGACTGCTGGGTGCGGCAAAATCACCGCACCCAAGAGAGGTTCTTCCATGTCAAACAAGGGGTCTATACTTGCCCCGAACGGGTTTCTTCTTCAAAACGACTACTGTCTATCACAGAGCGGGAGGTATCAATTAATTCTTCAACAGGATGGCAATCTTGTACTCTACGATCTCGGTCAAAATCACAGGGCGATATGGGCGTCCAATACAAATGGGCGCGCGGTATCTAAAGCAATAATGCAGACGGATGGAAATTTTGTAATCTACGGCTTCCCGGATGCAATCTGGGCGAGCAACACCAATGGCAGACCAAATTCCTTTCTAGTCGTTCAGGATGATGGCAACACGGTAATCTATCAGCCTGAAGTCCCGGTTTGGGCAACCAACACGCAGGGTCAATAAAGCCTTCACGAAGGACTGAACAACCTCGCGTGGAAACTTCGAGAGGCGGCCGCTGTAAAATGTCGCCTCTCGCGGTAATGCCGCCCCCATGGAGGCCGAGGTTGGGATGACAGAGCTGTTCAGATGTCAAACAGCAGGCGCGAGGGGTCTTCGACCAATTCCTTGACCCGGACCAGAAAGCCGACCGCCTCGCGCCCATCGACGATGCGATGATCATAGGACAGAGCCACATACATCATCGGCCGGATCTCGATCTTTTCGTCGCGCCGGTCCGGGCCGGTCACGACGACCGGACGGCGTTCGATCTTGTGCATGCCGAGGATGCCGGATTGCGGCGGGTTCAGAATGGGCGTCGACAACAGCGAGCCGTAGATGCCGCCGTTCGAAATCGTAAAGGTGCCGCCGGACAGTTCGTCGATCGACAATTTGCCGTCGCGCGCCTTGCGTCCGAGATTGGCAATTTCCTTTTCGATATCGGCAAAACTCATGGCATCCGCGTCGCGCAGCACCGGCACGACAAGCCCGTGCTCGGTCCCGACCGCGACCCCGATATCGTAATGATTTTTATAGACGAGCTCGTCGCCATCGATTTCGGCGTTGACCCCGGGGATCTCTTTTAGCGCCGCGATAGACGCCTTGACAAAAATCGACATAAAGCCAAGACGCACGCCGTGCTTTTTCTCGAACGCGTCGCGCCATTGCTCCCGCAGCGCGATCGTCCGGCTCATGTCGATCTCGTTGAAGGTGGTCAGCATGGCCGCGGTGTTTTGCGCGGCCTTGAGACGCTCGGCGATGCGCCGGCGCAGCCGCGTCATCCGGACCCGGACTTCGCGCGCCCCGATCGGCGCTGGGGCAATTGGCGCGGGCGCCGGCTCCGGCGCGCGTGCGGCTGATATTTCCTCGCTGGGCGGAGCAGTTCTCGAAGGCTGCGACAAGGCCGCGATCACATCGGCTTTGGTGATGCGCTCGCCCGGCCCGGTCGGCACGATCGTAGCAGCATCGACGCCGCTCTCTGCGATCAGCTTGCGCACTGCCGGCCCGGAACGATCGAGCGCTTGCTGCCCCTCACCCGCTCCCTCTCCCCGCACGCGGGGAGAGGGAGGGACCCGCGAAGCAGGAGAGCCTGCCCCGGACTCGATCCGGGGGTGAGGGGTCGGTCCTGCAGTAACCACCGGTTGCTCGCTGGGTAACGGTAGAGTGGCTTCGAGCGGGGTGGGGTGCGGTGCGGGCACACCCCTGGCTGTGGCCACTGGCCCGGCCTCGCCAATTGTGCCGAGCACCGCGCCGACCGGCAGGCTCATCCCCTCCTCGGCGCGGATTTCGGCGAGCGAGCCCGCTGCCGGCGCCGGTACCTCGACATTGACCTTATCGGTTTCGAGTTCGACGACCGGTTCGTCGAGAGCCACCGGTTCACCGGGTCGCTTTAGCCATCTGGCGACGGTCGCGTCAGTGATCGACTTGCCGAGGCTCGGCACCTTGATTTCGGTCGCCATTGGCTCCGCCTTCCGCGATCAGGCAGCAAGTGCGTCGGCAACGAGCTGCGCCTGCTCCTCGATATGCCGCTTGAACAGCCCGGTGGCAGGCGAGGCCGCCTCGGCCCGCCCAGCAAAGCGCGGCCGTTTGGCCGCGATATCGAGACCCGACAAAACCCGCTCGATGCGCCGGTCGACAAAATTCCATGCGCCCATATTCTGCGGCTCCTCCTGGCACCAGACGATCTCGGCGTTGGGCCAACGCGCCAGCACCTTCGCGAGGCTGTTGAACGGGAATGGATAGAGTTGCTCGATCCGCAGGATGGCGACGCGGTTGTCGCCGCTTGCGGCGCGCGCCTTCAATAGGTCGAAATAGACCTTGCCCGAGCACAGCACGACACGGCGAACCCGATCATCGGGCGCAATGGTCTCGACTTCGCCGATCACGCGATGGAACGAGCTGCCCGGCCCCATGTCATCGAGGCTGGACGTCACCTCTTTGGCACGCAGCAGCGATTTCGGGGTGAATACGACCAGCGGTTTGCGGAAATTCCGCCGTATCTGGCGGCGTAGGGCATGAAAATAATTGGCGGCGGTCGTCAGGTTGCAGACCTGGATATTGTCCTCGGCGCAAAGCTGCAAATAGCGCTCGATCCGCCCTGATGAATGCTCCGGCCCCTGCCCCTCATAGCCATGCGGCAATAGCAGAACGAGACCGCTCATGCGCAGCCATTTCGCCTCGCCAGCTGAGAGGAACTGGTCGATGATCACCTGGGCGCCATTGGCGAAATCACCGAATTGCGCTTCCCACAGCACCAGTGTCGACGGGTCCGCGAGGCTGTAACCGTATTCGAACCCGACAACACCCGCCTCCGAGAGCGGGCTGTCGATGATTTCAAACGGCGCCTGTCCGGCGCGGACGTGATTGATCGGCACGTAGCGCGCTTCGGTTTCCTGATCGATCAGGATCGCATGCCGGTGCGAAAACGTGCCTCGGCCACTGTCTTGACCCGACAGGCGGACATGGTTCCCTTCGGCGCAAAGCGAGGCAATCGCCAGCGCCTCCCCGGTGGCCCAATCGATGCCTTGGCCGCTCTCGATCGCTTCGCGTTTGGCGTCGAGTTGACGGGCGATCTTCGGGTTCAGGCGAAAACCCTCGGGCACGGTCACGAGTCCTCGGCCCAACTCGCGCAGCACCTCGATCGGGACGGCTGTGTCCCCGCGGCGATCATTGTTGGGCGCCTCGCCCAACCCGGCCCAGGCTCCTTCGAGCCAATCAGCCTTGTTTGGCCGGTAACTTTTTGCCGCCTCGAATTCGGTCTCGAGGCGGGCAACAAAGCGCGCCGACATGGCCTCGGCCTCGCCTTCGGCAATAATACCCTCCTCGACCAGCCGTTTGGCGTAGAGCTGCCGGGTCGTCACATGGCGGGCGATCGTCCGATACATCAACGGCTGGGTGAATGCCGGTTCGTCGCCCTCGTTATGGCCGTGCCGGCGGTAACAGAACAGGTCGACGACAACGTCCTTGCCAAATTCGGCGCGGTATTCTGCTGCGGCGTTCGCCACTTCGACCACTGCCTCCGGATCATCGCCGTTGACGTGAAAGATCGGCGCCTGAACTGCCTTGGCGATATCGGACGGATAAGGGCTCGACCGCGCCGCCGATGGGGCGGTGGTAAAGCCGATCTGGTTATTGACGACGATATGGATCGTGCCGCCGGTGCAAAAGCCCGTCAGCTCCGACAATTCCAACGACTCGGCGACGAGCCCTTGGCCGGCGAAGGCGGCGTCGCCATGCATCAGAATTCCGGCAACCCTGCGCCGGGCCACATCCCCGCGCTGATGCTGCTTGGCGCGCACCTTGCCGAGCACGACCGGGTTGACCGCTTCGAGATGTGAGGGGTTGGCGGCCAAGGACAGATGCACGGTCCTGTCATCGACATCGCGGTCGGCCGATGTGCCAAGATGGTATTTGACGTCGCCCGAGCCGTGGACATGCTCGGGATTGCTCGAATTGCCCTGAAATTCCGAAAAGATCGCGGCATAGGGCTTGCCGACAAAATTGGCGAGCACGTTGAGCCGGCCGCGATGCGGCATTCCAATAACGAACTCTTTGACGTCGCGTGCGCTGCCGCGGCGGAGAATGGCCTCCAGCGCCGGCATCAACGATTCAGCACCTTCAATGCCAAACCGCTTCGTCCCGGTGTAACGCCGGTCGAGAAATCGCTCGAAGGTCTCGGCGGTCGTCAGGACCTCCAGGATCGCTTTTTTGTCGGCCGGCGAGAGTCCCGGCCGGCGGTGGCGCTTTTCAAACTTCTCCTGAACCCAGGCGCGTTCGGCCGGCACCTGGATGTGCATGTACTCGACACCGATCTTGCCGCAATAGGCTTGACGCAAGATTGCCAGGATCTCGCGCAGGCTGGCGCGCTCGCGGTCGAAAATGTTGTTGATGAAGATTTCCCGGTCGAGATCGGCTTCGGTAAAGCCATAGCTGCGATAATCGAGCTCGGGATAAGGTCCGCGCTTGTCGAGACCAAGCGGGTCGAGATCGGCTTCGAGGTGGCCGCGCACCCGATAGGCGCGGATCAGCTGCAAGGCGCGGATCGAGTCGGAGGTCGCCTGCCTTAGCGCCGCCCCATCCGCGATCACCGGGGCGCCGGTGCCGTTCCCGGTAGGATGGGCCGCCCGCTTTTCCCAAGAGGGCGCGCGCAATTCCGCGAGCGCCGCCTCTTCATCCTCGCCGATTTCGGCAAAAAACCGACGCCAGCTTTCGTCGACCGAAGCCGGATCAGCGGAAAAGCGGGCGTAGAGATCGGCAATAAATTCGGCGTTGGCGCCGGTCAGAAAGCTCGCGCCGTCAATGTCAGCCATCAGCAAACCCAAGTGTTTCCATCGGTGTTAACGTCGCGAAACGGCGCAGACGCCAACAACAATACGCGCCCGCGAGCAGAATGCCCGCGGAGGATGTCGCGCGATGCCAATTAGGTTGGCATCGTGCTACGGCGCTGCAACAACCGGCAAAAGAACCCATCACTAAAACCGCCGATCGCCGCTCGTCCTTGCGTCCCCAACGTAGCGATCGTCGCCATGGTTGACCCCGGCCGCCGCAGCGACACGTTCGAAGCGGCCGCTAATCGAAGGTAAAACCTCGGGAGCGGAGATAGCCGGGGAAGGTTTGGCCCTCGGGCTGGGCCGCGGCTTGGCGTGTCTTGTCTTCGGACCAGCCGTAAAAATCGGCATAGCCAAAGGTTTCAGGGGCGCGCTGCTGCTCCCGCGGCGGCGAATAGCGCTCGGCGCGGCGATGGTCGTGGGCGGCGACACTCTCGGCCAAATGTCGATCGTTGTAACGGTCGGTATGCATGGTCACGGCGAGCGGCAGGCGCATGCTGACAAACCCCTCGGCGGCCGGATAACCAACGCACAGCCCGGCGACCGGAAAGACCTTGTCCGGTAGTTCCAATACTGTCGCGACGGCGTCGGCGTGATTGCGGAGCGCACTGATTGGACAGCAGCCGAGGCCTGCGGTTTCGGCGGCGAGGATAAAGGTCTGCAGAACGAGGGCGGCATCGATCGCGGCATTGAAAAAGCCTTCAAGCCGACCGTTGTCGTTCGGATGCCCGCGAAATTCACCAAGGCGCTCGAGCCGGCGGGCGTCGCCGCAGAACACCAGAAATACCGGCGCGCTGCCGATCCACGGCATATCCGGGATCAGTGCCGCGAGCCGTTCGCTGCGGGTCCGGTCCTCGACCCGGATCACCGAAACCTGCTGGAAATCCGATTTCGACGAGGCGGAAAATGCTACCCCCAGCAACAGGCGCAGCAGCCCCTCGGGCACCGGGCGCGGGTCGTAACGGCGATGGGTGCGGCGCAACAGCACCTGCCGCAGCCACGGGAGATCGGGAAGCTCGCCCACCAAATCTGGCGCCTCGCCAAACCGCGCGCGCCACTCGATTGCGTAATCTGCAGTCAAACCCGGCCTCCCTCGGCCCGAAGCTTTTGAACCGCTGTCTCCTGCGGGAGATACGGCGGGGAAGATGCTCTCGCCTTAGGAGCGCTTGCCAATCATTAAGAAGGGGCCGAGCCGGCAGAGCCGTGTGGTCCGGCTATAACCGGTCTGACTGCCGCCACAAAAGCCTCGGCTTTCGCAATATAGCCTGCTACTACGTTCGGATCGAGGGTATTTGAGCCGTAATCGCCCTCGACCCGAAGCTCCTGAGCTTCGTTGATCGCACGCCCCAATTCGGACGGCAGCGGACCATTTCTGCAGAAATGCCGGCCGAAGCGGGCTATGATTGTCGCGTGCTTGCCTTGCGGCGGGAGACCGATGCTTTCGAGCGCCGCCCGGGCGGCGTGGAACATCGCGTAATACAACCGATTGGCAGCTCCATCGTAGTCGCCTGCGTCGAAATCTCGCTTCGCCGAAGCGAGCGCACTATCTGCTTTTTTCAAAAAATCTGCCGCGCTCACGCCGGGATACCGTCACGCAATATATTTCGTACCAGATTGGGGTTAGAGGATTTTTCCGGGTCTTCGAGTTCGCTCTCTCGTATCGGCCACGGCTGAATATAAAGCCCTGTTTCCAACAGGATTGGGTAGGTGCTTTCGATCATCTGCTGCTTGAGCTTCCACCGATCGCCGATATCGCCGCGCAGTACGACAGCGACATCGGCGTCGCTGTCCGGCCGGTAGTCACCCCTCGCACGGCTTCCGAACAGGATCAGGCTAACATATTTATAGCCGAACTTTTCGCGTAACGCGGCGTCGAGTAGACGCAGCGCGGACCGGAGGATCGGATCGGTATGCGCGCGTGTTCTGATCGCGGCCGCTACCATTGCCTTTTTCCCCGGACTTTTCGCATCGGCGCTACCCTCGGCCGTCCCCCTGCTGTGAACAGGGCGGCCGCAGGTCGCTTGCACCGGGGTTTCGCTTTGGCCGGAGTGACCGCCAAGTTCTGGCTTCGCAATTCTATTCGGGTCGGACGCGGCAGAAACAAAATTATCATACTCGTTTGCGCTTACATCCCGATGTGCTACCCATACCAGACCCACCCAGGCTCCATGCGGCGTCTTCGTCACAAAATCCCGGGCGGCCTCCCGCTCGAGACCAAGCCGGCGCATCACTGCCTGTGAACGCAGGTTCTCGGGCGTGGTGTAGCTCAAGACCTCGGCGAAGCGCATGCGACCAAAGCCGTCTGCCAGCGCCGCCTTAGCACCTTCTGACGCATAGCCCTGTCCCCACGCGTATCGCACAAGACGCCAGCCGATCTCCACTCCGGGTGCCACGGGGTGGGCCTCGGGAACCGGCATGATGCCAACATAGCCGAGGAACGCGCCGTCCCGGCGCTCCAGCGCCCATCGGCAGTAACCGAACTTTTGGAAGGCATCCTTATAACGACGGAACTTAGCTTCGCTTTCCGCAGGCGTGTTGACCGTCGGTGCGTCAATCATCACCTCGGGGTCGGCGTGCAATGCAACGAAATCTTCAAAGTCCGCTTCGCGCCACGGCCTCAACACCACGCGGTCGGTCACAATGATCATTGCAAGCCGCGCGTTTTTATGTGCCTAGGCCGGGGCCAAGCGGCTGATCTCGTCGGCGTCGAAAGTGTAGCGGCGGCTGCAGAATTCACAGGTCACGGTCGTGACCCGCTCTTTTTGCATATCGTCGAGCTCGTCGGCGGGAAAAGCGCGCAGGATTGTCTCGATCCGCTCGCGCGAGCAGCGGCAGCGCGCCTCGAGAGGGTGCGTGTTGTAGACCCGCACACCCTCTTCGTGAAACAGGCGGAACAGCAGGCGATGAGGGCTGAGCCCGGGGTCGATCAGCTCATCGGCTGTCGCCGAGCTCATCAATACCATCGCGCGGCGCCAGCCATCCTCGACATCGTCAGCGATGGCGCCGTAGCCGCCTTCCGGCGGCACGCGCTGCAGCATCAACCCGCCGGCGCGCCAAGCTGCCGCCCGACCCGGTCCGGCCGACCGCCAACTTGATCCCGGCCTGGATTTGTTCCGATTGCCGGAAATAATGCTGCGCGCAATCCGCCAAGGTGGCGCCAGCGAGCTCGACGATCCCCTGATAGCGGTCGGTGTCCTCTCCCTGATCGACGGTAAAGGCGATGTAGCCGCCGCCGAGCAGCCGCGGAACCGAGAGCTCGACCCCGGCGTCTCCCGCCGCCCTTGCCACCGCATCGAGCTTTTTCTGATCGTATTGGGCGTAGCCGCGTACGGCGCCATCGGTCGACACGTCGGCCACCATCAGCCGGATCGGTCCATCGCCCTTCGTCTGTAGCGTGAAGACGCCGTCATATTTGAGCGCGCCGGCCAGCACGACCGCGAGCGTGATCGCTTCGCCGAGCATTGCCGCGACCGGTTCGGGGTAGGCGTGCTGTGACAGAATATGGTCGAGCGCCGGGCCGAGGCGAACGAGCCGTCCGCGCAACGCGAACGGATCGATGCGGAACGGTTGGACTAGATCGTCGGGCACGCGGTCGGTTGACGCAATCAAATTGGCATATCCTCTCCTCGGGCGCCGCCGGTCGCACAAAATTTCGGTGCCGGATGCCTTAGCCGAGGCACCAGGTCAAGATCCCCTTTTGCGCATGCAACCGGTTTTCGGCCTCGTCCCAGACCACCGATTGAGGTCCGTCGACAACACCGGCGGTGACTTCCTCGCCGCGTTTGACCGGGAGGCAATGCATGAATATGGCGTCTGGCTTGGCCGTTGCCATCAGCGCTTCGTCGACGCGATAGGGAGCGAGCAGATTGTGGCGCCGGCCGCCGGCTTCATCGCCCATCGAGACCCAGGTATCGGTGACGACGCAATCGGCGCCGGCAACGGCTTTACATGGATCGGTTGTCAGACTGACACGGCCGCCTTCACGCCGCGCCCAGTCGAGCAATGACGGGTTTGGCGACAGCGGCTCAGGGCAAGCAAGCCGCAGCACAAACCCAAACCGCACGGCGGCATGTACCCAGCTGGTCGCGACGTTGTTGCCGTCGCCGCTCCATGCCACGATTTTGCCGGAGAGCGAGCCCTTTCGTTCCTGCAACGTCATCACATCCGCCATGATCTGGCACGGGTGCGAGCCGTGGGTCAGCCCGTTGATCACCGGCACCGTCGCATAGTGCGCAAGCTCGGCGAGCTTTTGCGGCAGGTCGGTGCGGATCATGATCGCATCGACATAGCGCGACAGCACCCGCGCCGTGTCGGCGACGGTCTCGCCGCGGCCAAGTTGGCTGTCGACGGTATTGAGATAAATCGTGTCGCCACCGAGCTGGCGCATTGCCACCTCGAACGACACGCGGGTGCGGGTCGACGGCTTTTCAAAGATCATCGCCAAGGTCTTACCGGCGAGAGGCCGATCGCGCCGGCCGCTCTTGTAACCGGCCGCAACCTCAAGAATGCCCCGCAGCTCGGTGCTGTCGAACTGGTCGATGTCAAGAAAATGGCGGGGGACGAGCCGGCCCTCGGTCGAGGCCGGCTCGGTCGCGATCCGCCTTACGCCGACCATTCCCGCGCCACCTTGTGAAGAATATCCATCGCCTGCCCAAGCTCGGCCTCGCCGACGATCAACGGCGGCAACAGCCGCAAGACATTGTCGCCAGCGGTCAGCGCCAACAGCCCGTTCTCGCGCGCCCGGGTCACCACATCGCCGGCGGGCACGATGCAACGGATGCCAAGAAGCAGACCCGAGCCACGTAATTCGGCGAACAATTTCGGATAGGATTTGACCAATTCTTCGAGCTGACCACGAAACAGCCTGGCCATCGCGTTGACGCGATCGAAAAAGCCGGGTTCCAGCATCACGTCGAGAACGGCATTGCCGGCGGCGACCGCCAGCGGGTTGCCGCCAAAGGTCGAGCCGTGGGTGCCCGGAACCATCCAGACCGCGGCGCGCTCGGTCGCGAGGCAAGCCCCGATCGGAAAGCCGCCGCCCAAGGCCTTGGCGATCGCCATGATGTCGGGAGTCACACCCGACCACTCATAGGCGAACAATTTGCCGGTGCGGCCCATGCCGCATTGGACCTCGTCAAAAATCAGCAGCAGCCCGAACTCGTCGGCGATCGCGCGCAAGCCGCGCAGATATTCATCCGAACCCGGCCGTACGCCACCCTCACCCTGCACCGGCTCGACGATGATCGCCGCGGTCTCGCCGCCGATTGCGGCGCGCATCTCGTTGAGATTGCCAAAAGCGACATGGTCGAACCCGTCCATCGGCGGGCCGAACCCTTCGAGATATTTCTCGTTCCCCGCGGCGGCGAGCGTGGCAAAGGTGCGGCCATGAAACGAGCCGTCGCAACCGATGATGCGATAACGCTCGGGATGACCAGTGTCGTGCTGGTATTTGCGCGCGACTTTCAGCGCCAGCTCGCACGCCTCTGCCCCCGAATTGCCGAAAAACACGGTATCGGCAAAGCTATTGTCGACGAGCCGCTCGGCTAACCGCTCCTGGCCCGGAATGCGAAACAGGTTGGAGCTATGCCACAGCCGGCCGGCTTGATGGGTCAGCGCCTCGACCAGATGCCGATGGCAATGGCCGAGCCCGGTAACGGCAATGCCGCTCGTGAAGTCGAGGAATTTGCGGCCGTCATCGGCATAGAGCCAGCAGCCTTCGCCATGATCAACGGCAACATCCCACCGCCCGTAGGTCGGCATAACAGGTGTAATCACGAAATTCTCCTGCGCAAAGGATCACCAAGTCGAGTGTCGGACGCTTTGATTATCGTCGTCGCCGGGGGCCTGCCGGTCCGCTGCTGCGAACCCGCTCTCGGTACCGGCGCCTCTCGCCGGGATCGCGCGTCATCGCCACTCTCCTCATCACGGCGAAACAGGTGTCAACCGTTCGCCATCAGGCAGGAAAGCGATAGAGTATGAGGACGGGGCTCTTGCCTGTCAATTAATCCCACAGGAGCTTGATCCAATTAGATTTGCACACGCGAACCGGCACGCGCCTGGGGGTGTCGCCGCACGCCAATGGATCGTCAAAGGCTGGACGATCAGGTCGAGGCTGTACGAAGTCGGCATCACTCGTCATCAGAGCTCAGGCGCGATAGGTGGACCATGCATCAGGCGGTTGGGCGATCTGACGCTCGTGGGCTGGCATCAATTTGCACCAGGGGTTATGTGATTGCGTTGGCTCACATGGACCGAACTCGCATGCGACGTTTCGAAGGCACCGACAGTTACGTGGCGACAGCCGATCTGCAAGTCGCGGTCAATGCCGCGATTGCGCTCGAACGTCCGCTGCTTGTCAAAGGCGAGCCAGGCACCGGCAAAACCATCCTCGCCCATGAGATCGCCCGCGGCATCGGCAGAGATTTGATCACTTGGCACATCAAATCGACCACCAAAGCGCAGCACGGTCTTTACGAATATGACGCGGTTAAAAGGCTGCGCGACGGCCAGCTCGGCGACGAGCGGGTGCACGACATTCGCAACTACATCGTCCCCGGCAAATTGTGGGAGGCGTTTACCGCCGACGAGGCGCCGGTACTGCTGATCGACGAAATCGACAAGGGTGACATCGAATTTCCCAACGACCTGCTGCTCGAACTCGACCGGATGGAGTTTTACGTCTACGAAACGCGTGAGACGATCCGGGCCCGCCACCGCCCTATCGTGATCATCACCTCAAATAATGAAAAAGAGCTGCCCGACGCCTTTCTGCGGCGCTGCTTTTTTCATTACATCCGCTTCCCCGACCGCGAGACGATGCAGAAGATTGTCGACGTTCATTTCCCCGATCTCAAGCACGAATTGGTGCACGAGGCGCTGACGATCTTTTTCGACATTCGCGATGTTCCGGGTCTGAAAAAGAAGCCGTCAACCTCGGAATTGCTCGACTGGATCAAATTGTTGCTGGTCGAGGATATTTCTCCCGAGACGTTGCGCACCCGCGATCCAGCGAAACTGATCCCGCCCTTGCACGGGGCCTTGCTGAAAAACGAGGAAGACGTGCATCTGTTCGAGCGCCTCGCCTTTCTGCACCGCCGCGGCGAGCGCCGCTAGCGCAATGCTTTCAGCAGCCGGAAACAATGGACAGGATGCCGGTCAATGACATCGGGCAATCTCGCCTCGCAAGAGGCTTCAGATGCCGACGATCTATTCGAGATGGCAAATCTGTTCCCACGGACGACCGGTCTGCCGATGACGGTCTGGGTCAGCCCGCGCGGGAACGCGCGCCACGATGTCCGCGTCAAAGTGAATATGACCCACGGGAACCAAATGAGTCCCGCCAACACCGCCGTCGCCGGCGTTCGGCCGTCCCCGCATCTCATCGCGGGCGCCCTTTCGCCCGATGATGAGCGGGCTGTTTACGCCTGGATCACGTTAAATTCAGCTGCACTGATCGCCTATTGGGACGGAGACATCGACACTGTGCAATTGGCTCAGGCTTTGAAATCTTTGGCCTAGACTGTCGGACCTGGCAGCATAAGGCAAATATCGGGATGTTCTTCTCGTTCTTTACCGAGTTGCGGGCGGCTAAGATTCCGGTCTCGTTGCGCGAATACTTGACCCTGATGGAGGCGATGCAGCAACGGGTCGCGGCGTTCGCGATCGAAGACTTTTATTTTGTCGCCCGCACAGCCCTCGTCAAAGACGAGCGCCATCTCGACCGCTTCGACCGGGTGTTCGGCCAATGCTTCAAGGGCATCGAAACCTTGGCCGATCCCCAGGCCGAGATCCCGGAAGAATGGCTGCGCAAGCTCGCCGAGCGGTTCCTCACCGCCGAGGAACAAAAGCTCGTCGCGGCGCTGGGCGGCTGGGAACAGCTAATGGAAACTCTGCGGCGGCGGCTCGCCGAGCAAAAGTCGCGGCACCAGGGTGGCAGCAAATGGATCGGGACAGCCGGCACCTCGCCCTTTGGTGCCCATGGCTACAATCCCGAGGGTGTTCGTATCGGGCAGGAGGAGGGCAAGAACCGCAGTGCCGTCAAGGTGTGGGACCGCCGCGAGTTCCGCAATCTCGACGACACGGTCGAACTCGGCACCCGCAACATCAAACTCGCTCTGCGTCGGCTACGGCAATTCGCCCGCGAGGGGGCGCCCGAAGAACTCGATCTCGATGGCACCGTGCGTTCGACCGCGCATAATGCCGGCTGGCTCGATCTGCAGCTCGTGCCCGAGCGGCACAATGCGATCAAACTATTATTGTTCGTCGATGTCGGCGGCTCGATGGAGGATCATGTTCGGGTCTGCGAAGAATTGTTTTCAGCCGCCCGCTCCGAATTCAAGCACCTGATCCATTTCTACTTCCACAACTGCATTTACGATACGGTGTGGCGTGATTCGCGGCGCCGCCACGTCGAGCAATTGCCGATCCTCGAGCTGATCCGCACCTACGACCGCAGTTACAAACTCGTGCTGGTCGGCGATGCCAGCATGAGCCCGTACGAGATCGAAAAAGAGGGCGGCAGCGTCGAGCGCTGGAATGACGAGCCCGGAGAGGTGTGGCTGCGTCGCCTGCTCGACGCCTATCCCCACGCGGTGTGGCTGAACCCGGTGCCGGAGAAATACTGGACCGGCACCGCCAGCATCGGAATGATCCGCCGGATCACCGAAGACCGCATGTATCCATTGACCCTGGACGGTCTCGACCGCGCGATGCGCCGCCTCAAGCGCCGCGGCTGATCAGGCGGCGTTCTGATCCTTTGGACGGACATAGGCGAGTGCCGTGTGCTCGGCGCAATAGGGCTTGCCAGGCTCCGGACGAGCTCCACAAAAATGGAAATTCGGATCGTTCGGATGGCCAAAAGGCCACAGGCACGAGGGCCCGGCAAATTCGAAAACATTTCGCCGCGGCAGCACCTTGTGCATCGGTTCGCGCCGGGTCATGGCGCTGCGATAAAGCCGCCCGATGACCGCGTTTTTTGTCAAGCCCAACCGGCGGCCGATCTCGGCGGTCGGCAATCCCTCCTCGAATAATTGCGTCAGCCGCTCGACCCGCTCCGGAGTCCAAGTGATTTCCATCAATTCCCCCGTATTCTGTGGATCAACGATCCACCCCCACAAAATAAGCTACCGGAATTGTGCCTACGCCGCAACCGGTATCTATTAGTAGTGGCTGACAGGATTGGCTGCGATCGCCTTGCGCCCCCGCGCGATCCGCAACTGCTTTCTCGTCAGCGACACATCATCCTTGACAACAATCACGGCGAAAAATTGGCGAAATCGCGCGACCGCTATATCTCGAAGCGATTTGGCGCATTTTTTTGTGGCCTAAGCGGGCTCGTCCTGGGCGAAGCCGCCGCCCGGTGCGCGGCGATAGCTCAATACCTTCGAAAAATACGCCGGGAAATGCCCCGCCGGCGAAAAACCGGGGCGCATCAGCTGATCGAGATCTTCCCGCAAATAGCTCGAGTAATAGGGTTCGTGAAATAAAACCGGGAACGAATCGAGCATCGCATCGTAGTCGGGCTCGTCGCCGGTCTGCAACGAATCGACCAGAATCAGGGTACCGCCCGGCCGCAACACCCGCCGGATTTCACCGACCACGCGACGGCGCACCCGCGGCGGCAACTCATGAAATAAATAAATACAGGTCACGATGTCGAATTTGCCATCGCCCAACGGCATCGCCTCACCCGCCCCTTCGACCAGCCGAACGCGCGACCAGGCTGACAAATTGCGTTCTGCCACCGCGAGGTAATGCGGCGACAGATCGAGACCGGTCACATGGAGACGCGGCCAGTTTCCTTTGACCTCGCGTAGGAAAACACCCGTGCCGCAGGCGAGATCGAGGAGGCGCGGCAGCCTGCCGCACCTCTCCACCCTGTGTTCCGTCAGTGCCTGGCGCAAGGGAATTAGCGCCTGGCGCCGCATCGCCGCAGCCCCGCCGGCAAATAGCACCTCGACCTGGTGGTCGTAGCGCTCGGCCGATTCATCGCTCAGATAGCCGTCGCTCTGGAAATGGAATTTCTGCAAATAATAACGGGGGTAGGGCGCGCTTGGCGGCTCGTCGAGCAGCACCTCCTTGCGCGCCGCGTGGCGCGTGGCCTCGACCGCGGCAAGATCCGCGAAGAAATCGAGGCTACGGCGCAATGCCGTCAACGGATTTCCGAACTCATCTCGCGGCAGCGCATAGTAACCAGCCTGGATATTCCGCCAGTCCTGTTCGAACAGCGCTTTGAGATCGGCGAGAATCCGGTGCCGGTCGGGCATTGGCCGGTCGCGAAGTTGCTCCGGCAGCGGCATTGGCCGGCTCAGTCTTGCGGCCAGTAGCTTTTGGCCAAAAAACCAGCCGACCCGTGCACTCTGTACTGTCTCGAAGGCCAATTTGTCGAGGATCGTCATCATGATATCGCAGGAGTTATCACGGCGCCGCGAATTGGCAAGAGGCCGTGGTAAATGGGTTTTGCGTTACCGGAGTGAACTGGGGCGAGCATTGCTCGACCACGCGAGCAGCGCTGAATTGGACTTCATGCGCGACGCACCCCGATCGGCGAGGGATGTTTCATGCGTTCTGTCGCCAGCACCAGCTGCTCGCGGATCCCGGGCTCCATCGCCGAATGACCGGCATCGGGGACGATCACGAACTCGGCGTTCGGCCAAGCGCGGGCAAGTTCGTCGGCAGTCGCGATCGGGCAGACAATGTCGTAGCGACCCTGAACGATGATGCCGGGCAAATGGCGGATGCGCCCGATACGGGCGATCAGGTCACGCTCGCCGCTAAACAAATGATTGCGGAAGAAATGCGCCTCGATGCGTGCCAGCCCGAGAGCGAGGCGCTCTTCACCAAACGCCGCGATAGTTTCAGGATTGGGCAACAAGGTCGAGCAGGCGCCTTCATAGCTGCCCCAGGCTCGTGCGGCGGGGAGGTGGAGGGCCGGATCGGGATCAATCAAACGGCGATAGTAAGCAGCGAGAATATCGCCGCGCTCGGATTCCGGCAGAAAGCCTGCGAATGCGCGCCAGGCTTCGGGGAAAAAGCGCTGCGCGCCATAGAGAAACCATTCGATCTCACTCGCCCGGCACAAAAAAATGCCGCGCAGGATGAGTCCAAGGCAGCGCTGAGGATAGGTCTCGGCATAGTCGAGCGCCAGCGTCGAACCCCAGGAGCCACCAAAGACGAGCCATTTTTCGATGCCAAGTTCGGTGCGAAGGCGCTCAATGTCAGCGACGAGATGGTCCGGCGAATTGTCGCGGATTTCACCGAGCGGGATTGACCGCCCGGCGCCGCGCTGGTCGAAAATGACGATGCGCCAATAATCCGGATCGAAAAAGCGGCGGTGCACCGGGGTGGCGCCGGCTCCGGGTCCGCCGTGCAGAAACAGCACCGGCGCGCCGCGCGGATTACCGGACTGCTCCCAATACATCGTGTGCAGGGCATCGAGGCGCAGCCCGCCGGTGCGATACGGCTCGAGCGGCGGGAAAAGGTCACGGCGGATCGTCATGGGCCAAGTGTATTAGTCCGCGCGCCGATCAGGTACCGGAAAGAGGGCAAAGTTGGGGTGCGGTGCGAATATAGATGCTTGCCTCTTTCGAGGAGTGACCGCTGAGCGTACGCGGACTGCGATTTACGGTGGCCGTCGCCGGAGCAGCAAGAGCTGCCGGCGGTTGCTGGCTTGACGCGAGGGTCACAGGCTGAACATGCATATCTGATCGAGACCGGCCGCATCATCATGGACGGGCCGCCCGACGTGATCGGCACCGATGAGGGCGTTCGCTCCGCCTATCTGGGGTATCGAGCGGGGACCGCCGATACAATTGCTGCTGCAGCAGGTGATGGCGGGTCTCGCCAGCGGGGCGATCTACGCGCTGGTGGCGCTCGCTGTCATTATGATCTATCAGGCGATAGAATGATCTATCAGGCGATAGATCACCTCAATTTCGCGCAAGGTATGCAGCCTCCCCCTCGCCCGCGGTGATCGTGCCATGATGCCCACCTCGGCCCGGAGCCGGTGTATTATCCGCCGCAAGTGTTCGCGCACCGGCGTGGTCGAAATTGCCTCTTCTGCGAAAGCGGCCTGTCAATAATCTCCCTGTCGCAGCCGGCCCGGCTAAGAGGAGCCAGCCGGCCCGCGCGCTCTTCGGCGCCGCAATCGCAGCGTTTGCCGTGGCTTTGCTCATGCTGATCGGGCTTGTTCGATTTGCCATGCCGCCGTTCCCCGAGCATGAAGCGGCGTCGACCGATGCGATCGTCGTCTTGACTGGCGGGAGTTTGCGGCTGCAGAGCGGTATCGATCTGCTGCGCGAAGGAAAGGGGCGCACGCTTTTTGTGTCGGGCGTCGATCAGCGGGTCAGTGTTAATAGTTTACTACGTCAGGTGGGCGATGTGTCCCCGCAATGGTTAGTTTGCTGCGTCGTGCTCGGCCACCAGGCGGATAATACGGTTGGCAATGCGCTCGAAACCGCACAATGGATGCAGCACCAGGGCTATCACAGCCTGCGTCTGGTGACCTCTTGGTACCACATGCCGCGCAGCCTGCTCGAGTTCAAGCGGGCCATGCCGGATCTCGAGATCATTCCTCACCCGGTCTTTTCCGAACAGGTCCGGCAGCAGAATTGGTGGGCATGGCGCGGGACGGCGGCGCTATTGATTGGCGAATACGGGAAATACCTTGCCGCGGTGTTTCTGCCCTTTGTCGAGCGGCCGCCCGTTGGCGGCTCGCTGCGGATCGCGACTGAGGCCCAGCGATGAGCCGGGTGAGAGCGGCACTGTTCAATATCGCTTATTTCGCATGGACCGCCGTTGTTGGAACGCTCGGGCTGCCATTCCTGCTGGCGCCGCGCCGGGCGGCGATGGGGTTTGGCCGGTTCTGGTCGCGTGGGGTGCTGTTTTTGCTTCGGGTCATCGTCGGGCTCGATCACCGGCTTGTCGGGCTCGACCGGATGCCGCCCGGCGGTGCCATCATTGCGATGAAGCATCAATCGGCGTGGGACGCGATTGCACTGCCGCTCGTCTTTGACGATCCGGCGCCGATTGTTAAACGCGAGCTGCTGATGCTGCCATTTTACGGTTGGTACATGGCTCGCGCCGGCGCGATCGCGATCGACCGTAAGGCCGGTGCCGCGGCTGTGCGCGCGATGCTGACGGCGGCGCGCCAAGCCGCGCTCGCGGGGCGCCCAATCGTGATTTTTCCGCAGGGAACCCGCATCGCGCCAGGGACGATGGCGCCCTATCAATCCGGTGTTTATGCGCTTTATCAGGCCTTGTCGGTGCCACTGATTCCGGCCGCCGTCAATTCCGGGCTGTTTTGGGGCCGGCGCAGCTTTATCAAGCGGCCGGGCCGTATAACCCTTGAATTCCTCGAACCGATCCCACCGGGGTGGCCGCGCCGACGCCTGATGCAGGAACTCGAACAGCGGATCGAAAAAGCGACCACGATACTCGAGGAGGCGGCGAGGAACCCGCGAGCAACGATTGCGCCGATGGCGGTCGTCAAGAGCCGGCCGGGCGGGGCGCCGGAAACCACTCCTCCTCGCCGCTGACAATCTGTTCGAGCGAATAGGGACAAGCCGCAGGAAGTCGGCTGATCAGACCGGGGACGTCGCGTTCGATCCGCCGAACAAGCCGCAGCGCCGACTTGTATCGCGCCGCCAGATCCAGTTTCGCTGCGATGCTCCGCGTCAGGGTCTTGTCGAGCTGCAACCGCCATTCAACAATTTCATCACGCCAATGCGCGGCCGGCTCGTCCAGTCCGGAGAATTCCAGCTTCAGCAGATATTCGATGATGTGCTCGACGAGCGACTGCGCAGTGCGAAGTTCGCTCCGTCCCAAATCCTCGATCTCCTCCACAAGGTTTTCGATATCGATGCGGTTGCCGATGGCTGGCCGCAGATGCCGCAGCAGGTCCGCCTGTTGCTGTGTCCAGGCGTAGAAATCTTCTTCGTAGAGCGTATCCGCCGGCGCTTTCATGCTTTTAGTGTAGCTGAACGTGCTGGGCACCGCGACAGCACCGCCGCACATGTGTATCATGGTTCCGTTTTCGTTCGTAGATTGGCGGTCGGTATCGGCCGCGGCAGGAGGACGGTCGGCCATGCCTCTCGTCGGTGCGATCTCGCAGCAGATCTGGGACATGAAATATCGTCTCAGAGCGCTCTCCGGCGAGCCGCTCGACAAGACGATCGAAGACACGTGGCGACGGGTCGCGACGGCGCTCGCGACGCCAGAGCGCGAGCCGGCAAACTGGGCTGAACGCTTTTACCGGGCGATGGAGGACTTCAAGTTTCTGCCGGCGGGCCGCCTGGTCGCCGGCGCCGGCAGCGGCCGCAACGTAACCTTGTTCAACTGCTTCGTGATGGGCACGATTCCCGACGACATGGGCGGGATCTTTGCCCATCTGCGCGAGGCGGCGCTGACGATGCAGCAAGGGGGCGGCATCGGCTACGATTTCTCAACCCTTCGGCCGCGCGGTGCGCCGGTCAGAGGGGTTGGCGCCGACGCCTCCGGGCCGTTGTCGTTTATGGATGTGTGGGATGCGATGTGCCGCACGATCATGAGCGCCGGGTACCGCCGCGGTGCGATGATGGCGACCTTGCGCTGCGACCATCCCGATATCGAAGCCTTTATTGAAGCCAAGCGCGAACCGGGCCGGCTGCGCATGTTCAACTTATCGGTGCTAGTGACCGATGCCTTTATGCAGGCGGTGGCGGAAGACGCACCCTGGGAATTGGTGTTCCCAACCGGACCCGGGGGTTCCGTCGCCAAGGTCCTGCCGGCCCGGGAGTTGTGGGACAAGATCATGCGGGCGACTTACGCCTATGCCGAGCCGGGCGTGATCTTTATCGACCGTATCAACCGCCACAACAACTTATGGTATTGCGAAACGATCCAGGCGACCAATCCTTGCGGCGAGCAGCCGCTACCGCCGTATGGCGCCTGCCTTCTCGGATCGATCAATCTGGCTCGGCTGGTCGAGGCGCCGTTTACGCCGCAGGCCCGGCTCGACCTCGATCGGCTCAGGGCCTTGGTGCCGGATTGCGTGCGGATGATGGACAACGTCATCGATATTTCACAATTCCCACTGCCCGAGCAACAGCACGAAGCAGCCAGCAAGCGCCGCATCGGGCTCGGCGTCACCGGGCTTGCCGATGCGTTGCTGTTATGTGGCCTGCGCTATGGTTCGGCAGCGGCGGCGGCGGCGGGCGAGGAGTGGCTCGGCGTCATTGAGCGCGAGGCCTATCTCGCTTCGACGGCATTGGCGGCCGAAAAGGGGCCGTTCCCGCTATTCGACCGCGACCGCTATCTAGAAGGTGAGACGGTCGCGGCACTCGATCGCGAGATACGCGAAGCAATCACTCGCCACGGAATCCGCAATGCGCTGTTGACGTCCGTGGCGCCCACCGGGACGATTTCGCTGTTTGCCGACAATGTCTCCTCCGGCATCGAGCCGGTTTTCAGCTTTCGCCATACTCGCAATGTGCTGATGCCCGACGGCACGCGCCGCGAGGAGGAGGTCGAGGACTATGCGCATCGGCTGTTCCGCCGGATTCGTAGCGAGTTGGCGCCACTGCCCGACTATTTTGTCGATGCCCAGGGGCTGAGCCCCGAAGACCATCTCGTTATGCAGGCCGCGGTGCAAAAGCACGTGGACAGCTCGATCTCCAAGACGATCAATGTCCCGGCCGACATCCCGTTCGAGCGCTTCAAGGATGTCTACCTGCGGGCCTATGCGCTGGGCTGCAAAGGCTGCACCACCTACCGCCCGAACGAGGTGACGGGTGCGGTGCTGGCAACGCGCCCGACAGCGACCGAGGCGCCCCGCGCCCCGGAGCAACCCGAACTGCCATTGCCGCCGCCGGCACCTGCCGGGCCGCCAAAGCCCGCCGACATCTTTGAGGCGGGCGCGGTGGTGTACATGACCCAGCCTCTTGAGCCGGCCCGAGGCACTGCCCGGACAGACCTATAAATTGCGCTGGCCGGAAAGCGAGCACGCGCTCTACATCACCTTGAACGACATCGTGCAGGACGGCCGCCGGCGCCCCTTCGAGGTCTTTATCAACTCGAAGAACATGGAGCACTATGCCTGGACCGTGGCGTTGACGCGGATGATCAGCGCCGTGTTCCGCCGTGGCGGCGACGTGTCGTTTGTCGTCGAGGAGATGAAAGCGGTGTTCGATCCGCGCGGCGGCGCCTGGATGGATGGCAGATACGTCCCCTCGCTGCTGGCGGCGATCGGCGACGTGATCGAGCGGCACATGATCGAGATCGGCTTTTTGCCGCGTCGGGGGGTGGACCGGGCCGCCGAAGCCAAGGTGGTGAGTTTGTCCGGCCGTTCCGTCGGCACGGCCTCGCCAGCCTTGCCGCGCCCAGCGCAATGCCCGAAATGCGGCGAGGCGGCGTTGATCCGCATCGAAGGCTGTGACCAATGCACCAGCTGCGACTATTCGAAATGCGGCTAGGGTTCGATGCGACGGCAACACCGGGCGGCCCCGCAGTTTGGCGCAAACCGTTAGGGGCGGCAGCCGGGTGTTCGGGGCAGGGTTGAAGGTGGAACCGCAGCGCGCTTTCGAAACTGCGCTAAAGCACTGACAGGACCGCCTCGGGTGGGCGGCCGAGAGCGGCCTTGCCCTCGGACAAGACAATCGGCCGTTCGATGACGATCGGGGTTTTGACCATCGCTGCAATCAGCTGATCTTCCGATAGTGCCTTTGGGTCAATGCCGGCCGCCGCCGCTTCCTTTTTGCGCAGCAATTTGGCCGCAGGCATGTTCAGTTTGCCGAGGATTTGCTTGAGTTCGGGAGCCGAAGGCGGGGTCTTCAAATATTCGATGATCTGAGGCTCGACGCCGCGTTCACGCAACAACGCCAAGGTCCGTCGCGAAGTGTTGCAGCGCGGGTTATGGTACATCGTAACCGGCATTCGACCCTCCGTCTCCAATCGGGTGCTAAGAATAACGCGGGCGAACCATCGCGGGTTGGTCTAAATTGCCTTGGCGGGACGAACTGACGCCTCGCATGTTTTCTCCTAGGCGACAACGCTGCCGGCGCGGGCCTGCGGCTAACCACAGGAGGGTGCAATGCCAGACCATGTTTATCGGATCATCGAGGTCGCCGGTTCCTCGGAACAAAGCATCGAGGATGCGATCAAAAACGCCGTTGGCCGGGCCTCGCGTACCCTGCGGCAAGTCGGCTGGTTTGAGGTGCTTCAGACCCGCGGTCATGTCGAGGACGGTAAGGTCGCCCATTTCCAGGTGGTTCTGAAAGTCGGCTTTACGCTCGAAGACAACGCCTCGGTCACTTAGCGTCGTTCGTTTCTGGCAAAGACGAGTGTCGCCAGACCAGTCAATATCGAGACGAGGCCCGCAGCCCAAAAGGTCGATCGAAAAGCCGACAAGAAGGCTGCGGGCGTCGCCTGTCCGGCGGCGAGAGCCGATCCTTCGACGCCGTGGAAGGCGACGGTCAACAAGGTCGCTCCACTGACAATGCCAAGCGTGCGGGTCAACATCGCGACACTGCCGGCAACCCCACGATGGTGATGCGGAATCGTGCCGAGGACCACGTCCATATAGCCGACCTGAAACAGGCCGACACCAAAACCTTGCAGTATCAGTGCCATTAGCATCGGCACTGTCTCGCCTGGAGCGGCGACACTCGGGGCGCCGATCGCGATCAGTCCCGCCCCGCTGAGCACCGCCCCGGCCAGCGCAATAGGGCCGGCGCCCGCAGACCCGATCAGCCGCCCGGCAATTGGTGATGCCGCGATGGTGCCGGCAAAAGAGGCGGCGAGAACAGCCCCGGCCGCGGGCAACGACAGTCCCGCAATGCGGACCAAGTAATACGGGACAAACAGCAATACCGAAAAGCTCGTTAAATAGACCAGAACGCTCGCCAAATTGATCACGAGAAAAGGTCGGCTGCGAAAAAATTCGAGATTGACAATCGGTGCGGGACACCGGGCTTCGCGGCGCAAAAACATCCATGATCCGGCAGCGGCGAGCGGCAGCAACAGAAGGTACCACCAATCGCCAGGCCCGAGCCGCGGCGCCGCGTTGATGAACAGCAGCAGGCTACTAATCGTCAGCGCCAGCAGCACCGCGCCAAAGAGATCGAGCGCTTCGCGCGTCGCCGCATCGGTGCGGGACGGCAGCCCTCTGAAAAATACCAGCGCCACGATCGCAATCGGCGCACGGAACCAGAAGACCGCCGGCCAGCCCCAGAAGCTGACAAGCGCGCCGCCGACCAGCGGACCCGAGGCCGAGGCCAGCGCGAAGATCATCGTGAACGCGGCGACGGCACGGCCGCGCCGGCTCTCGGGAAACAGCTCTGTCACCAGCGCCGGGGCGACACTGATGACAAGGCCCGCACCAATCCCCTGCAGAAAGCGGCAAAATAACAGCCAGTCATAGGCGGGTGCTGCCGCACACAGCAAGAACGCCGCCGCACTCCAGGCCAATCCGGCGCGGAAAACCCGAACATGTCCGAAAATGTCGCCAACCCGGCCAAATGCCAGCATCAGACTGGCATAGGTCAGGACGTAGCAGATCACGACCCATTGGATCATCTGGATCGGCAAACCGAAGCTGCGGGTAATATCCGGAAAACCGATATTGACCGCAGTGTCGAGCGGCACGACCGAAGCGCCGAGCCCCACCAAGATCAAGCGCAGCCATTGTCGAGTCGGCATTTGCAGCGGGGCCCGGCCCGGAGGCGAGAGCAACGGCTAACAGCGGGCGGGCGGCTTCACCATGTCGCGGATTTCGGCCACGGGTGCCGGATCGGGTGACAAAACATCGCGGCCGCGAAGAAAGAGAGCCCACGCCTCGGTCGGGCCCACGGCTTCGAAAGGCGGCCGGCCCGAGAGGCGCACCATCTCCAGCACGCGTGCGGCATCATCATCGAGCGCCATCGGCAGTTCCTTGTAAGCGCAAGTCCCCGTATCGCGCGACATTCTAGGGAATGCCCGGCCAGCAGAACCAGACCCAGCTTCCAATGCGACAAAGAGAGCCTCGGCTCCAACAGAAAACCCCGGTCGGGGGGGACCGGGGCTTCTGGTCCTGTCGGTTTGCCCATCCGACAGGCACAACGCATCGTTGGGGGGACATAACGATGCCGGCCAGATAATGCGATGATTCGAGCGCGGTTGCAATTCCTATTTGAAAACTTAACTGCGAATTGCGAGTGACCGCCTCGTTACCCTACCAATTGGCGGTATTTGGGTACGATTCACATCGCCTCGCCTGCCGCCAAGCGCAGCCCCCTGAGCAACAGCTCACCCAAGTGAGCTGGAGGTCTGATTTCGATCAGATAAAATAGCGTAGACAGGCGGGTGAACACCGTGGGACGCCCCTTTTGGGTCTCCGCGCGGTGCGCGCTCGGGCAGGTGGCCGTGTTGATAGCTCAGATCATGCTGTTCCGGAAGCGTTAACGGTGTAGCTGAAATCGAACCCGGGCTTATCCCGTCAGGTTCAGCAACTATGGCCTTCGTGCGCCACGATGGTGCAAGTCAGGCGGCGGCTTTCGGCTGCGTCATACGCTCGCTCACATCGAGCACCTCGATACCGATCACGCGGCCTTCGCTGTCGAAATCCAGCATGATGCCTGGCGACACTTCTTCAGTTCCGGCGGATTTGACGCCTTCCGGGCCGAACCAGACGAACATCGCGTCGGCCTCTGGGTCATAGGAAGTTCTGATCATCGCCGCGCTCCGAGCTCGAAATGCACTGTAATGACGACGATATCATCGCCCTCTGGGCGGGACACAACCCGCAATATCCGGCCGCCATATTCGGCAATCGCCTTGTAGGACCGCTTGCGTTCCTGGTAACGCGGATCCGTGTCGACAAAATCGGGTGAGGATATCGCTGCCTCGATCCAGGCGACGTCTATCTTGCGAACGTCAATCGCTTCTCGCGCATGCTTTGTCAGGCGGATCATCCTGATGCCATTGGACGAATCACACCAGAAAAAGGAGCGCCTGAAGGCGCCCCTTCCGTGACGCGGGGGCGGGCCGTTCAGGTTTCGCGGCTGGAAAAGCGCACCGTCGTGGCGCGGGCGCGATAGTCGGTCTTGACGTTGACGAAGCCAACCATGCCCTCTCCGACCTTCTTCCAGGCACGCTGCAAGGCCGGGCGGATGTCCTCGGGCTGTTCGACATACTCGGCATAGCAGCCGAGCGCCTCGGCCATCTTGTCATAGCGTGTGTAACCGAGATCACGGCCGGGCTTGTTGCGTTCGGGGTCGGCGGTCCAGCCGCCGTTGAGGCTGATGGCGCACAACAGCGGCAATTTGTGCCGCACTGCAGTGTCGAGCTCCATCGCATTCTGCCCGAAGGAGCCGTCGCCGTGCAGGCAGATGACCTGTGCCGAGGGCTTGGCGGCCTTGGCGCCGACCGCAAACGGCAGCCCCACGCCCATCGTCCCGAACGGCCCGAACGGCCCGAAACAAGCGCAGCCCGACTGATTATTGCCAGGACTACGCTATAAGCGTAGTATTCCCGATGGAATTCGAGTGGGACGAGGCAAAGCACGCCAGAACGCTGCGCGAACGCGGCATCGGTTTCGATGATGCCGCCCGAATTTTTGCCAAGCCGGTTCTGATCTGGCAAGACAGCCGCCGCGACTATGGCGAAGATCGCTTCCGCGCGGTTGGCGAAACTGACGGCGACATTCTCCACGTCGCGTTCACTTGGCGCGGTGGCGTGATGCGGATCATCTCGGTCCGGCGAGCCAGTCGAAAGGAAGTACAGCTATGGGGATCACAAAAATGACGGCCGATGCGATCAAGGGGCGTCCCTCTCGGCGCAATCGCGCCAAGATCGAGGCGACGACCGAGGACGACATTCGCCGCCAAATGATCGAAGACGGAGAAAACCCGGACGAAGAGGTGTCTGAAAGAGACATCATTTCCCCTTGGTATATCAGGAAGAAATTAGGAATGTCGCAGAGAGAGTTCGCCAATACGCTTGGCGTTCCGGTTGCGACGTTGCGGAATTGGGAGCAGAACCGGGTGGCGATGGAGCCCGCAACGATCGCGTTGATGCGCATTCTGGCGAGGGAACCCGAAGCCGCGCTTCGTGCGCTTCGCCGCCGCGCCGCGTAGTCGCGGGTCGTTACGAATTGCGTATGAGGATCGCGGCGAGAGGGCGGGTCTGGCTCATTTTTCCTCGCCGGCCGCTCCGCGCAAGCCTGACAGCAGCAACTCGCGAAGCTCAGGGTTGCGATACAAACTGACGTCCATCACCACGACAGGCGTGATCGAGCGCAGCCGCGCGACTGCGGCTCGCGCCTCGTCGAGACGTCCCAGATGGGCATAGCAGGCGGCGAGAAAGCGATGCGGCTGCGGAAAGTCGGGGTCGTCCTGTATTGCGAGGAGCAGCTTCGGCAGGGCATCGTCGAAGCGCCGGGCAAAAAACAGCGCGACGCCGATTGCACTGAAAACCTGGCCAAATCGCCCCCGCGGGCTGAGGCGCAGAGAAGCCTCAAGGCTCTCAATTGCCAAGTCGGGCCGCCCGGCTATGTTCCCGAGAATGCCGCGAATATACCAGCCACGAGCAAAGCTCGGATTGAGTGCCAGCGCACGATCAAGCAGGGCGATCATGGCATCCATGTCCTCGCCGAAAAAGGACAGGGCGAGAGCAGCATTGGCAAGGGTGCCCGGATCGTCACCGGCCGCTTGCAAGGCTCGGCGTGCGAAGTCGGGGCCCCGGCGGCGGTGCATCTCGGGGCTGGCGCTCAGCCCATCCAGGCAGAGCCGTTGACAGCAGACCGCGGCCAAGGCGAGCGCGGGGCCGTATTGGGGATCGCGTTCGATCGCACGCTCGAGAAGGCGGAGCGCTTCAGCAACCTGTCGCGCCGACAAGAAGAACATCGCATAGGCACGCAGGTAGAGATCGTAAGCGGTGAGGTCGTTTGTCGGGCGGTCGGCCGAACGAGCCGTTTCGGCGGCCTGCAACGCTGGCTCGATGACGCCGGCGACGCTCGACGCGACCCTGTCCTGTAAGTCGAATACGTCTTCCAGCGAGCCGTCGAAGCGGTCGGCCCAGAGATGTGTGCCACTTAGTGCTTCGATCAGCTGTGCGCTGATCCGCATCCGCCCGCTGGCTTTGCGAAGCGAGCCTTCGAGCACATAGCGCACGCCGAGCTCGCGCCCGACCCGCGTCACATCGACGGCTTGGCCCTTGTAGGTGAAGCTCGAATTGCGAGCGATGACAAAGAGCCATTTGATCCGCGACAGCGTAGTGATGATCTCCTCGACCATACCATCGACAAAATATTCCTGCTCCGGGTCGCCGCCGATATTTTGAAACGGCAGCACGGCGATCGAGGGCTTGTCCGGAAGCGGCGGCAGCACTGTTGGCGGAAGCGACGCGGCATTGGCGGTCGCCTCTGCTCGGATCCGTGTCACCGGCGCAATAAAGCGATAGCCCCGGCCCGGCACCGTTTGAATGCGGCTCCCTTGCGTTCGTCCCTGATCTATTTGACGGCGAAGCGCGGCGATCTGCACCGGCAGATTGCTGTACTCGACGATAGTCACCGGCCACACCTTTTTGATGATCTCGTCCCGGGTGACGAGATCTCCCGGCCGCGCGATCAGTGTAGCGAGGACTTCGAGCGCGCGCGAGCCGATCGGGACAGGAACAAAGCAGCCATTGCCATCACAGCGCGAGAGGCCATTCCGGTCGAGGCGGAAGCCTTCGAACAGGAAAGCCTTGGTGGTAGCGGAAGTGTCCATGCCCGGTCTCCCGCGGCAAGCATGCGCAAGGCCGGCAGCAGGGCCGCCCCTTGCTGTGTGTCACGACTTTCAACCGCTGCGATTTTCGAACATTTCAAACGGATTCAAAAGATTTAATCCCGGCTTTATTGCCCAAGCGACCCGAATGAGCCTCTCTGGATCCACCTGAGCGCGTTCAGTGTCCGGGTCAAAGAGGGAGATCGAACATGAAAAGGTGGCTATTCAAACTACAAGCAAACCGTGTCGCGCTGCTTCTTGGTATCGGCTTTCTGATCGGGCCGGCGTATGCAGGAGATACTGTCAAAAAATGCAGCCTCGCGACCCTTAGAGGTCAGTACCTATCCTCGGCAACCGGCGCCGTGTTTCCGCCGGCGTTCGGGGTTACCGAACCAGCGGTCTCCAACTCGGCCGCCTATATAATCTTTTACGGAGACGGCACAGGGACAGATTATGTCACCTTTACGATTAACGGCGAAAACATGAATGTAACCTCCCCGGTCTCGGAGACTTACACACTGAACCCGAATTGTACTGGAACCAGAACAGTCACAAATGGCCCTCAATTTAACATCTACGTCGCGTTCGACGGCAGCGAGGTCGCCTCCATCTCCACAACTCACGGTTTCGCAGTGACGACAACGCTTAAACGGACCGACTCCGACCAGTAGGGCCGCGGCTACAAGAGTAGCAACCATTAACTTGGTAGCGGTTAGGTCTCCCCGGCGTTTTGGCGGGCTGTGGGGGGCGGCATCAATGGCGGTACTGAGCATGAGCGATGGGGAGTTGCGGCGTCTCGAGGTCTTGCGGGACGTCGATCGGGGTGGTCTGCCGGTGCGTGCTGCAGCGCAGCTGTTGGGGCGTAGCGAGCGCCAGGTGTGGCGGTTGTTGAAGGCGTTTCGGAGTGACGGCGTCGCGGGTTTGATCTCGAAGAAGCGCGGTCGGCCGAGCAACCGTCGGACGGCCGCCTCGGTACGCACCGCGGCGCTGCGGGTCGTGCGCCAGAACTACGCTGATTTCGGCCCGACATTGGCGGCCGAAAAGCTCGCCGCCGAGCACGGCTTTGCGTTCTCCGGCGAGACGTTGCGGAAGTGGATGATCGAAGACGGGCTGTGGCTTGATCGCAAGCAGCGGCAAAAGCGGGTTCATCAACCGCGCCCGCGGCGCGACTGCGTCGGCGAACTGGTACAGGTCGATGGTAGCGAGCACTGGTGGTTCGAAAACCGCGGGCCACAATGCACCTTGCTGGTGTTCATCGACGACGCGACCAGCCGGCTGATGCATCTGCAGTTTGTCGAGAGCGAGTTGACCCCTGTTCAAGCCAGGGGCAGGCTTTTCGCCTATTTTCACGCGGCCCGCGCCTATCTGGAGGCCTGGGGCAAGCCGGTCGCGTTGTACAGCGACAAGCATGGGGTGTTTCGGGTCAACCACCCGGGCGCTGTTGGCGGTGACGGGATGACCCCGTTCGGCCGGGCTTTGCACGCGCTCAACATCGACATCATCTGCGCCAATTCGAGCCCAGCCAAGGTCGGGTCGAGCGCGCGAACAAGACGTTACAGGATCGCCTGGTCAAGGAACTGCGGCTGGCCGGGGCGGCAACCCTGGCGGAGGGCAACGCCCTCCTCCCGGCGTTCATCGCCGACTACAACGCGCGCTTTGCCAAAGCGCCGGCCAACAACAAGGATCTGCATCGGCCGCTGTGCGCCGGCGACGATCTTGACGACGCGTTTGCCTGGAAGGAGGAACGCACGCTATCGGCGGGCATTGACCCTGCAATACGACAAGATCCTCTTCATTCTGGAGCCAAGCGAGGAGGCCACAGCGGCGATCGGCAAGCGGGTGACCGTAGTGGACTTCTGTCACGGGCCGTTGGATGGTCAATCCCTCTGAGCCTGATGCTGTCGCCGGGGTCTTTCTTCTGTCCGGGGTCGGCGCTGGGCCGCCACCTGATGGGGTTAGATAAGGAACAGGTCGGCCAATCTAAGAACGCGCAGTGGCAAGGCCCTGCTAAAATGTCATCGGCCTGACCTGGTCCATCGTCCCGGCGATGGGACCTTGCTCCGGGCGGCTGGTTTCGGGAACCGCCCGAACCTGTAATCTCCCTTTGTTAGCGGGCTGCGACTGTAGCCGCTTTCTCTGCGACGAATTGCGTGCCGTCGGCCAGCATGCGGTGCAGTATCACGACGTGTTGGACAATATGGCAAACTTCGGCGCGGTTCGGAGGGCGCTGACGAGCCCGGGTCAACCCGAAAGACGATCCGGACGCCATCAGCAGCCACCTCGATGCGCTTGACCAGCGTACAAATGATGTCGCGCTTCGTCGACCAGTCCGCGCTGGCGAGCCGGTCATGCACCATCGCGGCGAACAAGTCCAACTGGCCGATCACGCGTTGAAGGGAATGGACCTGCTCCTCAGCGGCTTGTTGGGCACTAGCCTCGGCCTCAAGCCTTGCCGCGCGCCGGCGCAGATCAGCGATGCGCGGCTCAAACTCGGACTTCTCAATCAGCCCTTCGGCATAGCTGTCGATCAGGCGGCCGATTGCGCGGCGCGCTTTGGCAAGCTGGCGGGCGAGAGCATCAAGTTCTGACGGGCGCGGATGAGCCTGCATCGTGTCCAGCCGCCGCTGGTATTCCTCAATCACGAGCGCGGGGTTTTCCAGCAGCCGACAAACCTCAGACCATACGGCATCATCAAGCGGCTCGACCGCAACCAGCCGTGCATCGCATCGAAACTCGCCGTGGAAGCGGCTGCGATCGGTGCCGCAGCATCGATAGTAGCGCCACCGCCCCCGATGGTGATGACCGGTGAACCCATATCCGCACGTCTGGCATACGAGCAGACCGCGCAGCAGGTATTGAACGCCCGCCAGCCGGGCGCGATTGCGTTTTCGGTTCTCCTGCAGCCGCTCTGCGGCGCTCGCGAAGAGTTCCTCGTCGACGATAGCCGGTACTGCCACGCTGATGTGCCGCTCAGCCGGCGCGGGAACTTGCCGATAGGGCCGCTTTGGTACTCCGGCGTGGCCGCGAGGCGGATGCAGAGGCGGTTGCCACGGCAGGCACTGGCGGCGACCATAGATGGCCTGACCGGCATAGGCTGGATTCAGCAGCATTGCGTGGATCATGGCACGGCTCCAGTGCCGGTGCCCGGCAGGGCTTGGGACGCCTTGAGTGAGCAAGCGCCGGCAAACAGCAGCGAGGGTCAGGCTCTCGTGCCCGACCCAGGTGAAGATCTGGCGGACGATCCGGGCGGCATCCTCATCGATCTCGTAACGGGCAGCCCCTCCGCCAGTCTCCCGCGTGATGTAGCGATAGCCGAACGGGGCGCGCGAGAGGACGCTGACAGCACCCGTCTGGGCCCGGTGGCGCTTCCCGCGCCGGCTGCGCTCGAGCACCTTGGCCCTCTCGTACTCGGCGAATATGCCCTGAAGCTGCAGCAGCAGGCTGTCCTCAGGGGTGTCCCCGATAGGGCGATTGAGAAAGACCACCTGCGTGCCGGCTCGAGAGAATTCTTCCAGCAAGAGCACCTGATGCGCGTAGCTGCGGGCGAGGCGATCCGGGGCATGAACGTAGACGACATCAACTGCCGAGAAGGCGATGAGGTCACGCAAGCGCTCCAGGGCAGGTCGGATCAGACTGGCCCCGCTGTGGCCGTTGTCGATGAACAGCATATCCTCGCGGACCTGGTAGCCGTCCTGCAACGCCCGTGCCTTCAGCTCGGCGATTTGGCTGTCGATGGTATGGCGCTCAGCCTGCTGGTCGGACGAGACCCGAGCGTAGATAGCCACCTGAAGATCCGCTGGGGAAGCCACTCTCAGATGCTGGGTTGTCATGGCGCGCTCCTTTCGCAAGCGTTGCCTGTGTGCTCGGCGGCAGCGATCGGACGAGCAGCGGCAGAAGGCGCTCATAGGCGCGCCCCAGGGCGTCGCGACTGCCCCGTCCCGCCTCGAAGCCGATCTCAAGGTTGAGGGGTTGGCGTCCCCGGCATGACTTGGCCATCATGGACCCCATCCTTAGCCGGTCTGGCCCGTCCAGATCGGGATGAGGGGTTCACCATACGGCCAGCCACCGGACGACGGCGGAGCACGTCGCGTGCGATCGTATGGACAAAGCCGACCGCGGACTTTGCCACTTTGTCTAGCAGGTCACGGCGAGCTTGCGGGCGAGCGCAACCTTGGCCTTGCGCATGCCGGCACGAGCCGCCAGGCGCATCCCCCAGCTCTTCAGGGTCGAACCCTTTACCGGCCGGGTCAGAATGACATTGGCGGCTTCGTAAAGCGCGGTGCGCACGCTGCCATCGCCGATTTTGGAGATGCGGCCGGTCACGTCGGTCTCGCCCGACTGGTACTTCTTGGGGGTCAGCCCAAAATGGGCCCCGACGGCCTTAGAGGACCGGAAGCGGCCGGGATCGTCAATTGCCGAGGCGTAGGTAAGCCCGACAATCGCGCCGACGCCGGGTACGGTCATCAGCAGCTGCACGTGGCGATCCTCGCGGGCCAGGGATCGCAGGCGCTTTTCTAGAGCGGTTTTTGGGTTGGTGTGGCGGAACCAAGGTGGCGCGCCGCCGTCCTCCGGGAAGGAGTGGGATGCTGGTGGAGGGAACTATGCCGCGTCCATATTCGGCGGATCTGCGCGAGCGGGGGCTGTCGGCGCATGAGCATGGTGAGGGCAATGCGGCGGCCCCTTCGAGAGCCTCAGGAGGCGAGGCGGTTTCGGGTGGCGGTCAATACAGTGAAGAATTGGGTGCGGGCGGCCGCAACCGAGGGGCGGCGGGTCGCCAAACCGCTGGGCCGCGGTCCGGCGCCGCGCTTGGGCACGGCGGAATGCGAGGTGCTGCGCCAATTGGTGGCGGCCGACAACGATGCGACTTTGGCCGAATACTGCGCGCGGCTGGCGGCGCAGACCGGGGTCAACGTCAGCCGGCCGGTGCTCTGCATCACTCTCAAGCACCTGGGCTTGCGGCGCAAAAAAAGACGCTCCGGGCGAGTGAGCAGGAGCGTGCCGATGTCGTTGCCGAACGCGCCGCCTTTGCCGAGCAGGTCAAGAGCATCGCGCCCGAGAACCTCGTCTTTCTCGACGAGACCGGCGTCAGCACCAAGCTGACGCGGCTTTATGCGCGCGCGCCGCGCGGCCAGCGCGCCTGTGGCAGCGCGCCCGGTCATTGGCGCCGCCTCACTGTGCTCGGCGCACTCGGGCGCGGCGGTTTTGTCGCCGTCATGACTGTTGCTGTCGCCACCGATTGGCCCGTGTTTCAGGCCTTTCTGCAACAGGTCCTGATCCCCGCTCTGCGCCGGCACAAGCCGGGAGCCACCATCGTGATGGACCACCTCGCCGCCCATCGCATCCCTCAGGCACGTGTCCTGCTGGAGGGCGCCGGCTTCACGCTGCTGCCCCTGCCGCGCTACTCCCCCGACCTGTCGCCGATCGAGCCGTGCTGGTCCAAGCTCAAGACGCTGCTGCGCGCCGCCGAGCCGCGCTCGATCGCCGCTATCGACGAGCAAATCGGTCCGGCCCTCGATACCATCACCCTCCAGGATGCCAGGGGCTGGTTCCGCCATTGCGGATATCCCCTGTCAAACTGATCCAGAAACTGCTCTAGCTGCTGCCACTGCTCGAACAGCGTGCCGCGCGCCGCGAGCAGCGCTTCGGCAATCGTTGACAGGATAGGATGGCCGGCGACCAGATCGCGGATCCTGGTGGCGAAAGTTCGCGGCGTCGTCGGGCCGACCTTCAATCCAAAGCCTCGCAGTACCCCACGCAAGCTCATCTCGACATCATGGGTCTTGCTCTGCAACAGCTTGCGCGCCGTCAACAGTGCCCGCACTTCCTGCGCCGGCAGCGACTTGCAATGCACCGGGCGGAACCAGCCGAGCCGCATCAGCTGAGCGATACCGCGCGCGTCCTTGCGGTCGGTTTTGACAGGCATCGTCTTGAAGGCGGCCCGCACGTGCCGGGTCTCGAGCAATTCAACTGGCAACCCGGCATCGCGCATGCCCGCATAGAGCCATTGCGACAACGGCCCGGCCTCCAGCCCGATCCGCGCCACAGCAATCCCCAGACCGCCAAACCATCCGATCAGGACCTCGGGCTCGCTCGCCACCTTGGCTTCGCGCACGATCTGCCCGCTCGCGTCGACAACGCACAGGCTCGCGCTTTCCAATGAGACATCGATACCGGCACAGTGCTCCATGGTCGTCCCTCGATGATGCTTGGAGCAGGCCAAGCCTGACTCCGTTTCTGACTTCATTACTGTGAGGGACGGCCACTGCCGCAACCACGGTCGGTTGCCGGCCCGTGACCCCATCTAAATTGAGGAAAACACTGACATTTGTATTTTGCGTGGACAACGGCCGCTGCCATATCCATGACCTGGTGGCAGAATTCACTCCATCGGGATTTGCGGACCTCGCAGCCCACCCAGACCGGTGACGACTGGAAGGTCGCCTCGCAACGGGAGAACTGAATGCTGTGGGGCGCTTCGCGGATTAAAACAGAAGGGCGCCTGACGGCGCCCTACCGTGACGTGGAAGAGGCCGCTCAGGTCTCGCGGCTGGAAAAGCGCACGGTCGTGGCGCGGGCGCGATAATCGGTCTTGACGTTGACAAACCCGACCATGCCCTCCTCGACCTTGCGCCACGCGCGCTGCAAGGCCGGGCGGATGTCCTCGGGCTCTTCGACATATTCGGCGTAGCAGCCGAGCGCCTCAGCCATCTTGTCATAGCGTGTGTAGCCGAGATCGCGGCCGGGCTTGTTGCGTTCCGGGTCGGCGGTCCAGCCGCCATTGAGGCTGACCACGCACAAGAGCGGCAGTTTGTGGCGCACCGCGGTGTCGAGCTCCATCGCGTTCTGCCCGAAGGAGCCGTCGCCGTGCAGGCAGATGACCTGCGCGTTGGGCTTGGCAGCCTTGGCGCCGACCGCGAATGGCAAACCCACCCCCATCGTCCCAAAAGGCCCAGAATTGAGCCGGTGGCCGGGGACAAAGGTCGGGATCGATTGGCGGCCGAAATTCAGGATCTCCTGCCCGTCGACCGTCAGGATCGCCTCGCGCTGCATGAAGTTTTTGATCTCTTCACAGAGCCTGAGCGGGTGGATGTCACCGTCGGTCGGGTAGTTGCCGCCGGCGCGGCTGCGCTTCTTCGCCTCGCCCTCGTGCAGTGTGTTGCGCCATGGCGCAAACCGCTCCGCGGTCTTGGCATCGACCGCATCGATCAATTGCTGCAACACCGATTTGCAATCGCCGACCACGGGGATATCGATGTTGCGCGCCGAGTTGCCCATTTCCTCGGGGTCGATATCGATGCGGGCAACCTTCGCTTGCGCGCTAAAGCGCGGCGGCAAGGCGTGGCCGATCACGTAGTTCGTGCGCGTGCCGAGAATGATGATCAAATCGGCCTCGCGGAACGCGTCGTTGCGCATCGTCAGGTAGGAATAGGGGTGGTCGTCCGGCACCACGCCGCGCCCTTGCGGGGTCGTGTAAAACGGGATGCCGGCCTTTTCGACAAAGGCCCGCATCTCGTCCCAGGCCTGCGACCACAGAACACCGCTCCCCGAGACGATGATCGGCTGGCGCGCGTTGTTGATCGCATCGACGAGCGCGTTCAGCGCCCGCGGCTCGGCATAGGGACGCGCCCGGATGATCGGCCGGCCGCAATAGCTCCAGTCGACATCGGCCTCGTCGACCGTGGTGTAGAGCACGTCACCGGGAAAATCGACATAGACCGGGCCGGGCTTGCCGTTCAGCGCCTTCTGGAAGGCGAAGTTCACCTGCTGCGGCAGGCGCTTCAGATTGTGAACGCGGTCGGCGTATTTGACCCAGCCTTCAAAGGCCTTGACCTGGTCGATCTCCTGGAAGACCTGGCGGCCGAACTGGCTGATCGGGCTCGACCCGCCGAGTGCGATGACCGGGCAGCAATCGATCAGCGCATTGGCGAGCCCGGTGCCGAGATTGAGCGCCCCGGGGCCGCTCGCCCCTATGCACACGCCCGGCCCCTGGGTCACCCGCGAATAGGCCTGCGCCATATAGGCGGCACCCTGCTCGTGGCGGGTGTCGATCAGGCGTATGCCTTCCTTGATGCACAACGACTCGACGTCGAGCATCGGCCCGCCCATGATGTAGAAGATGTCCTTGACCCCCTGCGCCTTTAGGCATCGGGCGAGGATCTCGTTGCCTGTCAGTTCCGCCATATCGCGTTCCTCCTTGTGATCTCCGCAAGTCCAGGGCGTGCACCCTCGGCTGTCGCTCTCTGTCAAGAGAGATCAATGAAGAATGCGGCTCCTTGGACCTGGAACGCAAGTTGCCCCGCGCTTGGGTAATGTCTCAGTTTGGATCGGTGGCAGTTGATGGCGGTCGTGCGAAGCCGGCTGCCTTCCGAAGGTGCGGAGACAGGGAACACCACCACCGGATTGCCATAAAGGGGTTGTAGAATACGGTCGTGGTGACAAAAGGATGGTGCGACCGGGAAACGGAGGGGTGATTTAATTTGCGGCGAGACCCTGATCTCGACCTGATAAAACAGGTGGAACAGGTTTCCGACGACGGTGCTGCGTCGTCCGTGGCAGCGGGTACGCCCAACCTTGACAATCGAGTACATCGGGTACGGTTGCTCCGCCGCCGATTTGGATTTATTCAACCAATAGGCGCGGTTTTGCTGCAGAATTGCTGTATTATCAGCTAAGAACCATTAGAGGGTAAACCGATGATTGATTATCACAAAGGAGGCTTGGCCGCCAGCGCAAGCCGCCTCCTGCAACCTGCGCGCGTCGCGGCTATCGGGTGATCCGCTTTGGGAATAGTAGGTAATGTCGACTCTAGCCGTAATACTGTGCACTTAAGCGCCCCACGGCGCTACGCTGTCGCTGGTTTGCGAGGAGAGTGGCGATGGCGCGCACGGTTGCGACCCTTCCGGCGGGGGCACGGATCACCGATTACATTAGCCTGGGGGTGATCACCAAGACCTTTCCGCTGAGCACGGTGCGCGCGGTTCTGGCGGCGAGCGGCAAAGCCAGTCTGCGCGAGCGCGATCTGCCGGCGCATGTGGTGGTGTACTACGTGATCGCCCTGGCGCTTTTCATGCAGGCTTCCTATCGCGAGGTGCTGCGCTGCCTGCTGGAAGGCCTGCAATGGCTGCGCGATCCTGCGCTCCCGCTCAAGGTGGCCGGCAAATCCGGCATCTCGCAGGCCCGCACCCGGCTCGGCTGGGAAGCGCTGCGCCAGCTTCATGATGCGGTGGTGCGGCCGATCGCGATGCCCGCCACGCGCGGCGCCTGGTATCGGCAATGGCGTCTGGTCAGCCTCGACGGCAGCACCTTGGACGTTGCCGACGAAGCGGTGAACGCCGCGGCCTTTGGCCGGCCCGGCAGCAGCCGCGGCAATTGCGCCTACCCGCAGATCCGCTTTGTGTCCCTGGTCGAGAACGGCACGCATGTGCTGTTCGGCAGTCATATGGCGGGTTGTGAAACGGGCGAGATCCCGCTCGCCCGAGACGTGCTGACGGGCTTGCAGCCGGACATGCTGTGCCTGGCCGACCGCCAATTCTTCGGCTTTGCGCTGTGGCAGCAGGCGTGCGCCACCGGTGCCGCGCTGCTGTGGCGGATCAAGAAGAACATTCGCTTGCCCTGCGCCAAACGTCTGCCCGACGGCTCTTACCTGAGCCATCTCTATGCCTGTGAGCACGATCGTCGGCACAAGACCAATGGCGTGATGGTGCGCGTCATCGAGTACCGTCTGGACGGCGTGGCTGGAGCCGAACCCTTGTATCGGCTGATCACCACGATCCTCGATCCCGATCACGCCCCGGCCCACCAATTGGCCGCGCTCTATCATGAGCGCTGGGAAATCGACATCTGCCAGGCATGATGCGTCTCAAGATCCATTCTGGGTGACAAGGGATTGATTGCGCCGATCGCGCAGCCGCGCGAGCTCGGCATCATCGGCATGGATCAGCCAGAGGCTGTGGCTCATGACCTTCACCTTGCGTGCCGCGACGATACCCCGCTGAACCCAGCGGTGCACGGTATTGGCTGGCATCGCCAGCTGGACCGCCAACTCGCCGATGGTCAGTTCCGCCGGCTCCCGATGGGCGAGCCGGGCCGCCCATGACGATCGCGCCGCCACCGGCACCCCTTGCTGATGTAAGAGGTCGCGTATCATTGCGGCAGTGAACGTCTCCCGGCGCTTGGCCGGCTTCCAGCCCTCGGCATTGAGCGCCGCGGCGATCGCCGGCGGCCTCGTGCCCACGGCATGCAGCGCGGCGATCCGCTGCCGCAGCGCGGCATGAGTGCTGAGCTGCGAAACGCGCGCCACCGGGCGGCGCAGGCTGTGATGGGTCTGAACACCGCCGGCCCAATGACAGACCACCGCGACCTTCTCGCTGGTGCCTGCCACGGTGATGACGACGCGCTCCAGCATCAATCGCGCGATCACCTGCCGGTCGGCGGCCGTGGTGGTAGGAGCGGTCCAGAGCGCCGGAATATCCTCGGCCAAGCGGCGGATGGTCGCCTGCTCGTCGGGCGTCAAGGATCGTGGTTGATCGGCCAGGAAGCGATCGTAGTCGGCCTTGAGGCGAAGCTCCGCCGACAGCGCCTCCTCCCAGCGCTGCTCCAGCGTGCGGGCGACCAGCCGGTTCTCCGGCTCGACGGCATCATACTGCCGGTGCGCGCGCTCGGCCTCGTAGCGCGCGCGCTCGAGCCGTTGCCGCCATTGCCGATGCAGCGCTGCACGCTCCAGCTCCAGATCTTCCAGCAGTTGCAGGTTGACCTCCAAAGCCGCCGGCTCGAGCACCTCGAGCATCAAGCCGGCGACGAGCGCGTCGAGCGCGCGGCCGCTCAGCGACTGGCAGGCTGCAGCCCCGTAGTTCACCGCCAGCCGCGTGCAGGAATAGCGCAGAAAGCGTCCGCGATTGGGATACTGCGTGACCATGCGCTGACCGCATCGGCCGCACACCAGCAGGCCGGCCAAGAGTGCCGGACCGCCGCGGGCGATCCCCTCGTGCTGACTGCGGTTGGCGGCCACTTGCCTCTGGTTCCGCTCGAAGCTGTCCCAGCTCATGTAGGCAGGCAACCGATCCTTGAGCAGCACCGCCGCCGCGCTGGCGGCCGCGCGCCCGGTGCCGGCGCGTCCCGGCCCCTGCCGGCGCGCATCGACGACGCGGCGGCCATAGGCGTAAGCCCCCGCGTAGATCGGGTTGCGCAGCATCTCGGCGAGCGTGTAGCGGTTCGGGCGGTGCCATTCCAGCTCGCCTGTCGCCGCGCCGGAGCGGACGCGGTAGGGCAAGTGGACTTGGTGATCGACGAGATAGCGCAGCACGCCGTTGATCGTGCCGCGTCGCTCGAAGACGTCGAACACCAGCCGGATTGTCGCCTGCACCTGCTCGTCGGGATCGAGGGCGATTGCGCCGGCGGACGTGCGAACGTAGCCGCGCGGCAGATTGAAGAACAGCTCACCGCGCTGGGCCTTGGCTTGGCGGCCGGCCAGCATGCGGCCCTTCAGGAGGTGAAGTTCCGCCTCGCTCATCGTGCCCTTCAGACCGAGAAGGAGGCGGTCGTTGTAAAATCCAGGGTCATACACGCCGTCCGTGTCGGCAAGGAGCGTGTCAAACACGGCGCAGATCTCGAGAAGCTGGTGCCAGTCCCGGCACGATCGCGCCAGGCGGGACATCTCGACGCCGAGCACCAGACCGACCCGGCCGAGCCCGACTTCGGCGACCAAGCGCTGAAAGCCCGGGTTCATTGCGGCCGCGGCGCCGGAGCGCCCGAGATCATCGTCGATCACCACCACCCGCTCACGGCTCCAGCCGAACTGGATGGCGCGTTCGACCAGACCGTATTGCAACCGGGTCAACTCCTGATGCCGCTCGACCTGCTGCAAGGTAGATTGCCGGACATAGACGATGGCCAGGCGGTCACAATGCCGGCTTTGGACCTTGTCGGCGACGCCCATCGTGCTCCTCCGTGTGGGATGGACCCCGGTCATGGCCGTGGTCCTCCGGAACGGGAGCGCTCGCCAGCGGGCGCCGCGCGAGGTGGCCGAGCTGAACGACGAGGCGCCGGCGCACCCCGGCCGGCAATCGCATCCAAGTCATGATCGTCGTCGGAAGAGCTTGCTTCATGGCGCCTTGCGACCCAGCGGGTCAACGCCAGCAACGCGGCGCGGCCAAGCCGCGGCTTCTCCTTTAACAGAGGTGACTCTTCAGACGTTCCAACGGTGGTGGTTTGAGACCGCTCTCGACGAACTGAAGACCCATCTGCGCGGCGCCCGCATCGTGCTGCGCAGCAAAACCCCGGACCTCGTGCGTCAGGAGTTCTACGGGCTGATCCTGGCGCATTTCGCGGTCCGCGGCCTGATGCACGAGGCCGCGTTGCGGGCCGACAAAGATCCCGATCGGCTCTCGTTTCTGCACGCCGTCCGCGTCGTGCGCCGTAAACTTGCTGTCTTTGCCGCCCTTCCCCCCTCGGCGGAGAAAGGCATTTCATGAGGCGGTGCTCACCGAACTCCTCGACGAGCGTGTCGTCTCCAGCCGGAACCGTCGCAACCCCCGCGGGGTCAAGCGCAAGATGAGTAACTTCCCGATCCGCCGCAAAACCGACTGCACCCTACCGGTGATCAACATCACCAAGGCAATTCAGATATCTAAATGAACAGTATTAACTCTAGCCGGGGTGCTCGAAACCATCCGATGGGAATTGGACAGGTGTGAGGGGATGCCCCTCTCCGCTCTTCAGGGGTCAGGGGGAGAGGAAGGGACCCACGCCGCAAGCGTGGAAGGGTGAGGTGGGCGCGGGCCAGCGCGAAGCTTCCCCCACCTCACCCAACCCTCTCCGCCCCCGGGGGCGGAGAGGGAGTGAAATCTCAGATTACCCCTTCTTTCTTCAATGCTTCGATGTCACCGGCACTCATGCCGAGCCACTGCCCAAACACCTCGGCCGAATGCTGGCCCAGCAGCGGTGCCGGTTCGAGCCTGGGCGGCGCGCCGTCAAAGCGCACCGGCCAGCTCGGCATCTTGAACGGGCCTGTCGGGTGCTGCATGACCTGAAGGATGCCGCGGCGCTCGAAGCTCGGCTCGGTCATCAGCTCCATCGTGTCGAGCACCGCGCCGGCGGGGACGCCAGAGGCCCCGATCAGCCGCATCGCCTCGTGCTTGTCATGGCGCCGGGTAAAATCCGCGACCATCGCCTCGACCTCTGCGCGGCGCTCGCGGCGTGCCTCGATCGTTTCATAGCGTGGGTCGCCGATCAATTCCTCGCGACCGATCGCTCGCAACAGATTGTGCCAATGATCGAGCTGGCGCGCGAACACATAAATCCAGTCATTGGGACCACCCGGGGCGCATGGAAAGATGCCGGCTGGCGGCGGCGAGCCGGTCACACTGCGCGAGCCGGCGCGGGTCGCGGCTTGGCCGGTGACCGCCTGCTGCTGAAAGGCGATGCGGATATAATGCAGCATCGCATCCTGCATCGCCACCTGCAGCCGGCGGCCCTGCCCGGTCGTTTTGCGCTCGTAAAGCGCACCCAAAATGCTGATCGCCATCAACATGCCGGTGCCAGTGTCACCGAGTGACGGGCCTGGCTTGCAGGGCGGCCCATCAGGTTCGCCGGTGATGCTCATCGTGCCGCCGCAGGCCTGCGCGATCATGTCGAAAGCGAGGTTCTTCTCGTATGGGCTGCCTTCGCCAAAACCCTTGATCTGGCAATAGACGATCCCGGGATTGATGGCGCGGATCACGTCATAGCCGAGACCGATGCGCTCGATCGTGCCGGGCGCCATGTTCTCGACCATGACATCGGCTCGCCGCGCCATCTCTTTGACGAGCGCCAAACCGCGTTCGGATTTGAGGTCGATCGTTACCGATTTCTTGTTCGCGTTGAATTCGAAGAAGTAATAGGAATCGGGGCTGCCCTTCGGTCCGACAAAAGCGGTGCGTCCGGGTTCACCACCCTTTGGGTTCTCGATCTTGACGACTTCGGCACCGAGCCAGGCCAGCGCTTCGGTCGAGGTTGGCCCCGCCTCGAACTGGGTCAGGTCGAGCACCTTGACCCCGGCTAGACATTTCAGTGGCATGCCCGATTCGTCCATCGCTCGAAACTCCTCTAAAATCGTAACAACAAGCCAAAGGGCACGATAGCGCACGATATCCGACGACGGAAATTGAAACCCTTCCATGGCGGCTGTCGGTTAGGCTAGTAAGCGGCCTCCCGTTATCGCAGGGGCACTCCAATGGCGAGCAATCAACCGAGCGTCTTCATCGATGGCGAGGCCGGCACGACGGGTCTCGGCATTCGGAAGCGGCTCGAACTGCTGCCCGGGATCGCGCTGCGCAGCCTGCCCGCCGGGCAGCGTAAAGACCTGTCGGCACGGTGCGACATGATGGCGGCGTGCGACCTCGTCGTGCTGTGTTTGCCGGATGACGCTGCACGAGAGGCAGTGACGCTGGCCGGGACGCTGGGTGCCGACGCGCCCAAGCTGCTCGACGCCAGTACCGCGCACCGTACGGATCCCGAATGGATTTACGGCTTTCCCGAGATGGCGCCCGACCAGCCGAGCCGGATTGCCGCGTCGCGCAAAGTCGCCAATCCCGGTTGCTACCCTACCGGGGCAATCGGCCTGTTGCGCCCGCTCGTCAAAGCAGGCCTGCTCCCGCCCGACTATCCGATCACGATCAGCGCGGTCAGCGGCTATTCCGGCGGCGGCAAATCGATGATAGCGGCGCATGAGGATGACGGCGGGCCGGCCTTTGAGCTTTACGGACTAGGTCTCGAACACAAGCACGTTCCGGAGATCGAGGTCTTCGCCGGGCTCACGCGACGGCCGATCTTCATGCCCTCGGTCGGACATTTCCGCCAGGGCATGCTGGTTTCGGTGCCGCTCTACCTCGACGATCTGCCGGTCAGGCCGACCGGGGCCGATTTACGCGAGGTCCTGCGCGCCTTTTATGACGGTTCTGAGCATGTAAGGGTCGCGCCCGAACGCAAGGACGGCAAGCTCGAACCGCAGGCGCTCAACGATACCGACAAGCTCGAACTCTATGTCTGGGCCAATGAGGTGCGCCGCCATGCCGTGCTGATCGCCCGTCTCGATAATCTCGGCAAAGGTGCCTCGGGTGCCGCGGTGCAGAACCTGCGCCTGATGCTGGGTCTTGATGCTGGCGTCTTAACTGATCGGCGCCTTAGACAACCGTTATTCAACCCTGAGCCATGGCCGTCTCTCCGATGCTTGCCCAACCAGCCGGCGACGTCACTTCTTGCTGACGTTCCACATGAACAGTGCGGGTCCGGTATCGACGCCGACGAGATCGTGGTGAAAGGCGGTGCGCGACGAAAATTCGCCGAGTGGAATATAGGGTACCGATTTGTAGGCTTCGCGCTGCAGGTTGGCGGCAATGGTCTTGCGCTCAGCCGCGTCTGGCGCGGACAGCCACGCATCCCTGAGCTTTTCGATTAAGGGATCGTCGGGCCATCCGAACCACGCGTCTTTGCCATTGGCGCGCAACGGATCATTGACCCCGGGATCGAGAATGGCAAATCCGGGAAACATTGTCAGAAAGATATTCCAGCCGCCTTGGTCGATTGGCGCCTTTGAGGCGCGGCGGGAAACGAGCGTACCCCAATCCATCGCTTGCACATCGACATTGATGCCGAGGCGCCTCAATAGCTCGGCGGTGACTGACGCCGTCGCGTGCTGCACAAAAACATCGGTTGGATCGAGCAGAACGACCTTTTGGCCAGCGTAGCCCGCTTCTTTGATCAGCTCTTTCGCTTTGCCGATATTGCGCGGCCCCATCAGCGCCTCGGCCCCGGCATCGCTGGCCATTGGCCCGCCGCAAGCATAAAAGCTGTAGCAAGTATGCCAATATTTCGGGTCGCCAGCGACCGCCGCCATGTATTCCGACTGATCCACGGCGTATAGCAGCGCCTGTCGCATCTTGATGTTGTCAAAGGGCGGCTGAAGCTGGTTGAAGCGAAGAATGCGCGGCGTCGCTGAATGGGCTTGATTGCACCAAGGTTACGGTCGGATCACCGCTGAGCAGCGCATAGAAATCGGGCGGCGGAACCTCCCACCAATCGGCCTCTCCCGCGGTAAACGCCGCCATAGCCGTCGCCGGATCGGGGATGTAAAGCCATTCCACCCGATCGACTCGGGCGACCTTGCCGCCGGCAGCCCAGCTCGCTGGCTCGCTGCGCGGCAGATATTCCGGGTTTTTGACAAAGACCGCCTGATGGCCGGGCTGCCACTCCTCTTTGACGAATTTGAACGGGCCCGATCCGGTCGTATCCTTGATCTGCTCGGCGGAGCTGGTTTCGGCGACCCGCTGCGGCATGATGAAGGGAACGTCGGAGTCCGGTTTGGCGAGAGCGTCGAGCAATAGCGGAAATGGCCTTTTCAGAACGATCGAAAAGGTCGTATCGTTGACGACGCGGTATTCGGCAACCGCTGCAGCGAGCGATTGACCCAGCGCATCGCGCTCGCTCCAGCGCTTCAGCGAAGCGATGCAATCGCCACTGCGAACCGGTTGACCATCGGAGAATTTCAGACCGTTGCGCAACGTAAAGGTGTATTTCAGTTTGTCGCTGTCAACGGTCCAGCGCTCGACCATCTGCGGCCGCACCTGAAGATGGTCGTCGAGCGCAAATAATGTGTCGTAAACCATATAGCCGTAATTGCGGGTGATCGTTGCCGTTGTCCAAATCGGGTCGAGTACCCGCAGATCCGCCTGGGCGATCAGCCGCAAAGTCTCCGGCGCTCCCGCGAGCGCGGCGGAAGCCGAAGACAGAGCGATGGTTAAAACGGCGATTGCCAAGCGATACATTGGGGCTCCCTTGCCGCGGTCACGCTGTGCCGCGGCACGACGCTAGAGGCGACGTCAAAACCCGCGTTCTGTATGCACGGAATGCTATCGCAGAGGTCTTGCATTAGGTTAGGGGCATGACCGGGCCGGCGGCAGGCTCGCGCGTGAGATCAAATCCGTCGCTGGCTAAGCATTAACCAAAACTGGGACGGCCTGGAAAGCCCTCGATCAGGAACCGGCCTCAATTGGTTCGCTGGCGGAACAGGGCGGGGCCGGTCAGCTCGTGGCTATCCGGGTCGGATAGCAGTCCGGTCTGCGCAATCGAGCGGCTGCCTCTTGACGACCGGATGCGATAGGACTGAATTCGGCCTTGAAGCTGCTGCAAACCACTTCCGCATTCAGGAGCAAGCCATGCCCGAGACTGCAATTTGGAACTTCCGCCAGTTGGCACACCACGAGCTCGATGGCTTTGGCGGGATTGGCGAGGGCATGTCGATCCAAATTGCCAAAGACGGTCGCCGCATCCTGTGGCTCGCGCATGAAAGCGCGCCGAAGAACTTCACCGGGATCGACGTTAGCGACCCGCGCGCGCCCAAAATCGTCGCCCGCACCGATCTGCCGCAAACCCATATGCGCTCGAATTCGCTGGAGACGGTCGGCGATATTCTCGCGGTCGCCTATCAGACCAAGGAGCAGGGTCAAAAGCCTGCCGGGTTTGAATTGTTCGATATCTCGGTACCGGAAAACCCGCGCTCGATAACGTTTTTCGACTGTTCGGGACCGGATTTGCGCGGCGTCCATCAGCTGTGGTTTGCCGATGGCGAGTACATCCATATGAGTTCGAGTGCTCCCGATTTTAAGCCGACACATCCGCGCGACGATCAGTTCTATCGGATTATCGATGTCAAGAACCCGACGAAGCCGGTCGAAGTCGGGCGCTGGTGGCTGCCGGGCACGCGCGAAGGCGATAGCGCACCGCCGCCGGTTCGCCATCCCGAAGGTTCCGACACCGGCTTTCGTCCGCACAACACCAATGTCTATCCCGAGCGGCCGGACCGCGCCTATCTCGGCTATATCGACGGCGGGCTGGTGATCCTCGACATCGCCGACAAGGCGCACCCGAAGATGGTGGCGCGCTGGGATTACCACCCGCCCTATCACGGCTTCACCCACACAGTGGTGCCATTTTTCGACCGCAACCTCTTCATCGTCAGCGATGAATGCGTGCGTACCGAAGGAGCCGATTGGCCAAAGCTCGTCTGGATCGTCGATGGCCGCACCGAGGAGAACCCGGTGCCGATCGCGACCTGCCCGCTGCCGCCGCTCGAGACCTTTCAGCGGCCAGGTGCGCGATATGGCGCTCATAATCTCTACGAGAATGTGCCAAAGCCCAACGCGTGGAAATCGGACCGCGTTGTCCTCGCTACCTATTTCAACGGAGGTTTGCGCGCCTATGACACCTCGAACCCCTATCAGCCGGCCGAAATCGGTTATTTCGTGCCGGAACCGCCAAGGGGTGCGCCGAGTGGTGCGATCCAAATCAACGATGTGTTCGTTGATGAGCGCCAAGTAGTTTACACGGTCGACCGCCATGTCGGCGGTCTCTACACGCTCGAAATGGATTTCTGACCGGAGAAACCCGCACGAAGCGTGTTATCTGGAGGCGTCGCTGCGTTCGGCGGCGTCTCCGATGGCCAGATCGCCTTTAGCGGATCACCGCGATCAGCGCGATTATCCCCCTCACCACGGCCCACCAGATAAGTAGACAGAAGGCCAATGCTACGCCCCAGGATAATACAAGACGGAACCTGGAGAAGCGTAAGTCGTCACCCTGATCTGCCCGAGGTATAAATGCCGCCCGGCGGCAAGTCATCGTGACTTCGTGTGGAACGGAATCGTGAGACGCAGTTTCTTTGCTGACTCTAAGCAGGGGCGCAAGCATGAAAACTTACCTCGGCTGCTGCCCACCAGGGTGACGTAAGGATAGGCGCCACGCTGTCATAAATCTGTCACGATTGCGTCCAATTTCCGCCCGGATATCCTTAAATTTGTCTCCGAGACCGCGGACCGGCTCACCCTTTTGCTTCCGATTCTCCTCAAGCTGGGATGACGCGGGATTGACGTTAACGATGCCAGTCTTGAGCGTCGGCGGCGGCAAAGCGGGTGGACGATGCCTGTATCGATCGTCGGGGAGGACGGACGCATCGTCGTCAGTTCACCCTATCACCCCAACTTCCCGGCCAGAGCGCGCACGCTCGGTGGCGAATGGGACGCGGCCCGGCGCGTATGGGTATTTGAGGCCGCCGAAGGCGAGCGTGTGAAGGCGCTCTGCCGCGAGGTTTATGGCGAAGACGGCAATGGAGCGCCGGCCGGCGCGGTTGCGCAACCCCCGACGGGCTTTGCCGAAGCGGCGGTGGCGCTGCCGCATTACTTCGGCCACCGTCAAAGGCTGCGCGAACGCATGATGGCCGCCGGGCCCGACAGCCTGCCCGATTACGAACTCCTCGAAATGCTGCTGTTTGCAGCTTATCGGCGCGGCGACGTTAAGCCGCTGGCAAAGTCGCTCCTTGCTCAATTCGGCGGTTTTGGCGGAGTGATTAGTGCGGAACCCGACGCGCTTGCCGCGGCCGGCCTCAACTTCGCCGGGATCACCGCACTCAAGTCGGTGCGCGAGGCGGCCTTGCGGCTGATGCGGGTCGCATTACAGGATCGGCCGGTGCTCAATTCTTGGGACAATCTGCTCGATTACTGCAGCGCTCAGGTCGCGCACAGCAAGGTCGAAGAATTTCACATCCTGTTTCTCGATCGCAAAAACCTGTTGATCAAGCACGAGCGCCAGCAGCGCGGCACAATCGACCATACGCCGGTTTACCCGCGCGAGGTCGTCAAACGGGCGCTCGAGCTCAATGCTTCGGCGCTGATCCTGGTGCACAATCACCCGTCAGGCGATCCGACCCCGTCAAAGGCCGATATCGCCGTGACCCAAGACATAAAAAAGGCCGCCGTACCGCTCGGGCTTGTGCTGCACGACCACATCGTCATCGGCGGCAATCTCCACGTCAGCTTCCGCGATCTCGGACTGCTATAATCCGTAGGTTACCTTAACCGAGCACTGGTCCTCATCCGCTGAGCGTGCCGTCTTGGTTCACCGCGTTCTCGCCCAGGGCCATGCCTGCTGCTCATCATTGAACCGGCTTGCGCGATCATCGCGTTGAATGCGCAGGTCCGATAAACTGAGGCCATGAGCCAGCATACGGTACCTCTCACCTCACCATCCGGGTCGGGGCCGTCCTCGCTATTCGCCGGAAAGAACGCCTCGCTGTTTGGTCGCCGCCAACGCCGCGCTCGTGGGCCACGCCTGCCGGTCATCGCCGTGACCGGTTTTCTCGGCTCGGGCAAGACCACCTTGATCCGCGCCCTGCTCGCGCGTCCCGAGGGGGCCAACACCGCCATCGTCGTGAACGAGTTTGGAGAGATCGGCATCGATCAGGCGCTGCTGCGTTCGAGCAGCGACGTCACCGTCCTGCTCGGCAATGGCTGTCTGTGCTGCAATGTCCGCACCGATCTGCAGGAAACCTTGCGCACCCTGTTTGCCGACCGCGCCCGCGGTGCGGTGCCGAGTTTCGAGCGAGTCATCATCGAGACCTCGGGGCTCGCCGACCCGGGCCCCGTTTTGCAGACTTTTGCCACCGACCGCGCGCTTGGCCGCGAATTCCATCTCCAGGCGCTGATCACAGTGGTCGATTGCGTCAACGGCTGCGGCAACATCGAGCAGATGCCCGAAGCCCGAAAACAGGTGGCGCTCGCCGACCGCATCATCCTGACCAAATCCGATCTTGCCGACCCGATAGCGGTGCAGCGGCTAACCGCGCAGATCGCGGCGCTGAGTGCTGCCCCGCTGGTCACCGCCGAGCATGGTGCGATTGCGCCGGAATTCGTGCTCGACGAGCCGCCCGGGGCGCGCCACAGGTTCGAACTCGGCGACGCTGCGCACAGCCACGGACTCGACAGCTTTTCATTGATTTTCGACGAACCAATGCCGTGGGCGGCGTTTGAACAGGCGATGGCGGTGCTGACCGCGCTGCGCGGCCCGGACCTGTTGCGCGTTAAGGGTATCGTTGCCATTAGCGAGTGTCGCGGGCCGGTCGTCGTTCACGCGGTACAGCACCTCGCGCATCCTCCGCTCGAACTTGAGGACTGGCCCGATGCCGACCACCGCTCGCGCCTCGTTTTTGTCACGCGCGGCCTGTCGCGAGCTTCGGTGGCAGCGCTGTTCGGCGCGGTTTGGGAGGTCGCTGCTGCGCCCAAGCAGGCGCATTACGACGAGTAGTGCGAGCCAGACGGATGATCGCGATCTTCTCTCATCCGTCATCCCGTGCGCCCCCAGCCCACGGACCGGTCCCGTTGGGGAAGCGGGGCCGCTGACCGGTCGCCGCGCGATCCGCAGTCGTCATCGGACGACTTCGGCATGGACGCGCCTCGAGCTCTGACCGATCCTCCCTCGAATAAGCGCTGGCTGCGACTGCGCCGCCGCCCCATATCCCCTCGATGACGAGCTTTGTCACAATCCTGCTGATCCTCGCGCTGGTCGGGGTGTTAGGGGTGCTGTTGGCCGGTGTGGCGACGATGCTGCGCGGCGGCAATTCGCGCCGCTCAAACAAATTGATGCAGGCTCGTGTCATCATGCAGGGATTGGCGCTGTTGCTGCTCGCGATTTTGATGCTGCTCGGCCGTCGCTAGGAGGCCGGCATATGGTGCGCTTGACCCGGATCTATACGCGTGGCGGCGACAACGGCGAGACCTCGCTCGGCGACGGTTCGCGAGTGCCAAAGCATGCGTTGCGGGTCGCTGCTTATGGCACGGTTGACGAGGTCAATGCGGCGATCGGGATCGTGCGGCTCCATGCCGATCCGGAAGCCGATGCGATGCTCGGCCGTATTCAGAATGATCTGTTCGACCTCGGCGCCGATTTGTGCACGCCCGAGGACGGCCGCCGTGCCGCCGGCGCATTGCGGATCGCGGCAGCCCAGGTCGTGCGCCTCGAACAGGAGATTGACGCGATGAACGCGAGCCTGCGGCCGCTCGATTCGTTCATCCTGCCGGGCGGCAGCGCTGTCGCGGCCCATCTTCATCTCGCGCGCACCATTGCCCGCCGGGCCGAGTGGCTCGTCAGCGATCTGGCGCAGCGGGAGCCGGTCAACCCCGAAGCCCTCAAATATTTGAATCGGCTCTCCGATCACCTCTTTGTGCTCGGCCGCCGGGTCAATGACAATGGCGCTCGCGACGTGCTCTGGGTCCCCGGCGCCAACCGCTGAGCGGAAACCGTTAACAGCCGCTCCCTGCCGCAACGGAATTGAGCCTCGATGCCACAGCGTAACCGCTGCAGCAGTTGGCAGCGCGCCAACCGCCGCGATTGCGATCGCCGCCCCGGGCTGGCCGCCCGGCATGTTTGAACTGTATGACCCTGGCTCCGTTTGATCGCCGAGATCGAGCGCAATGGCCGGGGCGCTTTTGCCGCGGCCGGCCACACCCGAACTGGAGGGGCTCACAGCTTGGACGGCTCGGTGGCAAGCACTGCGGCGAGCGATCCCGCGGTTGCCAAAGCGACGGCGGTGCGGCGCCCGCGGATCGTCATTGTCGGCGCCGGGTTTGGTGGTCTCGAAGCGGCACGTCATCTCGGTCGTGTCGAGGCGGATGTGACGGTGATCGATTGCCGCAACTTCCATCTGTTCCAACCGCTTTTGTATCAAGTCGCAACCGCGGTGTTGTCGCCCGCCGACATCGCCGCCCCGATCCGCAGCATTCTGGAGCCGCATCGGAATACGAAGTGATGTTGGGCACGGTCAGCGGTGTCGACATCCCTGCTCATGCGGTGCTGATCGGCGAGCGCCGTGTTCCGTATGACCAACTGGTAATCGCGACCGGTGCGCGGGACGCCTATTTTGGCCACGACGAATGGGCATCGGTCACCTCTGCTCTGAAGTCGATTGAAGCAGGCAACCGCGATGCGCCGGCGAATCCTGATGGCGTTCGAGCGGGCCGAAGACAGCGACGATGAAGCTGAGCGCCGCCGGCTGCTGACGTTTGTGATCATCGGCGGCGGCCCGACCGGTGTCGAGCTGGCGGGGGCGCTCGCGGAACTGGCCACCGCGGCGCTCGCCCGCGATTTTCGCCGCATCGACCCGAGGTCGAGGCGGATCGTCCTTGTCGAGGCAGGGCCGCGGCTGCTGCCGAGCTTCCCGCCACGCTTATCGAAGGTTGCGGAGCGGGGATTGCGGCAGCTCGGCGTCGAGTTGCGGCTCGGGGTACCGGTCTCGCATTGCGACGCCGAGGGCGCGGTTATCGGCGACAATCGCATTGAGAGCCGCACCCTGATCTGGGCTGCCGGCGTCGTCGCCTCGCCGGCGGCGGCGTGGCTGGGCGTCAAACCCGGCCATGGCGGCCGTGTCCCGGTCGGTCCCGACCTGACTCTCCCTGGTCATCCCGAAATCTTTGTGATCGGCGACACGGCTGAGATCCTGAGCTCGGCGCTGCCGGGTGTCGCACCCGTTGCCAAACAGCAAGGCTCCTACGTCGCCCAGGTAATCGCATCACGCCTTTCGGGCGAGCGGCAACCGGGCCCGTTCCGCTATCATAATCTCGGCAGCGTGGCGGCGATCGGGAGGAGGCAAGCAGTCGTCGATTTTGGCTGGGTGCGGCTGACCGGCCGGATCGCGTGGCTGATCTGGGCCGTAGCGCACATCTATTATCTGATCGGTTTCCGCAACCGCATCGCGATCGCGATCAATTGGCTGTGGACATACCTGACAAACGAGCGCGGCGCCCGGCTGATCACCGGCCCCGACAATTAGCCTTTGCGAGAGGGCGGTCGTCCCCATTGCGATTGATGGCTTAGTCTATGCAACCGCGGTCTCCCGGTCGAACCGATCACCCATTAGTTAAATTGGAAATGCGCACCAGGAATAAGAGCCGACGTCCTACCGTCGACGGAGACGCAGAATGCTAGATCATGTGACGATCGGGTGAACGACATCGAGCGCGCAAAGCGGCTTTACGACGCGGCGTTGCAACCGCTGGGGATTGCTGGCTCTATGCGGATGGCGAACAGGCGTTCGGATACGGAGCCGAGAGAAAGGCGTTCTTTTGAATCTGTGCGCGCGGGCACACTGACCGGCGTGCATATCGCTTTTGTTGCGGCCAACCGAACGATGGTCGACGCGTTCTATGCGGCAGCACTTGCCGCCGGAGCCAAGGACAACAGCGCACCCGGATTGAGGCCGCGATATCATCCCGATTACTGTGGCACTGTCGGCCTCGACGATGACAGCCACAATATCGAAGCGGTCTGTCGCGCTGCCAGCACCGACCACGCTGTTTCAGGCGAGGATGACGTCGGAGACCAGCGCCTTTCCTTTAGTCTCCGGGCCGAGCAGCAGCGCGACGATAAAGCTGATCAGGCCGATCACGGTTCCGCAGAACATCGGGATGGCAAAGCCCAAATGCCAATTCACCGCGAAATAGGCGATGACTGGCACGACGATGCCGCCAAATATGGCGCCCTGGTGATAGCAAAAGCCGGCGGCGGTCGCCCTGACTTCGGTCGGGAAGCGCTCGGCGAGGTAGCTCGGGTTCTGGCCAAAGATCCCGCCTGCGGCGAACAGGCCCTGCAAGCCGAAAAAGATCACGATCATCGTGTAATTGTGAGTGAACAGATAAAGCGGGATGATCGGCAAGCCGCACAACGCCGGCAGGATCATCGCCCAGCGCCGCCCAACGCGATCGGCGACCCAGCCCCAAAAAAAGCCGGACACGAAAAACAAGACGCTTTGCAGCATGATCGGGGCCGCGACCATGCTTGGGCTGAGATGCAGATCCTTTTCGAGATAGGTCGGGAACAGGCCGCCAATCGAATAGCCTATGACAAACCCGCTGGCCATCCACCAGCATGCGTTCAAGGTATTGCCGAGCATGCCGCGCTTGAACATGTTCAAAAGCGGCAGCTTGACCTCACGCTTCTGGGCGAGCTGCAACCGACGGTTTTCGACCCAGACTGCCGGCTCCTTGACGTAGCGTTGCACATAGAAGATCAGCAGCGCCGGCACGACGCCGATGATCAACAGGCCGCGCCAGCCGATCGAACTATAAAGCGCCCCGAAAGCCGCACTCGACAGCAGGGCGCCGAGCCCCCACGAGGATTGCAGCAATCCGCCCATCAGGCCGCGCGAGCGCTGTGGCCAGGTTTCCATCGCCAAGGCCGCACCGACCGGCCATTCCGCCCCCATGCCGATGCCGAGCAACGCCCTGAACAAGAACAGAAACCAGAACGCCGGCGAAATTCCCGCCAGAAGGTTGCACACCGAGAACCAGGCGATCGCGATCATCAGCGGCTTCTTGCGCCCGATCCGGTCGGAGAGCCAGCCGGCTGCCGTTGCGCCCACCAGCCGCATCCAAAGGGTTATCGTGAAAACAGCCGTAACTTCGGCAAGCGGCACGTGAAAGGCCTGCGAGATCGGCAGCATGATCAACAGGAAGATCGTGAAATCGAAAGCATCGAGGGTCCAGCCAAGCCAAGCTGCGACCCAGGCGTGCCACTGTTCGCGGGTCGGCTCCTTCCACCACGGGATCGACCCGGCCGTTTCTACTACGGTCGCCATGGCGTTATTCCTCCCGATTGTCATTACCCGCGGACGGATCGTCGAAACTCCCCGGTACAGCTTTGAACGGCATCCGGGGTGTTCGTAGTTCCATTTATGCGAGTGGTTATTCGGCTTGTACGCCATCGATCCGGAGATCAATGCAGCGGGGCGGTCGGCTATTTCCTGCTCATGGCCGACGCCGTAAGATGTGCGGGTTTGTTCGAAGGGCCGTGCGGATGCTGTCGAGACCCAATGCTGCTTTATCGCAGATCCATATGCAGATCATGTGGAGCCGGCTGATCGCGGTTGTCGAGGAGCAGGCTCAGACCCTGGTGCGCACCGCCTTTTCGACGACGGTGCGCGAGGCGGGCGACCTCTCGGCCGGAGTGTTCGATCGCGATGGCAACATGCTGGCGCAGGCGGTAACCGGCACCCCCGGCCACGTCAATTCGATGGCGGCGGCGGTCAAGCATTTCCTCGACGCCTTCCCGCTCAAAACAATGCGGCCCGGCGACCATTACATCACCAACGACCCGTGGCTGACCTGCGGCCATTTGCATGATTTGACCGTGGTCAGTCCGACCTTTCTGCAGGGCGAGCCGGTTGGCCTGTTCGCCAGCACGGTGCATGTCGTCGATATCGGCGGGCTCGGCATGGGCCCTGATGGGCGACAGGTCTTCGAGGAGGGATTGTCGATCCCGCTGATGGCGTTGGCGCGCGAAGGCCGGATGAACGAGGATCTGCTGCGCGTGATCCGCGCCAATGTGCGCGAGCCGCTGCAGGTCGAGGGTGATGTTTACGCCTTGGCCGCGTGCAACGATGAGGGCAGCCGGCGGCTCATCGAGATGATGGAGGAGTTCGGGATCACCAATCTCGACCGGCTGGCCGAACATATTGTCGAAACCTCGCGCGAGGCGACGATCGCAGCCATCGCCAAGCTCAAAAAAGGCAAATACACGAATAGCCTGACAATGGACGGCTTTGACCGACCATTGACGCTGGTTGCCGAGATGACGATCAACGAAGACGGCATCCATGTCGACTACACCGGCACTTCGCCGGCGAGTGCATTTGGCATCAATGTCGTGTTGAACTACACGACCGCCTACACCGCGTTTGGGGTCAAGTGCGTGGTCGCTCCTGAGGTGCCGAACAATGCCGGGTCATTGGCACCGATTACGGTGAGTGCGCCCGAGGGCTGTCTGCTGAATGCCAAGCGGCCGCGCGCGGTCGCCGCCCGGCACACGGTCGGCCACATGCTGCCCGATGTCGTGTTCGGCTGTCTTCATCAAGTCATCAAAGGCGGCGTTCCGGCCGAGGGCGCCTCGTCCTTATGGATACCGCAAATCTATGGCGGCGCTGATGTCCTCGATGAGCTCGGTGCCGAGAACGGCAAAGCGCCGCCCGAGATCAAACCGTTCAGCACCGCGATCTTTCACTGCGGCGGCGCCGGCGCGCGGCCTGGCAAGGATGGGCTGGATGTGACCGCATTCCCCTCCGGGGTGCGCACAATCCCGGTCGAGGCGACCGAAACGGTGGCGCCGGTCATCTTCCGCCGCCGCGAATTCCGCGAAGACTCGGGCGGCGCCGGGCGCTACCGCGGCGGGCTCGGCCAGATTATCGAATTGGGCGGCGCCGAGGGCACCCCGATCGCGATGCTGTGCAATTTCGAGCGCATCGGCAACCCGGCGCGTGGCCGTGACGGCGGCGGCGCCGGTGCACCGGGAAAGGTCAGCCTCGTCTCCGGTCGGCCGATTGGCCCGAAGGGCCGGCAGAGCGTGCCGGGCGGCGATTTCATCCGGCTCGAACTGCCGGGCGGCGGTGGTTTTGGCGATCCGGCGAACCGTGATCCCGATCAGGTGGCGCTCGACGTCGCCGATGGTCTGATCTCGCGCGAGATCGCTGCGCGCGACTACCGCGTCGCCCTCGCCGCGGACGGCACCCTCGACCGGGCAGCGACGGCGCGGCTGCGCGACGGTTGAGGGAACCGATCCCTTCTCCACCTGGTCTGGTGCGCGGCGGGCCGGGCGCTACGTCTCGACCACGAACGGTCGGATGGCACGGACGAAATCCTCTTCCGTGGTCCGATGCTCGACCAGCGCGATGATCTCCTCCGCCCAGGAGACCGTATCGTCGAAGGTTGTATCGTAACCATTCGCGCGCAAAAACAGCCGCATCGCGGCGAAGCCGGTTCGCTTATTGCCCTGTTCGAATGCGTGCGCTCGGGCGATACCCGCCGTTAACGTGACGGCGAGAACAACGATATCCTCTTCGCCGTAGGCGAAGAAATTCCTGGGGCGAGCCAGCGCACTTTCAAGCAAACCACGATCCCGAAGGAAGTGGTGCTCGCCGGTCGCGTCCAGTTCCAGCCGGTTATGCTCGATCACCGCCTCGATTGGCAGCCAATTCGGCTCATTCGGCAAGGCGGGCTCGGATCCTGGGATAGCGCGCGATGTGCTCGCGGCTCAGTTCCGCATAATCGATCTCGCCTTCGACCGGCCGCGCACGAAGAATTCATTGGAGGCGACGCGTTCCGCAGCCAATTCGAATAAGCGGTCACGGAGAACATCAAAATTCTCTAGGGTTCCGCGCGCAATTTCAAGCGCCCCACTAAGAATTGAAGATAATTCCGGATCGTGAGAGTAATCAGACAAATAACGAAGTATGATGTCAATAAAAGGCCCAATATGTGAAGCTGCTTCTTGCCGTTCTTCATGAGCTTCCGCTGCCAAACTCTGGATACTCTGTGACGCTGGGTTACGAACCGCATCTCTATAGAGACCTTCAAACAGGTCAGCTTGGCGCCGTAATCCGGCCCGCGCCTCTCTCAGATACTCGCGCCACCGTGCAGTCATCTGCGCCCGCTCACCGGGTGCTGCCGAAGAAGCGCTTCTAGTGATGAGATTACGGGCTCTATATCTTGGGAGATGTTGATAGGAGCTGACATGAAACATCTACCTGACTATTCGTCGCTGGATCTGAGCCGGCTACCTGCCCGCTGCAAGTAGCCCGACCACTTTTCTGCCCTTCCATGATACCGGATAGGGCCTGCGACGGCAGGTATGGACGGGGCCGATTATTCCGCCGCAAGATCGCAGAGCTGATGTGGATCGCCGCTACCCTGCGGCCAACTTCGTCGGGCGCACCACCTTTTGGCACATCGGGGCAAATTCCTCGGTGGCAGAGGGGGCATGCCGATGGTCTGGCCGAATTGCTTCTTGGTGCCATCGGATTTGACCGCAATCCGCGCGCCCGCAGACGGTTCTATATCAGTCGGTATCGAAATCCGTCTCGATCTGCGCCGGCAGGCGGGAGAAGGCAGCTCGCATTTCCTCCGGAATTGCCGGGGGTTGCGCCCCGGACTCGCCATACCAAAAGCAGCTGACATCGGCTGTTATTTGCTGTTCGCGCATCAGATTGTGCAGTTTCCTGACCTTTGCATCGGATTTTCCAGGAAACAGGACCGCGAGCAAGTATCTGAGGTGATGGACGAGATCAGGGTCCGCCACGCGCCCGTCGCTCGACAGCAGCCAGATACCGGTGCGCCCGCGCGCCTCTCGGCCGCGGCTTTGCTTGAAGATCTCGCCCTTGCGATAGGCCGTCGTTGGTACGATGCCGAGAATATTGTTCACTTGAGCCGGTTCCAGCCGATCGCCTCTTAGCCGCAGCCTGGAAAGGTTCTCAGGGTCCCCGGCTCAGATTTCGTTGTGGACGTTGCCGATCCAGGCATCCGTATCGTCCGTTACAGATCCGTCATCCCATAGAGTAACACGATCCCGTGGGCTCAGTCCGCTATCGCGTTTGATCGAGTGAAGCGCGGCGCCGAGCTGCACCCGCGAAATCCCGAGTCGCTTAGCCACCCAATCGGGCGGGTTTCCCTCCCTGCTCCACAGCCTTCGCACCCGCGCCATCCTTCGCCTCCCCGACGATGCGGGTGATCAAGATGCACAAGCCAATAGCTGCCGCACTTACGATAAAATGAGGAGCAAAAGATTGAAAGATTTAGCTCAGTTCTTCCTTACTGGTCGGCGGCTGCGAATTTTGAAAGCCATTCGGCTTTTCGGGCCCGAAGAGCGCGGAGACCACCGAAAGAAAACCCGCCGGACACAGGCTGCGCATCCGGTTGTAATCCGAGGCGAGGGGCGTGCCCTCCAGCGGGCTTGGGAATGAGCCAGCCACGGTTGAGCGCGTTTTTCGCACTGCAACTTCAACCCTCTGGGGTCGGAAACGATCCCGAATGCGTCGCACAACTTGTTCCTTGTTGGGACCGAGCCAACCACTGCGATCTGTCGTCCCTCCATCCGGGAGCCGGGCATGTCGAGCACTCTCCCATGCCTCGTTAACAGCAAGCTGGATCGCCTTCATCGGTCTAACATTACCTTGCCGATAGATTTCCTCGGCGCGCGATAATATGTACAGGTCTACCGCCTCTTTATAACTCTGATGCGGCCGTCCGCGTTGCTGACGGGGCTTTACAATCCACCCGTCTTCAATTCGCCATGTCTCGTCCGGCTTCATCTACGCTAATCTGCGGCGAGTTTGGCAGGGCGGACCACCTTCTCGCGCATCGTGACGAATTCTTCGGCAGCGCTGGGGTGGATACCGACCGTCTGGTCGAATTGCCGTTTGGTGGCACCGCATTTGACGGCGATCGCTAGGCCCTGGATGATCTCGGGCGCGTCGGGGCCAAGCATATGGCAACCGACCACCCGGTCGCTGTCGGCATCGACGATGATCTTCATCAACGTGCGCTCGTCGCGGCCGGAGAGCGTGTTTTTCATCGGCCGGAAGCGCGCGCTGTAGACATCGATCTCGCGATATTCGCGGCGCGCTTCTTCCTCGGTCAGGCCGACGGTCCCGATCGGCGGATTGCTGAAAACCGCGGTCGGCACATCGGCGTGATCCATCTTGACCGGGTTGTTGTTGAACAGGGTTTCGGCGATGGCGCGGGCCTCGGCAATCGCCACCGGCGTCAAGTTGAGCCGATCGGTCACGTCGCCCACAGCGTAGATGTTGGGTACCGTCGAGCGCTGCCACTCGTCAACGAGGACAGCGCCGTCCCGGTTCATTTCGACGCCGATCTGGGTGAGGCCGAGACCGTGGGTATTGGGTTTGCGGCCGGTCGCGTACATGACGAGATCTGCCGAGATTTCCTGGCCGTGGGTCGTGAATACCGAATAGCCGATGTCGTACTTTTCGATGCGCGTGACTTGGGTGCGTGCGCGGATCTCGATGCCCCGATTGCGCATCTCCTGGGCCAGCGCAACCCGCAAATCGTCATCGAAACCGTAGAGCAAATCTTCGCGCCGAATGATCTCGACGACCTCCGATCCGAAGCCGCGAAAGATGCCGGCGAATTCGACAGCGATATAGCCGCCCCCGACGATCACGATACGGCGCGGCAGTTCGGGCAGGTCGAGCGCTTCGTTCGACGAGATGACATGCTCGATGCCGGGGATATCGGGCACGGTTGGATGCCCGCCCGTCGCGATCATGATTTTGTCAGCGGTGTAAGTGCGGCCTGCGACCTCGACGGTGTGCGCGTCTGTGATAATGGCCCGCCCCTCGATCAGCTCGACATTGCTGTTTTTCAGCATCGTCCGATAGATCTGCTCGAGGCGATCGAGTTCCTTGTTTTTGGCCGCGATCAGACTTGGCCAATCGAAACTCGGCGGCGACACGGTCCAGCCAAAGCCCGCCGCGTCGGCAAAAGCGTCGGAGAATTGCGCGCCATAGACCAGCAGCTTCTTCGGCACACAGCCGCGCAGCACGCAAGTACCGCCGACCCGGCTTTCTTCGCAAATCGCCACCCGCGCGCCATAGCTGCCGGCGCGGCGCGAGCCGGCCACACCGCCCGAGCCGGCGCCGATTGTGAATAGGTCGAAATCATAGCGCGGCATCTGGCTCCACTCCGTCATTCCAAGGTTTTGCGATCTTCTGGTTGTCACAACCCGAGCGCTGTCGCAAGCTTCCGGCTCATCAATATGGTCTTTCAGCGCGAGCAGCGGATGACCGAGATCGACTGGACGCGGCAAGCGACGGCGCGCGCCAAGACCGCGGCGTCGCTGCACGGCCGCGACCACATCCGCGAGGCGCTCGAAACACTGGGATTTGCGCTGCGATAACGGGAGGATCAATCATGTCTTCGACGAACGACCGCATTCGGGTCGATCATCACGACTGGCACTCGCCACAATATGTCGACGAGTGGATCGTTCGTGACCTCACTCGCGACGAGGAGCGCCGCTTGCGTCTGCGGCAGATGCTCACTGCCGCCCCTTGGCAGGCGGACGCCGATATCAAGGTGCTCGACGTCGGCGGCGGCTATGGTGTCGTGACCGAGGAAGTCTTGCGGGCCTTTCCCCATGCCATCGTGACGTTGCAGGACTACTCGCAGCCGATGCTCGACCGCGCCCGCGAACGGCTCGCCGCCGATGCCGGGCGGGTCAAATATGCGGTTGGCGATTTGCGCGACCCGGCTTGGACCGATGCCGTCGACGGTCCATTCGATCTCGCGGTCTCGGCCATCGCGATCCATAATCTGCGCGACTTGGGCGAGATCGCCACCTGCTATCGGGCGATCGCCGGTGTGTTGAAGCCGAGCGGTGTATTTCTCGACTACGATCTGTTCGGGCTGATCGGCGGCGTTGATGCACAGATCGAGACGATCAAAGCGGCGGGCTTTGCTGTGGTCGATTGTCTGTGGCAGGAGGGCCGAATATCGATCATCCGCGGCGCCCGACCGACCACCGGCTAGCATAGCCCCATCTGGTGGAGCTCTGGCCGCCGAAAACGGGTTCGATAGGTCAGGATCCACCAATTTGGCCGTCGCTGCATGGCAGCCAAACCGTTTGTGCTGGTGCGAAAGGGGCCTCCAGCGTTGCCGCGAGCAGCGTCAACGGCTTACAGTCGGCAGAGAATTTGCCCGAGTTCGAGGAGCGAAGCGGCGATGCCGACCACCACCATCGATCAAGAAACCAAGCATCTTTACAGCGAACTCGAGGAGCGGATTCTCGCACGCGATCAGATCGGTGGCAGCCGGGTCTATTACGATCTGCTGCGGCGCGGCCGGCCATTGCCGGAAATCATGGCCGAGGCGGTGCGTATTCATGCTCCCTACACGCACGTCCCCTATCACCAGCGCATCGACGACGGCTTTCCGAATTTCGTCAATAACGATCACTGCCTGCTGTCGGCGCGCGCCGCGGTCAATCTGCAGGCGATGCTCCCGAAGAAACTGGCCGCGCTGCCGTTGGCGCAGACGATCTGGTACATCCCCTCAGGTCTCGACATCTGGAACCAGAAGATTCTGAAGGCGCCGGGCCACTACGCGATGCGCGGCTACAAGATGCCGAATACCACACCACCAGCGCCGGTCGTCTACTGGCCGGATCAGGAGCCGCTCAGGGAGTCGGGGCCGCTCGGCGAACGTCTCAATAATTGGCTGACCCTTGTCGAGCGCGGTCAGGTCATTGACGCCTATCGCGTCTTTCTCGGATTGATCGAAGAGACCGAGCATCGCCAGGATGTGCTGGCGCAACTCGTTTTTGCCGGACTGATCGACGTTCAGGACCGCATGCTCTACAACCGGTCCTACACCACCGGACACAAGGCCTACCGCGCCCGCTCGGTCGTTGAGCTCGGCAATGCGATCGGCTGGGACAAGGCTCATGACGTGATCTACGCCGGCGCGCTCGACAGCGCGGTCGGGCCGCGCTGGCATTCGGTTTACGAAATGGCGTGCAACGTCGTCACGATGTTTATCGAGAGTGCCGAGGTCCATGCCGTACCGCAAAATGGCACCAGCGAGCGCGAAAGGGCACTGCTCGGCAACGCCGGACCGCTCGGTGAGGCGGATGCGGCGGAACTGATCGACGCGCTGATCCGCCAGCACGAGCCCGCCTACATCGAAAAAATCAGCCAATTATTGCTCGCCGGAGCCGCACCACGGCGGATCGTCGATGCGGTCCAATTGGCGGCGGCGCAGGTTGTGCTCGAAACCCAGGGCGCCAATTCTTTCTCGATGCCGCAGCACACTTATGAATATTGCAATACGCTCGGCTGGTTCTATGACAATTTCGCCCATCCGCAGCGGCTCAAACTGCTCTATGTCGCCGGATCGATGGTCAATCAGGCGGCCTGGAACCAGAAGCATATGGGCTGGACGAAGACCGAGCCGGTCAGCGCCCCCGGCAATGCCGAACGGATGACAGGCACCCAGATTATCGGTCGTCTCGAAGACGCGATGAGCGCGTACGACGCCGAGCAATCGGTCGCCTGGACCAAGGCTTATCTCGACAGCGGCGCCGATCGCGGAGTGCTGGTACAGCGGCTGGCGTTGATGGCCGCGCGCTTTGGCAATGACCCGCACAATCAGGAAATCCCGCAATGCCTGCTGCAGGATTATGGCAAGAACCAATGCGTTGACCGCGACCGGCTGCTGCTCGCCTGCGCCCACATCTCGGCCGGTCACCGCAAATATGGCGACACGTTTGAAGCCGCCCGCCGCTTTGGCGAGGCAATGGATCTCGCGGAACTGCACTGAGGCTTGAAGGCTTCTCCAACGCGCGGACGAAGGTAGCTGCCTTCGGTCCGCGGTCGACGGTGGATCCGGAAGCGTGACCGGCCGCGGTTAGGGAGGATGACGGAGCGAGGATGGAGGCGATCCTCGAATATTTGAGGCGATCTCGTGATGTGGTACAAGCCGCGATCGAAGATCAGGCTTTTGTCGCGACGCTTGTGGCGATTGCCGAAGTGACCGCAAACGCGCTGGCCGGCGGCTACAAATTGCTGTTGGCCGGCAATGGTGGCAGCGCTGCCGACGCCCAGCACCTTGCCGGAGAGTTCTTGGCGCGCTTCAACTACGACCGCGCACCGGTCGCTGCCGTGGCATTAACGACAGACAGCTCGGTGCTGACCGCGATCAGCAATGATTACGGCTATGAGGAGGTCTTTGCGCGCCAGATCCGCGGCCTCGGCAAGGCCGGAGACGTGCTTTTCGCGCTATCGACATCGGGGCGTTCGCGGAACATCCTGCGCGCGATCGAGGCGGCGCGGGACAACAGGCTTACCATTGTCGGGCTTACCGGGCGCACCGGCGGCGAAATGCGCCGGCATTGCGACATTTGCCTGTTGGCGCCCTCAGATTCGACAGCGCTGATCCAGCAAATTCACATGATCGCCGGACATATCGTCTGCGGGATTGTCGAAGAGCGCCTGTTTCCGTCGCGGGACTGAACATGTCGCGCCCGCTTGGTCGATCGCTCGACCGCTGCGGTGAGAGAGACCCGCCGGCCCACCGCCTTTCTCGATCGCAACGGAGTGTTGAACCACGATGATGGCTATGTCGGCGCGCGCCAGCGCTGGCGCTGGATCGACGGCGCCGCCGACACGGTAAAGGCCCTCAATGATGCCGGCTTTTTTGTTTTTGTCGTGACCAATCAAGCAGGGGTGGCGCACGGCTTTTATTCAGAGGAAACCGTCCGCCGTCTCCATACGCAGATCGCTGCTGAGCGCGCCGCAGCCGGCGCCCATATCGACGATTTTCGCTATTGTCCGTTTCACCCCGAGGCCGCTCGCCCCGAATACCGTCGCGCGAGCCTGTGGCGCAAGCCGGCGCCGGGCATGATCTGCGATTTGTTGCGTTGTTGGCCGGTCGACAAAGCGGCGAGCTTTCTGATCGGCGACAAGGCCTCCGACTGCGTCGCCGCGGAAGCTGCCGGCATCCTCGGCCATCTCTTTTGCGGCGGCAATCTTGCGGTCTTTGTCGCCGATCTGCTCGCCAATAACCGAACCTAACCGAACGCACGGAAAGTGCCGGTCAATGCAGCATCGCTCGGACGAAGGCACCGCCCGCTTCGATGGCCCTCAACCCGGCCTTCAACTCGGGGTGGAAAAGGTGCCACACATGGATCATCTCGGGCCAGATCTGCAAATCGACGCGCACATCGGCGGCACCAGCAGCCTTGGCAAGGCGCAGCGCGTCATCGAGCAGAGTTTCACAGGCGCCGACCTGAATCATCAACGGCGCAAGCCCGCTCAGATCGGCATAGATCGGTGCCGCCAGCGGCGAGCGCGGGTCGGCCCCGCTCAAATACAGCTTGGCCATGTCGAGCAGGCCTGCGCGCTGAACGGTCGGATCGGCGGCGGCCCTGCTCGTCATCGTCTCGCCCACCGCCTCCATATCGACCCAGGGCGAGATGCACCAGCCGCAACCCGGCTGCGCCAGCCCGGCATCGCGGATCGCCAGCATCGCCGCGACGACGAGCCCGCCGCCAGCGCTGTCGCCGGCAATTGCGATCCGCCCGGGAGCGATCCCGCGCGCCAACAGAAACCGGTAACCGGCAAGCGCGTCATCGACCGCGGCCGGAAACGGATGCTCGGGCGCTAACCGGTAGTCGAGCGCCAGCGCCGCGATCCCGCAGGCGCGCCCAGCCTCAGCAACGAGATGGCGATGGCTGTCAAGCGAGCCGATCACATATCCGCCGCCATGCAGATAGATCAATGCCGCATCGCGCGTGGCATTCGGGGTTATCGTCCATTCCGCCCGCACCCCATTCGCGGTTACCGGCTCGACCCCGACATCGGCGGGGAGCCCGTAGGCCAAGCCGCGCGCATCGATATCCTTGCGGCGCTGCCGGTAATCATCAGAACGCGGCCGCGCCGCCAGTTTGGTGCGCAATGCGCCGATTTCTGGATCGCTCATTCCTGTCTCCCGAACCCTCTCGACAATCGAGGCAAATGCCCACTACAAGCGGTCAAGTGTAGATCGCAATAACATGATCGTCAGCCCCTTCGGATCGGGCTTCCAGGGCCCGAAAGGCTGTGGCGCCGCGCGGTATCGCCGATCACCGGGCCAGGAGTTCGCCGACGGCCTCGTCAAGGAATTTCGCGTCGGTCGGGTTTTGCGCCGGATTACCGGCACGGTGGCCCCAAATCGACGGGATCGGCCGCAATTCGGCCCGCGGCATAAGGGCGACCTCGCGGCGGTTATCCTCAACCGTAAAGTAGAGGTCGGTCTCGCACGGCATAACCAGCGCATCGGCTGAAATCGCGCCGAGCGCCTTCGCCAGATCGCCATGGTAAAGCTCGTTGGCGCTGATGTTGGCATGCTGCCAAGTCCACAGCATTGCCAGCAGATCATTGGCGTCGCGGCGGCGAAAATTGGCTTCCCAACTGCCGACCAGAAAATCCTCGAGCGACGAGAAGCCGAGCTTGCGCCACTCCTCCTCCCGGTAGAACGCCTGGCTTAGGCCCCAGCCGGCATAAACCCGGCCCATCGCTTGAAAACCGCGCGTTGGGGGTGTCGCGAACCAGCCGTCTTGCCAGGCCGGGTCGGCGGTCAGCGCCGCTTTGACGCCTTCGAGAAACACGAAATTGTGCGATGAGGTCTTGGCCGACCCGCAGATCGCGGCAATACGCTCGACCCGATCGGGAAATAATGCTCCCCAGTGAAAGGCCTGTTGCGCGCCCATCGAGAAGCCATAGACGAGTTTGACCCGCTCAATGCCAAAGACATCGTGCAACAGCCGCTGCTGAACCCGCACATTGTCGGCCATCGTAAATTGCGGCCAGCGGGCGCGATCAAAGGGCGGCGGGGTGTTGCTTGGCGACGAGGACAAGCCGTTGCCGAACTTATTGACGATCACAATGAAAAATTTGGTTGGGTCGAGCGCCTTCCCGGGGGCGATGGCCCATTCGAGGTCGTAATGCTGTGCCCCGTAGGATGTCGGATAGAGGATGACGTTTGATTTGGCGGCGTCCAGCGTGCCGTAGGTTTTATAGGCGAGGCGGGCGTTGCGATAGGTCAACCCGGATTGCAGCACGACATTGCCCGCATCGAAGATCTCATAATCCGGCATTGCCGATCGCCTAAGTTACGGAACACGCCGGCCGCGATGCCGAACCCATTCGGATGGGCGCAGCCACCCTGCCCCGACCGTACCCCGTCCCTGGCTGCGATGCAGCCCGCTCACCGGACAAAGCTGATCCTGCCGGCGCCATTAACCTGAGTTCTGCGCTGTTTGGGGTTTCCGTACACTGTGATCGAACCGGCGCCGGAAATTTCTGCGACGAGCCGCTGCCGGGCGTCGATCGTAGCATTTCCTGCCCCGTTCACCGTGACGTTGGTCGAATCTGCGACAAGGCGCTGAGCCGAGAGGTGATTGGCACCGCTCATTTGCACCATCACTGCCGAAACATTTCCCGCCAGGATGGCGTTGTTCGAGCCATTCAGCGAAATCGACAGGTTTGCGCTGGTCAGGCCTTCGCCATTGATATGGTTGCTGCCTGAGGCCGAGATCTCGGCGACATTCGGCGAGGTCACGGTCACATTAATGCGCCCGTCGACCGAATAAGAGCGGTCTGTATAGATATCGAGCCGGCCATTGGACACGTCGGTTTTGACGATCGGCAACAGGTTTTTGTCGGTTTCAATGGTCAGCCCCGGCGGAGTAGCCGACCTTTACCGTCACCATGAAAGCGCCATCCGCATTGATCGCCGAGACTGCGCCTATCGACCGCGCCTCCGAGGCACGTTGCCCATTGCCGACGACCCGGCCGGCATCTGCCGAAGTGTCGACAGTGACCGTCTGGCCGCTGATCGTGACACTGCTGCTCTCGCGGTTGACGCTAATTGTACCGTTTTGAACGACGGTACTTTCCGCCTGAGCTGAGGCAGCGCTGAAGGCCAGTGATGCCGAAATGATCATAATCGCCGCACCTGCCGCATATCCCATCTGTTGCCTTGATCGTTCCAGCCGAGTATCTGCGATAGCATGGCACTCGCCCGGGAACAACCGGGCTCAGCAACGCTGAACTCGGTCGGGGTGGCATCGGTCGGCTCTTTCGCGATTGATCGCCAGCAAGCCTCACCTAAGTGTCTGATCCGAAATGTCGAGCCCAGCATCACCATGTTATTCGTCGCCCCCGCGAAAGCGGGGGTCCAGGGGGCAACCGCCGCGGCTCCGGCCCTGGATTCCCGCTTTCGCGGGAATGACAATTACTTGTTGGTCTCCTGCGTTTCTTTTTCGCTCGAAGACCAAGACGCGACGCGGTTCCTGCCGAATGCTGCAATCCTGGAAGGCATTTGCGCGCTTCGTTACAAGGGCTACACAGCTTCGGATTTCGGGGAGGATGACTGAATGACGATCGAACCCCGTCGGCGGGATTTGCTGGCCGGCGTCGCAGCGACGGCTACAGCCGCAGTCTTGCCACAATACGCGGCTCCGGCCGAGCCAGCGACCGGTTCCACCACGTCGAGCGATCTCGCTTATCGCAATGTCGCCGATCTCGTCAAAGCGCTGGCTGCAAAGCAAATCTCGTCGATCGAATTGACCGATTTTGCGATCGCGCGCATCACCGCACTCGATAAGCGGGTCAACGCTGTGGTGGTGCGTGACTTCGACCGGGCACGGGAAGCGGCCAAGATGGCCGACGACGCGTTGGCGCGCGGCGACACGCGGCCGTTGCTTGGCCTGCCGATGACCGTCAAGGAAGCGTTCAATGTCTCCGGCCTACCGACGAGTTGGGGCAATCCTAAATTCAGAGACTGGCAGCCGGGTTTTGATGCGCTCGTCGTCAAGCGGCTGAAGGCGGCCGGGGCGGTCGTTCTCGGCAAGACCAATTTGCCGTTCATGCTCGAGGATTGGCAGAGCTACAACGAGATCTACGGCACCACCAACAACCCTTGGGATCTGGCGCGGACCCCGGGCGGCTCGTCGGGCGGTGCGGCGGCGGCGTTCGCTGCCGGCTTTGTCGCACTCGAACTCGGCTCCGACATCGGCGGGTCATTACGCTGCCCAGCGCATTTCTGCGGTGTCTTCGCACATAAGCCGAGCTTCGATCTCGTGCCGTTGCACGGTGCGGGGCCGCCGCATGTTCCGAACGTGCCGCTGCGAAACGCTCTCGCGGTCGCCGGGCCGATGGCGCGCAGCGCTGCCGATCTTGCATTGGAGCTCGATGTCCTCGCCGGACCAGACGAGACCATGGAAGGCATCGGCTACAAGCTGGCACTGCCCCCGCCACGCCATCAGGACCTGAAGAGCTTCCGGGTGCTGGTCGTAGACGCCCATCCGCTGTGCCCGACCGCCGCCAGCGTCCGGACCGCGCTTGACCATCTCGCCGACGCTCTCGGCCATGCTGGCGCCGAAATTGCCCGCGGCAGCTCTCTTATGCCGGACCTCGGCGAATTGTCGCGGCGGCATGTCGAGCTGATCGCAGCGGGGCGCTCTGCCGATCTTCCGGCCAATGTCTACCAGCGGGTCGAGGATACGGCAAAAGCACTCCCCGACGACGCCGACTGGTCCGTCGCGGCGAGGCTGCATGGGCTCGTGGCCAATCATCGCGATTGGATCTTGGCGAACCGCAGCCTCGGCCGCCCGCGTCAGCAGACCCGCGAATTGTTCAAATCATTCGACGTGGTGCTGTGTCCGCCGATGCCGACCCTGGCATTCCCGCACGATCACTCCAACGAGCGGGAAAGGCGCCTTGATGTGGATGGAACGCAAATTCCGTACGGACATCAGATCGTCTGGGCGAGTATGGCGACGGTGCTGGGCCTGCCCGCGACCGTGGCGCCGATCGGGCATAGCGAACAAGGCTTGCCGATTGGCGTGCAGATTATCGGCCCCTATCTCGAGGACCGCACGACGATCGAATTTGCCCGGCTGATCGAACGTGAGTTTGTCGGGTTTGTCCCTCCTCCGACGCTAAGTTAGCCGGGGCGCCCGGGCCGGGGCAATCCCGAACCGCCGAAATAGCTCGTTCGAGGTCCGCAACTCCGTTGCGCGGCAGGCGTTGATAAATGGGTTCTTTCTCGATCACTGGTACCGGAGGTTTCCGTGGCGGCTAGGCTTGTGGTTGGGTTGTTTCCGGCGAGCGGTGTCGCGCTTGACGCCTATCATCGGTTGCACACCGAAGGGTTCCCGGAAAACCGGCTCGCGCACCGCGTGTTGAAGGAGGTAGGCCCGCCGCCAATGTCGGTGCAGGCCGAACTGCAGATGCTGCAAATCGATCCGATGGTATTGGGTGATGCACAACATACGTTTGCGCGCTTCATCCATAATGGCGAGACTGCGGTTTTCGTGCAGGCCGACACCGATGAAGAGGCCGCGGCCGCGGCCGATATTCTGGCGCTCTACGCACCGCTTGCCGTCGAAACTATTATCGGCGGCCGCGGCGGTCCATAGCAAAAGCCCCCGGTCCGGCGACGAATAGACACAAATAGCCGCCGATGATCGCGACATTCTTCATGAATTGGATGTGCTGGGCCTCGTAGGCGGCCCCCTGCACCTGCCAGAAGCGGTGCGCGATCAGCGCCGCGAAGCCGGTAAATATCGCCATCAGCAGCGCCGCGTAGCGCGTCTTGAACCCGAGCACGACCGCGATCGAGCCCAAAAACTCGACGCAGGCGGCGATCACCGCCATTAGCCCCGGGAGCGGCACACCGTGCGACGCCAGATTATGCGCAAAGGCGTCGATATGGGTCAGCTTGTTAAAGCCGCTCGGCACAAAGATCGCCGCCAGCGCCAATCGCCCGAGCAGCATGAAAAAGTTGCCGCCTGCGGCTGCGAGGCGATTGAGATAGCTGCCCATGTCTTCCCTCGGTATCGCCTCTTCGCCAACCGTTTCTGCCCCTTGGGCCTCGGCGCTTAGGCAGCAATGTGTTGCAAATCCTTTGGCAGCAATTCGGCGGGGTGATAGCCTCGATTTTCCGGCATAGCGTTCCTCCCAGCCTGTACCGCGAAGCGGCAGTTATATCGACGAGAAGAAATTCTCGCAGAGGGCTGCGGGCCACGCAACATCGTCGATGGCAGCTTAAACCACAATGGGGGTGTTTTATGCGAGGTTTGACGCTGGGGTTGCGCTGTTCTACCGTCGCGCCCGATAGCTTCAGACTAGCCCCCACGCGGAGGACATGATGGACGGCATGACGGTAACCAACCTCGACAGCATTGTGGCGCCGCTCAATTTTCTGGTTCCGATGGCGGAAAAGCCGGTCGCCTATAATTACGACCCGCCGCCGGGGACGCCGGTGCGCACCGGCAAGAGTGTCGAATACCAGGTTACAATCCGCGATGCACGGCCGCTGATCGACCAGCTATCATTAGATAAAGAAGGCTTTGTTCTGCTGCATCATCAAACGGCAGTAACGAACTTTTACGACGAGGAGCAGATCCGGAGGATCTACTACCCCGAATGCGAACGGGTCATGCAACAGGCGACAGGTGCGGCCCGCGTCGTCGCCTTTGATCACATCGTGCGCAACGCCGCGATGTCGGCCGAGGATAAGGCCATCAAGATCCCGGCCAAGCGCGTGCACAACGACTACACCGCGTGGTCGGCGCCGCAGCGGGTCCGCGACCTGATGGGCGGCGAGGCCGAAGAACTGCTAAAGCACCGCTTTGCGATCAACAATCTGTGGCGCCCGATCCGCGGCCCGGTGCTGGAATTGCCGCTGACCCTGTGCGACGCCCAAAGCCTATCCGAGGAGAACCTGATCGCCAGCGACCTGAAGTACCCGGATCGCACCGGCGAGACCTATGCAGTCACCTACAATCTCCATCAGCGTTATTTTTATTTCCCGAAGATGCAGGCCGACGAGGTCGTGCTGATCCGCTGTTACGACTTAGGGCTGCACGGCGCACGCCGGTTTTCAGCCCACACCGGCTTCGATGACCCGACTTCGCCACCCGATGCGCCGCCGCGCGAGAGCCTCGAAGTCCGCATGCTGGTGTTCTTCCCGCCGGGCGCCTGATCTCGCAGAGGGCTCTCTGCGGCATCTTTGGCCGTGCGTCCTCGCCCCCTCCCTCTGTGAGGAGAGCAGAGCTGCGCCTATAGAGCCGTCCGGGCATTCTTGCCCGCGACGCCGCCGTGCACCTCCCAGCTCGTCCACACCGGCGGACACTGGGCTTGCGGCCGAAATGGGTCCCGACCTTCTCGGGATGGCCCGACCAACTCACTCGGTCTTGATTGCCCAGCCGGGATGCTACCTCCGCTAGGAGGCAATCGCCGCCGGCTTCACGCGCCGCAGCGCCGGCAACAATTCGTCGCTGATCAGCCGCATGCTGGCGAGTGCCGAGGCGACCGGCATGCCGCTCCAATGGGTGCGGAAAATCAGGAAATTGGCGCCGGCCTCCTCCCAGCAGGGCCGCAGCTGCTCAAAACACTCTTCGGGGCTGCCGAGCACAAAGCGGTCCTGCAATAAGGCCTCGAGCGACTGGCGAAACGAATCCTGCCCCGGCAACACCTGGTCTTGTCCCCATTGCGCGTATGTCCGGTATTTCTCGGCGAGGTAGGGGCCGGCCAGCTCGACCGCGCTGCGCTGGTCTTTTGCGCAATAGATTTCGCGCAGATAGGGTAGGACCGTCGGGAACGGTTTGCCGTGACGCGCCAGCTCCGCGCGATAGAGCGCCATCTGGCCGGTAATGACCGGCATCGTCGCATGCGGGTTGATGAACAGGCTGTCGCCGAGGCGTGCGGCGCGACGGACCGCGGCGTCGCTGTTGGCGGCGATCCAAATCGGCGGGTGCGGTTTTTGTATCGGCCGGCAGGTCGCAGTCACCTGCGCCAATTTGCAGACCTCGTTTTCAAAGGTCACGGCGTCCTCGGTCCAGAGCCGCTTGACGACACCAAGACATTGCTCGAAGCGGCGTACGCGCTGGCCGCGCGGCACCCCGAACGCATCGAATTCGACTTCGCGATAGCCGAGACCAACGCCAAAGACAAAATTGCCGCGCCAGATCGCATCAAGCGAGGCGATGCATTCGGCGACCTCGACCGGGTTGTGCAAGGTCGCGAGCAACACCCCGGCGATGCCGGTCATCTCGCCTGCTTCAGCCGCGAGCCGCGCCAGAAACGGGATCAGCTGCAGCTGGCGCACACCCTCGCTCAGATAATGCTGGCCGGTGGCAACCGCGTCCCAGCCGCGGTCGCGCGCCAGCCGCGCCATCGCGTATTGGCCTTCGAGCTCGGCGACGATGTCACTCGCCTGGCGGATGCTGGCCGGTCAGAAAGATGCCGATTTTCATGACATTCCCTCACAGGTTGGCGCGGCTTGGCCCCGATATTATCAAGCGCCAGCCAGTTTGTTGAAATATCGCATGCCGGCTGCCGATGCCCCTGCTGGCAGTAAGACGCCGGCGACATGTTATGACCGGCGTTCCCGCAGCGGCCACACACTTGCGCTTTGCTTTGCGCTCGCAATCCGCTCCCATTCTGCTTCAATTATCGCCGCTAACAGATGGATGGTTACCGACGCATGGGTGCTTTGGAATTCGTGTTTGGTCCGACCGGGCACATTAGCTGGTGGCAGGAGTGTGCCCGAGCGGTGGTGATCTTCGCTTATGGCCTTGCCCTCGTGCGCCTCGCCGGAAGACGCGTTTTCGGCCGCTAGGCGGCGCTCGATATCGTCGTGGCAATTATGGTCGGCTCGAATTTAAGCCGCGCCTTGACCGGCACCGCTCCACTCGGGGGCACATTGGCCGCGAGTGCGCTTCTGGGGGCGCTTCATTGGGCCTTGGCGCAAGGAGTTGCCCGTTCGAAGCGGCTCGCGCAGATTTTCGAAGGAAGCACGATCGAGCTCGCCCGCGCGGGAAAAGTGGAGCGTTCTCAACTCCTCCAGCACGCGATCAGCGAACGCGATATTGAAGAGGCTCTCAGACAAACAGGGGTCGAGCAAATATCGCAGACGCGGCTGATCGCGCTAGAACCAAGTGGCAAAATCACCGTGGTGAAGGCGAATTAAATCACGTAATGAGCCGGATAGATTGGATGCCGCAGCTGAAAGAAAAGGAGGCGCCGATGAATAGTTTTACTGCGAGCGACGGCGTGCGGCTCGCTTACTGTATCGATGATTTTACCGATCCATGGAAGGCGGCGCCGACATTATTGCTGCTGCATGCAGCGATGGGCAGTTCGCAGCGCTACTACGCCTGGGTGCCGCTTCTATGCCGGCATTATCGCGTGGTGCGGATGGATCTGCGCGGCCATGGCAGCTCGGAAGTCCCGCCGAGCGACGGGCCGCTAACCCTCGACCGTTTGGTCGCCGACGTCATCGAGCTAATGGACTATTTGGGCATCGGCAGCGCACATATCGTCGGCAATTCGGCGGGCGGCTATTTGGGCCAGCAACTCGCGATGAACTATGCCGACCGGGTACGAAGCCTGATGCTGTTCGGCTCGACACCTGGGCTCAAAAACAGTCAGGCGCCGAGCTGGATCCCGCAGATCGAAAAGAAGGGCTTGCGCGGCTTTCTCGCCGAAACGATCACCGAGCGGCTGCCGCTCGGTGAGGTCGATCCCGGGCTCGTCGAATGGTTTCTCGATGAAGCCGCAAAGAACGACCCGGCCTATATCGGCAAGTTCGTGCTGTTAATGGCGAGTTACGACTGGAGCGATGAGGTTGGCCGCATCCGCTGCCCGACCCTGGTCGTCGTTCCCGGCGCCGAGCCGATCGGCTCGACCGCCAATTACGAGCCGTTCCGCCGCCTCGTTCCGGATATCGAAATGCGGGTTTATGACGGGGCGCCACATAATATCTGCGACGCTTTCCCCGATCGCTGCGCCGGCGATATGCTCGACTTTTTAAATCGCCGGTTCGGGATCGGCAACTGAAGCCGAGCGTTCAGCCCCGGATAGACGCCGCTGCGATGCCGTCAAACCCGGCTCAAGCGACTGCGACAAAGTCACTCGGGCGTCTGCAAGGGAGCAAAGATGAACCGGGGGTATCCACCTATCTGGACCTGATCCGAATTGTCGCTGCGCTCGAAGTATTTTTCTACCATTTCGGTCGCCTCGAATTTCAGCGAACATTGCCCCTCGCAGGCTACGGTCATGAGGCTGTCATCGCGTTCTTTGTGCTCTCGGGTTACGTGATCGCCTACGTATCGACGGTACGTGAAACCGACCTCTTCAGTTTCGTAAACAGCCGCGCGTCGCGTATTTACTCTGTTGCGGTTCCGGCCCTCATTGTCACGATAGCCATCGATATATTCGTGATGGCAAAATCATCGACATCGCTGAGCCATAATTATCAATTCGCTCAACCGTGGAAATATGTCCCTCTCTTTCTGGTCTTCGGAACGGACTGGTGGTTTCTCAATGAGGATGCCTTCTCCAACGTACCGTATTGGTCGTTGTGCTATGAGATATGGTATTATGTATTGTTTGCTGCTTGGGTGTACTTTAGAGGTCAGAAACGGCTAGTATTGTGCGGTGCTATACTAATATTGGTGGGGCCGCGATTGTGGCTGCTTTTACCGATTTGGCTGTCGGGTGTCTGGCTGTACCATTTCACCACACGCTCTATCCTGCCCAGCACGATTGCGCGGGCTGGGTGGGCCTTAAGTCTTGCCGTACTCCTTGTGTTGTTCGCGACCAGATTTTATGCCGTACCAAGCGATGCCCTTTACCACATCATTGGCCAGGAGCTTCGCCATTGGCTGCGGTATTCGCAATTTTTTCTCGGCGATTATTTACTGGCGGTATTTCTGGTAATCAGTATCGCTGCGTTAAACAGCTGCAACTTTGAATTTGGGAGTGCCAAAAAATTAATCCATTACCTCGCCGGTTTGACGTTTGCGCTTTACCTGTTCCACTATCCTTTACTGGAATTATTCGCATCCTGGCTCGGGCCAGTGCCGCTCGCGCTAACCGTCCTGATCTGCGTATGGGGCCTATCGATCGGAACCGATTGGCTACGCACCAGCATGCGTTCATCGCTGTCCGCTGCCTTTGCTCCACGCGCTGCGCGCAGCGTGTAGCTGATTGCACCGCTTGCCGGGGCGCCGGTGCTGAGGTCGGGTGTCTCCTCGAGTTCACCGATCTGGCCGTCCTTGAAGCCTGCCGGGGGCTTCGGCCAGCGAGTTTGCCCGTGAGACAGTGCATATTGCCTTGCCGAAAACTCGGGCATCCTCCCGAACATTGAGCCGGCGGCGCGGCAATACTCGTTCAGGGCAACCTGTCAGGCCATCGCTGGGCACTGTGCAAAATGATGATTTGAACGACGTCACCCGGACCCGACAGGGTACAATATACGGTGTGCGCGGGATGACGAGTTCGCGTGTGCCGGCCACGCGACCCGGTCGTCCGAGGCCGGGAGATGCCGCCAAGCGCGTGACCGCCGTCCGAATCCGCTCGATCATGCGCATCGCCGCGGTCGGATTGTCCGCGGCGATGCGCTCGCGAATGTCGTCGAAGTCGGCGAAAATAGCGCGGAGCATCTTCCAGGCGACGAAGCGTCACCGTGGCTGCAACAGCCGGCTATACCGCTCCTCAGCCTGTTTCTCGGACAGAGCTTCGCCTGAGTTGAGCTCTGCCAGCCCTGCCGTGATCTCGCCAATCTGCCACTCGTTGAGTTCGACGTACGCCGCGATTGCTTCTGCCGCGAGGAATGATTTGGAGCGCTTGGTGCTGCGCGCTAACGCTTCCAATTTTGCCTTCAGCGCGGCGTTGATCCTCGTGGTTACGACCGTTCTGTCGTCTCATGCTACCATCATGAAATGATGGGTGATTCGCATGTACACAAATGCATCTTTTTGATCAACCCGCCTTGAGTCCACCTGCTCTTTGCAAAGCCGCCAGTCTTTGCCGCATGCCGTCTTTATCATCGCGACAATTGCGGGATGTGCTTTCGGAAAGGGGGAAAGCGCTTCGCTTTTCCGCTGCCAAACGCTTGCCAAGGGAATAGACGCAATGCGAACCGGTCACGGCGGAAAGCGCTGCGTTGTTCCGCCTTACGCGTGCTGACGATGGTTATTCGGTGGCGAGCAATAGCCATGCGGCAAGGTTGATGGTGGCGGCAGCCGCGCGGCCGGCTGGCGGGACTGCCAGACCGCCCCCGCACAAACCGCCCGCGCCCATCGCGCGCCCCCTGTTCCCCCTGTTTTATCAGGTTCGAGATCAGGCATCGCCAACTCCTTCAAAAACAAAAGGCCCCACTCCCGGGGCGCCGATGCCCACGACGATACGATGTGATTATGGCGATTCCATAGTTGCCGACACCGCAATCGCAGCTCGGCCGCGATATAAACCGTCGTGGCGGAAGGCGCTGCGCTTTTCCGCCCCACGCTTGCTGGAATTTTTTGCATACTGGCTCGGGCCAGTGCCGCTCGCGCTGACCGTCCTGATCTGCATATGGGGCCTATCGATCGGAACCAATTGGCTGCGCACCAGCATGCGTTCATTGTTGTTTTCAGCGTTTGCTCCACGCGCTGCGCGCAGCGTGTGTCGGTGATTGCTCTGGCCCCGATAGCCGATTCGATTGGTTTCGCAGCAAGAAGAGCTACCTTAGGCTGTTTTGGAAAGCGAGTAGCAGCAAAAACATTATTTTAATCTAATACCTCGCCAATTTCCCACCGGTTCCCAATAATAGCAGCGAAGGGCGCTGACCGGCGGCGATGCCGAGTAAGGAGCGGAAACTAGCGTGGCGGTGATGGCGGCGATTGAAGCGGAAAACGAATTCGTCGAGGTAGGACTGGAGGTGCTCGCGGCGCAGGCCGTGATAGACACCCAGCGCCCAGGTTTTGAGATTGGAAAAGACGCGGTGGGTCCAGGGTAGCACGATATGAGCAGCCATCTTGCCGACCGTGTGAGGATCGTGGTGAACGCCCGGGGCGCCAGGATAGCCAGACCAGCCGTCGGTCTTGGCGGTAGCACCGGGGGCGAGATTGGTAGCCAGGACGGGATGCAGGCTGGCAGCCGAGTAATCGGGCACCTCTTGAAGGCGGATGCGGCCGGGACCGGCCCCGCCGTCTTGCACTTCGACCGCCCCGACGACGAGGATTTTGCCTTGATGACTGCGCCCCCCACCGCCGGCGGGCGGATCATTGGTGCTGCGGCAGGCGATCGCGGTCTCATCGACTTCGACAAGGCCGTATAGCGGGTTGCGCTCGGGCGCCACCATGCTGGCGCGCAGCTTGGCGCAGAGCAGCCAAGCCGTCTTATAGGAGCCCAAGGCGAGCTGATGTTGTAATTGCAGGGCGGAGATCCCGTTGGAATGCGTCGCCATCAGATAAGCGGCCCAGAACCACAGGGTCAGCGGTAGCTTGGAGCCGTGCAGGATCGTCCCAGCGGTCACCGAGGTCTGCTTGCGGCAGCCGGCGCATTCGTAAGTCCAGGCCTTGGTCTGCAAGAGCCAAGCTTTGCTGTGGCCGCAGCGGGGACAGACAAAACCATGCGGCCAGCGCACCGCGGCCAGGTACGCGGCACAGGCCGCCTCATCCGGGAAATGCTGCTGGAATGCGATCAGGAGTATTTTAATCTAATACCTCGCGCATTCCCCACCGGTTCCCAAGAATAGCAGCGAGCGCTCCGCGCTCGGTCGTAAAATAGCGAGCTTCTTTCGATGGCGATTAGCAACGATGCGGACTTACTGGAACCGAGGCGCACGCTTGATAAGCAAGAAGCCCTCCGGCACCTAATTCACACGGCCATCCGGCTTATCACAAGGATGGAAGACCCGTTTGCCGTCCACCTTCTCGTCCATTCGGCCGACAAAATCCTCCTCGACCTTGCAAAGAAGAACAGCCAGGAGTTGCGTATCGATTGGGAGAGTACATCAAAGACGAGTACCATGACGAGTTTTTCAAGCGATACCGGGAAACGTACAACTACTTTAAGCACGCGGATCGCGACTTTGCGACTGACCTTCCCGTGCGCGACATTGCGATGACGAATGTGATGAATCTCTTTATCACCGTCGTGAACTATCAGTACATGTTCGGCGAGTGCACGAATCACATGGCCGCTCCTCTGCTGATTTTCGTCGCTGCGTTGATGCCCAAGATAATCGTTCCGACCGATGTCCGCGGCGTCGAACTGCTGAAGGGCGTTCACGACATGCAAAGTATGACGCCTGCCGATTTCTTCCAGACCTTCCAGGAGCATCCTGAAGCGCTGGCCAACTTCTACCCGGAAGCCGCTAAGGACGTCGCCGACGTTATGGACTTCTACCACTTGACCTTCCAGGAACTTCAAGAAGGCAAGCGGAAGAGCCCGCGCTTGTTCAAGCTGCCTTCGTACTAGCAAGCGTTGAGCGGAGAAGCGCTGCGCATTACGCCGCCCAATCGTCGTTGAAGCGATTCGCTCCGCTAAGCCGCTAGCTTCTGCCGCGCTGCGTCTTTGATCACTGCCGCGCCCTTTTCGGCGATCATGATCGTCGGCGCGTTGGTATTGGTCGAAGTCACTGCCGGCATTACCGAGGCGTCAATCACCCGCAGACCATCGAGACCGTGCACCCGCAATTGGCTGTCGACGACACTCATCGGGTGCGAGCCCATCATGCAGGTGCAGGTGGCGTGATAGCAGGTGCCGCCATTGCGCCGCGCGTAATCGAGCAATTCGTCGTCGGTCTGGACATGGGCGCCGGGCAGGGTCTCGTCCCGAACGAACTGCTTTAGCGCGGGTGCAGCGAAAATCCGCCGCGCAAATCGCAAGCCGCCGATGATGGCGCGACGGTCGGCTTCCTCCGAGAGGTAGCGCGGGTTGATCGCCGGCATGTCGCCCGGACGGTTCGATTTGGCCTCGACATAACCGCGCGACAAGGGCCGCATCTGCCATGCGCCGGCGCTGAGGCCGGGCGTTTCCTCGAGTTCCCCGATCTGGCCGTTTTTGAAGCTGCCCGGCGCGAAGGTGCATTGCACATCGGGTGTCGCCGACTCCTCCAGCACCTTGACCGAGGCGGCAACGATCGACGGGCTGTAGGTCAGCATGCCCTTGCCGGTGATCGAGCCATCGCACGACCTCACCGGCTAATGGCAAGCCGCGCGATCTTCGTTGGCGGTCTGGGCGCCGACAACCGGATAGGAAACGCGCGCGACATAATGGTCCTGCATGTTTTTGCCGACCCCCGGCAGCGCATGCACGACCGGCACGCCGATCTTTCCCAGATGCTCGGGATCGCCAACGCCCGACAGCTGCAGGATATGCGGCGAGCCGATGGCACCCGCCGACAGGATCACCTCTCGCGCCGCCGATCGCCCGCTCGACGACGCCGTTGCGCGAAAATTCGATGCCTGTCGCCCGCTTGCCATTAAACACGATGCGATGGACCAAGGCGTTGGTGGCAAGCTGCAGGTTCGCTCGCTTCAACGCCGGCCGCAGATAGGTGCGCGCGGTGCTGGCGCGGCGACGTCCTCCCCGCGTCTGCTGGCACCAGCCGATGCAGTCGCCGGCGCCGGGCGGCAGATCGTTGAGGTCATCGCGGTATTCAAGACCGATTTGTTTACCGGCCTCAAGAACTGTCGCACAGATCGGCGGCCGGTCCGTCTTCGAGGTAAAGAGCGGCCCGTCCTTGCCGCGCACCTCGTTCGCTTCGCCCTCCCAGCGCTCGGCCTTGCGGAAGAACGGCAGGCAGTCGTCCCATGACCAGCCGCGATTGCCGAGCTGCGCCCAGTGGTCGTAATCCTCGGGCTGGCCGCGGATGTAAATCATCCCATTGATCGAGGAGGAGCCGCCGATCACCCGGCCGCGCGTATAGACGATGGCGCGGCCGTTTGTGCCGGGATCCGGCTCGGCGCGGAACTTCCAGGTCAGGGTCGGGTGGTCGAGCATCTTGAAAAACCCGGCCGGGACGTGAATGAGCGGGTTCCAGTCGCGCCCACCCGCCTCGATCAGCAACACTTTCGTACCGGGATCCTCGGTCAGCCGGTTGGCCATCACGCACCCGGCCGAGCCCGCCCCGACGATGATGTAATCCGCCTGCATGCTCCGCCCTCCCCTGAACCGTGGTTCGTCCCACGGCGAGATTGCTCATTCGCGCGCACAGTTTAACGCATCGCGGTCGTACCGAAAGCCCGGTGACATGCCCGCGCGCCGCGTCGCCGATCTGCTGAAGCTGAGCTGATCCTTTCTCGGAGATCCCTTGGCAGCGCAGAACTCAGATCCAGCGGCCGATCGATTTTGCAGGAATTTGTCGGTTGCTCCGAGGTCGGCGGTGTCACGCACCTCGGTCTTACGACACCTTATCCAGCAATCCCTGTTGTGCGATGCGCCCGACCGTAGCGGGCAAACACCGCGTTGAAATTGGCGACCGCAGCACGGGGGCCTTTCGGATAGGACCAGATCGCGGAGATGACCGCGAGAAAATCGGCGCCGGCTTCGACAAGCGGTCCGCAATTCTCCTGGGTGATGCCGCCGATCGCACAGCACGGCACGACCGTCGTTTCGCTCCAGTCGCGCAGTACTTCCGGGTCGGCGCGGTATTTCGCCCCGCCTTTGGTCGGGCTCGGGAAAAAGGCGCCGAACGCGACGTAATCGGCGCCGGCCTCGGCGGCGGTAATCGCGCGATGGCGGCTATTGCCGCAAGTCACCCCGACGATGCGGTCGGGGCCGAGCAGCCGGCGCGCCTCGGCATAGGGCATGTCCTCCTCGCCGACATGGACGCCATCGCAATCGAGCTCGGCGGCAAGGTCGGGCCGGTCGTTCATGATGAACGCGACGTCGTGCGCCTGCGCGATCGGCTTCAGCACCGCGGTCGCACGGCGAATGACGGCGTCGTCGACCTCCTTGAGCCGCAATTGCAGGCACGCGACATCGCCGCCGGCCAATGCCGCTTCGAGCTCTGTCGCAAACTTGTCGGGATCGAAAGCCGGCGGCGTAATCAGATACAGCCGCGTCGTCGCCCGGTCTTCATGGCCGGAATTGCGCCCAATCAAAGCAGCGCATCCTCTCAAGTTTGTCATCCCCGGCTTGCCTCGGGGATCCACGTGGCTGGGCAAATGCTAGCAGAACCGCGCTGCCGATGCGAGCCGATCGCCGCCCGGCCGAGCGTACGCGGCGGGGCCGTTTCTCCACTGATCTCCGCGCAGCGGCTATAAGCTGCTATAGTGCACCGGCGCGTTCCTTAACGACCTCAAAATCCGGAAAGGGGGAAATCATGGATCCCATCGTCGGCAGCAGCAAGTATACCTATCGGGTCAACGAGGAGTGGGCCCGCCCGCCGGAAGGGCTTGAGATCCGAGCCTGTGCGGTCTCGGTTGATTTACAAGACCGGGTCTATTGCTTCAATCGCAATCCCCAGCATCCGGTGGTGGTGTTCGATCGCGACGGCAATTTTCTTAAGTCATGGGGTGCGGGGTTGTTTTCGTTTCCGCATGCGATCCGCATCGACGAAAACGATAATGTGTGGCTGACCGACGAATATCACGGTCAGTTTTACAAATTCACAACCGATGGCGAATTGCTCCACGTGATCGGGGTCAAGGGCCAGCGCTCCGATACCGGTGTGCCGGCGGACGATTTCAGCTCATCGGCGTGGAAAAAGGTTACGCATGGCGGCGGCCCGTTCAATCTGCCGACCGACATCGCCTTTGCACCGTCGCGCGAGTTCTTTATCAGCGACGGCTACGGCAACGCCCGGGTGCACAAATTTGCCGCGGACGGCACGTACCTGTTCTCCTGGGGCGAGCCGGGAACGGCACCAGGCCAGTTCAACCTGCCGCACGGGGTGTGGATCGACCGGCGCGGCCGGCTATTGGTCGCCGATCGCGAAAACGACCGGGTGCAGGTCTTCGATCAGCAAGGCAAGTTGCTTGAAGTCTGGCCAACCGAGCTGATCGGCCCGGCATTCTTTTATGTCGACGACGAAGACACGGTCTACATCCCCGAACACAATGGCGGGATGATCAGCGTTCTCACACTCGACGGCGAGCGGCTGGCGCGCTGGGGCGATGGTCCGATCAACCGCTCGTGCCACGGCATCTGGGTCGACTCGCACAAGGACCTCTATGTCGTGCAGCCCGGCGAATGGGGCCGCGTGCGCCGAGTCGTCAAATACACCCGACAATAAACACGGATCGGAGGCGGACACCGCTCACCTTCGGAGATCCGTCGAAATCCGCCTTTCGCGATTACTGTCTCGTCATACCGGCGAATGCCGGTATCCATGGCCAAATTGGATCCCGACTTTCGTCGGGATGACGAGATGGTAAACACAGCCGGCTTCTGCTTCGGTATCTTGGCCAGGAGCGGGGCAGAACCCGCCCAAGGGGTAAGGCATGCCTCCAACGTCTCTGCCGCGCGTGGCGCTGCTCGGCTTTTCGATCGAGTGCAACAAATTCGCCCCGGTCGCGACAAAGGCGCACTTCACCGCGCGCACCTATCTCGAAGGCGACGCGATCGTTGCCGAAGCGCGCGCGCCAAATCCGCGGATGCTGGCCGAAACGCCCGGATTTGTTGCGGCGATGGACGCATCGGGCCCATGGGTCCCGGTCGGCGCAGCCCTCGCGATGACCGAACCCAACGGCCCGGTCGAGCACGGCTTCTTTGGCGAACTGCTCGAGGTAATTGAACGGCGGCTGCGCGGGGCGTTGCCGCTCGACGCGGTTTACATTTGCTCGCATGGTGCGGCGGTAACGACCGAGGAGGATGACCCCGACGGCCTGCTGTTCGAGCGGGTCAGGCGCATCGTCGGCCCGGATGTGCCGATCGCGGCGACGCTCGATTTGCATGCCAATGTGTCGGAGCGGATGGTGCGGTCAATCGATGCCTTTATCGGCTATCGCACCAACCCGCATCTCGACATGCGCGAGCGCGGCGCCGAGGCAGCTGCGGCGATCCGCGAAATGCTCGCCGGCCTGCGGCCGCAGGCGGCATTTGTCCGATTGCCGATCGTGCCGCCGACCGTGACCTTGCTGACTGCGGCCGGACCTTATGCCGAGATGATCAATCTCGGCCAGCGGCGAATGACCCCGGAGATCCTGAACGTGTCGGTCATGGGCGGGTTTGCCTATTCCGACACCGCCGATAACGGCCTCGCTGTTGTCGTCACTGCACGCCACGATAAGCCTGCCGCCGAGCGCTTGGCGTATGAAATCGCCGAACTCGGCTGGGCCAACCGGGCCCGCTTCTACCCGCGGCTGACCCCACTCGAGGAGGCGGTCGAGAAGGCGCTTGCGGTCGGCCGCGACCGCGCGCTGCCGGCATTGGCTTTTGCCGACGTCGCCGACAATCCGGGCGGCGGCGGGCGCGGCAACACGATTTTTCTACTGCGGGCGTTTTACGAGGCCGGGGTCAAAGGCACGTTGCTCGGCGTCTTTTACGACCCGCCGCTCGCCGCCGAGGCGCACCGGTACGGTCTGCACTACCAGTTCGACGCGCGCTTCAATCGCGACGAAACCACCAACTTTTCCGAGCCGTGGACCGCACCGGCGAGGGTCGTGGCCCTCGGCGACGGGAATTGCGTCGGGCGGCGCGGCATCTATGCCGGCATGCGGCTCGAACTCGGCCCCTGCACCGCCTTGCAGGTCGGCGGCGTCATCATCGTCGTCGTCTCGCACCGCGTGCAATGCGCCGACTCGGTCTTCTTCGAGATGATGGGCCTCGACATCGGCCAAATGCGCTCGATTGTCGTCAAGTCGCGCGGGCATTTCCGCGGCGGCTTTGACGAATTCTTCGGCCCCGACCAGATCATCGAGGTCGACCTGCCGGGGTTGACCTCGCCAATGCTGGACCGCTTCGACTGGCAGCGGCTGCCGCGACCGGTGATCCCGCTCGACGACAATGTCGAGTGGTACCCGCGCCGTCCCTAACCGACAGCGATCCGCCGAAGTTCGCCCGGTTGCATTTTGGGGATCGCTTGGAGAATCAGCGCAACAAGCAGATATCCTCTATATCGCCGTATCGGAGTCGTCCCTACACCGGGGCACCGTTTATGTAAGGTTTTAATGCGGTGTAGACGAAGCTGTTGACTGGCGTCGGGACATCATGGCGGCGGCCGAGTTCGACCACCTTGCCGATCAGCCAGGGCAGTTCGAGGCGGTTGCCGCGCAACAGATCGTTGCCCATCGAGGTCATGTGATAATCGGGCATCGACCACATCGTCGCCAGCGTCTTGTCGATGCTGTCGGGCGGGAGGTGCACCCCCTCGGCAAGGCCGACGGCGGCAGTCTCGCGCAGTGCCGCTTCGAACAACGCCAGCAGATCGGGGTCGGCGCGCCATTTGCCGAGCGGTAATCGGGTCAGTGCGTTGAGCCCCGCCAATGGTATGACCACCAGAAACTTCTCCCAGATCGGCACCATGACGTCCGGGCTCAGCACGCCGTCAAATCCCGCCGTCTCGCAAAGAGCGCGCAATCGCTCCCCACGATCACTCTTGCGCCGGTCAAGCTCGCCAAAGGTCATGCGCTGATAATTGCCCGTCTGATGGACGATTCCGGGAGCGACGATCGCACCGGTTACAAAAGCGGTGCCGCCCATGACCGGCTCGGGTCCGAGAATGGCGGCGAGCCGCTCGGGCGCGTCGACACCGTTTTGCAGCGGGATCACTGCGGAATCAGGTCCGACAATTGGACGGATTTGCTCGCCGGCGCTTTCGACATCCCACAATTTGACGCAGAACAGCACGTAATCGACGATGCCGATCCCGGCGATGTCATCGGTTGCCTGGGCCGGCCGGATCTGCGTTTCGCCGCGATCGCCTTCGATGCGCAAGCCGTTTTCCTGCATTGCCCGCAAATGTGCGCCGCGGGCGACAAACACGACATCGGCCCCCGCTTTGGCGAGCGCTGCGCCATAGATTGCCCCGATGCCCCCGGCGCCGATGACTGCTATGCGCATAGGATGCTCCCGACCGCATCGAGCATGAGTGATTCTGCTCGCCAAGGGCCTTAATCTAGCCCGGAAATTATCAAGCGCAAAAATTCGAGCGAGCAACCATCTGCGTCCAGCAACGGAGATCAGACATGCCCGTGACACCACCCTCGCCGGCCCGCGAACAGGTTCGGCCGGTCGTGCCCAAATTGATTGAGCTCGCGGAGAAGGTCGTCTACGGCGATGTCTGGGAACGTCCGGGGCTGTCAAAACGCGACCGCAGCCTGATCACGGTCGCCACCCTCGTGGCGCTCGGCCGCGAAAAGCAGCTGGTCGGGCATTTGGGCCGCGCGCTTGACAACGGTCTCAGCAAGGAAGAGCTGGGCGAGGTCATCACCCACCTCGCCTTTTACGCCGGCTGGCCGGCAGCGATGACCGCTGCGCAGGTCGCGAAAGACGTGTTCGGCCAACGTTAGCAGCGCGGAGCGATTGGATCGGAATGCCCGCTATAACCCATTTCCGGCATGCGATCGGGATTTACCTCGTGTTGCTTGTCGGGATGCCGATCGCGGTCTTTGCCCGCGACATTGGCGCACCTGTCGCGGGCAAATGGACGGCAACCGACCCGCCGATCAACTTTGCGCATATCGAAACTGGCGAAATCAATCGGCACGGCGAAGCGGTCGGCTATCATCATCGGCCAAACGGCATCGATCCACCCGGAGTGAGGGTTTTGCGCATCACCCAGCCGCCCGATGCGAACGGCGTCTATAGCGCAAGGGTCGCGTTGCGTGATCCGGCGACCGGCGAATGGATCGACAAGCGCGCGTCCTCGACCTTTTTTCCGGATGCGATGTCGGATGACGAGGTGATCGAGGCGGTGCTCGCGGCCTTTCATAATGGTCGGCGGCGCGGCAATGGCGAGTTCATCGGCGATTCGGGACACGGCTTTATGATCGAGGGCTGGTATCAATCGGGGCGGATCGCCGCCGCCTATCCGTTGCGCGGCCCGTAACCGTGCGCCGCACCACTGCAGGCTCCGGTTTGATTACCGCGCGGCGCCACCCGGCGGGCCATCTCGAAGGGCGTGCGGCGCGGGGCAGCGGCCGCCGCGGCGAGGTGCTCGCGAGTTTTCTGCAGAGCGACATCCAGGGCGATATCGCGGCGGCGCGCGCCCTGTTGACCGAGATCGGTGCCGCCGAACGCGGCGAAGCGCCACAACCGGCCGCGGTCGGCAACGCTTATTCGGTGACCGTCTCCCCAATAAGGGTTGTGGTTCGCAATGCCGTTCTCGATGATTCATTGCCCGAGCACTACGACTTCAACGAAATGCGCCAAGCGCTGGGCGTGTGGATTGCCGCGATCGAACGCGCCCGCCGCAACCCTGCCTGACGGCAATTGCTGGAGGCTTCACTGTCTCTTCGCGCATAGTAGCGAAATGAACGACACAATTCTGCGGCAACCCGCAGCGCCAAAGCGGACGCGGGGCCAGGCCGTGCGGCCGCGCGATGCCGCCTCGCTGATCCTGTTGCGCGGCGAGGGCGACGAGATCGAAGTGCTGGTCGGGCGGCGGTCGATGTCGGCAAGGTTCATGCCCGGCGTCTATGTCTTTCCCGGCGGTGCTATCGATCCACCCGACCGGATCGCGTGGAGTGTCGAGAGCGGCACCGAGGCGCTGCCGCCGCGCCTCGTGCGCGCGGCCCGGGCGGCCATTCGCGAGACCTGGGAAGAGGTCGGTGTTCTGGTCGGTACACCGAGTGCGACGCCGTCATCGAGCGGACCGGTCAAGATGCCGATCGAGACCGCCTATCACGAGCACGGTCTGACGGCCGCGATCGATAGGCTGGTTTATGTCGGCCGGGCGATCACGCCATCGCATTCATTCCGCCGCTTCAATACCCGGTTTTTTCTCGGCGACGGCGGTTTGGCGTTTGGCGAACCGGCGGCCAGCCCTGAACTCGAAGACGCCGGGTGGCGCCGCATCGATCAACAGATGCTCGAGAGCTTCCGTGATGTAACCCGGTTTATGCTGGCGCGCGCGATCGCACTGCGCCAAGGGACCGCCGAGGGCGCAGCGCCGCTGTTTTACTGGGCCAAGAATGCGCGGCGCATCGGCATCTGTCGCGAGGGTGCGGTCGGGGCTGGGTGATCAGTGCGCCGCAACAATGGGCTCGGGCTGCGACACTTGTCTTCGGGATTGAGCGTCGTTGCCCGCTGCCATCTCCTGATGGAGCGTGCGTTCACGGAGCCGAATCGGGCTCTCCGATCATTCAGTGTCCGTCCGGAAACAATTCGATGGATTTCATCAAGTTGTTCGTCATTCCCGCGCAAGCGGGAATCCAGGACCCCAGCGCTCCGGCGCTTGCCCTGGACCCCCGCTTTCGCGGGGGTGACGGTAAGCTTTTGAAGTTGTGAGTCATGTTTTCGGACGAACAGTTAGTGTCGAACGCTCTTGAGTCATGCGGCGTCAGGATCCACAGTCTAGAAGCGCATGATGGCATGATTAAGTTGCTCTCGAAAGATGTGCGTCGCTCAGATCCTCTATAATTATCAGTACGTTGTTGGTGTCAACGCACGTTGTGAACTCACCTTGAGCATATTTTGACGCCATTATTTCCCCTATGGTCGAAAGGTTGCTGTTTATTATCGATACTCGCTGTGCTTGGGTGCCAACGGTATGATCACAGTCGAAGTATTCCTCGATCGCGGCTCGCCTAATCTGAGCGATCACGCGAATTTTGCCGTCGTCGGCAAGAACGACGACATTGAGATTGAGGCTTTGGTCAGGCGCTAGCCTGACATCGCTTAGTGACATCTCTGTTTCACCTCGACTGCTACAAAGTGACTTATATCTATACCACTCTGCAGGGCAATTCAACGCCACCGACGTGTGAAATTGTCCGCGGCCACTTAGCTGTAGCCCGTCGCGCGCACCTCGCCTCCGACAGCAGTCACCGGGTTTCCGTCTCGAGCACGCGCGGGCGGGTTCGCGCGGGGCTTTGACCCGGGCCGAGCGCCATCGCGCGTCCATGCGTCTCCACCCCGAGAAACACATAGGCAAGCGCTACCGCCAGCATCATTCCGGCCATGAACAGAAAGGCCGGGAAAACCGCTTCGGCGGTTGCTTTTGGCGCAATGACATTGCCGCTGCCGGCGAGCAACGCCAGGGCGAGCGGACCAAGGATCTTGCCGACACCGCCCTTCGCCGCTTGGCCAAGGCCGGAGGACCGCGCGCCGAGGCTTACCCCATACTGCTCGACGGTGTAAGGAGCGAGATTGGAAAACCCGCCCTCGACAAAGAAGGCCGAGGCGGCAACGAGGATCACGAACAACGGGAAGCCGTCGACCAAAACACCGCTGAAATACCCGGCAAGGCCGAGAAAGATAAAGGCAACGAAACCGAATAATATGCCCAGCGAGCGCCGTCCCATTCTGGGAGCGATCAGCGAAACAATGATCTTGCCGATAACACCGGTGCCCGCAACGAGGATGAAATATTTGGCGGCTGCCGCAGGCCCGACATGCAGCGCCAGAGCGACAATGGTCGGTCCCCACAGATAATAGCCGTAAGCCGCGGTTGCCGAGCCGCCCCACAGCATGATGGTCTGCCAGAACAGCCGCGGGTTGACAGAAAAGAGCTCGGTCAGTTTGGCGCGGGGTGGTGTTACGGGCCGCGCGCCCGGCAGCGGCACGCTGGCGAGCGGAACCCGCAAGTGCCTGGCGACCTCGGTCCGCGCCTCGGCAAAACGCCCCTTGGCGGTGAGCCAGCGCACCGATTCCGGCACAAACGCCCAAATCAACAGCCCGACGATAGCGGCGATAAACCCGGTCATCGCGACGCCGCGCCAGCCGAAGGCCTGCAACAGCGCCGCTGCAATCGAGGACGCAAGCAGCGTACCGGCGCTGGCAAAGACGACAAAGAAACTCGTCATCCCGGTACGCCAGCGCGTCGGCGTGAGCTCGACAACCATCGTCAACGCCGGGGTGACGCTTGCCGCCAAACCAAAGCCGACGATAAAGCGCAAAACCGCCAGGGGTACCCAGGCGCCGGTCGGCAATACTCCGATCAGTCCGGCGCTGACCCCGCAGATCAAGGTCCCGCTGACCGTCTGCATCTTGCGCCCGAACCGGTCGCCGAGGGAGCCCCACACAAGCGATCCGATGATCGCGCCGATACCGGCGCCATAAAGAATCAGTGCACCCTGGCCGTAGGTCAGACGCCATTCTCGCCCAATCACCGACATCACAAAGGCGATCAGAAAGAAGTCGAAAAAGTCGAGTAGCGTGACCGCCGACATCAGGCTAAAGGTTACCCAAAACCTTCGATTGAGCGGCGCGCTATCAAATAATGACAGAAGGTCGTCCGACGTCTGACTGGGCACTCCTCCTCCTTTCGCCGACTTCGATTTGGCGTCCATTACGGAGGATTAGGGGGTTTAGGGGTGTGCCGTCAACCGCTGCCGAGTGCAGTGACGAAGCCGCAAAGGCACTGCTCGGCAACGGCTGCGGTGTTTACCGGGTCGGCGTGCCGAGTGCAGTTCGACGGGCAGGGGCCGGTGTCTGGTCGGCGGCAAACGCCATCGCTTTCCCATGGGTCTCGACGCCGAGAACCAGGAACGACAGTGCTACGAGCGCCATGCAGAAGGCGAGGAACAGATAGGCCGGAAATACCGCGTCAGCCGTTGCCTGCGGCGACACCATATTGCTCGACCCGGCGATCAAGGCCAGGCTTAAGGGCCCGAGGATCTTGCCGATGCCGTTCGCCGCCTGTCCCAGACCCGAGGCGCGGGCTCCGAGATTGACCCCGTAGCTTTCGACCGTATAAGGGGCAAGATTGGAAAACCCGCCCTCGATGAAAAAGGTCGAGGCGCACAACAGGACCACCATCAGCGGCAGGCCGCCCACCACGACCGCGTGGTAGTAGCCGGCAGCGGCGAGTGCCACGACCCCGCCGATACCCCAAATGACCCCGAGCGGGCGACGGCCGATCAGTGGCGCCAGAAACGTGACGACGATCTTGCCGGCAACCCCGCCCAGCGCCACAAACACGAAATAGGCTGCGGCTTTCGGCACCGAGACGCCGAGTGCCAAGGCGACGATCGTCGGGCCCCACAGATAGACGCCGTAGCCCGCCGTCGACGATCCGCCCCAAATCAGGATCGTCTCCCAGAACATTCGGGGGTGATGATAGAGTTCGGATAGTTTGCCGCGCGGCGGGCTCGTGGGCGCAATCGTCGGCAGCGGCACGCGGCGCAATGGTAGGTCGAGATGCTTTGCCACCGCAGCTCGCGCCTCGGCAAAGCGTCCTTTGGCAACAAGCCAGCGCACCGATTCAGGGACCAAAACCCAGATCAGGACGCCGATAATGGCCGGGCTGACGCCGAGCATGGCGACGCCGCGCCAGCCGAGTGCCGCCAGCAATGCGGCTGATGTGGTCGAGGCGAGCAGCCCGCCGGCCGAGGCAAAAACGATGTAAAAGCTGGTCAGCAGCGTTCGATTGCGGGTCGGGGTCAGTTCAACCAGGATAGTCAGCGACGGAGTCACCCCGGCGGTCAGGCCGACGCCGACAAAAAAGCGCAGCATCGCGAAAATCTGCCACGCACCGGCCGGTACCAAGCCGATCAACCCGGCGGCAATGGCGCAGATGAAGGTACCGATGATCATCTGCGACTTGCGGCCCCAAGCATCGGCCAATCCGCCAAAAAACAGCGCGCCGAGGATCGAGCCGATGCCGCCGCTATAAAGGATCAGCGCCGATTGGCCATAGGTTAGATGCCATTGCGGTCCGAGTACCGCCAACAGATAGCCGACGACCAAAAAATCGAAGAATTCGAGAACAAACAACGCCGACAGCAGCACAAAGCTGACCCAATAGCGGCGGTTGAGCGGCGCCCTATCGAATAACGATAAAAGTTCGTCTGCGGTCTGACCTGGCATTTCCTCCTCCGGTTGGCGGCAGATTCGGATTGCGGTCCGCCGTCTCCAATCAAAGGTTTATGCTGGTCGGGCTCGCAACGTCAACTGGATCGGCGTATCGCGGCCGGGCCAGACCGCTCTCCGCGCCCGGTGCGCAGCGCAGCCGCCTAGCGGAACCGGTCCACTATGGCCGCTCTGAATAATTTCCGTAATGATTTGTGAATTAGACGATGATTCGCTGTCGGAATGACCTACAGCGTGGATCAGGCAGGATTGAAATCGATTGCTGAAGTGTTCGTCGGAAGGGAGGCAGTCGAATAGTTGAACAGGTTCGCAGCTGCTTCGGAGAATTGCATATGCAGCGAGGCGGATGAGCCTCGAAATTGATCAGACCCCATGGTCTATCCCAGCTCCTCGCTGGTCGCACGATCAACGTCCGTGACACTCGATGTATCGTGCGACCGGTCGGCCGGGATAGCCGGTCACGCGAGTGGCTCGAACAAGCGCTCAATATCCGCCGCTTCAAGCAGCGGCCCAGTGGCGGCGCGGTGATCGAACACACCTGCGGCGAGCGCCCGCTTGCGGTCCTGCAGCGCGATCATGCGCTCCTCGACCGTCCTCCTCGACCGTCCCTTGGGTCACCAGCTTGTAGACGAACACCGCCTTGTCCTGGCCGATGCGGTGGGCGCGGTCGGTCGCCTGGTCTTCGGCCGCCGGGTTCCACCAAGGGTCATAATGGATGACGGTGTCGGCGGCTGTCAGGTTGAGCCCAGTGCCTCCCGCGCGCAGGCTGATCAGGAACAGCGGTACCTTGCCTTTCTGAAACCGGGAAACAGGTGCGCTGCGGTCGGTGGTGTCGCCGCGCAGCTCGACAAAATCGATGCCGGCGCGGGCAAGCTCGAGCTTGATCAGGTCGAGCATGCTGGTGAATTGCGAGAACAGCAGCACCCGGCGGCCATCCTCTATCAGGGGCGGCAGCAATTCCATCAGGTGGGAGAGCTTGGCGCTGGTGCTGACCCGGCGAGCCGCTCTAAGCTTGACGAGGCGCGGGTCGCAGCAGACTTGGCGCAGCTTGAGCAACGCATCGAGGATCACGATGCGGCTGCGCGCGAAGCCTTTCGCGGCGACCTCCTGCCGTACTTTCTCATGCATCGCTAGGCGGAGGGTCTCGTAGAGGTCGCGCTGCGGCCCCGATAATTCGAGCGGACTGAGGATCTCGCTTTTCGGCGGCAGATCGGCGGCCACGACCGCCTTTGTCCGCCGCAGCAGGAAAGGCTTGAGCCGCGCTGCCAGCACAGCGCGCCGTTCACCGTCCTGGCGTTTCTCGATCGGGGTGCGAAATACGCGGGCAAAGCGCTTAGCGTCGCCAAGCAGGCCGGGCATCAGAAAGGCAAACTGCGACCAGAGCTCGCCGAGATGGTTCTCAACTGGCGTCCCTGTCAGGCACAGGCGATGGCGCGCGATGATCCGGCACGCGAGCTGGGTGGCTTTCGCCTTCACGTTCTTGATCGCCTGCGCCTCGTCGAGCACGGCCATGTGCCAATCGACGGCAAGCAGTTGATCGGCGTCGCGCGGCAACAGCGCGTAGGTCGTCAGCACCAGATCGCTGTTCGCAATCTCGCCAAAGCGCGTGGCGCGATCCGCGCCGTGCAACGACAGCACGCGCAGTTCCGGCGCCAGTCGCGCCGCTTCCGCGCACCAGTTCGGCACGACGCTGGTCGGGCATACAACGAGACACGGGCGGTCGAGCCGGCCGTCGCGCTTTTCGACGAGGATATGGGCGAGGGTCTGCACGGTTTTCCCCAGGCCCATATCGTCGGCGAGGATACCGCCCAACTCGTAGGTGCGCAGGAATTGCAGCCAATCCAGCCCCGACTGCTGATAGCCGCGCAGCTCGGTTTGCAGCCCGCGCGGGGGCATGACGGGTTCGATCCGTGCGAACCCCTGGAGTTGTTGCACAAGTGCCCGCAATCGCTCGCCGCCGAGCCAGCGCAGGCGGGTGGCGGCTTCGATCGCGGCGAGCGCCGCTCCTTCGCCTAGCGAGATGTCGAGGGCACCCTCCGTCGACAGGGTTTCCGGGTCGTACAGCTCGACCAATGCCGAGAGGACCGCTTTGATCCGCTCCAGCGACAAGGCGATATGCCGGCCGTCGGCGAGGGTGCCGAACACGACGCCGTTATGTGCAAGCCCGTCTATCCCGTCCGACGTGTTCACCACGCGCATCTGGCGCAACAGCGTGGTCAGTACGGGAAGCAACGGTATCCGCTCGCCATCGACGTCGATGCCGAGGTCAAGCGAGAACCACCAGCCGCTGCCTTCCGAGACCGAAGCAGTCCAGTCACCCTCGCCGTCGACGACGCGATGGCGGAAGCTGTTCTCGAACTCGATCCGCCAGCCATCCGCCTCAAGTGCCGGCACCGCTTCGTAGACAAACCCCGGCCAAGCCGACGTGTCCTCGGTAAAGGTCAGCGGGATGAAAAAATTATCGCCTTCGCGCTTGTGAAAACCGTCGGCCGGATCGAGCCCCAGTCCCCGCAGCCGCTGCTGCGCTTGCCGTTCGGCTGCGAGATTGCGCCGTTGCACGACGAGCCGCCCGGCTTCAACCTTGCGGATCTCGACGGGGGTGGAAGCAGGATGGATCGCCTGTCCGCTGTAGTCGAACCCGAGCATCGCGATATCGGCCGTTTCCTCGACGCTGCGTCCCGTCGTCCAATGTGCCCAAACGCGTCGGCGGTTGACCAGGCGCAGCACCGGGATCGGCGGATCGGCGCGGATCTCCTCGATCAGATCGGCACGCGGCCGGGGCAGCGGCAGCTCGGGAAAGTCGCGCTCGAAGACCGCATCGAGGGCTGCCGCTTGCGCGATGTTAATTGGCGGCGCCATCAGAAACGAAGCGACCAGATTGCGCGGCATGTCGAACTCAAGCGGTCCGGCAAGATGGGCCTCGGGATCGACGTACCACGGCGATGCACAAGGCAATCCGATTAGCGAAGCCTCATCATTGGCAATGTCGACGTGCTGGCGGCCATCGCTGCCGAGCTGCCAACAGAGCCGAGCTCGCCGCGGCGGCCCCAGGGCCAGCAAGGGGCTTGCCACCTCGCGCCAGCGACAGCGCCCGGTCGCGAGGATGCGCCGCATCGCTAGGTCCATCGTTTCCGGATCTTCGGGAAGCTGCGGCGTTCCCCAACCCACACCGCGCATTAGCCGGGCAATCAGCCTATCTTCCGCTTGGACATACCGCGCGTTCGAGGTCTCCACGCCGGATGGGCACGTCCGCTCAGCGCCATAAGCGCCCGATTTGAGGATACGCACAACGCGCAGCTCAAGAGTGAAGGCCTGGCGGGGACGTCGCGGCCCGTCAAGGCGATAGACGATTTCCTCGGGCGGACGGGTGTGGCTGTTTCCCCCGCGCCGCAACCCATCGAGCCAGTCAGCGATCGGACCGTTGAGCGGATCGGCCCCGACCATCCCCTCCGGCGGATTTCTTGATCGCTTCGAGCAACACCGCGGCGACGTGCTTGCAATCCACTGCGACCGGGCAGCTGCACCGCCCGGTCAGATGGACACGCTCGCCCGATTTGATCTCAGCAAAGACACGATACGGGCGGCGGCGCGTCCCCTTCACGTCGGCGACGAGCCGCTGCCCATTCTTGTCGGCGTGCAGATTGTGGACCGCGCCGCAGCTCTGATAAGGGCGCCCCTTGTCAAATTCATGCCCGAGGCATCGACGGATGTCGTGTTCACTATAAGATAAAGGGAGCACGCTCGAGAAAAAGCGCGGCAATGGTGTCATTCAAGGCGATCTCTGGCGGCGGAGCATCCGAAATTGACGGCTTGGCCCCGGTCTGTGTCAAGCATCTGCACTGCATATAGATCCCCCGCGCGCACGGGCCATATGCCGACCCGCAATGGTCATCTGCCTTGCGGAATCGTAGAGGGAGAAAAAAGGAATGAAGCGCGACTAGACCAGGAGATGACCTTGGAGATCGGTTGAACAAGCGCGCCTGACTTGCTTGGCGCATATCGCGGCGAACGCCTCGGCAACTATCATTCCCGATAGCCAAGGGAGGCTTTGCGCTCGCTGCTCGCGAAAATACGGCGTACCCCTCTTACCCAGGGCTGATCGGTCTTGCCGACATGCGCACCCGGCCGCGCTGGTTGAGCGGCCAATCGGAGACCAACGTGCCCGGATCGATGACGCCTCCGGGTGGGTTACGAAAAAGACCGTTGGCACGGTTGCTGCCCTCCCAATTGCCGCCATATCCAGTTGCGATGTCGACCAGTAGCGGCGCCAAAGGAGATTTCGCTCTAGCGGTTCATGGTGGTGCCGGAACGATCCGTCGCGACGAGACGACGGCAGCTCGCGCGCCTTCCTACCATGAGGCTCTGTACCGCGCGTTGGCGGCCGGTCGCGATGTCCTCGCGGGTGGCGGGGGTGCGCTTGATGCTGTGACCCAGGCCGCGGTGGTGCTCGAAGATGATCCGCTTTTCAATGCAGGAAGGGGCAGCGTCTTCTCGGCCGCCGGCACTCAGGAAATGGATGCTGCGATAATGGGCGGCCGCGATCTTCGCGCAGGTGCGGTAGCCACCATTTTCGGACCGCGCAATCCCATTTTGGCAGCGCGCGCGGTAATGGAATACTCGGCTCATGTGCTTCTGGTTGGGGAAGGCGCCCTCGCGTTTTGCCGCGAGCAGGGCATCGCCTTCGCCGAACCCGATTATTTTTTCACCGAAGAGCGCTGGCGCGCGTTGCAGGCCGAGCTCGAACGCCGCCGTCGCGGGCTTGCCGGGGATGATGACGAGCAACGCCGACACGGGACTGTAGGTGCGGTTGCTCGCGACTGTGACGGCAACCTGGCAGCCGCCACCTCGACCGGTGGTATGACCGGCAAGATCCCGGGCCGGGTTGGTGACAGCCCGATCATTGGAGCCGGCACCTATGCTCACAACTCGGCCTGCGCCGTTTCCGCAACCGGCCATGGCGAGATGTTCATGCGTTACGGTGTTGCCTTCGAGATCGCCGCCCGGGTACGCCACGCCGGTTTGCCACTTGACGAGGCCGCGCGCGCCGTCATCGATGAGTTGGGCGAATTCGGCGGGCGCGGCGGGGTCATTGCCGTCAGCTATACCGGTGCGCCGGCTCTGCCGTTCAACACGGCCGGAATGTACCGTGGTTATCTTCTGGCCGAGGGTAAGATCTACACCGCCATCTGGAACGAGCCCTACCGAGACTGGTGACGCCCGAAACCCACTCAATCGCCGCATATCGGTTTGCGAAAGCAGCGTCTATTGGCCGAGACGTCAGTTCTTGCCTGCCGAGCAGACGCTAGACAGGGCGATGTCATCCCATCTTTCGGCACCGGCGATCACCGCACACACCGCGATCACCAGGATGTCGAGCAGACAATGCTCGATCTTGCCGCGGCAGCGGCGATCCTCCACCGCACCAAAGTGCTGAACCAGGGTCTCGATCGACATCGCACGCTCCTTCGCCGTCGCGACGGCAGGCATCCTGCATCAGGCTCATTCAGACGAGAGAAATTTCATGCGTCGCCCCTGCTCTGGGCTAGCTGGCCGGGCCAACGGGGGTGGCGCGGGGGCCATCGGCCCGAACCTGGCGAGGAGGCCGCAAAGGAGCTGAATGCGCGGCGATAGGGGGTAACGGTCGTTCTCGATCGCGACAGCGAGATCGCCCTCAAGAAAGCTGCGGCATTCCCAGCGCAATGCCGGAGTGGGTCCGCCGAAGCGGGGGTATCGAGCTGTTTCAGGTTTTATCAATAAGCTTCCGCGCACATTGCCTCGTTGTCCCCCCAACAATAGAGGCTAAAATGCGAGTTATTATCCCGACTCTGGTAGGTCTGGCGGCTTTGGCGATTACCTCGGTACAGGCAGCCCCGGTGCCGACCAACCCGCATCATCATTCGAAATGGCACGAGACGCCGGCGCAGAACGTCTGGAAGAGCCGGCAATACGATCACCTCGTCAGCACCAATGCTGCTTATCGTAGCTCCCGAGTGAGAAAGGAATGCGGTCCAATAAGAGATCCCGAATTGCGCCAGAGCTGCGCCGCATCCTTCGGCGCGTATGAGCCGATGCGCTAAATTGCTGTTTAGGTGAAGCCCCCGGATTATTGGCCGGGGGTTTCGCTTAATAGCGCCACTCCGCCTTATGGCGAACCGCATCCGCGTCGGGCTGTATCTCGGCCTCGCTCACGCATCCTGTGCAGCCCCGACCCGACCCGCGGGGCTGGAGGAAGATGGATTCGAACCCTCGGTCCCGGTAGTAGGAAAAACCGCTTTTCGAGAGTGCCCCGCTCGCCCTCTCCCGTCGTTATCGAGGGCGTTGCGTTCGTTATTGCCTCGGGCGAAAGTCCGCCGAGAGCGCCGATCACAGTTCCGGGGCGCGTAACGGCGCCTGGCAGTCGAGGCCAAGTGAAATGCGATCAGACGGTATGAAGAAGGCTCGCTCTGGCCCGCACCTGCGGGCGTGTCGAATTGCAAGGATGCAAGGTTCATGACCGACACCATCATCATGCGGGGCGCATATGCAATCACCGATCCGCGCCTCGGAGCATCCGGCGTAATCCCGGCCGGCGCCGTTGTGATCATGGACGGCACCGTTAGGGAGACGGGCCCTTTTGCCGAAATTGTACACAAATATCCCGGTGCCCCCGTCATCGGCGACGGCACTCAGTTGCTGCTGCCCGGGCTGGTGGACGCCCATAGCCATGGGCGCGGCCTTTCGCCGATCCAGAAAGGTGTGCGCAACGACTTTCTTGAGAACGCTCTTTTCGACTGGGCATACATGCCCATCCTACCACCCGAACTGACTGCAGCAATCTGTGCACTGCGCCACCTTCGCAGTGGCTGCACGCTGCTGCACCACAACGGTTTCGATGATGACGGCGCCGAAGGCGCCAGGCGCGCGCACATTGCGATTAAAACATATCTATCGACCGGGATCCGGCTGGCGTTCTCGCCCGGCGTGCGCGATGAGAGTAAGCTCGCGATGGGCGGGGAAGAATTCATTCAGACGCTGCCACCCGATCTGAGGGCCGGAGCACGCCCACTCGTGTTTTTTGACAAGCAGTCGCTGGCGGACTCCTATTTCCGTCTCTTCGATGAACTCTACGAAACCTACAACAACAAGGAGACGCGGATCTTGCTAGCGCCATGCTGGGCGCATGGTGCAAGCGAGGCGTTCTTGCGCCGTGTGCGTGCCAAAGCCGACGAGCGCGGCAGCGTGATGATCCATATGCACCTGCTGCAGTCGCCGGTGCACAAGGCCTACGGCTTGCGCCAACACGGAAAGCCGACGGTGTTTTGGCTCGATGATCTCGGTCTGGTGGAGCGCAATGTTGTTTATGGCCACGCGATTCACGTGACCGAGGCCGAGATAGAGCTGATGGGGCGCCGCAAGGTCTCCGTCACGAGTCATCCGAGTTGCAACTTCCACATGCGCAACGGCATCACGCCGGTCATGCCGTTGCGCGCGGCCGGGGTCAATGTCGCGATGGGGCTTGATGACAAGACCATCAATGACGACGAGGACGCGGTGATGGAGCTGCGGATGATGCACAAGGTGCATCGCCTCCACACCTTCGATCTGGCGACGCCCGCGTTGAGCGCCTACGAGGCGCTCGAGATCGCGACGGTAAACGGTGCCACGGCGACCGGTTTCGCGGACGAGGTCGGCGCGCTGGTTCCCGGCATGAAGGGCGATGCAATTCTCGTCGATCTCGACCGGGTGGCGCGCGATCCCTGGATCGACCCGGAATTTGACATCGCCGATGCCTTTGTGGAACGCGCCATGGGTGCGGACGTCGCCACCGTCGTCATCGGGGGGAAGATCGTGGTTGAGGATCATCAGCCGCGCACGATTGACGTAGAGGGTCTCTACCGCGAGGTGCGCGCGTTCTGTGCCAAGGGCCTCACCCCCGAGCAGCAGGCACGGGCCGACTTTCTCCGGAAGATCAAGCCCTATGTCCAGGCGTGGTACGGTACCTGGCACGAGGCCATGCTCGACCAGCCGTTCTATCGCGTCAATAGCCGAACATAGAGGGGGACCGATAGTTCGAATCCCACTCGCTCCAGCGGAGAGTCACTAGAATCGAACACGGCCCACAACTCACCAGGCGCTTCGGCCTCTCGCAATGATGCTGACCGCTCTGATGATCATTGGGGTTATGGGAACCGGGGATTGTTGGGTCTGCTCGGGTTTGCCGGCCCTTGCCGGAGCAAATCCTCGAACTAGACAATATGCTCGCCCAGGCGAGCGTTAGTCTTCATTCGGCTATTGGCCAGACGGAAATTCACGACGTACGTGCGCAGGAAAACTTTCCGAAGCGAGACGGTGAAAATTGGCTTAAGCACACCCTTTCCTGGCTCGATGACGATGGTCAGGTTCGGCTCGACTACACGCCGGTCCATTTGCAGCCGCTGTCGAATGAGGCCTTTCGATATCTCCAAAAAGAGCGTGTGTACTGATTTGCAATCCGGCTGACAGACGCGAACCCGGAACAGTCACTGAATGCCGGGATGAGTGGCCGGAAACACCGCGGTGGGTCGAACCTGGGCGAGCAGATCCGTTAAATCTGAGAGCGGCATCGTATCGAGCTGCTGCACAGCTTGGATGAGCCTGCTCCGCAGATCCTCGTCCGCGAACGCTCCGCTCAGCCGGTGGAACTTCTCCACGGTCCGGCCCCACGACATGGGATTGGTTAGGCCTCCCTCGTAGCCGAGCTGTTCCTTCACCAAGACCCGCTGGTCCAGGGTGCGAATTGTGATGCGGGCACCGAGCTCTTTGGGATAGCGAGCTGTGAAATACTCGTCGGGATGAATCTCGACCCGCGCGAGCAGGGCCTGGGCATCCGGCGCCTGAATGCGCGACGGTTCCAGTTGGGCGGGTCCGACCTGCTCGTCGAGCAAGGCCGCTGCGATGAGATATTTCAGATTGTGGTCGGCTTGCTCTTTGGTCTGTGGATGGTCCTTCGAACCAAAGCCACCACCCCCGCGATGTCGAAGCCGGTCTGGAAGATGTCGCAGCGCACGTGCTCAACGTCTGCCGCTGCCAGATCATTGCGACGCTTCAGATCCAGCACTGCTTCCAGCACCGGCTGGTCATGCGCGGCCGCGGAGATCTCGAGCTAAATGGCGTGGTTGAAGCCTTTCGCCATCACGGGGACGACGGCGGTAAACCTGCATAATTTCATACGCTACGGCGAGCGCCAGCATGAATTCCTCACCGGATGCTCCGGCTTGCTCGGCCGCAGCGAGGACGGCCCCGAAATTGTCGCTCGGATGGCAGAACCGCCGGGCGACATGTAGCTGTCGAGAAGATCGACGTAGCGCACAAGACTGGAGTTGAAGAGCGCTGCCTGATCCGCAGAGGTTTTGCCGCTGCCGATCGCGGTGCAGCGACCCGGGGCTCGATATTCCTCGAACTGCTTGCGCAGCGCTTGGAAGGGCGCGCCTGGCAATGCGGCTATCGCACAGCCGAGGCTATCCAGAATATTGCGCTTGAAAAGTTGCCGGATATCGGGCGTCAGGCGCTCCGGCCGAGCCGCAGTGGCATGACCCAGCGCAACGAGCCGATTGCTGCAGCGTTATCCTCTTGGCCGAAGCGATGCGCTATGTATCGGCAGCTCGTTGCGCTTCAGCGGTGGGGACTGAGATGGATTTGCCGTAGTATCCAAGTCGGAACGGGTTTCGGCTATTGACGTTGATCCACGCAAGGGGTTGCTCCCGCTTCTTGACGGTAAACCAGATAGCATAAATGCCGCCTGCACCGATGACGGACCTCTCGCGAATTCGCAAACGATCGCTGGAAACCAGTGCGGCAACAGCGGGCACCCGCGCGGCCGGCGAAATCGATATCGTCGGCTGCGCGACAATTGCTTACTCGTCAGAGGATCCGGCTCACCCGGTCGAGCATATGTTTGACGGGCGCACCGGTGCGGGAGCCACGCGCTGGATGAGTGCGCGCCCCGACGGCGTCGAGCACATCGTCCTCGAATTTGACCAGCCGCAGGCGATCTCACGGCTCGTATATGAGGTCGAGGAAACGAACCGGGAGCGTACCCAGGAAGTACGTGTGGAAATCTCGGAGGACGGGGGCCGATCGTATCGCCAAATTCTGGTTCAGGAATACAATTTCAGTCCCGGTGGAGCCACGTACCAGCGCGAAGAACAGCGCTTCAATCTCTCGCGGGTCAGCCACCTCCGTCTCACGATTGTTCCAAATAAGAACGGCTCCGGCACCGCAACGCTGACGTCGCTCCGCCTCTTCGCCTAGCGGCTTGACCAAATCGATTTTTTGATACTGCGTTGGCCTAGACCGACCACCCTCTGCCACGTGGGTTCTTTCCCTGGAGGCTTTCAGCGCCGTCGTATGAGATCAGCTCTACGACGGTGCCGCCCAGATCCAGATAGACTAGGTCTATGGGCGCCGTCGCCGCTGAACCCGACGTGATCACCTCAACCCGATCGATGCTGTCGGTCATAAGCACACGTGGTTCTTAACCATGGCGTAGACCCTGTCCGGTTTTAGGCTGGAGTTTTTACGGCCAATGACGGAAACACGGGTTGGTACAAAGGGATAGATAAATTCGGCCTGAATCGGAGCCATGTAATTTGTCTCGGGCCAAGACGGGCTGAGATGCGCCTCGATGCCAATATGAACCAAACCTTCCGTGTTGCCCGCAATGCCGATATCGTATGTGCAGGCAGGATCGATGCCCACAGCCGCTCGCGCAGGGAACGGCTGAGAGCAACGGATCTCGCGCCACCTTAACACGGACGTGGCAATGAAAATTGACTTTACCTTCTCCGATACCATCGCAGGTTATGTGAGTTCGTATGATTCTGGTGAGAATTGTTTCACTCTTCGTACTTCCGACGACAGAGAATTCGCCGTCTATCTCAATCCCAACACGTACGCGCGGTACTCCTACAACCTGACCGAGCCGTACCAGGATGCGACCGGCAGGATGCCTACGCTGTTGGCATTGCCACGCCAGTTTGTATACGCCTATGGCAGTTTTTATCCGGCTGGCGACACCGGACGGTTCGAGGCGCAGTGGTTGGTTTTCCCCGGCCATGGGCCGGGTGTATATCGCCACGAGGAGCCGGATTGGTGGATCAATCAATCGCGTTCCATCGGCCGATCGTATATGAAGTGGCAGTTCAGCCACCCGGAGCAGGAGATAGATTATCGCAATTACCGGACCATGCTGAATCTCGCCGGCGGCAAGCAGGGTGATTACCTTCAGGAGACCGACACCATTAGCCGCCTGGTCTACGGTCTTTCTACGGCCTACATGATGACGGGAGAAGAACCGTTTTTGGAAGCGGCCGAAAAGGGCTCACAGTATCTGCGCGATCAAATGCGGTTTTATGACCAGGACGAAGATGTAATATATTGGTATCATGGCATTAAAGTCGAAGGTGACAAACAATCGAAGTTGCTGACATCGGAATTCGGCGACGACTATTATTCGATCCCAATCTACGAGCAGATTTACGCGCTGGCAGGCCTGACCATGACCTACCGGCTAACCGGAGACGCGGAGATCCTGTGGGACATCAAGAAAACCGTGCGCATATTCGAAAAGTTCAAGGACAATGACCAGGGCGGCTACTTTTCGCATATCGACCCGATCGACCTTAATCCACGCGGCGAATCCTTGGCACACAACCGGGCTCGCAAGAACTGGAACTCGGTTGGCGACCATGCCCCGGCGTATCTGATCAATTTGTATTTGGCTACGGGCGAGCACGAGTACGCTGACTTCCTCGAATACACGTTCGACACCATTACCAAATATTTTCCGGACTACGAACACAGCCCCTTCGTAAATCGAGAGATTCCACGAAGACTGGAGCAAGGATCAAGCCTGGGGCTGGCAACAGAACCGGGCGGTGGTCGGGCACAACCTGAAGATCGCCTGGAACCTGATGCGGATGGTCTCATTGAGGCACAAGGACGAGTACGTCAACCTGGCTCGCAAAATTGCCGAACTGATGCCCGATGCCAGCAACGATCGGCAGCGTGGCGGCTGGTATGACGTGGTCGACCGCGTAGTCAAGCCGGACGGTAAACATCATCGATTTGCATGGCATGATCGCAAGGCATGGTGGCAGCAGGAGCAGGCGATCCTCGCCTATATGATTCTGCACGGCGTCCTACGCGATGAGTTTTACCTTCGCATGGCCCGTGAATCCGCGGCATTCTATAATGCTTTCTTCCTGGATCACGATGACGGCGGCGTGTATTTCAATGCGCTCGCTAGCGGTTTACCCTATTTGCTCGGGACCGAGCGGTTAAAGGGGAGCCACTCTATGAGCGCCTATCACTCTATGGAGTTGTGCTTTCTTTCCGCGGTCTATACGAACCTGCTTATTACCCGCCAGCCGATGATGTTCTACTTCAAGCCGTATCCGGGTGGATTTCCCGACAATATTCTGCGTGTCTCACCGGACCTCCTGCCGAAGGGAAGCATCCGGATAGAAAGTTGCTGGATTGACAATGATCCATACAATGATTTCGATTCCAGCGCCCTGATTGTAAAGCTCCCTACCTCCAGCCGTCGGCAGACCGTAAAGGTGAAGATCGCTCCCACGCAGTGGCTCAACGGTCAATAAGGCAGATCATGAAACTCGAAACCTCACAGGAAAATGGAATACTCACAGTCCGGCTGGAAGGCAGTCTGGACGGCAAGACTGCACCCGAGGCACGCGAACAGTTGCAGCGGTTTCTCGCAGAGAATTCGAAGCTGATCCTGGACCTTACGAATGTGGATTATTTGTCCAGCGCCGGCTTGCGCCTGTTGCTGGTGCTGTATCGGGAACTTGCGGCAAGAAAGGGCAAGCTCGTGCTGCTCGGGGTCTCCGAAGATATCCGAACTGTGATGTCCCACACCGGGTTCCTGAGCTTTTTCACGCTGGTCGAATCCCCGATCGAGGCGGTACGGGCGGTTTCATAACGAGACTATGGAAGAACGCATTGATTTTTACCCCACACATGAGATTGGGGGCATCCGCTTCCGGCGAGGCCGCCCGCTTCCCTTTGGCGCCACCATCGTTCCCCACGGGGTGAATTTCTCCGTATTCTCCAGCGCCGCCGATTCCTGCACATTGGTACTGTTTCGCAAGCACGAACCGCACCCGTTCGTTGAAATCGAGGTTCCGCGTGAATTCCGGGTCGGGGATGTCTATTCAATCATCGTATTCGATCTGGATTGCGAGGACCTGGAATACGGATACCGTTTTTCCGGACCCTGGGATCCGGGCGTCGGATACCGCTTCGACAAGACGAAGATCCTCTGTGATCCATACGCGAAAGTAATTGGAGGTCGAGACGTTTGGCGCACTCAGCCTGATTGGAACGACGTATACCAGTATCGCGCCCGGCTGTCATTTGATGATTTTGATTGGGATGGAGACTCTCCTCTCGAGATTTCAGCGAGGGATCTTATCATTTACGAGGTGCATGTGCGCGGCTTTACAGCGCATCCCTCCGCCAAGGTTTCGGCCCCGGGCACTTTCGGGGGGCTTCGCGAGAAAATTCCATATCTCAAGTCTCTTGGAGTCAACTGCATCGAATTATTGCCGATTTTCGAATTCGACGAATGGGAAAACAGCCGCCTGCACCCCGAGACCGGGGAACTGCTCCTCAATTACTGGGGGTACAACACGGTCGGGTTTTTTGCTCCGAAAGCCGGGTACGCGGCCACCGGCAGCCTTGGCATGCAGGTCGACGAGGTGAAGAACCTCATCAAAGAACTGCATCGCGCGGGGATTGAGGTGATGCTGGATGTCGTGTTTAACCATACCGCCGAAGGCGATCATCGAGGTCCATACATTTCTTATCGGGGAATTGACAATCGTACGTATTACATACTGACGCCGGATGGTTACTATCACAATTTTTCGGGATGTGGCAACACTTTGAACTGCAATCATCCCGTGGTCCGTAACCTGGTGCTTGATTGTCTGCGCTATTGGGCTTCCGAGTACCACGTTGACGGCTTCCGTTTCGATCTTGCTTCCATTCTCGGGCGAGACCAGAACGGTGCCCCGCTTTCGAACCCTCCTTTGCTCGAATCGCTCGCCTACGATCCGATCCTGAGTAAGTGTAAACTGGTCGCCGAAGCCTGGGATGCCGGCGGTTTGTATCAGGTCGGCTCATTCCCGGCTTATGGACGGTGGGCTGAATGGAATGGCAAGTATCGCGACACGATTCGCCGTTTCATCAAAGGCGATGCGGGTTTTGTGCCTGAGCTCGCGGCCAGGGTCCAAGGCTCTCCGGACTTGTATTGGTACCGAGGGCCGACAGCAAGCGTGAATTTTATTACCTGTCACGACGGGTTCACTCTTCGTGACCTCGTTTCCTATGATGACAAGCACAACGAAGCTAACGGCGAGTGGAATAACGATGGATGTAACGATAATTACAGTTGGAACTGCGGTCACGAGGGAGAAACTAATGATCCTGAGGTGAACGCTCTGCGTTATCGTCAGATGAAAAATGCCGCGAGCCTCCTGTTCCTGAGCCGGGGGATCCCAATGTTGGTCATGGGAGACGAAGTCGGGCGAACGCAAAGAGGCAACAACAACGCTTATTGCCACGACGGCATCGCGAACTGGATGGACTGGGACGCGGTGAAAAGAGAAACGGAACTTCTGCGCTTTTTTAGAAAGCTTATCGCATTCCGGAACGCTCATCCGGTGTTGCGGAGCGACAGGTTTTTTGAACATCGTGACTGCGTGGGGAGTGGCAAACCTGACCTGGCGTTCCACGGCACACGTGTCGGCCAACCGGACTTCGGAAGTGGCAGCAGATGCCTGGCCTTTTTGCTCTGCGGCAAGCACATCTCTCCAGAGGATGACGACATTTATGTCGCAATCAATGCGTACTGGGATGCTTTGCCATTCGAAGTGCCCGCGGCTCCCGAGGGCGGGAACTGGAGGGTCGCGATCAACACTTCCATGCCGTCACCCGATGATATCTTTGATAGCGAGGGGGGTCCACCGGTTGATTCCGCCGATGTGATTGTCGGCGGACGATCGATCATGGTTCTGGTCGCGTGCCGAAAGCTTTGACAGGGAGAGAGCATTATGAGTTTGGACATTCAATCAGCAGCGGACGCGAACACGGCGCGGATTGCGCTGGCTGGAGAGTTGGACAGCAGCACCGCCCCGGCACTGCGGGAGGTTGTCGAGCGGGTGCTCGCCGGCAAGCCTGCGCAACTGGTTCTACAGGTTGAGCAGTTGTCGTTCATGGCTTCAGCGGGATTGCGGATTGTCATCTTCGCCAAACAGAAACAGCCGGGGTTGAGAATATATTTCGTGAAGCCACTCCCGGCGATCGTGGATACTCTGCATAAGACTGGTTTTTACGAAGGCGTATACGTGACCGATGTTGAGCCCCCTCCGGCACCTATTGGCCCATAGAGCAACGTCTCCGGAGGGTGCAGCAAGGAGTAAGGTCGCGTATGGATGCCGCCACGTTTCCGGGTACTCTCGACGCGCTGAGTTCTATTCGACAGTATGTAAAGACTGCCGCTGAGGCGGCCGGTCTGGACCATTCCGTTGCGTATAAGCTGGTCCTCGCGGTAGACGAGATCGCCACCAATGTGGTTGAGCACGGGTACAAGGGAGCAGGGCTGAAGGGCGATATCACAGTCGCAGCCGCCAGAGACAACGACAATCTGGTGATCCGGCTCGCGGACACCGGCAAATCCTTTGATCCGAATGCGCGTCCCGAAATCAGCGATCTGGAGCTTTCGAAGGAGTTGGAGGATCGGCCGGTAGGTGGTTTGGGGATACTGTTGGCGAAGGACGGTGTCGATGATCTCCAATACGAGGCGACGCGGAGCGGGAACATTTGCCGGTTTGTCGTGCGGTTAAAGCCCCCGGCCGAACCCGTGCGGCCCACACCTTCGCACGAGGCATCGGATGCGCACCGAAAACTCCAGGTCCTGCTGAGGATCTCGAAGTCGCTCGCCCAGCAAATCGAACTCGACCCCTTGCTCAAGCTGATGGTGGCGGAAGTCACCGCAGCGATGCAGGCTGAACGCAGCAACTTGCTCTTGTTGGATCGTGCAAAACCCGGCGAGCTCGTAACGAGGGTGGCCGACGGCGTGGGGGCACGAGAGATTCGTATCCCCTTTGGAGTAGGGATCGCGGGCGCGGCCGCCCAGACCCGGCAAATCATCAACCTACCGGATGCCTACCAGGACAGCCGGTTCAATTCCGCCATCGATAAGACCTCCGGATTCCGGACCAAATCCTTGCTTGCCGTCCCGGTCCTAGCCGAAGGCGGCCAGCTCATGGGTGTGGTCGAAGTCATGAACAAGATAGGTGGCGGGGTATTCACCGGAGAGGATGCACGATTCCTGGAGGCGATTTGCGGCGATTTCAGCATCGCCCTCCGACGCGCGGAAATGGTGGAAGCGTACCTACAAGCGCAGATTGTGACGAAGTCCCTTGAGCTCGCTCGAGACATTCAAATGGGTCTGCTCCCAAGGGACTTTCCGGCGCTTCCTGAGTTCGAGGAAGTCGACATCTTCGCCACGATGATTCCGGCCCTCGAAGTGGGCGGTGACCTGTACGACTTTTTTCCCCTCGACCAGGATCGGATCTGCTTTGTCATCGGGGACGTCTCCGACAAAGGGATTCCGGCGGCGCTCTTTATGATGATGGCACGCACCGCGTTCAAGATGTCGGCGATCGCCTCGCCAGAGTCGATTTCGCTGACGATGAACAGGGTTAACCAGTTTCTGTTCGAGAGCAACCAATCGCAGATGTTTGTCACGGCCCTTGCCGGTATTCTCGATTTGCAAACCGGCCGGGTTGAATACGCCGACGCAGGACACGAACCGCCTTTTATTCTTCGACCCTCGGGCGCGGTCCTGAAGGTGGAAAAGGTCGGCGGTGTCGCACTGGGGTTCTGCCCGGATCTCACCTTTCGCACTGGGGCACTGCAGCTGGGCCGCGGTGAGGCCCTCGTCCTTTACACGGATGGGGTTAACGAGGCAATGAATACCGGCCGCCAGCTTTTCGGCGTCGATGCCATTGAGCGCACGCTTTCCAGGGTTGGCCAATCGGCTTCTTCCGAGAAGATCATCCAAGCGCTGCTCGATGATCTGCGCGTGTTTGTGGGAGGGGCCCAACAGAGCGACGATATCACCATGCTGGTGATCCGGTATCTCGGACGCGGCGAGTCTCCTTCTGAAACCATGTGATTCCCTTCATGAAGGAGTAGTGCTCTGTCCGGGATGAACGAGGCCTGACCTGGGATAGTCAAGTTCTCGCCCGGTAGCGGCTTTAAGAAACCCCAACTACGGATATGCCTCAAGGCGTTGGCTTGTGAGCGAGATGGAAGGCTTGCCCGGCCTGAAAGCGTAGGCGACGAGGCAGGACAGGACATGGACCATGGCGTTGATCACCGATCTGTGGCGTGAATGCTCAAGCCTCATTTCGGATTTCAGAGTATCGAGTACGGTCTCGATGAGGAAGCGCTTGCGCAGCATGATCTTGTCGGCCAGCGGCATGAGATAATTCCTCATGTTGCGGCGGATGCTGGTGATGAGGTGCAAGCCCCGCTGCCAGAGTTTGGTGAAGAGTTCGCGGCCGATGTAGCCCTTGTCGGCGTAGAGGGTGCCGGCCAGGTGCTGGGTCATCGCGTCGAGCACGGTGCTGTCGGCGGTGTTGCCGGGGGTGATTTTCAGCGCCATGATCTGACCCTTGTGGTTGATCACGAAGTGCAGCTTGAGGCCGTAGAACCAGCCCATGCTGGTCTTGCCGCGTGCGGCGAGGCCCTTGAACACCTTATGGCGGTGAATGCGGCGATTGTGGCAGACGGCGAGCTTGGTTGAATCAGCGAAGTAGACGCCGCTCGGCTCGCCGCTGAGGCTGTGCAGCAGCACCATCAGAGGGACGAACAGCCGCGGCATCAGGCTGACAAACCGGTCATAATGCGGCAGATCGCCAAAGCAGGCGCGATACTGCTGGCCGATCCCGTAGCAGTAGAATGCCTTGAAGTGCTTGAACGGCGAGAGGTGAAACAGCACCACAATGAACAGCATCTCGGCGCGCGACAGCTTGCCTGGGCGCTGCCTGGTCTGCTCCGACGGGAGCAGCCGGTGCGCTTCCCAGTCTGCGAACAGCTTGCAGAAGTCATCGAGACAGCAATACAGCGCTGTGATATCGACCGCCATTGAGGGGGCTCTCCAGACCCGGGTTTGACGCTCAGTGTTCGTAAGCCGATGCTGTCAAAGCCTTGGTTCTTTGGGAAGCCCCTCAACCCTTATCCGTAGTTCGGGTTAAGAAAAGTATCGGTCAGGCCGGAACGGCTAACCACGCTATTTTTTAGCGGGGTCAAGCGTTTCCTGTTTGCCTGACCTATGGCAGCTTTTTATCCCCTGCCTCGATCTCGCGCACGAAGGTATCGAGGAACTTGTCGAGCACTCCGGGGTGTTTCGCCGTGATCAGATCCCGGTCGACAACGATGTCCGCGGTCTGGTCTCCCTCAAATACGACGTCCCCCCCAGCGTTCTCCACGTCGCAGATGATGTTATGCGCGCACGTGACGCGGCGGCCCTTCAGCATCTCGGAATCCGCGCACATGAGCCACAGCCCGTGACAAATCGTTCCTACTTTCACCCCCTTCGTCTTCATCGCCTGTCGCAGAAACACGACCGCAGGCGCCTGGTTTGGCTGGCCCTTTCGCGGATGCTCCTCGTACCGCAGTCGGTCCATCGCGTACGCGCCGATGCAGATAATGCCCTTGTAGGCGGACGGGTCCGCGTCCTTGACCTCTGTCCTCACCGTGACGTGCTCCTCTACGACACCCCTATCGGGATTGCCGCCGAAGTGCAGCTCCGGGTTTCCCCACAAATGCGTCATGTAATCGACTGCGTACCCGTGCTCGGGGAAATACTTGTTGAACTCGCGGTACTCTGTCGGATCGAAATGATCCTCGATGAGGACGCCGATTTTTCCTTTTTCCACTTCGATTGCCTCTTTATAATTTACTGAACGACCCCACCCTCAACGGATATGCCGCGCACGCCCTCACCCGTGTAGGCGACGGCAACGAGCTCCGTTTCGATGGTTTGGCCCGGCTCCATCGTCACCGCCGTGCCATTGTCGATCGCCTTCGTTATTCCCGCGGGAGGATAGCTGGTAAACGGCTCCAGCGCACAATTGTACGTCCGCCCGTACCATGGATAATCGGTGTGGCCGCCATAGACTTGCCACATCCACAAATATTTGAACAAATCGTGGTTCCAGGCCATCCCGAAGCCGATCCGCTCGCGTCGGTTTGTAAGCCCGCACCAGCCCTGATCGAGACCTTTTAGAAAAACGACGTCCACTGATTTGGCGTCCTTGCCGAGGACTCGCGTGATATCCTGCATCTCCTTAGTCCGGCGATTCCTCACGTTGGGGAACTCGAATTCGACCGAGGGTTCCCAGAGCCCATTTGCGTGGTACTCGAGCACCTCTACCTTCGTCGCCGGGGTCTCGACGACACAACTGTCGTCCAGGAATGGCTCGCCGATCGCCACGTGGTGGCCCCACATGATGGCGAACTTCCCCGCGCCTTCGTTGTGCAGGCGTTCGTGGATGAACAGCGCCGCCCTGTCGCGCCGCAGAGACATCGTCCGTTCGAGGGCCAACGGAGAACGGTACAGACGAACGCGGGTTACAAGCGCCACGTGCTCCGGAGAGTCCTCCGCGATTGCCGCTTCGAAGGGGAGAAGCGAGACTTCGCCGTGGAGCCCTTGATACGTGCCCTGGTACGGCTCTGACGCCCAACCCGCCGAAGGCAACACCTCCTGCCAGCCGCCATAGTAGTAATCGTGGAAGGCTCCCTCTGGCAGCGCGCTCGTCGAAACAAACGGCCGGCGCAGAGCGAGCGGCGATTGCCACATGAAGTCGATGTCGCGAGGCTTGTAGGTGAACTCGAAAATGTCCGCGCCCTTATCGAGCAGCACGCCGACGCGGAGGTGCTCATTCTCGAGATAGGCGATCCGCATGCCCTTGTACGTATAATCCAGGCTGATCCGGCAGCCTTGCTTTCTGCCGTGGGTATACATTCAGCCTCCCGTGGCGCAGGCTTTAGACTGCAACGGCGGCTTGAGCCGCCGTCCACACCTGAGCTGAAGCCCAGGTTGCAAGCTGAATCTTGCTCCGCGGCGGGCTCCCCGCGGCACCCTAAAAATCTCCTTCGAGGAGCTCCACGAACGTCCCGTCGGGATCCTTGAAGCATACGATCGAGACCGCCGTGCCCGGCAGCTTTTTGGGTTCGGTCAAAAACTTGATACCCTTCGCGGACAGGTCCCGGTAATCCCGCTCGATGTCGGTCGTCCTGAGGCACATCCTACCGATACCGGTATGGTACAAATGCGGATAAGGCTGACCTGTTGGCGGCGGGTCCACGAATTCGAGCAAATCAATCCGGGTTGCATCGGCCGCGTCGCCGATGCGCAAATGCACGCCTTTCACATTCGCCGTCGGAATTCCGAACGCATCTGCCATTTCCTTGCTGGCCATGCCGTCCCGGAAGTCTAGGATAATCTTGAAGCCGAGGAGCTGGTAGAACTCAACCGCGCGCTCGATGTTCGTGCAATTAATATTGAAGTGGAAGATTTGCTCGATCATCGTTCATCTGGCTCCGCGAAAAATGGGATTTACCAGCTTACCACTGCTCGAGCACGGCCGTCATGCCGCCATCGACATACAGTTGAGTGCCGGTGATAAAGGCGGCCTCGTCGCTCGCCAGGAAGGCGGCGGCGTTACCGATATCGGTGGGCGTGCCCATCCGCTTCATCACCTGACGCTCCTCGACCGTCTTGATCATCGCCTTCGGGTCGTCGTATTGCTGGAACAGGTGCTCGATCAAGGGCGTCCATACCCAACCGGGCGCGATGGAATTGACGCGGATCGTGGGGCCATAATCGATTGCCATGTTGCGCGTGAGCGCGGTGATGGCACCCTTCGATGCCGCGTAGGGAGCGACGCCGTTCGCGGTCGACCGCGAGTGGACCGACGACATGTTGATAATGGCGCCCTTGCCGAGCGTCTGCATATGCGGAATAACGTATTTCGAAAACAGGAACTGGCTCTTCAAATTGATTGCCAGACAGCGATCCCAAGCCTCACTGGTCGTGTCGACCACAGAGCTATAGGTCCCAACCCCGGCATTGTTCACGAGGATGTCGATCTTTCCGTAGGTGTCGAGTGTCGTTTGTACGACCTCTTTGACCTGCTCTTCGTTCGAGACGTCACATTTAACGAAGATCGCCTCGCCCCCATCGCGCCGGATCTCATCGGCAGTCTTGCTTCCGATGTCCTCGCTCCAATCGACGATCACAACCTTGGCGCCCTCGCGCGAGAAGACTTCGGCCACACCCTTGCCGATTCCCCCGGCGGCACCCGTGACGATCGCGATCTTGTCTTTCAACTTGAGATTAATCGCGAAGCCTCCTCGACTTCAGATTAATAATTAAAGCCTACGTCCTGCCCCCGCCGCAAGAAAATTCTACCGATCGGAGCGGCCAGCGGCGGATCGCTCCACAGCGCTCATGGGCCATCCTTACCGGTGTTAGGGACCAGATACGAGATCCGCGACCGCGGACCGGGCGCAGACTCAAGTCGCCGGAACGTCGGCCCCGCCGTTGCTCGCACCGCCGTTAATAAAAAGCGTTATCGGCTGCAACTGGTTGCCGATGTCTGTTAAGACGAGGTGCGATAGATCCCGCGGGAGGATCCCCTTTAAATCGATCACAGTGGTGAACCCGGTGACGATTTTGGGGTAAAATGGGTTGTGAGCCGGTAGATTGCCGGGGTTGCTGCCGGGGTTGTTGGTGGGAGAAACAGAAGCCGTGCAGGTCAGGTCGACGTCGATCTTCCCGCCACTTACGGTGTAGGGTCCAACGCAGGTGAAGGGGATCGCCGGCCCGAAGCCGAAACCCAACGGGATCTTCCCGGTCGTCAAAAAAGCATTGTCTCCGTAACTGCTGTCAGCATTATGAATAGTGGTTGCTTCGCCGTCCTTGACGCTCACATGACCCTGGCCGTCGAACACGAAAACCCCTTCAACGGCGCCGCCATAGGTCATCGCACCCAAAGGATCTTGTATCGTGAAATCGCTAGCGAAGGCGGGCGATGTTCCCTTGATTGTCAACGGCAAGCTGACCTGCTGGACGCATCCTTCTGCCATGGTCCATGCGTATTTCCCGATCACCTGTGCAAGGTCGTCCCCGGCACGGACCTGCTGCGACGCGACCAAGCTCAACGCTGCCAGCGTAGCGCAGCACGAAACGGAACGTCGCATGACGGTCTCCCCTCCCTTTATAGTGCATCTTCACCTTAAGGTTAACCATTAAGGCATACAGCCGTCGCCGCCGCAAGACAATTCTCCTGATCAGAGACGACCGAGGCACGCCGAGCGCGCCGTAGAGCACCAGGGTCACGCTCTCCGATGCATTGACGCTGCTGTGTCGGCCAAGGGGGACCAAGAACTGTAAAGAGACCGCCACACAGCGGTCATAAGCCATCTTACCGGGATTCGGGACCTGAGACGAGATCCAAGGTTGTGGACCGGGTGCAGACTCAAGTCGCCGGAACGTCGGCCCCGCCCTTGCTCGCACCGCCGTTAATAAAAATCGTTAGCGACTGCAAGTTGTTGCCGATGTCCGTCAAGAGGAGATGCGACCGATCCTGCGGGAGGACCCCCTTCATGTTGAAAATGGACGTGAACCCGGTGATGATCGCGTTGGGGTTTGTATTGTGGGGCGGTAGATTGCCGGGGTTCGTGGAAGAAATAGAAGCGGTGCATTGCAGGTTGTCGATCGTGATCTGCCCCCCACTCACGGTGTACGTTCCAACGCAGCTGAACGGGAGTGCCGGCCCGAAGCCGAAACCCAACGGGATCTTGCCCTGCGTCAAGAAGGAATGGTCTCCCGCCGGGGGAGGGAAGACGTAACTGCTATCCGCATTAAAAATGTTCGTTGCTTCGGCGTTCTCGATGCTCACATTCCCCTTGCCGTCGAACACCATGAGTCCGTCAGACGCGCCGCCATAGGTCATCGCACCCAAAGGATCATTTATGGTGAAATCTGAACCGAAGGCGGGCACGATGTTACCCATTGAGTCTGTCAACGGCAAGCTGACCTGCTGGACGCATGATTCTGCCAGGGTAAATGCGTACGTCCCCATCAGATCATACACGTGCCCCCCGTCCTCTGCACCCCCGGCGCTGACCTGTTGAGACACGACCAAGCTTAACGCTGCCAGTGTTGCGCAGACCGAAAAAGTACGAAGCATAACGACCTCCGCTCTCGATGTTCGTGTGTGATGACCCGCGCTCATGGGGCGTTTCCTCGATTCTCCCAAAGGGTGCTGAAGAGCACCGACGTGAGAGGCTCCCGGCGGTCTGGGACATCGGATTTAAACGGGACAGGGATAAAGTAGAACCCCGCTGTCGGATCATTCGGGGCGAGGAGAGTGATCCCATCCGGCAAAGGGCTATTGGGGTATTTCGGATCCTTGAGATATTTAAGATTACTGACCAGCGTCAGCAGCGAAGGTACCTCAGACGACGGAATCAAAGCGGTTGGAGGACGCACCAGCAAAATATCCAGAACCAGAGCGCCAGCCGCCAACGGGAAAACGTCTGCGGAATTGGGGCCCCAGAAGCCAAGCAATTCGAAGCTCACCAAATTGGTGGCTCGCCAAGTGCCGGTAAACTGCAGCGGGATATTTTGTCCTCCCGGTAGATTATTTTCATAATGGGCAAAGCTTCCCTGAGCGTTTACTTGTCCCTCGAAAACGTTTTGGCCTACTATCCAGGTGCCGATGATCTGGCCGGACCCGGCAAACACGAGACGGTCGGGATATGGACTGCCGGTTGTCGGATCAATATTACTAGTAGGATCAGAATAATTAACCCTGTAGCTATTGCCGGAGCAATGGAAGTTTAGCGTCATATCGCCGGTATTAGCACTTTGCGCGAAGGCCGCGTTAGTGAATGCACTTTGCGCGACCGCTACTCCAGCGAACGGGGCGGCTGCAAAGAGGCGCAAAAAGGAGCCTCTAGTCATACCTTTATTGCGTACTAACATGGCAAGTTCTCCCTGGTAATCCCTGATTGCGTTTCTTTACTGAGCCGCGAGCCCATTGGGGAACGGACCACTTGCACTGAGAAGCGTACCCGGGACCGCATAGGTATTGGGTTGCAAAGCCGTCAACCCACCATCCGGCCCCACTTTATACGCAATGATCCTGCCGTCGCCTTCGCTAAGCACATAGAGAAAGCTGTTATTGCTACTGAGGGCGGCATCGACTGGGACACCAAGCCCCATAGGTGCAATCGGGATCGGCGTGACGCCAGGGTTGAGCTCGGTGGGAATGCCACCAGGACTGATTTTATAACCGGTGATCGAGCCGGCCGGCAGCGTGCTCGAGGTCGTGATGCCGGGTTGAAAGCCGAGGGCGTTAACGGTAAAGGCGAATTCATTCAGTCCGCCATGATCTTTCTGCCAGGGCTGGTCGTCGAATGGCTGGCTGTTTGTGACCACGATCCAACACTTTGCCGCCTGAGTGTCCATCAAAGCGTCAACAAGCGTGAGGGTGCCGTCTCTAGCCAGCGTATACGATAACAATGAGGGTTGATTTGGCGGGACCGTGCAGCCAGGCAAACCGCCGAACGGAGGCTCGGGCTGAGTACAATCCGCCGCCGTGACCAGTAGTTGGCCAGTGTTGTCAAATGCAAAGCCGAACGGCTCCGTGACTGGGCACGCCGTGTTGCCTGTGCCGCAAGGTATAGCAAAGGATTTAGGTGAAGTCAGCAGACCGTCGCCGCGAACGATAAAAGTGACGATGTTACCGCCTCTGACCCCGCCATTGTTGGTCTTTTCGGTCACGACCAGCACTGATCCTGCTGGATTGAAGCCAACCTCAGCAGGCGAGACCCCAGGATACTCCGTTGTTGGGTTCAGCTTCTTCTTTGACCCAGGCAGCGACGAGAGTCCACAGTCCTCGCCCAGGGTGAAGCCCTTAACGTTATCGCTGTATTGTGGTGAATGTTGTATTTGGCCTCCGGCATTCAGCACGTAGAGAACACCTAGATTCTCGTTAACAGCAAGGCTGATTGGCCGGTGGCCACCCGAATCGACTATGTTGGTACGGCTCAGGCTAGTGCCCTTCACCTCAAACGCCGAAATCTGATCGCTGGCAGAGTTGACCGCCCATAGGCAGCGGCGATCCTTGCTCAACAGCAAACCATTCTGGTTTCCCGTTGCAAAAATCCCGATGCTCGTGCCCCCGGTGGGGAAGGTCCCGGACATCGTCAGCGTGCCGTCGGCTGCCCGGGCGTAGACAACCACTGCATTACCGTTTGGGTCGTTCGTCATTGTGTACACGGCGCCGTTATCGGAGCCATTATCGGCTGCCGCCGTACTGGCGACTCCTATTACTAAAAGCATGATACTGGTTAACCAAAGCTTCGTCATTGTTAGGCAACGTTTCCCCATTGTTCTGCTCCTTTCAATTTTAATGATCTGCTCACCGATCTTACATTGTCAATATTTTCGTCAATTGGGAGAAGCTGTAAAAAGCAATAGTATTTTACAACCATTTAATTCAATCGACTTCGCCAAAAAACTACTCCAGCGTGATAGTGTCGCCGGCTACCATCGCAGAGATTGCTGTGGACGTGGCGCTGGGCCGAGGCGCTCGATCCAGCGGCTTGGCGTAAGGTCCGACTTGAACAGTTAATCGGCCGCTGCGCTGGCAAGTAATTGATACAATTGCGGCAGAACGGCTCGATGGTTAGTTTGTAGTGCCGCGCTAGGAATTATTTTCTGGTACATTTACAGATATGCTGGCGATATCGTGGTGCTCCGAATTGTGGGGACCGCGATGTTCTTCCGGGTCAAGAAATCAGGCGTGCGCGGTTATCTGCAGACCGGCGAGAACCGGCGCAGCGCCGGCGGTGCAGCAATCGATCATCGCCAATCTCGGCCGCGCTGATCGCCTCCGGCGCCAAATTCACCGACCACGTCTTGCTGCTCTGAGCGCTCGCCGCAGACAGACGGCAACCTGGCGCTCGATGGCAAGCGGTTCGGCGGCCCCGTGATTTTGAGCTGGTTATGGGCGAAGCCATCTGCGACTGGCTGGGCTGGCCTCTCCCGGCGCGGGCCAAAAGCCGGCGCTCCCGGCAGAAACTCTCAGGCCGTAGCCCGTAAGACCCGGAAAGCTTGGCATTTGATGAAGCGTCAGCTGGAAGGCAAGATAACCGCGGCTCGCAACGCGCTCGCTGCGGTATAGAAGCTGCACCTCTGATTGCGGCGCGACTGCAGGCGGGAGGCTATGGGTCGGACGGATCGGTTCGAGCGCAAGCTGCAGCTTTCGGCGCTAAGCTGCCGATTGCCCTGATCGCGTTAATGGCGACCCGGGGCCCTTCAAAAAGCCTTGCACGATCCGTCGCACTCGTCGGGGAACAAGCTCCTGCCACAGGCACAAGGGCCGCGATGACCCGCAACGCTGTCGGTTGTTGGAGCTGGTTGCTCGGGCAACCTCTCCCGCCGCAACTCCTCCATGCGGGTGCGGATTGTCCTGAAATCGTCGGCTGCTCGGGGCGGTGACATCAAATTCTTCACTAACATGCGTTAGTACCGGTTTCCAATTTTTTCCTAAAGGTCGGTCTCCGTTGGGTCGGGAGCAGCTTTCTATGCATCGCACGAAGAACGCGCTTCTGCCAGCAGTGGTAGTCGCGCGACCGACCTTGCTCGATCCCATCAGCGGATGAGCGCGGGCAACAAGCCCGCCTGCGGTTCTGAAACCGACCTTTAGTTTGGGAGCAGCACTGGTATACTGTCTGTAAGCGCTGGGGGTTCGTTAATGGAACGCTGCAGATTTGGCAATACTGATCTCACGGTGTCGCGCATAGGTCTCGGCTGTTACGGCATGTCGGGGGTCTATGGGCCGGCGGACGATGCCGAGTCAATTGCCACTCTTCGCTACGCGCTTGATCTTGGAGTGAATTTACTCGACACATCGGCCAGCTACGGCAAGGGCCATAATCATCGCTTGATCGGCGAAGCGATCCGCGGCCGCAGGCATGAGGTGGTCATTCATTCGAAGAGCGGCAGCCCGCGCGACGGCAGCTCTGACGCCACGCGCGGTGGAGGCGATCCGCGTTATCTGCGTCAAACCTGCGAGCAGAGCTTGATAAATCTTGGCATCGAGACGCTTGACGTCTTTTGCATGTCGCGCGTCGATCCGAACGTGCCTATCGAGGAAAGTGTCGGGGGTATGGCCGAGCTCATCAAGGAGGGCAAGACACGTTTCATCTCGCTCTCGGAGTGCTCAGCCGAGTCGCTCAGGCGTGGCAATACCGTGCATCCGCTGGTTTCGCTTCAGATGGAATATTCGTTGTTCTCGCGTGATGCGGAACAGCAGGGCCAAATCGACGCCTGCAAAGAACTTGGCGCGGCGATGATGGCCTATGCCGTACTCGGGCGCGGGCTGCTGAGCGACCAGGTTCCCAAGGTGGAGGAATTGGCAGCGGACGACATTCGTGCGCGGCTGCCTCGCCTTCACAGTGCCAATATCGAGAAAAACCTCCAGCTGCGCTCGGCGCTTGAGGCCATCGCGCGCCGGAAGAATGCCACGCTCGCCCAACTCGCGATCGCCTGGCCAATGGCCCGAGGCTCGCGTGCGGGAGTTTTCATAGTACCGATACCTGGCGCGAAATCGCGCAAGCACCTTGAGGAGAATGTGCGCGCCGCCGACCTTGTGCTCACGGCAGACGATCTCGCGGAAATCGACCGCATCGTACCGCCCGGTGCCGCGTCCGGCACTCGCTATCCGGAAGGACAAATGCACCGACTGAACCTATGACGCGGAAGTCGCTATCCTAACCCGCTGCCGTATGAACCGGCTACAGCGGCACCAGGCGCTCGACGAGCGCCGAGTTCTCGCGTAATTCGACGGCACTGCCGGAATGGCGGATAACGCTGGTTTTCCCCGGTACGAATGCAGGCCTGCATCAGGCGCAGCGGTAGCTCGGCCTGTTCCGGACCGAGAATTTCCTCGACGGTGCGACCCACAACCTGGTCGTAACTGAGACCATAGCCACGCTCGGTAGCGCGGTTGAGATCTACATATACGAAGCGCCCATCGGCGGTCGCTCGAAACAGCGCCAACCAATCCGGTGAATTATCGAAAATCGCCTGAATCTGAGCCCGGCTGGCCCCGAGCTGGCGATGCTGGCGTTCAGCAAGGTCCTGCAGTTCTTCGGTGAGTTCGCGCAGCCTCCGCTCGCTTGCCGATATGGCCGCCGCGCTCACCTCCTCGTTTTTGCGGCGCCGCGTGCTATCGATCGTAATTCGGCGCATGTGCTCCGGTACGCCATCGTTACCGACTATCGTGCGGCCGAGGAAGACAATCCAATGGGGTTCGCCGCGGGGGAGAATGCGAGTTTGGCCTCGATCCGCATAGGACCTGGATGATTGCGAAATTCCGAAAAAGCGGCAGCGACGTCCTGGCGCTCGCTTGGGTGTATAGCCGCCAGCAGATGCCCAAACAGGTCGCCGCTCGCATTGGGATCCAGACCGAGATTGCGGAACATCTGCTCGGACCAGCGCATGCGGTCGGTAGCAAGATCCCAATCCCAAGTGCCTATCTCCCCCGCTTCCAGGGCTGCCTGGACGTCGAATTGCGGGAAGCCGGTCTTGTCGATGGCCAACTGGGAAGGAGCATCAGTGATCTTCAATTCTAGCACCCATCCAGGCGCGGAACTCGGCCACGATCGCCGACGCCGCGATTAAGAGGACTGCCTGGTCCGCGTAGTTGAGGCGGTAAGCAAAAGCATCAGCACTGAAGTGCGATCAGCTCGCGGCGGCGGCGCGTCGAGCGGCATTTCGGAAACCGCAAGCGGTTGCAGGCGGCGACCATCATCGGCGGTCTCGATTGCGACGATAAAAGGGGGTGTGGCCGCGACGGCCGCGCCCGGACCCTTCGCCGGTGCGCTCGCCGCCGATGTAAGCGTCGTCGATCTCGATCCACAGGCCGGCGGCGCCGAGCTTGTAACGCCGGTCTCGCTCGAGCATGGCCTGCATCAGCTTGTGCTGAAGTCGTTGGGCGGCAGCTTGCACCGCCGAGCTTGCCCGGACATACTCACCGGCATCGCTTGGGAGGGAGAACGGCCGTGGAGTTGAGGCGGTCGCGTTTGCGCGAGTATCTCGTTCTGCACGCTGTCGGCCGTATCGATCACCAAACCAGTGCAGAATTCCAAACCGAGCTCCTCTCGGCCGTTGCCGAGGGCGGCGGCGACCTGATTCTCGATTTTTCCGGTGTCGAATATATTTCAAGTGCTGGCCTGAGCGCTTTGATGACCGCTTCGCGGCACAAGCCGCGGGATCGTCGAATTGGCGTCGCTGGACTGAACGCGGTGGTCCAGGAGATCTTTATGATCAGCCGCTTTCATCGAATCTTTCCGTTGTTCGAATCGGTGAATGCGGCGGTTCAGAACTGGGAGAATTCCGGCGCAGCGGTGAACGGGCCCGGCGCATTTGGGGTGCGCTTTTGGGGTACGCGCGGTTCGCTGCCAGCGCCTCTCGGCTATAGTGCAGTACGCGCGAAGGTACGAGAGGCACTGCTCGCCGCTTATCAGCGCGGGACGCCCGCCCCCGAGGCAATCGAAACCTTCATCGACCAGGAGCTTCCGTTCTCCGTGCGCGGCACCTTCGGCGGCAATACGAGCTGCGTAGAAATTGTCACTGGCAGCGCGGAATATGTTTTATGCGATCTCGGCACCGGGGTGCGCGAGTTCGGCAACCACGTGCTGGGGCAGCGCGGGCCGGACGCCAAAGGCTGCTACAACGTTTTCATGTCCCATATGCATTGGGACCATATCATGGGCTTCCCCTTTTTCATGCCCGCTTATATTCCCGGCAATACAATCCGCATCCACGGCTGCCACAAGGGACTGCGCGAAGCGATCATGCGCCAGCAGTCGGACCCGTGTTTTCCGGTTGATTTTGCGGCTCTTGGCGCGACCATCGAATTTGTCGAGCTCGAGCCGGGGGCCACGTATTTTGTCGGTGGTCTCTCGGTCTCCGCCATCAAGCAATTCCACAGCGGCGATTCGTACGGCTACCGGTTTTCTCGCGGCGGCAAGGCGATCGTCTATTCGACCGATTGCGAGCATAAAACCGGATCGATCGATGAGTCCTATCCGTTCATCGAGTTCTACCGCGATGCCGATCTGCTGGTGTTCGACGCGATGTACTCGCTCGCGGACGCGATCTCGGTGAAGGCGGATTGGGGCCATTCCAGCAACATTGTAGCAGTCGAATTGGCGCAGATGGCCGGTGTCAAGCAGCTGGCCTTGTTCCACCATGAACCGGTATTCGATGACAGCATGATCGAGCGCGTTCTCGGCGAAACCGTCCGCTTCGAGGAGCTGAGCCGCTCCGGCCACAAGGTCGAGGTGCTCTCCGCTTATGATGGGCTGGAGATATTCCTCTGAGCTCGGGATATTCCGAGCTCAGCGGCAGGCAGCAGCGGCGCTTCTAGACGCCCTCGCACTCCGTACGCCGGGGCGAAGGGCCGCGCTCGCCGGGCTCGGCGTGCTTGTGCTTCTCCGCTTGGTTAATCCTCCAATCCTCGAGGAGATCCGCCAGCGGATGTTCGACGTAGGACAATATTTATTTCCTCGTGATACATCGCATCCCGTCCAACCACCGGTACGCATCGTCGAAATCGATTCCGATAGCATTCGCGAGTTCGGACAATGGCCTTGGCCCCGGACACTCGTCGCGAGGCTGATCGAGCAGATCGCCCGGACCGGTCCAAAGGTCCTCGGCATTGATATCCTGTTTTCGAGCCCGGATTCGCTGTCCCCACCTGAATTGGCCGAGGAATTGCCGAAAAACATACCCGGATTTCCCCACGGCATCGCCGCACGGCTTGCGGCGATGCCGTCCAACGATGCGCGCCTGGCAGAGGCGATCAGGAAGGTTCCTACCGTGCTCGGGGTAGCACTGACCGATAGGCAGCCCGCTCTTAAGGACTCTCTGCCGAGTTACAAGTCTGGGGAGACCAGTATCGAATCTATCCGCGCAGCAGCCGTCTCCGATGGCGGGATCATTTCAGTCGAACCCGACGATGACGGCATGTTCCGGCGCATCCCTGTCGCCGCGTACTATAAGGACTCGGCGCGGGCGACGACCTACTTTCTGGGCTTTGCCGCACAACTTATTGCCCAGGCTACCCGAGCCTTTGCCAACCTTCGTCGCTACGACGGAAACATCGAGGGTCTCGATATTGGCGATCATTTCATCCCGACCGACGAGAGCGGCGCTGCCTTTGTTTATTTTGGCCCGCGTTTGCCGTCTTATTCGGCCGCGCAGCTGCTCAACGGAACTTTTAACCCCAACGATTTGCACGATGCGATTGTGTTGCTTGGGCTAACAGGTCTCGGAACTGTCGATCTGCAACGCACCCCCATCGGTCTTTTGGACGGGATTGAATTTCATGCGCAACTGATCCAGTCGGTTCTCGACAACGCGGTGCTCTGGCGGCCGTGGTTCGCGAATTGGATCGAGATCACCGCCGTGCTGTTTGCCGGGTTTGTCGTCATCTGGACCATTCGTTACGAAGCCCTGCCGATTGCGGCGGCCGTCGCCTTCGCCTTGGTCACCGTCTTGATCGGCGGGGAAGCAGCGATGTTCCGGCTCGCGCACTGGCTGATTGACGGCACCTACCCCGCGGGCTCGGCGATCGCTTGTTTCGGCATCATGCTCGGCGGCAATAGCATCGCCGTGCAGCGCGACAGGCGCCGGCTCTCGGCGGAGCTGCAACGTGAGGCCGGCGAGCTGGCGGCCGCACGTGAAATCCAGATGGGGCTGTTGCCGCTCCGGTTTCCGGCGTTCCCCGGGCGGGCGGAAATCGATCTCTACGCGCGGATCGAGCCTGCCCGTGATGTCGGCGGCGACTTGTTCGACTTTCATCTGCTCGACCAGAATCGACTGTTTTTCATGATCGGCGACGTCTCCGGAAAGGGCATTCCCGCAGCGCTGTTCATGGCCATGACCAGGGAAATCGTGCGCGATGCCGCACTGCGGCACGGCGCAGCGCTCGATCGGATGTTAGCCGACGCGAATACGAAAATCCTCATTGCCAGCAACGACATGCTCGACGAGGGTCACAGCATCATCTTCGTGACGGCCTTTATCGGTATCCTCGATCTGCTTTCCGGAGAGCTGGTCTATTGCAGCGCCGGACATGATTCGCCGCTTGTCGTGGAACCCGGCCGTACGCCGCGCGCATTGGTGACCGAAGGGGGACCGCCGCTCGGCACAGTAGGTGACTTCCCCTATCCGGTTGATCGCGATCATCTCGGGCCGGGTTCAAGCCTCGTCTTGTTTACCGATGGTGTAACCGAAGCACAGGATGCCGCCGGCACGCTTTATTCCGGACGGCGGCTTGTTGCGTGCATCGAGGCCGCGCCGCCCACCAGCGCCCGTCAAGCAGTCGATACAGTATTTACCGATGTCCGGAATTTCACCGGTGCTGCCCTGCAGGCCGATGATATTACGGTTCTGGCGGTGCGGCGCCCGCCGTTATCGCACGGTGATCTCGACCCGGCGATTGCGCGGCTCGTCGACCCCGAGTGCCGTGGGCACCAGCAAATCGAGTTCGCCGCGGCCAGCAACGGAGATCGCCGTGGCGGGCACCCCATCAGCGATTAGTTTGTCGCGGATTGCCCGAGCCCGCGCCAAAGAAAGTTGCTGGTTATAGGCTTGATCACCGACTGTGTCGGTATGTCCGATCACTTCGATCTGATAAACAAGCCGCGCGCGCGTATCTTCAAGGACCTTATGGTACTCGGCAGCTGACGCAGGTGTCAGCTCGTCTCGGCCTGAAACAAAGTAGAGGCTGAAGTGATGCGGCAGAATTGGGCGAGCGCCGATTGCCTCTTTAAAGATGATCAAAGTGTCAGCGGCCGGAACGTCGACCGCTTCGGTCGTGCCCTGGCGTGCCTCCGCGGCCGCAAACGATTGATTGAGCACGGTTTTAGTGGTGCCGGCTGAGATGGTAATCTTACCAGCCCCAGCCCGCCCATCGGCATTCGGCAAGATGACGAACAATTCTTGGCGTGGGCAGCCGGTCAGCAGGACCAGGGCTGAAAGGGCGAGGCAAAAGCGGCCCATGGAGGCTGCCTTTAATAAACCTTGACGGCAAAGGTCGTACCGCTCACACCAAGGATCGCTGTCGGCGTCCTGATCTTCATCGCTCCCGGCGTGGCGCGGGTAATGTCGCCCGAGACAGCGGTCAGCGAACCTTTTCTGAGGCCCGCCAGCATTTCGCCATGGAAATTGTTTGAATCATAGCGAAACTGCTCCAGAGCAATTTGGCTCCCCGGGCCGGCTGAGAATACGGTATTGTCGATAAAGGTAAATCCGATCGCTCCATCGGCCGCAGTTTCGACAATATCGTATTGATACAAAGGGTCCCCGGGTTTTGCCGTTATTCGTGATCCGTCGCGTACAATGAAAGCAATCCCCTCGACTGTCTTGATCTGGGCGATCTGAGGTCCGTCGGCGTTCGCCGGCGTTGTCAACAGAAGCCAAAGCGCTGCCACCGGCAAGGTCTTCCCAAATAACGGCACCTGCCATTCTCCTCTTCGCGCTCTAGCAATAGTCGCATGTGCGCAACGGGCGGGCAATTCTCGGCTGAGCCTTTCAGCCCACGCGACGGCATCCGCTGCGTTCGCTATAATCCCCAAATGCCATCGCATTCGCGCGAGAACGAAACGAGATCCGCAATTACACTGCGCGGCGACACGTCGGAATCCCCGCGTCTCCACAGCTTCGCGGACGATTTCGCCCGCCAGACCCGGCTGTCAGCCGCGGACCGGGGGCGGGTGCTTGTCATTCTCGACGAGTTGTTCAGCAACATCGTCCGCCACGGATACGATACAAACGGGCCATTTGGCACGGTAGGAATTGTCCTCGCGCTCGAAGATGGGAAGCTGCGCATTGAACTAATCGATGACGGCCGGCCCTTTGATCCGCTAAGTGCCGCTCCGCCGAACCTCGACTTGCCACCGGCTCAGCGGCCCGTCGGCGGGTTGGGCATTCATATCATCAGAAACCTGGTTGACGAGGCGCATTATGCGCGCGAAGGCGGGTACAATTGCCTCACATTATCCCGCGAGATCGATCCTCGTTTGTAGCAAACCCCTGCGCCATTACGCCTTCGGGGAGTTCCGCACTCCCGAAAGACTGGAAAGCACCAATCACAGTGTGTCGGCAATATCAGATGCTTTCCCCCGAAACCTGTACGCGGTTCGACGGTGACCGTCTCGCCGGTGCGCCCTCTGAACTGGGATCCTCCCCCTCAAGCAGGCGGCCTAACCCGGGTCTTTCTCCGACCAAAGCAAACGCTTCGGAGGCGAGGCGCTCGATCGCGCCGCCGAATTGGAGCACCCAATGACCGATTTTCAGATTGCCGATCATGGCTCATAATGACGATCAAGCCGGTCAGCGAAGCCGCCCGAACGTGGGTTGATGAGAACGTCTTGTCAAAGCCGGGACAATGACTCGGCGGCGCCCTTTGCGTCGGTTTAACAGTATTGAAGCGGCCCTCAAAGGACCGGACAGGTCGTACCCTTTTGTCTGAATTCGCAAATCATCTTAGCCCTTCAATCTCCGAGAGTCCTCCATAGCCCGAAAGGGAACAGGCTCCGCCGAATTGCGGTAAAATGAGAGGCATCGGCTGCTAGCGCGATCAAGGGCAAAGTCTACGATACGGCACGCTATCTCGTTTCACAATATCGAAACGCACGGGAGCGCATTCATAGGAGATGAACAAGCGCTGTGATGAGCCCGAACCACAGAACACCGCTGAACCCAAGCGCCACACAAAGACCGATCAGTCGCCGCTGAGGCGGCGAGAGCGCCTCCCACTCGCGGGTCGCTTTATCCAGCCTGTGCTCGAACAAGACCTCCATACATTGGTAACAGCGATTAGCCGCTGAGGTTCCCGGTCGGTCCAAGAAATAGGCGGCTTGGGCGCTGCGTCGTGCCAAAATCGTGCGGATAAAGAAGGTTCCCAATGCGCGGCCACTGAGCGACGGGACTACGATCACTTATAATTATTACGATCACTTATAATTATAAAGAATGGGTGACCAACCCTCGTTGAAGTCAGTTTGCTTTCCACCCAATTCTTCAAAAATCCGGCGCTTTTCCGCCAATGAGATTTCCAATTTCGACGCCTTGCCGCCGCTCCCGGAACCGCGGCAGACGCATGAAGTTAATAATCTAAGAGGCTGGTTCGCCTGTGTGGCGTCATATGCAGACACGTCCACAGCGTTTCTCCGCCTTGCACGGCAACAAAATCGGTGGATGCGACAATGTCATCAGCCAGCACCCTCAAAGACGTTTACATCGAGGAATTGCGGGATCTCTGGTCCGCCAATGATCAGATGCAGCGCGTGATGCAGAGCCTCAGCGACAAAGCGTCCGATATTACGCTCAAGGAGTTGCTGGCGCGATCGGTCAGCGTGATCGGCCAGCATACGGCGACGTTGAAATCGATCCTCGAGGCTCAGGGCGGAAATGTCGGCAAGGATCACTGCAAGGGAATGGAGGGCCTTGTCGCGGAGGCTAAAAAGCACGCCCTCGAAGGGGAGTTTGACGGTCAGCTCCGGGATATCGTGATCATCGCGCAGTATCAGCGCATGTCACATTATGGTCTGGCTGGCTTTGGCACCGCCGCAGCGTATGCACATGCGCTGGGGATGAACGACGACGCGGCGAAACTAAAGTCGATCGCGAGCAACATTTACAAGGCCGACGAATATACGAGCAAGCTGGCGGAGCGCTCGGAGCAAGCCGCGGCGAAGACCAGCGGCGGCCAAGATGGGCTTTCTTGGGACGAGCGCCGCGTCGAAAGCGGAGGCACAGTCGGCCGCACCGAACCGGACCAAAGCAAAGAACACAACACGGAAGTCGCGGTCGAAGCTGGACGCGAGGGCCTACACCCTGAGGATAAGCGCTAGACGAGCGCCCGCGGTTCACCCGGCACCGCGCGCCTGACCGGCATCGACAACTCCGACGCCGGCTGAGGCCGAGCGGCGCACGGTCGTCCGCCGAGTGCGCTGCCGGTTATTGGCAGCTCCAGGCGTTTGATTTGAGCGCCAACAGCTGCCCTGCGTAGCTCTCTGTCTAGGAATAAAGCGTCCGCCCGAACGGGTCCGCGCCCTCCGCCTGGCTGTCAATCATCGTTACCAGCGTTGAGACGGAGTTTGAATGTGCGGAACTGTCCCGGGTTTCGAGACCAAAAGACTAACAGGGCTGCGGTGCGCGTGCGCTTGATTGTGCTGGCCGTGCATCGGGCCTGCCACAATTCTCACATAAACAAGTCCCGAGGCTTTCCGGGCGGGCCGATCACGCCCAGCGGCGGCAACTGGCAGTATACTGCGCCACGTTTCAAAAGGGCACACGACTGAAAGAACACCCGGCGAACGCAAGTGCCAGCCTAGTGTCCGCCGATGGCGGATGTTCGGGTCACGTTCCGCGCTTCGGGCACAGGGCCGACACCAAGCTCCGCCAAATACGGCGGAAAGGCTGGTGGGCGCGACAGGGATTGAACCTGTGACCCCACCCGTGTGAAGGGTGTGCTCTCCCGCTGAGCTACGCGCCCGCTCTCAGCCGGCGGCATTTAGCGTCGTTGGCATGAAAGCTGTCAAGGCGACGACCGGTGCGTCCCGGCCATCGCGAAGGTAAAATCGGGGGAGGCGATTAGCTGCAATCGAGGAGGATGGCATGGAGCGACATCAGCTGGGCAGATTATGGCCGGTCTCCGCACTGAGTTTGGGCGGCGGTGGTCTGGGCCAGGTCTGGGGCGAGACGACCTTTGAGGAATGCGTCGCAACCGTGCACGCCGCGGTTGCAGCCGGCATCAACCTCCTTGACCTCGCGCCGCGCTATGGTGACGGCAAGGCCGAGGAGGTGGTTGGCGCGGCATTCGGCGGCCGGCTGCCCGATGGCGTGCGGATCACCAGCAAATGCAATCTCGGCGAATTGCCGCCGGCCGAAATCGAGCCAACCTTGCGCCGCTCGATTGAAGGCAGCCTACAGCGCTTGCGCCTCTCCACTCTTGATTTGTTCTTTTTACACTCGAATGTTGTACCCGATTCGGTCCATCGGGCGCGCTGGGCCGACGCCGCTGCGCGTATGACCCTCTATCAGACATTTGTCGACCACGTGCGCCCCGCCTTTGAAAAGCTCGTGGCCGAGGGGCTGATCGGCGCCTGGGGGCTGACCGGCATCGGTCATCCCGACACGATCATCCGGCTCATCGAGGAAGACCCGGCGCCGGCGGCGGTGCAGTGCATCGCCAATCTGCTCGACTCACCGGGCGGCCTCAAATTTTTCGATGGCCCCGCAAAGCCGCGCGAGGTCATCGCCGCGGCACGGGCACATGGGGTCGGCGTCATGGGTATCCGCGCAGTGCAGGCCGGCGCCTTGACGAGCGCGCTCGACCGCCCATTGCCGCCCGACCACCCCGAAATGCGCGACTATGCGCGCGCCGCAGGGTTTCGCCGACTCGCGGCGGAACTGGGGACGAGCCCGGCGGCGCTCGCGCACCGCTATGCGCTGTCGCTCGGCGTCGACACTGTGGTGCTGGGGGTCAAAAACCGCCGCGAACTCGCCGAATGCGTCGCCGCGGCCGAGGCCGGACCGCTGTCGGCGGAATTGATCGCGCGGATCGACGGAACGGTCGCCGCTGGTTGATCCACCGACAGCTCGTAGATGATGAACGATTCGATATAGATCGAGCGCTCGAGAGCGATTTGCGCGCGAAAACCCGCCCGATCCATCAGCCTGGCGAGGAGATCGAGGTTGGAATCGGACGAGACCATAACGTAAACCCGCCCGCCCGGTTTCAAGCGCTCGCGCGCCTGGTCGAATAATGCCGCGATGTCGCGATAGTCGGGGCCGGCATGCCAGCCGCGATCGGCGAGGTCGCGCGGTTCGCCAGCGTGCTTTGGCGGGCTCGACAAGATGATGTCGAATAAAGGCCGCGGCGCCACCGCCGAAAGCAGGTTTGAGCAGAACGCTCTGACATGATCGGCGAAGCCATTGGCACGCGCGTTTTCGGCCGCGGTCAGCGCGGCATTCGGATTGATATCGGCGGCAACGACGTATTCGGCGCCGGCGCGCGCCGCCGCGAGTGCCAGGATGCCCGATCCGGTGCCGACATCGATGACGTGTCGGCCGCGGAGGTCGAGGCGGCTGATGAAATCGGCAAAGTATTCGCTGCTGAGGAAATAGCGCGGGTGAAACACCGTCGGCCGCACACTCAGGCGAAATCCGGCTGCCCGCGTGATCCGGGTGTTCCGGCGTGCAAGAACCAGATGATAGGCAAAGAAATGGATCGAGCGGCGCAACAAACGACGCAATGGACCGTGCGGCGTCGATTTTCGGCTGCGGTCGCGCGCAATCTCGGCAGCGTCCACGGCCGCGCGCGGGCTAGTGACGTTGGTGATCAGGCCGGTCATCGGATTGTGTTTGGCTCATTCGCACGTTCATAAATCATCGAGCAAAGTGGCCGACCGCGCGATTTGATGGCGCGATTGGCGGCCACGCATGAACAGGATGTGCAGATAATGGCGCAGCGACAGGCTGCGTGCCGGCTGCACTTTAATATCGTTGTCTTGGGCGCTCGGTGCGGTCAGCAATCCGCGCAATTTGATCATTTGCCAAGCGAACGGGCTCCAGTCACGCCAGGCCTGTTGCGCTTCGTGCAACAGCACGCCGCTGACGACCTCCGGCACGGCGCCGAAAACCTCGGGGATGCGGTTTGACAGCCCGTCATCGCGCAGGATGTTCCATTTCGAATGGCCGCCCATCACCGGCGAGGCGAGGGCATAGACCACCCGGCTGATCCATGCCTCGCGAATGCAATAAGCGCACATCGCACAGGGCTCGATGTTGGAATAGAGCGTGCAGCAGCGCAGCCCTTCTCGCCCCAGCCTCTTTTGCGCGTCGGAGAGCGCGATCACCTCGGCGTGACGGGTGACGTCGGCGTCGCGCAGCGTCGTGTTGATCCCCTCCGCGACGATCTCTCCATCGAGGGCGATCACCGTGCCGAACGGATATTCGCCCTTGTCCGCCGCGATCCGCGACAGCTCGATACAGCGCGTCATCATCGCCGCGTCGCTGGCACCCGGAGACCGCCGCGGCGCTGGCGCGTCACGCGTCTCGAGCGCCAAAGTCGCTTCGAGCGTCGATGAAGCGGTCACGGAACACTTTCTGGGGACGCAGTAACCACCATGGCGGGCCGGATCCTCACCCTTCTGTCGAGCCGCCATCGCTGTCACTCGCGTTAGGCGACGGGCTCCACCCAGTCTTAAACGTCGCTCACGCTTCGGTGTTCTCGCCGGGCCGGGAAATTTCCCTGCGGGCGAAGCCCGCGCATCGAGAAGTCCTGCCGCAAACCAACTAGAATTGGGCTACGCGTCGCGTCTGCCGGCTACTCTTCAGTCCGCTAAGCGGGGGCAGCCCAATTCGGGCCCGAGCGCCGATAGCTGGCCCGCAGCAATTTGCAAGCAGCTCTGCGCTCTTTTTTTAACGGGTGAGGCGGAAGGTGGGGCTGTCGCGGACGATATGGCCTGCGGTTCGGCCGGCAAAATGGGTGCCGATGACCAGCACCGGGGCACCGGCGAGGCGGTCAGCATCGCTTCCCGAGTGGTGCGTGCAAGATCGGGGTCTGAATTGGCGGTCGACGACCATTGGGGCCGCGCGATCTGACAAGGGTGGTGCATGAAATCGCCGGTGATCAGCGCCTCTTCGCCATTCGAGGCGATGCGCAGGCTGACATGGCCGGGCGTGTGGCCGGGGGTCGGCACAAGGCTGACCTCGTCGCAGATACGGTGCTCGGTTTCGACGAGGTCGACCAGTCCCGCCTCCGACACCGGCGTAACCGAGTCAGCGAGCACCGCCCTCATGTCGTCGCGATCGTGCCGGCTCGTCCAATGCCGGTACTCAATGCGCCCCATCAGATAGCGTGCGTTGGGAAAGGTCGGGACCCAACGGCCCTCGACCAGCATCGTGTTCCAGCCGACATGGTCGACATGCAGATGGGTGCAGACAACCGTGTCGATCGTCTCGCGCGCATAGCCAGCCGCAGCAAGATCAGCCAGGAAACCCGTCTGCAGCCGGTTCCAGCTTGGGATCCGGCGGCCCTCCTTGTCGTTGCCAAGGCAGGTGTCGACGATGATGCGCCGGTCGGGGGTTTCGACCACCAGAGCATGGACGCTCATCTTGAGCCGGCCGTGTTGGTCGGCAAAGTCAGGATACAGCCAGCCGATCGGCCGGATCTCGTCATAGGTCGCTTGCGGCAGCAGGAAGCGGCTGCCGCCGGTGACTTCGAGTTCCACGATCTTCGTAACCGTGACCTTGCCAATACGCCATTTCATAACTGCCGCCTTACGCCTGGTGCGCGGAACCGCTGAACGCTTAGCCTGAGTTCGCCCAAGCGCCGGTCAAGCCCGGCGTTTTGGGAATGGTACTGGGCAGCGGCCGCTTCACGCCCCAACTCCTTTATCCTGAGCGGTCGCATTCCGGTAGACCGCTCTTTTGCCGCTGATGTCACGCAGCGGAACGTCGATGCTGGTGTCGATGTTCGGCATTCGCCCGATGATCAGCATATCTTTTGACCGGGATATGCGTTCGAATCGGGCCGGTGAAGCTCAATCCGACCAGAAGCGGCGGAGATTGCGGAATTTTGATCGCGCGCCGGATCGCCGCCGCCTAGGATTGCGACCGGCTGATTATGCCCCTGCGGAGGGAGATCATGGCGGAGAAGGACCCGGCAGAAAGCGGACGACGCCTGCATGTGACAACACTTTTGGTTGCGTCCCGGCGTGCGCTCGATAACGCGCTCGCCGAACTCGGCTTTCCCGAGGATGACGACCGGGTCGTGGAGCATGATGGCCGCTTGGCATTTCTGACCTGCTCGCATGAGGAGGATAGCGATGATTTGTTCGCGTTGATCACCGAACTTTCGGCGCGCGGCGAGAGCTGGGAGCTGCAATCGCGCATCGATACGGAACCCGGCAGGGCGATCTATCAGTCGCTGTCACGGTACCGCGCGGTCGAAGCCATCGACGCCACCGTCGAAGAAGAAGCCGAGCCGGACAATCCGGAAGCGCCGGCCTATGATGTCGAGACTGCTGATGAACTCCAGGCGCTCAAGCGAGTGTTAAAACGGGTCGAACCCGCCGATACGTTTGCAACGATCCGACCCGGCAACGACGGACGCGCCACCGCTCGGATCCTGCGCCGCGGCTCGCGCCGACTTCTGGCCTGTGCGATCGCCCAAGATGAAGCCACCCTGCGCAGTGTGATTCGCGAAATCTTGCCCAATGTCATGCTCGATGTGGCGATGAAGCCACCGACCTGACGTCGATTGGGCCGGTTAAGCAACTTGTCTCTGAAACCGCACAAAACCTGCGTCGAACACTACCGCAGCGCAATCGCGCACCTGCGCTAGATACGCCCGTTCCTTCCGGAGGAAACGTCCGTCATGAAGATCGTCGTATATGGTTCGTTCAAGCGAACCGGTGCCGTGCTGGACGGAACTGTCGTCGACCTGTCCTATGCATACGCCAAGTATCTGCGGGAGCGCACGGACGAGCCGAGTCCCCGCGAGATGGCTGAGGTCATCGTCCCGCCGGATCTCGCTCGCATGATCGAGGGCGGGCCACGCACGCTCGAAGCGGCGCAGATCGCGATCGATTATCTGTTCAAGGAGGCGCCGGACCGATTGGGCCCGATGGGTGAGCGGATCGTTTACGACCTCTCCGAAGTGCGGTTGCATGCGCCCCGTCCGGACAACGCCCGGATCGCCTGCGCCGGCGGCAATTTTGCGGATCATGCCGCGGCGATGGCGGCAAAAATGCGCGGCCGGCCCTATGAGGGCGACACCTATCACGAAATCCGCAATGCCGGGTTCTGGGGCTTTTGGAAGCTTGGGCGGGAGATTGTCGGCCCGGAGGGTGAGTTGGTTTATCCGAAGCGCTGCACCCGGCTCGACTATGAGGGCGAAATCGCAATCGTGCTCGGCAAGCGAGGAGCCGATCTGCGCCCCGCACAGCTCAAGGAGTATGTCTGGGGAGTCACGATGCTTGGTGATTGGAGTATTCGTGCGCCGCGAGAAGCGCCGGGCGGACCACTCAATTTCGCTTTTCCGAAAAATTTTGATACATCGTGCTCGCTCGGTCCCTGCATTGCCGTGGGCGAGATCGATCCGACAAACGTCGATCTTGAAACCTATGTTAATGGCGAATGCCGCCAGCGTTTCAACACCCGCGATATGGTATTCACCTTCGGTGAATATCTTGAATACCTGTCGCGCGACTTTACGCTTTATCCCGGCGATGTGATCAGCGGCGGCACCGCGGCGGGTACTGCTGCCAATTCGAGCGAATTGCTGCCGGACGGCAGCTCTGCACCGCAGCGCTTTCTCAAACCCGGCGATGTCGTGGAGATCAAGTCGCCTTCTATCGGCTCGTTGCGAACACGGGTCGTCGCGAAACAAAAATAACGAAACGAGCGCCGCCGCGCTCATGTCAGCAACCGGATCGATTGACTTGATCGACCGCACTTGGCCTCGGCTTCTAAAGCTTCGAGCCGGTGGGAGGGTCTGCACGCTGCTCAATCCAATACGCCAGGTCGGCATTGCTCACCTCGGATCCGGGTTGGGATTGACAGGCTCAAAGGCGGAGCGCTCGCTTCCCGACAACATGCGGTGCATATTGGTTAATAGTAAAAGCGCCGAGATCAAGCGAACTGGCGGCCTATTCAACTATTCTCGTTGACTGGTATTGGGAACAGAACTATTTTTAGCCTTCTCAAGGCCACAACTATTCTCGATAGTTGGGACTTGGCGTGTGGCCTGCTGCAGCCAGAAATTTCGGTTAACCAAAACAGCAGAATTAGGGAGACAGTGATGAGAAGGTTTATCTCCGGCTTCGCGCTGGCCGGCCTGCCCGCGCTATGGCTTGCCGCGCCAGCGATGGCGGACGGATCCTTTGGCAATGCCTGCGGTATCCCGGCAGCGACTGTCGCGAAGGTCCAGAGTCAATTATCCAAGGTCGTCAACCTGTCCGACGATAATGGGGGGATTTTCAAGCCGAACAGAATGTGGTCGGCAGTCGTCGATCGCTTTGGTGTGCTCTGTTCTGTGATCAGCACTGCGCCGGTTACCTCGCAGCAGGACCCATGGCCTGGGAGCCGCGCCATCGCTATCGCCAAGGCATCGACCGCGAACGATTTCAGCAATACCGCCCTTGCGATCTCGACCGCCAATCTTTACGCATCGACGCTGCCCGGCGGCTCGTTGTGGGAACTCGACGAGTCCAACCCGTTCAATCCGTAATTCCAGCCCGAAGGGACCGGGATTGGCGAGGTGCCCGGCGGGATCATCACTTTCGGGGGCGGGGTCGCGCTCTATAATGTCAGTGGGCAAGTCATTGGGGCGCTTGGCGTTAGCGGGGATTCCTCCTGTGCCGATCACGCGATCGCATATCGCATGCGATTGTTTGCTGGGCTCAATAATACCCCGAACGACGACAATATTGTGTATGCGCCTGCGAACACGACGCCGACTGACTTTCAGCAGCCGCATTGCTTCCCGCAGGACCTGACCCCGGCGCAAATAGCGGCCCCGCCATCGCAATAAAGGCGTCTACAGGTTTGACCCGCACAGTTCCCTGGAAAGGGCCGGGCCCGCGTTGAGCGGCCCGACCGAGTCGGCTTCCCTTATGTGAGTAGTGAGCGTATTGCCAATTCAGGTCCTTTTGTCCTGAACCAGCAGCGCCAGAATCGCTCCGAGATGATCGTCGGCCAGCCTTTTTAATCACTGTTTCCGGCAGTTGGTCGTTGGCAAAATCGGCGAAGCCGTGCAGACGCAATGGGATGAACACGGGTCGAGCGGTGGCCGCGAGGCACCCAGCGGGTGAGCAACCATCAGTAGAGTACGGCAAGAAACGGTCGGTGATCGCCGACACGTTTGCGGGCCGGGTTCACGTGGAATGGGCGAAGGGCGAGGGGGCAGCGCTGACCCCGCTTGGCCAGCTTCCGTTTTTCATTGAGTATTTGAAGCAAGGCGGGTTGTTCGACGCCTGGGTTGCGGGGTGCCCGCTGTCGCTGACGAGCCCGAACGCGCCGCCGAAGCGGGACATACTGGGGACAGTGATGGTGTCGGTGCTGGCCGGGCATCGGCGCTATGCCCACATCACGACGCGGCGCTGCGACCCGGTCACTCCACCACGGCTCGGGATGAACAAGATGGTCAGCGCGGACGCAGTGCGTCGGGCGCTGAGCAAGATCGCGGCGGAAGCCGGGCGGGCGTGGCGGCAGGAGCAGCTCGACTATTGCACGCGGCCGCTGGTGCGCGAACCCTGATTCTTGACGTCGACACGACGGTGAAACCGCTTTACGGCCATCAGAGATGCTATGGGGCGAGCGGCGAGAGAATGGCACCATCGTCGCTGCAAACAAACCGACGGGGGTGTCCCATGCCGCAGGCCAATGACCTCAGCCGCTGCCTCACCGCTCTGGACCAGGATAGCACGTTGATCGCCGTGATCGAGATGAGCCAGTCGCGCCGGCTGGTTGCCGGGATTGTGCCCGGGATCGAGCGGCACCCGGCGAAAAAGCTCGACCCAAACGAGGCGGTGCTGCTCCGGCTGCGGCACCGCTGGCGGTCCGAGGCGGCGCGGGCCGGGCGCAAGATCAACCGAATTGCGGTTGCTTTTGAGGCCGGCCGTGACGGGGTATGGCTGGCACCCCACGGGTCAAGCCCGTGGGCTGAAGGCTCACGGCTGCGGGCGCGCGATGTCGAAGCCCAGGTGATCCACCCCACCAGCATCGCGGTCTCGCGCGAGCATCGCCGGGCGAAGACTGACCGGCTCGATGTGGCGCTGTTGAAGCGATCTTTTCTCGGCTGGCTGCGCGGTGACCGTGACCACTGCCCGATGATCGCAATCCCGAGCCTGGAGGAGGAGGACGCGCGGCGGCCGGGCCGCGCGCGCGACGCACTGGTCGGCGAGCGCAGGCGGATCATCAATCGCATCAAACGCACGCTGGCATGGCTCGGCATCCGCGGGTTCAAGCCAAACTTGCGCAAAGCGGCGGCGCGGCTCGAGACCCTGAGGACGCCCGAAGGGGCGCCGCTGCCGGGCAACACGCTGGCCGAACTGCGTCGCGAGATGACGCGCTTGCCGCTGCTCGGCGAGCAGATCGGCGAGATCGAGAGCGCACGTCTGCAGCGGTTGCAGCAGCCGCCGCGCGCCGGTGCCCACCCGATGATCCGATTGCTGGCGCCGGTTCGCGGCGTCGGCATCGAGACGGCAGACCTGCTCGCCCAGGAGGCTTTCGCGCGCCTGTTGCGCGATCAGCGGGCGGTGGCGCGGTTTGGCGGTCTGACCGGGGCGCCGGACGAGAGCGGGCGCCGGCGCCGGGAAAAGGGCCTGGCCAGGGCCGGCAATGCCCGGGTGCGGCGCGGCATGATCCAGTTGGCTTGGCGGTTTCTGATGTTCCAGAAAGACAGCGCATTGGCGCGATGGTATCGGCGACGTACCGCCGATGCCCGCGGCGCCACCCGCAAAACCATGATTGTGGCCCTGGCCCGCAAGCTGCTCATCAGCTTGTGGCGGCTGGCGACCACCGGCGAGATCCCCGAGGGGGTCGTGCTCCGGCCGGCAGCGTAGACGGACGGCAGCGTATTGTTAAACCCGATGCGGTGCCCGTTGCCGTGATCGCAGCCGGGCGCCGAACCGGTCCGAGGTGGCGGTGACCCGCGGCAGGCATGGCTCTTACGCCGTCCCAGAGAATGGGCCCGCCGCCGGAGCCTCGCCCCTGATGCGCATCGCTGCATCATGGTCCAGGCCCACCCGAGGCCTACCGAATACAAGTGTGTTGGGCGTGCAGCCCCAAGGCGCGCTCCCCTCGGATCGTTCGATCCCCCTCGGATCCGCCCAAGCCGGCCGCGACATCCGAAACGGGAGGCTTGACAACAATTGCCCCATACAAGCCTGCTCCGGCGCAGGCCCTAGGGGATGCACACATCTGGGCGCGCCAGATTGGCTCCTGCTGACGGGAGGCTTCCCGACGCGCGCAGGGGTATGCTGCCGTGCACGGCATTGAGGCATCCGGGAGGCGCACTATGGAGAATATCGCCCTGGAGGAGATGGAGTGGTCGGTTGGCTGGTTCGGGGATCGCCGCCGCGATAAAGCTAGGGAGTGTACAAATCACGAAGTTCCCATCCCTTTGCCATGGTTTGCAGGATTTGGAGGCCGTGTTTGAAGGTGATGGGCCCCGGAGGTCGTGCCGAAGGGCGCCCTCCTGAGCCTGTCGAAGGGCCACCCGCCGAGGCGCGCGATGATCCACGCGGCCCAGGCGAGGCTGCGGTGGGGGTGAGGATTGCTCTGGGGGCGACTGTAGGAGGCGTTGACGGCGTCGAGCGTAGCGATTTCGGCTGAAGAGAAGACGAGGGGAGCGTTCAAGCTACTCGCGCCGTCGCGGGCCTGCGTCAGCTGCATGATGATGACTGCGGCGCGGGCCGCAATGGCCACAAGCTTAATAAGGCAATCGGCGGTCTCGACTTGGCTGTCTTCGATCCGCAAGCCCTGTTTCTTCAGGGTGCGAAAGAATTGCTCGATAATCCAGCGCTTTCGGTACCAGTCGACGATTTGCCAAGTGCTGGCGGCATCGGGCGCGGCATGGGTAGTGAGCAAGCGCCACGTGACCGCCTCGGCGCCCGCCGGCGGGTTGGGCTCGCTGAGCTCGATCAGAGTCAACGTCACCTGTTTCGGCAGGCCCGGGTCGCAGGTCCCGCGAGGCCGTAGGAGCGTGACCGATCCGGCGCGCAATTCGAGTTCGGCCTCGCGTTCGGGCCGGTCTTCGCGCTTGCGGAGCGTGAGGCGGCGCGTGCCCAGCACCGGCCAGCGGCACGCCGCCGTCGTCAGCGTGCCGCCCGTGGCCAGCTTGCGATCGTGATCGTGGCGGCCGCGGCAAGCACGGGCTGGGCCGCTTGTGCGGTTTCGATCCAGTGGCGCGACTCCTTTTCGTTCAGAAGCCGCTGCGGGTTGCGCTTTTTCTTCTTTTGACTGCTCGCAGGCACCGCCGCCGGTTCGGGCCGCGTCCACAGAGCGCCGCCGACCAGCCCGAGGCATTCACCGCTCGCCGCATCGACGGCAATCATCGGATGCAGCAGGATGCCGCGGCCGACACCCTTGCCAATCAGCCCCAGACCGCGGCGATGACTTTCCGTCGTGCGAAAGTGGATTTCACTGGTATCCTGGATGGCCAGCACATGCCGCCCCGCGGCGGCTGGCGCCGTCTCCTCGCTCCATCCGGCGATGATCTGGGCAACGCCTACGCGCGGATTGCGGAGCAAACGCCCAAAGCGGATCTCGACCTCTTCCCGGCCTTGCGACAGACGGCGCAAGCAGCTGGTCTCCAAATGCATCATACGGTCGAGAAGCATCGCCCCCCTTTTCGAGGCGACGGTCCCCAAATTGGCCAAGGCTTCGCTCCATACCGGACCCTCTTGCCGAGTGTGCCGAAACAACAATCATAAACCCACCTCGTGCGGGAAGCCCTCGGAGCGCTGGCGACCTGGCGTGTCGCACCCGTTTTGCACATACCCTAGCGCCTTCGCGGGGGCAGGCTCTGTCAAAAGCTCCTCGATAAAGTCGGCCTCAAGGGCAAGACCGTCCTCGCCGACGACGGGGACGGCTTTCACCGTCTCATCCCCGAAGACCAGCTCTTCACCGGCAAAGACCTGACCTTCTCCATCGAGCAGGACAACAGCAACATCCGCGATTTCTCGCGCGCTTCCGCCGCCGGACCAAAGTCGTTGCCAAAGCCGTGGAGATGGTCGATCTGTCCCTGCGCATCGATCATCACTTCCACGACAATCCGCGCAACTTCGCTGCCCTCGCCACCACCTTCTTATGTATCTTCAGTTAGGATTCTCCTTCGCGGAAAACTCCTGGATTTGGGCTCCGATCAGCGGTGGAAAACTCTCGTGGCCCGCGCTCGTCCAGCGAATCTCTTGCGGACAAAATACCTGTGCGTGTAATTGCTCAAAAAAGCGGCAGGGATCTAGCGCTTGCCCTTGATCCGGAAATGCATGACGCCCTGGCGGCTGTGCAGGTCTTTCACCCTGAGGCCGCAAAGCTCTTCCCGGCGGATGCCGTCATAGAGCAGGGTGGCCAGAATGGCGCGATCGCGAACCCCCCCTTGAGCGTATCCGCCGGCGGCGCTTCGAGCAGCTTGCGAGCCTGACGGTCGCCAAGCGCCGGCGTGGTGCCTTCGTTGCCATTGGCCATCGGCCGCTTGACCCCATCGACCGGGTTGCCTGCGACCGCATTCCTCTCGCAGAGGTAATCAAACAGCGACGACAGTGCTGAGAGCTTGCGCCGGATGGTGCGGGCTCCAGTGCGCGCCGTTCCATGTCCTGGCGCCAGCCCTTATGTCGTCGCCGGTCGATGGCCGGATATCATCGCTGCCAGATCGCAAAGCCCCTCACCGGGTATTGCCAGGATTGGGCTGAACCTGTGGCTCCTTGCCCGGCGCACCGCCGCTCGGACCGCTCGGGCCGGATGTCCAGGAGCCGCTCTGCGGCGTTCCCGGGACCGTCGGCATCGCCGGCTTGGCCGACCGCATCCTCTCCGGGGTCCAATACCCGGAACCTGCCTGCGATGGCGGTGCGGTCTGGCTAGCGCCATTCTGCGCCAATGTCGGCCGCACCACTACAACAGTGGAAATTACCAGCACGAGCGTTGGCACAAACGACAGGATTGCCGATCCCAAACCCGCACGGAAGCACTGGATGTTGATACGCATAACGGGACCACCTGGTTGACATCGCACCGAAAATGAAACGTCGCAGACCTGAAGCTGTTTTACGCCCGCGACATCGTGAAGATCTCCCTAAGGCGCTCCCCATCGCGCGCCGGAATGGGGAGCGGGTCGCGCGCCTCAGCAGTTCCCTTCGCCGCAGACGTAATTGATCAAGTCGCCAAAGGTGTTTAGCGAGCCGCCGAACTGGCCGGGAGCTGCAAGGATCGAGCCGCCGTCAACCTGAACAGACGTATCGGTATAGCCATACGAGTTCGAGGCGATCAGGACGTTGCCGCCGAACGCTTCGAAGGGCGGGGTGCCCGAGGGATGCAACGGCTGCTGCCCGAAATCTTGGATTATCGGACCGCCGCTGGCCCCGCCGAACGCGGCCGAGCCCCACTCGAAATTGTTGGTGGGGCCGGAGAAGACTTGCGAAGTCGTTCCGGACTGGGCCGAATTGAAGGCTTTGCACGCAGTCGCCAAAAGTGGTGTCGAGGTTGCAAGGGTAGCCGAGCTGGGTCAGGTGCGTCGGCAACGGCGCGTTAAATTCATAACCGAGATAGCCGGTCACTTGGCCGATTTTTTGTCCGGAATTTTCCTGGAGCACGATAAGGGCGTCATCCTGTTTATTGGGCACGACGCCGCCGCCGTTAAACCAGGGGCCGGCCACGACGACCTGCGCCCAGGTCCACCTGCCAAACGGCGCAACTCCGGCGTGATAAGCCGGCATGAAGAGCCAATTGCTGTAGAAGTGGCCATTGCCGTCGGACACGCAGTGGCCAGCCGTTGCGATGACGTTGAGGCGGATGACCGATGCGGAACAGACAAAGTTGCCGCTGGGCTCCGTAAAAAATAGTTGCCCGACGATTGCGTAGGGATAGAAGTCGAAAATGTCGCTGTAGCTGTCACTCGATTGCGGGCAGCCCGACCCCGCGCAGGGATAAAGCCGGTCGATGGTGTATGGATAAAGCTGGCCGGTGGAACCGACCGCTGTCGGGCTCACCTCATTGCTGTTGCTACTGCTGAGGCTAAGCAATTCTTCCGCCCACGCGCTGTCGTACGCGATGCTCGCCGGTGCGCCCGGAACGACCGTGGTCGGGCCGGTAGACGGGGCGGATCCCGAGGATGGGCTGAAGGCTATCGACGCTGTCATGTCCTTCGGTTGGGCCGACGCCAATCGCTCCGGCGTCCAGTACGCCCGCGTGGCAGCGGCCTGCGCCGTGGTGGCGGCGGTACTGAGCACCGCGCCGTCAGCGGCCAGCGCCGCTTTCGGTTCGGCAGCGCCGTAAGCGCCGTAAGCAAGGATGGCGAGACCGGCAGTTGCCCCCGCCATTTGTTTCAACCGGTCCTTCGACGATCGCCGTTGTATTTTCATGGTTGCACTGCTCCTCAACTGAAATTCCCCAAGGCTAGGCTTGCCGGGGATGTGCTCACGACGATGTCGAGCACGTTCGACAAGATGGTTGACGGAAAATTGAGACAGCGTGATGCAACTCACACATTTGGCGAAATTTTTCGAACTGTCCGGCCGGCGCTATACGCCTCGCTCACCGATCCGGCAGCAGCCTGGACCAACAAAAGGCAGATGAAGATCGGCTTCGCCTATGGCACCAATTACCTGATCGATCTGCAGCGGGCGATCATCGTCGACGTCGAAGCGACGCCGGTGCGCCGGACCGCCGAAGTGGCCGCAACCAAGACGATGCTGGAACGGACCCGAGAATGCTTTGGTCTCATACCCACCTGATTTAATACTGATTTGCCGAGGGAATTGCGTCGGAGGGGTGGAGAGTAGCAGTGGTTGGGGATGGGAGAACCAACGCAAATCTCCCGCGAGGCCGCGACCAGCCAATTTGGCTCTATTGGAAAAATGTGATTAGCTACTTGCCGTAATCTTCACGACCATCAGTCAGATGCGAGGGCCATAGCGTCCAACAAGTATACTCCCTCTGTTTGTCATTTTGAGAATTAAGTGGCGCAGGGTTTGAGGATTATTTGGCGCGAGTGCGTTGGCGGTGATCGGCGCGGTGCTGTTTTTTGCCGTGGCTGTGAGCGGCAAGCTCACTGTTCTGACCGTGCTCGCGCCAATGATCCTGTTTTCGATCGGCGTCGGCGCTGCCTCACCAGTTGCGATCACGGCAGCGATTAGCATCGAGCCGCAGATGATCGGCGCCGCGTCTGGCCTTTACGGTTTTATGCAAATGGCCAATGGCGCTTTTTCTACACTGGCGGTCGGGATGATCCCGGCGAACCCGGCGATCGCCGCCGCCAATGTTCTGTTCGTCGGTCTGTTGCTCGGCCAATGTTTCTTTCGGCTCGCGATCGCCCCGATTGCTGGCTCGCGCGCGAATTGAACAAGCAACACGTTGTGGGTGATCAGGGCTATGGCACCAATATGATGCATTTGTCCGCCGTCAGTATCCTCGAGAATTCTCCCTTCCGTATCGATATCATCACGAGCATATCCGGCATTGAGTTCGAGGACGCATGGAGCTAGCGGGTTATGCATACGGTGAACGAAGCATCCGGGCTTACCGCGCCGATCGGGATCCCACGAGCGGAGCCGCGTAGTCGTGGCTTGGTTTTAGCCCCGCTAACTGTCGCAACGCCGTCCGTGGGCAGCAAACCCCCGTAAGAGACCAAGGAACGGACGAAAAAACGGCGCAATGCGCTGTGATTTCCTAGCCTACACTACTGAACCGACTCGGGATAGAAGCCTTCGTCTGCGCGATTGCGGCGGGTCAGCACGGGTCGGGAGCGGAGGGTCGGTAGGGTTTGACAGCGATCTCACCTTCGCGCTGGCGCATCGCGTAGGCGTCGTGTCATGCCTGCATGTTCAGCAGGGTTTCCATCTTAACGCCGAACGCCTTCTCGATCCGCAGCGCCATTTCCACCGACAATGCCGCGTTGCCGTTCACGAGGTCGGAGAGGGTGGCGCGACGCACGTCCAGCACCTTCGCCGCCTCACTCACTGTCAAGCCGAGTTCGTCGAGAATTTCCTCGCGGATGAACATCCCCGGATGCGGTGGGGCCATCGCTATTCTGGCGGGTGGGCGGCTCATCAGTGATAGTCCTCCAAGCCGCGGTTGCAGATTGCACCCTGCCGGGCGTCGAAGGTCGGCCGCCAATTGCCGCTGACCGAAATGCTCCACGTTCCAGAGCGGCCGTATTATGGGGCTATGACCAACTATCAATTTGCCATGTTCGCGTCTTACTGTGACGCCGATTGGCTGTTCGGGGTCGTGGAGTTGCACCAGGAAGGAACATCTCGCTGCAGATTTGCGGCAAGAGCACCAAAGGCAGGCTTGGTAAGAGCCTGACTTAAAATGAATGCCGAGTTCCCAATAGGTTATCGTCACCCCCGCGAAAGCGGGGGTCCAGAGCCTGCCCCTGGCTTGAACAGGAGGCAAACTGCTGCCGCGTCGCCAGCTCGAGATTCCCGCTTTCGCGGGAATGACGGAGAGAGGCGACAAATGATTGAAATTGGCGGACTCATTATCGGTCGGGCTCTAAGGGGTGAGGAGGCTTTGCCGCCACCAAGCCGCTTTGCTGGGCGGCGAAACCAGGCTTTGGAATATTACGAAAGGCAAGTCACCTGATCTCGACCTGATAAAACAGGTGAAACAGGTCAGATAACGAACATCTCAGAGGCGTGTGCGGTGGTACCAGTCAAACAGCGTGTAGGTGGGTGAGCGAAGAGGCTGGGCAAGAATACGCTGCATCAGGCTGCATGCGTGCTTCGAGACGCGCCCCAGCTGCGCCGGGTCGCTCCTCAGCATGACGTAAGCCTATAATGGCATTGGCGACGATCGTCGTCCCGAGGAGGCCGCCCACGGGTCCGCGCGATGCGCGGCCCGAGGATAAACTCCGCGGCCGTCTCGAAGGACGCACGGCATCAGTGCAGCCGTATTGGCATTCTTGCCCAGCCTCGAAGCGTAACCCATCGGCCTGGGGCCGCAAGGTGAAACTGCGCGCGAACGGCGGGACGTTGAAAGGGCGGCGCAGCGGCGTCGCCCTTTAGCGCGGGGTTACTGGTGCAGTTGATAGAGGCGCGTGACATTCTCGCTGGTGATCTTGGACCGCACCGCGGGCGAGATGTGGGCCATGTTGCGGTCGAGGGTGTCGCGCGAGCCCGGCCAGATGCAATCGGGATGCGGATAATCGGCGCCCCAGATGATGTTGTCTTCGCCGATCAGTGGGATGATCGGTTCGAGGAACTGGTCCTGCTGATAGGTTACATAGCCCTGGCGACGGAAATAATCGCTCGGCTTCAGCTTGAACCCGAGATCGCGGGCGCGGTCGGCATATTCGGTGTCGAGCCGGTCGAACACATAGGGCAGCCAGGTGACACCCGACTCGCCGAGCACGAAATTGAAATCGGGGTATTTCTCGCAGGCGCCCGACGCCAGCAAAGACACCAAGACTTCCATCGTGTCGAGCTGGAACAAGGCCGAGCGCACGAGCCGCCACTGGGTGAAATATTTCCGCTCCTGCTCGGGATTGTCGGGGGCGCGCAACGCCTTGAATCCGGTCGAATGGAACGAGATCGGGAAACGGCACTCGGCTGCGGCCTCCCACAGCGGGAACCACAGATCGGTGTAGAGCGGCGGCGTCATCCGCTTGAACGCGAGGTCGCCGCCGCGCAGCCCCATCTTGGCGCAGCGCCGTACTTCGGCGGCGGCCTCTTCCGGGTCGGTGTTGGGGATGATCGCCAGCGGATAGACGCGGTTCGGATCGGCGCGCTTGGCGAAATCCGCAACCCAGTCGTTATAGACCTTGTCGGACCAGGCACGCAGCGGCGCGTCGGCGATCAGATCGTTGATCATCAGGCAGCCATAGACGATTTCGGCGTCCTGCCCGTCGCGGTCGAGATCGGCGAGGCGCAATTCCGGGGTGGTCGGGCGCGGCTTGGCGCCGGGCTTTGAATTCCACTCGAAGCCGAGATCCTTCATCTCGTCGATATGGCCGAACATTCCCTTTTGGTAGGGCTGAAAGCCGGGGCCGACGCCGTTCCACATGCCCTTGTCCTGGGCCTCGACAAACCAGTGCAGCCCGTCGTCCATCTCCTCGACGCGCGGCGCCGAGAGCTTCCATTTATTGGGTGCGGTCGACGACCACAAATCGGGCGGCAGATAGGTCAGGTCGATGTGATTGTCGCCAGAGATCAGTTTTTCGGGCATATCGGCTCCTCTTGCTCCTCCGCGATCGATGTCGAACCAAACGTTTGATCGCGTATCCTACGATCGAGGCGCGACCAGCGCCACAGCTAAGCAGGAATTTGCCATTTTTCTGAGTTGCGCAACACGCATGCCCGATATCCGCTCGCCGGCAATGGGAAAGCCGGCCTATGATCACAAACGCAACGACATCCGATCGGGAGAGGACGCATGGCCGTAGAGCTCGGCAGCGGCAAATACACTTTCGTGGTGCGCGATACCTGGGCCAAATTGCCGGAGGAAATTGTGCTCGGCGACGTCGCGGCGGTCGGTGTCGACCGCAATGACCGGGTCTATGCCTTCAATCGCGGCGAGCACCCGGTCGCGGTGTTCGATGCCGAGGGCAATCTGCTGCGCACCTGGGGCGAGGGCGTGTTCACCCGGCCGCATGGCGTCCATATGGGGCCGGACGACACGATCTATCTGACCGATGACGGCGACCACACCGTCCGGCACTGCACGCTCGACGGCAAAGTGCTGATGACATTGGGCATCCCTGGCGAGCCCAAACCCTATATGAGTGGCGAGCCGTTTCATCGCTGCACGCATACGGCATTGTCGCCGCGCGGTGATCTTTATGTCTCGGACGGTTACGGCAACGCCCGCATCCACAAATTCACGCCCGACGGCAAATTGCTGATGTCATGGGGCGAACCCGGCACCGATCCCGGCCAGTTCAACGTGCCGCACAATATCTGTTGCGATCCCGACGGCTGGGTCTATGTCGCCGATCGCGAAAACCACCGGGTGCAGATTTTCGACGGTAACGGCAAATTCGAGACCCAGTGGAACAATCTGCACCGGCCAAACGGCATGTGCATGGCGCTGGGGCCGAACCCGCTCGTCTATATCGGCGAAGGCGGGCCGCAGGGCGAGATCAATCGCGACTGGCCCAATATCGGTCCGCGCGTCAGCATCCACAGCCACAGGGGCGAAGTGTTGGCGCGGCTCGGAAAGATGCATGCCGGGCTCGAACCCGGGCATTTCACCTCGCCGCACGGCATCGCCGTCGACAGCCGCGGCAACATCTTTGTCGGCGAACTGTCCGGCCGGATCATGGCGCGGGTTTCCCAGGGCGCGTTACCCGCGCGCATTCGCGTTCTGCAAAAGCTCGAAAAAGTCGCGGCCTGAGGGCGCTGGACTACGCCGGCGCCGGCTCGGCAAGGCGGCGGTTGCCGTGGTTTTGGCGGAGGACAAGAAAACTGATAACCGCGAGATTGGCGAGATTGAACAGGGCGCCGGCGGCAAAGGCGGGTGCGTAAAATCCGAAATAATCATAAAGTGCGCCCGCGAACCAGCTGCCGAACGCCATCCCCGACATGCCGGCGAACAACAAAGTCGGGACCCGCCAAGTGGCCTCCGACGATGGGAACAGTTCGCGGATCGCCATCACATAGGCCGGGACGATGCCGCTAAAGCCGAGCCCATATGCGGCAGAAATTGCGAACAGTCCGGCCTCGTTGCGCGTCACCGAGAATGCGGCGATCGCCAATGCCTGGCAGGCCGATCCGGCAAACACCGTGGCGAGACCGCCGATCCGGTCGGCGGCCCAGCCCCAGAACTGCCGGCTGACAAAAGCGCAGCCGAGCAATACCGACAGCATCGCCGCACCTTGCGCCGGCGCGATCCCGACATCGCTGCAGAAGGCGACGAGGTGGCTCGACGGCATCGCCATCGGCACGCAACAGAGAAATGACGCGGCGCACAGCATGGCCTGCACCGTATTGGGGCGCAGCCGCAACGCCGTCGTCCCGCGGAATGCCGCCGCACCGAGCGCGGCGGCGCGGCTTGGCTGCGGCGACGGGCTGAGCATTAGCGCCATCGGCACGATCAGCAACAGCGCGGCGGCGAAACCCAGCATCACCCCCTGCCAGCCGAACCAAACGATCGCGCGCTCGAACACCGACGGCCAGACCACCCCGGCGATATATTGACCGGACGAGATCAGGGCGAGGGCGGTGCCGCGGCGGCGGTCGAACCAGCGGCTGATATAGATCAGGAGCGGCGGGTAAAGCGCGCCGCCGCCGAAAAAGCCGATCAGCAGCGCATGTCCAACGTAAAGCTCCCAGACATGGCCGGTCGCCGACACCATCAGACCGAAAGCCGTCATCAACGCGCCGAAAACGACGGTTCGCCGCACACCGACCCGGTCGGCGACCCAGCCCATCAGGATGCCGCCGATCCCGGTCCCGACCCAGACAAGGGCGGCGGCTAATGCGATAACCGACCGATCGGCGTCGAGCGCTACCGCGATCGGCTTCAGCCCGATCACGACAATCAGCGGTGCACCATATGAGATTGATAATATTCCGATTGCCAACACCGCCGCGATCCAGGACGAGCGGCTCTCGACGCTGTCGGGAAAGCGGGCAGAGGCGGCAATGCGTATTCCGGCCACCGGTAAATCCGCCATATCGCCGCCTTCCTTTTGGGTATTTGGCTCACGTTTTGAGCACACTAGTAATATGAACGCGATCGGACGTGCAATTCGGCGGTCACGCGCCGGCATGATCGCCGGGTGGCGTCAGCGCCGATTGATTGCGCTGGCCTCCGTAGTGGCGCCCGCCTAAAGTTGCTCCGGATCGCTCGACCAGGGAGAAACGCGATGACCGCTTTCGCCTATGACCATATTCACTTGCGCAGCCCCAATGCCGAGGAAACCGCTCAATGGTACGAGCGGATGTTCGGGGCCGAGATCATCCGCTCGATCCAGTCCGACGGCAGGTCGCGGATGGATCTCAATCTCGGTGGCGTCGCGGTGTTTATCGCGCAGGTTCCGGCGGAGCAGGCCGTTGGGGAGCCGCCGCAACCGCCTTATCTCGGGCTCGAGCATATCGGGCTGCGGGTCGAGGGCATCGATGCAGTCGTCGCCGAGCTAAAGCAGAAGGGCGCCGAATTCACCGTCGAGCCAAAGACCATCCGGCCGGGCGTGCGCATCGCCTTTTTGCGCGGCCCGCAGAACGTCCACATCGAGCTGCTCGACCGCAACGCCGCCTGACCCTTTTCGCCTCGCCGGCTTTTGGATTGGCGAGAGGTGCCAAGCCAGCGCGCCCTTTCGGTGGCCGCTCTCGACACACGGCGACAGCGTTTCCGTGAACGAGTAGCGGCATCCGCAGTATGGGTCGGGTAAACCGGGAAGTCTTTCATGAAGCACGCCACTACCGTCGTGCTTGAAGGCCTGTCAGACCTTCTCGATTAATTCAGAATGAAAAATGGCATCAAGGAAAAGAAGCTTGGCATTTCTATAGAAAATTACAGTCATTTCTTTCACCAAGTTGTCGATAGACCGACGCTCAATTTTTTGTTCCAAAGAAGCAATATCAGTCGGTTTCCAAGAGCATCCGCCGAACGAGTTCTATCAGGCGGCTAGCGGAAAAAGGCTTCTCGAGGAGCTCGCGAACACCCAGGCGGATCGCGCGCTCCCTCGTCTTGGCATCGAGACGGCCAGAGATCAGTATCGTTGCGACTTTGTTTTCCTCCCTTTGCAGATTGTCGATCACATCAAGACCGTTCATTCCCGGCATGTGCTGGTCGATCACCAAACAGCCCGCTGCGTGGCGCCGCTCATCGGCTAAAAATTGGTTTCCGGAACTGTATGACTGCACGGCGAAGCCGAAGGCTTCGAGCAATATCTTCAGCAAGTTCAGCGACAAACTCATCGTCATCAACTATACAAACCGCTTTCTGAGCTGGGCAGAGAGGGTGTTGTTCCCGAGGAGTCGGCATCCTGACCTCGAGGGCGAGAATGCCCTATAAAGAACCGGACAGCGGCGCACCGGGCACTGACTTGGATCAACCAGCGCCAATCTCACTGCGCCTCGCCGATCGCTTCGAGGGCCGCTCGATCGAGCAGTTCGATCCGGTGCGGGTTGGGAATCGCGATCATCCGCTCGTGCCTAAACATCGATAAAGTGCGGCACACGGTCTCGACCGTCAGTCCGAGGTAATCGGCGATGTCGGTGCGCGACATCGGAAGACCCAACGTCCTCGTCACGTCGCGCCGTTCAAAGATCTCGAGCAGGAATGCCGCAACGCGCTCCGAGGCTGTCATGCGCCCGAGCAGCAGCATTCGGCTATGCGCGTTGGCGAGATCACGCAGCATGGTCTCGCGCAGCAGCCGCGCCAGAGCGGGGTTCTGGTCCATCAACTGCTCGGTAGCCTTGCGCGGCAGGCGCAGAACGATCGCATCACTGACCGCCTCCGCCGAGAAAACGCGGCTGCCGGTGCTGTCGAGGCCAAAGCAGTCGCCGCTGAAGCAGAACTCGGCGATATGACGGCGTCCATCGGCCAGCAGTTTGCAAATGCGCACTGTGCCGGACACCACCTTGTACCAGCAATCGGTGCTATCGCCTTCGGTATAGATTTCCTGATTGCGCGAAAAGCCGAGACGCGTGCCGATGCCTTCCAGCGCCACCAGCGTATCGAGCTCGCCGGAGCGGGTAACAGCAAGGCCGCCGCGCTCTGGTTCGATGATCCCGCTGAGATGGCCGGCATTTGTGAGCTGCCTGTACATGATGCCCCTCCATCCGTTTCGATGAGAGCAGCATCATCTTCGGCTGCGGCCGCCGAAATCCGGTTTGTTACTTAGGGAAATTACCTACGTAAAATTGCTGATGAATCAGATCTAACAAACATTTGCGCTCAGGTTTAGCGTCGGGTGCCGTTACGCCCCAAACGTCGGCTGCTGAGCGTCCTCTCCCGTAATTGCGAGAGAGGAGGCTCCCCCGGAAACACGATCCGGGGGAGACGGGTCAGGTTTTCACGAGCAAAGGTCGCGATCGCGCCGCTATCGCACTGGCGAGAACGAGGCCGGGATCAGCAATTTGTTTTCCTGCCGGACCGGCCGTACCCCGGCCTGCGGTGGCCAGGCACCGCCCGGCCGGCGCGATTCCTCACGAATCCGAGCCCGCTCGTTCAGATCCTTGTAGACCCAAATGTGGGTAAATCGGTTCAGTGCCCCGAGTTCGCTGGTCCAGCACGCGGCCAATGGCGAGAACCGCTCGCGCGCCTCGATCGCCTTGCCCCACGCCTCGAGCACCTTCGCGGTGTCGCCCGGAGCGTAGGTGTAGGTGCGCATCTCATAGACGTTGCCGGTGCCGTAGTCGCGGCTGCCGAGCGGGCGCATAAAGGGTGCCGGGTTCACAATCTCGGCTTGCTGCTCCGCGATGAATTCTCCGCCGCCGGGCATCGCGTTGCGCTCGGCGTCTTGCGCCATCGCGGCGCGTATCCGGGTGCGATGCTGCAGATCGTCGTAAGGATAGACGTGAATGACCTGATTGAGCGGGCCGAACTCGGTGTGCCAGAAGGCACCCAGTTTCGAATGCCTCTCCCGCGATGGCAGGCGTCTTTGATAGCGCTCTTCGAATTCGGCCAAGGTCCCGGGGCGCAGTGTGTAGGTGCGGACTTCATAGATCATCGACGCATCCTCCAGGTGATGGCGGTTGGCTGACGACCTGCCAGCCAACCGACCACACACTTTACTCCGTGGCGGCGCCGATGGATACCCGTCTACGGCCAGCAGGCAGGGCTATCGCATATGGCGCTGGCGCTTGAACGCGGGCGTTGCGGCGGAGGGGATATAGCTGGAGTTCTCGGTATTCGATCCAGCGCTGAGGCCGCCCTATGGAAGAATTCGTCGCTTGCTTTGCCGAAATCGTGGACCCACGACAGAACAATGCCCGCCACGATCTACATGAACTGTTGCTGATCGCGCTCTGCGCTCTGCTGTCTGGCGGCGAGGATTGCTCGGACATGGCGCTGTTTGGGAAGATCAAAGCACCATACCTGCGCCAATTTCTGCGCCTGTGTCATGGCACTCCCAGCCATGACACCTTCAGCCGCGTGTTCCGCCTGCTCGATCCGAAGCCGTTCGAGACCTGCTTCACCCGCTTCATGCAGCGTTTCGCCGAGAGCCTGCGGGGCGTGGTGGCCGTCGACGGCAAGACGTTGCGGCGCTCGTTTGATCGCATCACGGGCAAGTCGCCGCTGCATATGGTCCATGCCTGGTCCGCTGAGCAGCGCCTGCTGCTTGGTCAGGTGAAGGTCGACGACAAGTCCAACGAGATCACAGCGGTGCCGAAATTGCTGGCGCTGCTGTCGCTCAAGGGCTGCATCGTCACCGCCGACGCGCTCAACTGTCAGCGCGCCATAGCCGCCAAAGTGATCGAGCAGGGTGGCGATTATGTGCTCGCACTGAAGGGTAACCAGGGCAGCCTGCACGACGATGTCCGCTGCTTCTTCGACGATCCCGCCCGCGCCGCCGAGATTGGCCATACCACGGTCGATGGCGATCACGGCCGCATCGAGACCCGAACCAGTCTGGTCTCGACGGACATCGCCTGGCTGCAAGAGCGACATGCCTGGCCCGGGCTGGCTGCCATTGGCCGCGTGCTCCGGACCCGCGAGGTCAGCGCCAAGATCACGACCGAGACCGCCTACTATTTGCTGAGCACCCCTCTAAGCGCTGAGCACTTCGGCGCGGTGGCACGTGCCCATTGGGGGGTGGAAAACGGTCTGCATTGGGTCCTCGACGTGATCATGAACGAAGACCAAGCCAGGAACCGCAAGGATCACAGCCCGCAAAATATCGCCCTGCTGCGGCGCCTTGCTCTAAACCTTGCCAAACTCGAAGGCTCCAAGGGGTCCATAAAGGGAAAGCGCATGCGCGCCGCTTTGGACGACACCTTCCTAACCCGCCTCCTCGCCCAGTTCGGCAAAATGCAAATGCGATAGCCCTGGGCCAGCAGGTGTCCGCCGAGGCCGATCCGCAAAGCGGGCATCGGCGCGGGGTCAGACGTAATGGCTGGCTTGGGTTTGGTCCTGTCCGCGCTCGGCATTGATCGCGTTAAAAACCGGAGTGAGGACGATGACGACAATCAAATTCAGAACCAGCGAGGCAAAGGCGGCATAGGTCGGCACGGTGACCCCGGCCAAGTGCAGCGGATAGATCGGTTTGAACTGCTGCGAGGCGGCCATCGCGGTGCCGGCGACGATGCCGGCAAGCCAGCCGAGAAACAAGGCGCGATCGTGGAACCAGCGTGTATAGAGCCCGCCGATCACCGCCGGCAAAGTCTGGATGATCCACACCCCGCCCAAAAGCTGCAATTGGATCGCATATTGCAGTGGTAGGCCGAGGATGAACGCCAGCGCGCCGAATTTGACGATCAGCGAAACGATCTTGGCCATCTGCGCTTCTTGTGCAGCGCGTGCAGTCCGGGCGCAGGAATTCGCGGTAGATGTTGCGCGTCCACAAATTCGATGCGGCGATCGACATGATCGCGGCCGGCACCAAGGCGCCGATCGCGATCGCGGCAAAGGCGACGCCGACAAACCAGGACGGGAACATCGCCAATATCAACGCCGGCACCGACGCAATTCGGCCCGTATTGCTTGATCAACGGAGCGAATTCCGGCGCCTTGGCGACGCCGGCGGCGAGCGCCATAAAGCCCAACAGCGCGATCAGTGCCAAGCAAGAACGAATAGGCCGGCAGAAAAGCGGCGTTGCGGCTGATCGCCAGCCGGTTGCTGGCGGACAACACGCCGGTGACCGAATGCGGATAAAGGAACAAGGCGAGCGCCGAACCGAAAGCCAGGGTCGCATAGGCGCTGTAGAGGCCGAGGCTGTGGCCCTGCGGCGCCGGCAACAGCAATTTCGCCGGCGGTACCGCGGCAAAGATCTTGGCGTAGCCGCCGAGCTTGATCGGGATCACGACGATCGCGACGATGACTGTGATCCAGATCAGGATATCCTTGACGATCGCGATCGCCGCCGGCGCACGCAGCCCGCTCGTATAGGTGAAGGCGGCGAGGATGACAAAGGCGATGATCAATGGCAGATCGCCGGCGAGCCCGGTTCCCGAGATGCCCAGCGCGGCGATAACGACCTGGATGCCGACCAATTGCAAGGCGATATAGGGCATCGTCGCGACGATCCCGGTCACCGCGACCGCCAATGCCAGCCATTTATTGCCGTGCCGACCGCGCACGAAATCGGCGGCGGTGATGTAGCCGTGCTGGCGCGCCACCGACCACAGCCGCGGAAACACGACAAAAACAAACGGATACACCATGATCGTGTATGGCACGGCGAAAAAGCCGAGCGCGCCGGCGCCGAACATCAACGCCGGGACGGCGATGAAGGTGTAGGCGGTGTAGAGATCGCCGCCGAGCAGAAACCAGGTCACGACCGTGCCGAAGCGGCCGCCGGCGAGGCCCCACTCATGGAGCAGGTCGAGATCGCCGCGGCGCCAATGCACGGCGAGAAAGCCGAGCACGGTGATCAGCGCGAACAGCAGGATGAAGATGATCAGAGCGGCCAGTTGATCGGCATGGCAAGCTAAGGCTCAGGACTATCGATGGGTGGCGAAATAGACGATCAGGGTCAGCCCGGCGCCGATCGGGATCCACAGCAGTTGGTACCAGTAAAAGAACGGGATGCCGCCCCATGCGGGCTCGACGCGGTTGTAGCTCGACACCCAGAACATCGCGAGAAAGGGCAACACGCAGCAGCAGATACCACAGGCGAAACGGCCCTTCGGCGGGCGGCTTTGGCTCCACGGCGCACTCCCTTTGCCCGCGTCCAGCACGCGGGGTCTGCAAGCTGCGCTCAATGTTCCTCAAAAGCGCGAAAACTGCAACCGCCGCCATAGCCGCACCCAGCCTCGCCACCACGCCTCATTTCTTTTGTTTTCGGCCAAAGCCCGATAATCTCGGCAGAGCAGTGGGGTAATGCGAAATCGCCGAGAGGGGTCGCGTGGAAGAGCGTAATCTTGGGAAATCGGGACTGCGGGTGTCGGCAGTCGGGCTCGGCTGCAACAATTTCGGCGGCCGCACCGATTTTGCGGCGACGCGCGCGGTCGTGCACAAGGCGCTCGATCTCGGCATCACCTTTTTCGACGAATCCGACACCTATGGCGATCCGCGCGGCAATTCCGAGACTTACCTCGGCCAAATCCTCGGCGATCGGCGCAAGGACATCGTGCTCGCGACCAAATTTGCCCGGCCGATGGATAACTCAGGACGCTTCGAGGGGGCCTCGCGCCGCTACATCATGGCCGAGGTTGAAGCGAGCTTGAAGCGGCTCAACACCGACTGGATCGACCTCTATCAGCAGCATCAGCCCGATCCCGCAACCCCGATCGAGGAAACCCTGCGCGCGCTCGACGACCTCGTGCATCAGGGCAAGGTCCGCTATATCGGCTGCTCGACCCTGCCGGCCTGGCAGGTGGTCGAGGCGCAGTGGACCGCCCGCCATTGCGGGCTCCATCATTTTATTTCATGCCAGGAAGAATACAGCCTGCTCGAGCGCGGGCTCGACAGCGACATGATGCCGGTGCTCGAAGCCTATGGTTTGGGGCTGATCCCGTTTCGGCCATTGGCCGACGGCCTGTTGACCAGCAAATACAAGCGCGGCACACCGCCGCCGCCCGGCAGCCGGTTCGGCTCGACGCCGCGCGCCGCCGGACGCTATGGCGATCGGGTGTGGACCACGGTCGAAAAACTCGAAGGCTTTGCCGCCGAGCATGGCCACAGCCTGCTCGATCTCGCCTTCGGCTGGTTGCTGAGCCGCCCGGCCGTGGCGAGTGTGATCGCCGGCGCAACCCGGCCGGAGCAAGTGGAGGCGAATGTGCGGGCTGCCGGTCAATGGCGGTTGACGGCGGACGAGATGCAGGCGATCGATCAGCTGACCGCTGGGTAACTGCACCCGGCCTGTCGCGTCATTCCCGCGCAGGCGGGAATCCAGGGCGGCGCCTCACCGGTTGCCCCCTGTTCAAGCCAGGGGCAGGCTCTCTGGACCCCCGCTTTTGCGGGGGTGACGATACTAACGCAAACCAAAGAGGAGCATCGCTATGGAAGTGCGACTGGACGGAAGAAGCGCCATCGTCACCGGCGGCAGCAAGGGGCTGGGTCTGGCGATCGCCAAGGAATTCGCCGCCTCGGGCGCCGATGTCGCGATCCTGGCGCGCGACCCGGCAACCTTGGCCGATGCCAAAGGTCTGATCCAACAAGGTGCTAAGGGCAAGGTCGCGGCGATCAGCTGCGACGTGTCGAAAATGGCGCCGATCCAGGCGGCCTATGATCAGGTGATGTCAGAGTTCGGCAAGATTGACATCTTTGTCAACAATGCCGGCCAGTCGACTCGTGGCCCGTCCGAGGAATTGACCGACGAGATGTGGCAGGCCGATCTCGACCTCAAATTGTTCGCCCAGATCCGCTTTTGCCGACTGCTCTTCCCGCAGATGAAACAGCGCAAATGGGGCCGCATCATCAGCGTTCTCAACATCGGCGCCAAGGCGCCGGGTGCCGACAGCGCCCCGACTTCGGTCAGCCGTGCAGCTCAGATGGCGTTTACCAAGGCGTTGTCGCAGGAGGGGGCGCCGCACAACGTGCTGGTCAATTCATTGCATGTCGGCGTCATCGTCAGCGATCAGATCAAGCGCCGCTACGATCGTGAACGCCCGAATGTGAGTTTCGAGCAGTATGTCGCGCAGGCCGGGCGCTCGGTGCCGATGGGCCGCATGGGGCGCGCCGAGGAATTTGCCAACGTCGCAACCTTCCTCGCCTCCGACGCCGCCTCTTATGTCACGGGCTGCGCGATCAACGTCGACGGCGGCCGCTCCCCAGTCGTCTGACGGGGCACGTAACCCCTCTCAATTTGAGAGAGAGGTTACCGCGATCGCTTGGCCGCCTTCGTGGTGGGGGTCAGCGGCGGCCGAACAGGCGTTCGATATCGGCAAGGTCG